>NZ_JAFMPY010000023.1 GCF_017353515.1 Jiella sonneratiae
GCTATCACAAGTCGCACGACCTGAACGTTCCCGGCAACATCACCATCGTCGAACTGCCGCCATACGCCCCCGAACTCAACCCGGTCGAGAACGTCTGGCAGTATCTGCGCCAGAACAAACTCGCCATCACCGTCTTCGACGACTATGCCCACATCGTCGACGTCTGCTGCGATGCATGGACATTCTTCGCACGAGACCCGCCAACCGTCGCATCAATCACCCGACGATCATGGGCACAGGTCAAGGGTTAGGACGGTTGGTATCACATGCCCCGGTTCGCGTGGTGCAACCCACGCCGCCTCCGCCCAGAATGCGTCAGCGAGATCGGGACCTTCAGGCGCGTTGGGCTCATGATGGAGTTCCCCCGCCTCCATCATTGCCTCGATCTCGTCGAGCGTTGCTCGTCTGGTATCGGGCCCGCTCATGTCGGCCTCCTGTTAAGACGCGGTGGGTGACAATTACACCACCCGCACCTCCAACCGCCCGACCCCCGCGATCTCACCGACCAGGCGGTCGCCGCGATGCACCGCGCCGACGCCGGCCGGCGTGCCGGTCATGATCAGGTCGCCCGGCGCGAGTTCGAACAGGCCGGACAGGTGGGCGATGACCTCGCCGGTCTTCCAGATCATCTGCGCGAGGTCGCCGCTCTGCCGCATCTCGCCGTTCACCGACAGCGTGATGGCTCCGGCGGACGGATGGCCGATGGCCGATGCCGGCACGATCTCGGTGATCGGCGCGGATTTCTCGAAGGCCTTGGCGATCTCCCAGGGCCGGCCGAGCTTCTTTGCGCCCGCCTGCAGGTCGCGCCGCGTCATGTCGAGCCCGACGGCATAGCCGAAGACGTGGTCGAGGGCGGCTTCGGCGGCGATGTCTGTGCCGCCCTTCGCCAGCGCGACGACGAGTTCGATCTCGTGGTGGACGTCCTCGGTCGCCGACGGGTAGGGGAACTCGCCGGTGAGAACCAGATTGTCGGGATTCTTCTGGAAGAAGAACGGCGGTTCCTTGTCCGGATCGTGCCCCATCTCGACGGCGTGGTCGGCGTAGTTCCGCCCGACGCAATAGATCCGCCGCACGGGAAACGCGTCGCTGGTGCCGCGGATCGGCAGCGTCGGGATCCAGGCGGGAGGGAAGGCATAGGCCATGAACGTCGTCCTCTTCGGCAGCCGTGGCGGCGGGATCTGCCCTGCGGCCGCGATCGTCCGCGATCCGACGGCTGCATTGTGACCGAGCCCGCGCTCCGTGCGGCCTGCCTAGCGCCATAAGATGCCGGCGGCAATCGCCGTGACGGCGCAAGCTCCGTCCCGCCGCCGCTTTCAGTCCCCTCGGAGCGGCTTTCGCCTCAGCGGTTCTCGCGCCACCAGATGTAGAGGCCCGAGCCGACGAGGATGAGGGCGCCGACGGCGGTGGTGAGGTGCAGGGGATCGCCGAAGACGACGACGGTCAAAATGCTCGCCGCCAGCACCTGGATGTAGAGGAACGGCGACAGCAGCGAGGCCGGCGCATAGGCAAAGCCGCGCACCAGCAGGAAATGCGCGAGCGAGCCGGTGCAGCCGATCGCCACCATCAGGGCGACCGCCGTCGGGCTCGGCGTCTCCCATGTCGGAAGCGCGATGGCGCTGAGGACCACGGCGCCGGGGGCCGAGGTGTTGAACATGGTCGATGCGGAGTCCTCGCGGCCGGAAAGCCGCCGGGTCAGCAGGAAGTAGCAGGCGTTGAAGACCGCGGCGAGGACGACGAGGAAGAGCCGCGGCTCGATGGAGGCGAGACCCGGCCTGATGATCACCAGCATGCCCGCGAAGCCGGCGGCGACCGCGCCGATCCGGTGGACGCCGATGCGCTCCTTGAGAAAGATCACCGAGAACACGGTGACGAGGATCGGCCCGAAGAAGATCACCGCCGTCGCGTCGGCGAGCGGCACATAGGCGAGTGCGGCATACATCAGCGAGGTCGCCGAGAGCAGGCACAGCCCGCGCAGGATCTGCAGGACGGGATGCGACGTCCTGAGGAAGGCGGTGCCGCGCGTCGCCGAGAGCGCCGTCGCCATGATCGTCGTCTGGAAGACGTAGCGGCCCCACAGCACCTGCACCAGGGGAACCAGCCCGGTGAGCGTCTTGCCGATGGAATCCTGCACCGCGAAGGTGCAGCCGGCCGCCAGCGTGAACAGGATGCCGGCGAGGAGCGTCGAGTAGCGGGGCAAGAGGCGGGTCCTGCAAACGACGGCCCCGGCCGGGGGCCGGGGCCTTGTGTCTCGTCGCTGCGGCCGCCGCGTGCGGCCGGATGCGGAGAGCCGGATCAGGCGTCCTTCGGCCGTTCGAGGCCGAGCGGATCCTTCGGAGCCGAAAGCGACGGGGAGGAGCTCGTGCCCATGATCTGCGCGAGGACGTCGTCGGCCGACTGCGACTGGCCGCCGATGCCGGCCGCCAGCAGCTGCCGGTCGAGATCGGAGCCGGATTCGAGCGCGGCGAGCTCGGCGCCGGCCTCGAGCCGGCCATGCTGCATCTCCTGCTTCTTGCGGATCCGATCGAGCGAATCCATCGCGTTGCCGAGCTTGGAATTGATGCCGGACTGCGAGGTGGCGATCGCCGACTGCGCCTTGATCAGCGACTCGTTGGCCTTCACGTTCTCGACCTCGCGGCGCATCTGCTGGATGCGCTGCTCGGTGTCCTGGACCGCCTTGATCATCTGCTGCTGGCGCAGGCCGAGCTTTTCGAGCTCGGCCTCGTCGCGGCTCGCCTCGGTCCGGGTCTTGGCGATCCGGTCGGCGAGGCCGCGGGCGAGATCCTCGCGGCCCGCCTGCAGGGCCGCGCGGGCGCTGTCGGTGTCCTTCTGTTCCTTGGCGCGGGCCTCGTCGACCCGCCGCTGCAGCGACTTGTTGGAGGCCATGATGCCGGCGAGGTCGGAGCGCGCCCGGCGCAGGGCGTTTTCCGCGTCGCGGATCTCCTGGTCGAGAATGCGCAGCGCCTGGGTGTCGGCGACGGTTTCCGCCGCCTCGTTGACGCCGCCGCGCACCGCGGTGAAAAGCTTGTTCCAGACACTCATGCGCCGAACTCCCCGTTCTTCCAGGACTCGATCATGTTGGCGGCGTCCACCGCATTGGCCGCCAGCACGGCCACTTCCTCGATCATCTCGTCGGCGCTGGACTGCGCCGACAGGGAGCCGAACAGCTCGTAATATTCCTTGCCGCCGATGGTCGTGATGCCGAAGGTCGACAGCGGCACCAGCTTGTGGGTGGAAAGGATCATCCGTTCGAAGGCCTCGCGGCGCGGCACATCGTCCGCGGGCGTCAGGATGACGCTGGCGAGAACCTGGTCGCCGCCGGCGGCGACGAGCACGTCCAGGTCGCCCTTGTCCTTCAGGGTCACGCGGATGACGTCGCCGGTCTCGACCACGGTCACGTCGACGTCGCCCAGCTCTTCCGGATCGGAAGCGAAGAGCTCGGTCAGGCTGGCAAGATTCCACTTTTCCACTGGGTTTCCCTCGGTTGCCAAGGTTCGCGTCGCGGTTCTACATCACCGCATGGGGCCTGTCCAAACGGTTTTGCCCCCGTCCCGGGTCAATGTTGACCTTAGGGAATAAATCGCCGCATAAACGCCGAAACCGCTCGTCCGGGAAGCTCTGTGCCACTGTTCTCGCGCTATCTTCGCCGCTTCTACGTCGCTCTCGCCGAGCTGACATGGGGAGCGATTCTGGCGCTCGCAATGGCCCATCTCCTGGCGAGCTGGCTGTTCATGGCGCTCGCCGGCGAGGCCGACTTCGTGTCGCGGCCGATCGATTTCGTCTATTACTACATCGTCACCGCCACGACGGTCGGCTACGGCGACCTGTCTCCGGCGAGTTCGGCGGGGCGCCTGGTCGCCGCCTTCTTCGTCCTGCCGGGCGCCATCGCGATCTTCACCGCCGTCCTCGGCAAGCTCCTCTCGGCGGTCGGCAACATCTGGAAGGGCCGCATGAAAGGTCTCGGCAATTTTCACGATCGTAGCGGGCACGACGTCGTCATCGGCTGGCACGAAGGCACGACCCGCCGGCTGCTCGAGCTCATCGTCGCCGAGCGGCCGGACGGCGAGGCCCCGACGATCCTCGTCGCCAAGGATCTCGAGCAGAACCCGATGCCGGAGAAGATCGACTACGTCAGGGTGGAGCGGCTGGCCGATCCGGCGGGGCTCGAGCGGGCAGGGGCGCCGCAGGCCCGCGCGGTCATCGTCCGCGGCGCCAGCGACGACGAGACGCTGGCCGCCGCCCTCGTCGCCTCGACGATCTGCGCCAGTGCCCATGTCGTCGCCTATTTCGACTTCGACACGACGGCATCGATCCTCAACCGGCAGAATCCGCGCATCGAGACGGTGACCTCGCTGTCGTCCGAGCTGATGGTGCGCGCCGCCCGCGATCCCGGCTCTTCCGTCGTCGCCAACCTCCTGCTTTCCGCCGGCAAGCGGGACACGGCCTATTCCGTCAAGGTTCCCGAGGGTCTGCCCGCCTTCGCCTACGAGACGGCGCTCGGCCATCTCAGACGCCGCTACGCCGTGACGCTGGTCGGCATGGCCCGTCACGGAAATGTCGACCTCAACTGCCAGGAATCGATCGAAATCCAATCCGGCGACGTGCTTTACTACATCGCCGACCACAGGCTCGATCCCGGCCGCATCGTCTGGGACGCCTTCGCCAGGGAGAGCGCATGATCTTCTCGTTGTTCGGGGGCAGGGACAAGGCCGCAGACCTTCCGGCAGAGCGCGGGCCCCTCGGCGTCGCCATCGGCGGCGCGATCGACATCGACACGCTCGCCCTCGAGGCCGACGTCGCCGGCGCGGCGCCGGGCATGGAACTGCCGCGCGGCGGAACCTTCATCGTCGTCGCCTATGGCGAGGCGCGGCTCGACGGCGAGACCGTGCTGTCGCGCTACTACGACGAGGACGACCGGCTGCTGCAGGCCCTGTCGGCGACGGGCAAGCCGGGCGATGCGATCAGCGACATCAGCATCTACGCCTCCTGGGACAGCGTCGTGCCGGCGGGCCGGGCCGAATGGGACCGCTGGGCCGGACGCTCCGGCATCATCGGCCAGCCCACCTACGACGCCGACGGCATCCTCTTCGAGCGATACTGGGGCGAGGGCGACGGCCGCGCCGACCTCGTCGAGTTCGTCGAGGACGTCGACGACGGCGAGGCGGTCCGCTCGATCCACCAGACCTGCATGCTCTACGCCCGCCCGCTCGGCCGGGCGCAGGAGATGCTGCTGATCAACATCGAACGCGACATCGCCGAACGGTCCAGCCGCGAGGGCGGCTCGGTGGAGTTCATGCTCGGCTACGGTCTCTCGCCGGCCGACGTCAGACGCGTGTGAGACGGCCGCGCCGTCCTGGCGGTCCGATGCCGACATTCGGTTCCGTCCCGTGGGGACCGGAATGTCGAATTCAATCCACCGAGGCGGCCGGGTCGCGGGGCAAGAAACCAGGATGCGGGGGCGCTCGCCGCCGCGCGAAAAGAGGGATTTGAATGTTCGGATACGTCGCGGGCCTGCCGGCCTTTCTCGCCTATTTCGTCCTCGGCCTCGTTCTCTACGGGGTCTTCGCCCTCGTCTACACGGCGATCACCCCGCACAAGGAATTCGCCCTCATCCGCGAGGGCAACGTCGCGGCCGTCACCGCCTTTGCCGGAACGATCCTCGGATTTTCCCTGCCGCTCGCTTCGGCGGCGGCGAATTCGGTGTCGATCTTCGATTTCATCATCTGGTCGGTGATTGGCGCGATCGCCCAGCTCCTCGCCTTCTACGTCGCCTCGTCGACGATGAAGGGGCTCGCCGACCGCATCACCCGCGGCGAAATCGCGGCCGGCGTCTGGGGCGCCGCCGTGGCACTTGCGGTCGGCATCCTCAACGCCGCCTGCATGACCTATTGAGGAGGCGGGGATGAAGAGACGCTTCACGAGACGCACCCCGCCGATCCTCACCCTCGGCACCATCGCGGCGACGGGCATGGTGCTCTACGGCTGCGGCGACGACCAGCCGAAGGAGATGGTCTTCTCGACGCCGCAGCAATGCGCCGATGCCGGCGTCGACATGCAGATCTGCGAGGCCGAGTACCAGCAGGCGCTGCAGAAGCATCTCACCGACGCGCCGCACTATGCCAGCCTGCAGGAATGCGAGGCGGCGATGGGCGCCGGCCGCTGCTTCCAGGCCGGCAATCCCGGCAACCAGAACGCCGCCGGCCAGACGAGCGGCTCCGGCACCGGCTTCTTCGTGCCCTTCATGACCGGCTATTTGGTCTCTTCGGCCATTTCGAGCCTGTCGAACTACTCCGCCTATCGCGACTATCGCTACAGTTCCGGCTACGTCTCGACCCCGATCTACACCAACCGCGCCGGCGACACGCTGACCAGCACGGTGGAGGGCGGCAAGTCGGTGAGCCGGCCGGTCAACGTCAACACCCGGACGGTCTCCCGTTCGGGCTTCGGCGGCCGCTCCTCGTCGCGCGGCGGCGGCTTCTTCGGTGGTTGAGGGCCCGGTCCAGCCTTCCGGCCTTTCCGCCGGGGCGTTCCCCGCAGTGTGCTGCGGCCGGGGCCGCCGATGAAACGGATCGCCATCCCCGAGCGCGAGAACTGGCGCGAGGCGGCCGAAGCCGTCGGCTTCGGCTTCCACGAGATGTACGGCGAGCCCTACTGGGTCGACGACGCCGCCTACGCCTTCTCGCTCGCCGAGGTGGAGGAGGCCATCGAGGCGCCCTCCCAGGAACTGCACGACATGTGCATGGACCTCGTCGCCGACGTCGTCCGCGACGAGGAGGCGCTCGAAAAGCTCAAGGTTCCCGACGCGATGCGCGACCTCGTCGCCGCCTCCTGGCGGCGCGGCGACCGGCATCTCTACGGCCGCTTCGATCTCGCCTATGACGGCACCGGGCCGGCCAAGCTCCTCGAATACAACGCCGACACCCCGACCTCGATCTTCGAGGCGGCGTATTTCCAGTACAACTGGCTGACCGACAACGTCGCACGCGGCGTGCTGCCGGAAGATGCCGACCAGTACAACTCGATCCAGGAGGCGCTGGTCGAGGCCCTCGCGACCTTTTCGAAAGAGCCGATCTTCCATTTCGCCGCCTGGACCGAGAGCGACGAGGACCGCGGCACCGCCGCCTATCTGATGGACTGTGCCGTCCAGGCCGGCCACCGCACCAGCCTCCTCGACATTCGCGAGATCGGCGTCGACGCCGACGGCCGCTTCACCGACACCGAGGACCGGGTGATCGACCTCCTGTTCAAGCTCTATCCCTGGGAGGACATGCTGCGCGAACCTTTCGCAAAGCACCTTGCGACGGCGGGGGCGACCATCGTCGAGCCGCCCTGGAAGACGATCCTCTCCAACAAGGGTATCCTGCCGCTGCTCTGGGACCGGCATGCGGGGCATCCGAACCTGCTGCCGGCCTTCTTTGCCGACGAACCCCAGGCCGCGAGCCTCAGGGACGCCGTGAAGAAGCCGCTGTTTTCGCGCGAGGGCGAGAACGTCGAGGTGCTGAAGGACGGCGAGCGGGTCGAGCTCACCGAGGGCTCCTACGGCAGCGAGGGCCATGTCGTGCAGGAACTCACCCGGCTGTTCGAGGCCGGCGGCGCCTATGCCGTCCTCGGGTCGTGGATCGTCGGTGACCGGGCCTGCGGCCTCGGCATGCGCGAGGACCGGTCGCCGATCACCCGCAACCTGTCGCGCTTCGTGCCGCACATCATCCTGGAGTGACGCGCAGCACCTGCCGGATCGCAGGGCCGATGCTCGGGGCGCTTGCCCGGCGGCCGGCTCGCCGCGCGGCCCCCGGTGCCCGTCACGCAGTCGCCGCATGCGCTTGGCTTTTGTGACGTAACGGAAATTTCTTGTCGCGGCTGTCCCGGCGCGGTATCACCTGAGACAGTGCCGTCGCCGCTGCGGCCGGTGACCTTTGCCCGAAGACGGGCGGGTTTCCCGGTCGTCGGCTATTCGGACGGCATTTCGGGTGGCGCCGCAAGAAGCGTCCGCGGAGAGGCAATTCGCTGTGTCTCCGGCCCTGGCCGCATCGGTCGTCGCGACCGAGGCAGCCGGCCCGGCCGGTGTGACGGACCCGTCGCCTTCGATCCGCCGTCTGCGGACAACGAAGGGGGCGGGCAGGGGCATCCCAGCAACGATTCACAGGCCTCGACACGATGACCATCCATACCCGTACCCGCCGACTGGCGCTTCTCGCCGGCGCCGCGTTTCTCGCTTTTGCGGTCCCGGCCAATGCCGACCAGATCGTCGCCCAGGCCGCAGCGGACTGCCGCGACGCCAAGGACCATTTCGAGATCGCCCGGCAGATCAACACGCCCGAGGCCTATCAGGCGCATATCGACGCCTTCGGAACCTGCCCCTATGCGAGTTTCGCGCGGATCCTGAAGGGCCAGCTCACCAAGGATTCCGCCGCCTCCGCGCCGCAGCCTTCGGGCGGAGCCGCCGGCGCGGGCGGTGCCGTACCGCAGGACGGCGGATCGGCCATGCAGGCCGAGCCGCAGCCGCAGCCGCAGCCGACGGACGGCGGCCAGGCCTCGCCGAACGTCGCCGAGGACCCGTTCTCGGGCGCCGGTGCGGGTACCGGGGGAGCCGCCGGCGGGGCGGCCGCGGGCGGCGACGGCGAACCGCGGCCCGTGCCGATCCCGGAACCCGATACCGACATCGCCGCGCCGGCGGGCGGCACCCCCGCCGGCGATGCCGCGACGTCGGGCGATGCGGCCTCCGGCAATGCGCCGGCCGCCGGGCCGCAGGCGCCGACGGGCGACGCCAAGCTCCTCGCCGACACGCTGGTCGACCGGCTGAACGCCCTGGAGGGGCCGCCGAGCGCCAGCGGGCCGCGGGTGCGCTACGATTCCGCCGTGCTCGACCAGGGCGATCTCTTCATCACCAATCTGCGGCTCACCAAGGACGACGGCCAGCCGAACTGGAGCGGCTTCGTCGCGCCCTCCGCCGTCGTCCTCAAGCCGAAGATCGAGCCGGACGGCACCTTCACCGCCAATTCGATCTTCATGACCAAGGCGAGCATCCGGGCGACCGAACAGAACGGCCCGAACGACAGGGTCGCGACGATCTCGTCGATCTCGATCCTCGACCCGCGGCTCGCGGCGGTCGGCGCGGCGCCGGCGAGCGACAGCCTCGGCCCGGTCGACATGCGCGGTCTCGACGTCCGCTCGGTCGTCGGCTTCGCCCCGACCGGCGAGATCCTGAAGATCGCGGCGATCCAGCTGACGACCAACGGCGTGTCGGACGGCCTGCCGCAGTCGGCGACCTTCGCCGTCAAGAACCTCGCCTTCACGCCGGAGCAGATGGCGACGCTCTCCGGCGCGAGCCTTGCCGATTTCGAGGGGCTGGGGCCGGATTTCTTCGACTTCACCTTCACCACCACGATGCGGCGGGACACGGCGGCCCGCAACCTGAAGCTCACCGAGGCGGTCGCGATCGGCAACGAGGGCAGCCTGACGCTGTCGACGGGGCTCGCCAACTTCACCCCCGCCGACATCCGCTCCGTGATCGCCGCGGCCAATCCCGCCGCGCTGCTCGGCGTGAGCGCGACGCTGGAATCGGCCGATCTCGCCTTCGTCAACACCTCCTTCGTCGACAAGATGATCAAGGTCGTCGCGCGCCAGCAGAACATCGACCCGCCGCTGTTCAAGGCGGCGATCCCGACGGCGGCGCGCGACGCCGTCAAGGGCGCCACCGGCAACGATCCGCTCGCCGAGGCGGTGGCCGACGCGCTGCGGCAGTTTCTCGACGATCCCCGCTCGATCCGCCTGTCGGTGAAGCCCGCCCAGCCGGCGCCGATCGTCGGCACGGCATTCCAGATCGCCGGCTCGCCGGATCCCGTCGCCGGCATGGCGATGCTTCAGCCGAGCCTGTCGGTGAACGACGGTCCGCCGGTTCTGCTGCCGCTGGGCGAGCCCGGTGTGCCGGGGGCGTCCGGCGCCGATCTCGGCCCGACCGTTCCGGACGGTGCGCCGAACGACACCCCGCCGGCCGGCGGCGGAACGCCCGACGCCACGGCGACGCCCGTCGATCCGCTGCCGCTGGTCCCGACGCCGGACGGCCAACAGCAGGATGCCCTTTCGGTCCCCGTCCCGGTGCAGCCGGAGACCCCCGGCCGCAATGCGGCGACGGCGGGCGTCATTGCCGACTGCGACCGGCTTGCCGCCGATTCCGACGACCCGACGAAGCCGGCGGACGTCGCCGGGGTGAAGGGGCCGACCGACATCGACGTCAAGCAGGCGCTGCCGGCCTGCGAGGCGGCGCATCGCCTCGCTCCGGACGATGCGCGGATGACCTTCCAGCTCGGGCGGACCTACCAGGCCGCCGGCCGGGACGACGACGCTGCGCGGCTCTACCGCGAGGCTGCGGATGCCGGCCAGCCGGTCGCCCAGTACGAACTCGCGCTCGCCTATTACGACGGCCGCGGCGTCACCGCGGATCCCACCCAGGCCGTCGAGTGGCTGCAGAAGTCCTCCGACGCCGGCAACGGCTTCGCCAAGTATTTTCTCGGCATTGAGAAGGTGAACGGCACCTATCTCGCCCAGGACTATCCCGGCGCCTATGCGCTCTTCCAGGATGCTGTCGCCTTTGGCGTTCCGGAGGCCCTGGTCGAGCTCGGCAAGATGGAATACAGCGGCCAGGGCGTGCCGGAGAACTACGCCAAGGCCTTCGACTACTATCGCCAGGCGGCCCAGAAGGACGTCGCCGGCGGCTACTTCTACGTCGGCTTCATGAATGCCTTCGGCATCGGTGCGGACGGCGCGACGCCGCTCGACGCCGCGACCAACATGATGAAGGGACTGGCCGAGGGCTACGCCGACGCGGAGGAGCTCATCGTCACCAACAGTGCCCAGATCTTCGAGCCGCCGGTCCGCCAGGCGATCCAGGACTATCTGCGCACCGAGGGCTTCTACCAGGGACGCAGCGACGGCGTCTTCGGCCCGGCGACGCTACAGGCGATCAACGCCTGGCGCACCTCGGCCCCCCGAGGCTGAGGTGCGGCCGAGGCGCGGCAGCGCCCCGCCCGGCGTCTGCCGCGCGATGCCGGTCGCGCCGACGGCCGCCCTACCACGACGCCCGTTTGTGCCTAGCTTTCCCGGAGAACCGCAACGTGACCGACAGGCAGGATGACGAGCATGGCAAAGGCGCGACTGGCGATCGATCCGCAGGCATTCGATCCGGAAAGCACCGATCCCGAGCTCGTCAAGCTGGCCGAATGGCTGCGCACTGAACATCGCCAGCGCCCGGACCCCTGGTCGCTGCCGCTCGACAAGGTCCGCCAGGCACGAAAGGAGGGGAAGGGCATCTTCCCCTACGCCCCGCGGGACAAGGCGGCGGAGACCCTGATCCATCTGGGCTCGGCCGGCCGCGAGATCCCGATCCGGATCATCCGTCCCTCTAACGGCGCGACCCGCGGCAGCTTCCTTCACCTCCACGGCGGCGGCTGGGTTTTCGGCGGCGCCGAGGAATCCGATCCGCGGCTGCGCCAGCTGGCGGACGCGACCGGGCTGACGGTCGTGTCGGTCGAATATCGCCTGGCGCCGGAGCATCCGTTTCCGGCGGCGCCGGACGACTGCGTCGACGTCGCCCTGGCGCTCGCCAACGGCCATCTGCCGGCCCCGCGCGGCTATCTCGCCATCGGCGGCGAGTCGGCCGGCGCCCACCTCGCGGTGCTGACGCTGATCCGTCTGCGCGACGACTACAAGCTCCGCCCCTTCGGCGCGGCGCTGCTCGTCGCCGGCTGCTACGACCTTTCTCTGACGCCGAGCGTCCGGGCGGCGGGCGAGGACAGGCTGGTTCTCAACACCGACGACATCAAGGAGTTCGTGCTGCGCTTCGTGCCGGACAGCTACCCGCTGAAGGACCCGCGGGTCTCGCCGCTCTACGCCGACCTCGAAGGCCTGCCGGCGGCGCGCTTCAGCTGCGGCACCCGCGACCTCCTCCTCGACGACACGCTGTTCATGGCGATGCGCTGGTTCGCCGCGGGCAATCCGGTCGAACTGCATCTGACCAATGGCGGCGTCCATGTCTTCGAGGCCTTCGGCGGCGAAGCCGGAAGGAAATCGCTGGAAGGCATGGAGGCTTATCTTCGCGAGCGGATCGATTTTCCGGCCTGAGCGCGCGCCGCGCGGCGGCAAAGCTTGCGGTTTCCTTGCGGCGGTGGCGATAGAAGGTGCCTTTCCGGTTGCCGGCCAAGCAACTTCCAGGCCGGCGAACGGCCCTTATGAAGCCTTGCGAATCAATCGCTTGCCGGGCCGAACCGATGTGTCGTTCACGCCGCGTTAACGAATAATCGGCATGAAGGACGAGAAAAACTTCGGCATTGTCATTTTCGTGCCGCAGTTCTACGCAAGCTGACGCTGAGAAGAGCGGTTCCGAATGTACGGTCCGACCAGGGGAAGGGTCGGCCGCGATTTTCGGTCGTAGGGGGATGCCAGATGTTCGGAAGAACTCTCGGCGCCGGGCGTACGGCCCTGCGTCTTGCCACCATCGTCGCCGTGACCCTGATCGGGGCTGCGGTCGCGACCGGCGCTGCGGCCGAGACCCGGACGCTGAAATTCTTCAATCTCCACACCCGTGAAAAGGCGTCGTTCGACTTCAAGGTCAACGGCCGCTACGACTCCGGCGAGTTGAAGAAGATCAACTGGTTCCTCCGGGACTGGCGCAAGGCCAAGGCGACGACCATGGATCCGCGCCTGCTCGACCTGATCTGGGAAGCCTATCGCCAGTCCGGGTCGAACGGCTACATCAACGTCATCTGCGGCTACCGCTCGCCGGCCACCAACGAGATGCTGCGTTCGCGCTCCTCGGGCGTCGCCAAGCAGAGCCAGCACACGCTCGGCCGGGCGCTCGACTTCTACATCCCCGACGTGCCCTTGAAGAAGATGCGCGAGATCGGCCTCAAGATGCAGGTCGGCGGCGTCGGCTACTATCCGCGCTCCGGTTCGCCCTTCGTCCATTTCGACGTCGGCAACGCCCGGCACTGGCCGCGGATGAGCCGGCGCGAGCTTCTTGCCGTGTTCCCGAACGGCAATACCGTCCACGTGCCGTCCGACGGCAAGCCGCTGCCCGGCTACAGCCAGGCGCTCGCATCCTACAAGGCGCGCCGTGGCCAGTCCGAGATCCAGGTGGCGAATGCCGGTTCGTCGCGCTCCTCGGGTGGCGGCAAGTCGCTGATCGCCATGCTGTTCGGTGGCGGCGACTCGGCCGAGGCGGCCGAGGACGAAGCCGATGTCGCGGCGCCGACCGAGGCCCCGGCGCGGGCCGCCCCGGTTCAGGCCAAGCCCGAGGCACAGGTGCAGGTGGCAGCGGTGGTGCCGCAGCCGCGCCCGGCCCGCAATCTGCCGGCCGGCGTGAGCGTCCCCGTCGCAGACGGCTTCGACGTCGGCTCGCCGGCCGCTGCGGCGACGCAGGTCGCGACGCTCGAGGCGGCCCGCGTGCCGGTTCCGACCTTCGCGGCGAGAGCCAAGGCGACTCCCGCCGAAACGAACGTTTCCGGTGAAGTGGACGCTCTCGTTGCCGCCCTCGAAGCGCCGAAGCCCGAGACGGTCGCGAGCGGCCAGCTCGCCTTCGCGGTGCCGACCCCGACCGATCGCCCGAATTTCGCTGCGCTGCTGAAGCGCGGCGCCACGGCGGAAGCGCCGGCTGCCGACGACGCGTCGACCGCGCTGAGCGCGCTCGCCGCCGTCGATCGCGGCGCGGTTGCGGCCGTCGTCCCGGCGAACCGGCCGGCGGCTGGAGCGGCGGCGGAGAGCAAGCCGCGGCTGCGCAACGCCTCGTTCTCGAGCGAGCCGAAGCCGGCCCGCAAGCCGGCGCGGTCGGTTGAAATCGCCTCCGACGACGGGTCGATCGAGGCCGAGATCCTTGCCGGAAAGGGCGGCCGGGTCGTCCGTCCGGGCGCCGGCGCCGGCCGGAGCCAGGAGACGATCTCCTCGCGCATCGCCATCGCTTCGCTCACCTCGGCGCCGCGGACTTCGGGCGGCGAATTCGTCGGCCATCCGAGCGGCGAACTCGGCCAGGCGCTTCGCGCCCGCGGCTTCACCCTTGTCGACGTCCGCTACGGCGACTGATCCGGAAAAGCTCCCGGCGAGCATGTCTGCGAGCTGGGCGGCCTGCCGGTGACAGCCGTCGCGCCTGCATCAGCCGCTCTGATACGAGATCCGCTCGGTCAGAACGGGCTCGTATCAAGCCCGCGCGGCGAATGAGCGTCTTTGTTTCCGGCATCACGAAGTGATCTGCCGGAGACCGTATGAGAGGCGGCTTGCCGAAGACTCTCCGGCGGATCGAATCGAACGATACGTCAACGGCCCCGCCTTGCGGCGGGGTCATGCCGTTCGGGCGGAAGCCTTCGTCGGGGCCGCCGTCGCGATGCCGGTGATCGCCGGTCGGCACGCTCTTTCCAACGCCACCGGGCCGATTGCCGGCACGGCACGCCGGGCACTGGCGTTTCCGGGGCCTGCTGCGGGTATCGCCGCCTTCGGCGGACCGCCTCCGATGGATGAAGGGTAGCAGGCGGGGCCGCGACCCGGGGCATTGCGTCCCGCCGGGAATTGCGGTGGCCGCCCGCGACGAAACGTTCCCGTCAAGCCATCGCCATTCGCCCCCCTCCTGCCGCACCGGCACTCCGCCCATGCCACTCCACTGGTCGACCTGACATCGGAGCCCGGTGAGCGCCCTGCCTGCATTGGCGGGCACCGCCCCGACAGCGGCCACGCAACAGACCCTGCGACCGCGACGATGAATGAAAACGTCATCGACGATTTGCGAAAGCTGAATCTCCTCTGCAATTGTTGGCAGCCGACGTAAATTCCAGAAACGAATCAATTAACTTTTGGAAAGACGCCCCTTGGTTGCATGAGCTCAGCGAACGCGACCGGTCTTCGACATGGCCGATCGGCTCTTGCAGCGCTGCTCAAGGTGGATTTTGCTTGTGATGTCCCCCGGTTTTCGAGCCTGCTTGGGCCTGAATTCTGAAAAAACAGAAATTCGCTATTGACAGCAAGTAAATCGGCATAAATACAGGGCAACAAGGCACAGCAATGGTTCTCGTGCTCCCGCGCGCCCAGTGGTGGTCGGCAGTGCTCTCCCGCTCGGCGCGCGAACTAGTTTTATGACACTGCCGTGATATCAAACGATCGGGTGATAAATTGGATCAGATCGAGGCCATCGAAAACAACGAGATGCTCATGGAGCTTACGGCTGAGGTCGTCGCTGCCTATGTGAGCAACAATTCTCTGCCCGTTTCAGAGCTTCCGGCGTTGATCTCGGACGTCTATGGGGCGCTCGGGCGGACCACCTCGGCGCCGGCGGCGCCGCAGGTCGAGAAGCCGAAGCCGGCGGTTCCGGTCAAGAAGTCCGTGACGGACGACTACATCATCTGCCTGGAAGACGGCAAGAAGTTCAAGTCGCTGAAGCGCCACCTGATGACCCACTACAATCTTTCGCCGGAAGAGTACCGCGAGAAGTGGGATCTGGCGGCCGACTATCCGATGGTGGCGCCGAACTACGCCGCGGCGCGTTCGCGTCTCGCCAAGCAGATGGGTCTCGGTCACAAGCGCCGTCGCGGCCGCTGAGGCAACGCGGCGCCGGCCTCGGAGCACGATGCCGAAAAGCGGAATCCGGTTTTCGGACGATATCACGCGCATTCAGCAAGAAAGTGCAGGGGTAGGAGCGAAGCTTGCCTCGTCCCGCACTGAAAAGCGCGGCGCCCGGCGCCGCACGAAACGCAGGACCGCGTCGACCGCTATCTCGTCGCCCTGATTGCGCCCTCCGGCGCTGAAGGGCGCGTCGCATCCGATGCGGCGGCATCGTCGTGAAGGACTTGAGGCCCGGCGGGTTTGCCCACTGGGCCTTCGTCGTTTCGACGTCCGGCGATCCCGGCACCTCCCGACATCGCAAGCCAACCGGCGGGACCTGCGCATGGCAGGCACAGGCGACGTCCGGCCTGTGCGAGGATGAACGTCACCACCAGACCCGGCGTCAGGCGCGGCCGAGCACGTAGTTGACGAGGTGGTTGGCGTAATAGGCGTAGCCTTCTGCCGAGGCGTGGAAACCGTCGCGGGAAAAGCCCGCCGGTTCGACGCGGGGCAGGGTGGTCGCGACGATCGCGCCGCGCTCGGCGCAGAGCCGCGCGCCGATCTTCCGGACGATCCGGGCGCGCAGTTCCAGGACGTAGGCGAGGCCGCGCGGCAGCGCCGGGACGCGCTTCAGGTCCACCGGCGGCGACCAGACGATCCGCGCCTCGGGCCACTTTGCCCTCAGCGCATAGAGAAGCCCGCCGAAACCCCGCTTGAAGCGGCGCCCGCCATGGAAGTTCTTGGCGTCGTTGGTGCCGATCATCAGGACGATGTGGGTGAACGCCTCGCGGGCGAGATTGGGCACCACATGGTCGCGGATCTCCGCCGAGACGGCCGAGTTCGCGCCGACCGCACGCCAGAACACCGGCAGGCCGGTCAGTGCGACGATCCGCTCGGCGAGCTTCGGCCCGAGCGAATCGTCGATCCGCTCGACGCCGACGCCGGCCGCCGAGGAATCGCCGATGACGAGCAGCCTGACGGCCGCCTCGCGGGCCGCCTCCGGGCCCAGAAAGCCGCTGGTCCGGCCGGCGGGCGGACGCATCCGTTCGATGCGGCGACGCGCCTGGACGCCCTGCCAGACATAGACCGGCAGGAGCAGCCAGGAGACCAGGCCGGTCTTGAACGACGCGGCGAGCCCCCCGGGGTCGAACTCGCCGGAGAGATCGCGGAGCGAGCCCGGTGGACCGCCGGAAAACTCAGTCTGCGGTGTCATCATGCCTTGAGGACCTCGACGCCGGGCAGAGACTTGCCCTCCATCCATTCCAGAAATGCGCCGCCTGCCGTCGAAACATAGGTGAAATCGCCCGCGACGCCAGCCTGGTTGAGGGCCGCGACGGTGTCGCCGCCGCCGGCGACGGAGACCAGCCCGCCGGCCTTGGTCAGCTTCGCGGCATGGCGGGCGGCGGCGGCCGTCGCCGCGTCGAAGGGCGCGATCTCGAAGGCGCCGAGCGGGCCGTTCCAGACCAGCGTCTTCGCCCCGTCGAAGCATGCCTCGATGGCCTCGACGCTCTTCGGGCCGGCATCGAGGATCATCGCGTCCTGCGGCACCGCGGTCACCGGCACCACCTCGTTTGCGGCGCCCGCCTTGAATTCGCGGGCAATCACCGCGTCGACCGGCAAAAGAATGCGGCAGCCGGCCTTCTCTGCCGCCGCCATGATCTGGCGGGCGGTGTCGGCGAGGTCGTGTTCGCAGAGCGACTTGCCGACGGCGACGCCGTTCGCGGCGAGGAAGGTGTTGGCCATGCCGCCGCCGATCACCAGCGCGTCGACCCGGGCGACGAGATTTTCGAGAAGGTCGATCTTGGTCGAGACCTTGGCGCCGCCGACGACTGCCACCAGCGGCCTTGCGGGGCTGCCGAGGCCCTTTTCCAGCGCCTCGATCTCGGCCTGCATGGTCCGCCCGGCATAGGCCGGCATGTGATGGGCGAGGCCCTCGGTGGAAGCGTGGGCGCGGTGGGCGGCGGAAAACGCCTCGTTGACATAGAGGTCGCCGAGCTTGGCCAGCGCCGCGACGAAGTCGGGATCGTTCTTCTCCTCGCCGGCGTAGAAGCGGGTGTTTTCCAGAAGCAGGATCTCGCCGTCCTTCAGGGCCGCGACGGCGGCCTCGGCCACCGCGCCGATGCAGTCCTCCGCGAAGGCGACGGGCCTGCCGATCATCTCGGCAAGGACGGGAACGATCGGCTTCAGCGACATCTGGGCGTTCGGCTTGCCCTTCGGGCGTCCGAAATGCGCCAAAAGCACGACCCGGCCGCCCTTCGTCGCGATCTCGCGGATCGTCGGCAGCACGCGCTTAATGCGGGTCTTGTCCGTGACGAACGCGTCCTTCATCGGAACGTTGAGGTCGACGCGCAGGAGCACGCGCTTGCCCTTCAGGTCGGCGTCGTCGAGGGTCTTGAACTGCGTCACGGAAATTCTCCTCAAGGGTCTGTCGGGCGAGCGGGACGGGCGCCCGGCGGGCACCCGTTCGACGCTCACATGGTCGGTCGGCGTCCGGCTTCGTAGCCTTCCCGGCAAAGAGCGTCCAGACGAGGCGCCGCGGACGAGCCTGTCAGTCGTTCCTGCCCTTCGCCCCGACCAGCCGGCGCAGCGCCGCGACGAAGTCCCGGCGGCTGAAGAACAGCGGGATCTGGCTGCCGCGGCCGCTTTCCGGCACCAGCGACAGGCCGGCGGCGACGACGGCGCCGTCGAGGCCGGTCTGGCGGACGATCAGCTCCACCGGCGCGGCGGCGACGCGGTCGCCATATTCGGCCTCGCCGCCGAGCCGGGCGACCATCAGCTCGGAGATCGTCATCGCCGCCTCGTCCGGCTGGAGCCGCACGCCGTAGGCCTCGGCAAGGCCGATTGCCTTGGCGCCCGGGTCGACCGAGAACTCGCCAAAGAATTCCGCATCGTCGGGGCTGACCTGCGCCGGCCGCGCGAAGAGCCGGTCGAGCAGCGGCGGATAGCGCGGCGAGAGAAACAGGAAGACGTAGTCGCCGGGCTTCAGCCGCCCGGCATATTGATAGGCCATCGAGCGCCCCTCGCGGATCACCAGCGACGGCCGCGCCCAGCGCGGGATCCGCTCGCCGCGGGCGACCGGGCTTCCGGCGGCGACGCGGTAGGACAGGAGCTCGTGGTCGGGATTGCCCGGCAGTTCGAGCTCGTATTTCTCGATGACGCCGGTGCGCGGCGGCACCACGAGGCCGAGGCGCCGCGCCACGGCGGCGATGGTCCAGCCCTGCACCAGCAGCGAGGCGAGGACGATGATGAAGGCGGTGTTGAAGAACAGCCGCGAATCGTCGAGCCCGCCGATCAGCGGCACGATGGCAAGCAGGATCGAGACGGCGCCCCTCAGCCCCACCCAGGAGACGAAGGCCATCTCGCGGCGCTGGAAGTCGAAGGGCAGCAGGCACAGCCAGACGGCCAGCGGCCTTGCGACGAAGATCAGGAAAGCGGCGAGCGCCAGGGCCGGCCAGAGGATGTCGGCGAACTGCGACGGCGTCGCCAGAAGCCCGAGGATCAGGAACATGACGATCTGGGCGAGCCAGGTCAGCCCGTCCTGGAAGCGCTTGACCGCGGCGGTGTTGGAGAGCCCGGCATTGCCGGCGTAGAGCCCTGCGACATAGACGGCGAGGAAGCCCGAGCCGCCGAGCGCCCCGACCGCCGCGAAGACGCAGAGCGCGAGGCTCAGCGTCACGATCGGCAGCAGCCCCTTGTCGATGGCGAGCCGCCGGATCACCCCGGCGATGGCCATGCCGCCGAGAAAGCCGCCGAGAAGGCCGATCGCCATCTGCGCCAGAAGCCCGAGCGCCACCTCCGCGCCGATGGCGTCGACGCCCGACCCGGCGCGGATCGTCTCGACCAGCGCGACGGTCAGGAAGATCGCCATCGGATCGTTGGTGCCCGATTCGATCTCCAGCAGCGAGCGGACGCGGTCGCGGATGGTGATGCCGCCGACCCGCAACAGGAAGAACACCGCCGCCGCGTCGGTGGAGCCGACGATGGCGCCGAGGAGCAGCCCCTCGACCAGCGGCAAGCCGAGGAGGAAGGTCGCGGCGACGCCGAACAGCGCGGAGGTCAGCAGCACGCCGAGCGTCGCCAGCGTGATCGCCGGCCCCGCCGCCTGGCGGAAGGCCGAGATGCGGGTGCCGAAGCCGGAATCGAACAGGATGATGGCGAGCGCGATCGTCCCGACGAAATAGGCGAGCCCGGCATTGTCGAAGTCGATGCCGATGCCGTCGACCCCGGCGAGAAGGCCGATCGACAGGAACAGGAGCAGCAGCGGGGCGCCGAACCGGAAGGCGAGCAGGCTGGAAAAGGCGGCGACGACGATGAGGACGGTGCCGACGAGAATCAGGACATACAGGGATTCCAGCATCGGCTGCGGCGGGTCTCTCGGTCTGGCGGGGATGGGGCGGCAGCCGCGCCGCCGGGAGAGGATCTAGGGGAGTTCGGGAGGATGGGTACAGAAGGTGTGGGAAAAAGAAACGAGCGGGTGTGGGGTTTGGGTAGCGACGCTAAAGGACTATGCGCAGATGTCGGCTGGCTTTTAAATTCTGATCAATCGAGTCGGCACTAAGACCCCTGTGCCAGCACAGCCGCTGAAGCCACTGACGAGTTCCATTACGGTCGAGCATCGAATGCCCGTGTTAGAATTTTTTTTGCGACGCGCTCAATTCGATCGTTGCCGATGTCTCTGCATTTCGCTTATTGTGCTCATTAAAGGGCAAGGTATTTAGATGGCTACACCCAACGCACCCGGAATATTTCTTATTGCCAATTCAATATTCCCTTACGGCTATGATGCAGTAAAAATACTAGCGTTACCTAATGGTTCTAGATATAGAGCGCGATTTGATCAGCATTTTGTTTCGGAACAGGTGAGAAGAGATTTTCATGGTCTGAAACAGAGAAAAGGAAGCTATTGCTTCAGAGATTATGAGAGCGGTTTAATAATTCCCCTCAGGAATATCACAATTGACGAAATATACCTTGTCGGATCCGTGTTTTATATTGGATACTCCGTAGACGAGATTTACGAGTTCCCGCAGGATGAGGAGCGTCTTGAGGGACAGATAGCTGAGTTCAACGAATTACTGCGAAAAAGTGTTAAACTAAACAACGATGCTCCAGGAAGAGATTTATACCCACTCGTGCTGATGGCCAATGCCGAGGTTAGATTCTCCGACGATGTTGAGACAATTAAAGAAGAGTATGACCAACAAATAAGGAGATGGGCTTCTATAGTTAGGCGTCTAGGTAAATTTAAATACTTGCAGTATGTACCTTTCCCTAGGGTCGTAGGAATTAGAGTGCTGAATAAAGGGGGATTCCAAAAAGTCACAAATAACATGACTCTCGTGGGTAAAACCGACTATGAATTGCAATTGATGCACATGCTACAGTCGGACTCTTCTATTCCTCACAGTATAAACGAGAAAAGAACTGATCGAGAAGATAAATTCAAAGAAAGGGCATCATACGAAATAATGATAGTGGGTGAATCTGCGGTATTTTCTCTGCAAAGACCTAGCGCCAGGATGACGGGATCGTATGATGTTAATACATTTGTTTTTCGTACTGCAGACATATCAAGTCGCATACCGGCTCACTTAACAATCGATTATGGGGAGAAGCCGGATAGTCTCGATAGATTAGACACATCTCTCAACTTTTTTGTGTACGTTAAGCCATCGATTAGATTTCCCATAATTTCGATAGTGGGCCTTTTCGTATTCGGTGCGATATATATGATCCCCAACGTATTGCCGACGTTACTACAGGGGGATAACTTTTCGGCGAGAACCGTTCAAGACCTCTCTCTTGTTGCAATCTCGCTGACTGCTTTCGACGTAATCGGTAGAATTAACAAATTTATCTTGAGCCGAAAATGATTATCGCGGGTTGTAATCAGGCCTACACCTCGTACTCCAAATCGCTGCCCGATGGCGGCATCGCGGTTATCCAAAACAACAATCTATCATTTGCCATTGCTGAAGATCGTTTGACTCGTAGGAAGGGGAGTGGAGGGTTCTCGGCAGCGCTAAATTACTATAAAACAAATATTGCAAAGCGTGGCGAAATATTTGACGATTTAGTTTTGTCCTCTTGTTGCGACTACTCGACATCTTTTATATTTGGGAACCTTCCGAGTAAAAAGATTACAAGATGTGGTCACCACCGCTCCCATGCGCTTGGAGCTGCCGCGTGGTCAGGCTTCAACCGGGCAATAGTGCTTGTCATGGATAGCGGAGGTGACGTTCTTGAAAGTGTTGTTGATGGTAAATGGTGGCTGTCTAAGAGAGAGCAGCACAGCATTTTCCTGATTGACGGCAATGAGATCCGGTTGCTCGCCAGACACGCTGAGGATCCTGGTGCAATTGGTTTCGGCGAGATCTTCCGCGCGATGACATACTTTCTCGGCTGGCACGGCGCACGTTACGCTGGAAACACTATGGCTGCGGCAGCACTGGCGCCTGTCAGAAATCAATTATCAGGATTTCATTTCTTTGAACATTCCGGTACTGAGTTTGTTTTTCCTTTGGGCAATGACCCAGAAAAAAATGGGAGATTAATTAACGACCTTTTAGAGAAAAACAATATCTTTGGCTTCGATCAAAGGGCGCCCGACAGTCCGTTCAGTCCAAAGCATTTCGGAATAGCCGCGTGGCTCCAGTCAGAACTTGATAGATATGTTGAGCTAATCGCAGCCCAGTATTGTGCTATGTATGAAACTGAGAATTTCATTCTCTCAGGTGGCGTTGCCTACAACTGCGTATCGGCAGGGAGGCTTCAAAAGAAGTACCCACGGTTGAATGTATTTGTTCACCCAGCTTCAGGCGACGTTGGCCAGTGCCTCGGCAATGCCATCGACGGGTATTTACGCAGTACGGGCAAGATCTTACGGTTGCCAAAACAAGGTGTAGATTTGGGCGGAAAATATCGGATGTCTCCACAGCGGAAGACGCGGATGGCCGCACTTTCTACGTCAGATTGCGACGATCCAAGGTTCACTCACCTCTCTCTAGCGCTAGCGGCGGGTAAGGTTTGTGCTTTGTTCAATGGCCGAAGCGAATTCGGGCCTCGGGCACTGGGTTTTAGGAGCATATTGGCGGACGCTACATATCCGGTCTCACGTGCTCGACTGAATGAAATTAAGTCTCGAAATTACATGATGCCGGTCGCGCCCGTAGTACGAATTGAAGACGCGGCTGTTTACTTTGATATGGCTGGCGCTTCGCCTTACATGGCAAAAACTGCTCCAATTCGAGATAATTACAAAAATATTATTGCATCTTGCTCGCAAGGTCATGGTTGGGCTCGCGTTCAGACCGTGTCACGGGCTGAAAATGAAGCTTTACATCGAATCCTTTCTGCGTTTTCGAGGGCGGGTCGCGTACCAGTGTTACTCAACACAAGCTTAAACGGTCCGGGGGAGCCAATCGTTGAAAGTATAGACGACTTATTGAGTTGGTGCGAGCGCATTCACATTGATTTCGTTTGGCTCAACGGTCGGCTTTATACGATGAATCCTGCGAAGGCTGAGGCGTTCCCGTTCTCCCGATCTAAGTTCGCTGAACTGATAGACTCGAACTATGACCCTATTGAACTGCAAGAGCGTTTGGAGATTATTTTTCCACACATTGCGGTTCGGAAACGTAGGCGCTTGTTGCTTCGTTCGGACTACGTACGTTGGGTTCAAGAGGGTAGGAAGACAACGACTGTTCGTTTTCGGGCTGGTTGCGTTGAAGTCCCCGCGGAAACATCTCTGCCGCTTTTCGCGTCCAACCGATTTGAAAGCTTTGCTGAAGGTGAGACACTAGAAATAGGAGAAGTCTTTTTCACGAGGGCTACATATAAGCGGTTTTCGGAGCTCGACGAGGGTGACGCAGTGGCCGATGGATTTCGTTCTGAGGCCGAGTTGAAAAATACGCTCCAACAAATTTATCCAGCGCTTACCGGCGAAAGCATGGTATCTATCTTTGACATATCCATTTGATACGGAAAGGATTCTATTATTTGGCGTCGGTAAGTCTTATAAAATCTTATGAATGTTAATGAAAGTGTAATTGCACGCCCAGACCCCGGCGGTGTTGCGGCAATTTATGCAGGTGGCCGCTGTTCTGTTTTAGCTTATGACAGCCTAATATGCTGTCCCTGAAGAAAGATATCCCCACCCCCTCGCGCCGCCCGTATGATTCCCCGACCGCCGGCTCACGGAACGGGCACGAATGATCACCGGGATCGTTCGGGGGCCGGCGGGCGGTGTCCGCGGCGGTGCGCTCTTCCGGAGGGTGCCCGTCCCGGACGGCTGCGAGGCGCCGCTGGCCCCTCCTCGACTATGCGGGGGGTGCGGATCGGTCCGCTTGACCGGAGGCATTCGGGAAGCGCCAGCCGCCATCGCGACGACCCGTCCCCGCCGCGGCAGCGGCGGGGTGGCCTTGAAAGGCAGCGGGTGGAAGCGATGCATTCGCAAGGCCGTGAGCGCACCGCGCGGGATGCCGGAGGCGGACCGTAGAAACAAAAGTTCGGAGGGTCTGCCTCCGGCATCCCGCCGCCCGCCGACAGGAGCGAGGCGGGCGAAACGACGCTCCATCCCTTCGCGGCTTCCCGCCGGCGGGGCGGTGTTCGCGCGTCCATCGCCCAAAAGGCCCGCCGCCAAAAGGCGGAAGGCCTCTTCCCGACGCGCTGCCTGCGGCGGGCGCTCCCGGCGCGAGGGTAGAGGGGCGGGACGATACGGCCGCCGTCCTAGCCGTACACCGCCTCGGGCAGCCAGGTGATGATCTCGGGGAAGACCATGCAGAGGACGAGGCCGGTGAGCTGGATCAGCAGGAAGGGGATCGCCGCCTTGAAGATGCGGGTCATCGGGATTTCCGGCGGGGCGACGCCCCTCAGATAGAACAGCGCATAGCCGAAGGGCGGCGACAGGAAGCTCATCTGCATGTTGACGAGATAGAGGACGCCGAACCACAGCACCAGCTCGTCCGGCCCGTCGAGACCGAAGCTCGCCGCGCCGAGCTGCTTGATGATCGGCACGAAGATCGGCACGCAGAGGAGCAGGATGCCGACCCAGTCGAGGAACATGCCGAGGAAGATCAGGATCAGCTGCATGAAGATCAGGATGCCCCACGGCCCGAGACCCATGCCCTGCATGGCGCCGGCGACGAACTGCTGGCCGCCTTCGAGGACGTAGAGGCCGACGAAGATCGTCGCGCCGAACATGATCCAGATGACCATGGCGGTGGCCTTGAGGGTGGTGAGGCAGGCGCCCTGCACCGTCGGCCAGTCGAGCTTCCTGTGGATCGCCGCGACGATGAAGGCGCCGAAGGTGCCGATGCCGGCCGCCTCGACGGGCGTCGCGACGCCGGAGAAGATGACGCCGAGGACGACGACGATCAGCGCGATCGGCGCCGACATCTTCGACATCACCCGCACCTTTTCGCGGAACGAGATGCGCTCTTCCGGCGGCGCCGGCGGCCCGAGCTCCGGATTGATGTAGGAGCGGGCGACGACGTAGAGGACGTAGAGGCCGGAAAGGAGGAGGCCCGGAAACACCGCGCCGATGAAGAGTTCGCCCACCGACTGTTCGGCGACGACCGCGTAGATGATCGCGAGGATCGACGGCGGGATCAGGATGCCGAGCGTGCCGCCGGCCATGATCGAGCCCATGGCGATCTCGGGATTGTAGTGCCGCTTCAGCATGGCGGGGAGCGCGATGATGCCCATCGTCACCACCGCCGCGCCGATGACGCCGACCATCGCGGCGAGCACCGTCGAGGCGATGATGGTGGCGGCCGCGAGCCCGCCCTTCACGCCGCCGAGCACCTTGTAGATGACGTCGAACATGTCGTTGATGATGCCGGCCCGTTCCAGCATCGCCGCCATGAAGATGAACAGCGGGATTGCCGAGAGCTGGTAGTTGGTCATCAGCGGGAAGATGCGCGACGGCACGATGTTCAGCGTCTGCCAGTCGCCGAGAACGAACAGGAAGACGCAGGCGAGCCCGCCGGTGACGAAGGCGAGCGGCAGGCCGGCCATCAGAAGCAGCAAGAGGCTGCCGAACATGATCAGCGTCAGCCAGCCGATTTCGATTTCGAGACCCATCGGTCAGGCCTTTCCGGGAGAGCTGGGGACCCCGGTCGCCAGGGTGCGGAAGTCCTGGACGAGCTTGGCGACGCCCTGGAGGAGAATGAGAAAGGCGCCGACGACGATCGCCCATTTGAACGGCCAGTAGGCGAGCTGCCACTCGGTGAAGGAGACCTCGTCGACCCGCGTCGCGTCGGCCGCGAAGATCCAGCCGGTGACGAGAAGCACGCCGGCGAAGATGAAGAAGAACACCACCGTCAGGATGTCGGCGAGGGCTTTCCGCCGTGGCGACAGCGGCGCGTAGAAGACGTCGACGCGCACGTGGCTCTCGGTCAGCATCGCATAGGCGCCCATGATCAGGTACTGCATCCCGAACATGAGATACATGCCCTCGTGGGCCCAGTTGGTGGGCGAGTTGAAGACGTATCGCGCGACGACTTCGTAATAGTAGACGAAGACGGCGATGACCGCCCAGTAGGAGACGAATTCGCCGGAGTAGAACGACAGCCTGTCGATCCAGCCGGCCCAGCCGGAGGAGACGGTGGCGCGGTCCTTGAGGAACTCGCCGGAGAGTTCCGGCAGCGGTTCCTCGTCCTCCCCGGCCTTGTCCGCCAGCCGCGCATTGGCGCGGCGCACCAGCACCGGCAGCAGGAGGGCGTCGATCGCCATCAGGACGAGGATCGCGGCGAAGGCGACGAAGGCGACGGTCTCCCAGAACGCCCGGTCGCCGCCCGCCCGGTCGGCGATCGCCTGCTGTTCGGCAAGGTCGGCGCGGGCGGCCTCCACCCGGTCGCGGGCGCCGGCGAGGCGGCGCTCCTCGCGCTGCAGCCGCCGTTCGGCCGCCTTCTTGGTGAACGAGCCCTCTTCGGCCGCCGCCACCTGGCTCCGAAGGTCGGCGAGCGACCTGTCGGCCTCGGCGAGCCGCGGCTCCTCCCGCTCGATCGTGCCCTTCGAGACGCGCACGATGTTGGTGGCGTTGGAATAGTCCGCGCGGGCCTCGCGCTGATGCGCGTTGGCGAAGAGGATCGCGCCGAAGAGCGGCAGGAACAGAAGGCCCCACAGGATGCTCTTCAGGTAGAACCGATGCAGCCCCAGCATCCCGCCGGTGACGAGGACGAAATAGGCGAGGGGAAGGGAGTAGAGGCGTCTGCCGCCGCCTCGCCCGCGCCGCGCCATGATCATCGCGACGACGGGGAAGGCGACGAGCATCGCCCAGTACAGCCAGTGCGGCAGTACGAAGGTCAGGCTCGGCATCGGGGTCTGTCCTGGGTGGGAAGAGGCGGGCAGGTCCTGCCCGGAAGATGCGCGCCGGCAGTCTTCCATGCTCCGGCTGAAACGGGAGGGCCCGCTTCTGGAGCATGGCGCGCGGCCGGCGCGCCGGATCGGTCACTCGCAGTCGCCTGCCGGTCAGAGGTTGGTCAGCTCCAGCCCCTCGAGCAGGCTCGGCTCGACATAGCCCAACGACCCGGACTGCATGTAGTCGAGCTGGATCTTGAAGATCCGGGCGGCATTCTTGTCCTTGTTCGCCCAGTTGAACCAAATCGGCACCGCGACCTCGGTCATCAGCGCGACGTCGTCCTGGGTCAGGCGGGTCACCTCGGTGCCGTCGGCCTCGAACTTCTTCCAGGCCTCCTGATTGGCCTTCTGGATCGCCGCATGGTGCATGTCGGAATAGACGTGCGTCTCCATCTCGACGAACTGCTTCATCTCGGGCGACAGCTTGTTCCAGGCGTCCATGCCCACCGTCAGGTCCATCAGGTCGACCGGCTGGTAGAGCGACATAAAGCCGGGAGGGCCCATCGAGATGTATTTGGTCACCTGGCTGAAGCCGAGGGCGTAGTTCACCGCCGGGCCGGTATAGTCGGCGACGTCGATCGTGCCCTTTTCCAGCGCCGGGAAGATCTCCGAGCCGGGCAGGACGGTGGTCTTGGCGCCGAGCGCCTGGAACACCTCGGCGACCATGCCGCCGGGCAGCCGCATCTTGCGATCGCGGAAATCGTCGATCGAGCGGATCGGGACCTTGGAGTGGATGATGTTGGCGTCGTGCTGGATCGGGCCGACGAAGTGCATGCCCTGCGCGGCATAGAGCTCGCGGGCTATCTCGAGGCCGCCGAGGCCGTAGTAGAAGGTGTCGAACTCGTGCGGATTCCTCAGGCCGAGGGGATAGGAGGTCAGGAAGACGGCCGCCGGGATGATGCCCTGCGCATAGATCGTGAACGGATTGACGGCTTCGAGCACGCCGTTCTTCACCGCGTCGAAGAGCTGGAAGTCGCCGACCACGTCGTTCGCGCCGAAGGGCGTGAATTCCAGCTGGCCGGAGGTCTTCTCCTTGATGCTCCCGCACCATTCCTTGAAGGTCTGCAGCCCGATGCCGCCGGGCCAGGACGTCTGGACCCGCCAGGTGGTCGTCTCGCCGGCAGCGCGCGCCACGTGCGGTGCTGCAAGCGTTGCCGCAACTGTTCCTCCGGCCAGAACGGATCGGCCGAGAAACGCCCTGCGATCAATGTGTTGCTTCGCCAATATCGCCTCCCTTTACAACGATTCGAAGCGCGTCTCCTCCCGGCTTCGACATCGATGATCGGAGAGTAGAGGGATATTCGTGGCGAGCGCAACCTCGTTTCGACTGAGGCGCGTCGAATCGTTGTAGGAGAAATAGTCAGACGGAATGAAAAACCCGGCCGAAAGGTCTGGCGTTGCAGGGCGGCGCGTCTGCGGACCTGCGGACCTGCGGACCTGCGGGGCTGGGGGGGCGCCGATCCTGCCGCCCCGCCGCCGGGGCGCCCCGGACGCGCGAAAAAGGCGCCGCCGGACCTGCCGGCGGCGCCTCGAAATCGGACGGGAGCGCCCTGAAACCCTATCCCGAAACGCGATCGAGTCGCCGCAATTCCGGACGCTCTGCGCGCCACATCAGGCGGAACCGACCGGGGCCTTTCGGCCGCCGGCCGCCGCTCCTCAGTAGGGGCAGCTCGAATCGGTCGTGTAGTCGTGGACCTTGATCTTGCCGGAGATGATGTCCTGTTTGGCGGTTTCCGCCGCCTGCTTCATCTCGTCGGTGATCAGGTCCTTGTTGTATTCGTCGAGGGTATAGCCGACCCCGTCCTCCTTCAGACCGAGGGTGACGACGCCCGACGTCCACTTGCCTTCCTTGGCATCCTCGAACGCGTCATAGACGGCGTTGTCGACGCGCTTGACCATCGAGGTCAACACGTGGCCGGGGAACAGCGCGTCCTGGTTCGAATCGACGCCGATGCCGTATTTGCCGGCGTCGGCCGCCGCCTGCAGCACGCCGATGCCGGTGCCGCCGGCGGCATGGAAGATGACGTCGGCGCCCTTGTCGATCTGCGCCTTGGCGAGTTCGCCGCCGCGCACCGGATCGTTCCAGGCAGCACCCGTCGTCCCGGTCATGTTCTCGTAGACGGTGGCGTCCTTCGCCACAGACTTCACGCCGCCCTTGTAGCCGCAGCCGAATTTCGAGATCAGCGGGATGTCCATGCCGCCGACGAAGCCCACCTCGTGGTCGTCGGACTTCATCGCCGCGAGCACGCCGACAAGATAGGAGCCCTCTTCCTCCTTGAAGAGGATCGAGCGGACGTTCGGCAGGTCGACCACCGCGTCGATGATCGCGAACTGCGTGTCGGGATATTCCTTGGCGACGGCCTCGAGCGCCGCGGCCTGGCTGAAGCCGACCGAGATGATCGGGCTTGCGCCGTCGCGGGCGAAGCGGCGCAGCGCCTGCTCGCGCTGGGCGTCGTTGACGATCTCGAACTCGCGATAGTCCGTTCCGGTGTCCTTCTTGAACTTCTCGGCGCCGTTATACGCGCCTTCGTTGAAGGATTTGTCGAACTTGCCGCCGAGATCGTAGAGGATCGCCGGCTTGAAGTCCGCGGCCGAAGCGGCGGTGGCTGACAGGAGGGTGGCGGCGAGTAGTCCGGCCAGGAAGTGTCTCATCGATGTCTCGGTCCCTGTTGGCGAGAGAGCTCGCGGGGTTTCGCGTCGCGAGGTGGAGCCTCGCCTGCGCCCGACGGCGGGCGGCGGCAGACCCCGCGCCGCCGGTGACAGTGGCACGGCAGCCGCCGCGTTTGAAGTGAAATTGCAGCCGTCGAAAAAACGGGCCGGGGAAAGCCTCAGCCTTCGCCCGACCCGATGAGACGGATCCGTTTCGCCCGGTCAGGCGGCCGGGACGTTCTCCACGCCGACGGGGCAGGAGATGCCGGTGCCGCCGACGCCGCAGTAGCCGCCGGGATTCTTCGCGAGATACTGCTGGTGGTAGTCCTCGGCGTAGTAGAATTCCGGCGCCGGCAGGATTTCGGTGGTGATCGTGCCCTTGTGGCCGGCCTTTGCGAGGGCCGCCTGGTAGCGCTGCTTCGAGGCCTGTGCGGCTTCGGCCTGCGCATCGGAAGAGGTGTAGATGCCGGAGCGGTACTGGGTGCCCATGTCGTTGCCCTGGCGCATGCCCTGGGTCGGGTCGTGGCCTTCCCAGAAAAGCTTCAGCAGCCCGTCATAGGAGATCACCTTCGGGTCGTAGACGACGAGCACGACCTCGTTGTGCCCGGTCTGGCCGGTGCAGACCTCCTGATAGGTGGGATTGGGCGTGACGCCCGCCGCATAGCCGACGGCGGTGACGAAAACCCCCTTGGCCTGCCAGAACTTGCGCTCGACACCCCAGAAGCAGCCCATGCCGAACATCGCCGTTTCCAGACCGTCGGGGAACGGACCCTTCAACGGCTGGTGGAGCACGAAATGCTCCGAGGCGGTCGGGATCGCCTGGCTGCGTCCCGGCAGGGCCTCGCCGGCTGCCGGCAGCTTCATCTTCTTGGAAAACATGTCGAGAATGTACATGGAACCTCCTTCGGGAGCAGGTCGGACCGGCGGGCGGCGGAGCCTGTCGCGGCGGATGCCTCCCGCGCCGGCGACGATCCCTCGCGCCTCAATGTCGGGCGCACAGCCGTCTCGTTCAAGCCGCGCGGCCCGGCCGCCCGATCAGGGTGTGCGGCGAAGGCTGCGGACCCGACGTCGGCCGCGGTGGCCGAGGAGCAGGAGAACGAAGCCGATCGCGCCGCAGGTGAGCGACATCGACCACGTGCCGACCACGGCGATCGTGCGACTGCCGGGGGCGGCGCTCTGGAGGACGAGCCCCATGGAGGTGAGGGCCTCGTCGATGGTGACGAGCTGCGTCGCTTCGTCGGCGAGCGAACGGGCGATGTCGCCGACCGCAAAGACGATGCCGACGGCAAGGACGATCAGGCCGAGAGCCCTGAACAGAAGATGCAACGATTCGATCCTTCTTCGATGCGGGTGCGTTCGGGCGGTCGATGGCGATGCGACGGAACGACCGACCCGCGAAGACCCGCAAGAAGTGCCGGATCGTGCCACGGATGCCAAGGCCTCGCCGCCGTCTGCCGCCAGCACCCGGCGCGGGCAATGGTGGCGAGGCGGGGCGACGGCGCCGGTTTCCTGGCTGGTGCCCGGCGGCCGAACCGCGCGCCGAAACGCACGCTTGACTTCGATCAAGACGGAGCGTCGCATGGACCTGCTAAGTCCTCCGGCGAACACGATCACGGGAGATGCGGTCATGGCCATGCGAAGCGAAGCCAACCTTGAGACGGAAGCGCGGACGCATGCGCCGGCGGCCGCCATCGCCGATTTCGCGGTGTTCCTGGCCGGCGGAGACGCTGACGAGCCGGCGATCGCCTATGCCGAGACGCTCGCGAGCGGCTTCGGTGCGCATCTCGACTGTCACCTCCTCAACCACATCCCGGTTCCGATCCTCGCGACCGCTCCCGGGTCGGAGGTGCTCGCCGCGGAGTTCGCCCGGCAGGGCGAAGCGGTCGGCGACAAGCTGGAGGCGGCCCTGCGCCGGCGTCTCGAGCGGGTCGCCGTCCCGTGGGAACTGCGGCGCTCCGACGGAACGCTCGGCGAACTCGCCTACGCGGTCGCCCGCCAGAGCGGCCTCGTCGACGTCGTCGTCCAGTCGCAGCAGTCGGTGACGCAGGCCAAGGACATGTCGCTGTTCGAGGCGATCCTGTTCGAGGCGCGCGCGCCGGTGCTTCTGGTGCCGCCTTCCGCCGCCGAGCTGAACGCGGTTCCCGCCACGGTGTTCGTCGCCTTCCGCGACACGCCGGAATGCGCCCGGGCGATCGCCGCGGCGCTGCCGTTCCTGAAGCGGGCCGACCAGGTGATCCTCGCGAGCGTTGCCGAGGAGGGCGCGGCCGAGCAGCGCGGCCTCGAGCCGATGAACGACATGGGCCGCCATCTCGCACGCCACGGCGTGGCGCTGGAGATCCGCGAGATCGCCGCCTGGAAGAGCCCGGCGGAAGGCCTGCTCAAGGAGGCCGAAGCGGTCGGCGCGGAGCTTTTGGTCGCCGGCGCCTATGGGCATTCGCGGCTGAGGGAATATCTTCTCGGCGGTGTGACGCGGGAACTGATCCGCCATGCCGCCCTGCCGATGCTGATGGCCCACTGAGGGCGATCACCGATCATCTCCGGCGCGGGAAGGCCAGCTCTGACGGTCTTTTCGCCCGGGCACCACGGGGAGGCGACCGACATCGACGCGAGGCGGGCGGGGAGGGCCCGTCGGAGAGGAAGGGATCGCCATGAGCATCCGGAACTTCGACGCCCTGTTCCGCCCCCGCTCGATCGCCCTGATCGGCGCGAGCAACAAGCCCGGCTCGGTCGGCAACGTGATCGCCCGGAACCTCCTTGCCGGTGGCTTCGTCGGCCCGGTGATGCTGGTAAACCCGCACGAGACGACGATCGAGGGCCAGCCGGTCGCCAACCGCATCGACCGGCTGCCGCAATGCCCGGAGCTTGCGATCGTGGCGACACCGGCCGCCGCGGTACCGGGCGTCGTCGCCGAGCTCGGCGAAAGGGGCTGCCGCGCGGCGGTCGTCATCAGCGCCGGTCTGAGCAGGCCCGGCCGGACCGGCAAGCCGCTGTCGCAGGAGATGCTCGACCACGCGTGGCCGCATCTGATGCGCATCGTCGGCCCGAACTGCCTCGGCCTGATCTCGACGCCGGCCGGAGTCAATGCGAGCTTCTCGCATCTGATGCCGGCGCCCGGCGACATCGCCCTCGTCAGCCAGTCCGGGGCGATCGCCACCGCGATCCTCGACTGGGCGGCCGAGCGCCGGATCGGCTTCTCGCACGTCGTCTCGCTCGGCGACATGAGCGACGCCGACTTCGGCGACCTGCTCGACTTCCTGTCGACCGACCGCCACACGCGCGCCGTGCTGCTCTATGTCGAGAACATCACCTTCGCCAAGAAGTTCATGTCGGCCGCGCGGGTGGCCTCCCGCGCCAAGCCGGTGCTGGTCATCAAGTCCGGCCGCAGCGCCGAGGGGGCGCGGGCGGCGCAGTCGCACACCGGCGCGATGGCGGGATCCGACCTCGTCTACGACGCCGCTTTCCGGCGCGCCGGCGTCCTTCGGGTCGCGGCGCTTGAGGATCTGTTCGAGGCGGCGGCGATGCTGAGCACCGGCATCCGCATCGGCGGCGACCGGCTGGCGATCCTGACCAATGGCGGCGGCGCCGGCGTCCTCGCCGTCGACTGGCTGGAGTCGCTCGGCGGCCGGCTCGCCGAGATAAGCGAAGCGACGCGCGCGCGCCTCGACGCGGTTCTGCCGCCCACCTGGTCGCGCGGCAACCCGGTCGACATCATCGGCGACGCGACGCCGGAGCGCTATCGCGCGGCCCTCGACATCCTCGTTTCCGACCGCGCCGGCGACGCGGTGCTGGTCATCAACTGTCCGACGGCGGTCGCCGACAATATGGCGGCGGCAAAGGCAGTCGTCGGCGTCGCCAAGGCCCATCCGCGCTTTCCGGTACTCGCCAACTGGCTCGGCGGTATCACCGCCGGGCCGGTGCGCGCCGAACTCGCCCGGGAGCGGATCCCGAGCTTCGAGAGCCCGGAGGACGCGGTTCGCGCCTTCACCCACCTCCTCGACTACCGGCGCAACCAGGCGATGCTGATGGAGACGCCGGCCGCCGGCGTCATCATCCGTGCGCAGGAGGTCGCCGACGCCAACCGGGTCATCGACGGCGCGATCGCCGACGACCGGACGACGCTCAGCGAGTGGGAGGCGAAGGAGATCCTCCGCCTCTTCGGCATTCCGACGGTGCCGACGCATTTCGTCGAAACGCCGGAGGCGGCAGCGCGAGCGTGCTCGACCCTCGGCGGCGCGGGCGTCCTGAAGATCGTCTCGCCCGACATCACCCACAAGTCGGACGTCGGCGGCGTGCGGCTCGACATTCCCTCGGCCGCGGCGATGCTCGACGCCGCCGAGACGATGATCGCGGCGGTCGGGCAGGCCCGGCCGGGCGCCCGCATCGACGGTTTCACCGTCCAGCCGATGGTCCGGCGCAGCGACGGCCACGAGCTGATCGCCGGCATCGCCCGCGACCCGACCTTCGGGCCGGTGATCCTCTTCGGCCGCGGCGGCAAGGAGGCCGAGATCATCGGCGACCGGGCCGTCGGCCTGCCGCCCCTGAACTCGGCGCTGGCCCGGCAGACGATCGAGCGGACGGCGGTCGCCAAGCTCCTGCAGGGTTTCCGCGACGTACCGCCGGTCGACATGGAGCGGCTGACCGACACGCTGGTGCGGCTGTCGGAACTCTCGGTGCTGCTGCCGCGGGTGCGCGAACTCGACATCAATCCTCTGGTCGCCGACGAGAACGGCGTGATCGCGCTCGACGCCCGCATCGCCGTCGGCGCCTCCGCCGGCGGCGCCGGTCCCGCACCCGCCATCCGCCCCTATCCGCGCGAACTCGAGCGGGACATCACCCTGCGCGACGGCACCGTCTTCCGCCTGCGACCCATCCGGCCGGAGGACGAAGCGCCGCTCGCCGCAATGGTCATGGCCTGCGAGCCGGAGGATCTGAGGCTCCGCTTCATGGCGCCGATGAAGGCCTTCCCGCACGAGACGGCGGCGCGCTTCACCCAGATCGACTACGACCGCGAGATGGCGCTGATCGCCGTCGGCCCGTCGGCCGCCTACGGGGAGGGCCCGATCTACGGCGTGGTGCGCATCGTCGCAGATCCCGAGAACGAGGCCGCCGAATTCGCCGTCCTCGTGCGCTCCGACATGAAGGGGCGCGGCCTCGGCTACACGCTGATGTCGGCGATCCTCGATCATGCGCGTGCCCGTGGGCTGTCGCGCATCTACGGCGAGATCCTGCGCGAGAACGTCGGCATGCTGAAGCTCTCCCGCGACCTCGGCTTTTCGCCGGAGGCGACGGCGGACATCACCGACGTCGCGCATGTGTCCCTGCGGCTGAAGGCGTGAAAGAACATGGGGATGGGCACGGCGCGGGCGGCCGATGGCGAAGTTGCCGGCAGGCGTCGCAGACGGCCGGTGCCGCGCCGGTCCGGGCCCGACCTTTGCGAATGCGAACGCCGCAAATCGGCAAAGGCCTTGGCCTGTCTGGGAAAATGCGGTTATTAACATTCCAGTCGCGGATCGGCGGGGCGCCGAATCCACAGGCCGGCCGGCCCGAAGACTGCCGTTGCGGTCGTCGGGATCCGGCGATCTGAATGCGAGCTGGAGGAGCGATTGGACAAGACTGCCCACAAGATTCTCTTGAGGCGGTTGAGGCTGGTGGCCGAGATCGACGACGAAGACGAGGCGGCGCTGATGCAGCTCCCGGTGACAACCAGGGAGTTCGACGCGGGCATCGACATCGTGTCGGAGGGCCAGACCGTCACCCAGTGCTGCATCCTGATCGACGGTTTCACCTATCGCTATCGCCACACGCTCGAAGGCAAGCGGCAGATCATCGCCTTCCACGTCTCCGGCGACATCCCGGACCTCCACAGCCTGCACATGTGCTACATGGACCACAGCTTCGCGGCGACGACGCGGAGCCTGATCGGCTTCATCTCGCATGACGCCGTGTGGAACCTCTGCATGCGGCGGCCGAACGTCGCGGCCGCGCTCTGGCGCGAGACGCTGATCGACGGGGCGATCTTCCGCGAGTGGATCGTCGGCCTCGGGCGCCTGTCGGGCCTTTCGCGCACCGCGCATCTCCTGTGCGAGATCGCCATGCGCATGCGCGCCGTCGGTCTCGCGCCCGAAGGCGTCTATCGTCTGCCGCTGACCCAGCACGAACTCGCCGATGCGCTCGGCCTGACGGTCGTCACCGTGAACCGCGTCCTCCGCGACTTGCGAATCGCCGGCCTCGTCGAGCGCGAGCGGTCGCGGATGACCATCCGCGACTGGCGGGGCCTCGCCCGACTGGGCGAGTTCGACGCGCGCTATCTGCACTTTCGCGTTCCCATCGCGATGATGCCGATCCCTCAGCCCGAGCGGGCGTGACGCCGGGCACCGCCGTGTCGCCGCCCCGCCGGGCGGGTCGCGGCGCATTGGACCGGCCGGCGCCCGGCAGCTTGGCAAAGGGCCAGGATACGCTAAAGCTGTCGCGAGACGACGCGCCCGACAGAGCACGACCAGACATGCGACCGCTTTTCATCGTCGCCGACGACCACCCGCTGTTTCGCGGAGCGCTGAAGGAGATCCTGCGCTCGCTGCCCGGCGGGGCGGAGATCGTCGAGGCGGCGGACTTCGGCGAGGCGGCGGCGGCCCTCGACCGCCACGGCGACGCCGACCTGCTGCTGCTCGACCTCGCGATGCCCGGGACGAGCGGCCTGTCCGGCCTCGCCCTTTTGCGCGCCGAGCATCCCTCGGTGCCGATCGCGATCGTCTCGGCGAGCGAGGACAGCCTGATCGTCGCCCGCGCGCTCGATCTCGGCGCCTCGGGCTTCATCCCGAAGTCGGCCGGCTTCGACGAGATCCGCTCGGCGATCGAGACGCTGCTCAGGGGCGACGTCTGGCTGCCGCCGAACCTGTCGCTCGACGCGCCGGGCGACCCGGAGGTCAGCGAACTCATCGAACGGATGCGCAGCCTCACGCCGCAGCAGACCCGCGTCCTGGCGATGCTCGGACGCGGACTCCTCAACAAGCAGATCGCCTACGAACTCGGCGTCTCCGAGCCGACCATCAAGGCGCACGTCTCGGCGGTGCTCCTGAAGCTCGGCGTCGACAGCCGCACGCAGGCGGTGATCCGGCTCGCCAAGCTCGGCATCGATCCGCAGCGCGGCCTCGCGAACTGATAACGACGGGCGAAGACGCCGGCGCGTCCGCCCGTTGAACACATCCGGATTGTCAATGCGGAGCCTACGGCTTGGTGAAAATCCAGATTTGGAACCAAGAGGCGTTTCCAATGCCTCGTTGCATGAGCCGGTGCAACGAAGCGCGGACCCGGCATGGAACGAGCGGCCACGCCGGGGGAGGCGGGCGCAGGGCGGAAGAGGCAGAGGGCGGGCGGCACCGGCCGGCGTGGACCCCGGCGCCTGTCGGCCGCTATTCCGCCGCCTCGCGTCTCTGCAGCAGGCTCGCCATCGCCGCCCTGAGGGAGGCTGGCTTCACCGGCTTGGTCAGCACCTGCACCCCGAGCACTGCCGCGTCGTCGCGCAGCTTCGCCGAACGGTCGGCGGTGACGAGGATCGCGGGCAGCCCGTCGCCCAGCCGAAGCCGCAGGTCGCCGATCGCCCTGATCCCGTCGTCGCCGCGGTCGAGGTGATAGTCGACGAGGGCGACGTCCGGCCTGAAGCCGCCCGCCGAAAGGGCCTGCAGGGCCTCTGAAGGCGCGTTGAAGGCCTCGACGTGACAGCCCCATCCGGACAGGAGCGTCTTCATTCCGTCGCGGATCGCGGCGTCGTTGTCGATGCACAGCACCTTCGTGCCGGCGACGGAGAGGCCGGGCTGGAAGCGCGGGGCGGCGGCGGGAAGCGCCGCCTCCGCCGCTCCGGTGGCGAGCGGCAGCGCGACGCGGAAGGAGGTGCCGCGGCCGTGGCGCGAGCGCGCCGACAGCGGATGGTCGAGCACCCGGGCGATCCGGTCGACGATCGAGAGGCCGAGGCCGAGGCCCGATGCGGCGCGGGTGCCTTCGTCGAGGCGCACGAACTCCTCGTAGATGCTCTGCAGCTGGTCGTCCGGGATACCGATGCCGCTGTCGGCGACCTCGATCTCCACCCGGCCGGAGGCGCGGCGGCGCACCCCGACGACGATCTTGCCCTGCCGCGTGTATTTCACCGCGTTGGAGACGAGGTTCTGCACCAGCCGCCGCAGGAGATGGCGATCGGAGCGGACGGTGACGCTCGTGCCCACGAAGCGCAGCGACAGGCCCTTTTCCTCGGCAAGGGGCCGCATGTCGGTCTCGATCTGTCTGAGCAGCGGCTCGAGACGGAACTCGGAGAGCTTGGCTTCCATCCCGCCGGCGTCGAGGCGGGAGATGTCGAGCACCGCGCCGATGATCGCCTCGACCGCCTCCAGGGACGAGCCGATATGGCCGGCCAGTTCGGCGGCCGGCGAGCGGCCGTGCCGCTGTTCGAGGGCCGAGACGTAGAGGCGCGCGGCGTTGAGCGGCTGCAGGATGTCGTGACCGGCGGCGGCGAGGAACCGGGTCTTCGACAGGTTGGCCGCCTCCGCGGCGCGGCGCGCCTCGGCGAGGTCGCGGTTCGCCGCCGTCAGTTCGGCGGTCCGGCGGCGGACGCGTTCTTCCAGCGTCTCGTTGATCTCGCGCAGCGCCGCCGCCCGGCGCACCCGCTCGGTCATGTCCGAGACGGTCGCCACGATGCCGCCGTCCGGCATGGTGTTGACGCGCAGTTCGAGGGTGCGCTCGGATCGGGCGAGGGCGATCTGGCGCTCCGCCGGCGGCCGGGTGAGCTGGTCGAAGCCGGCCTCGTATTCCGAAGCGTCGATCTCGCCGTCGCGCAGGAGGTGGTCGAACACCGCGGTCAGCGGCGTTCCGACCTGGCCGAACTCTGCGGGAAGCCCGATCAGGTCGCGGAACTGGCGGTTCCAGAAGGTCAGGCGGAAGTCGCCGTCGAAGATCGCCAGTCCCTGGTCCACCTGATCGAGCGCGATGCGCAGGAGGTCGCGGTTGTACTGCAGCGCTTCCGATGCGTCGTCGAGGAGCTGCAGCGCGGTGCGGCTGGAATCCGAATGCCGCTCGAACAGCAGCGACAGCACCAGCCGCGAGGAGGCCGAGCCGATCGCCGAGGCGAGGAGCTGTTCGGAGAAGTTGACGGTGGCGGCGTCGGCGACGGCGGCGTCGTCGAGGTCCGCCGTGCCGTCGTTGCCGCGGGCAAAGCCCGCGAAGGCGCGGTCGGCGCGCTGGGCGCCGAGATAGCGCGCGATCGTCGCCTTGAGGTCGCCGACCCGCACGTCGGCCCGGGCGCGCCGGCCGGAACCTGCCGGAAAGCCGTCCCGGCCGGTGAAGACCGCGCCCTGGATCTTCTCCAGCGGCTTCGGCGGCCGGCTCAGCGAGCCGAGGACGACGGCCGAAAGGTTGACGGAGAGGCTGAGGACGACGCCGAGAAGCAGCGGATCGATCGCCGGCGCGCCGTCGGCGCCGGTCAGCGAGGCGAGCGGCGGCGCGGCAAGGCCGAGGGCGGGCAGAAGCAGCGTCATGGCCCAGACGGTGATGCCTGCGGCAAGGCCGATCAGCGCGCCCCGCGCATTGGCGCGTTTCCAGTAGAGGCCGGCGAACAGCGCCGGCGCCAGCTGCGCGATCGCCGCGAAGGAGAGCAGGCCGATGGAGGCGAGGCCCGAGCCGTCCCCGGCGAAGCGGTAGTAGCCGTAGCCGAACAGGACGATGACGAGGATCGCCGAGCGCCGCACCTTGAGGATCAGCCGTGTCTCGTCGCCCGGGCTGCCGGCAGCGCGGCCGCGGCGCTTCAGCAGCACGGGCAGCACGAGGTCGTTGGAGATCATGATCGACAGCGCGACGCTGGCGACGATGACCATGGCGGTGGCCGCCGAAAGTCCGCCGACGAAGGCGACGACGCCGAGAAACTCCGCGCCGGCCGACAGCGGCAGGGCGATGACGTAGAGGTCGGCGTCGAATTGCGGCCCGAGACGCAGCATTCCGGCGACGGCGATCGGGATCACGAAGACGTTGATCGCCACGAGATAGAGCGGAAACAGCCAGCGTGCCCGGCGGATCTCGCGCCGCGTGCGGTTCTCCACGACGGTCATGTGGAACTGCCGCGGCAGCAGCAGGACGGCGAGGGCGGACAGGCCGACGCTCGCCAGGAAGGAACCGCCGATCGGGGTCTCGAAGGCGGAGCGGACCGCCGGGCTGGCGGCCGCCGCGCGCCAGAGGTCGGCGGGTTCGAAGAGGAAGAAGGTCGCCCAGACGCCGACGACGCAGAAGGCGGCGAGCTTGATGACGGACTCCGTCGCCACGGCGAGGACGAGGCCGTCCTGATGCTCGGTGGCGTCGGCATGGCGGGTGCCGAAGAGGATGGCGAAGAGGCCGAGCACCGTCGCGATCAGCAGCGCGAGGTCGCCGAAGATCGGCGGGACGTGCAGATCGGGCCGGTAGTGGAACACCAGCGTCGCGACGCTGGTCGAGATCGCCTTGAGCTGCAGCGAGATGTAGGGGACCGTCCCGATCAGCGCGATGACGGTGGCGAGCGCGGCGACTTGCGGGCTCTTGCCGTAGCGCGAGCCGATGAAGTCGGCGACCGTGGTGATCTTCTCGGCCTTGGCGTGGCGCACGATCCGCTCGATGAAACCCGGCGCGAAGAGGAAGACGAGGATCGGGCCGAGATAGATCGCGAGAAACGCGAAGCCGTCCCGCGCCGCGGCGCCGACCGAGCCGAGGAACGTCCAGGAGGTGCAGTAGACCGCGAGCGACAGCGCGTAGACCGCCGGCCGGCTCGCCTCCGCCGGGCGCCGTGCGGCGCGCCGGTCGCCCCACCAGGCGACGGCGAAGAGAAGCAGCAGATAGACGACCGCCACGAGGGCGACGAGACCGCTGTGCAAGGAGCGCCCTTTCGGCGTTCGGCGCCGGAAACCCGGCCGGCATCAACCTCTTGGCATCATCGCCACAGCCGCCGGACGAGCGCAAGGCCGCCGTGGCCGGCCTTTCCCGATTCGCCATTTGATTGACTTCCGGCCGGCCATGGCCGATCTGCGGACGGGAAGCACCGTTGGAGGAATTTGATGCCGGAGATGATCGAAATTGGCGGGCTGAAGGTCGCGGAGAACCTGAAGCGCTTCATCGACGAGGAGGCGTTGCCCGGGACGGGCATCGAGACGGAGGCGTTCTGGTCGGGCTTTTCGGACATCCTGAATTCGCTCGCCCCGAAGAACCGGGCGCTGCTCGCCGAGCGCGAGAGGCTGCAGACGGCGATCGACGAATGGCATCGCGAGCGCCGCGGCAAGCAGATCGACCAGAAGGCCTACCAGGCCTTCCTGCGGGAGATCGGCTACCTCTTGCCGGAGGGACCGGACTTCCGGATCGAGACCGAGAACGTCGATCCCGAGATCGCGCTCGTCCCGGGCCCGCAGCTCGTCGTCCCGCTGATGAACGCCCGCTACACGCTGAACGCGGCGAATGCCCGCTGGGGTTCGCTCTACGACGCGCTCTACGGCACCGACGCCATGGGCGACGCGCCGGAAGGCTCCGGCTACGACCGGGCGCGGGGCGCGCGGGTGGTCACCTGGGCGAAGGGCTTCCTCGACGGCGTCGCGCCGCTCGACCGCATCTCGCACATCGACGTCGAAGCCTATTCGGTCGACGGGGAGACGCTGCTCGCGACCTATGGCGGCGGCCGGAAGGCCCGTCTGAAGAATCCGCTCGCCTTCGCGGGCTATCGCGGCGACCCGTCCGCGCCGCGCGCCATCCTCCTCAAGCACAACGGGCTGCACGTCGAGATCGTCGTCGACGAGACCCATCGGATCGGCAAGAACGACCGCTCCAAGGTCGCCGACGTCCTGATGGAATCGGCGGTGACGGCGATCTGCGACTGCGAGGATTCGATCGCCGCCGTCGATGCCGAGGACAAGACAGCGGTCTACCGGAACTGGCTCCGCCTGATGCGCGGCGATCTGTCGGAGAGCTTCAAGAAGAACGGCGAGACGGTGACCCGCCGGCTCAATCCGGACCGGGAGTATCTGTCGCCGAACGCGACGCCCTTCACCCTGCCGGGCCGTTCCCTCCTCCTCGTGCGCAATGTCGGCCACCTGATGGTCAATCCGGCGATCCGGCTTTCCGACGGTTCGGAGGCGCCGGAGGGGATCATGGATGCGATGATCACGGCGATGATCGCGATCCACGATCTCAAGAAGACCGGCGGCATCCGCAATTCGCGTGCCCGTTCGATCTACGTCGTCAAGCCGAAGATGCACGGGGCCGAGGAGGTCGCCTTCGCGTCCGAGATCTTCGGCCGGGTCGAGGATGCCCTCGGTCTCGACCGCCACACCATCAAGATGGGCATCATGGACGAGGAGCGCCGCACCACGGTGAACCTCAAGGAGTGCATCCGGGCGGCCAGGCACCGGGTGTTCTTCATCAACACCGGCTTCCTCGACCGCACCGGCGACGAGATCCACACCTCGATGGAAGCCGGGCCGATGGTCCGCAAGACGGTGATGAAGGACCGCACCTGGATCGGCGCCTACGAGGACTGGAACGTCGACGTCGGCCTCGCCTGCGGCTTCCGCGGCAGGGCGCAGATCGGCAAGGGCATGTGGGCCGCGCCCGCCAAGATGCACGACATGCTGGCCCAGAAGGTCGGCCATCCCCAGGCCGGGGCGAATTGCGCCTGGGTGCCCAGCCCGACGGCCGCAACGCTGCATGCGACGCACTATCACCGCGTCGACGTCCTCGCCTGGCAGGAGGCGATCGCCGCCAAGGGGCGGCGGGCGCTGCTCGCCGACGTCCTGACGATCCCGCTCGCCAACCGCGCCAACTGGCCGGAGGAGCAGATCAAGGCCGAGATCCGCAACAACGCGCAAGGCATCCTCGGCTACGTCGTGCGCTGGATCGACCAGGGCATCGGCTGCTCGACGGTGCCGGACATCAACGACGTCGGCCTGATGGAGGATCGCGCCACCTGCCGCATCTCCTCCCAGCACCTCGCCAACTGGCTGCACCACGGCGTCGTCTCGCGGGACGAGGTGATGCAGGCGATGCAGGAAATGGCGGAAAAGGTCGACCAGCAGAATGCCGGCGACCCGAATTACGAGCCGATGGCCGGCCATTTCGACGAGTCGATCGCCTTCAAGGCGGCTTGCGACCTCGTCTTCGAGGGGCGCGTGCAACCGTCGGGCTACACCGAGCCGATCCTGCACCGGCGCCGGCTGGAGAAGAAGGCGCAAGGCTCGGGCCGGACAGCCTGACCGGCCGCTTTTCGACGACAAGTTCCACTGGGTGGCCGTTTGCCTTGGCGGGCGACGGCCGCCCTTTTTTGTTTCGCAATCGAGTGCGGCCATGTCGAGGCGTCGCAGGCATCAGTTGCGATTTTAATCTGTTAAATATTATCAAGTTTATCGTGCGCGCGGCTGTGTCACACTGACGCATTGCCCCCATTGTTGTTCTCGGAAATTATGTCAGGCTAACGAATCGGATGTGCGGCGCCGGCCCACAACCTACCGAAAATTCGACAGGCACAGCGTTATTTTGGCATGAAGAAGATGAATGAAGGTCGACAGATGCCAAAGCAGATCTCGAATAATTCACTTGGCTTTCTACTTGTCGACGTGGCGCGCCTGTTTCGGCAGGAATTCGAGCGGGCGGTGGTCGAAGCCGGTCTGTCGCTGACGCCGGGAGAAATCCGGGCGCTGATCTACGTCTGGCGGTACGAGGGATCCCGCCAGGCGGTTCTCGCCGAGCGCATGGGCGTCGAGCCGATGACGATGTCGGCCTATCTCGACCGGCTCGAAGGTCGCGGGCTGATCGCCCGGATGGTCGACAAGAACGACCGCCGCGCCAAGGTGGTGACGACGACCGATGCGGCCGCCAACGTCTTCGAGGAGATCCGGCCCGTGGCGATGGCGATGTACGATCGCCTGGTGAGCGGCTTCACCGAAGACGAGCGCGAACTCGTCAACCAGCTGCTCACCCGCATCCGGCAGAACCTGACCAGCGATCCGTTGCCGGTCGGCGACGATCCGGTGCTTTCCCCCCACCAGGAGGGCAAGCAGGTGGCGCCGCTCTATCGCACCGCCTGACGGCGCGACCGGTCCGCAGGCTCTCCCTCCGCCCGGCGTCTGGCGTGCGGCGCTTTTCGCAGGCGCGGGAAGTCTGTAAGGAATCCTGAGCAACGTCATCCGCCGCACGGTTTCCTTTGATCTCCCACACATCGCCCGCCTCCCGCATGTCGGAGGGCCGCACGAGCCTGATCGGCGGTTGCCTCGTTGCCATCGGCCCGATGTCGCTCGCCCTCTACACGCCGGCGATGCCGACGCTGGTGGCCGAATTCGCCACGTCCGACGCGATGGTGAAGCTGTCGCTGGCACTCTACTTCGCCGGCTTCGCCCTGACGCAGCTCGTCTGCGGCCCGATCTCCGACGCCTTCGGCCGCCGCGTCGCGACCATCGCCTTCATGGCGATCTACCTTCTCGGATCGATGATCGCGGTGTTCGCGCCGACGATCGAATTCCTGATCGCCGCCCGCCTGCTGCAGGGGATCGGCGCCTCGGTCGGCGTCGCCACAGCCCGGGCCATCGTCCGCGACCAGTTCACCGGCGAGGTGTCGTCCCGGATAATGAATACCATCGGCATCATCCTGGCGATCGGGCCGGCGGTGTCGCCGACCATCGGCGGCCTGATGCTCGACGCCGCCGGCTGGTATTCGCTGTTCCTGCTGATGGCGGGCTTCGGCCTTGCGGTGATCGCGGTGACGCTGCTCTTCATGCGCGAGACGATCGTGCCGGATCCCGCCCGCATCCGCCCGGCCGCGATCGCCTCGGCCTATGGCCAGCTCCTCCGCAACCGGCACTTCCTGGCGACGAGCATCACCGTCGCGGGCTCGGTCGGCGCGCTCTATACCCTCGCCACCGTCCTGCCCTTCGTGCTGATCGACGTCGCCGGCCTCACCCCGACGCAATACGGCATCGGCATGCTGGCGCAGTCCGGCAGCTTCCTCGCCGCCTCGATCGCGGCGCGCTTCCTGATGGGGCGGCTCGGGGCATACCGGCTGGTGCCGATCGGCCTCGTTCTCGTCGGCATCGGGGCCGTGGGGATGGCGGTGTCGATCGCCGTCCTGCCGATCGGCTATCTGTCGATCATGGGGCCGGTCGCCTTCTACGCCTTCGGCATCGCGCTGGTGATGCCGGCGATGACGACGGCCTCGCTCGCCCCGTTCCCGCACATGGCCGGCGCCGCGGCGGCGATGATGGGCTTCATCCAGATGGGCTCCGGGCTTCTCGGCGGCGCGATCTGCGCCCTGATCGGCGAGCCGATCCTGGCGACGCAGATCGTCGTTCCCGCCCTCGGCGCCGTCGCGATCGCCGCCTATCTCGTCTATCGCAGCCATCCGCATCTCGCCGAGCCCGAGCCGCGGCCGGAGGTCGTCGCGCCGTCGCTGATCCGCGAGGGGCGGGGCAGGGCGACCGCGGACGCCATCGAGGACGAATCGGCGAATTAGGCGCGGTCACGGTCGCGTTTGTCGCGGCGACTGGCTAACCTGCCGACGCGGCGCTGCTTCGGGCGGCGCATCCAACGGCTGGAGGTCGCCATGTCCACGGATCACGATCGGCTGCGCATCGCGGTGCTATTCGGCGGCCGTTCGGCCGAACACGAGGTTTCGGTGCGCTCGGCCGCCAACGTGATGGCGGCGCTCGACGCCAGCCGCTACGATCCGGTCCCGGTCTTCGTGACGAAAAGCGGGCGATGGCTGCTCTCGCGCTGGCAGGCAAAGCGGCTGGAGACGCCCGACACCGGCACCGAGCTCTGTCTCGTCCCCGGCGGAAGGGGGCAGGCCCTGTCGATCTCTGAAGGCGGGACGGCCGGCCCTCTGCCGGCGATCGACGTCGTCTTTCCCGTTCTCCACGGGCTTCCCGGCGAGGACGGCGCGGTGCAGGGGCTCTGCGAGGTGGCGATGGTGCCGCTCGCCGGCTGCGGCATTCTCGGTTCGGCGACGGCGCTCGACAAGGACGTCGCCAAGCGCCTGCTTGCCGCCGCCGGCATCCCCGTCGCCCGCGCGGTGACGATCCGTGCAGAGGCCCGGCCGGCCTTCGCCGCGGTCGAGGCTGCGATCGGCCTGCCGATCTTCGTCAAGCCGGCGCGCCAGGGCTCGTCGGTCGGGGTCGCGAAGGTGAGAACGAAAGCCGAGTTCGACGCGGCCCTCGACGAAGCCTTCCGGCACGACCGGGTGGCACTGGCAGAGGAATTCGTCGCCGGTCGCGAGATCGAGCTCGCCGTCCTCGAAGCGCCGGACGGCAGCCTCTTCGTCTCCCGCCCCGGCGAGATCGTGCCGGCAAAAAGTCACGGCTTCTACAGCTACGACGCCAAATATGTCGATGCCGACGGCGCGGCCCTGATCGTGCCGGCCGAACTCGACGGGGCGATCGAAGAGGCGCTGCAGGACCTCGCCGAACGCGCCTTCCGGGCGCTCGGCTGCGACGGGATGGCGCGGGTCGACTTCTTCGTGACGTCGGACGGGCGGATGCTGGTCAACGAGCTCAACACCATCCCCGGCTTCACCGACATCAGCATGTATTCAAAGGTCATGGCGGCGAGCGGCGTCTCCTATCCCGAGGTCATCGACCGGCTGGTGGCGCACGGCCTGAAGCGGGCAGGCGTCGAAAGCCCGCTCTTCGCCGGCATCTGAGGCTCGCGCTATCGCCGCCGCCTCGATCTTCGCCCTTGTGGGGGAGATGGGTGGCAACCCAGAGGGGGGTGCGGCGCGGAAAGGCGCGGCCCGGGGGCCCCGACTGCCGGCCTGCGTCTCACCACAAGGGCAGACATCGGCAGCGTCCGGGCATGGCAGGAGGGGACGTGACGGCTGAAATCTCACCGAACGAAGCGCGCCGCATCGCGCTGACCGCCCAGGGCTTCAACGCGTCGGAGCGCGACCGCGCGGCGACGCCGCAGCGGCTGCGCCGGACGATCGGCGAACTCGGCCTCCTGCAGATCGACAGCGTCAACGTCCTCGCCCGGGCCCACTACCTTCCGCTGTTCTCGCGGCTCGGCAGCTACGACCGGACCGCCCTCGACCGGATCATGGTGGAGCGGCCGCGGCGCTTCTTCGAATATTGGGGCCACGAGGCCTCGCTTCTTCCCATCGACAGCCAGCCGCTGTTTCGCTGGCGGATGGAGCGGGCGCGGGCCGGCGACGGAATCTGGGGGCGGCTCCAGCCCTATGCGACGACGCTGCGGGGCGAGGCCGACGCGCTGCTCGAGCGGATCGCGCGGGAAGGCCCGCTGGCGGCCTCCGACATTGCCGAGGCCGTGGCGGAAAAAGGCATGTGGGCCTGGAGCGAGGCAAAGCAGGCGCTGGAATGGCTGTTCTGGTCGGGGCTCGTCGCCGCGACGCATCGGCGCGGCAGCTTCGAACGGGTCTACGACCTGCCTGAGCGCGTGCTGCCGCGCAGGGTACTCGACCTGCCGACGCCCGCCGCCGTCGACGCCCAGCGGGCGCTGATCGGGCGGGCGGCGAAGGCTCTCGGCATCGCGACGGCAGGGGATCTGCGCGACTATTACCGCCTGCCTGCCCCCGACATGGCGGAACCGCTCCGCCAGCTCGTCGAGGACGGGACGCTGACGCCGGTCAAGGTGCGGGGCTGGAAGCAGGAGGCCTATCTCCACGCCGGCGCCAAGGCCGGCCGCAGGCTCGCCGGCGCGGCGCTCGTCTCGCCCTTCGATCCCCTGGTCTGGCACCGGCCGCGCACCGAGCGGCTGTTCGGCTTTCGCTACCGGCTGGAGATCTATACGCCGCGCCACAAGCGCGAGCACGGCTATTACGTCCTGCCCTTCCTCCTCGACGGCGCCCTGGTGGCGCGGGTCGACCTCAAGGCCGACCGGGGATCCGGGACGCTCGTCGTGCAGCAGGCGAGCCTCGAGCCGGCCGCCCCGCCGCATGCCGTCGAGGCGTTGCTGGCGGAACTGCGGCGCATGGCGGCATGGCTGGACCTCGGCGACGTCGACGCGGCCGCGGTGGCGCGGCTGGGAAGGGAGGCGGGCTGAAAGGGCGAACGGGCGGTGGAACGGAAGCCGGTTGGCTTGGCAACGGCCGCTCGGCCGGGCTCGGCTGCCGTGTCCGTCCAGGTCCGCCGATGCCGCGCCCTTTGCGCCCCCCTCTGTCCTGCCGGACATCTCCCCCACGAGGGGGGAGATCGACCCTGCGCGGATGCCTTCGCGGGCCATTCGACGCAGACCCCGGCGCGAACGTCTGCGTGGAGGAAACGGTCGCCAAAGCTTCCAATCTCCCCCCTTGCGGGGGAGATGTCCGGCAGGACAGAGGGGGGTAATCAGGCGCCGAGACTGCCGGAAGTATGGGCGGGCATGGTCAGCGCGTTTCCGGCTTCTGCCCGAGCGACGAGGGGCAGACGTGGCGTGATCGAAAGGCGCGGGAAATTTGAAACAGAATACTATGATTCTGTTTCAAATGCGAGGATCTTGCCGCTCTCCTCCTTGCAGCCAAAACCGACGCAGTAGGTCCTTATTATTCGACCACGGTCGCCGACAAAGAGAGGCTGTCAGTCGCAAAAGACGAATGTAGACGCCTCCTTATTATCGTGGGTTAGTGCGTAGGCAGCCACACGCGTTCAAGGGAATTTGAACGAGAGGAAGGGCCATGTTCAATCCATTAATCCGCAAGCTGTCGATAGCGTCCGATTTCACCGAGTCCGACAATCGCGCTTTGAATGACGTGATCGTCGAGCCTCATTCAGTGGCGCCGAAGCAGGATATCATCCGCACTGGTGATCGGCCGGAGAATGTCCACCTCGTGATGGACGGCATTGCCTGCCGCTACAAGATCATGCCGAATGGTGACCGCCAGATCGTCGCATTCCTGCTGCCTGGTGACTTCTGCGACCTCCACGTTGCGATTCTAGGCGAGATGGATCACGGGATCGCCACGCTCTCGCCCTGCAAGATGATCGAAATTCCACGGACGACAATCAACGATCTGACGGAAAACTATCCGCGTATCACCCGCGCGCTGTGGTGGGCGACGCTCGTCGATGAAGCCATCTTGCGCGAATGGATCGCGGGCATTGGCCAGAGAATGGCAGACAAGCGGATCGCCCATTTATTCTGCGAACTCTATCTTCGCCTGAAAACAGTGGGCCAGACAGAAGACCATAGCTTCACTCTGCCAATAACACAGCAGGAGCTTGCTGATGCATTGGGAATATCGATCGTTCATGCGAACCGAATGCTGATGGATTTGCGAACAAGAAATATAATGGTCATGCGTGGAAAGCATGTGAAGATATTAAATTATGATGCCTTGAAAGCGTTCGCTGAATTTAGCCCAGATTATCTGCATCTCGAACGCCGCAGCGAGAATGGCAACGGACAGAGATCCGTGTCCGACAAGGGACGCTGATACTGATGTTAATGCGCAGGCTCGCCCCGCCGATGTAGGCACAGCGGAACACCGTGCTCATGCAAAGGAAAGCCGTCATGCCGCGCTATTTTTTCGACGTTGAAGATGCCAACGAGTTCATCCGAGACGAAGATGGTCATATTTGCGAGAGCGATGCACAAGTCCGCAAGGCCGCGATCGAAGCGTTGCCTGGCATGATCGGGATGCGCATTCCGGATGGGGACACCCATAAAACGACTGTGAAGGTTCGGGATGAGGCAGGCGCCTACATCTATTCCGCCTCTCTGACGCTCGAAGCTGGCTGGATCGGGAAGCGCTCCCAATGAATGAATAGTTCACCCATCACGTATCAAAAGCCAGAGCCTACCGGCGTGGAGTGATTAGGTCCGATTTCCGGGAATTGTTAAATATGTGGTAGCGCACATTTTTGGTTGCCCCTACCAACTGGCTAAGTTGGAGGTAAACGCATGATGCTTTCACCCAAGATGCTTACGGCTGAAGAAGCTGTTTTGCTTGATCGACTTTTTCGCCACGGGCCACAGCAGCCGGAAAACCGGCAAGCGGCTCTCGCTCTTGTTGAAAAAGGCTTTGCCCGACAAGCCGGCCCGTTCGGAACTCTGGAAATCACAGAGTTCGGACGTCGCTCGGCGGGGATATACAAGATCGGTGATCCTGCACTCAACGATCATGCCGAAGGGCGAGATGCTGCCCCCGATACGTTATAGTTCTATGTCCGGTGAGGTAGCCTTCAAAGGCGACAGGCCTTCGAGAGTGAGCCGATCGGGTGCGATCACCAAGAACATTTGTGCTCGGATCTGAAACAGAATTCACAATTCCGTTTCAGCCGCCTCACGCTGGTCCCCGGTATCCCGAGGACCGGCCCGGGGCGTGCCCGTATCACGCCGCCAAAACTACCGCCTCCTCCAGCACGAACCGCCCCGTCGGCGCGATGACGCCCGCCGCGCCGCCCAGCGCGCCCTCGACCAGTTCCAGCGCGAGGAGACGCCGCGGCTCGAACGGGCCGGGCATGGCGAGCCAGCCGGTCTGTGCCGCCGAGAAGCCGAAGCGGCCGTAATATTCCGGGTCGCCGACGAGGATGATCGCACCGTGGCCGAGGCGCGCGGCCTCGGCCACGGCATGGCGCATCAGGAGGCTGCCGAGGCCGGTGCCCTGGGCATCCGGGGCGACGGCGAGGGGGCCGAGGAGGAGGGCGGGGACGTTTGCGCCGTCCTGGCGGCCGGCGGTGATGTTCCACAGGCGAACCGTGCCGACGAGCGAGCCGTCGGGGCGGACCGCCGAAAAGGCGAGGCCCTCGGCCGGCAGGCGACCGGTGCGGATCTGCTCGGAGGACTTGCGGGTGCGGCCCGGGCCCATGGCGGCGTCGAGGAGGGCTTCGCGCGCCGGGACATGGGCGGCGGTTTCCTCGACGATCGCGGCGAAGGGGACGGCGTCGGCAAAGGCGGATGCGGAGACGAATGCGGTCACGAGAACCTCCCGGAAAGCGGAGAAGGAGGCTGAAGGAATGCGTGCCGAGGGTCCGGCGCGCGGGCGGCTCGCCCGGCGCCTTGCTTCCCGCATCGTCGTGCCGGGAGCCTGCTTGCGCCGGGTCAGAGGGGCGTTCGTCGCCCCTCTCGTCGTCGACTGTGATGGACCAGGGTCACGGGCGGCCTCAGATCACGTAGGACCGCAGCGGCTCGAAGCCGTTGAAGGCGACCGAGGCGTAGGTCGTCGTGTAGGCGCCCGTCCCCTCGATCAGAAGCTCGTCGCCGACGGTCAGCGAGACCGGCAGCGGGTAGGGCGTCTTCTCGTACATGACGTCGGCCGAATCGCAGGTCGGGCCGGCGAGCACGCAGGGCTCCATCGCGTCGCCGTCGCGCGGCGTGACGATCGGATAGCGGATCGCCTCGTCCATCGTCTCGGCGAGACCGCCGAACTTGCCGATGTCGAGATAGACCCAGCGGTTCTCGTCGGTCTGCGACTTCCTCGAGACGAGCACGACCTCGGTCTTGATGACGCCCGCGTCGCCGACCATGCCGCGGCCCGGCTCGATGATCGTCTCGGGCAGCCGGTTGCCGAAGTGCCTGGTCAGGCTCTGGAAGATCGCCTGGCCGTAGGCCGCTGCCGCCGGAACGTCCTTCAGGTAGCGGGTCGGGAAGCCGCCGCCCATGTTGACGAGGGTGAGCACGATGCCCTTTTCGGCGAGCGCGTCGAAGACGGCCTTGGCGTCGGCGATCGCCGCGTCCCAGGCATTGGTGTCGGTCTGCTGCGAGCCGACATGGAAGGAGACGCCGGTCGCCCGGAGGCCGAGACGCGCCGCCTCGGTGAGGACGTCGACGGCCATCGCCGGGACGCAGCCGAACTTGCGCGACAGCGGCCACTCGGCGCCTTCGCCGTTGGTGAGGACGCGGCAGAACACCCGGGCGCCGGGCGCCGAGCGGGCGATCTTCTCGACCTCCTCGACGCAGTCGACCGCGAACAGCGACACGCCGAGCTGATGCGCCCGCGCGACGTCGCGCTCCTTCTTGATGGTGTTGCCGTAGGAGATGCGGGCCGGCGTCACGCCGGCATCGAGCGCCATCTCGATCTCGGCGACCGAGGCGCAGTCGAAGTTCGAGCCGAGCGAGGCGAGCAGCTTCAGGATCTCCGGCGCCGGATTGGCCTTGACGGCGTAGAAGATCGCCGAATCCGGCAAAGCGCGGCGGAAGGCGCGGAAGTTCTCCTCGACGACGTCGAGATCGACGACGAGGCAGGGGCCGTCGGGACGTCGGGTGGCGAGGAAGTCGGTGATGCGCTGGGTGACCATGGGAGCCTCCGAGGGACCAAAAGGGGTCGACAGGGAGCGTGCGCAACCGCACTCCCGAACGGCGACAACGCCATTCGGTCGGACCGGTTTCGCGACGCGACTTCATCGGAAACCCGCACGACGAGGTGCGAGCGTTCCCGCTTCGTCTGCCATAGTTTGGAGGGCTTGAACCCGCCGCACTTCAGGCAAGGATGGTGTGCCTCTTCAGTATTCCCGGCTGTGGAGACCGGGAGAGACCAGAAAGGCCCGGACCGTCGTTGCTTCAAGGCGTCCTCGATATCGCGCGGCTCGCGAAATCGACTGGGTGTGTTACGTCCAGGTACCGTCCCGGCTACCCTCGCATCTGAGGACCGGGGGACGCCCACAGGCACGTGCGACATGGGGCAGGGCGTGATCTATGCCGAAGATTTGTCATGCGCAAGGGGCTGCAGGACCTGCGGTTGATTTTTCGCCCCCGGCGATGAAGGAAGGGGGCGTGGGTGCGGATTTCCGGTCACTCCGGCAAGCTTGGAGCAAGCCCGAAGCCATGGATACGCTGACGCGAATGCGGGCCTTCATCGCCGTGATCGAGAACGAGGGGTTTTCGGCCGCGGCGCGGAAGACCGGGCGCTCGAAGGCGCTCCTGTCGAAATACGTGCGCGAGCTCGAGGACGAGCTCGGCGTGCTTCTCATCAACCGGACGACGCGGCAGATCGCGCTGACGGCGGCAGGCGAGGTCTATGTGCGCCGGGCCGGTGCGATTCTCGCCGATCTCGAAAGCCTCAACGAGGAGGCGCGCGAGGCGACGGGCGAGGCGAAGGGGCGGATCCGCGTCTCGGCCGCGCGCACCTTCGGCGACGCCCAGCTCGGCCACAGCCTGGTCGATTTCGCCAAGGCCTTTCCCGACATCAGCATCGACATCCATCTCGACGACAATTTCGTCAATCTGGTCGAAGAGGGCTTCGACGTCGCCATCCGCATGACCCGGCTGAACGATTCGGCGATGATCGCGCGCCGGCTCGCCTCCCTCGACTTCGCCATCGTCGCGAGCCCGGAGCTTCTGGCACGCGTCGGCCGGCCGGCGCATCCGAGCGAGATCGTCGACTTTCCGGCGGTGATCGATTCGAATTCCCGGATGTTCTCGGTCTGGATGTTCAAGGACCCCGAATCGGGCGAGCAGATCTCGGTGAACGTCTCCGGCCAGTTCACCGCGAACAGCCCGGTGACCGTGCGTGCCGCGGCGCTCGCCGGTCTCGGCTTCGCACTGAGCCCCTCCTTCGTCGTCCGCGAGGACCTCGAGGCCGGGCGCCTGGTGACGGTGCTCGACGAATACATGTCGAGCGAGGCCGGCATCTACGCCGTTTTTCCGCATCGGCGCCACCTGCCGGCGCGGGTCCGCGTGTTCGTCGATTTCCTCGCCGAATGGTTCAAGAAGTGCAATCGGCGGAGCGGCGACGCGGACCTTCATAAGCCGGGCAATTCCGGTGCCGCGCGTTCCGACCGCGTGGCGTGAGGGCGCGCCGGAATTTTTGCGCGACACCCGTTTCAAACCGCGGCTTTCATGCGAAACTCTCCCTGGGGCAGTTCTTCCAGGAGAGAGATCCGTGATCGTCTCGAGAGAAGTCGCGCGTCGGCTGCGCCGTGCCGCCGCCGTCTCCCCCTTGCTCCTCATGGCCGCGCTGCCCGCCCGGGCCGAGGCGCTGAGCTCCGGCCGGTTCACCGGCGTCAACGGCCACGATGCCTCGGGGACGGTGACGATCGAGCGGCAGGCGGGCCGCGCCGTGCTGATGCTCGGCCCGGACTTTTCCTTCGACGGGGCGCCCGACCCCAAGGTCGCGCTCGGCAAGGGCGGCTACGACCCGAGGGCGCAGCTCGCGCCGCTAAAGAGCGACGAGGGCGCCCAGTCCTACGACATCCCGGCGAGCCTCGACGTGACGGGCTACGACGAGGTCTGGATCTGGTGCGAGGAATTTGCCGTGCCGCTCGGCATGGCGAAGCTGAAGTGAGCCCGGCGCCCGCCGGCCGGCCGCGTCGGCCGGGCCGGCCCCCTTCCGGCCGAGCGGGGCGCCGCCATGGCCTTGCGCGGGACGGCCTTGCGCGGGATTGCCGCGTTGAAGGCAGCCCGCTCCTGTCGCAATGATGACCGCGAAGTGCCCTTTACCGGTCGTTCAGATTCCTCGTGCCACGGTCGAGCCATGCGCCATCGTCTCCTATCCGCCCTCTTCGCCGTCGCTCTTTCGGCCGCACCTCTGCCCGCCCTCGCCAAGGGAACCGGGCCGCAGGACGTCGCCTTCGACGCGGCGGCCGATCCGGGGTCGATCGTCATCCGCACCTCCGAGCGAAAGCTCTATCTCCTGACGGGCAACGGCCGGGCGCTTCGATACGACATCGCCGTCGGCAAGCCGAGCGAACAGTGGTTCGGGCGCAGCTGGGTGTCGATGAAGCGGCCGCGTCCGACCTGGATTCCGACCCCCGACATGCGGGCGAACAAGCCGAGCCTGCCGGAATCCGTCGGTCCGGGGCCGCACAATCCGCTGGGCGAACGGGCGATGAATCTCGGCTGGACGTCCTACCGCATCCACGGCACGAACTCGCCGCGCTCGATCGGTTCGGCGGCCTCGGCCGGCTGCTTCCGCATGCGCAACGCCGACGTCAAGGATCTCTACGACCGCGTCCATGTCGGCGCGCAGGTCTATGTCGAACAATAGGCCCTGATCCGGCGGGCCGGCCGGGGCGTCGTCGCGCCGGACCGGCCGCCGAGATGCCTTCCTGCGTGCGTCGCAGTCGCGTCCGCGCAGGCTCCGCCGCGCCAGCCGTGAAGCGTCGCTGCGGCCGGCGACCACGCGGCGCGCCTGTCCCCCGCAAGCGGAACGCGTGAGGGCTGCCAGCAGCCCACGGCGCGCGCTCGGACATCGAGGTCCGCGCAAGCTTTTCGTGCGAGGTCCGCCGGTGGCGGATCCGATCCACACTTCGGCCACTCTTCTCGGCTTCAGCACGAGGGTCGAAACCACGGGGGGCACGGTGATCGCAGGTCGCAACGCTTGGCTGGCGGGTCTTGCCGCGCTGTTCGCCGCCCCTTCGGCGGCCGACGCCCATCCGCACGTCTTCGTCGAGCCGCATGTCGAGATCGTCGGCAACGCCGCCGGCGAGATGACCGCGATCCGCAACGTCTGGCGCATGGACGAATTGTTCTCGTCCTCCGTCGTCGTCGACTTCGACAAGAACGCCAACGGCACCCTCGACCCGGACGAACTCGACGCCGTCGGCGAGACGGTCCGCAAGTCGATCGCCGAATGGAGCTTCTATTCCTTCGTCCAGCTGGACGGCAAGGACGTCGATCTCGTGCCGCCGGAGCGGATGCACACGCTGTTCGAGGACGGCCAGCTGATCTTCTTCTTCGAGATGCCGCTGAAACAGCCGATTGATCTTTCGCGCCACAAGGTGAAGGTGTCGAATTTCGACGACAGCTTCTTCGTCGCCTTCGACTTCAAGGGCGCCGACGATTTCCAGCTGGTCGACCTGCCGGCGAATTGCCGCAAGAAGCTGCACGTGCCCGACGAGGACGAGGCGGCGAAGAACTGGATGAACACGATCGCCGGAATCGGCGCCGACGAGGCCGTGCCGCAGGACCAGGCGAACGCCTATGCGGACATTCTCGCGACGCGGCTGGAGGTCTCGTGCGCGGGGTGACCGGCCGGTCCGGCAAGGCGCGGGCGGATGGCGGGCCATCCGTGATCATCGCACCCGCATTGATCCTTGCCGCGATGCTCTTCGTTGCGTTTCTTGCCGCCGAACCGGCGCTGGCGCGCTCCTCGATCGGCATCGGCACGTCGGATCCGGTCGTCGCGCCGGGCAACGGCATGTTTTCGGCTCTGTTCCTGGAAATCGCGGCAAAGCAGCGGGAATTCTTTTCGGCGCTGCGCGAGGCGCTGATTGGGCTGAAGCGCGGGCAGGGCGCCTTCGTCTTCCTCGTCGGCCTGTCCTTCGCCTACGGCGTGTTCCACGCCGCCGGCCCCGGCCACGGCAAGGCGGTGATCTCGTCCTACATGCTGGCGAGCCGGGCGGAGCTGAAGCGCGGCATCGTCCTTGCCGTCGCCTCGTCCCTCGTCCAGGCGGCGAGCGCCATTCTCGTCGTCGGCGCCGGCTGGTATCTGCTGCGCGGCACCGGCATCTCGATGACCGACGCGACCGACTGGCTGGAGATCGCGTCTTTCGCGATGGTGACCGTCTTCGGGCTCTACCTCCTCCTGCGTGCCGCGTTGCGGATCGGCCGCACCTACAATCCTGGTCGCCGGCTGGCCGCGCTGCTGCCGCGCACAGCGCAGCGGACCGGCGGCCCCACCGGCTCGCTCGCCTTCGCGGCGCCGGCTGAGCCGCGGAGGGCCGTGATGCCCGCGGCGACGGCGTTCCGGAAGGACGTCGTCTGCGATGCCGGCGTCGATGACTGCGACTGCGGCCGGCCCCACATTGCGAGCCCCGTGCAGCTGCGCCAGCCGCTGACCTTCAAGTCCGCCGCTGCGCTCGTCCTCTCGGTCGGGCTGCGGCCCTGCGCCGGGGCGATCGTCGTCCTCACCTTCGCGCTGCTGAACGAACTCTATCTCGGCGGTCTCGTCTCGGTCCTCGCCATGTCGCTCGGAACGGCGATCACCGTTTCGGCGCTGGCGACGCTTGCCGTCGCGACGCGGGGCGCCGTCGAGCGCGTCGGCCGCCACGCCCGCCGCGCCGCCCTCGTCGGCAACCTTCTGGAACTCCTCGGCGCAGCGCTCCTGACCCTTATCGGCATCGGCCTTCTCGGCGGCGCCCTGACGACGCTCTGAGCGCTCCTCAGCGCCCGGCGTCGCGGCGCGCCCGGCAGGCCGCGCCGAACGCCTCGAAGATCGCCGCCGACGGCGCGTCGCTTTCTGCCCAGAACTCCGGATGCCACTGCAGGCCGAGCGCGAAGCTCTTCGCCCCCCGCACCGACACCGCCTCGATCGTCCCGTCCGGAGCGGTCGCCTCCACCGCAAGGCCGTCGCCGAGCCGGTCGATCGCCTGCCGGTGCAGGGAATTGACGCGGATCGGCCCGGCTCCGACCACGGAGGCGAGGAGGCCGCCCGGGGTAACCGCGACGTCGTGGCGCGTCGCATAGCGCTCGCGCTGGTCCTCGTGGGTGATGGCGCGATGGTCCATCCGCCCGTCGAGTTCCTGGATCTCGGTCTGCAGGGTACCCCCGAAGGCGACGTTGAGCTCCTGATGCCCGCGGCAGATCGCAAGGAGAGGCAGGCCGCGCGCGAGGCTCTGGCCGATCAGTGCGTCCGTCAGCGCGTCGCGGTCGCGGTCGAACGGCTCGAAGGACGGGCTCGGCTCGACGCCGTAGCGTTCCGGATGGACGTTCGAGGCAGAGCCCGTCGTCAGCACGCCGTCGACCCGGTCGAGGACGGCGGCAAGGTCGATCTCGCCGATCATCGCCGGGACGATGACCGGCACCGCGCCGGCGACCCGCACCAGGGCCTTGAGATAGGTGTCGGGGCTGGCATGCCAGCGATACTTCTCGAAGTCGCGGACGTCGGCCGGAACCGCGACGAGGGGGGGATTGGCGGACATGGCGCTGCCTTTCGGGATCATCGCCGACGAGATAGCCCGCGACGCAGCGGCCGCAAAGCCCCGCCGCCCCGACTCCGTGCCCTCGCCACTCATGCCCCGCGCCGCCCTCGGCCGGCGGCGCGGGCGTTTTGGAAATACGCGCCCCGATTGCCTCGGCGGCTTTTCATCGCCGCCTCGCAAAGCTAAACACAAAGACCGCCGCGGGATGGATCGACCCGCCGCGACCTTCGTGCCGGCGAGGCCGGAGGCACCGACACTTGGGAGGAGTTTCATTTTGGATCGTCGTACATTCATCACCAAGGCAGGCATCGGCGCCGGCGCCGCGGCAGCCTCCACGCTCGCCGCGCCGGCGATTGCCCAGGAGAACGAGAAGATCACCTGGCGCCTGACCTCGTCCTTTCCGAAGTCGCTCGACACGATCTACGGCGGCGGCGAGACAATCGCCAAATACGTGCGCGAGGCGACCGACGGCAATTTCGACATCCAGGTCTTCGCCGCCGGCGAGATCGTCCCGGGCCTGCAGGCGGCGGATGCCGTTTCCTCGGGAACGGTCGAGATGTGCCACACCGTGCCCTACTACTATGTCGGCAAGGACGTGACCTACGCCATGGGCGCGGCCATTCCCTTCGGCCTGAACGCCCGCCAGACCAACGCCTGGCACTATTACGGCGGCGGCATCGACATGATGAACAAATTCTATGCCACGCAGGGCCTCGTGGGCTTTCCTGCGGGCAATACCGGCGTCCAGATGGGCGGCTGGTTCCGCAAGGAAGTCAACACGCTCGACGACCTGAAGGGGCTGAAGTTCCGCATCGCCGGTCTCGCCGGCCAGATCATGTCGAAGCTCGGCGTCGTGCCGCAGCAGATCGCCGGCGGCGACATCTATCCCTCGCTGGAGAAGGGCGTCATCGACGGTGCCGAGTGGGTCGGCCCGTATGACGACGAGAAGCTCGGCTTCGTCAAGGTCGCGCCCTACTACTACTATCCGGGCTGGTGGGAAGGCGGGCCGACCGTCGCCGTCTTCATCAACAAGGACAAGTTCGAGGGGCTGCCGAAGAAGTACCAGTCGCTGCTGAAGACCGCCGCCCAGGCGACCAACGGCGACATGCTGGCCTCCTACGACTTCAAGAACCCGCCGGCGATCCGCCGCCTCGTCGACCAGGGCGCGCAGCTGCGGGCCTTCAGCCAGGAGATCATGCAGGCCTCCTACGACGCGGCGAAGGAAGTCTATGCCGACGTCTCGGCGAAGAATGCGAGCTTCAAGGAAATCTACGACAACCAGCTCGCCTTCAAGCGCGACGCCTATCTCTGGGCGCAGCTGTCGGAATACACCTTCGACACCTTCATGATGATCCAGCAGCGCAACGGCACGCTCTGAGGAGCGCCGGCACGCCCGGTCGATCGCCGATCGGCCGGGTCTGCCGCCAAGGTGACGTTTGCGACATCGCCGGATGCGAGCGGGCCGCCCCAGGGGCGGCCCGATCTGTTTGGGGCTGTCGGAACCGTGCGCGATGTGCCGGCCTTTGTGGCCGAGCGGTCATGACCGACTGCACGGCGGCCGGTCAGTCGCGTCGGCGGGAGCCGACATCGGCGCCCGCTTCGGCGCGCAGCGGCCGGCCGAGCCGTCCGGAAAGGTCCATGATGAACTGGTGGGCGACCCGGCCGGAGCGGCTGCCGCGGGTCGTCGCCCATTCCAGCGCCTGCCGTCGCAGGTCGTCCGGCGCGACCAGCTTCGCCAGGCCATAGGCCTCGACATAGCCGTCGATCATCGCGAGATACTGGTCCTGGCTGCAGTTGTGGAAGCCGAGCCAAAGGCCGAAGCGGTCGGAGAGCGACACCTTCTCCTCCACCGCCTCGCCCGGATTGATCGCCGTCGAGCGCTCGTTCTCGATCATGTCGCGCGGCAGGAGATGGCGGCGGTTCGACGTCGCGTAGAACAGGACGTTGTCCGGCCGCCCCTCGACGCCGCCCTCGAGCGCCGCCTTCAGCGACTTGTAGGCGGTGTCGTCGTGATCGAAGGACAGGTCGTCGCAGAAGAGGAGGATGGGAAAGGCCGCCCTGACCAGCATCTGCATCAGGCCCGGCAGATGTGCGATGTCCTCGCGCGGGATTTCGACGAGCTTGAGGGGAGGGTGGCCGTCGCGCACCGTCGCTTCGTTCACCGCCGCGTGCACGGCCTTGACCAGCGACGACTTGCCCATGCCGCGGGCACCCCAGAGCAGCGCGTTGTTGGCGGGAAGGCCGGTGGCGAAGCGCAGCGTGTTGTCGAACAGGATGTCGCGCGAGCGGTCGATCCCCTTCAGAAGCACGATCGGCACGCGGTTCACCCGCTCGACCGGCTTGAGGCCGAGCGAGGGCTCGAAGACGAAGCAGTCCGCCGCGGCGAAGTCCGGCTCCGGCGCCGGGCGCGGGGCCAGCCGCGCGAGGCTCGAAGCGATCTGTTCGAGGCTCGCGGCGATCCGGCGGAGCGCGCCGTCTTCGTCTTCGTTCACATGCGTCATCGTCGATCCGTCGATAGAATTTCGCGCGCGCCGCTTGGAGGCCGGTCGCGCCGACCCGGGGCGGGCTCGGGCGGCGGTGCCCGCGGCGCAACCGACGTCATAGGCGCGGCCGCGACGCGCGGCAATTGTCGCGGCTTGTTGCATTGGCCTAGGTCGTTCGTATATTGCGGCCACGTCGCGGCGGGCCTGCCGCCGCGTTTCGTGCGACTTTTGGCGTGTCCCTTGGCCGCCACGTGCGAAGCATAACACTCTACACGCGAGGTTGATGATGTTCGTCTCCGAGGCTTTCGCCCAGACCGGTGCTCCGGCCGGCGGCGGGAGCGAGTTGTTGATCAGTATTCTCCCGTTCATCGCGGTCTTCGCGATCATGTATTTCCTCATCATCCGGCCGCAGCGCTCGCAGATGAAGAGGCGGGAGGAGATGCTGAAGAACATCCGGCGCGGCGACACGGTCGTCACCGGCGGCGGCATCGTCGGCAAGGTCACCAAGGTGCTCGACAACGGCGAACTCGAAGTGCAGATCTCCGACCAGGTGCGCGTGCGCGTCGTGCAGGGCACGGTCAGCGAGGTGCGCGTCAAGGGCGAGCCCGCGGCGGCGAACAACAAATAGTCAATTGCTTGAATGAACGTCAGATCCTGACGTAGAATCGCCGTCTTCAGCCGCCATCGCGGCCCGTCGGCGAAACATGCTGAAACCGGACCTGAGCAGGGCGCGAGGTCCGAACCTTCCGAGACCGCCATGCTCTATTTCTCGCGCTGGAAGACGATTCTGATCTGGCTGACGGTCCTCGTCGGACTCGTCTACGCCGCGCCGAACGTTCTGCCGCGCAACGTCACCGATTCCCTGCCGGAATTCTGGCCGAACAGGTCGGTGACCCTCGGCCTCGACCTGCAGGGCGGTTCCTACATCCTGTTGCAGATCGACCGCGACTCGCTGATCAAGGAGCGGCTGCAGGCGGTGCAGGACGAGGTCCGCCAGCTGCTGCGCAACGAGCGCATCGGCTATTCGGCGATCTCGGCGAACGAGCGCACGGTCACCGTGCGGCTTCGCGATCCGGCGCAGGCCGACGCGGCGCGGGAGGCGTTGCGGCCGCTGACCCAGTCGATCTCGAGCGGCCTTCTCTCCGGCGGCGCGGTCTCCGAGGTGGCGCTCGCCGATCCGCAGCCGGGCGTCCTCACCGCATCGCTCACCGACGAGGGCGTCCGATACCGCGTCTCGACGGCGGTGACGCAGTCGATCGAGGTGGTGCGGCGCCGCGTCGACGAGCTCGGCACCACCGAGCCGGTCATCCAGCGCCAGGGCGACGACCGGATCATGGTGCAGGTGCCCGGCCTCGGCGATCCGCAGCGGCTGAAGGACCTGCTCAACCAGACCGCCAAGCTGACCTTCCAGCTCGTCGACCAGAGCGGCAATCCGGAAGAGGCCGCCCGTGGCGGCCGGGTGCCGCCGGGTGCCACGCTTCTCTACACCACCGACACGCCGGCGCGCCCGGTGCTCGTCAAGAACCAGGTCATGGTTTCGGGCGAGAACCTGACCGACGCCCAGGCCGGCTTCGACCAGCAGACCAACGAGCCGGTGGTCAACATCCGCTTCGACAGCCAGGGCGCCCAGCGCTTCGGCCGCGTCACCCAGGCGAATGTCGGCAAGCCCTTCGCCATCGTCCTCGACAACAAGGTGCTGTCGGCGCCGGTGATCCGCACGGCGATCCTCGGCGGCCAGGCGCAGATCTCGGGCTCCTTCACCGTCCAGAGCGCCAACGACCTCGCGGTGCTGTTGCGCGCCGGCGCCCTGCCGGCGACGCTCGACATCATCGAGGAGCGGACGGTCGGGCCGGGCCTCGGCGCCGATTCGATCGCCGCCGGCGAGATCGCCGGGGTGATCGGCGCCATCGCCGTCGTCGTCTTCATGCTCGCGGCCTACGGCTTCCTCGGCATCATCGCCAATATCGCGCTCGCCGTGAACGTCGTCCTGCTGTTTGCCGTCCTCACGGTGATCGGCGCGACGCTGACGCTGCCCGGCATCGCCGGCATCGTGCTCACCATCGGCATGGCGGTCGATTCCAACGTTTTGATCTACGAGCGTATCCGCGACGAGCGGCGGCAGGGCCGCTCGGTGGTGCAGGCGATCGACATCGGCTTCCAGAAGGCGCTGGCGACGATCCTCGACGCCAACATCACCACGCTGATCGCCGCGGTCGTGCTGTTCTTCCTCGGCTCCGGCCCGGTCCGCGGATTTGCCGTCACCCTCGCCATCGGTATCCTCACCACCGTCTTCACGGCCTTCACCCTGACCCGCTGGCTGGTGGCCGAGTGGGTGCGGCGCCGCCGCCCGCGCGAACTTCCCCGCGGCTACTTCCGGCTCGTGCCGGAAGTCACCCGCATTCCCTTCATGAAGGTGCGGCTGAAGATCTTCGGCCTGTCGATGGCGCTCTGCCTCGCCTCGATCGTCTCGCTCTTCGCCATCGGCCCGAATTTCGGCATCGACTTCACCGGCGGCACGCTGATCGAAGTCCAGGCGAAGCAGGGTGAGGCCGACATCGGCGATCTGCGCTCGCGGCTCTCGGCCGCCGGCATCGCCGATCCTCAGGTGCAGGAATTCGGCACCAACCGCGAGGCGCTGATCCGCATCGGTTCTGCGGGCGACGTCTCCGATTCCTCGCAGCAGGCGCTGGTCGACACGGCCAGCAAGGCCGTCGCCGCCGATTACGACGTCCGCCGTACCGAGGTGGTCGGGCCGACGGTGTCGGGCGAGCTCGCCTGGGCGGCGATCATCGGCGTCCTCGCCTCGCTGGTCGCCATCCTGATCTATGTCTGGCTGCGCTTCGAATGGCAGTTCGCCGTCGGCGCCATCGTCGCCACGGTCAACGACGTCATCCTGACGCTCGGCTTCATCACCGTGACGCAGCTCGACGTCAGCCTGTCGACTGTGGCGGCGATCCTGACGATCGTCGGCTACTCGCTCAACGACACCGTCGTCATCTACGACCGGGTGCGCGAGAATCTGCGGCGCTTCAAGAAGATGCCGCTCGGCCAGTTGCTCGACCTCTCCGACAACGAGATGCTGTCGCGTACCACCATGACCTCGGCGACGACGATCCTGGCGCTCGCCGCGCTGTTCGTCTTCGGCGGCGAGGTGATCCGCTCCTTCGTCGCCTCGATGCTGTTCGGCGTGGTCATCGGCACCTTCTCGTCGATCTTCGTCGCGGCACCGATCCTGATCTTCTTCAAGCTGCGGCCGACCGATGCGGCCGCCGCCGCCAAGGCGGCGGACGACGCGGAGAAGGCCGAGGCCGAGGATCCGACGGAGCGCACGACGATCAATGCCGGGCGGGCATGAGCCCATGCCCAAGGGAATCGAGATCCGCGAGGCCCATTTTCCGGGCCGCGCTCCGATCGAGGCCTATGGCAATGGCGGCTTCCGCTTCGCCTCGATGTCGCATCGCGGCTCGATCCTCTGCCTGCCATCCGGCATCTACGGCTGGTCGGCCTCGATCGGCGAGCCGTTTTCCGGCGAGCGGCTCGACATGGTGTTCGAGGAGGAGATCAAGTTTCTCCTGTTCGGCACCGGCCCCGACATCCGGCGCCTGCCCGCGGGGCTGAGGGAGCGGATGAAGCGGGCGGGGATTTCCTGCGACCCGATGTCGACGGGCGCCGCCGTCAGGACCTTCAACGTCATGCTGTCGGAGGGCCGGCCTGTCGGCGCGGCCCTCGTCGCGGTGGACTGAGCGCCGCCGCCTCAGGCGGATTGCCGGCTTCGCCACGGGCCGGACCGACGCGACAAACTATCGGCGAAACCGCTGCGGGAACCATTCGGGGCGATCGCCGGTCTTGTTCAGGCGACGAAACTCAGCGAGACGACCGGATGGCTGCGAGCGACCCTGATGCCTGCCGCAACATCGTCGAGACCGGCGATCCCGACCGGGCGCTGTCGCTCGCCTTCGCGCCGCCGGCCGCGCGCGCCGATCTCGCGGCTCTCTACGCCTTCAACGTCGAGGTCGCGCGGGTGCGCGACCAGGTCAGCCAACCGCTTCCCGGCGAGATCCGGCTGCAGTGGTGGCGCGACGCCATCGCCGCAACGGCACCGGGCACCGCCGGGGAGCCGTCGCCGAACACAGGCACAGGCACAGGCACAGAGACGGGCGGGCCGGGCGAAGTGCCGGGCGGCGGGGCGGCGGGCCATCCGGTGGCGAGCCGGCTGATCGAGGCCATCGCCCGGCACCGGCTGCCCGGCGCCGCCTTCGACCGCATGCTGGAAGCGCGGATCTTCGACCTCTACGACGATCCGATGCCGACGAGGCAGGACTTCGAGGCCTATGCCGGCGAGACAGCCTCGACGCTGATCGTGCTCGCCGCGACCATCGTCTCGCGCGACGCGGCCGACGCGATCGCCGACGCCGCCGGCCACGCCGGGGTGGCCCAGACGGCGGCGGGCGTTCTGAGGCTCCTGCCGATCCACCGGGCGCGGCGGCAGGCATACGTCCCGGCCGACATCCTCGCCGCCGCCGGCTGCACCGCCGAACAGCTGATCGCCGGCGAGGAAGCGCCGTCGCTGCGGGCGGTGGGCGCGATGCTCGCCTTCGGCCGGGAACATGCGGGTGTGGCACGACGGCATCTCGAGGCGCTGCCGAAGGACCTCAGATCGGTCTTCCTGCCGGCGCTCCTTGCAACGCCATATTTCGACCGTATCGAACGAGCCGGCGCATCCGTTCTCCACACCGCTCCCGACCTCTCGGCGCCGCGTAAGGTCTTTTCCTTCTGGCGGGCGATGCGCCGCTGAGACCGCCGGCGAGCCGGCCGGACGATGGCGGGGAACGCCGGCCGCCCCGACGGCGGGCGGGCGGCCGGGGCGCTCGCATCGAAGGCGTGCCGTCCTTGCCGTCGCGCGGCAGCGGGGGACGATCCCGACAACGCCCGACAGGAGACCGATCGCGGCATGCAGGAAGTGTCAGGGGAACCGCCGCGGCGGCGCTGGAGGGGCTGGTTCTCTCGTGCCGCCGCCTCGCTCGCCAGGGGTGCCGAGACCGCGATCCTGCGCTTTCCGGCCGGATCGCTCGCGATTGTCGTCTTTTCCCTCGTCAGCAATCTCTCCGCCGCGGGATACGACATTCCCGATCGGCAGGGGCTCGTCTGGCTGCTCGGGGCCCTCTATGGCGGCGCCGCCGCTTCGGTCGCCGCGACGCTCGCGGCCGAGGCGCGGGGGTGGCCGCGGCTCTCGGCGCAGATCCTCGCCTTCGTGACGCTCGCCGTCGCCGCCGTGGCGATCTATTCCGGCGGCCGCAGCGACAGCCACCTGCCAGCACTCGCTGCCGCGCTGACCTTCGCGATCCCGCTCGTGCCCTATGTCGGCAGAGGCGGTCCAGCCCGCTTCTGGACCTTCAGCCTGTGGGCCGCCGTCGGCGCGACGCTCGGTTTCGTGTCGGTGCTGCTCTTCGTGCTCGGGCTCTCGGCGATCCTCGAAATGGTCCGCTACCTCTTCGAGGTGGGGCTGAGTTCGCAGGCCTACGAGCACATCTGGATCACCGCCTTCACCCTCGTCGGGCCGCTCTTTGCCATGGGGCGCCTGCCGCGCGACTTCGAGGAGCGGCCCGAGACCGGCTCCGACCGGCTGGTCGGCGGCGTGCGGCTGCTCGTCGACTGGGTGGCGGTGCCGCTGGCCCTCGCCACCGCCGCGATCCTGCATCTCTACGCCGCGAAGATCGCCGTCAGCGGCACGCTGCCGAAGAACGAGATCGGCTGGATCGTCACCTTCGACGCCCTGTTCGTCCTGTCGCTCAGGATCGCGGCGGCACCGTTTCTCGACGGCGGTCCGCCGCCGACGCGCCTGTTCGCCCGGCTCTGGCCGTTTCTCCTTGGCGTGCCGCTGGTGCTCGCGGCGATCGGCATCGGCATCCGGATAAATGCCGAGGGCGTCACCATCGAGCGCTACTACGTCGCCCTCGCGATTCTCGCCGCGGCTCTCGTCCTATCGAGCCAGGCGCTGCCCCGGGCACGGGGAGACATCCGCGTCATGGCGGCGATCCCGGTGGTGCTGCTGGCGTTGTCGGCCTTCGGCCCCCTGGGGGCCGCGGGCGTGACGGCGCGGAGCCAGGTGGCGCGGATCGTTGCCGAGTTCGGCTCCCGCGTGCCGGGTTCCGACGTGATCGCGGTGCGCCAGATGGATCGTCGCAGCGAGGATCGGACGCGCCTGCGTTCCCGCCTCTATGCGCTCGACGAGGCAGGCCGCCTCGGCGATCTTAAGCCCTATCTCGATCCGGAACTCGCCGAGCGGCTGGACGCCGCGCTGCGAAGCGAACCGGATCGTGCCGTCGAGGTGGTCTCGACCGGCGTCGGGGCGGGTCTCACGGACTGGGCGGACGTCGCCGCGCGCGGCTTCACGGCCTTGAAGCCGGCCGAGATCGACGTCGGCGGATATGATCGGGCGCTGCTCGACCGGCGGGCGCTGCCGCGCCAGGGCGGCGAGCCGGTGACGGGTGACGGAGCCGGCGGCGCGGCAGGTGATCCGGGCGGTGTCGGCCTGTCCCTCGTCAAGACGGATCTCGTCGTCCGGCGCGGCGGCATCGAGGACCGCTTCCCGCTCGGCGCAGCGATCGACCGGCTGCCGGGCTCGATCTTCGAGGCCCAGCCGCAGGACGTCGCCATGCCGGTGGTCGAGGCGACGAGCGAGGCGGGCCGGCATCTGCGTCTTGCGGTCCGCCGCCTGACCCAGAGCGAGGACGGCTCGCTCACCTATCTCCAGTTCGACCTCTTCCTGCGCGCCGCCGACTGGCAATGACCTGCCGGCGGCCCGCGCCGGAGCGGCGGCCTATTCGGCGGCGAGCGCCGTGTCCGGCGCGCGCTCCAGCCATGCGGCGAAGTCGGCGAGCGCCCGGCGGCACAGGGCGCTTTTCTTCGCCGCGGCCTTTTCCTTGCCGCGGAACCGCTTCTGGCCCTCCGGCTTCTGGATGGCGCCCGGCTCGAGGGGCGCGAACAGGCCGAAATTGACGTTCATCGGCTGGAAGGAGCGCTTGCCGCCATCCTCCTCATGGGCGAGGTGGCCGCCGGTAATGTGGGCGAGCAGCGCGCCCGTCGCCGTCGTGTCCGGCGGGGCGTGAAGCGTCCTTCCCCGGCGCTCGGCGCTGGTGAAGCGCCCGGCCATCAGCCCGACGGCGGCCGATTCGACATAGCCCTCGCAGCCGGTGATCTGGCCGGCGAAGCGCAGATGCGGCCGCGCCCTGAGCCGAAGGGTCGGATCGAGCAGCACCGGCGAGTTCAGATAGGTGTTGCGGTGGAGGCCGCCGAGCCGCGCGAATTCGGCGTTTTCCAGGCCCGGGATCATCCGGAAGATGTCGGCCTGCGCGCCGTAGCGCAGCTTCGTCTGAAAGCCGACCATGTTGTAGAGCGTGCCGAGGGCATTGTCCTGGCGAAGCTGCACGACGGCGTAGGGCTTGACGTCAGGCTGATGCGCATTGGTGAGGCCCATCGGCTTCATCGGGCCGTGGCGCAGCGTCTCGGGCCCGCGCTCGGCCATCACCTCGATCGGCAGGCAGCCGTCGAAATAGGGCGTGCCTTCCCATTCCTTGAATTCCGTCCGGTCGCCCTCGGCGAGGGCGGCGACGAAGCGCTCGTAGGTCTCGCGGTCGAGCGGGCAGTTGACGTAGTCCTTGCCGGTGCCGCCGGGGCCGACCTTGTCGTAGCGCGACTGGAACCACGCCTTGTCCATGTCGATCGAATCGAAATGCACGATCGGTGCGATCGCGTCGAAGAAGGCGAGGGCGTCGGCGCCGGTCGCCGCACGGATCGCCTCGGCGAGCGAGGGGGCGGTCAGCGGGCCGGTGGCGACGATGGTTGTGCCCCACTCCTGCGGCGGCAGGCCTTCGACCTCGCCCCGCTCGATCGTGGCCAGCGGATGCTCGGCGAGCGCCTGGGAGACGGCGGCGGAAAAGCCCTCGCGGTCGACGGCCAGCGCCCCGCCGGCCGGCACCTGGTGCCGGTCGGCGGTCGCCATGATCAGCGAGCCGGCGAGGCGCATCTCGGCGTGCAGGACGCCGACGGCATTCGCCGTCGCGTCGTCCGAGCGAAAGGAGTTCGAGCAGACGAGCTCGGCGAGCCCGTCGGTCTTGTGGGCCTCGGTGCCGCGCACCGGGCGCATTTCGTGAAGGATGACGGGCAGGCCGGCCTGGGCGATCTGCCAGGCGGCTTCGGAACCGGCAAGGCCGCCGCCGACGACGTGGATGGGTGCTTCTGACATGCCGCCTGTCTACCGCATCGGCCGCACAATCGGAATCGGTTTTCAAAAAGGGCGGTGCGTCGGGGCAAAAAGGCAGGGCGACGCGGAGGACCACAGGGCCGAGGCGGCCGTTCCTCGCATGCGGTGCGGCCGACAAAGGCGGCCGAGGCGGGAAACACCGCCGCTGCTTGGTGAAATCGGCTTTGGAAACGACGAAGCCCGCCGGAGGGAGGATCCGGCGGGCTGCATTGGATGGTCTGCCGGTTGGGAGGAGGTTGGCAGACCGTTTTCCGCCTTGGCCTGGGAGGAGGATGGCCTTGGCGAAACCCTGAAACTTACTTGTCCTCCGAAGGGTCCGGAATGAGCCCGCCGGAGGGAGGATCCGGCGGGCTGCATTGGATGGTCTGCCGGTTGGGAGGAGGTTGGCAGACCGTTTTCCGCCTTGGCCTGGGAGGAGGATGGCCTTGGCGAAACCCTGAAACTTTCTTGTCCTCCGAAGTGCCCCGAATGCGCCCGCCGGAGGGAGGATCCGGCGGGCTGCATCGGATGGTCTGCCGGTTGGGAGGAGGTTGGCAGACCGTTTCCCGCCTTGGCCTGGGAGGAGGATGGCCGCGGCGGAATGCGAAGAACTCAGATGACGGTGCGGCGGGCGACGGCCGGGATGTCGGTGCGGGCGATGCCGAGGTCGGCGAGTTCGCGCTGCGACAGACGGTTCAGCTCGGAGACGGTCTCGCGGTAGCGGCGCCAGTTCTGGTATGAGCGGACAAGGTTCATGACGAACCTCCTTTCGATAATTTCGCTTCAGCCTCTGGGGACGGCGCCGTGGCGCCCGCCCTCTGTTGAGTTGCAAAGTATGCCCGCCCGGCCTCTGCCGGTAGAGGCCGGGCTGCATGGCTGCAATGCGGATTGTGCATCGCAACATAAATTGGAATTCTCCGAGGAAATCCAGATGGTTGGCCCCCATGAGCCGACGCGGTGGACGGCCGGTCGGTAAGCAATAAGTCACGAAACCTGCCTTATGCTGGGGGCGGTGCCCGCGGTCCGTCGCCGCCGCCGGCTGTCCGGCCGGCGCCGCGAGAACGCGGAAAACGCCGTCGGAACCCGGCGGTTTTGCCCCTTTCGTGCCAGGATGGCCGGTGATATAGAGGCGCGCGCTTCGTGACGTCCGCGGCTGACGCGCCTCGCGGGTGTGGCGGAATTGGCAGACGCACTTGGTTTAGGTCCAAGCGCCGAGAGGCATGGGGGTTCAAGTCCCTCCACCCGCACCATTTGCCGAATTCAACGAGATTGCGCTCGGCCAGGCCTTCGATCGATGCGGGCCGGCCCGTGCAGCACAACAGGATCGAGAAGGTAGTTCAGAATGCAGGTTACGGAGACCAAGGCCGAGGGCCTGAAGCGCGAGATCGAGATTGTCGTGCCCGCCTCGGACCTTGAGGCGCGCCTTCAGACCCGCCTCTTCGAGGCCAAGGACAGGGTGCAGCTGAAGGGTTTCCGGCCGGGCAAGGTCCCCGTCTCCCATCTGCGCAAGATGTACGGCAAGTCGCTGATGGCCGAGATCGTCAACCAGATCCTGACCGAGACGCCCAACTCGATCATCGCCGACCGCAAGGAGCGCGCCGCGATGCGCCCCGAGATCGCGATGACCGAGGACGAGAAGGAGGCCGACAAGGTCCTCAGCGGCGAGAGCGATTTCAAGTTCACCCTTTCCTACGAGACGCTGCCGGACTTCGACCTGAAGGACACGAGCGGCATCAAGATCGAGCGGCCGATCGTCGAGGTCTCCGACGCTGAGGTCGACGAGCAGGTCGAGCGGATCGCCGAGAACGCCCGCACCTACGAGGAAAAGGACGGCGCCGCCGAGAAGGGCGACAAGGTCACGATCGATTTCGTCGGCAAGATCGACGGCGAGGCCTTCGAGGGCGGTACGGCGGAAGCTGCCGACCTCGTCATCGGCTCGGGCCGGTTCATCCCGGGCTTCGAGGACCAGCTCGTCGGCGCCAAGGCCGGCGAGGAGAAGACGGTCGACGTGTCGTTCCCCGATGACTACGGCGCCGAGCATCTGGCCGGCAAGGCCGCGAGTTTCGACGTCACGGTGAAGGCGGTGCAGGCGCCGGCCGACACCGCCATCGACGACGAGATGGCGAAGAAGCTCGGGCTGGAATCCCTCGACAAGCTCAAGGAGATCGTCCGCGACCAGATCCAGAGCCAGTACGGCATGGCGACCCGCCAAAAGGTCAAGCGCCAGCTGCTCGACGCGCTCGACAAGGAATACGATTTCGCGCTTCCCGAGAAGCTGGTCGAGGCCGAGTTCACCAACATCTGGAACCAGGTCCAGCGCGAGCTGACCGAGAACAACAAGACCTTCGAGGACGAGGATACGACGGAGGAGAAGGCGCGCACCGACTATCGCAAGCTCGCCGAGCGCCGCGTCCGCCTCGGCCTCGTCCTGTCCGAGATCGGCGAAAAGGCCGGCGTCGAGGTCGGCGAGGACGAAATGCAGCGGGCGCTGTTCGAGCAGATGCGCCGCTACCCCGGGCAGGAGCAGGAAATCCTCAAGATGTTCCAGGAGAACCCCGAGGCGATCCAGAGCATCCGCGCGCCGCTCTACGAGGAGAAGGTCGTCGACCATCTGCTCGGCCAGGTCGAGGTGACCGACAAGACCGTCACCAAGGAAGAGCTGATGGCCGAGGACGAGGCCGAGGCGGAGGCAACGGACGAGGCGTGACGTTCCGGCGCGCCTGACGCCGCGACCGGCCCGCGCCCGAGCGGGCCGGGTCCCGGAACGGGGGCGCGCCGATCCGGCATCGCGCTGTCCGGACGCTGACAATATCCGAGGGCCGGCTCATCCCGGCCCTTTTTCTTTGGCGATCGGCGAGGCTGCCCCACTGTCGTCAAAGGCGTCGGCGATAGGCGGCGTCCTCGACCGCCCTCGCTTGGCGAGCGCCACATGCCGGACGGCCCCGAATGCCGCATGGCCGTTGCGCATCCGATCAGCCCCTTCGAGAAGACTTCCCGAGACCCATGAATTCTCGCAGCCCGCGTCACGCCGCCGCTCGTCGCCTGTCGGCCCCCTTCGCCGCAGTCGTCTTGCTGTTCCTCGCCTTCCTGCCGCTGGCGGCCAGCGCCCAGTCGCTCCCGGGGCTGTCGGGCGGGTCCTCGGCGCCGGCCGAGACCAAGACCGACGCGAAGGCGGACGAGCCTTCCCTCGACGATCTGATCAAGATCCTCGAGAATGACGACACCCGGAAGAAGCTCGTCGAATCGCTGAAGGCCGCCGCCTACGAGGCGCCGGCGAACGGCGATGCGGGCAAGACGGCGCCCGAGAACGCCGACAAGCCGGCCGAGATCGTTCGCTCGCTTCCCGGCCGGGTCGCCGAATACAGCCGCATGGTGATCGGCGCGGTCGTCGAGAGCTTCCAGGAGGTGCCGCAGTACATCAACCTGTCGGTGGAGATGCTCTCGGGCGCGCGATCCATCGACATTCCGAGCATCCTGCAGGCGATCCTCCCCGTCGCGCTGGTCGCGCTGGCGGTCTTTGCGATCCTCTTCCTCGGACGTTATCTCGAACGGGGGATCTTTTCGCGCCTCGCGCACCGAGCCGAGCATGCCGGGCCGATCAGCAAGCTCGCCTATCTCGTCCTGTCCGGCCTGATCGAGGCCTTCGTCGTGCTCGTCAGCTGGGCGTGCGGCTATCTCGTCGCCACCCTCTACAACGGCGTCCGGCCGATCTTCGCCCAGGCGCTGTTCCTCAACGCCTTCCTGCTCGTCGAGATGATCAAGGTCGGGCTGTCCGCCTTCGTCGCCCCGAACTATCCGGCGCTGCGCCTCACGCCCTTCTCCAACCGGCAGGCGAGCTACTGGTATTTCTGGATCTCCCGTCTCGTCTCGATCCTCGGCTACACGTTCCTGTTCGTCGCGCCGATCGTCCAGTGGGCCTCGACTCAGGCGGCCGCGGCGGCGACCCAGTTCATCGTCGCCTTCGGCTCGCTCTGCCTTGCCGTCGGGCTCATCCTGAAGAATCGCGGCGTCGTCCGGGAGCGGCTGAAGCGGGCGAGGAAGAACGGCGACACCAGCTTCCGCGCCTTCGTCCACGCCCTCGTCGGCCAGATCTGGTGGGTGCTGGCGATCGTCGCGGCCATCTCGCTCTTCGTGGTCTGGCTGCAGAGCCCGGAGGACGGCCTCTCCTTCGTCGCCGTCGCCGCCGGCAAGTCGGTCGCCGCGATGGCGCTGGGCGGCCTGCTCTTCTCCGTCCTGTCGCGGATGATCGCCCATGGTGTCACCATCCCCCAGGAGCTGAAATATCGCCTGCCGCTGCTCGAACGCCGGCTCAACGGCTTCGTGCCGAAGCTCCTGACGATCTTCAGCATCGTGGTGGTGCTCGTCGTCGTCACCTACATTTTCGACTCGTGGGAAATCTCGCGGTTCGGGACCTGGTTCGCCTCGAACACAGGCCAGACCATCGTGTCGGGCTTCCTCGGCGCGCTGCTCATCGTGGTCGTCGCCGTCGCGATCTATCTCGGCGTCTCGTCCTGGATCGAATACCGGCTCAATCCGAACTACGGCAAGGTGCCGACGGCGCGCGAACGCACGCTGCTCTCGCTTTTCCGCAACGCCTTCACCATCACCCTCATCGTGGTCATCTCGATGCTGGTGCTGTCGCAGATCGGCATCGACATCGCGCCGCTCCTCGCCGGTGCCGGCGTCGTCGGCCTCGCCATCGGTTTCGGCGCCCAGAAGCTCGTCCAGGACATCATCACCGGCGCCTTCATCCAGATCCAGAACGCCATGAACGAGGGCGACGTCGTCGAGCTCAACGGCGTGTCCGGCGTCGTCGAGCAGCTGACGGTCCGCTCCGTCGGCCTGAGGAGCGTCGACGGCACCTGGTATCTGATCCCGTTCTCCTCGGTCGACCAGGTCGCGAACTTCTCGAAGGACTTCGCCTATTACGTCGCCGACATCGGCGTCGCCTATCGCGAGAACGTCGAGGACGTGAAGGCGATGATGGTCGACGCCTTCGAGGAGCTGAAGGGCACCAATGTCGGCGAGAACCTGATCTCGGGCTTCGACATGTGGGGCGTCAACGAGCTGGGTGATTCGGCGGTCGTCGTGCGCGGCCGGGTGATGACCAAGCCGGGCACCCAGTGGGGCGTCGGCCGGGCCTATCGCGAGATCGTGAAGCGCATGTCCGACGAGCGGGGCATCGAGATCCCGTTCCCGCACATGACCATCTGGTTCGGCGAGGGGCGCGACGGCAAGGCGCCGCCCATCCGGCTGCGCGACGAGGCGAGGAACCGCCCGAGGATCGACGGCCGGACGGCCGAGACGGCCGAGACGGCCGGGCGCGACCGCGACGACAGCGACCTCTCCCGCCACGGCACCAGCGAAGCCGACGGCCGGCCGATCCCGCCGGACGCGACCGACATCGAAAGCGCCAGCGGGGGACGGGGCTGAGCGGCATCCGCCGGCCGTCGCGCCAGCGGCAGCGCGGCAAGGTCGCGACCCGGGTCGAAGCGATGCCTGCCTGACCATTTACCCCGCCGGAAGGCGGCAGCCGCCCGGCAGGACGGACGGGTTGCGGAGCGGCGTTGCGAGGCCCTATCTAGGGGAAACGGCCCTCCGGTGATTCTCGGCGGGCGAGCCCGCCAATTTCTCGCGATCCTGAGACAGTATCATGAAGCACCCGATCGAAACCGCGATGAACCTCGTTCCGATGGTCGTCGAACAGACCAACCGGGGCGAGCGCGCCTACGACATCTTCTCGCGGCTCCTGAAGGAGCGGGTGATCTTCATCACCGGGCCGATCGAGGATTCCATGGCGACGCTGGTCTGCGCCCAGCTCCTCTTCCTCGAGGCCGAGAACCCGAAGAAGGAAATCGCCCTCTACATCAACTCGCCGGGTGGCGTCGTGACCTCGGGAATGGCGATTTACGACACCATGCAGTTCATCAAGCCGGCCGTCTCGACTCTGTGCATCGGCCAGGCCGCCTCGATGGGCTCGCTGCTCCTCTGCGCCGGGCACAAGGACATGCGCTTCGCGACGCCCAATGCCCGCATCATGGTGCACCAGCCTTCCGGCGGTTTTTCCGGCCAGGCCTCCGACATCGAGCGGCACGCCCAGGACATCATCAAGCTGAAGCGCCGGCTGAACGAGGTCTACGTCCAGCACACCGGGCAGGACTACGAGACGATCGAGCGCACGCTCGACCGCGACCACTTCATGACGGCGGGCGAGGCCCAGGCCTTCGGTCTGATCGACAAGGTCTACTCGTCCCGCGCAGCCCTCGAGCAGGAAATGTCGCGCTAGTGGATTGAATTTGACATGCGAGTCCCGATCGCGTGAGGCGTCGTGTCAGATGTCAAATTCGGAAAAATCCACCAGGATCATAATCTTGGCGAGTAATCTTTCGATTCCGGCATTTGCCGCGCGGTCTCCACGGAATGGGACCAGATGTCGGAATCGGATCACGAGCGGCGATTTGGTTGCGGTCGTCACTTGCCGGCCACAGTTGATCGCCGATAATGGGAGCATCTCTCGTTAAGGGCCGCATAAGCAATTGGCGATATCCCGTATGATGTGGAGTGCTGTGCGAGGTCGGGGTCGGTCGAAAGGCGCGGAGTGATCGGGCGCCCGGCCGGGGCGCCGGTTCGCAGACGAGACGTAAACGGGTACGAACGAACCCGATCGGAAGGATAGACGAATGAGCAAAACGAGCGGCGGCGATTCGAAGAACACGCTCTATTGCTCTTTCTGCGGAAAGAGCCAGCACGAAGTCCGAAAGCTGATCGCCGGGCCGACGGTCTTCATTTGCGACGAGTGTGTCGAGCTCTGCATGGACATCATCCGCGAGGAAAACAAGTCCTCGATGGTGAAGTCGCGCGAGGGCGTGCCCACCCCGCAGGAGATCATCGCGGTTCTGGACGATTACGTGATCGGACAGTCCTACGCCAAGAAGGTCCTGTCGGTCGCGGTCCACAATCACTACAAGCGTCTGGCCCACGCCCAGAAGAACAACGATGTCGAGCTGGCGAAGTCGAACATCCTTCTGATCGGCCCGACGGGCTGCGGCAAGACGCTGCTCGCCCAGACCCTCGCCCGCATCCTCGACGTTCCCTTCACCATGGCGGACGCGACGACGCTGACCGAGGCCGGCTACGTCGGCGAGGACGTCGAGAACATCATTCTCAAGCTGCTGCAGTCGGCTGACTACAACGTCGAGCGGGCGCAGCGCGGCATCGTCTATATCGACGAGATCGACAAGATCTCGCGCAAGTCCGACAATCCGTCGATCACCCGCGACGTGTCGGGCGAGGGCGTGCAGCAGGCGCTGCTGAAGATCATGGAAGGCACGGTGGCCTCGGTTCCGCCGCAGGGCGGCCGCAAGCACCCGCAGCAGGAATTTTTGCAGGTCGACACGGCGAACATCCTGTTCATCTGCGGCGGCGCCTTCGCCGGTCTCGACAAGATCATCTCCGACCGCGGCCGCAAGACCTCGATCGGCTTTGCGGCCAACGTCGAGTCGCCGGAAGACCGCCGCTCGGGCGAGCTGCTGCGCCAGGTCGAGCCGGAGGATCTCTTGAAGTTCGGCCTGATCCCGGAATTCGTCGGCCGCCTGCCGGTGCTGGCGACGCTCGAGGATCTCGACGAGGTGGCGCTGGTGCAGATCCTCGAGCAGCCGAAGAATGCGCTGGTCAAGCAGTATCAGCGGCTGTTCGAGATGGAGAACGTCGATCTCACCTTCCACGAGGACGCGCTGAAGGCCATCGCCCGCAAGGCGATCGAGCGCAAGACCGGCGCGCGCGGCCTGCGGTCGATCATGGAGGCGATGCTCCTCGACACGATGTTCGACTTGCCCACCCTCGAAGGGGTTCAGGAGGTCGTGATCTCCGAGGAAGTCATCGAGGGAAGTGCCCGGCCTCTCTACATCTATTCGGACCGTGCCGACGAAAAGGAGAACGTGTCCGCGTGACCGGTTCGCCGCTTTTCGTCGATTGACGCATCGAAATGCCCGCTCGGTCGCCCGACGCGGGCATTTTGCTTTCTTGCGCAGGTCTGGCGCTGCACTGCGAAAGGCTGCCGGAGCGCTTGAAAAACAAGGCTTCCGACGCCAGATTGGCGTTGGCGAATGGCCTCTCGCGCAAGCGCTTCGGTTTAAGGTTTGCGCCGGAGGGCCGCACACGGCCCTGGCCGTAGAAAGGAAAAATCATGTCCCATACGCCAGACCGCCCCGAGGCTGGAGACAGGGCTCTGTTCCCGGTCCTCCCGCTTCGTGACATTGTTGTTTTTCCTCACATGATCGTGCCGCTTTTCGTTGGTCGCGAGAAGTCGATCAAGGCGCTCGAAGAGGTCATGGGCGCCGACAAGCAGATCCTCCTCGCCACGCAGAAGAACGCCGGCGACGCCGATCCGGCGCCGGACGGCATCTATCCCGTCGGCACGGTCGCCAACGTCCTGCAGCTCCTGAAGCTGCCCGACGGCACGGTGAAGGTGCTGGTCGAGGGGATGTCGCGGGCGCGCATCCGCTCCTTCACCCGCAGGTCGGAGTGGCACGAGGCCGAGGCCGAAGTCGCCGACGACGCCGACGACGATCCGGTCGAGGTCGAGGCGCTGGCCCGCTCGGTGGTCTCGGAATTCGAGAGCTACGTCAAGCTGAACAAGAAGATCTCGCCCGAGGTCGTCGGCGCCGTCGGCCAGATCGAGGACTATTCCAAGCTTGCCGACACGGTCGCCTCGCACCTCGCGATCAAGATCCCCGAGAAGCAGGAGATGCTGTCGCTGTTCTCGGTGCGCGAGCGCCTGGAACGCGCGCTCGGCTTCATGGAGTCGGAGATCTCCGTTCTGCAGGTTGAGAAGCGCATCCGCTCGCGCGTCAAGCGCCAGATGGAGAAGACGCAGCGCGAATACTACCTCAACGAGCAGATGAAGGCGATCCAGAAGGAGCTCGGCGACGGCGAGGACGGCCGTGACGAGATGGCCGAGCTCGAGGAGCGCATCAAGAAGACCAAGCTGTCGAAGGAGGCGCGCGAGAAGGCGAATGCCGAGCTGAAGAAGCTCCGGCAGATGTCGCCGATGTCGGCCGAGGCGACCGTGGTGCGCAACTATCTCGACTGGCTGCTGGGCCTGCCCTGGGGCGTCAAGTCGAAGGTCAAGATCGACCTGAAGAAGGCCGAGGAGATCCTCGATGCCGACCATTACGGCCTCGACAAGGTCAAGGAGCGCATCGTCGAGTATCTCGCCGTGCAGAGCCGCCAGAACAAGCTGAAGGGGCCGATCCTGTGCCTCGTCGGCCCTCCGGGCGTCGGCAAGACCTCGCTCGCCAAGTCGATCGCCCGGGCGACCGGCCGCGAATACGTGCGCATGGCGCTCGGCGGCGTCAGGGACGAGGCGGAGATCCGCGGTCACCGGCGGACCTATATCGGCTCGATGCCCGGCAAGGTCATCCAGTCGATGAAGAAGGCGAAGAAGGCCAATCCGCTCTTCTTGCTCGACGAGATCGACAAGATGGGCATGGACTTCCGCGGCGATCCGTCCTCGGCTCTGCTTGAGGTGCTCGATCCCGAGCAGAACGCCACCTTCATGGACCACTATCTGGAGGTCGAATACGACCTCTCCTCGACCATGTTCGTGACCACCGCCAACACGCTCAACATCCCGGCGCCGCTGATGGATCGGATGGAGATCATCCGCATCGCCGGCTACACCGAGGACGAGAAGGTGGAGATCGCCCGCCGGCATCTCCTGCCGAAGGCGATCCGCGACCATGCGCTGAAGGACGGTGAGTTCTCGGTCTCCGGGGACGCGCTGCGTGAGATTGCGCGCCGCTATACCCGCGAGGCGGGGGTGCGCAATTTCGAGCGCGAGCTGATGACGCTCGCCCGCAAGGCGGTCACCAAGATCCTCAAGGGCGAGGCGACGACCGTCGAGGTGACGGCGGACAACATCTCCGACTATCTCGGCGTGCCGCGCTTCCGCTACGGCGAGGCCGAGCTCGACGACCAGGTCGGCGTCGTCACCGGCTTGGCCTGGACCGAGGTCGGCGGCGAGCTTCTGACCATCGAAGGCGTCATGATGCCCGGCAAGGGCAAGATGACGGTGACGGGCAACCTCAAGGACGTGATGAAGGAGTCGATCTCGGCCGCCGCATCCTACGTCCGGTCGCGGGCGCTCGACTACGGCATCAAGCCGCCGCTCTTCGAGAAGCGGGACATCCACGTGCATGTGCCGGAAGGCGCGACGCCGAAGGACGGTCCGTCGGCCGGCACGGCGATGGCGACCGCCATCGTCTCGGTGATGACCGGCATCCCGGTGCGCCGCGACATCGCCATGACCGGTGAGATCACGCTGCGCGGCCGGGTCCTGCCGATCGGCGGTCTGAAGGAGAAGCTGCTCGCCGCGCTGCGCGGCGGCATCAAGAAGGTGCTGATCCCGGAAGAGAACGCCAAGGATCTGGCGGACATCCCCGACAACGTGAAGAACCGCCTCGAGATCGTGCCGGTTTCACGGATGGGGGAGGTGCTCGAACACGCCCTCATCGAATCGCCGAAGGCGGTGGAGTGGTCCGAAACCGAGGAGCCTCTGACCGGCGCGGAGCCGGCGGAGGAGGGCGCGACGGCTGTTGCGCACTGACCTCACTCATCGAAAGATGTGGAAAAGTGCCGCCTTCCGAGGCGGCATTTTTTTGCCCTGACTTTGATTCGCCCCCGGCGGACATTGCCGATTTCCGGGCTTTCCGCGAAAGTGTTCGCCGGTTCTATGAATGGAATCAGGTGGGCAATTTTGCTCGACAAGGAGGATGCCAGTGAACAAGAATGACCTCGTTTCCGCCGTCTCCGAACAGGCGGAGCTTTCCAAGCAACAGGCGGGCGCTGCCGTCGACGCCGTGTTCGAGGCCATCGAGGCCGCCATGGCCAAGGGCGACGACGTTCGCCTCGTCGGTTTCGGAACGTTTTCGGTGACGCATCGCGCCGCATCGAAGGGCCGCAACCCGTCCACGGGCGCCGAGGTCGACATTCCGGCCCGCAACGTCCCGAAATTCGCCCCCGGCAAGGGCCTGAAGGATGCGGTGAACAAGTAAGGCGTCCCGCCTCTCGCGCCGATCGTTCGGATCCGGCCTGCCAGATCGCCGCCGCAGGCTGGATTTCACGTCCCGCCCGCGGCGGCGGCGTGCCGTGATGCGGCGCGTCCAGCCCTCCGGCCGCGTCAAGCCGGATCGGTTCATACTTCCAAGCGGCGCCCTGCGCGCTCCCTGGCGCGGCGATCCGTACATCTCGGGCGGTCCACAAGCGCGCAGCCGAGCTTTCATTTCCGCCGCTCGGCCGGTCTGCCGAAGCCGGCGGCCCATTCGCGCAGCATGGCCATCAAAAGCTTCCCTTACGTAGCTTATCGGTGGCCTGAAAGCAATCGCTGCCCGCCGGGCGCCGTTCGCGAGGCGCGGCGACTCAAGTCGGCCGAGGGTGCATGGTGCGCCGGCGAAGCGGCGCATCTGCGAGCGATATGCGCGAGACCAAAGTTTGTTTCGTCCGACACGACGCGCGTCACGGGCGCTTTTGCAGGCCCCGGCATTGCGCTGACTGGCCCGGGCCCTCAGATTCGCTCATATAGCTCATCGCTCGCGCGGGGCCGCCCATGCCACGCGGGGCCGTTGCAGACACGACATGCGCCCGGTGCCGTGCGCCGGCGGGAGGAACGACGATGGACGAGACGACGACGGAGCGCGACGGGGCAACCAAGGTGCTGCGCCTAGACCCCGCGGATACGGTCGCGGTTGCCCTGAGGCCGCTGGCGATCGGCGAGACGGTCGAAGGGATCGCCCTGAAGAGCCCGATCCCGATGGGCCACAAGCTCTCGCTGGTCGATCGCGTCGAGGGCGACCCCGTCGTCAAATACGGCCAGGTGATCGGGCGGGCGACCGCCGCGATCGCCGCCGGCGAACACGTGCACAGCCACAACTGCGGCATGGCGGATCTCCGCAACGCCGCCGGCGCCGCTGCCCCGGCGCGGCGCGAGCCGCCGGAGCGCAAGACCTTTCAAGGCTTCCTGCGGCCGGATGGCCGCGCCGGCACCCGCAACTATATCGGCATCCTCGCGTCGGTGAACTGCTCGACGACGGTCTGCCATGCCATTGCCGCGGAAGCCGAAAAGCGGCTTTTGCCGCGCTATCCGGGCATCGACGGCTTCGCCGCCATCGTCCACGACCAGGGCTGCGGCATGGCCGGCGCGGGCGAGGGGTTCGACACGCTGGTGCGGACGCTGAAGGGCTATCGCGACCACCCGAATTTCGGCGGCATCCTGATCGTCGGGCTCGGCTGCGAGGTCAACCAGCTGACACTCTACCAGCGGACCGACTGGACCAGGGAGCGCTTCGCCACCTTCAACATCCAGGAGGTGGGGGGCTCCGCCTCGGCGGTGCGCCGTGCACTCGAGATCCTCGAGCCGATCGCCGCGGCCGCTGACGGGGACCGGCGCACCGAACTGCCGGTCTCGAAGCTGACGCTCGCCATGCAGTGCGGCGGTTCCGACGCATTTTCCGGCATCTCGGCCAATCCCGCCCTCGGCGTCGCCTCCGATCTCCTCGTCGCCGCCGGCGGTACCTCGATCCTCTCAGAGACCCCGGAGATCTTCGGAGCCGAGCACCTGCTCATCGCCCGTTCCGACGCCGAGACCGGGGCCCGGATCGCGGCGATGATCGACTGGTGGCGCGACTATGCCGACAAGAACGGCGCCGAGCTGGACAACAATCCTTCGCCCGGAAACAAGCGGGGCGGCCTGACGACGATCCTCGAAAAGTCGCTGGGGGCCGTCGCCAAGGGCGGGCGCGCGCCCGTCGCCGGCGCCTTTGCCTATGCCGAGCGGATCGACCGCAGCGGCTTCGTCTTCGTCGACACGCCCGGCTACGATCCGGTCTCCGCTACCGGGCAGGTGGCGAGCGGCGGCAACGTCATCGCCTTCACCACCGGCCGGGGCTCGTGCTTCGGCGCTAAACCGGCCCCGAGCATCAAGCTCGCCTCGACGACCAACCTTTACAACGCCATGCCAGAGGACATGGACATCGACTGCGGGCGCGTGCTCTCGGGCGAACTCGACCTCGAGGCGCTGGGGCTGTCGATCTACGGGACGATCCTCGACGTCGCCTCGGGCCGCAAGAGCCGCTCGGAAGAGTTCGGCTACGGCGATCACGAATTCGTGCCGTGGAAGATCGGGGCGACGCTGTAGCGCCGCCTGCTTCGCCCTCGGGCCGCGGCGGCGCGGCCCGCGACGCCTGAAAGGGCAGGCGCGGCTCCGGCCCGCGGGGCGTCGGGCGCCTGTCTCCGGCGATTGCCCGACGGCATGATCCCGTAGCCGCCTCCCGATAAGGGCAGTTTGCCGCAGCAACCAGTCAGCCGTGCGAAGAGTTCACTCGGCATAACCGAAACCATTGAAAAGGTTACTGCCATGAAGCTCCTTGCTGCAGCCGCTGCTGCCACCCTCTTCGTCGCCCCGGCCTTCGCCCAGACCGGCTCGGGCAATCCCGACAGCTCGCGTTCGATGGAAGAAGCGCCGACCACTTCCGGTTCGGTGACCGACTGCGCCGCGAACCCGACGGCTGCCGACTGCACGACGACCGGCAGCATGACGAAGGACAACACCTCGACGACCGGCAACCAGATGAGCCCGGACCCGGCGCAGAACTCCAAGTCGGCCGGCTCGTCGACTGCCAAGAGCGGCGAGATGGGCAACGGCGCCGATACGACCGCCCCGGCGGGTGGTCTGGTGCCGGGCCAGACGAGCAATTGATCGGTCGCACGGGTCGGTGCGCCGCGCCGAACGGCGCGGCGTGACGCAACCCGGCAACCGATCCGACCGGTGCCACGGCCGGTCGAGAAGGGGCTCCCGGGATCGGGGGCCCTTTTTCGTGTCGGGAGCCATTGTGTCGGCCATTGTGCTCCGGCCATTGTGTTTTGGGCCGGTTCGAGCCGGGCGGCGCGCCATCCCATGCGGCCCACGCAGCTCGCCGCGGTGCGGCACTGCGTGCCTGACGGTCGCGTCGACGGGACGTCGTGGAGGGCCTTCGGGACAAACCGGCAACTCGCGACGGTCACGTGTCGACGAGGCCGACGGGGGCGTGGTGGGCGGTGAGAGACTCGAACTCCCGACATCCTCGGTGTAAACGAGGCGCTCTACCAGCTGAGCTAACCGCCCGTGCGGATTTCCTACGGCTTTGCCGGACGGACCGCAAGGCCGCTCGCGCCGCAGGCCGGCGCGGACATCCCATGCCACACGGGGTTCGACCTTCTCTCCCTGCCACCCGGCGTCAGGGCGCGGTGGCCCGGCGATGCCGGGCCGTGCCGGATCGTGCGTTTCGTCGGCGCGGGGGTTCCGTCGGGGCCGCTCACGGCGGCTCCGGCTCTTTCCGTGCGTCAGGCCTTCTTGGTCTGCTTGGCCGGGCTTTCGAGGTCGAGTTCGCCGAGGAGACGCTTCATTTCCTCTTCGAGGTCGATCTCCTGGGACGGGCGAACCGGGCGCCTCACCTGGGACGCAGCCTCCGCCTCCAGGGGGGCGTTCGCCGCCGGCCGGGCCGTCTCGACCCTTGGCACAGGGGCGGCCGTCTGCCCGGCCTGTCCCGCCTGTCCCGCGCCGCCGGATTTTTCGGCCGGCGCCGGCTTCGACGATTGCGGCGCTGCCGTCGGCCTGGCCGATACGCCGGGTGCCGCGGCCCCGCGTTCCTGCGATGCTGGAGCTTGTTTCGATGGGGCGGACGGTGCGGCCTGGGCTGCCTGTCCCGCACCGGCAACCTTCGAGCCCGTGCCCGACGCCGCTCCCGCCTGTGCCGGCAGAGGCTTCGGCTGGGGCGCGGTCGGCTGGCGCTCGGCCTGTGCCGTCCGCGGCGGCACCGGCGCGACGCGTGCGGCGGCCGGGGCAGCCGCGGTCGGAGGCGCCTCTGCGCCCGGCTCTTCCCGGGTAAAGTCGTCCTGCAGGCCGGCGGTCAGCTCCGCCGAGAGAAACTCCTCGATGCTGCGATCGACGCCCGGCGCCGCGGCCCGCGAACCGGCGGCGCCTTGCGACGTCTCCGCCGCAGGGCTCGCCGGGCCAGACGGGCTGGCGGAGCTTCGTGCCGTCGCGGCGGAGCCCTCGCTGCGGGTCGACCGCCGCGCCTGAATGGCGCTCGCGAAGCTGCGGACCGACAGCGGTCTCGCCTCCGCGGCGACGCTCTCCCGCTCGGCGCCGGCGGGTTGCGGCGAAACGGTTGCCGCCGCGCGGGTCTCCTGCGGTCGCTCCCGGGTCTCGGCGAAAACGCCGGCCCGATCGGCGGCCGGCGCGCTCTGGCCGTTCGCTTCGGCGCGTGGCGGCGCGTCGTCGCTTACCGCCGGCATGGGCGTGTCGAGCCGTGGCTCGATCCGTTCTTCTGCCGCGGCCGGCCTCGACTGGGTCGCGAGGTCGGAGAGCGCCGGGTCCTGCCGCGACGGCAGGGTCGGCGTCGCCCGCGAATAGGCCATGGTCGAGGGGTTGAGCAGCGGCGGGTCGCTTGCCCGAAGCGGCGCCGCGACGGCCGGAGCGGAGACGGGCGCGCGGGTTTCGACGGCGGCGATGTCGTCCGGGATCTCGACGGCGAGGGCTCGCGGCTCCCTCGGCGAAGCTGCCGGCGCGGCCGGACGGCGGCGGTCCGCCGTGTCTTCCCGCGTCGGCAGGGCGGACTGCGCCGCCGATGACGGCGCTGCCGCACGCGGCGCCGTGCGGGTGGTTGCGCTCGCGGGTTCGACGCGGGGCTGCGGCGCCGGCTCACGCCTGTCGGCGGGCGCCGGATGGCTCGTGTCCGTCTTGCCCGGCCACCCTTCTTCGCTCGCCTGGCGGCGCGACGGCGCCGGGTCGACGGCGGCGAGCGCGGGATGGTCGAGGCGACCCGGATCCTCCGAGGGAACCGGGCGTCGGCCGGCGCCCGTCGCCGCGGCCGGGATGTCGAGCCGCCCGTCCTCGGGCCGGGCGGGGCGCGAGGCGGCCGCGTGCCGCATGATCGCCGCCTCGACCACGATGTCGGTCTGGCCGCCGACGAGGACGAGATGTTCGACGTCGTCGCGCCGCAACAGCACCAGCCGGCGCTTTTCGTCGACCCGCGCGACGTCCACCACCTGCAGCCGCGGCGCCCTGCCGCGCGGGCCGATGCCGACGCCGCCGGAAAGCGCGCGCTTGGCGAAGAGGATGACGACCATCGCCAGGATGCAGACCATCGCCGCCACGAACGCGACCCAGACGATGGGGGCGAGGCTCGCCCCGAAGAGATCGGTGATCCATTGCGGCATGGTGGCGACAACTCCTGTGGATACGGGCGGTCGGGCGGACGAAAGTCCCGGAAGAGCGGTGCCGCATAATCCGCAAATGGGCAAGCCCGTCGGCCGAGGGGAGGGGGCGGCGCCACGGACGCCGCGACCGGGGGACAGACGCGGTGACGCCCGTCTTCGGGCAAGGATCGGCTGTCAGTCTCGCCGCGCGGACGCGGCCGGCGCGGCCGAAAAAGCCGGCCGGGCCGGCTCGCATCCCGGTCGAATTTCCGTCAAGATCAGAGCGAATCGCAGACAGCAAGAGGCATGGGGCAATGAACGGAGCGGCTGAGGGGATGATCGACAAGCCGTTGATCGACCGAACGGCGGCCGCCTCCGGCGTGCGGCGCCTGCTGCTGCTCGGCGGCGCGCTGATCCTTGCCGGCGCAAGCCTCGCCCTCTTCGGCCGCAGCTACGGCGAGGCCGCCCTGTTCGTCATCTTCGGCGTCCTCTCGGCGATCGGCATCGCCGCCATCTTCGCCTCGGCCCTCGGCTTCGTCCGCGTCTCCAGCCGGCCGGGGGACGGCGGCATCGCCCGCGACTTTCTCGATTCGGCCCGCACCGGGCTTCTGATCCTCGATCGCCGCGGCCAGGTGGTCTACGCCAACCGTGCCTATGGCGACCTGACCGGCGCCTCGCGGCCGGGCGACGTGCGCAGCCTCGAACGGCTGCTCGCGCGCGAGGCGGAAGCGGCGGAGGCGATCTACCATCTCGCCAATCTCGGCCGCGACGGCCGCACCGGCCAGCGCGAGTTCCGGCTCGCCCGCAGCCTCGCCCCGAGCGGCACCGGCGATGCCGCCGCCCGCTGGTACCGCGTCTCGGTGCGCCCGCTCACAACCCATGGCGGCCACATGCAGGCCTGGCAGATCCTCGACATCACCGCCGACCGCAAGCACGAGGAAAGCTCCTTCCAGGACCTGCAGCACGCCATCGACTATCTCGACAAGGCGCCGGCCGGCTTCTTCGCCGCCGACAACGAGGACCGCATCGCCTATATCAACGCGACCCTCGCCGAATGGCTCGGTCTCGACCTCGTCGACGTCAAACCCTATCAGCGCTCGATCGTCGAATTCCTGACGCCGGGAACACGCCTCATCTATGAGGAGCGGGCGAAATCCGGCGCCGAGATCATCGACGATCTCGAACTCGTCGCGAAATCCGGCAGGACCTTTCCCGTCCGTCTGCTGCGCCGTCCCGTGCACGACGACAGCGCCGCGCCCGGCATCGTCCGGACGCTGGTTCTCGACCGCAGCGGCGAGAACCGGGCCGCGACGCCCGTCGAATTCGCCGAGGCCCGCTTCACGCGGTTCTTCAACTCCTCGCCGATGGCGATCGCCACCCTCAACGGCGGCGGCCGCGTGGTGCGCTCCAACCCGGTGTTCCGCCGGCTGTTCGGCGCCGAAGCCGCGGAAGGCGCGACGGGCTTTGCGCCGGCGATCAAGGAGGTCGGCCACGAACCCTTCCGCAGGGCCCTGTCGGAGGCGAGCGCCGGGCGATCGGTGATCTCTCCCGTCGACGCCGAACTGACGGGCGAAAAGCCCCGCACCGTGCGTCTCTATCTCAGCGCCGTGCCGCGGGTCGGGGCCGACAGCGACGAATGCGCCATCCTCTACGGCGTCGACATCACCGAGCAGCGGGCGCTCGAGGAGCAGATCGCCAAGAGCCAGAAGATGCAGGCGATCGGCAATCTCGCCGGCGGCATCGCCCACGACTTCAACAACGTCCTGACGATCATCACCGCCTCCGTCGACTTCCTGCTGCTCAACCACCGCACCGGCGACCCCTCCTTCCAGGATCTCCTGCTGATCAAGCAGAGCGCCAACCGGGCGGCCTCGCTGGTCCGCCAGCTCCTCGCCTATTCCCGCCGCCAAACGATGCGGCCGAAGATGCTGAACCTCACCGACGTCATCGCCGACATGCATCTTCTCCTGAAGCGCGTCAGCGGCGACCACGCGACGCTGGAGCGTCAGCACGCCCGCGACCTCTGGCCGGTGATGGCCGACATCGGGCAGTTCGAGCAGGTGATCACCAACCTCGTGCAGAACGCCCGCGACGCCATGCCGAACGGCGGCAAGATCACCATCGTCACCCGCAATGTCGGCGCCGAGGAGGCGCGCGGCTTCGGCTATGCAGAACTGACCGAGGGCGACTACGTGCTCGTCGAGGTGGCCGACACCGGGACCGGCATGCCCGCAGACGTCGCCGAGCGGGTCTTCGAGCCGTTCTTCACCACCAAGGAGATCGGCAAGGGGACCGGCCTCGGCCTGTCCATGGTCTACGGCATCATCAAGCAGTCGAACGGCTTCATCTTCGTCGATTCGCGGCCGGGAGAGGGCACCGCCTTCCGGATCTTCCTTCCGCGCTTCATCCCCGCCGAGGCGACGGCAACGAGCCCGGAATCGGCGGCGGCCATCGCCAGCGCCAAGATGGATCTGTCGGGCACCGCGACGATCCTCCTCGTCGAGGACGAGGACAACGTGCGGGCCGTCAACTCGCGGGCGCTGAAGATGCGCGGCTACGACGTCCACGAGGCTTCGTCGGGCGTCGAGGCGCTGGAGGTGCTGGAAGAACTCGATGGCAAGATCGACATCGTCGTCTCCGACGTCGTGATGCCGGAGATGGACGGGCCGACGCTGCTGCGCGAGATGCGCAGGACCCAGCCGGAGCTGAAGTTCATCTTCGTTTCCGGCTATGCCGAGGAGGCCTTCGCCAAGAACATGCCGGAGGGCGAGAAATTCGGCTTCCTCGCCAAGCCCTTCTCGCTGCGCGAACTGGCCGTCGCAGTGAAGACCATGCTCAACGAGGGCTGAGCTTCGGGCTGCGTTGCCGCGCGGCCGCGACTGAGCGTCACGCTCCGGCGAGCGCCACGGCGATCTCGCCGGCGAGCCTGGCGTTCGACCGGATCAGGGCGATGTTCGCTGCGAGCGACCGCCCGCCGCTGAGTTCGACGATCCGCGAGAGCAGGAACGGCGTGACCGCCTTGCCGCTGACGCCGCCGGCAGCAGCGTCCGCCAGTGCCAGCGAAATCCAGCCTTCGATGATGTCCCTCCCGATGGCATGGCTCGCGTCGATCGGGTTGGCGATCAGCATGCCGCCGCCGATCGACAGCTCGTCCCGCGCCTTCTGGAACGCGGCGATCTCGGCCGCGCCGTCGAGCCGCAAGGGGGCTGGATGGCCGGACTCCCGCGACCAGAACGCCGGCAGTTCGTCGCTGCGGTAGCCGACCACCGGCACGCCCTTGGTTTCGAGATATTCGAGTGTGCGGCCGATATCGAGGATCGCCTTGGCGCCCGCCGAGACGACGATGACCCTGGTGCGGGCGAGTTCTTCCAGATCGGCGGAGACGTCGAGGCTCGCCTCGCCGCCGCGATGCACCCCGCCGATGCCGCCGGTCGCGAAGACGGAAATGCCGGCGGCCGCGGCGGCGATCATCGTCGCGGCGACCGTCGTCGATCCGGTCCGCTCGAGGGCGACGGCATAGGCGAGATCGGCGCGCGACAGCTTCATCACCCCGCTCGCCTGCGCGAGCCCGGAAAGTTCCGCCTCCGACAGACCGACCCGCAGGATCCCGTCGATCACCGCGATCGTCGCGGGTTCGGCGCCGCTCTCGCGCACCGCCGCCTCGACCGACAGGGCCGTCGCGAGATTTTCGGGATAGGGCATGCCGTGGGTGACGATGGTCGATTCCAGTGCGACCAGCGGCCTGCCGTCGGCCTTGGCCGCACGGACGGCGGGGGAGAGGATGAAGCGTTGGTTGTCGGCAGCCATGGCGGCCAGGGCCTTTCGTCTATGGGCGGTGGCGCGTCTCGTCGACCGGCTCCGCAAGCGAGGGAAGCTGCCGGTCGATCTCGGCGGCAAGGTCGGCGGGCGGGAAGCGCGGCGAGGAAATGCGAAGCGAGGCGGCGACGATGCCGCGGCGGGCGGCGTCGAGGAAATCCGAGCCGGACAGCCGCGCGGCGACGGCGACCGCGGCGAGGGTGTCGCCGGCGCCGGTCACGTCGAGGGGTCTCACAGCCGGGGGGCGCTGGAAGCTCAACCGCCCTTCGTCGAGAATGGCCGCATCGTGCGCGCCGTCCGTGATGACCGCCCGCCGCGCGCCGAGTTCGGCGACGAGGTGGGCGATCAGGTGAAGGTTGGTCGCTGTCGTGACCTCGGCGAGTGACGCGGCTTCTGCCCGCGAGAGGAACAGCGCGTCGAGCCTTGCAAGGACCGGCAGCAGCCGCAGGACCTTGACCGGCGAGACGCCGAGCGCCGCGACGGGGCGGGGGCCGGCCGCCTCGACCGTCGCGGCGAGCATCGCCTCGGAAAGGTTGGCGTCGACGAGGACGGCAGCCGCCTCGGCGATCCGCGGGCGGACGTGGCGCCGCCTGAGGAGCTTCGGCCCGAGCAGCGCGTAGAGCTCCATGTCGGCGATACCGGCGACCAGCTCGCCCCGGTCGTCGAGGATCGCCGTGTAGGTGGGCGTGCGGCGGTCGAGAAAGGTGACGCCTAGGTCATCGAGGCCGGCAGCCTCGATGGCTTTGGCGACACGGCGCCCGTCCTCGTCGCCGCCGCGAACGCCCAGAAAACGCACGGGAAAGCCGCTCGCCTTCAGGGCGACGGCAGCGTTGAATGCGCTGCCGCCCGCCGCGTCCTGCAGCAGGCCGGGATTCGAGGCGCCGGGGAAGAAGGGCCCGAAGGCCTTGGCCCGGCGGTCGATGTGGGCCGCTCCGACGACGAGGATCGCCGGCCTGTCGCCGGAGGAGCCAGGCACCTTCATGATTTCTTCACGAAACGTCGTGCGGTCGGCTGATTCGCGAGTCGGAACAAAACAGGATCAGGCTCTTGCCGAATGAGAACAAAAAAGGTACAAGACCTGCAGAGTTTCCGCATGTTGCACCCCTTACCGGCCCGTGAAATAAGGTCTCGTCACCATGGCACAGAATGCTCTCCGTCTCGTCGAGGATAATTCGTTGGACAAGAACAAGGCTCTCGATGCGGCTCTGTCGCAGATCGAACGCGCCTTCGGCAAGGGCTCGATCATGCGGCTCGGCCAGAACGAGAAGATCGTCGAGATCGAGACGGTCTCGACGGGCTCGCTCGGCCTTGACATCGCGCTCGGCGTCGGCGGTCTGCCCAAGGGCCGGATCGTCGAGATCTACGGTCCGGAAAGCTCCGGCAAGACGACCATGGCGCTGCACACCGTCGCCGAAGCCCAGAAGAAGGGCGGCATCTGCGCCTTCGTCGATGCCGAGCACGCCCTCGATCCGGTCTATGCGCGCAAGCTCGGCGTCGACCTCGAAAACCTCCTGATTTCGCAGCCCGACACCGGCGAACAGGCGCTGGAGATCGCCGACACGCTGGTCAGGTCCGGCGCGATCGACGTCCTCGTCGTCGATTCGGTCGCGGCGCTGACGCCGCGTGCGGAGATCGAGGGCGAGATGGGCGACTCGCTGCCCGGCATGCAGGCCCGGCTGATGAGCCAGGCGCTGCGCAAGCTGACCGGCTCGATCTCGCGGTCGAAGTGCATGGTCATCTTCATCAACCAGATCCGTATGAAGATCGGCGTGATGTTCGGCTCGCCGGAAACGACGACCGGCGGCAACGCCCTGAAGTTCTACGCCTCCGTCCGCCTCGACATCCGCCGCATCGGCTCGGTCAAGGACCGCGACGAGGTGACCGGCAACCAGACCAAGGTGAAGGTCGTCAAGAACAAGCTCGCGCCGCCCTTCAAGCAGGTCGAGTTCGACATCATGTATGGCGAGGGCGTCTCGAAGACCGGCGAACTCATCGATCTCGGCGTCAAGTCGGGGATCGTCGAGAAGTCCGGCGCCTGGTTCTCCTACAACAGCCAGCGGCTGGGGCAGGGGCGGGAGAACGCCAAGACCTTCCTGCGCGACCATCCGGAGACGGCGGCGGAGATCGAGGCGGCGATCCGCCAGAATGCCGGGCTGATCGCCGAGCAGCTGCTCGACGACGGCCGCGAAGACGAGACGACGGACGACTGATCGCCGGGCGTCTCCGGGAAGCGCTTTCGCATCAAGGCGAGCCGTGGCCGGTCTCGACGGTAACCCATGCCGGCCACTGCCGGCGCGGGGCGCGGCCGGACCGCGGGATCCTCATAGCCGCTCTCGCTTGCCCGATGGACACGACTTGCCGGCCTTTGTAGAAGGGCCGACGATCTTGCCGGCGGTTTAAGGCAACGCAGCCGGCGATGTGTCTTCCCGCAATGTCTCGCGAAGGTCACGCTCATGAGTGGCGTCAACGAAATCCGGTCGGCTTTTCTCGATTATTTCGAGAAGAACGGGCACGAGCGGGTTGCCTCTTCGCCGCTGGTGCCGCGCAACGATCCGACGTTGATGTTCACCAATGCCGGCATGGTGCAGTTCAAGAACGTCTTCACCGGCCTCGAAAAGCGTCCCTACAGCCGCGCGACCACGGCGCAGAAGGTCGTGCGCGCCGGCGGCAAGCACAACGATCTCGACAATGTCGGCTATACCGCCCGGCACCACACCTTCTTCGAGATGCTGGGGAATTTCTCCTTCGGCGACTATTTCAAGGACGTCGCGATCGAGCTCGCCTGGAATCTCACCACGAAGGAGTTCGGACTGCCGAAGGACCGGCTCCTCGTCACGGTGTTTTCCGAGGACGACGAGGCGGCGGCGCTGTGGAAGAAGATCGCCGGACTGACCGACGATCGCATCATCCGCATCCCGACCTCGGACAATTTCTGGACGATGGGCGAGACGGGCCCCTGCGGCCCGTGCTCGGAGATTTTCTTCGACCAGGGCGAGAGCGTCGCCGGCGGCCCTCCGGGCAGCCCCGACGAGGACGGCGACCGCTTCCTCGAATTCTGGAACCTCGTCTTCATGCAGTTCGACCAGGTCGACGCCGAGACGAGGCTCGACCTGCCGCGACCGTCGATCGACACCGGCATGGGCCTCGAACGCATGGCGGCGATCCTGCAGGGGGTCCACTCGAACTACGAGACGGATCTGTTCCGGACGCTGATTTCGGCGGCGGAGCACGCCATCGGCTCGGTGGCAGCCGGCGCCAGGCTGGCGAGCCACCGCGTCATCGCCGATCACCTGCGGGCGACGGCCTTCCTGATCGCCGACGGCGTGCTGCCCTCGAACGAGGGGCGCGGCTACGTGCTGCGCCGGATCATGCGCCGCGCCATGCGCCACGCGCGGATGCTGGGGGCTGAGGAGCCGGTGATCTACCGGCTGGTCCCGACCCTCGTCTCGGAGATGGGCCGCGCCTATCCCGAGCTCGGCCGGGCCGAGGCGCTGATTGCGGAGACGCTGAAGCTCGAGGAGAAGCGGTTCCTCCAGACCCTCGACCGGGGGCTGGCGCTGCTTGCCGAGGCGACCGAGGGCATGTCGGTCGGCGCGCAGCTTTCCGGCGAGACGGCCTTCAAGCTCTACGACACATACGGCTTTCCCCTCGACCTTACGCAGGATGCCCTCAGGCAGCGCGGCATCGCGGTGGATCTCGACGCCTTCAACACCGCGATGCAGCGCCAGAAGGCCGAGGCCCGGGCGAACTGGGCGGGGTCCGGCGAGGCCGCGACCGAGAACGTCTGGTTCCCGATCCGCGAACGCGTCGGTGCGACCGAGTTCCTCGGCTACGGCACCGAACGTGCCGAGGGGCAGGTGGTGGCGCTGGTGCGCGACGGCGCCGAGGTCGCGGCGGCCGAGGCCGGCGAGGACGTCTCGATCGTCGTCAACCAGACGCCCTTTTATGGCGAGTCGGGCGGCCAGCTCGGCGACACCGGCGTGATGCGCGGCGACGGCGTCGAGATCGTCGTCTCGGATACCCGCAAATTCGCCGAGGGCCTGTTCGTCCACCGGGCGAAGATCCTCGGCGGCAGCGTCCGGGTCGGCGCCGCGCTGGATCTCGAAGTGGACCACCGGCGGCGCAGCCAGATCCGCGCCAACCATTCCGCGACGCATCTCCTGCACGAGGCGCTGCGGGAAGTGCTGGGCAGCCACGTCGCGCAGAAGGGCTCGATGGTCGCGCCCGACCGGCTGCGCTTCGACTTCTCGCACCCCAAGCCGATCGAGGCGGGCGAACTCGCCGAGATCGAGCGGATCGCCAACGGCGTCATCCTGCAGAACGCGCCCGTCGACACGAGGCTAATGGCGGTCGACGACGCCATCGCCTCCGGCGCGATGGCGCTGTTCGGCGAAAAATACGGCGACGAGGTGCGGGTCGTGTCGATGGGCACCGCCGAGGCGGGCGAAAAGGCCGGAAGGCCGTATTCGGTCGAACTCTGCGGCGGAACGCACGTGCGCGCCACCGGCGACATCGGCCTCGTCCACGTGGTGGCGGAGAGCGGCGTCGCCGCCGGGGTGCGCCGGATCGAGGCGCTGACCGGCGAGGCGGCCCGCGGCCACCTGCTCGATCAGGAGCAGAGGGTGCGCCGGATGGCCTCGACCCTGAAAGTCTCGCCCGCGGAGGTCGCCGAGCGTCTCGAGGCGATCGTCGAGGAGCGCCGCCGGCTGGAGCGCGAGCTGGCGGAGGCGAAGAAGAAGCTCGCCCTGGTCGGCGACGGCGGCGGGTCGTCGTCCGGTGCCGCGCCGCAGGAGGTGGCGGGCGTCGCCTTCGTCGGCCGTGTTCTGGAAGGCGTTTCGCCGAAGGACCTGAAGGGCCTCGTCGACGAGACCAAGGCGCAGATCGGCTCGGGCGTCGTCGCGCTGGTCGCACTCGCGGACGGCAAGGCCTCGGTGGTCGTCGGCGTCACGCCGGATCTCACCGGCCGCTTCGATGCCGTTTCACTGGTCCGGGCGGCGAGCGGGGCGATCGGCGGCAAGGGCGGCGGCGGAAGGCCTGACATGGCGCAGGCCGGCGGCCCGGATGCCGGCAAGGCCGGCGAGGCGATCGCCGCCGTCGAAGCGGCGATGCTGGGCTGAACCGACCCCTCGCCGCGCCGGGAAGGCCGGATGAGGCGCCGCGCCCGGCCCGGATGGGCTCGGTCCGGCAGCCGGTGGCGACGCAGCCGAAGCGGCACGTCGGCGCCTCGGCAAACCACTCTTCGAACATGAAAAAAGGCCCGGCGGGACGAACCCGCCGGGCCTTTCGCTGATACGACGTCCGTTCGATGGCCTTACGAAGAAGCCATCGCCTTCTTGAGGTTCTCGTCGATCTTGTCGAGGAAGCCGTTGGTCGTCAGCCAGGACTGGTCCGGGCCGATCAGCAGCGCCAGATCCTTGGTCATGAAGCCGCTCTCGACGGTGTCGATACAGACCTTCTCCATCTTGGCGGCGAATTCCGCCAGCGCGGCGTTGTCGTCGAGCTTGGCGCGATGGGCGAGGCCGCGCGTCCAGGCGAAGATCGAGGCGACCGGGTTGGTCGAGGTCTGCTCGCCCTTCTGATGCTGGCGATAGTGCCGGGTCACCGTGCCGTGGGCGGCCTCGGCCTCGACGGTCTGCCCGTCCGGCGTCATCAGCACGGACGTCATGAGACCGAGCGAGCCGAAGCCCTGCGCGACGATGTCCGACTGGACGTCGCCGTCGTAGTTCTTGCAGGCCCAGACGTAGCCGCCCGACCACTTCAGCGCGGCGGCCACCATGTCGTCGATCAGGCGGTGCTCGTAGGTCAGCTTCTTGGCGTCGAACTCGGCCTTGAACTCGGCGTCGAAGGTCTCCTGGAAGATGTCCTTGAAGCGGCCGTCATAGACCTTCAGGATGGTGTTCTTGGTCGAGAGATAGCAGGGCACGTTGCGCTGCAGGGCGTAGTTGAAGGACGCGCGGGCGAAGTCGCGGATCGACTCGTCGAGATTGTACATGCCCATGGCGACGCCGGCGGCCGGGGCGTCGAACACCTCGTGCTCGATCGTCTGGCCGTCCTCGCCGACGAACTTCATCGTCAGCTTGCCCTTTCCGGGGAATTTGAAGTCGGTGGCCCGGTACTGGTCGCCATAGGCGTGGCGGCCGACGATGATCGGCCGGGTCCAGCCGGGAACGAGGCGCGGGACGTTCTTCATGATGATCGGCTCGCGGAAGATGACGCCGCCGAGGATATTGCGGATCGTGCCGTTCGGGGAGCGCCACATCTTCTTGAGGCCGAATTCCTCGACGCGCGCCTCGTCCGGCGTGATCGTCGCGCATTTGACGCCGACGCCGTGCTTCTTGATGGCGTTGGCGGCGTCGACCGTCACCTGGTCGTTCGTCTCGTCGCGGTGTTCGATGCCGAGATCGTAATATTCAAGGTCGATGTCGAGATAGGGATGGATCAGCTTGTCCTTGATGAACTGCCAGATGATCCGGGTCATCTCGTCGCCGTCGAGTTCCACGACCGGGTTTGCGACCTTGATCTTCGCCATTGGTGCCTTCCTTGGAGATTGTGCGGGACGCGGGACCGCGGCCCGGCTTTCAAATGGGTGATCCCGTGACCGGCCCTATAACACCCGTCATGGCGGACGCAAAGCAACACGGCGCAAAGCTTTCGGCGGCTGCGGAGGGGGCGGGGACGATCGAGACGGGCGGATGGTGAGCGAAGTGCGGATCGAGGCGGCCTGCGGCCGTCTCGTCGGGCAGCGGCGCGACGGCGTGGTGCGGTTTCTGGGCATTCCCTATGCCGAGGCGCCGCTCGGGCAGCGGCGCTTCGCGGCGCCGCGGCCGAAGCCGGCATTCGCCGACCCCTTCCGCGCCTTCGCCTATGGCAGGGCGGCGCCGCAGCGGCGGGTGCTGCCGATGCCGCTCGCGCGGTTCTTCGGCGTCAGCCACGGCCTCTCCGAGGACTGCCTCAGCCTGAACGTCTGGACGCCCGGCGTCTCGGGCCGCCGGCCGGTCCTCGTCTTCATCCACGGCGGCGGCTTCATCATCGGCTCCGGCGCGCAGTATCCCGGCAACGATCTCGCCGTGCGCGGCGACGTCGTGGTGGTGACGATGAACTATCGTCTCGGCCTTCTCGGCTTCCATCCCTTCGCCGAGGTGTTTGCCGGCGACGAGCGCTTCGCCGCCAATCCGGGGCTTCTCGACCAGCGGCTGGCGCTCGCCTGGGTGCGCGACAACATCGCGGCCTTCGGCGGAGATCCCGATGCCGTCACGATCGCCGGCGAATCGGCCGGCTCGGTCTCGGTCGCCTGGCATCTCGTCACCGCCGCCTCGCAGCCCTTCTACCATCGCGCGATCATGCAGTCGGGAACGCTCAGCCTGTTCTACGGCCGCGAGCGCGCCGCCGAGATCGGCGCGGAGCTCAGCCGCGGCATGGGGCTGAGGCGCGGGCCGGAGCCGCTGTTCCAGCTTGCGCCCGCCCAACTCGCGCAAGCGGCCGAAGCGGCGGTCAGCCACCATACCGGGGTGATTTCCCGCCCCTATGCCGACTGCATCGAGATCGGTTCGGCGGCGCCTGCCGCTCTTGCAGGCCGGGCGAAGCCCGTCCCGCTCCTCATCGGCACCAATCGCGACGAATTCTCCTTCTTCACCGACCTGCCGCTGCTGCCGATCGAAAGCAGCAAGGCTGAGATGACCGACATGGTCGCGCGGCTCGCGGGCAAGGACGCGGCCGCCCGCGTCGCCGGCCTCTACGGCGCCGACCGCGCCGGCCGCATCGCCTTCGGCACGGACCTTCTCTTCCTGATGCCCTCGATCGCCTTCGCCGAGGCGCACGTAGCCTCCGGCAACGCGGTGTTCGCCTATCGGCTCGACTGGGAGGCGAAGGGCCTTTTCGCCCGTCTCGGCGCCACCCATTCGGTCGATCTGCCGCTGCTCTTCGAAGATTTCATGCGGCCGTTCCGCTCGGCCTATCTCGGAATGACGCCGGACCATCGCCGCCGCATGCTGGCCGAGCGGATGCGCGATCACTGGCTCGCCTTCGTGCGGGAGGGGCGGCCGGGAGCGGCTTGGCCGGCCTATGTTCCGGAGACGCGCGAGACGATGATTTTCAACGTCACGGACCGGGTCGAGGCCGACCCGGAAAAGGCGCGGCGGATCGCCTGGCGCGGGATCGACGGCTTTGCGACCTGAAGCGGGATCTGCCGCACGGCTTGGCGGGCGGTCCGCGAAGCGCTATCGAGCCGGCGAGGGACCGGCCTTTCGCTGCCGCCGCGATGGCGGCGGCGGCACCGCGGGAGGAAGCGGGGCCGGGCGCCCGGACGTTTCGGCCGTCCGCAAGGAGTGACACACGCGTTGAACGATCGATCGACCACACCGCCGTCGACGGGACCGGCCATCGTCCTCGTCGAACCGCAGCTCGGCGAGAACATCGGCATGGTCGCCCGGGCCATGGCGAATTTTTCGCTCGCCGATCTCCGCCTCGTCAATCCGCGCGACGGCTGGCCGAGCGAGAAGGCGCGGGCGGCGGCCTCGCGCGCCGACCATGTGATCGATTCCGTGCGCCTCTTCGACACGGTCGAAGCCGCGGTCGCCGACCTCAACTTCGTGCTGGCGACGACCGCACGCCCCCGCGACAGCTTCAAGCCGGTGCGCGGGCCGGAGGCGGCCTCGCTCGATCTCAGGCGGCGGATCGCCGACGGCGAGCGGACCGGCATCCTCTTCGGCCGCGAGCGCTGGGGCCTCAACAATCACGAGGTCGGGCTCGCCGACGAGATCGTCACCTTTCCCGTCGATCCGGATTTCGCCTCCCTCAACATCGCCCAGGCCGTGCTTCTGATGAGCTACGCCTTCCAGGTGGCCGGCAGGGAAGGCGACCTGTCGCCGCGCTTTGCGGCCAAGGCGCCGGCGCCGGCGCCGAAGCAGGACCTCTTCCGGCTGTTCGAGCATCTCGAGGCCTCGCTCGATCGCGCCGGCTATTTCTTTCCCGAGGCGAAGCGCGAGGTGCTCGCCCAGAACCTGCGCACGATGCTGACCAAGGCGGGGCTCTCGGAGCCGGAAGTCCGCACGCTGCGGGGCGTCGTCAAGGCCTTCGACCACGAGGCGGGGCGGCTGGCATCGGGCGACGAAAGCGAAGCGGGGGAGACCGGCGCATGAGCGGCGGGGCACGGGACGAGCGGCCGCTGCTGATGCTCGACAGCGGCATCGGCGGCCTGACGGTGCTGCGCGAGGCGCGGGTGCTGATGCCGGAGCGGCGCTTCCTCTACGTCGTCGACGACGCGGCCTTTCCCTATGGAAACTGGGAGGAGGCGGCCCTGCGGGAACGCCTCGTCGCGCTGTTCGGCGAACTGATCGCGGCCCACGATCCGGTCGCCTGCGTCGTCGCCTGCAACACCGCCTCGACCCTCGCCCTCGATGCGCTGCGCCGCGCCTATCCAGAGATGCTCTTCGTCGGCACCGTGCCGGCGATCAAGCCGGCGGCGGAGCGGACACGCTCGGGGCTCGTCTCGGTGCTGGCGACGCCCGGCACGGTCAAGCGGCAATATACCCGCGACCTGATCGAGCAGTGGGCGACGAAATGCGAGGTGCGGCTGGTCGGCAGCGTCAATCTCGCCGCGCTCGCCGAGACCTACATGCGTCACGGCCTCGTCGCGGAGGAGGCGGTGCATGCGGAGATCGCGCCGTGCTTCGTGGAAAAGGACGGTCGGCGCACCGACATCGTGGTCCTCGCCTGCACGCATTATCCCTTCGTCGTCAACCGCATGCGCAAGATGGCGCCCTGGCCGGTGGACTGGCTCGATCCCGCCGAGGCGATCGCGCGGCGCGCCTTGGCGATCCTGCCGCGGATCGACGGCGAGGGTCCCGTCGCCCGCGACCCCGATATTGCGGTCTTCACCTCCAACCGTCCCGACGCGGTGACCCGCCGGTTGATGCAGGGCTTCGGACTGGTGGCGTGACGCGCCGGCGGTGAGGTCCGCTGTCACGTCGCGATGCGGGAGATGGCACAACGGCTCGTGCTGCCCGGATCAGGCCGAGGCTCTGCGGCAGCCGCTGCGGGGCGCCGGCATGCGGCGCCGGGCAACCGGCCCCGACGAAAAGCGAAAGGCCGGGAGCGCGTCCCGGCCTTTCCTTCGAAGCGGAGGTCGCTACGCCGTCGTCCGTGAAGAGGCCTTGTTAGGTGGCCGGGTTGGGTTCGGCGGCTGGGAACAGGCTGATGATCGCGGCCTGGATGAAGGCGACAAAAAGCTTCAGCCAGGCGAGGATGCGGCGGAAGTTGTAGCCGATGGCGGCGAGGACGGCGTTGGCGGCTTCGCCGGTGGCGTGGGCCAGATGATTGTGGCCCATGCGGTGATCGGCCTTGAGGTGCCCGGTGACGGGTTCGACGGCCGCCCGTCGTTTCATCTCGCGGCGGATGGCGTCGGTCATGCCGCGCTTCTGGCCCACTGCTGTCCGGTTTAAGCATGGCTGAGATCGAGGGTCATTTGCCTGGGGTCGAAGACAGGCGGTTTATGGGGCGCGCCGAGAGTGTCGATGGGCCGCCTTTGCATGAGGTTGAGGCGGACGAGGCGGCGGAAGGTGCTGGGTTGCGGGATGGCGCGCTGGGCTTCTTGGGCGAGTTTGAGGAGCAGGAAGGCGATCAGCGCGACGAAGATCTGGATGCGCACGGCGTTCTCGCTCTCGCCGAAGAAATGGCCGATCTTCAG
>NZ_JAFMPY010000001.1 GCF_017353515.1 Jiella sonneratiae
CCGCACGCAACGGCCTCGTCATCGCTCGCCTACGGCTACGCGATAACGAGGCCGTTGCGCATTCGGCACCCGAAGAGGGGGCCCGTTTGAACGCCGATGAGGGGTCCCGTTCCGAAGCCGTTTGACAAACACCACCACGTCCATGGGGCGCCTGACGCTCAATATCCTGCTCAGCTTCGCGCAGTTCGAGCGCGAGGTCACGGCTGAGCGCATCCGCGACAAGGTCCGCGCCTCCCGCATGAAGGGGATGTGGATGGGCGGCTATGTCCCGCTCGGGTACGATGTGAAGGACCGCAAACTCGTGGTGAACGAGGAAGAGGCCGCCACCGTGCGGGGCATCTTCGAACGGTTCGTCGAGGTCGGCTCAGCGACCGTGCTGGCGCGCGAAATGCGCCGCAAAGGGCTCCGCAACAAGCAGGGCACATTGGTCGACAAGGGATATCTCTACAGGGTGCTGGTGAACCGCGTCTATCGCGGCGACGCCGTCCACAAGGGAAAGGCCTACCCAGGCGAGCATCAGGCCATCATCGACGAGCAGCTGTGGGATCAGGTCCATGCCATCTTGCGGCAGAACCCGCGAAAGCGCGCCAACAACACCCGCGCGCAAGCGCCTGCCTTGCTCAAGGGGCTGATCTTCACGGCCACCGGCGCCGCCATGACCCCGAGCAGCACGAAGAAGGGCGCGCGGCGATACCGGTATTACGTCTCGATGGACGTCATCAAGAATCGCGAACCCAGCGATGAGGGCATCCCGCGCCGTCTTCCTGCCGACCTCGTGGAAGCGGCCGTGGTGACCGAGTTGCGGCGGGTGATGCGCACACCCTCGATCACGGCGCAGGTCGTCGCCCACTTGGCGCGCGAGGGTCACGCCTTCGCCAAGGCCGACGTGATCTCCGCGCTGCAGACGTTCGATGACGTCTGGGGCCAGCTTTTCCCTGCGGAGCAGACGCGGATCGTGCAGTTGCTGGTGCGCCGGGTCACCGTGACGTCCGAGGGGCTGGTGATCGATGTCCGGACCGACGGTGTCTCGGGCGCCATGCGCGACATGATGGCGCCACGAAAGAAGGTGGCGGCGGAATGATGAAACCCGACGAGTCCATCCAGATCTTCGTGCCGCTCAAGGTCCGCAAGCAGAACGGGCGGCCGAAGATCATGCCGCCCGCAACCTATCTGCCGAGCGAAGACCGGACGCAGGATCCGCATATCCTGCGCGCCATTGGCCGGGCGTGGGGCTGGCGGCGGCGCATGGAGGCTGGCGAATTCAACACGGTGACCGATCTGGCGAAAGCCGTGGGGCTCGCCGAACGCCATGTCAGCCGACAGCTGCGGCTAGCCTATCTCGCGCCGGGTGTCCTCAAGCGACTGGTCTACAAGCGCGAGGTGCCCGCCGTGACCCTGTTGAAACTGACCGACGTCGCGGCCCTGCCATGGCACGAACAGCCCGAGAGGGTGTTCGACTGAGGCTCAGTGAAAGCTCGCCTGAAACGTCGTCGCGGTCAGCGAGACATGCGCGTCCAGTGGCGGGTGCAGTTCGAACGCCTTCGGCTCGCGTGAGAAATTCCACAGCCGGAACAGACGCCATTCCGACCGACGCTCCTCGGCCACGGCCAGTTCGTTGCGGGTGATGTGGAAGGGCGTGCGCTCCCATCCGTTCGTCGTCTTGACCTCGATCAGCCGTGCCCGGCCGTCCAGCCCGAAACTCGCGATGTCGTAGCCCGCGCCGTCGCCATCCTCCTCCGACACCCAGCGCACCTTGCGCGCCAGATCGTCTCGTCCCGCAGTCCGCAAGGCCGCGCGCTCATGCGCCAGCACGCACTCCTCGCCCGCGCGGCCGAGGGCCCGGTTGCGGTCGTCCCGGCCCGCCACGTCGAACTTGCGGGCGATGTGCAGCATCTGCTCCAATTCCTGCGGAGGCGGCTGGTTTGACAGCGTGGGCGGTGGCCCGATCCAGATCTGCGCTGCCTCGCGCAAACCGCCTGCGGATTGCAGGCCAGGTTGGCGCCCGAGCCAGGCCGGGTTCAGCGCCAACCACCGTACCACGGCATCCACCAGGGTCATCTGGAAGTTGAACGCGGGCTTGTAACCGGGGATCCAGTCCTCGCCGAGCCCCTTCAGCACCGCGCTGATGTTCTGGTGCTTGAACTCGACGGACCCTTCGGACCGGTCGTTCAGCAGCGGGAGGAGTGCGCGGCGATGCTCGGCCTTGCTGTAGCGGCGCCCGGAAATGTCGTCGGCCAGCATCGCGAAGTAATCCGCGACGATCAGGTCGTTCTCTTCATCCGTCCAGGGCCCGTTCGACATTCCGCCAGGCTACGGGCGCGAAGTCTGTTTGTCATCAGAGACTTCCGGCAGGCTCCAGGCTAGCTTCGAACGCTGCCGGCGGACTTGGGGATCGGCCTCCACGGAGCCGTCCTTCTGACCGTCCTGCGCCTTCGTGTCGGTCTCCGTCACCGGATTATTTCGCGAACGGGGCGAACCCATGAACGCGGCAACCCATTGGAAATACAAGACTGTTTTACGCCGTCCCGTGGCCGTCGAGGGGCGCTCGAAGAGAGACACGGGCCATTCGGAGACCCATTCTGCGTCAACCGCTGGGTCTCCGAAGGGCGGATGGCCCTGCCAACGCCCTTTAAAACAAAAAGAAAAAAGGCCCCAATTGGGGCCCTTGGACGGATTCAGTATCTGAATGTGGCGGATGGGGTGGGATTCGAACCCACGAGACGGTCTCCCGCCTGCCGGTTTTCAAGACCGGTGCCTTCAACCGCTCGGCCACCCATCCTTGCCGTGAGATCGTCAGCTTTTTCGGATCTCGGCAAAGGCCGGAAACGGCTCTTGCCACCGAATTGCTGCCGAACGGCGACGCGGCAGGCTTTAGCGCCCGCCGGATCGCGGCGTCAACTCTCGGGCGTCAGCGCCGGCGGGCGAGGCGTTTCATGACGGTCCTGACCCGTTCGGACGCGCGCGCGCGAATGCCGCTCAAGGCCGGGCGCGGGGCGGCTCGAGGCTCCCCCTCGTCGCTGTGCAGGAGGGAGAGGAGCGCCACGAGCTCCGCCTTGATTTCCCGATGCTGGCGTTCGTCGACCAGCGCCGGGCCCTTGCTCTCCAGCGTCTTGCGGAAGGCCCGCATCTGCCCAAGCACCCGGATCGCGCCGAGGAGTTCCGTCTCATTGCTCTTCAGCGTGTCGATCAGCGCGATCACGTGGCGGGCGACGTCCTTCGCATTCGCCGGATCGGCCAGGATCGGCCGCAGGCGGCCTGCGATTTCCTTCGAGACGGGTTCGTTGTTCCCGGGCGACTGCGGATCCGCGACGCCCCGGTCGGCGGCGAAGCTGCGCAGGACCCAGCTGCTGGTCGCATGCGGCTTGGGCGCAGTGAAGGGATAATAGTGGTCGACCGGCCGATCCAGCGCCTCGCGCGTCGCAAGCATGGCAAAGCCCGCGAGCGTCCACAGATCCCGCAGATGCGCGACCTGCAGCACCTGCAGCTCGGCGTGAAAGTTCAGGAAATATTCTTCAAGCTCGACGACGCGAGAAAATTCCCCGGGGGCGCCGAGATAGGCGAGATAGGATTCCGCCAGGGCCAGTTCCGCCAGTTCGGTGTCGATCTCGCCGGCATCCTTCAGCCGGTAGGCGTCGACGATGAGGTCGCGCGGCAGGTCGGCGGCGTGCTCGCGCAGCTTCAGGCGACGGTTGATCCAGCTGTAGCCGAGCTTCAGATCCGGCGCCATCTGCAGATTGGCTTCGATGAACTCGATGGTCTCATGCGAGAAGCTGTCGGGCATGACGGCGCAGGCGACCGTCTTGAAGCCGGCATATTTCTCCGGGTCGCGCGCCAGAAGTTCGCGCATGCTGGCAAGCCGCCGGTTGCCGTTCACCACCAGTCCCCGGCGGGTGACCAGGAGCGGCTCCGTCTGCAAAGCATGCTGTTCCAGCTCGGCGAAGATCGGAGAGTTCTCGTCCATCGCCTTTTCGAGCAGCAGGCGGTGGAGGATGGACTGGACGCGGCGGTCGCCTTCGACGATACGTCCCTCTGCGTCCGTCGCGCCTTCTGCCCGGCACGCGAGCCGCACTTCCGAGAGGATGCGGCCGTTGTCTGCCCTGTAGATCAGTCGCGCGGCGTCGACCGCGACGATCGGCAGTTTCACATATCCATCCTGCGTGCGCACATACTGGGTGGCCTGGGGATTGCCGGTGTCCAGCCCGTCGGCCAGATCTTCCGCGGACGCTGCGGCCCGTACGACGCCGTCGGGGGAGGTCAACATGGCGATGTCCTTTCACTGCAGTCGGTTCGGCCAGCCCTCGGGGCGGCCGGCATCGAGGGGCAAACGGCCGAGGCGGCGAGGCGATCCCGCAAAGGTTCGCCAGGCGAACAGGCGACGGGTGCTTTGTAACAATTCGTGATGACAGCTTCGGTCAAGTTCGGGGCGCGCCTGATTGAGGCAAAAACATGGCAATCGCCTCTTTCACGCCATTTTTTGCGGGGGCCCGGGGACGGCCGGGAATGATCCGCTGCGGCGTCCCGCCGGCGCCGGTGTTCCGAAAATCAATATGTTGTGCGTGAACGATCAAGCCGCCCCGCCGGGCCCGGGGAATCTTAGGCCAGAACCGTCACTGTCACCGGCACGCCACAGTCAATATGGGACGCCCATGCGGCGCATCAAAGGGTTAACGGCGCCGAGATTGCCTGCGGCGAGGTTCTGTTACATCTTCGTTTCGCAATGGTGACGGGGCCGGGACGATGGCGTGGGGACGCCACGATCCGGCCGCGAAGAAAACAAAACAAAGAACGAAAAATGGCGGGGGTGTCATGGTCAGGAGAGGGGGCGTCGGCCGACAATCGGCCGGCAGGGTGATCGGCGTGATCGGCGTCGTCGCTGGAATGCTGTCGTTTGCGGGTTGCCAGGGAACGGATTCCGATGCCGGCTCGCCGCTCGAGCAGCTCGCCGATCTGTCAACGACGGTGAAGTTCGACAGCCGCACCTACGGCGTGCCGGCAAGTCCCCGCGTCACCGCGCTGAAGCGCGTGCCGAAGGGCGGCGGCCGCGACCAGATCGGCAAGCCCTACAAGGTCCGGGGCAAGTGGTACTATCCCAAGGACCAGCCCGGCTACGTCAGGACAGGCAAGGCCTCCTGGTACGGGCCGAACTTCCACGGGCGGCTGACCGCCAACGGCGAAGTCTACGACATGCACGGCCTGTCGGCGGCCCACAAGACCTTCCCGCTGCCGTCCTATGCGATGGTCACCAATCTGAAGAACGGCAGCAAGGTGATGGTCCGGGTCAACGACCGGGGACCCTTCGCCGCCGGCCGCGAGATCGACGTCTCGGCCGAGACCGCCGAACTCCTCGGCTTCAAGTCGGCCGGAACCGCCGACGTCAAGGTCGAATATGTCGGCCGCGCGCCGCTCGACGGCGACGACACCAAGATGCTGATGGCGAGCTTTAGGCCGGGCGACGGCGGCGCCGTGCCGCAGGCGACGCCGGACAGCGTCATGGTGGCAGCGGCCGAGACCCGGCGACCGGCGACCGCCGGCGGCGTCGCGGCTGCCGCCTATGGCGAGGACCTTTCCGACGCCGGCCTGCCGGGCGTCCGGGCGCCGGGCGCGCCGGTTCCGGGGGCACGGCCCGCGACGGCCGGGCAGAGCTTCGCCGCCTCGCTGTTCCGCAACTCCTTCGCCGAAGAGACCGCCGCAGGTGGCGCCGCGGCGGCGTTGCGGGGGCTGGCCGGATCTGCCGGGCCGGGCGCGTCGGCTGCCGCCGAGACCATCGCGCTCGGCGAGATCGACCCGCGGATTCTCGAACGGGTCAGGGCCGTCGCGACGGGCGAGGGGGCGCTCAGCGTCGAGAGGGACGGCGGCATCGAGACGGCGCGGATCGCCGTGTCGCGCGGCGCCGATGCCGACCGGCTGCTGAAGCGGCTCTGGCAGGTCGGCGCGACCGACGCCTTCGTCGTCCGCGACTGAGCGCATGGCCGGCGCGCGGCGCGGATCCCCGCGCCCGCGGCATCGCGTTCGCGTGAGACGATGTCGCACCGCTTGCGGGTCGCGGCCATGAGACGATAACTGGGGCCATGACGAAGCGCGACGTTGCCAGCCCCGAAAGTTGCGGCCGCGCCCCGGCCCGCCCGCCGCTCGGCGCGTGGCGCGGCGGGGCGCTGGCCTTTGCCGCCATTTCGGTTCTTTTCGCCGCGCCGCATTTCGCCGCGGCCGAGGACGTGGCGCCGCCGACGATCGAGACGAAGGCGAGGGAGGCGCTTCTCGTCGACGGCGAGACCGGCACGATCCTCCTCCAGAAGAACCCCGACAAGCCGTTTCCGCCGGCCTCGCTCGCCAAGATGATGACCATGGAGGTGGTCTTCGAGGCGATCGATTCCGGCCAGCTGGCGCGCGACACGGAATTTCCGATCTCCGTCCATGCGTGGCGGACGGGCGGGGCGCCCTCGGGCACCTCGACGATGTTCGCCGACGTGAAGTCCTCCGTCTCGGTCGAAAACCTCGTGCGCGGCGCCATCATCGATTCCGCCAACGACGCCTGCATCGCGCTCGCCGAAGGCATGGCAGGATCGGACGAGGCTTTCGCCGAGACGATGAACCGGCGGGCGGAGGAGCTCGGCCTCACCGGTTCGCACTTCGTCAATCCGACCGGCCTTCCCGCCGAGGGCCAGCACGTCACGGCGCGCGACCTCGTCACCCTGGCACGGCACATCCGTACGGAACATCCGGAACTCTACAAGGTCTATGCCGAGCCGGACTTCAAGTGGAACAACATCTTCCAGCGCAACCGCAACCCGCTGCTGAAGATCGACGTCGGGGCCGACGGGATGGAGACCGGCTACACCGAGGCCTCGGGCTATGCGCTGCTCGGCGTGACGGATCGCGGCGGCCGCGTCACCTACCTCGCCATGAGCGGCCTCGCCACCGCGAAGGAGCGCTCGGAGGAGGCGCGCCGGCTGCTCGACTGGTCGAACGACAGCTTCGAACTGCGGCCGCTCTTCGCCGAGGGGGCCGTCGTCGGCGCGGCCGACGTGTTCGGCGGCGAGACGGGCAGCGTTCCCCTGGTCGCGCCGAAGGCCATCGCCGCGCTGCTGCCGCGCGATGCCGACGAGCGCGTCTCGGCGGCGATCCGCTACGACGGCCCGCTCGCCGCGCCGGTCGCAGCCGGGGCGAATGTCGCGCATCTCGACATCATGGTCGACGGCGCAAGGGTGCTGAGCGAACCGCTGGCGGCCGCAAGGAGCGTCGGCAACGGCAGCTTTTCCGACCGGGCGATGGGCGCCGTGAGCGAACTCGCCTTCGGCTGGCTGCGGCAATTCTGACGAGAGGATCCGGGAAAGGCGTGACGGGATATCTGGTGACGTTCGAAGGCGGGGAGGGCAGCGGCAAGTCCACCCAGATCGCCCGCCTCGCCGCCCATCTGCGCGAGGCCGGCCGCGACGTGGTGATCACCCGCGAGCCGGGCGGCTCGCCCGGCGCCGAGGCGGTGCGCCACATCATCCTGTCGGGCATGGCCGAGGGTCTCGGTCCCGACTGGGAGGCGGTGCTCTTCGCCGCCGCCCGGGCCGACCACGTTTCCGAGCTGATCCGCCCGGCGCTCGAGCGTGGCGACGTCGTCCTGTGCGACCGGTTCCACGATTCGACCAGGGTCTACCAGTTCGCCGGGCGCGCCGGCGACCGCAGCCTGATGCAGCGGCTGGAGCGCGCGGCGCTCGCCGGCACCTATCCCGACCTCACCATCGTCCTCGACGTGCCGGCCGACATCGGCAGCGAGCGGGCCCGCCGGCGCCGCGGCAACGCCAGCGCGGACCGCTTCGAGAAGGACGACGCCCGCATCCAGGACGAACGGCGCCGGGCCTTCCTCGCCATCGCCGCCGAAGAGCCGGAACGCTGCGTCGTCGTCGATGGCGACCGGCCCGTCGACACCGTCGCCGCCGAGATCCGCGGCCTCGTCGACGACCGGCTCGAGGCCCGGCGGTTCGAGACGATCGAACGCTCGCTGAAGCTCGGAAAGGGACGATGAGCGCGGCCCCGGGGGCGGCGTCGATCGAGGCCTACGCGACCCACGACGAAATCGACGGCGTGCCGCAGCCCTTCGTCACGCCGCAGCTCTTCGGTCACGGCCAAGCCTTCGGCGAGATGCTGGAGGCGCGGCGCTCCGGGCGGATGCACCACGCCTGGCTGCTGCAGGGCCCGGCGGGGATCGGCAAGGCGACTGCCGCCTTCTGCTTCGCGCGGCTGCTTTCCGGGGCGGCGACGCGGGAAGAGCCGGAAGCGACGATCGGCTTTCGCAGCGACGATCCGGTGTTCCGCCAGATCGCCATCGGCTCGCTGCCGGGGCTGATCCACGTCACCCGGCCGCCGGTCGAGCGCGGCACCGGCTTTCGCACCCAGATCACCGTCGAGGAGGTGCGCCGGCTCGGCCGCTTCTTCCACGCGACGGCGTCCGGCGAGGGCTGGCGGATCGCCATCGTCGATCCGGCCGACGACCTCAACCGCTCGGCCGCCAACGCGCTTCTGAAGCTTCTCGAAGAGCCGCCGGCGCGCTCGCTCTTCCTCCTCGTCAACCACACGCCGGGCAGGCTCCTGCCGACCATCCGCTCGCGCTGCCGGCTCGCCCGTTTCGAAGAGCTCTCCGGCGACGAGCTGACGCGGGTGCTCGCCGCCTTCGGCCATCCGCTCGACCCGGACGATGCGGGAACCATCGTCCGCGCCGCCGAGGGCAGCGTGCGCCGCGCGCTGATGCTCGCCGCCAATGGCGGCGTCGAGATCGGCCGGACGCTGGAAACGCTGCTGTCCGCCGGCGAACTCGACGTCAACGGCCTGCAGGCGCTGCTCGACCAGCTGACGGGGCGGGGGCGCGAAGCCTCCTTCGAGCTGTTCCTGTCGCTGCTGCTCGACCGCGTCGCCAGGGAGAGCCATCGCCGGCTCGAGGGGGCCGACATCGGCGCGGCAGCCGCCTTCGCCGAACTCTGGCAGGCCGAGAGCCGGCGCCTCGGCGAGGGAGCCGCCTTCAACCTCGACCGCAAGCAGATGGCGATGACGACGGCGAGCCGGTATTTCGCCCTGAAGGCGGCGCTGGAGCGCCGCCGCAGCCGCGACGAGGCACTGGCGCTCGGCGATTGATTGAGCCGTCCGGGCAAATGCACTATCTGCCTCCAAGACAGACGACGTCTCGCCCCGCCCGGCGAGCGGAGCGCCGCGCACCCCTCAAGCAACCGATATCTGCGAAAGCACCATGGCCGAACGCTATTACCTGACCACCGCGATCTCCTATCCGAATGGTCGTCCGCACATCGGCCACGCCTACGAGTTCATCGCCACCGACGCGCTGGCACGGTTCAAGCGGCTCGACGGCTACGACGTGTTCTTCCTGACCGGCACGGACGAACACGGCATCAAGATGCTGCAGACCGCCCGCAGGGAGGGTCTCGAACCGCGCGCCTTCGCGGATGCCAACTCGGCCGAGTTCAAAAGGATGACGGCGGCGCTCGGCGGCTCGAACGACGACTTCATCCGCACCTCCGAAGAGCGGCACTACGAGTCCTGCCGGGCGATCTGGCAGCGCATGGCCGAAGCCGGGGACATCTACAAGGACAGCTATTCCGGCTGGTACTCGGTGCGCGACGAAGCCTATTACGGCGAGGACGAGATCACCCTGAAGGAGGACGGCCAGCGCTACGGCCCGCAGGGGACGCCCGTCGAATGGGTCGAGGAGGAGAGCTACTTCTTCAGGCTCTCCGCCTATCAGGACCGGCTCCTCGAACTCTACGAGCAGAACCCCGACTTCATCGGCCCGGCCGAGCGGCGCAACGAGGTGGTCTCCTTCGTCAGGTCCGGCCTGCGCGATCTCTCCGTCTCGCGCACCACCTTCGACTGGGGCATTCCGGTCCCCGGCGACGAAAAGCACGTGATGTATGTCTGGGTCGACGCGCTCACCAACTATCTGACCGCGACCGGCTTTCCGGGCGAGGGGGACCGCTCGGCCTTCTGGCCGGCGGACCTCCACGTCATCGGCAAGGACATCGTGCGCTTCCACACGGTCTACTGGCCGGCCTTCCTGATGTCGGCGGGGCTGCCGCTGCCGAAGCGCGTCTTCGCCCACGGCTTCCTGTTCAATCGCGGGGAGAAGATGTCGAAGTCGGTCGGCAACGTCATCGACCCCTTTGCGCTGATCGACGCCTACGGCCTTGACCGGCTGCGCTATTTCCTGATGCGCGAGGTGCCGTTCGGCCAGGACGGCAACTACTCGCACGACGCCATCGTCAACCGCACGAATTCCGAGCTCGCCAACGACATCGGCAATCTCGCCCAGCGGTCGCTGTCGATGATCGCCAAGCATTGCAATGCCAAGGTTCCGACGCCAGGCGCGCTGACCAATGCCGACGAGGCGATCCTCGCCGAGGCGCGACGCCTCCTCGTCGGCGCGCGGGAGGCGATCGACCGGCAGGAGATCCATGCCGTGCTCGCCGCGATCGTCGCCCTCGTCTCGGCGACCAACCGCTATTTCGCCGGCGAGGAGCCCTGGGCGCTGAGGAAGACCGATCCCGAGCGCATGGGAACGGTGCTCTACGTGACCGCCGAGGTGGTGCGGCGCGTGGCGATCCTGCTGCAGCCCTTCGTGCCGGAGAGCGCGGGCAAGCTTCTCGACGTCCTCGGCGTCGCCCCGGACCGGCGCAGCTTCTCGGAACTTGCGCCGGAGCGGGCGCTGGCGCCCGGCAGCGACCTCCCGGCGCCGCAGCCCGTGTTCCCGCGCTTCGTCGATCCGCTCGCCGAAGAAGGCGCGAAGGGCGGTGCGAAGGGCGGCGGCCGATGAGCCTTTTCCTCGTCGACAGCCACTGCCACCTCGATTTTCCGGATTTCGAGGGCGAGCGGGCGGATCTCGTCGCCCGCGCCAGGGAACAGGGGGTCCGGCGCTTTGTGACGATCTCGACCTTCGTTTCGAAGTTCGAGCGGCTGATGGCGATCACCCGGGAGTTCGACGAGGTCTATGCCTCGGTCGGCACGCATCCGCACAATGCAGCGGAGGAGCCTGACGTGACGGTGGCACAGCTCGTCGACCTCTCCGGCCGCGACAAGGTGGTCGCGATCGGCGAGGCCGGGCTCGACTATCATTACGACAAGAGCCCCCGCGACGTTCAGGCCAAGGTTTTTCGCACCCATATCGAAGCGGCGCGCGAGACGCAGCTGCCGCTGGTCATCCATGCGCGGCAGGCCGACGAGGACGTGATCCGGATCCTCGAAGAGGAGAGCGGGAAGGGGGCCTTCCCCTTCATTCTCCACTGCTTCTCGTCGGGCCGCGCGCTGGCGGAGGCCGGCCTCGCACTCGGCGGTTACGTGTCGTTCTCCGGCATCCTGACCTTCAGGAATTCGGCCGACATCCGCGAGATCGCCGCCGAGGTTCCGATGGATCGCCTGCTCGTCGAGACCGACGCGCCCTATCTCGCGCCGCCGCCGCACCGGGGAAAACGCAACGAGCCGGCCTTCGTGCGCCACACCGCCGCGGTGCTGGCCGAGGTCAAGGGCGTCGACCTCGACAGCATCGCGCGCCAGACCACGGACAATTTCTTCCGGTTGTTCGGGCGCATCGCCGATCCGCGCCCGGCCGGCTGACCGCCGCCCCGGACCACGTCGCAAGAGCTCATCCCGGAAGACTGTGAAGACATGACAGACCGGCTGCGCCTCACCATCCTCGGCTGCTCGTCGTCTCCGGGCGTGCCGCGCATCAACGGCGACTGGGGCGCCTGCGACCCGGCAAATCCGAGGAACCGTCGGCTGCGCGCCGCGGCGCTCATCGAGCGCCTCGGCCCGGACGGCGTGACCACCGTTGCGATCGACTGCGGCCCGGATTTTCGCGAGCAGATGCTGGCCGCGAAGGTGACGCGGCTCGACGCGGTGCTGCTCACCCATCCGCATGCCGACCATTTTCACGGCGTCGACGACCTGCGCGGCTTCATGCTCGCCCAGAAGACGCGGATCGCCGTCTATTCCGACGACGCCACCCATGAGCGGGTCCACGAGGCGTTCCGCTACTGCTTCGAGACCCCGCGGGGCAGCAACTATCCGCCGATCATCCGCCGCCTCGCGATCGAGCCCGGCCGGGGCTTCGCGGTCGACGGACCGGGCGGCCCGATCGACGTCGAGCCGTTCCTGCAGATCCACGGATCGATCCATTCGCTCGGCTTCCGCTTCGGCCCGATGGTCTATGCGACGGATGTCTCGGACTTTCCCGACGCGGCCGTCGCGGCGATCCGCGGCGCCGAGCACATCGTCATCGACTGCCTGCAATACCGGCCGCATCCGAGCCATCTCAGCGTCGAACAGGCGCTCGCATGGATCGAGCGGCTCGGCGTGCCGCAGGCGACGTTCACCCACATGCACACGCCGCTCGACTACGCGACGCTCTGCCGCGAGCTGCCGCAGAACGTCCGGCCGGGTTACGACGGCCTCGTCGTCGAACTGCCGCTGTGACCGGGCCTGCGCGCGAGCCGGAACCGGAGGCCCCGCCATCCGGCACCGCCGAGGCTCCGATCGCGCGTGAAAACCCGTTGAGACGGATGAAGCGCGCCGCGCGGCGGCTCCGGCGCGACGTGCTGGTCCTCTGGCTCGCCGCGCGCGACCCGCAGACGCCGGTCTTCGCCAAACTCGTCGCCGGAGCCGTCGCCGCCTATGCGCTGTCGCCGATCGATCTCGTGCCGGACTTCGTGCCGGTGCTCGGTCTTCTCGACGATCTGCTGATCGTGCCGCTCGGCATCATGCTCGCGGTCAGGCTGATCCCGCCCGACCGGCTCGAAGCGCTGCGGCGCGCGGCCGACCGCCGTCTCGACCGGCCGACGAGCGTCGCGGGCGCCGTCATCGTCGCGGCGATCTGGCTCGGCCTCAGCGGACTTGCCGCCGCGCTCGTCCTCGACCGGCCGGGCGTCGGCTGGCCCGGTATGGACTGACTCGACATGGACTGACTCGACATGGACCGGCTCGGCAGAGGTTCTGGCCGGCAGCGGCGCCGGGACGTTGGGGCGTTGAGGCCTGGTTGACCATGTCGCGAAGTCGGCGTCGCAAATCGCCGCTCGGTCTGGCACGGTCCGGGTTTCGTCGCCAGGATGAACCGTCCGGTGAAAGCACGCGCCGTCGCGCTGGTGTCGCGTTGCACTGGGGCCGCGGTCGCTCGCATCGTCGTGCGCTCGAACGACGCCGGGATCGGGCCACGGGCTTGCCGTACGGCTCTGACATTTCAGTTCCATAATCTATCTTATGCCACTTGGCTGTCGTGGTGATCGTGACGTCATGCGCTGCCGTGCGGCTGAGGCTTCGTCCTCAGCCCTCCTGAGACGGCTCTCCCCGCCGCGCGGAGCGCCGGCTGTCCCGCTCAGGACCGAAAATCGGCCGCGTCCTCCCGGTCGCGCAAATAGCGGCGCAGATGCGGAAACGGCGGAAGCCAGGTTTCCCGGCGGATCGTCCACAGTTCGTAGCTCGGCGCGAACTGGTCCGGCGCGTCCAGCGCGCCGAGATGCACCTCGATCTCGCCCGGGCTGGTCGAGAACACCGACGAGCCGCAACGCGGACAGAAATGCCGCCCGGCATAGGCCGCCGTCTCACCTTCGATCGCGACCGCGCTCTCGGCGAAAATGGCGGAGGCGTGAAACGGCGCGCCGTGATGCTTGCGGCAGTCGAGGCAGTGGCAGAGGCCGACGCGGTCGGGCCGGCCCGACGCCACCAGCCGCACGGCACCGCAGAGACATCCGCCGGTGAAATGGTCCATGGCTCGGCTCCCTGGCGATTTCGTCGCAGAACGTCGTCGGTCGGCATGCATCGGGCGGTGATGCGCCCCGGTCCGCCGCCCTGCGACGCAGATTGCGGCAGAATGCCGGAACCGTGCGTCGCCGCGAAGCCTCACGCCGATCGACGGCGCGGTTTTTCCCGTCGTCGAACGCTGGAGCGTGCGGGCGGACGAAGACGGACACCGCCCGACGTCCCGCACTCTCCCTCTCCCTCTCCCTCTCTCTCTCTCTCTCTGTCTCTGTCTGTTTTCGCGTGCGCATAATCCGTTGCGAAAACCGGTTCGCACGTCTGAAGATCATGCTCTAGAAGCCGCATCGGACCATCCATGTTCACCGCGCCGGTCCGCCCGCGTCTCATCCGTCTGGAGCATGCCCCATGGAACACTCCCGTGACATCGCCCGTCTCGTCGAGATCATGGCCGCGCTGCGCCATCCCGAGACCGGCTGCCCGTGGGACGTCGAACAGGATTTTTCGACGATCGCGCCATACACCGTCGAGGAGGCTTACGAGGTCGCCGACGCCATCGAGCGCGACGACGCGGTCGACCTCAAGGAGGAACTCGGCGACCTCTTGCTGCAGGTCGTCTATCACGCGCGGATCGCCGAGGAGCGCGGCCTCTTCGGCTTCGGCGACGTCGTCGAGGCGATCACCCGGAAGATGATCCGCCGCCATCCGCACGTCTTCGGCGACGCCGAGGCCCGCTCGGCGCGAAGCGCCAAGGGACAGTGGGAGCGGATCAAGGCCGAGGAGAAGGCCGAGCGCCGGGCGGCGCGCGCAACCGCTCCGACGGTGCGGCTTTCGGAGGCGGCCTCGCCGGCGCGGCTCGCAGAGTCGGCTTCACCGGCGCGCGTCTCGCAGGCGGCTTCGCCGGCCGGGGCGACCGTCGCCGAGGACGATCTGCCCGGCCATCTCGACACGGTGCCGGCCGCCCTGCCCGCTCTGACGCTGGCCTTCAAGGTTCAGGCGCGGGCCGCCGCCGTCGGCTTCGACTGGGACCGGCCGGAGCCGATCCTCGCAAAGCTCGACGAGGAGATCGGCGAACTCGCGGAGGTGGTCGCAGCAAGCGACACCGACGCCGTCGAAGCGGAGATGGGCGACGTGATCTTCTCGGTCGTCAATCTGGCGCGCTGCCACGGCGTCGACCCGGAAAAGGCGCTGCGGCGCTGCGTCCGCAAGTTCCGCGACCGCTTCGGCTTCATCGAGCGGGGGCTTGCGGCGTCGGGCCGGACGCTCGACGAGGCGAGCCTCGACGAGATGGAAGCGCTGTGGGTCGCGGCCAAGGCAAACGGCGTCGGGGCGCAAGGCTGAGCGGCATGCCGCGGGTCGGGCCGGGCCGGCGGATCGAGCCCCGGCGGAAAGGATCACGGCAGCCCATCGAAAGCGGATTTCCGCAAGAAACCGCTGCGGCTCAGCGGGCCAGCCAGCCGCCGTCGACCGGCAGGATCGCCCCGTGGACGTAGCGGGCCGCGTCCGAGGCGAGAAACACCGCCGCGCCGCCGATGTCCGACGGCGCGCCCCAGCGCCCGGCCGGAATGCGGCCGAGAATCGCCGCCGACCGGTCCTCGTCGGCCCGCAGCGCCGCCGTGTTGTTGGTGACGATGTAGCCCGGAGCGATGGCGTTGACGTTGACGTCCTTGGCCGCCCATTCGCAGGCGAGCAGCCTGGTGATGCCGGCCATGCCGTGCTTCGACGCGGTGTAGCTCGCCACCCGGATGCCGCCCTGAAAGGTCAGGACCGAGGCGATGTTGACGATGGCGCCGTGGCGGTCGTCGGCGATCGCCGCGCTGCCGAAGGCCTTGGACAGGAAGAACGCCGTCTTGAGGTTGACGTCGATGACGTCGTCCCAGTCGGATTCGGAAAAGTCGACGGCGTCGGCGCGGCGGATGATGCCGGCATTGTTGACGAGGATGTCGAACGGGCCCTTGTCCTTCGCTGCCGCCTCGAACGCCGCGACGGCCGCGTCCATGTCCGCAAGGTCGACGCGGTGCTCGCTGGACACCCCGCCCGATCCGGCGATCATCGCCCGCGTCGCCGCCATGGAGGAGCGGCCGACGCAGGCGACCTGCGCCCCGGCCTCGGCGAGCGCCACGGCGATCCCCTGCCCGATGCCGGTGTTGGCGCCGGTGACGAAGGCGCGCTTGCCCGAAAGGTCGAAGGGCGAGGTCACTTGAGGTCTCCCATCTGCACCATGTCGACGTCCTTGTAGTCGACGTTGTCGCCGGCCATCGCCCAGATGAAGGTGTAGGAGGCGGTGCCGGCGCCGCAGTGGATCGACCAGGGGGGCGACAGGATGCCCTCCTCGTTCTTCACGACGAGATGCCGCGTCTCCCCCGGCTCGCCCATCATGTGGAAGACCCGGGCATCCTCCGGCAGGCCGATATAGAGATAGGCCTCCGAGCGGCGATCGTGGACATGCGCCGGCATCGTGTTCCAGACCGAGCCGCCGTGCAGCGTCGTCATGCCGACGACGAGTTGGCAGCTCTCCATCACGTCGGGATGCACGAACTGGAAGATCGAGCGGTCGTTGGAGGTCTCGGCGGCGCCGAGGTCGACCCGCTTGGCGGCGTCGATCGTCACCAGCCGCGTCTCGAGGCTGCGATGGGCGGGCGCCGACAGGACGTAGAACTTCGCACCGGTTCCGGAAAAGCCGAGCGGCCCGTCGCCCATGCCGACATAAAGCATGTCGCGGTGGCCGAGCGCGTGGCTGCCCGAGCCGGTGGTGACCGTTCCGGCCTCGCCGATATTGACGACCACCGCCTCGCGCCGGTCGAGGAAGCCCGGCGTCCCGGTCTCCTTGGCCGAGGCGAGTTCGAGCGTGCCTGCCGCAGGCACCGCGCCGCCGACGATCAGGCGGTCATAATGGCTGTAGACGAGGCTGACCTCGCCGGGACGGAACAGGCCCTCCATCAGGAACTCGGCCCTCAGGGCCGCGGTGTCGAAGGTCTTGGCATGGCGCGGGTCGATCGCCTGGCGGGTTTCGATTGTCATCGCTTCGGTCCCCTTGTTTCGATGTCGTCGGTTTCTGTGTCGTCTCGGGCCATGGCTTCGCCGACCGGCCGATGGCGGCCTGCGGGTCGGCTTCGGACCGGTGAGGCGGCCGGTCAGGCCGGCAGGAAGTCCTCGCGGGCCGGGGTGAACACGTCGATCAGGCTGCCGCCGGTCGCCGTCTCGGCGGAATGGCAGGCATTCGAGGGCACCACGACCCCCTCGCCTTCGCTGATCGTCCTGGCGACGCCGGCGATGGTGTAGGTGAAGCTGCCGGACTTCACGTAGGAAGACTGAAGATGCGGATGCGCATGTTCGGCGCCCACCCCGCCCGGCTGGAACTCCACCTCGACGACCATCATCTCGGGCGTATGGGCGAGGATGCGCCGACGCGTCGAGGCGTCGACGGTCACCCATGCGCCCGCGGTGTCGGCATCGCTCGCCATGGCGTCTTCCTTTCGTTCCTGATCGTTCCGCGCCTTTCCGGCGCCATGCGAATGCTGCGAATGCCGGCCGGGTCGCTGGCTCACCCGGCAAACGCTTCGACGCTGCGCGCCGCGCCGGCTTCGTAGAGGGCTTCGAGCGCCCGGGTCACCGGGCCGGCAAAGGCCGGGTCGTTTCCGAGATCCCGGCCGAACACCTCGCCGACGCCGAGATAGGCTTCTGCCAGGCGGCCGGGATCGCGGCCGGCCGCGTCGGCGATCGCCTTCAGACGCCCGGCGAGCGGGTCCTTCACCTCGATGGGCGCGCCCTTCTCGTCGGTGCCGGTGACGTAGCGCATCCAGCCGGCGATCCCGAGGGCCAGCCGATCGATCGGGGCGCCGGCGGCGAGCCTGTCGCGCACCGTGCCGAGGAAGCGCTGCGGCAGCTTCTGGGAGCCGTCCATGGCGATCTGCCAGGTGCGGTGCCGCAGCGCCGGATTGTGGAAGCGGGCGATCAGCGCGTCGCGGTATCCGGTAAGGTCGGTCCCCGGCATCTTCAGCGTCGGCATGATCTCGTCCGTCATCATGCGGCGGACGAGGCGCTCGAAGGCGGGATCGGCCATTGTCTCGGATACCGTCTGGTATCCGGCAAGATAGCCGAGATAGGCCAGCGTCGAATGCGAGCCGTTGAGCATCCTCAGCTTCATGCGCTCGAAGGGCTCGACGTCGGCGACCATCTCGGCGCCGACCGTCTCGAAGGCGGGGCGCCCGGTCGGAAACCGGTCCTCGATCACCCATTGGGTGAAGGGCTCGGTGACCACCGGCCAGGCGTCCGACAGCCCGAGCGCCGCGGTGATTTCCGCCGTGTCGGCGTCGGTCGTCGCCGGCACGATGCGGTCGACCATGGTGCCGGCGACGGCGACGTCCCGTTCGACGAAGCGGGCGAGATCTCCGTCGAGGAGCCCGGCATACTGCGTCATGATCCGGTGCACCGTCGGCCCGTTGGCCGGCAGGTTGTCGCAGGGCATCACCGTGAACGGCACGACGTTCGCCGCCCGCCGGCGGCGCAGCGCCTCGACGAGGAGGCCGGGCGCCGAGGTGGGCGCCTGCGGGTTATCGAGATCGGCCTTTACGTCGGGATGGTCCGGATTGAGGTCGCCGGTCGCCGGATCGTGGCAGTAGCCCTTCTCGGTGACGGTCAGCGAGACGATGCGGATCGCCGGGTCGCACATCGCGGCGAGCAGCGCTTGCGGATCCTCCGGCGCGACGAGGATCTGGCGGATCGAGCCGACGACGCGCAGCGACGTGCCCTCGCCCGAGCGGACCGCGACGGTGAAGAGGTCGTCCTGCGGCTGCAGCGCGTCGCGCATGTCGGCCCGCCGCAGCGAGGCGCCGACGATGCCCCATTGCGGATCGCCGGCCAGGAGGTCGTCGAGATAGACCGCCTGATGCGCCCGGTGGAAGGCGCCGACGCCGAGATGGACGATGCCGGGCGTCACCCGCCGCGGGTCGTAGGCCGGCCTCGCGGCGGTGGCGGGAAGCGCGTCGAGGGTCTGAAGGGACAGGCGTCTGTCGGTCATTTGAACACGCTCGGCAGCCAGAGGGAGATCGCCGGAACGTAGGTCACCAGCATCAGCACGACGAAGGCGGCGAAGTAGAACGGCCAGATCGTCCGGATCGCCTGCACCACCCTGATCCGTGCCACGGCGCAGCCGACGAACAGCACCGCCCCGACCGGCGGCGTGCACAGGCCGATGCCGAGATTGAGGACGAGGATGACGCCGAAATGCACCGGGTCCATGCCGAACGCCTTGACCACCGGCAGGAAGATCGGCGTCGTGATGATGATCAGCGGCGACATGTCCATGAAGGTGCCGAGGAAGAGCAGCAACACGTTGAGCAGCAGGAAGATCACCACCGGCGAATCGGTCAGCGACTGCATGAAGGCGATCATCTGGGCGGGGACGCGCAGATAGGCGAGCAGCCAGCCGAAGGCCGCCGCCGCGCCGATGATCAGAAGCACCATCGCCGTCGTCCTGACGGCGCCGAGCGTCGCGGCGACGAAGTCGCTCCAGCCCATCGACTTGTAGACGAAGACGGTGACGAGCAGCGCGTAGACGATGGCGATGCACGAGCTTTCCGTCGCCGTGAAGACGCCGGACCGCACGCCGCCGAAGATGATGCCGATGAGGATGATGCCGGGAATGGCGTTCAGAGCCCTGCGCCCGATGTTGCCCCAGCCCTCGAAGGCGGTGACCGGATAGCCGCGGCTGTTGGCGACGTACCAGGCGGCCGCGGCGAGGCCCATGGCCAGCAGGAAGCCCGGCAGGATGCCGGCGGTGAAGAGGTCGGCGATCGAGATCTGGCCGCCGCCTGAGATCGAATAGATGATCATGTTGTGGGACGGCGGGATCATCAGGGCGATGATCGACGAGGTGACCGTGACGTTGACCGCGTAGTCGACGTCGTAGCCGCGCTCCTTCATCTGCGGGATCATCAGGCCGCCGATCGCCGAGGCGTCGGCGACGGCCGAGCCGGAGATGCCGCCGAACAGCGTAGAGGCGGCGATGTTGACCTGGCCGAGGCCGCCGCGGAAGTGGCCGACGAGGCTCGCGGCGAGCGCCACCAGCCGGGCGGCGATGTCGCCGCGCACCATCAGGTCGCCGGCATAGATGAAGAACGGGATCGCCATCAGCGCGAAGACCGAGATGCCGGCATTCATCTGCTGGAACACGATCAGCGGCGGAATGCCGAGATAGGCGACCGTCAGGAAGGAGGCGATGCCGAGGCAGAAGGCGATCGGCGTGCCGATGAGCAGCAGCACGACGAAGCTGCCGAAGAGAATGGAAAGAGCCATGTCAGGCGACCGAATCCGCAGGTTCCGCTTCGAGATGCGGCTCTTCCAGCCCGGCGAGCCGGCGCAGGATCCGCTCGAGCGAGAACAGGACGATGAGGATGCCGCCGACGATCAGCGGCGTGTAGCTGATCCCGACCGGGATCTTCAGTGCCGGCGAGATGTTGTTCCAGGTGCCCGCGGCGAGCAGGAAGCCGTACCAGGCCATCGCCGCGCCGAAACCGGTGACGGCGACGTCGCTGATCGTCACCAGGACCTTGCGCGGCCCCTCGGGCAGGACGACGATCAGGATGTCGAAGCCGAGGTGATAGCCCTCGCGCACGCCGACCGCGGAACCGAGCAGGATGAACCAGCCCATCATCAGGACCGAGCCCGGCTCCGTCCAGCTCGGCGAATCGTTGAGGACGAAGCGGCCCCAGACCTGCCAGGCGGTGAAGGCGGTCATCAGCACGAGGCCGACGCCCGAGAGCCAGAGAGCGCCGGTCGCCAGGCGGCCGAACCAGATCGCGACGGTGCGCACGAAATTCCCTTCCCGTAGAAGAGCGTCGAAAGGCGGCCCGCCCGCCGCACGAGGCGCGGGCGGGCCGCCGCGGCTAAAGCCGGTTACTTCTGCGTGTCGCGGACGCGCTTGACGAGCTCCTTCAGCTCCGGCGTGTCGGCGTATTTCTCGTAGATCGGGTCCATCGCCTTGATGAACGGCTTGACGTCGACCTCGTTGATCTCGACGCCGGCATCCTCGACGATCTTGCGGGACTTCGCCTCCTGGGCGTCCCAGAGCTCGCGCATCTTGGTGACCGACTTCTTGGCCGCCTCGCGCACCGCCTTCTGGTCTTCCGGCGACAGCTTGTCCCAGGAGATCTTCGACATCATCAAGACCTCGGGGCACTGCGAGTGCTGGTCGAGCGAATAGTATTTCGCGACCTCGTAGTGCTTGGAGGATTCGTAGCTCGGCCAGTTGTTCTCGGCGCCGTCGATCAGCCCGGTCTGCAGGCCGGAATAGACCTCGCCATAGGCCATCGGCGTGGCGTTGGCGCCGAGCGCGTTGACCATGTCGACGAAGAGGTCCGACTGGATGACGCGGAACTTCAGGCCCTTCAGGTCGTCCAGCGTCTTGATCGGATGCTTGGAATTATAGAAGGACCGCGCGCCGGAATCATAGACCGCGAGGCCGACATAGCCCGCCGGTTCGAACGCCTTCAGGATGTCCTCGCCGATCGGTCCGTCCATCACCTCGCGCATGTTTTCCTTCGAGGTGAAGATGTAGGGCATGCAGGGGACGATCGTCGCCGGCACGATGCCGTTCATCGGCGCGAAGTTGACGCGGTCGAGGTCGATGACGCCGAACTTGGTCTGCTCGATCGTCTCCTTCTCCTCGCCGAGCTGGTGGGAATCGAACACCTGGATGGAGATCCGGCCGTCGGTCGACTGCTTCAGGACGTCGCTCATGTACTTGACCGCCTCGACGGTCGGATAGCCGTCCGGATGGGTGTCGGCGGATCGCAGCACGATCTCCTGGGCCGCCGCCGCGAGCGTTCCGCCCGCGAGCGCGGTGGCGACGGCGAGCGCCGTGGCAAATGCTTTCGTCATACGCATGTCTTCCTCCCAGAAAATGGCGGCGATGCCGCCGGTCAGAGCCTGTAGGCCTCTTTGGCCAGGCGGTAGGTGAGGTCGTGGGCCACCTCGAAGGCCTCGTCCTCGTCGAGGCGGCCGGTCGTCACCAGCCCGGCGAGATAGGCGCAGTCCACCCGCCGCGCGACGTCGTGGCGGGCGGGGATCGAACAGAAGGCGCGGGTGTCGTCGTTGAAGCCGACGGTGTTGTAGAAGCCGGCGGTCTCGGTCGCGGTCTGGCGAAAGCGCATCATCCCCTCGGCGCTGTCGAAGAACCACCAGGGCGGGCCGAGCCTCAGGCACGGATAGACGCCGGCGAGCGGCGCGAGCTCGCGCGAATAGACAGTCTCGTCCAGCGTGAAGAGAATGAGCGTGAAGCCCTTCTCCAGCCCGGCAACGTCGAGCAGCGGCTTCAGCGCCGCGACGTAGTTGGTCGGCTGCGGGATGTCGAAGCCCTTGTCGCGGCCGAAGCGCGCGAAGATGCCGTCCGAATGATTGCGGAACGAGCCGGCATGGATCTGCATGACCATGCCGTCCTCGACGGAGAGCTTCGCCATTTCCGTCAGCATCTGGGCGCGGAACAGCTCGCGATCCTCGGGAGAGGCGCCGCCCGCCTTCACCCTGTCGTAGAGCGCCGCGGCCTCTGCCGGCGCAAGATTCGCCGTGCGGGCGGTCGGATGTCCGTGGTCGGTCGCCGTCGCGCCGTGCTCGCGGAAGAAGGCGCGGCGCCTGCGATGGGCCTCGATGTAGCCGGCAAAGCCTAAGGTGTCGCAGCCGGTGATCTCGCCCAGCTTCCGCAGATTGTCGGTGAAACCGGCGAAGTCGGGATCGACCACCGCGTCCGGCCGGTAGGTGGTGACCACCCTCCCCGACCAGCCGCTGTCGCGGATCGCCCGGTGATGTTTCAGGTCGTCGAGCGCGCTCTCCGTCGTCGCGATCACCTCGACGCCGAACCGCTCGTAGAGCGCCCGCGGGCGGAATTCGTCGCGGGAGAGCTTCTCGGCGATATGGTCGTAGGAGCGGTCCGCCGTCTCGGCCGACAGCCGGACGTCGAGCCCGAACAGCTTCTCGAAGGTGTGGTCGAGCCAGAGCCGGGTCGGCGTGCCGCGGAACAGGTGATAGTGCTCGGCAAAGCGCCGCCAGATCTTGCGGCCGTCGGTCTCGACCGGCGACCCGTCGACCGACGGCACGCCCAGTTCGGCGAGCCCCACCCCCTGCGAAACCAGCATGCGGAAGATGTAATGGTCCGGCACGACGATGAGATGCGCCGGGTCGGGAAACGGCTCGTTCTGTGCGAACCAGCGCGGCTCGGTGTGACCGTGGGGCGAGACGATCGGCAGCGCCTTCACCGTTTCGTAGAGCGCCGCTGCGACCTTTCGTCCCGCCTCGTCCGCTGGAAACAGCCGGTCTTCTCTGAGAAGCGCCACGATCGTCCTCCCGCCTCGTTGCCAAAGGTCTGGTATGGTAGTATCCGAAAGCTGTCAAGAGGAGCGCCCATGAGCGTCGAGATGGCCCTGTCGCCGCCCCCCGCCCCGGTCCGCGCCACCATGGCGGACGCCGTCTATCAGGATCTGCGCCGCGCGATCCTCGAGCTGCGGCTGAAGCCCGGCATGCGGATCTCCGAGGCGGAGATCGCCCGCCAGATGGGGGTGTCGCGCCAGCCGGTGCGCGAGGCCTTCATCCGCCTCGCCCGCATCGGCTACCTCAACGTCCAGCCGCAGCGCCGCACCGAGATCGTCAAGATCTCGGTCGAAGAGGTGCTGCATGCCAGGTTCATCCGCGAGGCGCTCGAGGTCGCGGTGGTGCGTCAGGCCTGCGGGGCCGGCAACGCCGCCCTCATCGACGAGCTGACCGACAATCTCGCCCGCCAGCGCGCCGCGCAGGAGGCGGACGACCGGCGCGAGTTCCACCGGCTCGACGACATGTTCCACCGGCTGATCGCCGAGGGCGCGGGCTGCGGCTTCGCCTGGGCGCTGATCGACGATCAGAAGGCGCAGCTCGACCGGATGCGCTTCCTCACCCTCTCCTACGGACAGCCGGCGGTCTACGACGACCACTTCGCAATCTTCGAGGCGCTGCGCCTTGGCGACGCGGCCGGCGCCGAAGCGGCGATGCGGCTGCATCTCGGCCGCATCATCAAGCATCTGGAGAGGCTGAAGAGCGAATTCGCGGAATATTTCGAGGACGGCGACCGGGCTGCCGAGAAGCCATGACGCGGCTTCTCATGCGCCGATTCGCGCGACGGCGCGCCGCCGGTCGGGCGCGACGCCTCGGGGCAAGTGTGCCCGTCGCCCGCGGCGGCCGCGGGTCTCGCTTCGGTCAGCGGCCGGCGGCGCTGCGCATCCGGCCGAGCGCATCGCGCAGCGCCGCATGGCCGCAGGCGTAGGAGATGCGCACGAAGCCTTCGCCGCGATCGAGGTCGAAGTCGATGCCCGGCGTCATCGCGACGTGGCACTCGGCGAGGATCCTGCGGCAGAACTCCGAGGCGCTCGCCTCGCCCTCCGGGATCCCGGCATAGGCGTAGAAGGCGCCGTCGATCGGCGCGATGTCGCGAAAGCCGAGGGTCGGCAGTTCGTGCATCAGGAGGTCGCGGTTGCGGACATAGGTCTCGCGCACCCGGTCGAGCTCCTCGGTCGCGTCGAAGACCGCCGCGGCCGCGACCTGCGAGAGTTCCGGCGGCGAGATGTAGAGGCTCTGGGCGATCCGCTCGGCGACCCGCACCATCTCCGGCGGCAGCACGATCCAGCCGACCCGCCAGCCGGTCATGCAGTAGTATTTCGAGAAGGAGTTCACCACGAAGGGCGCGTCGGAGAAGGACAGCGCCGTCGCTTCGCCGCCGGCATAGGCGAGGCGGTGATAGATCTCGTCGGAGATGAAGCGGATCTTCGCGTCCTCGCAGAAGCCGATCAGCCGCTGCAGCTCCGCCGGCGGCGTCACCGTCCCGGTCGGATTGGCCGGGCTCGCGACGAGGACGCCGTCGACCGGCGCCTGCCGGTGCGCCGCTGCGAGGCGCTCCGCCGTCAGGAGGTAGCCGGTCGAGACGTCGACGGGGATTTCGACGGGCACGAGCCCGAGCACCCGCAGGATGTTGCGATAGGCCGGATAGCCGGGGGCCGCGAGCGCGATCCGCGCGCCGGGGTCGAAGGCGGCGAGGAAGGCGAGGTTGAAGCCGGCGGACGAGCCGGTGGTGACGACGATGCGCGACGCTTCGACCTCGACGCCGTAGGCCTCGCCGTAATGGCGGGCGATTCGCCGCCGCAGCCCGGAAAGCCCCGAGGCGTCGGTATAGGCGATGCGGCCGCGTTCGAGATGCCGGCGCGCCGCCTCGAGAGCCGCGGCCGGCGTCGGCGCGTCCGGCTGGCCGACGGCGAGCGAGATCACCGGTTCGCCGCGGGCGAGACGGAGATTGGCCTCGGCGAGGACGTCCATCGCCCGGAACGGCAGGACGTCGGAGCGGCGGGAGGCGAAGGCTTCGGTCATGAACGGTTCGTCGGCAGCTGGCGTTGGAAACGGATCGTGTCGGAACGTCCACGCCGCGGAAACGATGCGGCGGCGCTGACGAAAGAGTGAAGCGGTGCGCTTGATACACGCCCGCGTTCGGGTCCACTAGCGCAGGTGGACAAGGGACGGAACATGCGACGTTTTCTCGACCAGATCGCCGGCCGGATGACCAGCCTCGTCGTCGCCGCGAGCCTCGTGGCGACCAGCCTCGGCTTCGCGCCGTCCGCCGCCGCGGCCGGGCGTGACAAGTCGAACCTGCCGGTGACCCGCGACGCCGAGATCGAGAGCCTGATCTCCGACTATGCGACGCCGCTCCTCAAGGCGGCGGGCCTGTCGCGCTCGGGGATCGAGATCGTGCTGGTCAACTCCCGCGACTTCAACGCCTTCGTGCTCGGGCGGCGGATCTTCGTCAACACCGGCGCGGTGGCCTTCGCCGAGACGCCGAACCAGCTGATCGGCATCCTCGCCCACGAGATCGGGCATCTCGCCGGCGGCCACCAGCATCGGCTGCGCGAGCGGCTGGAGGGGGCGAAGGTGATGGCCGTCGTCGCCGCGCTGCTCGGCGCCGGCGTTGCCGTCGGCGGCACGGCGGCCGGCGCCAACGGCGCGGTCAGCGCCGGCGCCGGCATCTTCGCCAGCGGCGGCGCCGCGGCGCAGCGCTCGGTGCTCACCTACATGCAGGGCGAGGAGACGATCGCCGACCGTTCCGCGATCGGCTATCTCGCCAAGACCGGCCAGTCCGGCAAGGGCCTCGTCGAGACCTTCGAACGGCTGGAGCGGGGCAGCCTGTTCGACACCTCTCCCGGCCGCAACTATCTCTCCTCGCACCCGGCCCCGCGCGACCGGATCGCCGCGATCACCGACGCGGCCGAGCGGCTGACCCCCTACGGCAGGGCCGACCCCGCCGCGCTCGCCGAGCGGCACGATCTCGCCCGGGCGAAGATCGCCGCCTATGCCGGCGGAATGAGCGACGTCAGGCGGCTGTTCGCCAAGGATCCGCGCGGCATCGCGGCGCGCTATGGCGACGCCATCGCCACGTTTCTCACCGGCTACACCGACAGCGCCCTGACCAAGATGGACGCGCTGATCGCCGAGCGGCCGAAGAATCCCTGGTTCCAGGAGATGCGCGGCGAGATCCTCCTCGAGGCGGGCCGCGGCCAGGAGGCGTCGGCGGCCTTCGCGCGGGCGGCCAAGCTCGACCGCTCCGGCTCCGGGCTGCTGCAGGCCGAGATCGGCCAGGCGATGGTCGTCTCCGGCAGGCCTGCCGATCTGCCGCGCGCCGTCCAGCTGATCCAGGCCGGCCTGCAGAGCGATCCGATGAACGCCGCCGGCTACCGCTATCTCGCCATGGCCTACAGCCGCATGGGCGACGTCGGGCGGGCGGAACTCGCGACGGCGGAAGGCTACTGGAACATGGGTTCGCTGACCGAGGCGAAGGTCTTCGCCGCGCGGGCGCAGGGCAAGCTCCAGCCCGGAACGCCCGCCTGGCGCCGCGCCAAGGACATCATCGAGGTCAAGTCCCGATGAGCGGCCGTGGACGAGGATGCGCGGGGCCCGCCAAAATGCCACAATCGACCCCGCTCCTGCCCGCGGTTTCCACTTGCCGCTGAACGACCACGCGAAGGATCTTCCCCGATGGCCCCAAGACGCCCCGCTCGCGCCACGCTCGCGGCCCTGATGATCACCGGGGCCCTCGCCGCCCCTGCCGCGGCGGCGGACGCGACGAGCTTCGACGCAGGCCAGACGAAGGAGATCGAGACGATCGTCCGGAACTATCTGGTCTCGCACCCCGAGGTCCTGGTCGAGGCGATCAACGCCCTCGAGGCCAAGCGCACGGCCGAGGCGAGCGCCTCGCAGAAGAAGGCGATTTCCGAAAACTCCGCCGCGATCTTCGCGACGCCCGAAGGCACGGCCCTCGGCAACCCGTCGGGCGACGTCACCGTCGTCGAGTTCTTCGACTACAATTGCGGCTACTGCAAGCATGCGCTGTCGGACATGGACGCGCTGCTGAAGGACGATCCGAAGCTGCGATTCGTCCTCAAGGAGATCCCGGTGCTAGGGCCGCAATCGATCGAGGCGTCGCGGGTCAGCCTCGCCTTCCGCCAGCTGAAGCCTGAGGCCTATGCGGAGTTTCATCGCAAGCTCCTCGCCTCGCGCGGCGTTGCCGACGAGAAGCGGGCACTCGCCGTCGCGGCGGAATTCGGCGTCGACGGCGAAGCGCTCGAAGCGGCGATGGCCTCGCCGCAGATCGAGGCGGACATCGCCCGGGACAAGCAGGTCGCCGAGGCCCTCGGCGTCAACGGCACGCCGAGCTACGTCATCAAGGACGAGGTGCTGCCGGGCGCCGTCGGGCTCGACAATCTGAAGACCGCCATCGCCAACGTCCGGTCCTGCGGCAGCGCCTCCTGCTGACGGGCGTATTTCCGCGTCCCGGACGCCGTTGGCGAGATTTAGCGCTTTGCGAATAGAGCGTGACGCCTTATACGGCGTCGTCAACATCGACGGCCGCATGCCGGGATGTCCCGCAGCGTGAGCGCAGAGCCAACATGCCGATCGCTGCCGACAGCACGTCCTTTCTGCTGCAACCGGGGCATTCGCCATCGCCGTCGCATAGTGGCGGCGGGCCGGATCGGATGTGCGTGCCCGTGCGTCGAGAGACTGAACACCGCGGGAGAGCGCCGGTTTCGTGCCGATCGCCGCGCGGCGGCCCTGAAAGACGCCGCGCAGCTCCCCGCGAATCCGCAACGGTGCAAGGAATCCCATGCCCAAGGAAGACATGACGGTCGATCCGCGTTTCGTGCGTGAAATCGCGGCGATCCTGAAAGAGACCGACCTGACCGAGATCGAGGTCGAGAACGGCTCGATGAAGGTCCGAGTGACGCGCAAGGTCGAACAGGCGCCGCAGCCGGCGCCGGTCTACTACCAGCAGCAGGGCCCGGTGGCCCATGCGGCGCCGGGCGCCGCCGCGACCCCCGCCCCGGCGACGGCTGCGGCGAGCGGTCCGGAGCCCGGCAGCGTGCCGTCGCCGATGGTCGGCACCGTCTATCTCGCCGCCGCCCCCGGCGCCAAGCCCTTCATCGAGATCGGCCAGAGCGTCGCCGAAGGCGAGACGCTTTTGATCATCGAGGCGATGAAGACGATGAACCAGATCCCGGCCCCGCGCGCCGGCAAGGTCACCAAGATCCTGGTCGAGAACGCCCAACCGGTCGAGTACGGCGAAGCCCTCGTCGTCATCGCGTAAAGAGGCGGGCTTCATGGTCAAGAAGGTCCTCATCGCCAATCGCGGCGAGATCGCGCTGCGGGTGCTGCGCGCCTGCAAGGAACTCGGCATCTCCACCGTCGCGGTCCATTCCACCGCCGACAATGCGGCGATGCACGTGCGCCTCGCCGACGAGAGCGTCTGCATCGGCCCGCCGCCCTCGCGCGAGAGCTATCTCAACATTCCCTCGATCGTCGCGGCCTGCGAGATCTCCGGTGCCGACGCGGTCCATCCGGGCTACGGCTTCCTGTCGGAGAACGCCCGCTTCGCCGAGATCCTCGACGCTCACGGCATCACCTTCATCGGTCCGCGGGCCGAGCACATCCGGGTGATGGGCGACAAGATCGAGGCCAAGCGGACGGCGAAACGGCTCGGCATCCCGGTGGTCCCCGGTTCGGCCGGCGCGGTGACGGACGACGGCGAGGCGCTGAAGATCGCCGACGAGATCGGCTTTCCGGTTCTCGTCAAGGCGTCCGCCGGCGGCGGCGGCCGCGGCATGAAGGTGGCGCGGTCGCGGGACGACCTCTCCGTCGCGCTGCAGACCGCCCGGGCCGAGGCGGGCGCCGCCTTCGGCGACGACGCGGTCTATATCGAGAAATATCTCGAAAAGCCGCGGCACATCGAGGTCCAGGTGTTCGGCGACGGCGAGGGCAACGCCATCCATCTCGGCGAACGCGACTGTTCGCTGCAGCGCCGGCACCAGAAGGTCTGGGAGGAGGCGAACTCCCCGGCGCTCTCGCAGGAGCAGCGCGACCGCATCGGCAGGATCTGCGCCGAAGCCATGTCGGACCTGCGCTATCGCGGCGCCGGCACGATCGAGTTTCTCTACGAGAACGGCGAGTTCTACTTCATCGAAATGAACACCCGCCTGCAGGTCGAGCACCCGGTGACCGAGGCGATCACCGGCATGGACCTCGTCCACGAGCAGATCCGCGTCGCTAGCGGCGAGGGTCTCTCGGTCACCCAGGACGAGGTCGTCTTCGCCGGCCATGCGATCGAGTGCCGGATCAACGCCGAGGACGCGCGCACCTTCGCCCCCTCGCCCGGCACGATCACCTACTATCATGCCCCGGGCGGTCTCGGCGTGCGCGTCGATTCCGGCGTCTATCAGGGCTATGCCATCCCGCCCTTCTACGATAGCCTGATCGGCAAGCTCATCGTGCACGGCCGCAACCGCACCGAATGCATGATGCGTCTGCGGCGCGCGCTGGACGAGATCGTCGTCGACGGCGTCAAGACGACGCTGCCTCTGTTCCGGGATCTCGTCGACAATGCCGACATCGGCGCCGGCAACTACGACATTCACTGGCTGGAGAAGTATCTCGCCGGCGGCAAGGCCTGACTGCCGCCGCTGCGATTCCGGCCGCCCGGCGGCCGGCGTGACGTCGCGGGGATTGCGCCGATCGTCTCCCCGCGGGGGCGACCGGTGCGGCACCCGTCGGCCGGGACGCTGAGGCGAAGATGGCGGGACGCGGCGCAAGGACCCCCGGAATCACGCCGGAGCTTCTCCTCAAGGCCTATGCCGCGGGCATCTTCCCGATGGCGGAAGCCGCCGACGACCCGCAGATCTTCTGGGTGGATCCGACCGAGCGGGGCATCCTGCCGCTCGACGGTCTGCACCTGCCACGCAGCCTGAAGAAGGCGATCCGCAGGCAGCGTTTTTCGGTGACGGTCGACAGCGCCTTCGTCGCCGTCGTCGACGGCTGCGCCGAGCCTGCTCCGGGGCGCGAGAAGACCTGGATCAACCGGCAGATCCGCGACCTCTATCTCGCGCTGCATCGGGAAGGCTTCGCGCATTCCGTCGAATGCTGGGAAGACGGGCGCCTCGTCGGGGGCCTCTACGGCGTCTCGATCAACGGCGCCTTCTTCGGCGAGAGCATGTTCTCGCGGGCGACCGACGCCTCGAAGGTCGCCCTCGCCTTCCTGTGCGAACGGCTGGTGCGTGGCGGCTACCTGCTCCTCGACACGCAGTTCCTCACCGCCCATCTCGAGCGCTTCGGCGCGGTGGAAATCGACCGCGACGCCTATCAGGCGATGCTGCAGGACGCGCTGTCGGTCGGCGCCACCTTCTATCCGGCCGGGGCGGGAACGTCCGATTCGGTTTTGCAGCTCTTCAGCCAGACGTCGTAGACCGGATGCTCGACGGCGTTGAGGCCGGGCGAATCGGCGAACATCCAGCCGGAGAAGATCCGCTGGATCTTGCGGTCGAGGGTGATCTCGTCGACCTGGACGAAGGCGTCGGTCTTCTCCGCCTCGCCCTCCGCACTGGTGAGGCACACCCGCGGCGTCACCTGCAGGGCGCCGAACTGCACGGTCTCGTCGATATAGACGTCGAAGGTGGTGATCCGGCCGGTGATCTTGTCGAGGCCGGAAAAAACCGCGACGGGATTCTTGATGCGCGCCTTCGGCTTGGCGAATTCCGCCGGCGGGCTGTCGTCCTCGGCCTGGGCATTGGCCGGGGAAACGCCCGGCAGGACAAGCGCCGCCAGGATGGCGGCCAGGGCGTGTGCCATGAACATCCGGGAAAGTCTCGGGCGGGCTGGGATCTGGATCATGCTCGAATCGAAAGCCGGAAGGTCGCGTTGGCGGGGATGAGCCCGGCCTGCGGCGTCGGGGCGACGGGCTCAAGGTCGGCAGTCCCGCGCCTGCCCGCACCCGCCCGACTGTGCTCTAGGCCGAGAGGCGACCGTCGAGGGTCGGGAGCCTGCCGCCGCGCGCCGGAGAGATCGCCCGGCGAACCGGCATGGAGGCGGTAGTCTTCCCGCCGCCCGATCCCGCCCGGCAGCCGCTCACGGGGTCCAGGCGTCGTATTCGCCGGTGACGCGCGGCCGCTCCATGCCCGGCCGCAGCAGCGAGCCGGACGGGCGATAGGCCTTGGCCGTGCCGGTATGGTTCGGCTCGAAGGCCTTCTGCCATTCCCGCGGTTCGTAGGTCTCCTCGCTCGGCGCGGCGTCCACCCGGTGGTGCATCCAGCCGTGCCAGCCGCTCGGGATCCGGGAAGCCTCGGCCGGGCCGTTGTAGATCACCCAGCGGCGCGAGCCGTCGGCATTGGTGTAGTAGACGTTGCCGAACTCGTCCTCGCCGACCTTCTTGCCGAAGCGCCAGGTGTGGAAGCGGGTGCCGACCGTCTGGCCCTGCCACCAGGTGAAGATCTCTAGAAGCCATTCCTTCATGGGGATTCCGATCCGTCGAAGTTCGGCCCCTTATGCGGCGGGTGGCACCAAATGTCCACCCGATCGGGCGGCGGGCCCGGCCTCGCCGGTCAGTCCGCCTCCCGCCGGCCCGGCTCGCCGGTGATCGTCGCGGCCTTGCCCTGCTGCTCGCGCCTGTCGACGAAATGCACCATGACGAGCAGCAGGCCGAGCGCCACCATCACACCGGCAAGGCCGGCGAGGAAGGCGCCGGAGGTGTTGTTCACCTCGAGCAGGATCAGCTTGCGCACCACGGCGAGGACGCCGATGACGATCACCGTCTTCACCTGTGCGAGACGGTGGTCGCCGATCGCCATCTGATGGATCGAATGGGCGAGTTCCAGCGCGATGACGACCGCCAGGACCCGGTCGAACAGGGTCTGGAAGGCGTCGTATTCCAGCGGATGGCCGAGATCGAAGAGTGCGAGGCCGGTCGCCCGCAGAAAGCTCCAAAGCGACAGGAGGACGACTCCGACCATGCCGACGAGCAGCATGTGGGCGACGATGCGCTCGAAGCGGAAGTAAAGTTTGACCAGATGCATGGTCGCGCTCCCCCGGGGGGCCGCATGGTGCGGGCGGTCCTCGCGAAGGGCAGTTGGCGCCTTGCGGCGAAACGTCCATCCTGCAGCGCAAACCGGCGGCGTACGCGAAGGATTGGTGTCGGCCGCCTCGGGCGCCTCAGGCGCTTCGAAAAGGCCTCCGCGATTGACGGACGTCGCGCCGGCGCGGCCTTCGGGGCGTAAAGAGCCCGTCTCAGCCGGGCAGCGGCTTTTCGTAGACCGCGGCGGGAATGCCGCTGTCGTCCTTGCCGCAATTGTCGGTGCGGCCGATCTCGGCAAAACCGTGCTTTTCGTAGAAGCGCAGCGCCTTCTCGTTCGCCGTCTCGACCTCGATGCGCATCGTCGACGCATCCGGGAAGGCGTCGACGATCTCCTGCAGGAGATCGCTGCCGATCCCCTGCCCCTGGCATTCCGGGCGGACGTAGAGCTGATGCAGCATCACCAGCTTCTTCTGCGGATCGGAGGAGGCGGCGAAGGCCATGCCGCCGATGGTCTCGCCGTCGTCGGCGACGATGAACTCCGATTCCGGCCGGGTCAGCCGCAGCTCCAGCGCCGCGACCGAGTGCCAGGAGGCGGTGATTTCCGCCACCTTCCGAGGCCCGTAGATGCCGTCATAGGTGTCGTGCCAGGTCTCGCGGAGGAGGATCGAGATCGCCTCGAGATCGTTGCGGCCCGCCGTTCGCACGAAGAAGGTCATTCTCACCCGGTTCCGTTTCTTCCCGCCCGCCCCTCAGTCGCGGCAGTCGAACACCGCCTTCAGCGCCGCATTGCTGCCGGCGAGCGAAAAGCTCTCGACATGGTCCTGTCCGTCGACGACATAGGCGTAGTGGACGACATTGGAATTCATGACGCTGTCGGCGCTGCCCGGTTCGTCGTTGGTCTCGAACAGCATCCGCCAGTCGAAGCCCTCCGGATCGCGGTCCACCGTCATGGCCGTCTGATAATGCACCGGGCGCGGATCGTTGTCGAACCACCAGGCGACGGCGAGCGGCGCGGGCGAGGCGGCCGTTGCGTAGCCGCTGAAGCCGTATGCGGTGTTCTCGAGGTTCGAAACGACGCGCAGGCCCTCTTCGCTGCCGGTCATCTTGATGGCGGAACAATGATCGAGCTTCCGCCCGGCAGGATCGAAGGTGTAGCGGGCCACCTCCCATTCGCCGAGCCTGGCATAGGGAAACCTGTAGCGCTCGCCCACCCTTTCGCCCGCCTGGCGGACAGGCGTCGCTCGCACCGGGTCTGCAGCCCGACGACCGCCCTGTCCCGGACGGGTGCCGAGCGTCCAGGCGCAGATGCGGCCATACTGGTTCTTCCAGCAGGCGCCGTCGCGGTCGACGTCCCCGAGCCGCCACGAGCCGTTCTTGCCGCGGCCGGTCCGGTTCTCGTAGAAGGCAATGCCGGTCGCGGCGCCCGGATCCACCATCACGCTGCCGGTGAGGCCTGCCCCGGAGATTTCGAAGGATCCGTCCTTGTCGGTGCCCTTGAAGTCGCAGCGACCGTCGAAGATCGTCTGGCCCTCCGCCTCGACGAGGCACTCGGCCGGACCGGCGCTCGCGGCAGCCGGCACGAGGAGAGCGGCGCCGCAGAAAAGCGCGAACGAAAGTGACTGCATCGTTTTCAAGATTTCCCCCTTTGGGCCGAAGCCCGATGCAACGCCGGCCGATCCCCCGCGCCGCTTCGTCGGTCGCGAAAGACATGACGCAAAGCCCCCGATCGGCCGACCGGATCGGCGGCGCGGGGCCCTGCGTTCATCTGCCTAACGTAACGTAAGGAAATTGAAAAGAGGGATCGCCGCCCGCCGTCTCACTCCGACATTCGGCATCGTCTCGTGAAGACCGCCCGGCTGCAGCATGATCCCGAAACGTCCGAACCGGTTTTCGGAAAGGATCATGCGGAAACGGGAAGATGGAGCGGGAGGATGAGCGACGCTCATGTCATCCCGCTCCAGTGCCCTCCAGTGCCGGAGGAGCCGCGCCGGCGTCATTCGACGCCGAGCTTCTCCTTCACCAGCGCGTTGACCGCCTGGGGGTTGGCCTTGCCGCCGGTCGCCTTCATCACCTGGCCGACGAACCAGCCGGCCATCGACGGCTTGGCTTTCGCCTGCTCGACCTTGTCCGGGTTGGCGGCGATGACGTCGTCCACGGCCTTCTCGATGGCGCCGGTGTCGGTCACCTGCTTCATGCCGCGGGCCTCGACGAGCTGCTTCGGGTCGCCGCCCTCCGCCCAGACGATCTCGAAGAGATCCTTGGCGATCTTGCCGGAGATCGTGCCCTCGCGGATCAGGTCGAGGATCGCGCCGAGCTGTTCGGCGGAGACCGGCGTCTCGGCGATGTCCTTGCCGGACTTGTTGAGCGCGCCGAGAAGATCGTTGATCACCCAGTTCGCCGCCTGCTTGGCGTCGCGGCCTTTCGCGACCTTCTCGAAATAGTCGGCGATCGCCTTGTCGGAGACGAGGATCGAGGCGTCGTAGGCCGACAGGCCCGCCTCCCCGACGAGCCGCGCCTTCTTGTCGTCCGGCAGCTCCGGCAGCTCCTTCAGGAGCGCGTCGACATAGGCCTGGTCGAATTCGAGCGGCAGGAGATCGGGATCGGGAAAATAGCGGTAGTCGTGCGCGTCCTCCTTGCTGCGCATCGCCCGGGTCTCGCCCTTCACCGGGTCGAACAGCCGCGTCTCCTGGTCGATGACGCCGCCGTCCTCGATGATTGCGATCTGGCGGCGCGCCTCCGATTCGATCGCCTGGCCGACGAAGCGGATGGAATTGACGTTCTTGATCTCGCAGCGCGTGCCGAAGGGCCCGCCCGGCCGGCGCACCGAGACGTTGACGTCGGCGCGCATCGAGCCCTCGTCCATGTTGCCGTCGCAGGTGCCGAGATAGCGCAGGATGGTGCGCAGCTTGGTGAGATAGGCCTTGGCCTCCTCGGAGGAGCGCATGTCGGGCTTCGAGACGATCTCCATCAGCGCGACGCCGGAGCGGTTGAGATCGACGAACGACATGGTCGGATGCTGGTCGTGCATCGACTTGCCGGCATCCTGTTCGAGATGCAGGCGCTCGATGCCGACGGCGATGTCCTCGAATTCGCCCTTCTTGTCCGGGCCGACCGAGACGACCACCGTGCCCTCGCCGACGATCGGGTCCTTGTACTGGGAGATCTGGTAGCCCTGGGGCAGGTCGGGATAGAAGTAGTTCTTGCGGTCGAAGACCGAGCGGTGATTGATCGCCGCCTTGAGGCCGAGCCCGGTGCGGATCGCCTGCTTGACGCATGCCTCGTTGATCACCGGCAACATGCCGGGCATCGCCGCGTCGACCAGGCTGACATGCGAGTTCGGCTCGGCGCCGAAGCCGGTCGAGGCGCCGGAGAACAGCTTCGCCTCGGACTTCACCTGGGCGTGCACCTCCATGCCGATGATCACCTCCCAGTCGCCGGAGGCGCCGGATATGAAGGACTTCGGGTCTGGCGTGCGGGTGTCGACGAGGGTCATGGATCGCATCCGGGTGTTCGGTAGGGTCTCGAAGGGTTTGGCTAGAACAAAGGCTGTGGGCGTTCAAGCGCCCCGCCGCTTCGGCGGGCGATCGCCCGAAGCCCTGCGCGGCCGGTCCGGCTCGCAGACGTGACGCTTCGATCGCCCACGCGCCACCTCAAATATGCTAGTTTAGGCATCGCCTCACCATCAGCGAGGGACGTCGTGATGAGCTCGCTTGCAGAACAGAGGTCGCGTGGCGACCTTCCGACGAACATGTCGGTCGACGAATTCTTCGACTGGCTCGAGACCCACGAGGATCGCTATGAGCTCGACGACGGGACGCCGGTCATGATGCCCTTCGTCAAGCGCGCCCATGCGCGTGTCGTGAGCAATTTCGATCGGTTGTTGCACGCAGCGCTCGATCCTGACGATTACATGGTCACGCAGGGCGACTTCGCGGTCCAGACGGGCCCACGCTCGATCCGCTTCGCCGACGTTCTGGTCGAACCCGCGAGCGACGACCTCGACGGGCGGATCGCCAATGCGATCCTCATCGTCGAGGTCCTGTCGGAATCGACGGCGAAGATCGATTTCGGCGCCAAACGTCTCGAATATCTCGGCCTCGACCATCTTCAGGCCTATGTGATCGCCGCACAGGACGAGGCGCATCTGTGGGTCTGGCAGCGCGCCGGGGCCGGATGGCCGGAAGCGCCGCAGGAGCTCACCAGTGGCGAAGTCGCCATCGCCGCGCTGGGCGTGACCCTGCCGCTGTCGGAACTCTACCGCGGCGTCCGGCGGACCGAGCCCTGAGTCGTCGGCTCTTGTTCGGGCGCGGCCCCGCCGCTGCGGATGCCTCTCCCCTCACCGCAACCGATAACCCATCGCCCCCTCGTAGAGATCGAGGAGCAGGTGGTCGCCGGCGCCGACGAGGAAGTCCGCGGCGGTCGGCAGCAGGTTGCGGCCGGTGATCGTGCCGCTCGCCGCGTCGAGCTCGTAGAGATAGTCCTTCTCGCAGCTGCCGCCGCTCGCCGCATAGACCCGGTCGCCGTTGATCACGACGTTGGTGTCCGAGACGTTGAACGGGCTCACCCAGACGGCGCTCGCGACGTCGGCGTCGGTCTTGACGAGAAGGCCCGCCCGACGCGGCCGGTCGCCGCAGCGCGACGGCGTGTCGACGGTGAGATACACCGCGCCGAGATCGTCCTGGGACGCCGCGAGCACCGCGAGGTTCGCCGATTCGTCGCCGGTTTCGAGTCCCTGGGCGGAGCGCGTCAGCGGCAGCGCGACGGTCGTCTCGATGTTACCGTCGCGGTCGGCGAGGGCGAAGACCAGCGTGAAGTCGCCGTCGCCGAAGCGCGCCGTCCGCGAGACGAGGAGCCGCTCGGCCGGGCCGAAGCGCGAGACGTAGTAATAGGGCTCCGAATGCTCCGCGGGCTCGGCCCCCGCGTCCCGGAGCTTGGCCTTCAGATCCGCCGCCAGCGCCTCGGACAGCCAGCCGCAACGCTCGCTCCAGTCGATCCGGCAGGGCTCGCCGACGCTCCGGTCGTACCAGCCGAGGTCCGGCAGCTGGCCGGCGACCGCCGCAAGATCGGGACCGCTGGCGCGTTTGGCGACGGCGATGTCCCGCTGCGGGCCCGGATTGTTCGCCGGCCGCGGCAGCGTCATGACGGCAATCCCGGCCGCATCGCCCGGCAGGGCGCCGTCGCGGCCCGCCTCGACGAGCAGGCGGTAGCCGTCCGGCCCGCGGCTCGAAGCGGCGCCGCTCGGGGCGGAACGCGGAGCGGAGACGGCCGGGCTGGCCGCCGGCGTCGACTGGGCCTCGACCGCGGTCGCCGCGAAGGCGGTTCCGGCAATCGACGCGAGAAGGGCGAGGATCGGGCGTTGCACGGCAGTATCCCTTGTCTGCGGCCCCGCCTTTTCCTAGCGAAAATGCGCGGCGACCGAAAGGTCGGGTCAAAGAGCGTCAGGCGACGCTGACATAGGAGATGCTGCCGCTGTCGAGCAGGCCTTTCAGGACGGCGAGCGCGCCCGCCAGCGTGTCGCGTTCCTTGACCGCCGAGAGTCCGATCCGCACGCAGTGGTGCTGCCGGTCCGCCCGCACGCTCTGATACTCGTCCTCGCCGTCGATCCGGATCGCGTGGTTGCGCGCGGCGAGCAGGAAGGCCGGCGAGGTCCAGGGCGCCGGCAGCGGCAGCCAGCGATAGGGCACCGCCGCCGCCTGCCCGCCGGTGCGCACCCCGAAGGCCGCGTCGAAGATGGCGCTGCGGGCGGCGATCTCGGCCATCACCTCGGCGCGGATCGCTTCCGCCTCGCCCGACAGGACGAGCCGCGCCGCGACCTCCATGTTGAGATAGGGCCGGCCGCCGGTCATCTGGTTGTGCGCCACCGTGACCCGCACCGCCTGGCCGCGCGGACAGGCCGCCCAGCCCGCCCGGATGCCGGCGGCGACGCTCTTCGACAGGCCGCCGACGAAGAACGTCCGCTCCGGCGCCAGGGAGGCGATCGGCGGAATGGTGGTCGGGGTGATCTTGCCGTAGATATTGTCTTCGATAATCAGCAGATTGTATCGACGCGCAATAGACACAATTTGCTCGCGCCGCTTCAATGACATGCAGGCGCCGGTCGGATTGTTCACCGCCGGCATCAGGAAAATCATCCTCGGATGCTGGCGCGCGGCGCAGCGTTCGAGCTCCTCGGGCAGCATCCCTTCCTCGTCCATGCCGACGGTGAGGGGCAGGCGGCCGATCATCGTCGCGGCGCGGGCGACGGCGGCATAGGACAATTCCTCGAAGACGATCCGGTCGCCCGGATGGGTGGCCGCGGCAATGATCCCCTGGATCGCCGCATTGACGCCGAGCGTCGGCACGACGCTGGCGGGGTCGGGCGTCCAGCCGCCGGTGGCGAGCCAGCGGGCCCCAGCCTCCAGCCAGCCGCCCGGCACGCCGCGGACATAGTCGAGCGCAGCGTCGCCGGCCTCCGCCAGCACCGCCGCGAAAGTGGCGGAAACCACCTTGCCCTGGCCGACATTCGGCGCCGCGGTGGAATCGAGCAGCGCCTCGCCCGGCTCCCGCCCGCCGCTCTCCACCCTCGGCATGTCTTTCGAGAAGGGCTGCGGCATGTCCTGGCGCTTTTCGCTCTCGATCCGGCGGACATAGGTGCCGCGGCCGACCTCGCCGGTCGTCAGGCCGCGCTCGCGGGCGATCTGATAGGCCCGGCCGATGGTGCCGACCGTCACCTTGAGGTCGAAGGCGATGTCGCGCTGGGGGGGCAATTTGTCACCCGGCTGCAGCACGCCGTCGACGATCGCCCGCTCGATGGCATCGGCGAGCCGCAGGTAGAAGGGCGTCGTCTCGTCGGTCGAGATGGCAAATTGTATTGTCACCCTAACACCTCTCTTTGTCACCCGGATGCCTTTGTCATTGTACTGCTTCAACATTGGAATACAAGGGGGCAATACATATTGCGCCGATTTGAAGGAGATGTCACCATGACGACGATCCACGCACGCTTTGCCTCGCGCGACCGGTCCGGACGGACCCCGGCTGCTTCGTGGAACGGCGGCGCCGGTGTCCGCACGGCGCTGGCGACGGCGTTCCGCCGTCTGATCGAAGGGCTTTTCGCACGCTCGGCAGCCGCCCGCGGCCGCAGCCGGATGCGGCGCGACATCGTCTCGCTCGGTCCGGATCAGCTGCGGGACGTCGGGCTGACGCGCGACGAGGCGCTGAGGGCTGCCGACCGGATCAGGTGGCGCAGCGACTGGTCCTGATCGCCGGCCAAGCGGCCCGCCGCCCCGGGCGGAGGGGCGGACGGGCAGGGTCCGATCCTCAGATCCCGGCGCTCCTCCTCGGCGGCGGGATCGTCGCAGCAAAGGCCTTCCCGAACGACGCCCGAACGACGCCCGAGCGATGGTGTCCGGGCGACATCACATGGGCGACGCCACTCCGGCGACACAGGCGCGGCCGAGGCCGGCGTCGCCCGTCAGCAGTCGAGGGAAGACAAAGGAGAGGGGCGACGCTTCGACCCTTTCCCTCTGCGGAGATGATCGGGGGCGACGCCGGAAAGTGCCGCATCGAGACACGCCATGGCCGGGCCGCAGCGCCCAGGGTCAGGCCGCCGGCTTGGCCGGTTTTGCAGGCCGCTTCGCCTTGGCGCCCCTGCCGCCGGCCCGCGGCTTCTGCGCCAGTGCCGCACGGCGCGCGGCGGCATCGGCGACGGCGATCCAGCGTTCGGCCTCTTCGGGATCGTCGAAGGCGGCCTCGGGAAACCGCCAATAGGGCATCGCCACCGGCGCCCTGCCCGGCCGCGCATAGCACCAGCGTTCGAGGCCGGCGGCCGTGTAGGTCGCTTCGCTTTCGCCGTCGCCCTTGAGGTGGAGGACGCCGCCGATTACCAGCGCGACGATGCGGCCCTCGCTGTAGATGCCCTGGCCGCCGAACATGCGCCGGACGGCGACGCCGCCGAGCGAGCCGAAGAGGTCCTGAAGAAACGCCTCGTCCATCCCCTGCCCGTCCGTTCCGTGTCGCGGCGCTCCCGTCTTGTCCGCTCGCCGTCTCGCCCGCCTTGCGGAGTGACGATCGCCGGCGTCAGGCGCCCTGGGCCGCGGCCATCGCCGCGAGATCGGCCTGCTTCAGCTCGACCGATTCGCCGCAGCCGCAGGCCGACGTCTGGTTGGGATTGCGGAAGACGAAGCCGGAGCGCAGCACCGTCGTCTCGTAGTCCATCTCGGTGCCGAGCAGGAACAGCACGGCTTCGGGGGCGACGAACACCCGCGCCCCGTCGCGTTCGACGACGTCCTCGCTGGTCCTGGGCGCGTCGGCGAGGTCGACGGTGTATTCCATGCCGGCGCAGCCGCCCTTCTTGATGCCGACGCGGATGCCGTCGGCGGCGCTCTCGCTGGCGTCGACGATCGACTTGATGCGCTCTGCGGCGGCGCTGGTCATGGTCATCACGGCGAAACGGCTCATCGCGGTTTCCTCTCGTCTGTCTGCCCTTGCGAAATCTCTTTGAAAGATGGGCGTTTTGCGAAGCTTGCGCAAGCCGCAGCGGGGCCGGCGGGGCGGCGGCGGGCGACCTCAGGAGCGCGCCCAGAGCCCGCGCGTCGCCAGTTCGCCGGCATGGCCGTCCGGATCCCTGAAATAGAGGCTGTGACCGCGGCCGTTCGACCAGGCGACCTCGCTCTCGATCGCGATGCCGCAGGCCATGAGATGCGCCCGCCAGGCGTCGAGCGCATCCTCCGCGAGGCCGAGCGCGAAGTGCGCCGGGCCGCTGCCGTCATGCGGCGGGATGGTGCCGCCGGGCGTTTCGACCGGTTCCAGCGTCTCGCCGCGGGCAAAGAGGATCAGCACGCTGGCGTCCGGGAGGCGGAACACGGTGATCCGCTCCTCGCAAAACATCGGCTCGAAGCCCAGCAGGCGCCGATAGAAGCCGCGCGAGCGCGCCATGTCGTCGACATAGAGGCAGGTCTCCAGGAGACCGGTCAGCGGCGGCGCCATCGCCTCGGGCTCAGAACCAGCCGACCGCGACCTGGGCCTCTTCGCTCATGCGTTCCGGCGTCCAGGGCGGATCGAAGACGATGTCGACCTTCACCTGGCCGACGCCGTCGACCGAGCCGACGGCGTTTTCGACCCAGATCGGCATCTCGCCGGCGACCGGGCATCCCGGTGCCGTCAGCGTCATCTCGACGTCGACGTTGCGTTCGTCGTCGATGTCGATCTTGTAGATCAGGCCGAGCTCGTAGATGTCGGCCGGGATCTCGGGATCGTAGACGGTCTTCAGCGCCCCGATGATGTCGTCGGTCAGGCGCGAAAGCTCCTCGGCGGGAATCGCGGAGGCGGCGTCGCCGCCGCCCGCCATGGCGATGTTGGCGGCTGCCGTGTCGTCGGTGGCCGGCCCGCCCCCGCCCGTCCCGGCCGGGGCCGATGCGGACGGGTCAGCGCCGGCGTCGATGGTCTTGATGTCGACTTCCTCGGTCATGTCCGTCGTCTTGTTCGCAAGGTTGCAGGCGCGGCCCCTCGGCCTCAGGCGAAGAACCGCCGCGCCTTTTCGAGGGCGTCCGCCAGACGGTCGACCTCGGCTCGTGTGTTATACATAGCAAAGGACGCCCGGCATGTGGAGGTCGTGCCGAAACGCTTCAAGAGCGGCTGGGCGCAATGGGTGCCGGCCCTGACGGCGACGCCCTCGCGGTCGATGACCAGCGAGACGTCGTGGGCGTGGATGCCCTTCAGGTCGAAGGAGACGATGGCTCCCTTGCCCGGCGCCTCGCCGTAGATCTTCAGCGAATTGATCGCCGTCAGCCGCTCGTGGGCATAGGCGCGGAGTTCTTCCTCGTGGGCGGCGATCGCCTCGCGGCCGACCTGCCTCATGTAGTCGAGCGCCGCGCCGAGGCCGATCGCCTGGACGATCGGCGGGGTTCCGGCCTCGAAGCGGTGCGGCGGGGCGTTGTAGGTGACGCTCTCTTCGGTGACCTCGGCGATCATCTCGCCGCCGCCGTTGAACGGCCGCGTCGCCTCCAGCATCGCCTGCCGGCCGTAGAGGACGCCGATTCCCGTCGGCCCGTAGACCTTGTGGCCGGTGAGGACGTAGAAGTCGCAGCCGATGTCCTGAACGTCGACCGGCAGGTGCACGGCGCCCTGGCTGCCGTCGACGAGCGTCGGAATGCCCCGCGACCTTGCGAGCGCGCAGACCGCCTTGACGTCGACCACAGTGCCGAGGACGTTCGACATGTGGGTGGTCGCGATGAGTCTGGTTCGGGGCGTGATCGCCCGCTCGAAGGCCTCGACGCTGACCGAGCCGTCGTCTTCGACCGGCACGAAGACGAGCTTGGCGCCCTTCCTCTCCCGGATGAAGTGCCAGGGCACGATGTTGGAGTGGTGCTCCATCTGGGTGACGACGATCTCGTCGCCCTCCCCGATCGTTTCCATGCCGAAACCGTAGGCGACGAGATTGATCGCCTCGGTCGCCGAGCGGGTGAAGACGATCTCCTCGGCCGAACCGGCATTGAGGAAGGTCGCGACCTTGGTGCGGGCATCCTCGTAGGCCTCGGTCGAGCGGTTCGACAGATAATGCAGGCCGCGATGGACGTTGGCGTAGTCCTCGGCATAGGCGCGCATGATGGTGTCGAGCACCGGCTTCGGCTTCTGTGCCGAGGCGCCATTGTCGAGATAGGTCAGCGGCTTGCCGTAGATTTCCTTGGCAAGGATCGGAAAGTCGGCGCGGATCCTCTCGACGTCGTAGGCCTGCGCCGGGTGCTGCGTCGCGTCAGCCGTCATAGGATATGAACTCCATCAGCGATCCGTCGGGATCGCGGAAATAGACGCTGCGTCCCTCGCCCAGGGCGCCGAAACGCGCGACCGGCCCGAGTTCGACCGCGATCCGGTGGGCATTCAGATGCGCCACCGCGCCTTCGATCGGGCCGTCCCACCGAAAGCAGAGATCGCTGTTGCCCGGCATCACGGGCGTGAGGGCCACGGGCTCGGCATCGACGCCGGGCCCGTGGCAATTCAGTTGCCGGTCGCCGAAGCGGATGGCGAAGCCGGGCGGCCTGGGGACGATCTCGCCGCCCATCACGTCGCGATAGAACGTCTCGGACCGGTTCCAGTCCGAGACGTGGATCACGCAGTGATCGAAGGACACCCGCGCGGCCATCGGCTCGTCCCTCAGCGGTTCTTCTCCAGCCAGGCGTCGATCTTGCCGGTCAGGGCATCGGCGATCGCCTCGTCGGTCTCGAGCTGCTCGACCATCTCGTCGACGAACGCCTTGACCAGCAGCGCCTTTGCCTGGGGCGCCGGGATGCCGCGCGACATCAGGTAGAACAGGTGGTCGGCATTGATCTCGCCGGCGGTCGCGCCGTGGCCGCACTGGACGTCGTCGGCGAAAATCTCGAGCTCCGGCTTGGCCGAAAAGTCGCCCTCCTCGGACAGGAGCAGCGTGTTGCAGGCCATCTTCGCGTCGGTCTTCTGGGCCTCGCGCGCGACCTTGATCATCCCCTGGAAGACGCCGTGGCCGCCCATCACCACGTTGCGGAAGGTCTCCGTCGCCGTGGTATTGGCATAGGTGTGGCGGAGCGTCGTGGTGACGTCGAGATGCTGGTCGTTCTCGAGGAGATTGACCCCGCGCATGCGGATCTCCGATCCCTCGCCGGTCGTCGTGGCATGCACTTCCTGGCGCACCAGCGCGCCGCCGGCATTGAGGACGAACAGCCGGAAGCTGGCATTCGCCCCAACCGTGACGTTGAGCTGGCCGAGATGGGCGGCGCCCGGCTCCTTCGCCTGGTCGACGATCCACAGGACGTCGGCCTCGTCGCCGATGACGAGATGCGAGACGAGGCTCGACGGGGCCGGCGAACCGCCGCCCTCGACACGCTCGACGAAGACCGCGCGGGCGCCGTCGCCGACCGCGACCTTGGCCGCGGCATGCGACTGGGCGCCGATCCCGCTGCGCAGCTCGATCGGCGCGGCGAGCGCCCTGCCGGCTTCCACCGAAATGGTCGCGGCGCGCGCCCCGAAGGCGGCGTTGACAAGGCGGACGGTGTCGACGCTCCGGTCGAGGTGGTTCGGCGCCTCGTGCCAGTCCGACAGCTCGTCGGTCGCGGCGACGGTGACGCCGGCGGGTGCCGCCGCATGCTCCGGCGTGTCGAGATCGACGACGGTCGATCCGGCGACGAGCGGCGCGAGAACCGTCTCGGCAGGCCCGGCCTTCCTGGCGGCGGCCGCCTCGATCGCCTGGCCCTGGCCGAGCCGGCGGCCCATCAGATTGCGCAGGTCCGTATAGTGCCAAGCCTCGATGCGGCGATGCGGCAGGCCTTCCCGGCGCAGCGCCTCGATGGCGGCGCGCCGCGCGTCCTCGTCGCGGCCGATGGCTTCGGCCAGCGAGACGAGCGCCGTCTCGGCCGGCGTGCGGGGTCTGAGTTCGGTGACGCCCATGATCACGCCGCCTCGCCGATGATCTGGCCGTAGCCCTCGTTCTCGAGCTGGAGCGCGAGGTCCTTGTCGCCGGACTTGATGATCCGGCCCTTGTAGAGGACGTGGACGGTGTCCGGCACGATGTAGTCGAGCAGCCGCTGGTAGTGGGTGATGACCAGGAAGGAACGCTCCGGCGACCTGAGCGCGTTGACGCCGTCGGCGACGATCTTCAACGCGTCGATGTCGAGGCCGGAATCGGTCTCGTCCATGATGCAGAGCTTCGGCTCGAGCAGCGCCATCTGCAGGATCTCGGCGCGCTTCTTCTCGCCGCCGGAAAAGCCGACGTTCAGGGGACGCTTCAGCATCTCGGCGTCGATCTTCAGTTCGCCCGCGGCCGCCTTCACCTTGCGCATGAAGTCCGGCGTCATCAGCTCGGCCTCGCCGCGCGCCTTGCGCTGGGCGTTCAGCGCCGTCTTGAGGAAGGTCATGGTGGCGACGCCGGGGATCTCCAGCGGATACTGGAAGGCGAGGAACAGGCCGGAGGCGGCGCGCTCGTCAGGCTCCATCTCGAGGATCGACTCGCCGTTGTAGAGGATGTCGCCCTCGGTCACCTCGTAGTCGTCGCGACCGGCGAGGATGTAGGAGAGCGTCGACTTGCCGGAGCCGTTCGGCCCCATGATCGCCGCGACCTCGCCGTCCTTCACCGTCAGGTCGACGCCCTTAAGGATCTCGGTGCCCTCGTCGGCGACCCGGGCGTGGAGGTTCTTGATTTCCAGCATGGTTCTTATCGTCTCTAGCTTCGTTCGTGTCGTCGTCGGGCCGTGCCGGGATCGGCGGCCTCTGCGGTCTCAATCTCTTCGAGGAGCCTCTGGCGTTCGGCCTGCAGCGCCTCGATCTCGTCGGCGACAACCGGATCGGTCATCGAACCCTCGGCCGTCGCCACCGCCTCGCGGGCCTGTTCGATCCGGTCCTCGATCTCGCGAAGGCGGGCTTGGCGGGGGTCCCAAAGGTCGTTCGTCATCGGTAACCCCAGAAGCCGTCGTGCGTGAACATCTCTTTACGGTCTACCGCTCCATGCTCCCGAATTGTCATTCCCTCGCCATGCTCCCCCAGGCTGCAGCAATCCAGACACGCTGGTCGGACAGATTTTTCGGCGGCAGTAGATCCTCGGGACAAGCCCGAGGATGACGACACGAATTTTGACCGATGCGTCCCTTCGGGCTCAATGCCTCAACTGAAAATCGCGGCCTCAACTGCAAATCTGAGCCTCATCTCCCAATCTGGTCGCCGCCTCGAACGTCGTGGGCAGCTGCCTGAATGGGCCGTCATCCTCGCCCTCGTGGCGAGGATCTACTGCCGTCTCAATTGTAGTCGTCCCATGCCCGCGTGTTCGGATGCGGACGATAGGCATTGTCGTTCTCGTCAATCCGCTCGAACAGGTCCAACCAGCTCGGATTGAACTCCTCGATCAGATTTTCCTTCCACTGGCGGCGGTAACGTTTCAACGATTTTTCCCGTCGGATCGCCAGGACGATGTTCGGATGCCATTCGTACCAGACGAGATTCTTCAGATTGTATTTCGACGTGAAGCCCTTGGTCGTCTGGTTGCGATGCTCCCACGCGCGGTCCTTCAGATCGCTCGTCACGCCGATGTAGATCACGCCCCGCGGCTTGTCCGACATCATGTAGACGAAGCCGGTCACCTCGACGCGCCGTCGCCGCAAGCATGATGGCAGGTCGACGTCGGAACCACCTTTTCCTTCCGTTCCAGGCCGTCATCCTCGGGCCTGTCCCGGGGATCGGCTGCCGCTGCGGCGATGGACCGTTTCAGGAGCACCTCCTTCGGCGACGCTTCTGGCACACCGGCCTCAGTAGATCCTCGCCACAAGGGCGAGGATGACGAAACCGAGCGGCCCGCGCCTTTCGTCAGCGACACAGCGACGTCATCCCCGTCATTGCCGTCATCCTCGGGCCTGTCCCGAGGATCTACTGCCATCTCAACGCAGAAGCATTTTTATCCCGGCCTGCATCCGTCATCACCCCACACTCCCCTCCAGCGAGATGCCGATCAGCTTCTGCGCCTCGACGGCGAACTCCATCGGCAGCTGCTGGATGACGTCCTTGACGAAGCCGTTGACGATCAGCGCGATCGCCTCCTCCTCGGGGATGCCGCGCTGCATGCAGTAGAACAGCTGGTCGTCGGAGATCTTGGAGGTCGTCGCCTCGTGCTCGAACTGCGCCGTGGCGTTCTTCGCCTCGATGTAAGGCACGGTATGGGCGCCGCAGTCGTTGCCGATGAGCAGCGAATCGCACTGGGTGAAGTTGCGGGCGTTGGCCGCCTTGCGGTTGGCGAGGACCTGGCCGCGATAGGTGTTGTTGGAATTGCCCGCCGAGATGCCCTTGGAGATGATGCGGCTCGTCGTGTTCTTGCCGAGATGCAGCATCTTGGTCCCGGAATCGATCTGCTGGCGGCCGTTCGACACGGCGATCGAGTAGAACTCGCCGCGCGAATTGTCGCCCCTCAGGATGCAGGACGGGTATTTCCAGGTGATCGCCGAGCCGGTCTCGACCTGCGTCCAGGAAATCCGCGAGTTCCTGCCCCGGCAGTCGCCGCGCTTGGTGACGAAGTTGTAGATGCCGCCCTTGCCGTCCTTGTCGCCGGGATACCAGTTCTGGACGGTGGAATATTTGATCTCGGCATCGTCGAGCGCGATCAGTTCGACGACGGCGGCGTGGAGCTGGTTCTCGTCGCGCTGCGGCGCCGTGCAGCCTTCCAGATAGGAGACGTAGGCGCCCGCGTCGGCAATGATCAGCGTGCGCTCGAACTGGCCGGTGTTCTTCTCGTTGATGCGGAAATAGGTGGAGAGCTCCATCGGGCAGCGCACGCCCTTCGGCACGTAGACGAAGGAGCCGTCGGTGAAGACCGCCGAATTCAGCGTCGCGAAGAAGTTGTCGGAGGTCGGGACCACTGAGCCGAGATACTTCCTGACGAGCTCGGGATGCTCGCGGATCGCCTCGGAGATCGGCATGAAGATCACGCCGGCCTTCTGCAGCTCCTTCTTGAAGGTGGTCGCCACCGAGACCGAATCGAACACCGCGTCGACGGCGACGCGCCCGCTCGGCGCCGGCAGGCGGTCGTCGCCGTCATCGGTGACGTCTTCCTGCGGCTTGACGACGCCGGCGAGGATCTCCTGCTCGCGGAGCGGGATGCCGAGCTTCTCGTAGGTGCGCAGGATCTCCGGATCGACCTCGTCGAGGGATTTCGGACCCGACATCGACTTCGGCGCGGCGTAGTAGTGGATGTCCTGATAGTCGATCGGCGGATAGTCGACGCGCGCCCAGTCCGGGCTTTCCATCGTCTTCCAGCGCTCGAAGGCCTCCAGACGCCAGGCCAGCATCCATTCGGGCTCGCCCTTCTTTGCCGAGATCAGCCGGATGATGTCCTCGTTCAGCCCCTTCGGGGCGACGTCCATCTCGATCAGCGTCTCGAAGCCGTATTTGTACTGGTCGACGTCGATCCGGCGGACCTGGTCGATGGTCTCCTGGACTGCAGGCATGCGTCTCGCTCCATACTCGCCGGATTCAAGGTCCGGTGGTCGGGTGGTACGATCTGGAAAACTTGCTCCCGACCGTCAAGATAAGTCTCGGATGGCCGCGTTTTTAGTGCCATTCCAAATAATCGCAAGCGCTCAGGCGGCGATCGTCGCGCCGACCCTGCTCGCTGCGCGCAGCGCGAGTTTTTCATACTCGCAAACGAAGCGCTCGAAAGCCCCTTCCTTGGTTTCGGCTCCGAAACTGACGCGGATCGCGCCGAGGCCCGGATCGACGGCAAGCCCGGCCCCCGCCATGGCGGCGACGACATGGCTCGGACCGACCTTGCCGGAGGCGCAGGCCGAGCCCGCCGAAACTGCGATGCCGGCGAGATCGAGGGCGATCTGCGCCGTCTCCGCCTTGACGCCCGGATGGGCGACGGCGACGGTGTTGGGCAGGCGCTCGGCGGCGCCGCCGAGGATCAGCGCCTGCGGCAGCCGCGCGGTCAGCGCGGCTTCGAGGCCGCGCCGCATCGCCGCCAGCCGGTCGCACCTTACTGCAACGTCGGGGGCCAGCGCCGCCGCGGCGGCGCCGAAGCTCGCGATCGCCGGCAGCGCCTCCGTTCCCGCGCGCATGCCGCGCTCCTGGCCGCCGCCGCGCAGCAGGGCGAAGGGCCGTGTCGAGACGTCCTTGAGGGCGATGGCGCCGACGCCCTTCGCCGCCCCCATCTTGTGGCCGGAGAGGATGAGCGCGTCGGCGCCCGTCGCCACGAGGTCGACGGCGAGCCGCCCGGCGACCTGCGCGGCATCGAGGACGAGGAGGATCCGGCCCGCGCCGCGCCGTGCGTCCAGAATCGCGCGGATCGCCTCCAGCGGCTGCAGGACGCCGGTCTCGGAATTCGCCCAGGACAGCGCCAGCATCGCCGTTCCGCCGGCGCCGGCGCGCTCGGCCCAGGCTGCGAGCGCGCCCTCGTCGACGACGCCGTGCCGGTCGACGGGCAGCCGCGTCAGGAAGGCGGGATCGAAGCGGCCGCCCTCGCGGGTCGCCGGATGGTCGGTCTCGAGCACCGCGAGGGCGCCGATCGTCGCGGCCTGACCGCCGAGCAGCCATCGGGGAGAAAGAAGCTGCGTCGCCGCCTCGGTGGCGCCGCTGGTGAAGACGACGTTTTCCGCCGGAACGTTCCCCTCCGCGCCGCCGACGAGGCGCGCCACGCCAGCCCGGGCGGCTTCGACCGCCGCCCGCGCGGCGCGGCCTTCGCGATGGGTCGAGGACGGATTGGCGAGGTCGAGCGCCGCCATCGCGGCGTCGCGCGCTTCATCCAGCAGCGGCGCCGTGGCGTTGTGGTCCAGATAGATCCGCTCGTTGCGACCGCTCATGTCACCTCGGAGAGACTGTCTCGGATCGCCGACGCAAATTCCTTGAATTTTCGCCTGCGAAGGGACTAGAAAGCGCGCTCAAGCCGCAGAGCTAGTTTTGAATTCTTCCAAACTGGAACTTACGGAGCCGACCCGGCTTCGTCAACCGTCGCCAAGGCGGCGGCTCCGCCCGCGATGAGAGAGTATCCACATGCCCGAAGTGATCTTCAATGGCCCGGCCGGCCGTCTCGAAGGCCGATACCAGGCGGCCAAGGAGAAGAACGCGCCGATCGCCATCGTGCTGCACCCGCATCCGCGCTTCGGCGGCACGATGAACAACCAGATCGTCTACCAGCTGTTCTACATGTTCGTGGAACGGGGCTTCACGACGCTGAGGTTCAATTTCCGCGGCATCGGTCGCAGCCAGGGCGAGTTCGACCACGGCACCGGCGAGCTCTCCGATGCGGCATCGGCGCTCGACTGGGTGCAGAGCCTGCATCCCGATTCCAAGCAGACCTGGGTCGCCGGCTATTCCTTCGGCTCGTGGATCGGCATGCAGCTCCTGATGCGCCGGCCCGAGATCGAGGGCTTCCTGTCGATCGCGCCGCAGCCGAATTCCTACGACTTCTCCTTCCTCGCCCCCTGCCCCTCTTCCGGCCTGATCATCCATGGCGGGCGCGACAAGGTGGCCCCGCCGCGGGAAGTCCAGGGCCTGGTGGACAAGCTGAAGGCCCAGAAGGGCATCGTCATCACCCAGAAGACGATGGATGAGGCCAACCACTTCTTCACCGACCGCACCGACGAGCTGATCGGCGAATGCGCCGACTATCTCGACCGCCGGCTCGCCGGCGAGCTCTCCGACCCGCGCCCGAAGCGGCTGCGCTGACGGGGCCGGCGAGGCGGGCGGCACCGCGCGGCAGGACGCTCAGCGCCGCGCCTCGATCACTGCGAGGTCGACGCGGCCGCCGCCGCCGAGTGCCAGCCCGTGCACCGCGCCGAGGTCGCGGACCGTCAGTCCGGCAGCCCGGGCTCGGTCCTGCGCTTGCGCGACGTCCCTCGCCAGCAGGACGGCGATGGCGCAGGGGGCGGCTGCCAGCAGATGGTCGAGCGCGCCGCGAAGGTCGGTGAGCTGCGTCTTTCGGCCGAGGGCGAAGACGAGGCTCGGCTCGTGATAGCCCGCCGCCGCCACGGCGTCGTCCCGGCAGCCGGCGTCGGCCGCGACGAGCGCGGCGATCGACCGGCTCGGCCACAGCGGCGTCAGCGCCGGGGCGTACCATCCGAAGAAGAGACCGAAGGCGAGAGCCGCGGCGAGGGCCGCTCCGCCGACACGCCGGAGCTGCGGGCGAAGGCCCGTCGACAGGCCGCAAGCGCCGGCGACGAGGACCAGCGCCGCGATCGCCACGGCGACGGCCGGAAACGGCACGCCGAGATAGAACGGTGCGCCGAGCACGGCGCCGGCGAGGGCGAGGCTGACGAGGCCACTGCCGCAGGCCGCGAGCCGCCACAGCCAGCGCTGCCAGCCGGCGAGCGCGTCGAAACGCGGCACGTCGCCGGCGCCCGCCGCCCAGCCGAGCAGCAGCGCCAGCCCCGGATAGGCCGGCAGGACATAATGCGGCAGCTTGGTGGCGATCGCCTCGAAGACCAGCCAGAACGGCAGATACCAGGCGAGGCAGAAGCGCAGGGACGGCGAACTGCGCCAGCTCCGGATCGCCGCGAGGCCGGCGCCGGTGGCCATCGCCCCGAACGGCCAGAAGAACAGACTGAAGGTGAGGACGTAATAGCCGGGCGGCGCGCCGTGGGACTCCTGCCCGGCGGATACCTTGCCGACGAGATCGTGGCCGAGGGCCTCGCGGAAGAAGGAAAGGCCCGTCCGCTCGAGGATCATGATCGGCCAGGGCAGCACGGCGAGGAGCAGGAGCGGCAGGCCGAGCGCCGGCCGCAGCCCCCGCGTCCAGCGCCAGTCGCGCTCGACGAAGGACAGCGTGCCGATGGTCAGAAGGCTCGCGAGCGGCGCGATCGGCCCCTTGACGAGGATCGCCGCCGCCTGCGCCAGCCAGAACGTCAGGGCGGGCGCGAGGTGCGGCGCACGGCCGGCCCGCTGGGCGCGGTGGATCACCCCGAGCGCTCCCTGCGCGAGCACCGTCATCGCCAGAAGCGTCGCGTCGGTCTTGCCGATGTGTCCCTCGAAGCCGACGGCGACGATCGACGCGAGGACGAGGCCGGCGACGAAGCCGGCCTCGGCGCCGAAGAAAAGCGTTCCGACGACGGAGAGCCCGAGCACGGCGACCAGCACCGCGGCCACCGAGACGGCGCGGTAGGCAGCGATCGGCGCCTCGGGCCCCGCGCCGCTCGCGACGAGCGCGAGGTTCTGCAGCCAGTAGATCCCGACCGGCTTGGCGTAGCGGTGTTCCTCCTGGAAGCGGATGTCGACATAGTCGCCGGTCTCGGCCATCTGCCGCGAGGCGACGAGGAAGCGGGCCTCGTCGCGATCGAGCGCCGGCAGGGCGGCAAGGCCCGGAAGCAGCGCGGCGAGCGTCACGAAGACGAGGACGGCGGCGCGCACGAGCTGGCCCGCCATCACCGCCGGGAGGGCCCACCGGCCCCGATCGCCGGTCGCCTCTTCGCTGGTCATGGGACGCCCGCTCCCGACACGCCTTTCGCCACAGTCGGCCGCGTCATGCGCCCGAGCGGCGCATCTGTCGAGGCGCGGCCCCGGCAAAATGCGGCCGATCTCTGGAATTCCTCGCCGACGCTGCTAAACAGCCGCGATCACGCGATGGCGGCGGCGCGCCCCGCCGGAACCTTGCAGGACTCCTCCCATGACCGGTTTCAAGTCCGAGTTCCTCAACATCCTTTCCGAGCGTGGCTTCATCCACCAGGTCTCGGACGAGACGGGCCTCGACGCGTTGTTCTCGACGGAAACGGTGACCGCCTATGTCGGCTACGACGCCACCGCGACGAGCCTCCACATCGGCAACCTGATCTCCGCCACCATGCTCTACTGGCTGCAGGAGACCGGTCACCGGCCGATCGCGCTGATGGGCGGCGGCACCTCGATGGTCGGCGATCCGTCTTTCCGAGACGATCAGCGCAAGCTGCTGACGCGCGAGACGATCGCGGAGAACATCGCGGGCATCAAGAAGATCTTCGCGCGGATCCTGCGCTTCGGCGACGGGCCGAGCGACGCCTTCATGGTCGACAATGCCGACTGGCTGCTGAAGCTGAACTATGTCGAGTTCCTGCGCGACGTCGGCCGGCACTTCTCGGTCAACCGCATGCTGTCCTTCGATTCGGTGAAGCTCAGGCTCGACCGGGAGCAGTCGCTGTCCTTCCTCGAATTCAACTACATGATCATGCAGGGCTACGACTTCGTCGAGCTCAGCCGGCGCTACGGCTGCCGGCTGCAGATGGGCGGCTCCGACCAGTGGGGCAACATCATCAACGGCGTCGATCTCGGCCACCGGATGGGCACGCCGCAGCTCTACGCCCTGACGACGCCGCTGCTCACCACCTCGTCCGGCGCCAAGATGGGCAAGACGGCGTCGGGCGCCGTCTGGCTCAACGAGGACGTCTTCAGCGCCTACGACTTCTGGCAATACTGGCGCAACACCGAGGACGCCGACGTCGGCCGCTTCCTGAGGATCTTCACCCGCCTGCCGCTCGCCGAGATCGCGAGGCTCGAAGCGCTCGGCGGCTCGGAGATCAACGAGGCGAAGAAGATCCTCGCCACCGAGGCGACGGCGATCGTGCACGGGCGCGAGGCGGCCGAGGCGGCGGCGGAGACCGCCCGCAAGACCTTCGAGGAGGGCGCCCTCGCCGACACGCTGCCGACGATCGCCATCGCGCGCTCCGACCTTTCCGGCGGCGCCGGCCTCCTCAACCTCCTCGTCGCGGCGGGACTTGCCGCCTCGAACGGCGAAGCCCGCCGGCACGTCCAGGGCGGCGCCGTGCGGGTCAACGACGAGCCGGTGTCCGACCCGCGGGCCAGCGTTTCCGATGCCGATCTCAGGGAGGGCGTCGTCAAGCTGTCGGTTGGCCGCAAGAAGCACGTGCTGGTGCGCCCCGAATAGGCGTCGACCGCGCGGGCGGCGCCCTGCGCCTGACGTCGCAGACGACGTCGAACGGTCGGACGCTCACGGCCCAGCCTCGTCATCCCGGCCCCCGAGCCGGGATCATTCCTCTGTGCTGGATTTCACCCTCGACGGCGGCGGCCACATCGTCTTGCAACGCTGTCGCAGCTTCGGCGATTTGGAATGCGACGCTCACGGCCCAGCCTCGTCATCCCGGCCCCCGAGCCGGGATCCATTCCTCTGTGCTGGATTTCACCCTCGACGGCGGCGGCCACATGCTCTTGCAACGCTGTCGCAGCTTCGGCGATTTGGAATGGATCCCGGGTCAAGCCCGGGATGACGAAACTTCCATCGCCGCGCTTGTTCTGATCCGAGAGCGTCGACGTCCGGCTCAGCTCGAAATCTGCGCCGGGTCGGTCCGAGCCCACATCCCTCAATATTCGAAGATCCGGCGGAAGATGCCGGGCGCGATCAGCGAGATCGGATTGACGATCAGCGTCGGGTCGGCGAGCTTGCCCTCGAGCCGGTAGGTGATGCCGATCAGGCCGCCCTCGCCGCCATTGCCGAGGACCCCGCCGACGAAGGGCAGCGCGCCGAACAGCCGGTTGACGCCATAGGCCGGCATGAAGGAGCCGGCCATGTCGACTGCGCCGGAGGGGTCGACCAGCGTGCCGGAAAAGCTCGACCCGAAGACCGGGCCGCGCACGATGCCGTTGTCGATCTCCAGCGTGCCGGACTGCCAGAGCAGCGTCGCCCGGGCGGTGTCGAAATAGGCGTTCGCGACCGGCAATTCCTTGCCGAGCCGCGCCGCGAGGCCATCGGCGTTCTGGCGGGCCGTGCCGACCAGCCGGCGCAGACGCTCCTCGTCGACCAGCGTGAAATCGGTGAGGAGGACGCGGCCGGCATAGGCGCCGCCGCGCGTGCCGAGGCTGACGCTGAGCCGCCCGTCCCGCATCTTGTCGTAGATCCCGGAAAACCGCAGCAGCGCCCCGGCGTCGCCGGCCTCCAGCCTGAGCGCCGGCGTCTCCCGCGCCGAAGGGGCGAAGTCCAGCGAAACCTGCTTGCCGCGGATCGTCGCGCCGAGCACGGCCTGCCGGACATGGCTGCCGGCGGCCTCGTAGCGCAGGCTCGCGGCTTCGAGCGTCTCGCCGCCGAAGCCGATCAGCCGGTCCGCCGCAAGCTCGACGACGAGCCGGTCCGCCGCCTCCGCCGCGCCGCTCTTGCCGGAGCCCTTGTCCTCGATCGCCGCGAGGATCGGACGGACGTCGATGCTGTTCGCCGCGACGCTGACGCCGAGGCCGCCCTCGATCCGCGTCACCCGCGCCGACACCGAATCGTCGCGGTTGAGCGCGAGCGAGGTGAGCACCATCGACTTCAGGCCCTTCTCGTCGAGCTCGGCCGATCCCGTCGCGGAAAACCCGTCGCCCTTCAGCACCGCGTCCCGGATCGTCGTCACCGCGCCGTTCTGGGCGAGCTTGAAGGTCAGCTGCCCGGGAATGCCGCCGCTCTTCGCCCAGCCGATCGCCGGCGCGCGCAGCGTCGCGGCGGAAAGGTCGAGCGATGCCGAAAAGCCGTTCGCCTCGCGGGTCAACTCGGCGTCGACCGGGCCTTTGACGAAGGTGGAGAGAGCCGGGGCGAGACGCGCGATCGCGGCATCGTCCAGCCTGGCCGAAATCTTCAGCGAGGATTCGCCGACGGGATGTTCTCCCATCGGCTGCGCGAAGGCTATCTTCGCCGGCAGGGCGTCGATCTTGCCGGCGAAGTCGCCCATCGCGCTGCCCTCGGCGATCAGCGCGGTCCCCGAGAGGTCGGTGAGCCGGCGCCCGTCGATCGGCTTCTTGACGTCGACGCCCTCGAGCTCGGCGACCACGGTCCATTTCACCTGGCCGATCTCGGGGGGCGTCGCGGCGTCGCGTCGATGGGCGATGTGAAACGCCACCCCGACGCCGACGCGCGACGTGCCGGAGAGATCGCCCGGCGTGATGTCGTTCGCCGCGCCGGCCATCGCCTTCTGGCGCTCCGCGAGCGCCAGAAGGTCGCCCGCCGGCCCCTCGACATTCAGCGACACGGCGGCGTCGGTCCCGTCGCCGGCATGCTGGAAGTCCAGCGAGGACGGTTGGACGGCGATGTCCGCCATGCCGTCGACGGCGGCGGTCTCGAGCGCCACCGTCGCATGGTCGCCCTTGTGCCGGATCGTGCCGGACGCCCCCCGCAGCTCCGGCATGCCGTCGATCGTGCGGAACGCCCCGTCGGCGAAGGCGAGCTGCAGTTCGAATTCGTCGCCGCGCAGCGGGACGTCCGGCTCGACCACCTCGAGCAGCCGCGCCACCGTCAGGTCGATGCCAATCGTGCCGGAGGAGACGTTTCCAGCTTCGAGATTCTCCATCGCCCAGGCTCTCGGCCCGTCGGCGACGAAGGGCGGCCAGAAGGCGACGAGATCCTCCGCGGCGATCGAGGTCGCCCGCACCGTCGCCTTCAGACGGTCGGTCGGGGCGAAACCGGAGAGCGAGGCGCTCGCCTCGAAGGCTCCGGTCGCGCCCTTCAGGCTGGCATCGACGAGGCGGATCGCGCCGGTGGAAAGATCGAGCGAGCCGGCGGCGGCGAAGCGGGCCGCGCGTTCGGCCGAGGCGGGGCGGCCGCTCGCCTGTGTCGAGAGGCTGGAGACGAGCTTCGTGGATTGAACCTCGAAGGGCAGGATTCCGGCCGCCGCGGCGCCGAGGTCGAGGCGGCCCTCAATGGCGGCGTCGAAGACCGATCCGTCGGAGAATTGTGCAGCAAGTGCCGCGGCTTCTCCGCCTTCCTTCACCTCGATCGCGAAGTCGCCGTCGACGCGCTCGCCGGATGGTGTCGGAAGCTGCGTGCGCGTCGAGGCGCGGAGCCGGCGCGCGCCCTCGGCGCCGTCGAGGGTCAGGGCGACGGCGACGGGCGGCATCGGCGCCTCGGCTTCGGACATGCCTGGGATGCTCGTCCGGCTGGCGATCTCGAGCCGCTGCATCGCCCCCTCGTCCGAAAGCTCGGCCGAGCCCTCGGCCTCGACCCTCGCCTTTTCGAGATCGGCCGCGATGGCGAGCGAAAAGCTATTCGTGCCGGTCCGGGCGACGTCGAGGCTGGCGACATGCGGCGCGCCGACCCTGCCGTCACCCGCCAGTGCGACGTCGCGGACCGCGAGCGCGTCGAGCGGCAGCCGCTTCAGGCTTTCGCCCGCCCGGTCGAGCGCCGCGAAGATCTCGCCGACGGTCGGCGCCGACAGGCTGCCGCCACCGAGGAGGCTCGGATCGAGGGAGACGTGCTCGGCGGTGATCGCGTCCGCCGCGAGCCCCCCGCCGAGGAGGCGCGGCAGGCTGAGCCCGACCGAGAGTTTTCCGATCGACGCCAAAGGCTGCCTGTCGCCCTGCCGCGTCAGGACCACGTCCTCGAAGCGCATCGCCACGGCGCCGGTCGGCGAGGCGCCGATGCTGCGGTTTCCGATCTGAAGGTCGATGCCGGGCGGCAAGGCGCTCGCGGCGAGCTGTTCGCTCTGGTCGAGGACGAGGCGATTGCCGAACGGGGTCGCGCAGAGCAGCGCGAGCGCGCCGGCGGCGAACACCAGTCCGCCGACGACGAGACCGCACAGGCATCGCCAGACGAAGCTCATCGGCCGCGCTCCGGACGCTCCGGTGACGCAGGCGCGGCCCCATGCTCTCGCCCCGGCAAAGTGCCGAAGACGTCTGCCCCTCCTCGCGGCCTCTTGCGGCCCGCCCCCTTCCGCATCTATCCCTTTCCAGCTCCGTTCCGGCACGGCACCATGGTCGGCCCCCTCCGCTCCGCTGTCGGTCGCGACCCGGTTCCCGGTGCCCTTCGGATGCTCCTTCATGGTTCTCGCGTCGAAAGGATGACACGATGACGATTTCCGTCGGCGATCCCTGCCCCGACTTCAGCCTGCCCGACGATCGTGGCGAAACGGTCTCGCTCGGACAGCTGCGCGGCACGCCCTTCGTCCTGTATTTCTATCCCAAGGACGATACATCCGGATGTACGCGCGAAGCTGTCGATTTCAGCGGGCTGGCCGGGGCCTTCGAAGCTGCCGGCGTGCGAGTCTTCGGCGTGTCGCCCGACCCGGTCAAGATGCACGCGAAGTTCCGCGACAAGCACGACCTCTCGGTGCGTCTCCTCTCCGACGAGGAGAAGGCGCTGCTGTCGGCCGTCGGCGTCTGGGTCGAGAAGTCGATGTACGGCCGCAAATACATGGGCGTCGAGCGCACGACGGCGCTCGTCGATGCCGGGGGCAGCGTCGCGCGGCTGTGGCCGAAGGTGAAGGTCCCCGGCCATGCCGAGGAGGTTCTCGAAGCGGCGAGGCAACTGGCGAAGCCGGCATGAGCGGTACGTCGGACGACGCCGGGCGGCCGCCTGCGACGCTGCGGGCGGCGACGGTCGAGGCGCTCGCCGCCGCCGATCTCGGCGAGAAGGTGCGGCTGACGAACCTCGCCTGCCGGCTGTGGTTTGCCCGCCGGCTCGGCCTTCATGCCGCGACGGATCCGGCGCATCCCGGCCGCCCCGGCCGGCCGGACCGGCCCGAACTGGTCTCGCCGCGGCTCCTGCCGCGGCGCTCGGCCCACAGCGAGGAGGGCCGGATCACGCTGATCCACGCCCTCGCCCATATAGAGCTCAACGCCATCGATCTCGCCCTCGACATCGTCGCCCGCTTCGCGCGCGAACCGATGCCGCGCAGCTTCTTCGACGGCTGGATGACGGTCGCCCTCGAAGAGGCGAAGCATTTCGGGCTTCTGTCCCGGCGGCTCGGCGAGCTCGGCTCGTTCTACGGGGCGCTGCCCGCCCATGACGGGCTGTGGCAGGCGGTCGAAGCGACGGCGCACGATCTGACCGCCCGGCTCGCCGTGGTGCCGCTGATCCTCGAGGCGCGCGGCCTCGACGTCACCCCGTCGATGATCGACAAGCTGAACGGCGTCGGCGACGGCGACACCGCCAAGATCCTCGAGATCATCTACCGCGACGAGAAGAAGCACGTCGCCATCGGCGCCAAGTGGTTCCGCTTCCTCTGTGCCCGCCAGAACGTCAATGCCGCGGGGCGATTCGCCGAGCTGGTGCGCGAAAGCTTCCGCGGCGAGGTGAAGGCCCCCTTCAACGACCGCGCCAGGGCCGAGGCCGGGCTGACGCCGACCTTCTATCGCTCGCTGTCGCCGCGTTCGCGCTGATTTCGCCGCGCCAAAGCCTCACTTGCCAAGGAAACGTTAACCTTAACGATCTCTAATCGCCGTCGACAAAGGGCCCCGGCGCGGGCCGCCAATGAAGCGATCGACGACGATGCAGGCGACGAAGCTGACCAGCACCTTTGGCCGACGCAGGGATCCCCACACGGTCATCATCGCGAGGGGCGACCGGGTCCGGCATTTCACCGTCGGCCGGAGCTGGCTCGTCCTCGGATCGGCGGTGTCGCTGCTGCTCGTCGCCGGCGCCGCGGCGCTGCCGGCCCGCTATGTCTTCGCCCCCTCGGTGGAGCGCGAGGCCGCCGAGCAGCAGTGGCGGACCCGCAACGAATACGAGCAGCGGATCGCGACGCTGAGGGCCGAGCTCGACCGCGCGACGAGCCGGCAGTTCCTCGCCCAGAAGATGGTCGAGAGCAAGGTCGACGTGCTTCTCGAACAGCAGGAGGAACTCGCCGCGCGCTACGAGAAGCTTCAGCCGCTGTTCGAGCGGGCGAAGTCGACCGGCCTTCTGACCAGCGCCGTCCCGGTGCCGACGTCGCGGCCCGACGACGGCGGCGCCGAAGCGCCGGCAGAGGGCGCGGCCGCCGATTCCCTCGCTTCGGCGGATTCCCTCTCCCCGGACGAAGAGGACGGCAGCACGCCGGACGCGGCGTCCTCCGAGCCGACGATCCCCGCCGCGAGCGGCTTCGCGCCGGCCGACGCGGCCCCGACGGCCGACTGGCTCGGCCGGCTGCGCGCCGGCGCCGAGCCCGCCGAGCCCGCCGACCGACCGGCCTCGGCAGACGCCTCGCCGCAGCGGCCGGCACGAGCCGGCGCCGTCATCTCCGACGAAAGCCTGAAGCGCATCGGCGAGGCGATCAGCACCGCCGAACTCGGCCAGATCCGTCACCTCCAGGCGCTCGCCTCCAGCGCCCGCGGCCGCACCGTGCGGATCGCCTCGGCACTCGCTGCCGCCGGCATCCGGGTTCCGGACGAGGCGGGCGAGGACCGCGCGACCGGCGGCCCCTACGAGCCAGTGCCGGCCGAGGACGGCTTCGAAGCGACCGTCGCCGAACTCGACGCCGCGCTCGACGCGCTGCAGCGGGTCGACAGGGTCGCCAGGGACCTGCCGCTCGACCGGCCGATGCCGGTTGCGGCGATCTCCTCGACCTTCGGCGTCAGGGCCGACCCGTTCCTCGGGCGCAGCGCCTTCCATTCCGGCATCGACTTTGCCGAACCCCAGGGCACCGACATCCACGCGACGGCGCCCGGCACCGTCGTCAAGGCCGGTCCCTTCGGCGGCTACGGCAACATGGTCGAGATCGACCACGGCAACGGCGTCACCACGCGCTACGGCCACATGTCGAAGATCTTCGTCTCGGTCGGCCAGAAGGTCGGCAGGACCGATGCCATCGGCGCCGTCGGCTCGACCGGACGCAGCACCGGCCCGCACCTGCACTACGAGGTGCGGCTCGACGGCCGGGCGATCGACCCGGCGAGGTTCTTCCGCATCGGCGACCGGATCCGCGACATCGGCTGAGCCGGCCGCCTGCGCGAGTGGGCACCGCCGAATCGAAACGGGCCGGGTCTCTAGGGAGACGCCGGCCCGCTCGCTTTTCTTATCCCGTCAGACGCCGGCCTGCGCGTCAGGCGCCGGGCCGCGCAAGGACGTCCCGGTCAGTCGACGTCCTCGACCTCGACCTTGCCGCCGTGGACGCGCTGGGCGAGCGCCGCTTCCATGAAGCCGTCGAGGTCGCCGTCCAGCACCTCCTGCGGCGTCGTGTGCTCGACGCCGGTCCGCAGGTCCTTCACCAGCTGATAGGGCTGCAGCACGTAGGAGCGGATCTGGTGGCCCCAGCCGATGTCGCTCTTCGAGGCGGCCTCGGCGTTCGCCGCCGCCTCGCGCTTTTCCAGCTCGGCCTCGTAGAGCCGCGCCTTCAGCATGTTCCAGGCGGTCGCCCGGTTTTTGTGCTGCGAGCGCTCCTGCTGGCACGCCACCACGATGCCGGTCGGCACGTGGGTGATGCGCACCGCCGAATCGGTGGTGTTGACGTGCTGGCCGCCCGCGCCGGAGGCGCGGTAGGTGTCGATCCGGCAATCCGATTCGTTGATCTGGATGTCGATCGTGTCGTCGACGACCGGATAGACCCAGACCGAGGCGAAGGAGGTGTGCCGCCGCGCCTGGCTGTCATAGGGCGAGATCCGCACCAGGCGGTGGACGCCCGATTCGGTCTTCGCCCAGCCATAGGCGTTGTGGCCCTTGATCAGCAGCGTCGCCGACTTGATGCCGGCCTCTTCGCCGGCATGCTCCTCCAGCACCTCCACCTTGAACCGGGCGCGTTCGGCCCAGCGCATGTACATGCGCTCGAGCATCTCCGCCCAGTCCTGGCTCTCGGTGCCGCCGGCGCCGGAATGGACCTCGAGATAGGTGTCGTTAGAATCGGCCTCGCCGGACAGCAGCGTCTCGATCTGGCGCTTGTCGACGTCAGCCTTGACCCCGCGGATCGCCTTCTCGGCCTCGGCGACGATCTCCCGATCGCCCTCTTCCTCGCCCATTTCGATGAGTTCGATCGAATCGGCGAGCGTCTGTTCGAGGCCGCGGATCGCCGTGATGGAGGTCTCGAGATCCTGGCGCTCGCGCATCAGGCTCTGGCCTTCCATCGGGTCGTTCCAGATCGAGGGATCTTCCGCTTTCTGGTTCAGCTGGTCGAGCCGCTTGAGGGAGCGATCCCAGTCAAAGATGCCTCCTCAGCAGGCTTATGGCCTGCTTGATTTCGTCGACCAACGTCTCGATTTCGGCACGCATGCCGCATTCTCCTTGCAATGGGTCCGGCCCGGCACCGCCGCTTCCGCGCGCCGCGCGAGGCGGCGCCCGGGCTCCGGTGGAGGACGGGTCTTAGAGTTTCGACCGCTCCCGCGTCAACATGCCGGGAGATGCCGCGGGCCATCGCGAGGCGCCGAGGGCGGAACGGCGGGCGGCGAGCCGCCCGCCCGCCCGCAGTCAGAACAGGCCGCCGGCGCCCTGGGTGATCGCCTGCTCGGCCTGCTTGGAGACCTGCCCCGTCGAGCCCGGGCCGGAGGCGATCTCGTCGTCGCCGATCACCTGATAGCTGTCGGCAGGGCCGGTGCCCGGCTTGAACGCCTCCATGATGACGTCCGAGCCCTGGCCCGAGGCGCGCATGCCGGTCTTGCGGTTGACCGCGATCAGCTCCATGCCCTCCGGCACCTTGAAGTCCACCGGCTTCTTTCCCTTCAGCGCTTCCTTCATGAAGTCGACGAAGACCGGCGCCGAGGTGTTGCCGCCGACGACGCCGCGGCCGAGCGGCGCCGGATTGTCGTAGCCGATGTAGATGCCGCAGACGAGGTCGGGCGTGAAGCCGATGAACCAGACGTCCTTCTCGTCGTTGGTGGTGCCGGTCTTGCCGGCGATCGGCACGCCGAGCTGCTTGACCACGGTCGCCGTGCCGCGCTGCACGACGCCCTCCATCATCGAGGTGATCTGGTAGGCGGTCATCGGATCGAGCACCTGGTCGCGCTCGTCGACGAGCTGCGGCTCGGCCTGGCCGTCATAGGCGCGGCTGTTGCAGTCGGCGCAGAAGCGCTGGTCGTGCTTGTAGATCGTCCGGCCGTAGCGGTCCTGGACCCGGTCGATCAGCGACGGCTCGATCGACCGGCCGCCATTGGCGATCACCGAATAGGCGGTGACCATCCTCAGAACCGTCGTCTCGCCGGCGCCGAGGGCCATCGGCAGATAGGGCTTCAGGTGGTCGTAGATGCCGAAGCGCTCGGCATATTGCGCCACGAGGTCCATGCCCATGTCGTGGGCGAGGCGGACGGTCATCTGGTTGCGGCTCTGCTCGATGCCGCGCCGCAGCGTCGACGGACCGGCGCTGCCCTCGTTGCCGTAGTTCGAGGGAGACCAGGTGCCGCCATTGCCGTCCGGGAAGGAGATCGGCGCGTCCATGATCACCGAGGCCGGCGTGTAGCCGTTGTCGAGCGCCGTGGCGTAGACGAACGGCTTGAAGGACGAGCCCGGCTGGCGATAGGCTTGGCTGGCGCGGTTGAACTCCGACTGCCCGTAGGAGAAGCCGCCGACCATCGCCCGGACGCGGCCGGTCTCCGGCTCCATGGCGACGAGCGCGCCCTGCACCTTCGGCGGCTGGCGCAGCATGTAGCCCTCGGCGTCGCCCTCCCCGGACTTCTTCTCGACATAGACGACGTCGCCGCGCGACAGGACGTCGTCGGCGCCGCGCACGCGGCCCTTCTTGTCCTTGGTGTTGAGGGTGAGCGCCCATTTCATGTCGGAAACGTCGATGGTGCCGATCTCGCGTTCGCTCTCCAGCGCGCCGGAGACGGCGCGGTGCGGCTGGAGGCCGATGCTGACGCGGTCGGCATTCGCCTCGAGTACCACGGCGAGCCGCCATTCCGGCACGTCGGAGAGGGCGTCGACCTTGCCGAGCTCGGCGCCCCAGTCGCTGCCGATGTCGATGCTGGTGACCGGGCCGCGATAGCCGCGCTGCTCGTCGTATTTGATGAGGCCGTGCTGCAGCGCCGCCCGCGCCTCGCGCTGCATGGCGGGATCGAGCGTCGTGCGCACCGACAGGCCGCCCTCGTAGAGCGTCTTCGAGCCGTAGCGCTGGACGATCTCGCGGCGCACGTCCTCGGTGAAATATTCCGAGGAGGCGAGATAGGTGCCGGACGGCCGCGGCTTCACCTCGATCGGCTTGTCGCGGGCGGTCGTCGCCTCCTCCTCGGTGATGAAGCCGTTCGCCGCCATCTGCGCGATCACCCAGTTGCGGCGGTCGATGGCGCGGTCGTAGTCGCGGAACGGATTGTAGTTTTCCGGCGCCTTGGGAAGCGCGGCGAGATAGGCGGCCTCGGCGACGTTCAGCTCGGTCACCGACTTGTCGAAATAGGCGAGCGCCGCGGCGGCGATGCCGTAGGAGCCCATGCCGAGATAGATCTCGTTCAGATAGAGTTCGAGGATCTTGTCCTTCGAATAGGCCTGCTCGATCCGCAGCGACAGGATCGCCTCCTTGATCTTGCGGTCGAGGGTGCGTTCGTTGGTGAGGAGGAAGTTCTTCGCGACCTGCTGGGTGATGGTCGAGGCACCCTGCATCCGCCCGCCCTTGGCGAGAACCATGACGGCGCGGCCGACGCCTTCGAGGTCGATGCCGGGATGGGTGTAGAAGTTCTTGTCCTCGGCCGACAGGAAGGCGTTCTTGACGAGGTCCGGGATCGCCTGGATCGGCAGGAACAGCCGGCGCTGGGTGGCGTATTCGGCCATCAGCTGGCCGTCGGAGGCCTGGAAGCGCGTCGTCACCGGCGGCTCGTAGTCGGCCAGCACCTGATAGTCCGGGAGCCCCTCGGCGGTCCGCTCGACGTACCAGGCGACCGCCCCGGCGACGATGATGAAGAGGACGGATCCGATCCCGAAAAAATAGCCGATCAGTCTGATCATCAAAACTCCGTCCGGGCGAGCGCCGTGCTTCGCGTCCGGTGTCTGCGGGCGATCGCCGACGCGGCCGCCCTGCCCCCTTGGAACGGCAACGACCGTTCCCGTTCCGCTGTCCATGCCAAGAACCCATGGATCAGTGCCCGCAAATTGCGGCATCGCCATGGATCGCGGCCGATTTTCGGCATTTTCGGGCTCTCAGCTTGCCGAATTGCCACAACTGCCGTGCCGGCTGTCAAGCTTCCGGCAACCTTTTGCTGTCTGCGCCGCCCGGCACGCGTCTTTTGGCGCGTCGCAGAGGCGCCCCGAAGCCCTTCCGGTGCGGCGTTTCAGTCGTTCTTCTGCGCCGCCTTCAGCGCGTCGGCCTTGCCGCCGCGGAAGAAGCGGATGATCGATTCGGCGATCGCCGAGGTGATCTTCCGGCGCCAGTCCTCGTTCTTCAGCAGCTTCTCGTCGGCGGTGTTCGACAAAAAGCCCATCTCGACCAGCACCGACGGAACGTCCGGCGACTTCAGCACCCGAAAGCCGGCCGAGCGCTTGGGGCGGTTGATCAGGTCGACCTTGTGGGCCGAGAGGTCGGCGACGAGCGCCGCGGCGAAATGCTCCGAAAAGCTGACGGTCTCGCGCCGCGTCAGGTCGAGGAGGATGTCGAAGACCTCGGGCGACTTGTCGGTGAGGCCCTCCGGTGCGAAGCGGTCCGAGGCGTTCTCGTTGGCGGCGATCTGCCGGGCGAGCTCGTCGGAGGCGTCCTCCGAAAGCGTATAGACGGTGGCGCCGCGCAACGACTTGTAGTGGATCGAGTCGGCATGGATCGACAGGAACAGGTCGGCGCCCAGCTTGCGGGCGATCGCCGCCCGCTCGTCGAGCGGGATGAAGGTGTCGTCGTTGCGGGTCAGCTCGGCGTCGACGTTCGGATAGGTGTCGAGGATGTCGCGCAGCATCTTGGCGTTGGCGAGGTTGATGGTCTTCTCCATCGTCCCGGACGGCGAGAGCGCGCCCTGGTCTTCGCCGCCATGGCCGGGATCGATGACGATGACGAGGCGGCGCGGGCCGCCGCCCTTGCCGGGCGTCGGCGGAGCGTCGCCGGACGGTTTGGCGGCCGTGACCCGGCCTGCGGGAACCGGCTCGGCGGCTCGGCCGGCGTCGCCGGTCGCCGCGATGTCGACCTCGACGACCTCCTTGCCGTCTTCCGCCGTCCTGTCGATGGTGGCGACGGCGGGCGCCTTCAGCTTGAAGATCACCCGGTAGCGATCCGCCGTCACCATGCCGTGGCGAACCGTCTCGACCAGCGGATTGTCGGGCAGCGTGTCGAAGGGTACCGCCGGCACGGCATCGTCGAAGTCGACGGCGATCCGGTCGGGGTTTTTCAGCGCGAAGCTGCGCACCGCCGTCTTGCCGGTCAGGATGAAGCGGACGACGAGGCCGGTCTTGCCGGCGATCGGTTCGATCTGGGTGATCACCCGTTCGTCGCCCGCTTGCGCCGGCCGGCAACCGGCGACGAGCAGGGCGCCGACGCAGAGATGGAAGGCGATGGCGGCGAGCCGGCGGCCGATGGTCATGCGAACATCTCTCCCTCGAACCCACGGACGACACTTGAACCCGGATGACGGGCCCGCGGCGGCAGGTGGCGGCCGGGATACGGCGCCGCTGCGGCGGGCGCATGGCACGCCGCTCCGGGCAAAGCGCGCGGCGTCCGCAAACCATCGATGCCGGACGACGGATCGTCGCCCGGCGCCGGCGGGGCCTCTGCCTTTCCTGCCGGCGGTATCGGACGAGGCTTGCCCGAGGCTCGGCGCTCCTGCAACTTTTCGCGAGTGAGGGGCGGAACCCGCCTGCCCGAAAGCCTTCCGAACAGGCAGCGCCCTTGTCATGGTCAATATCCCGTCATAAAAGCGGGAGCGAGGTTGAAGATGGCGGAGAATCGATCGTCGCCGCCGAATGGCTCGGAAGATCGTCGCGGGCGCTGCCGTCCGCTCGGGACGCCGATCCGCCGCATGGCGACGCCGCATCCGCCACTTGGCCTCGTGTCGAGGATTTCCGTCGATGCCGCAGCGTGAACTGCGATCGACATACTTCGTCGTTCGACATGCGTGGGTCCGTCCCACGGCAGCGCAGTCGAGACGTTCCATCGGCCGCCCGCGGGCGGTCATCTGTTGTTGCAAGGTCGTGTTTTTGCCGCCGCTGTCCGATTCGCTCTGTATGCCATTGCCTCGCGCCCGCCTCGATGCGGCCGGTCATCAGCGTGAAATCGTCGCGTCGCGGTCGCAAGCCACGGCCCATTCGGGCTCGCGCCCTTCGAAAGACCGCCAGGCGATGAATTGCCGTCCGCGTGTCCCCTGCGCGAGCGCCGGGGAGTCATCTCATGGCAAACAAAATGCTGATCGACGCGTCCCACCAGGAAGAGACGCGCGTCGTCGTCGTCCGCGGTAGCCGGATCGAAGAGTTCGATTTCGAATCGGAACACAAAAAGCAGCTCAAGGGCAACATCTACCTCGCCAAGGTCACGCGCGTCGAACCGTCGCTGCAGGCGGCCTTCGTCGAATATGGCGGCAACCGCCACGGCTTCCTGGCCTTCTCCGAAATCCATCCGGACTACTATCAGATCCCCAAGGCCGATCGCGAGGCGCTGATCGCCGAGGAAATGGCGCGTGGCGCGGAAGAGGACGAGGACGACGCCGACGAGGCGAAGCCGCGCGGCCGCTCCAAGGGCGGTTCCGGCCGCAGGGGCAGCCGGGCTGCGCGCCGCTCCGAAACCGACACGATCGCCGAGACCGTCGACGCTGGCGAGGCGGCTGAAGGCGCGGATGCGCCGGTGGCGACGGCGGAAGCCGGCACCGGGGCCGACGAAGCGGCGGCGCAGCCGGGCGGCGACGAGGCCGTCGGCGACGCGGATGCGGGTGCGGAACCCGCACGTGCCGAAGCCGGCATTTCCGAGGACGCCGCCAATCCCGACGCGTCGGACGACGAGGATCGCGCGGCCGCGGCCGCGGACGACGCCGACGAAGGCGGCCGCGGCGAGGACGACGGCCGCCGCCGGCGGGGCCGCCGGACGCGCCGTTCGAGCGCCCGTTCGAGGGATTCCGGCGCAGACGGCTCGGATGACGACGGCGACGAGGCCGAGGAGATCGACGATCTCGGCTCCGAGGACGCCATGGAGGAGGTTCCGGTCCGCCAGAGCCGCCCGCGCAAGCAGTACAAGATCCAGGAGGTCATCAAGCGCCGCCAGATCCTGCTCGTTCAGGTCGTCAAGGAGGAGCGCGGCAACAAGGGCGCGGCGCTCACCACCTATCTGTCGCTCGCCGGCCGCTACTCGGTGCTGATGCCGAACACGGCGCGCGGCGGCGGCATTTCCCGCAAGATCACCAACGCCGCCGACCGCAAGCGCCTGAAGGAGGTCGTGCGCGATCTCGACGTTCCGCGCGGCATGGGCATCATCCTGCGGACCGCCGGCGCCAATCGCACCAAGGCCGAGGTCAAGCGCGACTACGAATATCTGATGCGCCTGTGGGAGACGGTGCGTACCGTCACACTCTCGTCGATCGCCCCTGCCCTCGTCTACGAGGAAGGCAGCCTGATCAAGCGCTCGATCCGCGACCTCTACAACAAGGACATCGACCAGATCCTCGTCTCCGGCGAGGCCGGCTACCGCGAAGCCAAGGACTTCATGCGGATGCTGATGCCGAGCCAGGCGAAGGTCGTCCAGCCCTATCGCGATCCGACGCCGATCTTCGCCCGCCAGGGCATCGAGGCCCAGCTCGACAAGATGCTGCAGCCGCATGTGACGCTGAAGTCCGGCGGCTACATCATCATCAACCAGACCGAGGCGCTCGTCGCGATCGACGTCAATTCCGGGCGCTCGACCCGCGAGCACTCGATCGAGGACACGGCGTTCCAGACCAATCTCGAGGCGGCCGAGGAAGTCGCCCGGCAGCTGCGCCTGCGCGACCTCGCCGGGCTGATCGTCATCGACTTCATCGACATGGAGGAAAAGCGCAACAACCGCTCCGTCGAGAAGAAGCTGAAGGACTGCCTGAAGAACGACCGGGCCCGCATCCAGGTCGGCAAGATCTCGCATTTCGGCCTGATGGAGATGAGCCGCCAGCGCATCCGCGCCAGCGTCCTCGAATCGACCATGCAGCCCTGCCCGATCTGCGGCGGCGCCGGCCACATCCGTTCCGCCTCCTCGCTCGCGCTGCATGTCGTGCGGAGCATTGAGGAGCACCTGCAGAAGCACGCCGGCCACGACCTCATCGTCAAGGTGCCGACCGCGACCGCGCTCTACGTCCTCAACGAGAAGCGCAAGCGCATCGACGAGCTCGAGCAGCATTTCGGCCTGAGGATCACCATCGAGGCCGACGAGAGCGCCGGGCACCAGGCGGTGAGCATCGAGCACGGCGCCCCGGCGTCGCAGCCGGTGGTCCGGCAGGAAGCCGCGCATCCGGAATCGGTCGCCGCGATCGACGAGGTCGAGGAAGCCGAAGACGAAGCGGTCGCCGAAGAGGTCGAGACGAAATCCGCCGAGGAAGAGAAGGACGACGGCGACGGCGGCAAGCGCCGCCGGCGTCGGCGCCGCCGGCGGCGCGGCGATCGCGGCCAGGAGCGCGGCCAGTCGTCCGACGACGGCTGGTCTGCATCCGGCGACGAGGATGACGGCGAGGAGGCCGACAACGAAAGCGACGAGGCCGAAGGCTCGGGCGACGAGGATTCCGCCTCGGATGCCGACGGCGGCGAGAACGGCGAGAACGGCGACGACGGCGAGAATGGCGACAATGGCGATCGGGGTTCGCGCCGGCGCCGGCGCGGCCGCCGCGGCGGCCGCCGCCACCGCGACGGCACGGGCGATCTCGAAGGCGGCGATGCCGTTGCCGCCCGCTCCGATGAAGCGGACGAGGTCGGCGGGAATGCCGCAGCCGCGGCAGACATGTCGCAGCCGGCGACCGGCGACGTCGTCACCGCCGCAGGCGCGGTCGAGACCTCCGGTGCTTCTGACGCGGACACCGGCTCGACGCTGCTTGGTGCCGGCGAGCAGGAAGAGAGTGGCGAGAACACAGAGACGCCCATCGCGGTGACGTCGACGGTGATCGTGCCGGAAACCGGCGCCGATCATCTCTCGGCGCCCTCGGCGTCGCCGGCCAGCGAGGACGCTGCGCCCGCCGAAAGCCTCGCTCCTCCTGCCGCACAGGACGCGCCGGCAGCCCTCGTGGCTGAAATCGAGACCGCGGACGCGGCCACGGAGGCGTCGCAGGCCGAACAGCCGGCGGCCAACGACGACGCGCCGGCCCCGGCCGAACGCACCGAGCCGGTCGTCACCTCCACGAGCGCCGAAGAGGCGGCCGGCGAGGACGACAAGCCGCGGCGAACCGGGTGGTGGGCCCGCCGCAGTTTTTTCTGAAACTCTTCGGGCTCGGCCGCTAGGCCGGGCCCGAAGTCCTTTCTGGGGACGGAAGCCTTTTTTTCGGGACCGGATCACGCTGCAGCGGCGCCGGTGCCGACCGCGGCCGACGACCCGCAGCCGCACGGGCCCGGCCGTTCACTGCGCTCGCAGCGGCGACGGCGCATCGTCAGGTCCCTCCGCTCCGATCCCGACTGCCATCGCCTTCCCCTCGGCCTGCCGAAGCCGCCCGCGCCCTCGCATGGCGCCCCGCCCCGCCCTGCCGCGCCTCGGCCCGCCGCGCACCACCGACAATGCGATTGACAGCGCCGCAGCGCGGTGATTGTTTGTATGCGAATGAATTGCGGCGAGCGGAAGCGAATATGAGCATCACGGGGCAGGACGCCGCCGGGCCGGCCGTCGATGACAAGATCCGCTGCGATGCCTGCCCGGTCATGTGCTACATCAAGCCCGGCATGACCGGGGCGTGCGACCGCTACGCCAACCGCGCCGGCGAGCTGGTGCGGGTCGATCCGCACGTGCTCATCGAACGGGCGATCTCGGACGGCGCCGAACTCGTCCCCTTCTCGCAGCCTGCGGACTGGGACGGCACGATCGTCTCCGGCCCGGAGCGTTTCGTCACCGCGATCGGCGCCGGCACCACCTATCCGGACTACAAGCCCGCCCCCTTCATCGTCTCGTCCGAGATCGACGGCGTCGACATGGTCACCGTCGTGACCGAGGGCATCTTCAGCTACTGCGGCGTCAAGGTGAAGATCGACACCGACCGTTTCGTCGGGCCGGAGACCCACGCCGTCAGGGTCGAGGGCGAGCGGATCGGCCATGTGACGACCGGCGAATACGGCTCGCAGATGCTGTCGCTCGGCGGCGTCCACCACCTCACCGGCGGCTCGAAGAAGGAGGGCCGCGTCACCTGCCAGGCGCTGCTCGACCTGTCCAACGGCAAGGCCGTGGAAATGACCGTCGACGGCGGCGCGACGCTCGTCGTCGAGGCCGGCAAGCCGCCGATCGTCAACGGCCAGGAAGAGACGCGCATGCGCGTCGGCTGCGGCTCGGCGACCATCGGCATCTTCGCGCGGCAATGGCTCGGCAAGGCCGACGAAGTCGTCGTCGTCGACGATCACATCACCGGCGTGCTCTCCGAACACCAGGCCGGCAAGCTGCTCGACATCCCGCCGACCGGCATCCGCATCAAGGGCCGGCGCTCCACCCCCGGCCGCTATTTCCAGGTGGCCGAGCCCGGCACCGGCTGGGGCGGCACCGACATCTTGGACCCGCTGGCGATCCTCGGCGACTTCGACCCGAAGCACGCCTATCCGGGCCTTAGGCTGCTGATGGTCTCAACCACCGGCGAACACGCCGCCTATTTCGAGCTCGACGAACGGCTGAAGCCGGTGGAGATGGCGATCCCGGAACCGCTGGTCGAACCGGTGGAGCGCATCGCCGAAAACTGCGAGCCGGCGCTCTCCACCGTCCTCTTCGTCGGCGGCGCCGGCGGCTCGCTCAGGGCCGGCGTCACCGAAAATCCGGTGCGGCTGACGCGCTCGGTCCGCGACGCACTGACCAACGTCACCTGCGGCGGCGCCCCGGTCTATCTCTGGCCGGGCGGCGGCATCACCTTCATGGTCGACGTCACGCGGCTGCCCGAGAACGCCTTCGGCTACGTTCCGACCCCGGCCCTCGTCGCGCCGCTGGAATTCACGTTGAGGCTTTCCGACTACGCGGCGCTCGGCGGCCACATGGACCACGTCCGCCCCCTCGCCTCGCTCGCCTCCGGCGACCGCCAGAGCATTCCGGCGCGCCGCGGCAATCCCTGGCCCTTCGCCCGCCGGATCGCCGGCGAGCTGAACACATAGAGGCCCGCATGCGCCGCGAGCCCCAGGTCGCGCTCCTGCCGGACGGCCGCCGGCTGCACCTGCAGGACGGGCCGATCGACCTGATCGTCGAGGCCACCGGCAGCCGTGAAGCCGTCGTTGCGGCCTATCGCGCGGCAGCGGATCGACTCACCGGCCTCCTCGACGGTCTCTGCGCCGAGCTGGCGCTGCTGCGCTCGCCTGCCGGAGAGCACCTCCCCGTCGACCCGGTCGGCCGGGCGATGCTGGCCGCGGTGCGCCCCCATTCGCGGACGGGCTTCATCACGCCGATGGCCGCGGTCGCGGGAGCGGTGGCCGATGCGGTGCTGGCCGCGATGGTCGAGGCGGCGCCGCTGTCCCGAGCTTTCGTCAACAATGGCGGCGACATCGCACTTCATCTGGCGCCGGGCGAAAGCTTCGCGATCGGCCTCATCGACCGGCCGGACCGGCCCTCGCTCTTTGCCCGTTCGATCATCCATGCGGCGGACGGCATCCGGGGCATCGCGACCAGCGGCTGCCGCGGACGCAGCTTCTCGCTCGGCATCGCCGATGCGGTGACGGTGCTCGCCCGCACGGCCGCCGAGGCCGACGCCGCCGCTACCGTCGTCGCCAACGCCGTCGACCTGCCCGGCCATCCCGCCGTCCACCGCGTCGCAGCCTGCGAACTCCAGCCGGACAGCGACCTTGCGGCGCTGCCGGTGACGCGTGCCGTCGGGCCGCTCGCTCCGGCCGAGGTCCGTCGGGCGCTCGAAGCCGGGCGCGCGGTCGGCGAGGCGCTGGCCCGCGACGGGCTGATCGTCGCCGCCGCGCTGCATCTTGCCGGGCAAACCGCAACCACGGGCGCCATGGCGCTCGCCGCCGCCTGAGGAGGGACAATGCCTGAAATCGTCATGCGAAAGCGCCTCGTGACCGTCGAGGAGATCTTTCACGAGGGCGGGCCGCCTGCGGCCGCGCCGCTGCGCAGGGCCGCCGTCCTCGCCGTTGTGAAGAACCCCTATGCCGGGCGGTATGTCGAGGACATCGTCCCGTTCATGGACGACCTCAAGCCCTTCGGCCTGTCCATGGCGAAGGCGCTGATCGACGTGCTCGGCGGCGATGCCGGCGCCGTCGAAGGCTACGGCAAGGGCGCGATCGTCGGGGCGGCGGGCGAGCTCGAGCACGGTGCGCTGTGGCACGTGCCGGGCGGCTACGCGATGCGCGAGCTGCTCGGCGACGCCAAGGCGATCGTTCCCTCCGCCAAGAAGGTCGGCGGTCCGGGCACCCGCCTCGACGTGCCGATCACCCATGTCAACGCCTCCTACGTCCGCAGCCATTTCGACGCGATGGAAGTGGGCGTGCCGGACGGCCCGCGGGCCGACGAGATCGTCTTCGTCCTCGTCATGACCACCGGGCCGCGCATCCATGCGCGCGTCGGCGGGCTGAAGGCGGCCGAGATCAAGGGAGAGGATGGACTGCGATGACGAAGGCCGAGATCCGCAAGATCGTCACCATCGTCGAGGAGGTGTCGCGCGAGATGGACCGTCCGGTCGATCCGCCGACGCGGCGGGCTGCGGCGATCGCGGTGATCCGCAATCCCTTCGCCGGCGGCTATGTCGAGGATCTGACGCCGCTCGTCGAGATCGGCGAGGAACTCGGCGGCCTGCTCGGCGAGCGGGCGGTGAAGGCGCTCGGCATCGAGGCAGCGAGCGCCGAGAGCTACGGCAAGGCCGCCGCTGTCGGCGAGAACGGCGAGCTCGAACACGCCGCGGCGATCCTGCATCCCAAGCTCGGCGCGCCGCTCCGCAAGGCCGTGGAGAAGGGCGCGGCGCTCGTCCCCTCCTCCAAGAAGCGCTGCGGTGTCGGCGGCGTGCTCGACGTGCCGCTCGGCCACAAGGACGCCGCCTATGTCCGCAGCCATTTCGACGGCATGGAAGTGCGCGTTGCCGACGCGCCCCGGGCCGACGAGATCATGGTGGCCATCGTCGTCACCGACAGCGGCCGGCCGCTGCCGCGCGTCGGCGGGCTGACCACCGCCGAGATCAAGGGCGAGGACGGGCTGCGCTGAGGGCGCGGCTCCGTTCAGCCCCGCCTCGACGCTCGATTCCGTGGCTCCCCGTCCCGATCGAGGGGCCGCGGGATGGGCGGACCATGTGCAAGCCCGGACGCTTCGGTTGCGTGCCGATATGCCCTGGAGCCTGCAAAAGCTGCAAGCGAGCAGGGACCAGTGACGACATGGCGAACCGACGTCGCTCCCCTTCGGCGCCGTCATCCTCGGCCTTGTGCCGAGGATCTACTGCCGGCCAATCGACAGAATCCGTGCAGTCTGTCCCTCGACCGCCAAGCGCCCGACAATCAACCCACAGTCGATCCTCGGGACAAGCCCGAGGATGACGGCGTTTCGATCTCGGCGCCGCTTCGGACCGATGGCCTGCAGGAACGATCCGACCCGACGAGATGCAGGCTTCGGGTCGGGCGCGTCGGTCGGCGACGGCAAGCAAGCCGCATCTGCCCCAGTTCCGGACGGCTCCCCTACCCCCCGATCACCGCCGGCAGCTTCTCCGCCGGCGGCGTGTTGCGGCTGCGGCCGGTCCGCACGACGCCGTCGATGACGGTCATGCCGATGCCCGGGAGATCGCCGAGCTCGATCGAATGCAGGAAGCTCCGACCGGCCGAATGCTGGGCCTTGTCCATGAAGACGAAGTCCGCCGAGCGGCCGGTCTCGACCAGGCCGCAGTCGAGCGCCCGCATCCGTGCGGTGTTGCCCGTGGCGAAACAGAAGGCGGTCTCGGCCGGCACCTCGCCGAGCGAGGCGAGCATCGCCACCATGCGCACGATGCCGAGCGGCTGGACGCCGGAACCCGCCGGCCCGTCGGTGCCGAGGATCACCCGTTCCAGCTGGTTCATCTCCTTGGCGGTGCGCAGCGTGTAGAGCGCGGCGCGCTCGTTGCCGTTGTGGACGAGTTCCAGGCCCCGCCGGCAGCCCTCGCAGATGCAGCGGATCTCACCGTCCGGCAGCGCGGTATGGCCGCCATTGACGTGGCCGACGACGTCCGGATCGACCTCGAGCACGACGTCGGCGTCGATCAGGCCGGAGCCCGGGATCGACGGGCCGCCGGTGTGGATCGTCGAGTTGAAGCCGTGCTTGCGGGCCCAGGCCACCATTTCGCGGCCCGTCGCCCCGTCCTTGACGCCGCCGAGCCCGACCTCGCCGAGCAGCCTGACCCCCTGTTCGGCCATCTCGGCGAAATCTTCTTCTACCATGCCCGGCTCGATCACCGGCGCCCCGGCCATCACCTTGACGCCGCTCGGCCGAAAATTCGAGAAGATGCGCTGGGCATAGATCGCCATCGCCTTGACGCCGGCGACGTCGCGCGGCCGGCCCGGCGTGTGCACCTCGCCGGCGGAGATCATCGTCGTCACCCCGCCGTGCAGCGTCGAATCGATCCAGTTGAGCTGGCTCTGGCGCGGCGTCCAGTCGCCGGCCACCGGGTGGACGTGGCTGTCGATCAGGCCGGGGGCGACCACCGTGCCGTTCGCGTCGATCTCGGTGTCGGCGCCGTCGAGGTCGAGATCGGCGGTCTTGCCGATCGCGGCGATGCGGCCGCCGACCGCGACGATCGCGTCGGCGTCGAGGATCGGCCGGGCGATGTCGCCGGACAGCACCAGTCCGATGTTGCGGATCACCAGCTTCGCGTCCGGCCGTATCGCCTGCTGCACGTCCTGCGCCATGGTCTGCTCCTTGCCCGGGCCACCGGCCGTCGGACCGGGGACCGGCGACGGCGATCATCAGATATCGTTCGCATACGAACGATCTTCGGACTATGATCCGGCTTCGGATGTTTGGCAACCGGGGCCGGGACGCGGGCGGATACCGCCGCCGCCGCGTCGGCCGACCGGAAGGGAACGGTGGTTTGAAGACGGCAGGCGACGGCGACGAAGAACCGGTCGGGCGCGACGGCTACGTCCTCGACGAACAGGTCGGGTTTCTGCTGCGCCAGGCCCAGCAGCGTCATGCGGTGCTGTTCGCCGAGTGTTTCGGCGGCGACCTGACGCCGACGCAATGGGCGGTCCTCGCCAAGCTGGCGGAGATCGGCGAATGCTCGCAGAACCTCCTCGGCCGCTACACGGCGATGGACGTCGCGACGATCAAGGGTGTCGTGCAGCGCCTCGACGCGCGGCACCTGGTGCTCAGGCGCCACGATCCCGACGATCGGCGCCAGCTCCTGATCTCGCTGTCGGCCGAGGGCCGCTCGGTCTATACGGCGCGGCTCGCCGACGCCCGCCGGGCGAGCGAGGCGACGCTGGCGCCGCTCGGCGAGCGCGAGCGCGCGATCCTTCTGCGCTGCCTGAGGACGCTGCGGTGATCGGCCGGGCGTATCCCCGAGATGTCGGACCCCCTGAACAAAATCTGGGCGGGCCCCGGAAGTGGCTTGACGCCGCGCAGAAAGATCGTTCGTATACTAACGTCATCGACTGAAGGGGCCGCTGCCCGAAGGATCGGGCGGGACGGCACGAGCTACGTGGCGAGAGGCTGGAAATGCTGAAGACTTTGTCTCGACTGTTCGCAATCTCGACTCTCGTCGGCACCGGGCTGGTTGCCTCGGCCCCGGCGGGTCTCGCCGCAGACATCAAGATCGGCGAGATCAACAGCTATTCGGCGCTGCCCGCCTTCACCGAACCCTACCGCAAGGGCTGGCAGCTCGCCGTCGAGGAGATCAACGCCTCCGGCGGCATCAATGGCGACAAGCTGGTCGTCATCTCCAAGGACGACGGCGGCAAGCCCGCCGCCGCGGTCACCGCGGCCAACGAGCTCGTCGCCCGCGACGGCGTCGCGCTGATCACCGGCGGGTTCTTCTCCAATGTCGGCCTCGCCATCGCCGATTACGCCAAGCACAAGAAGGTGCTCTATCTCGCCGGCGAGCCGCTGACCGACGCGATCACCTGGAGCGAGGGCAACAAGTACACCTTCCGCCTGCGTCCCTCGAACTACATGCAGGCGGCGATGCTCGCCGAACAGGCGGCGAAGCTGCCGGCCAAGCGCTGGGCGACGGTCGCGCCGAATTACGAATACGGCCAGTCGGCGGTGAAGGTGTTCAAGGAACTGCTCAAGAAGGCCAAGCCCGACGTCGAGTTCGTCGCCGAGCAGTGGCCGCCGCTCGGCAAGATCGACGGCGGCGCCGTCGCGCAGGCGCTCGCCGCCGCCAAGCCGGACGCGATCCTCAACGTCGAGTTCGGCGCCGATCTCGTCCAGTTCGTGCGCGAGGGCACCACCCGCGGCCTGTTCAAGGATCGCAGCGTCGTCAGCTTCCTGACCGGCGAGCCGGAATATCTCGAGCCTTTGAAGGCCGAGGCGCCGGAAGGCTGGATCGTCACCGGCTATCCCTGGTACGCCGTCGACACGCCCGAGCATCAGACCTTCATGAAGGCCTATGAGGCGAAATACGACCAGCATCCCTATCTCGGCTCGGTCGTCGGCTATGTCGAGTTCAAGACGATCGCCGAGATCTTGAAGAAGGCGAAGTCCACCGAGACCGACGATCTCGTCGCCGCGGCCGAGGGCATCTCGCTCGACACGCCCTTCGGCAAGATCACCATGCGGGCGATCGACCACCAGTCGACCCTCGGCGCCTTCGTCGGCAAGACGGCGGTCAAGGACGGCAAGGGCGTGATGGTCGACTTCAAATACGAGGACGGTGCGAACTACCTGCCCTCGGACGCCGAAGTGAAGAAGCTGCGGCCGCAGGGCTGACCGTCGGCGGCAGCGCGAAGGCATCGAACGGATCGGGGACTGCACACGGATGGCACTCTATGTCGTGCAGTTCCTGACCGGGCTTGCCAATGCGTCGTCGCTGTTCCTGGCGGCCTGCGGCCTGTCGGTGATCTTCGGCGTCACCCGCATCGTCAACTTCGCCCACGGCGCCTTCTACATGCTCGGCGCCTATGTCGCCTATTCGCTGACCCAGCGGCTGGAGGGCGGCCTCGGCTTCTGGGCCGGTATCCTCGTCGCTGCGGCGGTCGTCGCGCTGGTCGGCGCGCTCCTCGAAATGTCGCTGCTGCGGCGGATCTACCGGGCGCCGGAGCTGTTCCAGCTGCTCGCGACCTTCGGCGTCACGCTGATGGTCGAGGATCTCGTCCATCTGATCTGGGGCCCGCAGGATCTCGTCGGGCCGCGCGCGCCCGGCCTCGATGGCGCCGTCACGGTGCTCGGCCTGCCGGTTCCGACCTACGACCTCTTGCTCATCGTCCTCGGCCCCCTCGTCCTAGGCGCCTTGTGGCTGCTCATGCACCGCACGCGCTGGGGCGTCCTGGTGCGCGCCGCGACTGAGGACCGCGACATGGTGGCGGCGCTCGGCGTGAACCAGAAATGGCTGTTCACCGGGGTCTTCACCCTCGGCATCTTCCTCGCCGCCTTCGGCGGGGCGCTGCAGATCCCGCGCACCGCCGTCACCCACCAGATGGACCTTTCGATCATCGCCGAGGTGTTCGTCGTCGTCGTCATCGGCGGCCTCGGGTCGATCACCGGCGCCTTCCTCGCCGCCGTGCTGATCGCCGAGCTCAACGCCTTCGGCATCCTCGTCCTTCCGGGCATCTCGCTGGTCCTGATGTTCCTGGTGATGGCCGTCGTCCTGGTCATCCGGCCCTGGGGCTTCCTCGGAAAGCCGATCCAGACCGGCGTCAAGACCATCGGCGAGGCGACGCGGCCGTGGCGACCCTGGTCGCCGGCGACGAGTGTCCTCGTCGCGGCGGCGATCCTCCTCGCCGCGCTCATGCCGCTGCTGCTCGGTTCCTACGGCCTCTCGGTCGGGGCGCAGATCCTGATCGCCGTCGTCTTCGCCGTCAGCCTGCAGTTCCAGATGTCGACCGGCGGGCTCGATTCCTTCGGCCATGCCGCCTATTTCGGCCTCGGCGCCTATGGCGCGGCCCTCGCCGTCGAGTGGTCGGGACTGCCGATGGAGGCGGCGCTCTTGGTCGGGCCGTTGGCCGGCCTCGCCGGTGCCCTGGTCTTCGGCTGGTTCTGCGTGCGCCTGTCGGGCGTCTACTTCGCCATGCTCACCCTCGCCTTCGCGCAGATCACCTGGTCGGTCGCCTTCCAGTGGGTGGAGGTGACCGGCGGCGACAACGGCATTCTCGGCGTCTGGCCCTCGGACTGGGCCTCCAGCCCGGCCGCATTCTACTGGCTGACGCTCGCCGTCGCCGTGGTGTGCGTCCTCGTCCTTCGCCACCTCGTCTTCTCGCCCTTCGGCTACCGGCTGCGGGCGGTGCGGGATTCGACCGTGCGGGCCGAGGCGATCGGCATCTCGCGCCAGCGCACCCAGTATGTCGCCTTTGCCGTCTCGGGCACGGCGGCGGGGCTTGCCGGCGCCCTCTTCGCCTTTCTCAAGGGCAGCATCTTTCCCGACGTCCTGTCGATCCCGACCTCGATCGACGCGCTCGTCATGGTGCTCCTCGGCGGCGTCGCCACGGTTTCGGGCTCGGTGGTCGGCGCGATCGTCTACACCATGGCCTCGATCTGGCTGATGAGCGCCACCGACCTGTCGCGCCTCGTCCTCGGCGCGGTCATCGTCTTCCTCGTCGTCGCGTTCCCGCAGGGCATCGTCGGCTCGCTCGCGGGGCTGGTCGCCGGGCCGCTGGAGCGCTGGCGACGGCCCGCAGGGGCGGCCCGGCCGGTCGCCCTTCCGGCGGAGGGCCGGCAATGACGAACGCCCTCCTCGAGGTCGAACACCTGTCGAAATCCTATGGCGGCGTCCATGCGGTCGAGGACGTCAGCTTCCGACTTTTCGCCGGCGAGATGCTCGCCCTGATCGGCCCGAACGGCGCCGGCAAGAGCACCTGCTTCAACATGGTCGGCGGACAGATTCCGGTCGGCGCCGGCCGGATCCGGATCACCGGCCGCGACACGATCGGCTTGTCGCCGCGCCAGATCTTCCGCCTCGGCGTCGGACGCACCTTCCAGGTCGCGCAGGTGTTCAAGTCGATGACCGTGCGCGAGAACGTCGAGACCGTCTTCGCCTCGCGGGACGGCGGCCTCGGCTTCCTCGGCCGCGCCGGCAGCGCCCATCGGACCGCGGCCGAAGAGGTCCTCGCCCTCACCGGCATGGCGGAATTCGCGAAGCGTCCCTGTGCCGACATGGCCTATGGCGACGTCAAGCGGCTGGAACTCGCCATGGCGCTCGCCAACGATCCGAAGCTGCTCCTGATGGACGAGCCGGCCGCCGGCATGGCGCCGCTGGAGCGCGTCGAGCTGATGGCGCTGACCGCCCGCATCGCCCGCGAGCGGCAGATCGGCGTCCTCTTCACCGAACACGACATGGACGTCGTCTTCGCCCATGCCGACCGGATGATGGTCCTGAACCGCGGCCGGCTCATCGCCGAGGGCGCGCCGGAGACGGTGCGCCGGGATCCGCAGGTCAGGGCCGTCTATCTCGGCGAAGGGCTGGTCTACGACCAGGCGGCCGCGGCGCGGAGGGCGGACGCATGAGTGCAGCTTCCGCAAAGCTCGAGGTCGCGGCGCTGAACAGCTTCTACGGCCCGGTGCAGATCCTCTTCGACGTCGGCTTTTCCGTCGGCCGCGGCGAGGTGGTGGCCCTGCTCGGCCGCAACGGCGCCGGCAAGTCGACCACCTTCAAGTCGCTGATGGGTCTCGTCGACCGGCGCGAGGGCGCGATCCGCTTCGAGGCGGAGGACATCGCCCGCCTGCCGACCTACGAGATCGCGCGGCGCGGCCTCGGCTACGTGCCGGAGGACCGGCGCGTCTTCGCCGAACTCACCGTCGAGGAAAACCTCGAGGTCGGCCGCCAGCCGGCTCGCGGCGACGCCGCCACCTGGACGCCGGAGCGGCTCTACGCCCTCTTCCCGAACCTCGCCGAGATGCGCCGGCGGCCCGGCGGCCAGATGAGCGGCGGCGAGCAGCAGATGCTGACGATCTCCCGCACGCTGATGGGCAATCCCTCCCTCGTTCTTCTCGACGAGCCGTCGGAGGGTCTGGCGCCGAAGATCATTGAGCAGATGGCGGACGCGATCCTCGCCATGAAGCGCGAAGGCCTCAGCATCCTCCTCTCCGAGCAGAACCTCCACTTCGCCCGGCTGATCTCAGACCGTGCCTACATTCTCGAAAAGGGCCGCATCCGCTTTTCCGGCACCGTCGCCGAACTCGAGGCGAACACCGCCGTGCGCGACCAGTATCTCGCCGTCTGAGGCCGCAATGACGCCAAAGAGCGACGCCGCGATCTCACTGACGGTCAACGGCACCGACCATCGCCTCGCCGTTCCGCCGGCCGCGCCGCTTCTCGACGTGCTGCGCAACGACCTTCGCCTCAACGGCCCGAAATTCGGTTGCGGCCTCGGCCAGTGCGGCGCCTGCACGGTGCTGATCGACGGGCTTGCCGCCCGCGCCTGCACCATACCCGCCGGATCGGTCGCCGGCCGGCGGATCGTCACCCTCGAAGGGCTTTCGCGGGACGGTCGCCTCGATGCGGTGCAGGAGGCCTTCGTAGCGGAACAGGCCGTCCAGTGCGGCTACTGTCTCAACGGCATGATCATGACGCTGAAGGCGCTGACCCTGCGCGATCCTGCGCCGGACGAGCGGGCGATCCGCGAGGCGCTCCGCTACAATCTCTGCCGCTGCGGGACGCATCTGGAGATTCTCGCGGCCGCCCGCCGCGCTTGCGGGCTTCGGCCTGACGCGCGACTGTCGGCGAGGGACGGGGGCGCATGACCGACGCCGCACGCACCGGCGATCAGGAGGAAGCCCGCCTCGTCATCGAGCGCGGCTCCGCCTCGGGCAGCGCCGAAACCTTCCTTATCGTCCACGCCGACGGCCGCGTCACCGGCCACAACGGCCATGTCGATCTTGGCACCGGCATTGCCACCGCGCTCGCCCAGATCGTTGCGGAAGAGCTCGACGCCGCGCCCGACCAGGTGGCGATGGTGCTCGGCGACACTGGCCGGACGCCGGACCAGGGCCCGACGATCGCCAGCGAGACCATCCAGGTCGCCGCCGTGCCGCTCCGCAAGGCCGCGGCCCAGGCGCGGGGGATCCTCCTGTCGCGGGCCGCGCGCCTCCTCGACGCGGCGCCGGAGGACCTCGCCATCGAGGCCGGCCTCGTCTTCGCGCCGGGCAGCAACCGCCGCCTCGGCTTCGGCGAGATCCTCGCCGGCGCCACCATCCGCGCCGAACTCGACCTCGCCACGCCGGTCAAGCCGGCGGAGGCCTACCGGCTGGTCGGCACCTCGCTGCCGCGCGTCGACATTCCGGACAAGGTCAGCGGCCGCGCCACCTACGTCCACGACGTCCGGCTTCCCGGCATGCTGCACGGCCGGGTCGTCAGGCCGCCCTATGCCGGGCGCGACAGCGGCGACTTCATCGGCCGCAGCCTCCTTTTTGTCGACCGCGCATCGGTCGCCTCGCTGCCCGGCTTCGTCGAGCTCGTGGTGATCGCCGATTTCGTCGGCATCGTCTGCGAGCGCGAGGATCAGGCGGCGGAGGCCGCCCGGCGGCTGAAGATCGCCTGGCGCGAGCCGCCCCCGCTCCCCGGCCTCGACGACCTCGCGGCGGCGTTGACCGCCCATCCCGCGACGCCGCGCACCTTGTCCGACCACGGCGACGTCGAGGCGGTCCTGCCCGGGTCCGCCGTTCGTCTCAAGCGGCGTTATGTCTGGCCCTATCAGATGCACGCCTCGATCGGCCCGTCCTGCGCGGTTGCGGATTTTCGCGACGGGCTGCTGACGCTCTGGTCGGGAACGCAGAACCCGCACATGCTGCGCGGCGACCTCTGCCGTCTGCTGCAGCTTCCCCCCGAGCGGATCGACATCAGGCGCCACGAGGCGGCGGGCTGCTACGGGCGGAACTGCGCCGACGACGTCAGCGCCGATGCGAGCCTCCTGTCGCGGGCGGTCGGCCGGCCCGTGCGCGTGCAGCTCACCCGCGCTGAGGAGCATGCCTGGGAGCCGAAGGGCGCCGCCCAGCTCATCGACGTCGAAGGCGGGCTTTCCGCCGACGGCGGCCTTGCCGCCTACGACTTCGAGACCCGCTATCCCTCCAACCGCGGGCCGAACCTCGCGCTGCTCCTCACCGGTGCCATTTCACCCGACCCGCAGCCCTCGGACATGGGCGACAGGACGGCGATCCCACCCTATCGCTACGCGGCCGAGCGCATCCGCGTCCACGACATGGCGCCGATCGTGCGGGCCTCCTGGATGCGCGGCGTCTCGGCCATGCCGAACTCGTTCGCCCATGAGAGCTTCATCGACGAGCTGGCGGCCGCGGCCGTGGAAGATCCCGTCGCCTTCCGGCTGCGGCATCTGAAGGATCCGCGCGCCGCCGAGCTCGTCAGGGCGACGGCCGGCCGCGCCGGCTGGGTGGAGCGCAGCGGCCCGCGCCGTACGGGCGACGGCAGCGGCGAGGGCGGCAAGCTCTACGGTCAGGGCTTCGCCTATGCCGTCTACGTCCACGGCGCCTTTCCCGGCACAGCCGCCGCCCACGCCGCCTGGATCGCCGAGGTCGCGGTCGACCGCAGGACCGGCGAGGTCGCGCTGGAGCGGGTGGTGGTCGGCCACGACACCGGCCAGATGATCAACCCGGCCGGCGTCAGGCACCAGATCCACGGCAACGTCGTGCAGTCCGCGAGCCGCGTCCTCAAGGAGGAGGTGGCGTTCGAGAACTCCACCGTTGCGAGCCGCGACTGGGGCAGCTATCCGATCGCGCAGTTTCCCGAGATTCCGGACGTCGACGTCCTGATGCTGCCGCGCCCGGCCGATCCGCCGCTCGGCGTCGGCGAATCCGCGTCGGTGCCGAGCGCCGCGGCGATCGCGAATGCGATCTTCGACGCCACCGGCGTCCGCTTTCGGGAACTCCCCTTCACGCCGGAGAGGATCAAGGCCGGCCTCGACGCGGCCTGGGGCGCGCCAGCGCCGCCGGCGCGGCTCGAACCCGCGGCGCCGGCCCCCGCCCCGGGGACGGTGTCGCCGCGCCGTCGCCCGCCGCTGCTGCGCCGGCTTCTCGCTCCCGTCCTCGCCGGTCTCGCCGCGACGATCGGTACCGCCGCCGTCGGCCTCGTTCTCAGGGCGCCGATCGCGCCCGTCGCGCCGCCGGATCCCGCCACATGGTCGGCCGCCACTCTCGAACGCGGCCGCCAGCTCGCCGCGCTCGGCGACTGCGCCGTCTGCCACACCGTTCCGGGCGGCAGCGCCAATGCCGGCGGACGGGCGATCGAGACGCCGTTCGGAACGGTCTATTCGACCAACATCACTCCCGACCCCGAAACCGGCATCGGCGCCTGGTCCTATCCGGCCTTCGCCCGGGCAATGCGCGAGGGGATCTCCCGCGACGGGCGGCATCTCTATCCCGCCTTTCCCTACAGTGCCTTCGCGAAGACCGGCGAGGCCGACCTCGAGGCGCTCTACGCCCATCTGATGGCGCAGCCGCCGGTGCGCGCGACACCCCCGGCCACCGCCCTCGCCTTTCCCTTCAACCTGCGGCCGCTGATGGCCGGCTGGAACGCGCTCTACCACAAGGCCGAAGCCCTGCGGCCGGTGGTTTCCCGCAGCGAGGCCTGGAACCGCGGCCGCTATCTCGTCGAGGGCCTCGGCCATTGCAGCGCCTGCCACTCGCCACGCAACCCGCTCGGAGCCGAAAAGCGCGGCGCGGCGCATCTTTCCGGCGGCATTGCGGACGGCTGGCACGCGCCGGCGCTGGACGGTACGGGCGAAGCGCCGCTCGGCTGGACGCAAGACGCGCTCTACGCCTATCTGAGGACCGGCCGTTCGGCCGAACACGGCGCCGCGGCCGGCTCGATGGCGCCGGTCGTCGCCTCGCTTACGGGGGTGCCGGATACCGACATCCGGGCGATGGCCGTCTACCTCGCCTCGCTCTCGAAAGCTGCGCCCCAGGGCGACCGGCAGGCCGAGGCGGCGCGGCTCGTTGCCGCGAGCGAGGCCGACATCCGGCCGGCACAGAGCCTCGGTGCGCGGCTCTATGACGGGGCATGCGCGGTCTGCCACCGCTCCGGGGCAGAGGCCACGCTGTTCAATGCCGGAACCCCGCTCGCCCTGACGACGGCGGTCAACGCCGCAGCGCCCGACAATCTGATCCGAACGATCTTCGGCGGCCTCGCCCCGGCGGCGAGCGGCGCCCACAGCGCCATGCCCGGCTTTGCCGAAACCTTCACCGACCGGCAGGTGGCGGCGCTCGTTAGCTATCTCCGCAGCCGGTTCGCCCGCGGCCGCGCGCCGTGGGACGATGTCGAGGCGCGCGTCGCGAAGATCCGGGCGTCGCTGTCGGAGGCCTCGACCGCCGGCGGCTGACGGACTGAGCCCGGCGCCGCGTCGTGCGCCAGGGACCTGGCGCGACTTTTCTCACTCAAGGGGTATCGGCGTTCGACCGTCCCCGCAGGCTTCGAGGGTCCGCCGCTTCGCGGCCCGGGCCGCTCCCGTGGCGCGCGGTGCTGTGGGCTTCACGGACAGGGCAATCGATCGAGGGGCCAGACGCCGTCGGCGACGCCGCGTCGTCAGATCAGGCCGAGGGTCCAGGTCACGATCTCGCCGGTGATCTCGTCGAACGCCCGGTTGAGCGCCGCCACATAAGCGCCGTTGCCGCTGCCCGTGACCGGCGCTGCGGCCGAGAACACCCGCGTCTGCCGGACCGTGCCGTTGCGGTCGTTCAGCGCCTTCACCGAGATGTCGATCCGCGCCGTCGCGGCGCCCGCCGTATCGATCTCGAAGCGCCGGATCTCCATGATCAGCTGGTAGTCGATCGCCAGCCCCTGCCCCGGCACGCCCACCGCGCCGATCCGGCCGGTGTTCTCGAAGGCCTGCAGCAGCCGCAGCTGCACCATGCGCGGCAGCCGGTCGCTCCACTGGCTCTTGGCGAGATACTGGACGGCATAGGGCGCCGTCTTGATGACGATCTTGTCGGTGTCGATCGTCTTGATCGCCGTCGGCTCGGGAATGAGGATCTGCGCCCGCGTCGCGCCGCGCACCGCGACATTGGCCGGCGAGGACAGCTCGAACGTATCCGGGGGCACGGAGGTGCAGCCGGCCAGAAGCACGCCCGCGAGCATCGCCATCGCTGCTGTCTTCGTGACGGTCATCGTCGCGACATTCCCCTCGTCTTTCGGCGCGGCGATCGAAAGCGACTCTCGCGCCGTGAAAGCCCAACGTTTCGCCGGGCTTGCACCGTTGCTTGCATCCGCAACCGGGCCTGTCAATCGCCCGGGCGCCCGCGCCGTCCGGCAGTCACACAAACTTCGCCGGCGGGGCCCGATTGCCACAAGCGGCCGGGCGGCCCGGCTTGCAGGGGCCCGGCCCGACGGGAGAGACCGATGCCGCCGCCGCTACCGGCGGGTGCGCCCGTCATACTGCTTCACTTCGTCGCCGCCGTAGATCAGCCGGCTCGGATTGTTGGAGAAGTCGGAGACGGCGTTGTCGATGCGGTTGACCGTGCGGTTGACGTTGCCGATCAGCGACTGGAACTCCCGCAGCCCCTGGCCCGAGAAGCGCTGCAGATTGGCCGAGATCGGCGCCACCTGCTCCTGGATCGACTGGGCGGCGCCGCGCACCGACTGCAGGGCGCCGGAAAGATCGGCGCCGAGCTTGGTGCCGCTTCCCGCCCCGGCGAAGACGTCGTCGATCGACTTGATCACCCCGTCGATCTTGCCGGAGGCGTTCTTCAGGCTTTCGCTCGTCGCCTGGACGTTGGCGACGATCTCGTCGATCTGCGGCCGCTTCGCGCCGAGGTCGGTGGCGACGCCGGCGATCGAATCGGCGGCCTTGGCGACGTTGTCGGTCGCCGCCGAGACGTTGTCGACCGCCCGGTTCACCTTGGCCGGATCGATGCTGGCGAGAAGCGTGTCGAGCTGCGCGCGGGTTTCCGAGAATCCCTTCACGGCTTCGTCGATGGTCAGCACCGCCGAATTGACCCGCTCGACGATCGACTGGATCTCGGGCGTCTTCTCGCGCAGCGCGGTGGTGATCGCGCCGACATTGTCGATCGAGCGGTTGATCGCCTTGGTGTCGATCGCGTCGACCATGCCCTTGGCGCCGTCGAGCGTCGAATTCAGCTTGGTCGATGCGGCGCTGACGTTCTCGCTGATCGGGCCGAGGCTCGCCATCAGCTTGTCGATGTCGCCCGCCCGCTGCGCCACCGTCGTGGTGATCTGGTTGACGTTCTGGGCGCTGTGCGAGAAGGCGCTGATCGCCGAGGAGATCGCCTCCTTCTGGTCATTCACCGTGTCGGTCACCGAAGCGACGTTGGTCGCCGTCCTGGTCACCTGGTCGAGGGTCGTCGCGACCTTCTCCGGGTCCACCGCGGCGATCACCTTGTCGGCGTTCTGCAGCGTCACGTCGAGCCGGTTGGCCACCCGGTTGGCGGTGTCGGAGATCGGCGCCAGATTGGCGAGCGTCCGGTCGAGCTCCTCGCGCCGGTCGGCGACGGTCTTGGTCACCGCCTCGACGTTCGACATGGCGTTCGACGCGCCTTGCACGATCGTGTCGATGGCGCCGGACTGGTCGCTCAGCTTCTGGCTCAGCGCGGCGACGTTGGTCGCGGTCTGCGACGCGGCGTCGATGGTCGAGGAGACCTTCTTCGGATCGATCGAGGCCACAACCTGGTCGGCCGAGGCGAGCGTCCGGTTGAGCGTCGTCGCGGCCTCGCCGACCTCGTCGGAGATCGGGCCGAGATTCTTCAGCAGCCTGTCGATGTCGGCGGAGCGCTCGGCCACCGTCGTCGTCAGCCGGTCGACGTTCTTGGCCGAGTTGGCGAAACCGCTGATCGCCGAGGAGATCGCCTCCTTCTGCTCATTTACCGTGTCGGTCACCGCGGCGACGTTGGTCGCCGTCCTGGTCACCTGGTCGAGGGTGGTCGCGACCTTCTCAGGGTCCACCGCGGCGAGCACCTTGTCGGCGCTGGTCAGCGTCGTGCCGAGCTTCGTCGCGACGTCGGTTGCGGTGTCGGCGAAGGGTCCGAGCGCGCCGACGAAGCGGTCGATGCCGTCGGCATTGCGGGTGATCACGTCGCCGATCCTGCCGACGCCGTTGGCGGCGGACTGGACGGAATCGACGACGCTGCCGATCCTCTCCGACTGGGCGCGGACGTTGTCGCTCACCGCCGTGACGTTGTCGACGATCCGGCCGACCTCGTCGGTGTCGACCGCGGCGAGAATGTCCGTGGCCTTTTTGATGGCGCTCGGCAGCGCGTCGGCGACGTTGCGGGCGCTGACGGCGAGCTTGGAGATGCTGTCGACGAAATTGTCGATGTTGTCGGTGTTCTTCGCCAGCGCCGCGGTGAAGGTCTCGACGTTCTCCGAGGTCTTGGCGACGTTGGCGATGGTGGTCTGGACGCCCGGCCCGGCGTCCTTCACGATGCTCTCGAACTGACCGAGGATGCTGTTCGCGCGGTCGGCGATGTCGCGCGCCGTCGCGAGAATGTCGGTGACGTCGGAGGGATTGGCCCGGATCACCGGCGTCACGCCCTGCTGGCGCGCCTCCTCCATCAGGTTCGCGCCGCTCGGGTCGCCGCCCTTCAGCTCGATGAAGGCGTAGCCGGTCAGGCCCTGGAAGCCGATGTTCGCCTGGGTGTTCTCCTTCACCGGGATGGTCGGGTCGACCATCGTCGTCGCGATGACGACGCCGGGATTGTTGTTGTCGATCCTCAGCGCCGTGACCTGGCCGACCGGCAGGCCGTTGAACAGCACCTGGCTGCCCTGCTGCAGGCCGGTCACCGACCCCTCGATGCGCACGAGCAGCGGCACGCGGCTGTCGCCGCTCGAGGCGAAGACGCTCCAGTAGGTGAAGCCGAAGGCCAGCGCGAGCACGACGAGCGTGAAGATGCCGACACGGACGTAGTTGGCGTTGGTTTCCATCAGGCGGCTCCATCGAACGGGGTCGGCCGCGCCGGCTTCGCATCATTCGTGACGATGGTGCGGGCGCGCTTGCCGTGGAAATAGGATTTCACCCAGGGGTGGTCGTAGTCGAGCATTTTGGCGAGCGGCCCCTCGACCAGCACCTTGCGCTCGCCGAGCACGGCGATGCGGTCGCAGGCCTGGAACAGGCTGTCGAGGTCGTGGGTGACCATGTAGACCGACAGGCCGAGCGTGTCGCGCAGCGTCATGATGAGCTGGTCGAAGTCGGCCGCGCCGATCGGGTCGAGCCCCGAGGTCGGCTCGTCCAGGAACACGATCTCCGGATCGAGGGCGAGCGCGCGGGCGAGCGCGGCGCGCTTGATCATGCCGCCCGAGAGTTCGGAGGGGTACTTGTCGGCGGCGTCCGGCGCCAGCCCGACGAGGTCGATCTTCAGCATCGCCAGCTCGTGCATCAGCTTCGGCGAGAGGTCGAGATACTCCTTCATCGGCACCTCGATGTTCTCGCGCACCGTCAGCGCGGAAAACAACGCGCCGTGCTGGAAGAGCACGCCCCAGCGCCTTTCGACCGACAGCCGCTCGCGGTCGCTCGCCCGGTCGTAGTCGATGCCGAACACCTCGATCGTGCCGGCATCCTTGGCGTTGAGGCCGAGGATGGTGCGCAGCAGCACCGACTTGCCGGCGCCCGAGGGTCCGACGAAGCCGAGGATCTCGCCGCGCCGGACGTCGAGCGACAGATCGTCGAGCACCTTCTTGCCGCCGAAGGCGACGGTGACGCCGCGCGCCCGGATGACGACGTCGTCATCCGCCTGCCGGGCGGCGGCGGGCGCCTTGTCGCGGCCGGTCACCGTGGCGGGGTCTTCGAGCGTGGCGATGTCAGAGTCCGATCGAGGCATAGAAGATCGCGAAAAGTCCGTCCATGACGATGACGAGGAAGATCGACTTGACCACCGAGGCGGTGACCCGCAGGCCGAGGCTCTCGGCGCTGCCGCCGACCTTCATTCCCTCCGCCGCTCCGACGATGCCGATGACGACGGCCATGAAGGGGGCCTTGATCAAGCCGGAGAAGACGGTGAACAGGTCGACGCTGTTCTGGATGCCCTGCAGGTAGTTGGCGATGGAGATGCCGGAATAGAGCTTCAGCGTCAGCATGCCGCCGAGCAGCGCCGAGAGATTGGCGAGGACGGTGAGGAGCGGCAAAGCGATGGCGAGCGCGAGGAGCCGCGGGAAGACGAGGACGCCGATCGGGTTGAGGCCGATGACGTGCAGCGCGTCGATCTCCTCGCGCATCTTCATCGAGCCGAGCTCGGCGGTGATCGCACTGCCAGACCGGCCGGCGATCATGATCGCCGTCAGCAGCACGCCGATCTCGCGCAGGACCAGGATGCCGACGAGATTGACGGCATAGACCTCGCCGCCGAAGCGGCGCAGCTGGAAGGCGCCCTGCTGGGCGATGATGCCGCCGATGAGAAAGGTGATCAGCACGATGATCGGGATCGCCTTGACCCCCATCTGGTCGAGCTGGTTGAAGATCGCCGCGGGGCGCCGCTGGGTGCGCCCGGCCAGCCGGTTGCCGGCCCCGTAGATCGCGCCGCCGATGATGTTGAGGGCGGAGACCGCCTCGTCGCGGACGCCGTAGACGCCGCCGCCGACGCTGGCGAAAAGCGCGAGGAGCAGATTGCGCCGCGCCGGACGCTCCGGCGGCTGCTGCTTCGCCATGGCGGCGCGCACCGCCGAAAAGAGCGCCGCATTGCGGTTCGGGACACCGGCGAGCTCGACCCTGCGGCCGTCTGCCGAAAGGTCCTGCGTCAGGCGCTCGAGGACGAAGGCCCCCGCCGTGTCGATGCGGCCGACCTTCGAACAGTCGAGGACGACGCTGCCGCCGAGATTGGAGCGGGCGGTCTCGGCGAGGAGGCCCTCCATCTCGCCGACGGTGCGCGACAGCCAGTCGCCGCTGGCGACGAGCCGCACGCCGCCGTCCCGCTTCTCGCCTTCGAGAGCGGGCCTGACGGAAGACAGGCGACCGCTGGCGGCGGTCTCGTCGGCCTTCGAAGCCTGCAGCATTCTACCTCGATCCGCATCCGGCCGCCGGGCGGGTTCGTCTCGGCCGCGCCCCGGGCGCAGCGTTCGCAACCCCTTGGCGACCGCCCCCCTTCACTGGCACAGGGCTTCGTGGGAATAAACCGAGGCCAGCCCCGGGGAGATCATTTACCATGCCGCGTCGACTTTCGGTCACAGTGGAGCGCTTTCCGCTTCGCGAGCCCTTCCGGATCGCCCGCGGCGTCAAGACGGAAGCTGTGGTCGTCACCTGCGCGATCGCCGACGAATACGGGCGGGGCTGGGCCGAATGCGTGCCCTATCCCCGCTACGGCGAGAGCATCGACGGCGTCGTCGCAGAGATCGAATCGGTGCGGGCGCTCGTCGAGGGCGGCGGCTCGCGCGACAGTCTCGCTTCGGCGCTGGCGCCGGGCGCCGCCCGCAACGCCCTCGACTGCGCCCTCTGGGACCTCGAGGCGAAGTCGACCGGCGGGCGGGTCGCGGCGATCGTCTGCGGCGAAACGCCCCGGCCGGTGGAGACCGCCTTCACCATCAGCCTCGATTCGGCCGAGGCGATGGCGAGCGCGGCCCGGGCCAGCGGCCGCCAGCTCCTCAAGGTGAAGCTCGGCACGGCCGACGACCGCGAGCGCATCCGCGCCGTCAGGAGCGCCGCCCGCGGCGCCCGGCTCATCCTCGACGCCAACGAGGGCTGGAGCGCCGACAACATCAAGGCGCATCTCCTCGCCGCGGCCGCCGCGGGGGCGGTGCTGGTCGAACAGCCGCTGCCGGCCGGGTCGGACGAGATCCTCGGCACGATCCCGCACCCGGTGCCGATCTGCGCCGACGAGTCCCTGCATGTCGGCGAGGACCTCGACCACGTCGCCGGGCTCTACGACTACGTCAACGTCAAGCTCGACAAGACCGGCGGGCTCACCGAGGCGGTGCGGCTGATCGAGGCGGCGCGCCGCCACGGCTTCGGCGTCATGGTGGGCTGCATGGTCGGCTCGTCGCTCGCCATGGCCCCGGCGCTGCTCCTCGCCCAGACGGCGGATTTCGTCGATCTCGACGGACCGCTGCTCCTGGCGAAGGACCGCCCGCACCCCCTCGCCTATTCGGGCTCGCTGGTCTCGCCACCGGACCCGGAACTCTGGGGCTGAGCCGCCCGCCCGCTGAAGGCGGCGGCACGGCAGGCGCCGTCACATCGCCTTGATTTCGTCGCGCAGCGTCTTTTCGACCGCCTCGCGCCGCTTCTTCAGCGCCTCGATGTCGCCGTCGATCTTCTTCAGTTGATCCTCCTGGCCGCGCATCGTCGCGAGATAGCTGTCGCGCAGGTCTCCCGGCCCGACGGCCTTGATGTTCTCGCGGATGCGGTCCTGGGCCGCGTAGATGTCCTGCTTGTCGCCGGACAGCCTGTCGATCCGGCGGTCGAGCTCGGTCTTCTCGCCCTGGATCGCGGCGAGTTCGGCAAGATGCAGGGAAAGTTCCTGGTCGTCGGTCTGCTTGGAGAAGCGCAGGAGCTCCGACTGGGCGGCGTCGACCAGCGCGAAGCCCTCGTCGCGGACGTAGCGATAGGTCGCGCCGACGTCGCGGGTCGCGCCGGCCGGAATCGTCGTCTCCAGTCGATAGGCCGATTCGGTCTCGCCGGCCTTGAAGTCGGAGATCAGCTGCCAGCCGTCGAGCTTGGGATGCTCGATGACCAGCTTGCGCTCCTCCGCGCCGTCGTTGCGGGCGCTGTAGACCGTGCGGCGCTCCGAGACCGACTTGTAGCGCAGGACGCCGTCGACGACGCGGATCTCGTTGACGAGATCCTCCGGCCGCTCCTTGCTGTTGATGGTGATCTTGCGGTCGAGGGCGAACTGCACCTGCCGCTCCTCCTTGGCCGGAACCGGCAGCAGCGTCGAATCGCCCACATAGCCGGAGGCGTCGTAGACCGTGACGATGCCCGCCGGCAGTGCCGAGCCGGTGGCGTTGTCGAGCCGGACCGCCGCCGTCGGGTGGGTCTCGCCCCCCGGCACGAAGACCGCGATGCGTTCGGCCGGAACCTCGGCATCGACGACCGGCACCGACAGGGTCGAACCCGCGTCGAGGGTCACCGGCTGCGGCAGCGGATAGGTCACCGACACGTCCCCCTCGACCGCCGCGCCGACGTCGCTCGCCGCGCCGATCGAGAACTCGGCCGCTTCCGGCGTCGGCGCCGCCGCCATCAGGCTGTCGGCGAAGGCCGCCGCGCCGTTCAGCGAGCGCGACGCCTTGGCCATCGGCGAAGGGCTCGGCAGGGCGCCGCGATCGGGCTCGGGAACCGATTGCCTGTCAACGAAGACAGGGACTTCCGGCCGTTCCTTGAAGAACGGGTCGAACAGATTCTGGCGCAGCGTCACCGGCGAGCCGGAGGACAGCGCCACCCTGACGTCGTGCCAGTTCTCGCCGGTGGCGTTCTCGATCACCGCCCAGCTCTGCAGCCGGCCCTTGCCGTCCTTGCCGAGGACGAGACGGTGCGACGACTTCCACACCGGCGCGGCGACCACATAGTCGAACTCGACGGTCCGCGCGCCGGTACCGTCGACCTTCACCGAGACGAGGCGGTTGTCGTCGGAAAGACTGCGTGCCAGCGAGGCCGCCGCCTTCTTCAGCTCCTCGGCCGTCTTCTCGTCGAGAATCTCGACCGAGGTGTCGGCGAAGACCGGCAGCGAACGCACCTCGCCGGTCTCGGCGAGGATCGCGACGATGGCGATCGGCGTCTCGGAGCGGCCTTCGCCCTCCTGCGCCTTCGGCTGCGCGGTCCCGAGGACCGTTCCGGTTACCGACCGGTCGCCCTCGATGCGCACCCGCGCGCCCTTGAGCTTGGAGAGAAGCAGCGGCAGCGAGTTGAGGTCGGCCGGCCGGAAAAGGGCGGCGCGGGAGAGCTCGCGGGCGTTTTTCGACCCTTCGAGCGAGACCTGGCCGACCCCGCCGCCGGGATTGCGCACCACGAGGCTCTTCAGGACGTCGTTGACCTGGTCGAGCGGCACGTCCATGCCGACCGTCGCCTCGCCGACGACGTCGGCGGACCGGACGATCTCGGCGACGCCGCCCGAATAGAGCACGATCGAGCGGATGTCGCCGGTGCGGGCCGGCGCGTCGGCTCCGCCCGCCGCGGCCGCGCTGCCCGCGTCGGCGCCGAGGGCGGCTGCCGGACGCGACGTGTCCGGGGACTGGGCTGCCGCGAGCGCCGTCGACGCCAGGAGGGCGGAGAGGGTCGCGAGTGCTTTCAGGGGCGTGTTCCGCATGAATTCTCCCGATGATTGCAATCGACGCGCCGCCGAGGGCACGTCTCCGAAGACGCCCCTCGATTGCCGACGGCATCGCGAGCCCCGTTCCCCTCTTGCCCGCCATTCGTGGCAAGTTGAAGAAGGATGCCGTCGTCGGGGCCGGACCGGCGAAACGCTTGCCTTCGCCGGCAAACGCACGATTTGGAACGATGAAGCAACCAGACGGAACGGCTGAGAAGATGCCCGCGGAAAACGACCGATCGACCAAGGACGTTCTCGCAAGGGCGAAGGCGGCGGCCGACGCGCTGAACCTTGCCCTGCGCGATGCGGCCGAACGGAACATCGCTCTTTCCGTCGCAGTCTCGAACGAGCCGCTGCATCCCCACGGTCCGGGGCCGGAGGTGGCTGTGGTCGAGCTGCTCCACCACGCCCATCAGGAGGGCCGACGGCCGCAGGACCTCAATTCCGCCAACGACGACTGAGCCGCCGCCCGTCTTAAAGACCGCCCCTGCCGCGGCCGGATCTTCCGCCGGGTCCGGTCGCGATCACGCGCAATTGACCCGGCCCGCGGTTTCCCTCGACGCCATGGCAGCGAACCTTCGGGAATTTCTGAGCCAACCGGGAGACCTGCCGATGCGACCCGCCGTCCTCTTCGCCTTCGCCGCAACGATGCTGCTCGCGACGCCGGTCGCTGCCCGCGCGGACGATGCAGGCGACATCCGCGCGGCCATTTCGGCGCAGCTTCAGGCGTTCAACGCCGACGACGGCGGCACGGCCTATTCCTACGCCGCGCCGAACATCAAGGCGATGTTTCCCTCGCCCGACGTCTTCATGACCATGGTCCGGTCAGCCTACGATCCGGTCTACCATTCGAGCGGCGCGGCCTTCGGCACCCTGAAGCCGGAAGGCACCGGCTTCCGCCAGGAAGTCCATCTGACCGACCGCGACGGCAGGAGCTGGATCGCCAGCTACACGTTGGAGCGCCAGCCCGACGGCTCGATGAAGATCACCGGCTGCTCGCTGCGCAAGGGCGACGACGTCGCGGTGTAGGCTTTACGCCCAGAGCGTCCCGCCGGACGGTCCCGGCTGGGCACCGCCGGTCGCATGCCGGTGCCGCCCCGCGCCGTCCAGCGCCGGACGGCGAACGGGCAGCGCAACCGGTGGCTGACGTTTCGGTGAAGCGGTTTCATCGGCCCCGGGGATGCCGTAAGGGAATACCGGGGCGCATTCATACCGACGAGATCGACACGATGACCTCACGCATCGCCAGGACCTCCTGCGCAACGCTCGCACTTGCCCTCGCCTTTTGTCTCGGCACCGGTACTGCCCTCGCCTTCGACCTTTACGAGCACAACGGGTCGCTGGTCCGGCTCACCGAACGCAACGGCCTGGTGACGATCAGCTACCAGAATCCGAAGTCGAGCCTCAGGAAGCTCGGGGTGCGGAACGGCACGGTGCTGTTTACGGGCCGCTTCAAGGGCCGCGGCCTCGCCGGCACGGCCTACGTCTTCCGCAAGGGCTGCCAGCCGGCGCCCTACGACGTCGCCGGGCCGGCCACCGGCGGCGGGTCGATCTATCTCTCGGGCGCCGCGCCGGTACGCGCACGGGGAAGCTGCGCCGTCACCGGCTATTCGGAAAGGAGCGGCAACGCCCGCCTCGTCTTCGACGCCTTCCAGGGCGACGACTGACGGCCGACGCCCGGCGTCCGACGTCCGACGCGCTTTCACCCGGCGAAGCGGTCCGTCGCGCGGATCAGGCGGTCGAGGATGCCGGGTTCGGAAAAGGCGTGGCCGGCGCCCTCGACCAGATGGAACTCGGCCTCCGGCCATGCCTTCGAAAGCCGCCACGCCGTCCGTGCCGGGCACGGCATGTCGTAGCGGCCGTGGACGATGGCGCCGGGAATGCCCTTCAGCCGGCCCGCCTCGCGGATCAGCTGGTCTTCCTCCAGCCAGCCGCGATGGACGAAATAGTGGTTTTCGATCCGCGCGAAGGCGAGCGCGAAGTCGTCCTGCCCGAAATTCCGGGCGAGGGTCTCGTCCGGCAGGAGGGTGATCGTCTCGCCCTCCCACCGGCTCCAGGCCCGCGCAGCCCGCAGCTGCTCGGCCGGGTCGTCACCGGTCAGGCGGCGGCGATAGGCGGCGATCATGTCGGCGCGTTCGGCCTCGGGAATCGGCGCGACGAAGCGCTCCCACTTTTCCGGAAACATCTCGGAGACGCCGAAGCGGTAGTACCAGTCGAGCTCGGCGCGGGTCAGCGTGTAGATGCCGCGCAGGATGAGCGCCGAGACCCTGGTCGGGTGGGCCTCGGCATAGGCGAGCGCCAGCGTCGAGCCCCAGGAGCCGCCGAAGACCACCCATCGCTCCGCCCCCGTCATCGCCCGCAGCCGCTCGATGTCGGCGACGAGATGCCAGGTGGTGTTGGCGTCGAGACAGGCATTCGGCGTCGAGCGGCCACAGCCCCGCTGGTCGAACAGGAGGACGTCGTAGCGCGCCGGGTCGAACAGCCGCCGATGCACCGGCGAAAAGCCGCCGCCCGGTCCGCCGTGCAGGAAGACCGCGGGCGTCGCGCCCCTGGTGCCGCAGCGCTCCCAATGGATCGTATGGCCGTCTCCGACATCCAGCATGCCCGCATCGAACGGTTCGATCTCGGGATAAAGGCCCCTCACGCCGCCCCCTTCCCGCGCGGCGTTTCGTCCGCGCCCGGCCTGTCCGGATGCTGACAGGAGACGATGCCGGAAAGAAAGGGGTTGCTCGCGACGTCAGCCTCGGTCGAACGCCCGGGCAATTCGTGCAGCCGGTCGACATAGGCGATCTTCGCTTCGGTGCCGAACTGGATCGTGGGCTGCACGGCCGCGGGATCGTCGAAGGCACCGATCGCCAGTGCAGTCCCGTCCGGCGCCTCGTAGGTGAGCGGCGTGCCGCAATCCTCGCAGAAGCCGCGCCGGACGTGATTGGACGAGCGGAAACGCTTCGGCTCCCGCTTGGTCCAGACCAGCGCCCCCTCCTTCACCGAGACGAGCGGGGCGTAGAAGCTGCCGAACGCCTTCTGGCACATGCGGCAATGACAGATCGATGCCTGGCCGAGTCCCGCCTCGACCCGAAACCGCACCGCGCCGCACTGGCTGCCACCCGTCATCGTCGCCATCGCGCATCCCTCCGGCCGTGATCGGCTCCGGCCTGCCGGAACCCCTACGGGACACATGGTATCGCCCGGAGGACGGTGACGGAAGCTCGGGCTCTTCCGCGAGCCGACATTCGCTTCGCCGGCGGCCGCCGCACGGGACCTTCGACGCCGGATCGGCGATCGCCGCCGTGGTTTTTTGGAGCCGACAGCGTTCGTCACTGCAACGATTGTGCTTCAGACGGTCAGTCTACTTCAACCGTTTCAGCAACCAGAAATTAAAGTATCATAATGTTTTTGCTCTCAATGCGTGCATATGCCATCATGCCACAACGTCAATTAGTCGCGTTTTCAAACCGAGTGACTGACGATGCCGCTTCCGCTCGAACATCTCGGCCGGCTCGGCCCGGGTGACCCCCGGGTGAAGATCGGCGTCGTCGACGGCCCGCCGGACCTTGCGATCGCAGCGCTGCGGGATGCGCCGATCGCGGTGGAGGCGACGATGCGGATCGCCGAGGCGCACCGCCCGGATGCGCACGGCACCGAGATCTGCAGCCTGCTGTTCGACGCGGCAAATGGCATCGCCGCCGGTTGTTCCGGGCTGGTCCTGCCGGTGTTCTTCCCGGATCCCCGGCCCTCGCACGAAGCGCCGCGGGCGACGCAGACCGACATCGCCCGGGCGATCTACATGGCGGTCGAGCGGGGCGTCTCGATCGTCAATGTCAGTGCCGGCCAGCTGTCGTCCACGGCCGAGGCGTCGCGGCATCTGGAGGATGCGCTGAAGCTCTGCGAACGCAGCGGCGTCCTCGTCGTGGCGGCGGCCGGCAACGACGGCTGCGCCTGCCTGCACGTGCCCGCCGCGGTGGCGACGGTGCTCGCCGTCGGCGCGATGGACGAGGACGGGCGGCCGCTCGCCAGTTCCAATTACGGTGCCGGCTACGGCGTCAACGGCGTCCTCGCCCCCGGCGTCGTGGCAGATCTCGCCACCGTCGGCGGCGAGCGGGTGAGCCGCAGCGGGTCGAGCTTCGCCACCGCCGTGGTCAGCGGCGTCGCGGCGCGGATGCTCTCGGCGGCGCGCCGGGCGGGCGCAGGCGTCGGCCCGCTCGACATCCGCGACATCATCATCGGGACGGCCCGCCCCTGCGATCCGCAGGCGGACGGCGAATGCGCCCGCGTGCTCGCCGGGCGGCTGGACGTTGCGGCGGCGATCGCCCGCCTGCGCGAGACCACGGATGCGGCACGGGACGAACGGCCGCCGCCCGGGCGGGAAGGACAGGACCAGGAAACAGGGAGAGAGCCGATGATCAGGGACCCGATGTCGATCAGGCCGTCGACGGCGGCCATGCTGCCCCCCGGCAGGAGCCCGGGGCTCGCCGCCGTCGTCCAGTCGGACTGCGGCTGCGGCTGCGGCGGCAAGAAGAAGAAGGCGCGCCAGCAGCAGGACCCTGAGGACGGGGTGGACGACATGTCCGAGGCAGGCGTCTCAGCCGAGGCCTTGGAAGCCCTCGGCGGGCTCGGCGGGCTCGGCGACGACGCGGTGGACGATGACGACGACGAGACGGCCGGCGCGGCAGCCGCGCTGCAGTCGGCGCGGCCGCGGCTCCCGGCGAGCGGCCGCCTCCCGGGCCGCATCGTCCAGGCGGCGGAGCGGGCGGCCGTCACCCAGCAGGCCTGCGGCTGCGGCGGCTCCAGGGAGCCGCAGAAGGTCTATGCCCTCGGCTCGGTGTGGTTCGATTTCGGCAACGAGGCGCGCTACGACGCCATCGTCCAGCGCATGGGCGACCCCGTCGCGGCGAACACGCCGACCGCGCTGATCGACATGCTGTCGAACGACCTCTCCTTCGCCACCGGCATCACCTTCATCCTGATGCAGGACCAAATTCCGATCTACGCGATCACGCCGGCCGGACCGTTCGCCCAGGAGGTCTACCGCGACCTTCTCGACGCGATGCGCACCAGCCTCGACAACACCGGCGACCTGCAGCGGGTGGCCTTGCCCGGCTACGTCCACGGCTCCACCCGGCTGATGAACGGCATGATCCTGCCGGTGATCTATCCTGACCCCCGCGGCATGGCGAAATGGACCGCGCCGCAGCTCGTCACCGCCGCGAAGGCGGCGATCGGCGAGGAGAGCATCGACGAGGAGCCGATCTTCAACTTCCTCGTCCGGGTCTACGACGAGCTCCGCAATCTCGGCATCAGCCCCGAGGAGCGGGCGATCAACTTCGCCGCGACCAACGCCTATCAGGGTGCCAGCGTCTTTGCCGACGGCATGCGGCGGGGCCTCGAACTCTACGGCATCCGCGTCACCAAGAGCCCGATCTGCCGGCCGGATTCCGACTGCTGGGACGTGCAGGTCTCGATGTTCGACGCCGAGAACGAGCGGCGCGCCGGCCGGGTCTACCGCTTCACCGTCGACGTCAGCGAGGTGCTGCCGGTCACCGTCGGTGCCGGCCGCAGCTGGAGCGTGCCGCTCTCAGCGCTCTGAGCGGCGGCCGCGGAACGCCGCGGGAGGCTCCGGCGCGCTGCGCCGCTGCCGCCCCGGGCTTTCAAGGCAAAGGCCCGCGGCGCCCACACGGGCTCGAATGGCCGGCGCACGGTGCGCCGGTCCGCAGGGACCCGGCCATTCGCCGGGTGGAAGGCGCCGGACGCACGCACGTGTCCGGCCATCATCGAAGGAGGAGACCGAAGCATGAGAACACCCAATCTCGCCCGTCCGGTGGAGCGCCGGCCGGCCGGCATGGCGCGGTCCGCGTCGGGCGTGGGCCAGTCCGATTGCTGCGGCAGCGGACAATGCTGCGTCGGCGCCTGTATTCCGTTCGTCAACAAATGCGCCGGCATCTGCGTCCCGAACATCGGCCAGTGCTGAATCGCCAATCCCAAGGAGGAATCCATGCGTTGACCCACCATCGCGGCGCCCGTCATGCGCGGCCACGTCGTCGCTTCCGCGCCGGGCGGCGTCGGACAGTCCTTCAGCTGGTCGTGCCTGCTGAAATGCGGCGCCAAGCTGATCCGCTGCGCCCCGCAATGCATCCCGAACCCGCTCAATCCGGGCTGCATCAGCTGCCTCGGCTCGTCCTGGAGCACCTGCAAGAGCTGCTTCTGAACGCTCCCCGGGCCGCCGCCCGAAGACAGAGTCGCAGGGTCCGGCGGCCCGTCGCCCGGCATTTACCGCGCCGGAGGGCGTCCGACCCCGGCGGACGGCGCAACGGCGACGCGAATGCGTCACCTCATACGAGATCCGCTCGATCAGAGCGGGGCTCGTATCAAGCCCGTGCGGCGAATGAGCGTCTTTGTTTCCGGCATCACGAAGTGATCTGCCGGAAACCGGTTGAGACGCGTCTGCGGCTGCCTTCTCTGCTGCGCGCCAAGCGTGACAAAAAACACCGACGACCGCGCGCCACGGCCGGCCCGGGTCATCGAAACGCTCGTCGACAAGGAGGGTCGTCTGATGGACATGCCCCGCCAGGTGAAGCCGCAGCCGCGCCTGTTCATGCAGGAGATCGTCGGACGCGAGTGGGTGCCCGAGGCCGAGGCGCGGAGCGTTCCCAAGGATCTCCTCGTCGCCAAAACCGCCAAGCCGAAGCGCCGCGGCAGGAAGAGCGCCTCCTCGGCATGCCTGCACCGGCTGACGACCTTCTCCGTCGCCGGCTGAACCGGTCGGCATCCGCAGCGCGGCGATCGTCGCGCGTCAGGCCGCCGGTTCGAAGCGATCGGTCGCCTCGACGAGTTCGTGCAGGATCGGCGGCTCGGCGAATGCGTGACCGGCCCCTTCCGCCAGCCGGAAGATTGCCTTCGGCCAGGCCTGGGCGAACTGCCAGGCGGTGATCGCCGGGGTCACCACGTCGTAGCGGCCCTGGACGATGACGCCCGGGATCGCTTCGAGGCGGCCCATGTTGGCCAGCAGCTGCCCCTCCTCCAGCCACAGGTCGTGAAAGAAGAAGTGGTTCTCGATCCGCGCGAAGGCGATCTGCCCGTCGCTGACGCCGATGCCCGTCGAGCGCGTCGGCGGGTTGCTGGTCCGCATCATCACGGTGGCCGCTTCCCAGGCGGTCCAGGCCTGGGCGGCCTTGGCGCGCACGCTGCGGTCGGGGTCGGTCAACCGTCGCCGGTAGGCCGCGATCAGGTCGTCCTGCTCGGCGACCGGGACCTCGGCCACGAGATCCTCCCAGTGGTCGGGAAACAGCCGGTTGGCGCCGCCCTCGTAGAACCAGTCGAGCTCCGAGCGCCGACCCGAGAAGATGCCGCGCAGGATCAGGCCGAGCACCCGCCCCGGATGCGCCTGGGCGTAGGCGAGCGCCAGCGTCGCGCCCCATGAGCCGCCGAACAGCAGCCAGCGTTCGACGCCGAGATGCCGGCGCAGCCGCTCCATGTCGTCGACGAGGTGCCAGGTCGTGTTGGCCTCGAGCGATCCGAGCGGCGTCGACCGGCCGCTGCCGCGCTGATCGAACAGGACGATGTGGTATTTCGCCGGGTCGAACAGCCGGCGATGCTGCGTCGAGCTGCCGCTGCCCGGCCCGCCGTGCAGGAAGACCACCGGCAGACCGCTGCGGTTTCCGCACTCCTCGAAGTAGATCTCGTGGCCGTCGCCGACGTCGAGGCGGCCGATGCGGAACGGATCGATCGGCGGATAGGGTTTGCGCGGTGCCATCGACGCGCCTTACACCGAACGCCGGCGCTTCTGAACCCGGGCCGGCAAAATTCTCCGCTGCCGCCCGGCCAGTCGCGCGGGCTCGCCGATCCGACCCGGCGCTGCCGGCCCGTATGCCGCGTGGCCGTCGCCGGCCGGAAGAGCCGGACGCACCAACCGGGGCTCCACCGGCACCGGCCGCCGCTCAGAAGAACGGCTGGCGCTCGGCCTCGGTGTCGCGTTCGTAGTTGAAGCCCTCTTCCCAGAGACCGAACAGCCGGTCTTCCTCCGGTCTGTCCGGCTTGTACGGATTGGCCGCCCCGAGCCCCTGCGCCCGGAACGCCTGCCGACCCCGCAGCCAGATCGCCTTCTCGCCGGCGGCGGACAGGATCGCTTCGGACAAAGTTGTGGTATTCATCATCCCCTCCTTCTTCGCCTTCCCCTGAGTAATTCTTAAAAGCTCACTCGCAGGAGAGTCCAGAGGGCGCGTGCCGCCGCTCTCATAGACGGCCACGCATTTGCCGGCAGAAACGGCCTTTCTGCCACGCCGGGTCGGTGCATGTGGAGGCATGTGACGCCGTGGCGCGGAGGCTTCAGCGGGCGTTGGCCGGCAGCCGCCTCGCGGCGGCCGGCGAATGGCGGAGGGCGAAGGGTGTCTTCCCCGAGCGGAACAGGATAAAGGCCGGTCCATGCTCCGCGTCGCATCCTACAACATCCGCAAGAGCGTCGGCACCGACTGGCGGCGTCGCCCGCTGGAGATCCTGGCGGTCCTCAACGAGATCGACGCCGACGTCGTCGCCCTGCAGGAGGTGGACCGGCGCTTCGGAACGCGCACGTCCTCGCTGCCGCCGAAGGCGATCCGCGAGGCGACGCGCTATCATCCCGTGGCGCTTGGCGCCCGGCCGGGCGGTCTCGGCTTTCACGGCAACGCCATTCTGGTGCGCGAGGGCATCGAGGTCCTCTCGGCCACCTGTCTGACGCTGCCGGCGCTGGAGCCGCGCGGCGCGGCCATCGCCGACCTTCGCATCGGCAAGGCGCGGCTGCGGATCGTCGGGATGCATCTCGGCCTGCTCGGCCTCTGGCGCCGCCGCCAGGCCGAAGCCATCCTTGCCTGTCTCGAAGGGCTCGAACCGTCCTTGCCGACGGTGATGATGGGCGATCTGAACGAATGGAACCCCGAGGGCCGGTGCCTAGCGCATTTCGCCCGCCGGCATCGCGTCGTCATGCCCGGGCGCTCGTTTCCCTCGCGCATGCCGCTCGGCGCGCTCGACCGCTTCGTCCTCTCCCGCGACGTCTCGCTGATCGACGCGGGGGTGCATCTTTCCAACCGATCGCGCGGCGCCTCGGATCATCTGCCGGTCTTCGCCGACATCGCCTTTGCCGGCAGCGCGGCCGAGGCCCGCCACCCGCATCCGCTGGTCTCCCATCCCTGACCGCGTCGCCCCGCGGCGACGGGCATCCCCCCGCGAAAATGGCCGCGAGGTCCGGCGTCGCCGGCCCGGTGAAAGCGCGCGGCGGTCGACGCCTGCCATTGCGCTCCGCGGCAAGACTAATAAGATGCCCCCCGCAGCGTATACGTTAGGGAGGAAACGCGATGGCATACGCGAAGATGACGGCGTCGTTGGGAGCGGCGTTGTTCGCATCCGCAGCACTCGTCCAGCCGGCGACGGCCGAGACCGTCCTGAAATGGGCGCATGTCTACGAGGCGAGCGAACCGTACAACACCTGTGCCGTCGCCGCGTCCGACAAGCTCAAGCAGGCAACCGACGGGCGCTACGCGATCGAGGTCTATCCGGCCTCCTCGCTCGGCAAGGAAACCGACATCAACGAGGGGCTCAGCCTCGGCACCGTCGACATCATCTACACCGGCCAGCTGTTTGCCGGCCGCGCCTACGGACCGATCGCCATCGGCGGCGCACCCTACATGTTCCGGGACTTCGACCACTGGGACAAGTATCGCAACTCCGACCTCTTCCAGGAGCTGTCGAAGGGCTACGAGGAGGCGACGGGCAACCATATCACCTCGATGACCTATTACGGCGAGCGGCACGTCACCTCGAACAAGCCGATCCTGAAGCCGGAAGACATGGCCGGGCTGAAGATCCGCGTTCCCGATGCGGCGCTCTACCAGATGTTCCCCAAGGCCGTCGGCGCCAACCCGACGCCGATCGCCTTCGCCGAGGTATACCTTGCACTGCAGCAAGGCACCGTCGACGCCCAGGAAAACCCCCTGCCGACCATCCAGGCCAAGAAGTTCTACGAGGTCCAGAAGGACATCAACCTGACCGGCCACATCACCGACGCGCTCCTCACCATCGTCTCCGGCTCGGTGTGGAACTCCCTGTCGGACGAGGACAAGCAGGCCTTCGAGACGGTGCTCGACGACACCGCCAAATGCGCCACCGAGCAGGTCATCAAGAACGAGAAGGACCTCGTCCAGTGGTTCAAGGACCAGGGCGTCAAGGTCAACGAGGTCGACCGCACGCCCTTCCGCGACGCGACGGTGAAGCTTCACAACGGCCCCGACGCGACCTGGGACCAGGCGACCTACGACCGGCTGCAGGCGATCAAGTGATCGCCTGACCGCCTGAGCGCCAAGGGGGCGGCCGTCGCCGCCCCCGTCGCAACGCCCGCCTGCCGCAATCTCGTTTCCCATATGCCGTGGAGTGCCCGCCGATGACCCGCGACCCCTCGCCCGTGCCCGGCGTCGAGCCGTCTCCGCCGCCCACCGACGCGCAGGACGAGGACATTTCCGACATCAGGGCCGTCGACATCCCGGTGATGATCGTCTTCTGGGCCCTCGCCATCGTCGTGTTCCTGCAGTTCTTCACCCGCTACGTCCTCAACGACTCCCTCGGCTGGACCGAGGAGATCGCCCGCTACCTGCTGATCGGCGTGACCTTCATCGGCGCGATCTCGGCGGTGCGGCGCGAGAGCCACATCGCCGTCGAACTGCTCTACACGCGGCTGCCGCGCGGCGCCCGCCTCGGCCTGCAGTATTTCGTCGACGTCGTCTCGCTGGCCTTCTACGCCACGCTCGCCTGGCTCAGCGTGCATCTCGCCCAGCGCACCTTCCAGAAGATGACCTCGATCGACGTGCCGAAGTCGCTGGTCTACTGGATCGTCGCCGTCTGCTTCGCCGCCATGGCGATCTACCAGCTCCTCGTCCTCGTCCGGCACGCCCGCAGCGGCACGAGCCGCCTCATCGACCCCGACTCCGTGACCTCCACGGGTCCCAGCCTCTGAACGGCGGCCCCTTCCATGCTTCTCGCGCTCCTCTTCGTCGTCCTGTTCGGGCTGATCATCCTCGGTGCGCCGGTGGCCATCGCCCTCGCCGGCTCGTCGCTGGTCTTCCTTCTCGTCGACGGACACGTGCCGGCGGTGGTCGTCGCCCACCGCATGGTCAACGGCGTCGATTCCTTTCCGCTGCTTGCCGTGCCGTTCTTCATCCTCGCCGGCAACCTGATGAACACCGCCGGCATCACCGAGCGGATCTTCGACTTCGCCAAGGCGCTGGTCGGCTGGATGCGCGGCGGCCTCGGCCACGTGAACATCGGCGCCTCGGTGATCTTCGCCGGCATGTCGGGCGCCGCCGTCGCCGATGCCGGGGGCCTCGGCGCCATCGAGATCAAGGCGATGCGCGACGCCAACTACGATCCGGGCTTTTCCGTCGGCATAACCGCCGCCTCCTCGACCATCGGCCCGATCATCCCGCCGTCGCTGCCGATGGTGATCTACGGCGTCGTCGCCGGCGCCTCGATCGGCCAGCTCTTCGCCGCCGGCTTCGTGCCCGGCCTTCTGATGGCCGTCGCCCTGATGATCATGGTGGCGATCTACGCCCGCCGCCGCGGCTATCCGCGCGACCAGGCGTTCCGCCTTTCCAACCTCGCCCGCGCCTTCGTGCGGGCCTTCCTGGCGCTGCTGACGCCGGTGATCATCGTCGGCGGCATCCTCACCGGCGCCTTCACGCCCACCGAAGCGGCGATCGCCGCCTGCGCCTGGGCGATGTTCCTCGGCGTCGTCGTCTACCGCACGCTCAACTTCCGGCGCTTCCTCAGGGTCTCGATGGACACGATCGAGACCACCGCCGTCGTGCTGTTCATCGTCGGGGCGGCGGCGATCTTCGCCTGGATCCTCACCTCCAACCGCGTGCCGGAGCATTTCGCCGGGCTGATCCTGTCGGTGTCGGAGAACTGGATCGTCGTCCTCCTCCTGATCAACCTCATCCTCCTCGTCGTCGGCTGCTTCATGGAGACGGTGGCGGCGATCACCATCCTCGTGCCGGTGCTCCTGCCCGTCGCCGAGAAGGTCGGCGTCGACCCGGTGCATTTCGGCGTGATCCTCGTGCTCAACCTGATGATCGGCCTCCTGACGCCGCCGGTCGGCATGGTGCTCTACGTGCTGTCGCGGGTCTCCAAGGTGCCGTTCGAGCGCTGCGTCGCGGCCACCGCGCCGTTCCTCGTCCCGCTGTTCGTGGTGCTCGCCCTCGTCACCTTCGTGCCGGCGATCACCCTCTGGCTGCCGACGCTGATCTATCGCTGACGCCGCCGGGCGGGCTGCCGCGCTCACGGGAAGGCAGAGGTTCTGCCGCGGGGCCGGGCGCGGCGTTGGTCTTCGACGGGCGATTGCTTACATTCCGCCCATGAGCGATTTCGACGAATCAGCCCCCGCGACCGCACCCCGTCCGGGCGGCATCGCGGCGCGGGCGATGGCCGCCCGCGGCACCGCGACACCGGACTATCTCGCCGGCCTCAACCCCGAGCAGCGCGCCGCGGTCGAGACCACCGAGGGCCCCGTCCTCGTCCTTGCCGGCGCCGGCACCGGCAAGACGCGGGTGCTGACGACGCGCATCGCCCACATCCTGTCGACCGGCAAGGCATGGCCCAGCCAGATCCTCGCCGTGACCTTCACCAACAAGGCGGCGCGCGAGATGAAGACGCGCATCGGCATGCTGGTCGGCGGCCAGGTCGAGGGCATGCCCTGGCTCGGCACCTTCCATTCGATCGGCGTCAAGATCCTCAGGCGCCATGCCGAACTCGTCGGGCTGAAGCCGAACTTCACCATCCTCGACACCGACGACCAGATCCGGCTGATCAAGCAGCTGATCCAGGCGGAGAACCTCGACGACAAGCGCTGGCCGGCCCGCACCTTCGCCACCATGCTCGACGGCTGGAAGAACAAGGGGCTTCTGCCGAAGGACATTCCGGAGGGCGACGCGCGGGCCTTCGCCGGCAAGGGCCGGCGGCTCTACGAGGCCTATCAGGCGCGGCTCTCGACGCTGAATGCCTGCGACTTCGGCGACCTGCTGATGCATCCGATCGCGCTGTTCAGGGCCAATCCGGACGTCCTCGCCGACTACCACCGCCGGTTCAAATACATCCTCGTCGACGAGTACCAGGACACCAACGTCGCCCAGTATCTCTGGCTGCGGCTCCTGGCACAGCGGCCATCGAGAGGGCGGGAGGCCGAAACTGCGATCTCCCCCCTTGCGGGGGAGATCAGCGCTTCATCCGCGGCACGCATCCCGGCCGAAGGCCGCAAGGGCGACCGCCCGTCGGCCGGTCAGGCCGCGCCCCCGCGGAGCGAGCCGCGCAGCGGCGACAGCGCGAGCGAAAACAGACAGCAGCAAATTAATATTTGCTGCGTCGGCGACGACGACCAGTCGATCTATGGCTGGCGCGGCGCCGAGGTCGACAACATCCTCCGCTTCGACAAGGACTTTCCCGGCGCCACGGTGATCAGGCTCGAGCGCAACTACCGCTCCACCGGCCACATCCTCGGCGCCGCCTCGCACCTCATCGCCCACAACGAGGACCGGCTCGGCAAGACGCTGTTCACCGACAGGGCAGACCCCGAGGATCCGAAGGTCGAGGTCAATGCCGGCTGGGACTCCGAGGAGGAGGCGCGGGCGATCGGCGAGGCGATCGAGGACCTGCAGCGGCGCGAGGACCACGACCTCAACGACATGGCGATCCTGGTGCGCGCCTCGTTCCAGATGCGCTCCTTCGAGGACCGCTTCGTGACGATGGGGCTGCCCTACCGCGTCATCGGCGGCCCGCGCTTCTACGAGCGCATGGAGATCCGCGACGCCCTCGCCTATTTCCGCTGCGTCTCGCAGCCCGCCGACGACCTCGCCTTCGAGCGCATCGTCAACACCCCGAAGCGCGGCCTCGGCGACGCGACGGTGCGGCTCCTCCACGACTACGGCCGCGAGCGCGGCATCCCGCTGATCGCCGCCGCCGGCGAGATGACCGAGACCGAGGAGCTGAAGCCCAAGCCGCGCAACACGCTGCGCTCGCTCGTCGCCGACTTCCGCCGCTGGTCGGACCTTTTGCCGACCATGAAGCACACCGAGCTCGCCGAGCAGATCCTCGAGGAGTCCGGCTATACCGAGATGTGGCAGAACGACCGCTCGGCCGAGGCGCCGGGGCGGCTGGAAAACCTCAAGGAGCTGATTCGCTCGATGGAGGAGTACGAGTCGCTTCCCTCCTTCCTCGAGCACGTCGCTCTGGTCATGGACGCCGAACAGGACGCCGAGCTCGACGCCGTCTCGATCATGACGCTGCATTCGGCCAAGGGGCTGGAATTCCAGACGGTCTTCCTGCCCGGCTGGGAGGAACGCCTGTTCCCCCACCAGCGGGCGCTCGACGAGGGCGGCAGATCGGGTTTGGAGGAAGAGCGCCGCCTCGCCTATGTCGGGCTGACGCGCGGCAAGCGGCGGGTGAAGATCTGGTTCGTCTCCAACCGCCGCATCCACGGCCTGTGGCAGTCGACCATCCCGTCGCGCTTCCTCGACGAACTGCCCGAGGCGCATGTCGAGGTGATGGAGGCGAACACCTCCTATGGCGGGTACGGGGCGTCCGGCTTCGGCGGCTACGGCGCCTCGCGCTGGGACGGGGCGAGCGCCTTCCGCGAGAGCGCCTATTCCACCCCCGGCTGGAAACGCGCCCAGGCGGCGCAGGCCGGCTTTGCCTCCGGCGCCGGCTTTGCCGAAAGCGGCCGCCAGCGCGGCGGCCCCTCGCGCGGCGGAGACGGCTGGTCGGGCGGCCGCACGCGCGAGATCACCTACGACGCCGAGCCCGGCTCCCGCGGCTCGGGGGGCCATCGGCAGGGCGGCAACGGTTCGCCTGACAACGCGTCCGGTTTTGCGGGGCGCATGCCTGATCCTCATCCTGAGGTGCGAGCGGAGCGAGCCTCGAAGGGCGAGGATCACGCGCAACCCTTCAGCCCCACTCCGGGCCGCGGCCACAACCAGCCTCCGAAGAAGGGCTTCGGCCTCTATTCCTCCGCCAAGCGCGGCGGCCCGCGCGAGATCCAGGGGGAGCTCGTCGCCAAATCCGTCGCCGCCGAGGACAGCCGTTTCGCCAAGGGCGACCGGGTCTTTCATCTCAAATTCGGCAACGGCACCGTCGCCTCCGTCGACGGCAACAAGCTCACCGTCGACTTCGACAAGGCCGGGCAGAAACGCGTGCTGGAGGGATTCGTCGAGGCAGTGTGAGGCGCGCCCCGCGCGCCGGCCGACGTCGGCGGCATGCGCCCCCCTCTGGGCTGCCGCCCATCTCCCCCGCAAGGGGGGAGATCGACCCTTCGCCGGCACTCTCGCCCACTCTCCCCGCCGTCCGGATCGCGCAACGGCCCGAACCACCCAGGCGCCGCCAAAAGCCGCCCATCTCCCCCGCAAGGGGGGAGATCGACCCTTCGCCGGCACCCTCGCCCACTGCCCGCCGTCAATATCGCGAAACGGCCCGCGGCGCCCGATGCGCAGCGCCGAAGCCGCGCCCGGGCACGGCGATTGGCCTGATCTCCCCCCTTGTGGGGGAGATGCCCGGCAGGGCAGAGGGGGGTGTCTCGGCACCGCCCTCGCCGCTGCGTCATCCCCGGCCTTGCGCCGGGAACCATGCCGAACCGCCGGCCGCCGCTCGCTTGCGGGCCCCCGTCAGCCGTCAGATCGCCGCGAACACGGCCTCCTCGACGGCCACCTGCTCGACCATGCGGACCGTCACGCCGCGCGCCGCGCGGCGAAGCGGCCGTCGCCGAGCGCCGTCACATGGCCGTAGCGGGCCAGCACGCTCAGCGCGTTCACGACGCGCGGCTCGATGCGCTTGCCGCCGCGCTTGAAGCTCCGCGCGATCTCTTCCGGCCCCATCGGCCGACCGCTGGCGATGAGCACCGCGTCGACGGCGAGCGGCTGTTCGGTGCGCTCGGTCGGGAAGGCCGGCTTGCCGGCGTCGATCGCCACCACCTGGTCTTCCAGTGCCAGCTCGCCGCTTTTCGCCGCCTTGCCCTTGGCAAAGCGCGGGATCTGGTAGTCCGGCCGCAGCCAGCGCACGTGCCCCGCCGCCTCCTCCTTCGCCCGCTCGGCGTTGAGCGCCACCAGACGCTCCAGAATTTCCTCGTCGGAAAGGTCCGCCGGCCAGCCATAGGCCTCGGCGGTCAAGGCATCGATGGTCTCGTGAAGCTCTTTCAAAATCAGCACCAGCCCGCGCCGCTTGACGTCCTCCTCCTTCTCGCTCAGCGCCTCGCCGGATTTCAGCTTTTCCAGAACATTGTAGAGCCCGGTCAGGGTCAGGTCGGCATGCTCGGCCAGCACCCGCTTGCGCGTTTCGTCCAGCTCCTCGCCGGCGGCGCGGAGTTTTTCGCGCAAGGGCTCGGAGGGATCGGGGAAGGGAAAGGGGTCGAAGCAGCGGGATTTGACGTAGACAGGGTCGTTGCCGTAGCCAATCCAGCCGCCTGCCGTAACTGCCCAATACGTATGAACCCGAGAAGATAACATTGCTAAATGGCTTGCTTCAGAAGAGGCGATGATAAGTAACTTATTATCCGGAAGCACCGAGCCCTCTAAAAACTGGAAGACGCGGTGCTTCGCGGTCTCGACCGCAGCGATAAACCGCCGCAGACCTGCCCAAGCGTCGCGAGCATCAGGGACATTCTCGCCGAACAACCACCAATTCTTTCGCCTGTATTCGCGCGGGTTTAGATCTCGCTCCGGCTTAACAGTTTCTATTACATGTTGATATACGGCTGGGTATCGCGTCCGGACTTCTTGATCAGTTAGTTCGAACAGATCGATGGCAAAGACGCCACGCGAGCGACCCGTGAGATCACGCCCGTTGCGATAGGGCCGAACCACCCGGTCAATATTTGGCGTATCGTCCTTCCCAAGCAACTTGGCTTGAGCGGACGTTAATATGAATCCCTTGCCATGCAGAACAACGCCACGCGAAGAGAGCCCCTTGTTTGCATCGAGTTTTGTTAGGGAAGATAGATCAACGCCAACGCTCAAATCCGAATTGACGCTTCCCTCCCGCCGCGCGAACACGATCTCCGGCTCATCCGTATCCAGCCCCTTCTCCGACACCGTCTCCAGCAGCACCCCGTCCCGCTTGCCCGCCTCCGCCACGGTCATGGCGATCCGCACCGCCGCGCTGTCCCGCGTCGCTTTCGTCCAGGGATGGTCGGGAATGGCGTAGACGAGGCTCGCCGGCGCCTTGGCGTTCAGGTGCTTCTCCATCACCCGGCGCTGGAACACCTGGGTGATCGAATTGGTGGTGACGAAGCCGAAGCGTTTCAGCTTCGTCTTCTTGCGGGTCAGGATATCCGCCGCCCGGTCCCACCAATACATGACGAAGTCCGCGCTCTCGTTCATCTTCACCGGCTTGTGCGCCTTCCACAGCGCCTCGGCATAAAGGGAGCCGAGCCGCGAGCGGATGTCCTTGCCGCCGATGAACGGCGGGTTTCCCACGATGAATTCCGCCTCCGGCCAGTCCGGCCGGCGCGGGTTGGGAAACGTCTCCACCCGCTTGCCGTCCCGCTCCTCGACGGTCGGTAGCGGATATCCGTCCCAGGTCAGCACCGCGTCATAGCCTTCGGGACGGCCGAAATTGATGTTGCGGAACGCCTTCAGGATCGGCTCGGCGGGGTGGCCGTCTTTCGAGCGGTAATGCTGCTGGAGATAGCCGATCCAGACGACGAGTTCGGCGATGGCGGCGGCGCGCGGGTTGAGCTCCAGCCCGAGAAACTGGTGCGGGTCCACGGTCTCGCGTTCGAGGCCAAGGCTTTCCGTCGCGCCGAGGCGGGCGAGCGTCTCCAGCACCTCGCCCTCCAGCCGCTTCATCAGTTCGAGGCTGACATAGAGAAAATTGCCGGTGCCGCAGGCCGGATCGAGGACGCGGGTCTCGCACAGCCGGTGGAGAAAGCCGCGGACGATTTCGGCGGCCTTCTTCTCCTCGCCCTCCTCCTTGGCCGATTCCGCCCGCGTCAGCGCCTTGCGCCAGTCCTCGCGCAGCGGCTCCATGACGGTCACCTCGACCAGCCGCTGCACATAGGCGCGGGGCGTATAATGGGCGCCGAGGCGCTTCCTCTCGGTCTTTTCCAGCGCCTGTTCGAGAAGCGTGCCGAAGATTGCCGGGTCGACCTCGGTCCACTTCGCCTTCGCCGCCGCCAGAAGCTCGCCGATTTCCTCACGGCCGAGCGGAAAGGCGCGGGCATCCTTGAAGAGATTGCCGTTGAAGTGGCGCAGATGCGTGCGGAAGGCCGAGTAGAAGCGCTTGTCGCGGACGGGCTCGTCCATCTTCGCCCACAGCTCTTCGAGAAGCGGAACGAAGGAGCCGGGGCTCTCCACGCAATCAGAGAGAAGTTCGGTGAACTTTCCCTTCGGGATCAGGTCGACGTCTTCGGCGAACATCGTGAAGATGCAGCGCATGAGGAAATGCGCCACGTCCTCGGCCGGGTGATCGGCCTCCAGCGCCTTCGAGACCTCCGCCAGCCTTTTGGCGATCTCGCGGGTGACGCGGGCGGATTCCCTCGCCGGATCGAGGCTCTTCGGGTCGGTCCAGATCGTCGCGAGCCGTTGGCGGATCTCCGGCTTTTTCAGGTCTTCCAGATAGATCCGAAACCCCTTGCGGTCGGGGAACTGGCCGTAGGCCCGGCCGGTGCCGGAGAAATCGGCGAAGATCTCCAGCGCGTTGCCGACGTCGCAGGTGATGAGGAAGGGCGGCGCCGGGTGGCTCGCATCGAGCAGGAAGACGTAGGTCTCCGCCTGTCGCCGGGCGTTCTGCATCATCACGTCCCAGCCCTTGGCCGCCGTGCGCCGGCCGAGCCGTTCGGGCTCCTCGCCGAACAGCGAAACCTGACCGGGAATGGCGTTCTTCATGCCCGGCAGGCGCGACTGCTTGGCTTCGAGGATGAAGCAGCCCTTCTTGTAGAGGTCGATGCGCTTGGGGGCCGTCGCGCCCTCGCTCTCGCGCGGGCGGACCGCCCGCTCGAACACGTAGTCGTTGAAGCCCTTCTCCGCCCCCGCCGGATCGGGCCGGGGAACGTCGAGGACGTCGCAGAGCTCGGCGAGAAACATCTGGTAGTTGGCACGCTCGGCCCCGCCCTCCCGCGCGGTCCAGCGTTCGATGAATGCGTCGATGTCGCCCATGCCCGGCCCTGTGCTCCCCCGCCCGCTTCAAGCCGCCTGCCGCGACTCCCCCCTGCGCGTATAGGTTGGATGTCCAAAGGAGCCGATAATGCGGTTGATGACAAGTGACGCCTCCCGCAGGCAGGACAATCGCTCGAAGCCGGGGGCGCGCAGGGCGATTGGGCTGATTTCCCCCCTTGCGGGGGATATGCCGGCAGGCAGAGGGGCGCGCGCCGGATATTGACCCGTCAGGGGGCACGCCAGGGGCACGAAAACGTTGAAAATGCGTCATCCTCGGGCTTGTCCCGAGGATCTGCTGCCGGCTCGGCGACAGAATCGCTGCCGTTTGGCCCCGGACCGCGAAGTGCCAAAAATCAACCCGCAGTAGATCCTGGGGACAAGCCCGAGGATGACGACGTGGCGATGTCAGCGCCCGAATGTCATCCGTCTTGGCAAATCGTTTTTGTTGAAGCCGGCATCCGCATCGAATGATCCGGCGAGATGAGTGCAGCTCGCAGTGCCCCGTCCTGAGAATGACGAAGCGTCGAGGCCGGCGCCGACATGCGCACTGAGGCCCGCTGAAGGACGCCCTCTCTCCCCCTTGCGGGAGAGAAAGCGATTTCATCGGCTTAGGCGCGAAGCGGCTAAACGATAGAAATCGCAAGAGAGGGGTTTCACCCTGGCCGCGCATGCACCGTGGCATCGCCAATGCGCCCTCTTCTCGGTCGCGGCGGCTGAAGCGGGGATACCCCTCTCTTGCCATTCTCAAGGTTTGGACGACGCTGCGCGCCGCCCAACTCCTTGGAATGGCTTTCTCTCCCACGACGGGGAGAGAGGGCGCCTCCGGGAAAACCGCTGCCTTCGAAATAAAGATATCCCCACCCCCGCACCCCTCCCGTATCATCCCCCGACCGCCGGCCCACGGAACGGGCACGAATGATCACCGGGATCGTTCGGGGGTTCGGCGGGCGGTGTCCGCGGCGGTGCGCTCTTCCGGAGAGTGCCCGTCCCGGACGGTTGCGAGGCGCCGCTGGCCCCTCCTCGACTATGCGGGGGGTGCGGATCGGTCCGCTTGACCGGAGGCATCCGGGAAGCGCCAGCCGCCATCGCGACCACCCGTCCCCGTCGCGGCAGCGGCGGGGTGGCCCTAAAAGGCAGCGGGTGGAAGCGATGCATTCGCAAGGCCGTGAGCGCACCGCGCGGGATGCCGGAGGCGGACCGTAGACAAAAAAGTTCGGAGGGTCTGCCTCCGGCATCCCGTTGCCCGCCGTGTCAGGCGGGTAAAGCATGGCGCCATCCCTTCGCGGCTTTTCGCCGGCGGGGCGGTCTTCGCGCGTCCCTGCCCCTGCCGGCCTTGCCGCGCGGCCCGCCGCTTGACCCAGATCAACGCCGCCGGCGCCGGGCCGCGACACTCTGCCGGGAGCCATTTCCACAGGAGGGTACGATGCCGAAACTGAAGGACTATCCCCTATCGTTCCGCCATGTCCGGCTGGAACTTGCCCGCGAAAAGGCCCGCTCGGACGCCGGCTATCTGACCGAGGGCCACCACGACGGCTACGACCTCGTGGTGCCGCTCGCCGAAGACGGCAGGCTCGACGCCGAGGCCTGGCAGAAGGCCAACGACAAATGCCGGGTGCGCCGCTTCGACGACGACGTGACCGACGCGGTCGGCATCCTCACCCGCGACGAGGCGGGCCACTGGGTGTTCGACTACGACCGGGCGATCGATTCCGACGACGAGATCGGCTTCCGCTTCGAGGACGAGCGCTTCGTGCCGGGAGAATACGTCTCGGTGCTGCATGGCGGGGCCGAGCACACCTATCGCGTCGCCTTCGTGCGGGCCCTCGGCTGAGCCTCGCCGGCACCGGCTGAAGGTCGGGCGCCGGCACCCGCGAGGCGATGCAAATCTTTCCGCCCTGCGCTTTCCACTGCGCCTGCCGGCACGATAAACTCGTCTGCCCGCAACCGAAGGGGGAAATTCTCGTGGCGATCCTGCTCCAGCCCTATCAGCGCTACTTCCAGTTTTCCGGCCGCGCCCGCCGCAAGGAATACTGGCTCTACATGCTGCTCTTCTACGTCGCGATGTTCGTCCTCGCCTTCGTCGATTCGGCGATCGGTCTCGGCGGCGAGACGCAGACGGCGGTCGACACGACCAACGGCTTTTCCGCCAGCGCCAATGCCGAGGGCGGCATCCTCACCGGCATCTGGGCGATCCTCAACATCGTGCCGCTGCTTTCCTGCGCCGTGCGCCGGCTGCACGACACCGACCGCACGGGCTGGTGGGTGTTCATCACCATCATCCCGCTGATCGGTTCGATCTGGTTCCTGGTGCTGATGTGCCTCGACGGAACGCCCGGCCGCAACCGCTTCGGGCCGGACCCGAAGGACCGACTGGGCCGCAGCGCCGAGGCGGTGTTCGAATAGCGGGACCCTGATCGGGCTTGCCGGACAGGCGCCCGGCCCGTCGGGCGCTGCCGGCAGGAGGCGCGGCAGGCGCGCGCGGCTCACTCGTCGCGATAGACCTTTTCCCGGCGCTCGTGGCGTTCCTGCGCCTCGAGGGAAAGCGTCGCGATAGGCCGGGCGTCGAGCCGCTTCAGGCTGATCGGCTCGCCGGTCTCCTCGCAATAGCCGTAGGAGCCGTCGTCGATCCGGTCGAGCGCCGCGTCGATCTTGGCGATCAGCTTGCGCTGGCGGTCGCGGGCTCTGAGCTCGATCGCCCGGTCGGTCTCGGAAGAGGCGCGGTCGGCGATGTCGGCGAGATTGCTGTTGTCGTTGGCGAGAGCCTCGAGGGTCTCCCGCGCCTCGCGCAGGATCTCGGCCTTCCAGGCGAGCAGCTTGCGCCGGAAGTATTCCTTCTGGCGATCGTTCATGAAGGGGCCGTCTTCGGACAGCGTCAGATCGGCATTGAGTGTTTCGCTCATTACGCACCTCCATTCCCGCTGGCGCGCTTATAGCGGCGGTTTGTCAGGCGAACAAGTTATGTTTGTGCAACAGAGGCTTACCGATCGTCGCCGGTAAAGTGCCGTTTTGGCTGGCGTTTTGGGAAACCCCGCGACATGCTGTGGTGTCCGGCCGCGCGCCGATCCAGCGTCGCGCAGGCTTGCGATCCGCCGAATGCGTCCGATTTCGGCAAAATATGCGGCCGCCCGGCGGTCCGCCGACCGCCCCGGGGCCGCCCCGGGGCCGCCCCGGGCCGCCCGGTTTCGAGAGGCTTTGAAGGCGCGAAGATTGCCCGATGAAAGCTTTCGTCCTATCGAGGTCGGATGACGGCAAGCTTCGGCCACCATCTCTATATCCTGCGCCACGCCCATTCCTCCTGGGCGCGACCGGGTGAGCGCGACCATCAGCGCCCGCTCGACGAGCGCGGCGCGCGCGACGCCGACCGGCTGGCGGAGATCCTCGGCGAGGAATCCGTGAAGATCGACGCCGTCGCCTGCTCGACGGCGCGGCGGGCGGTCGACACGCTGACGCCGCTTCGCGCCGCCCTCGGCAACGACGTCGCGATCGATTATTCCGACGATCTCTACGCGCTCGGGGCGGAGGCCTATTTCGCCGCCGCGGCCCGCGCCCCGGCGAATGTCTCGGCACTTCTGATCGTCGGCCACAATCCGATGGTCGAGGAATTCACCGCCCAGCTCGCCGGCGACGGCGATGAGGCGGCGCGTGCGGCGCTCGCCGGGGGATTTCCGACCTGCGCCCTGGCGATCGTCGGTCTGCCGCGGCCGCTCGCCGAGGTCGCTCCCGGCAGCGGCAGGCTGCTGCGCGTCGTCCGCCCCTGACCTTCAGCGGCGCCTTTCGCCCGCCCCCTTTCGCCCGCTCCCTTTCACCGGACGATTGCCGCCGCCCCTACGAAGCCGGGTCCGGCCTGCCTATATCGGCAGCGTGGGAACCCCGCATCCCGCGCATCGCCACCGCCCCGCCCGCCTCGATCGACCCGCGCTGCCCCGTGAACGCCCCATGACATCGCTTGCCGACGAGGCTCGCCTCGTTCTCGACAATTTCGCCGACCGGACGACCTCGATCTTCCAGCCGACCCTGCGTCTCGGCGTCACCGGGCTGTCGCGCGCCGGCAAGACGGTGTTCATCACCGCCCTCGTCCACAATCTTCTGTCCGGCGGGCGGCTGCCGCTGTTCAAGGCGCAGGCCGGCGGCCGCATTCTCGGGGCCGACCTGCGCGAGCAGCCGGACGACGCGGTGCCGCGCTTCCAGTACGAGGACCACGTGCGCCGCATCGTCGAGGAGCGGGTCTGGCCGGAATCGACGCGGGCGATCTCCGAACTGCGGCTGACGGTCGCCTACGAATCCGCCGAACTCTGGCGGCGGGTGCTGCCCGGCGGACGCCTGACCATCGACATCGTCGACTATCCGGGCGAGTGGCTGCTCGATCTGCCGCTGATCGACAAGGACTTCGCCACCTTCTCGGCCGAAGCGATCGAACGGGCGCGCCTGCCGTCGCGCGCCGCGGAGGCCGGGCCCTTCCTTGAGAAGCTTTCCGGGATCGACCTTGCTGCCCCCGCCGACGAAGTGACGGCGCGCGACCTCTCCGCCGCCTTCGCCGCCTATCTGAAGGCGTGCCGGGCCGACAAGGCGGCGCTGTCGACGCTGCCGCCCGGGCGCTTCCTGATGCCGGGCGACCTCGACGGATCGCCGGCGCTGACCTTCGCGCCACTGCCGGTCGAGAGCGGCAGGACCTATCCCAAGGGATCGATGGCGGCGCATCTCGCGCGGCGCTACGAGGCCTACAAGACCGTCGTGGTCAAACCGTTCTTCCGCAACCACTTCGCCCGGCTCGACCGGCAGATCCTGCTCGTCGACGCGCTGCAGGCGATCAATGCCGGGCCCGAGGCGGTGGCCGACCTCGAGACCGCCCTCACCGACATCCTCGCATGCTTCCGCCCGGGCCGCTCCACCTGGCTCGGCTCTTTCCTCACCCGCAGGATCGACCGCATCCTCGTCGCCGCCACCAAAGCCGACCACCTCCACCGCGAGAGCCACCGCCGCCTCGAGGCGATCGTCCGCCGCCTCGTCGACGAGGCGATCGGCCGGGCGAAGTTCTCCGGCGCGAAGACCGAGGTGCTGGCGATCGCCGCCGTGCGGGCGACGCGCGAGGCGACGGTCAGCGACGGCGGCGAGGACCTGCCCGTCATCGTCGGAACGCCCGCCGAAGGCGAGACGATCGGCGAGCGGCGCTTCGACGGCAAGACCGAGACGGCGGTCTTCCCCGGCGACCTGCCTGAGGATCCCCGCCGTCTCTTCGATCCGGTGGACGGCGTCGCCGCCGGCTCGCTGCGCTTCGTGCGCTTCCGGCCGCCGCGCCTGCAGCAGACCGCCGAGGGGCTGACGCTGTCTTTGCCGCACATCCGCCTCGACCGCGCGCTGGAGTTCCTTCTCGGAGACAGGCTGCAATGAGCGAAGACCGCGACGCCCGCCGCCGGAGGCCCGGGGCCTTCGATCTGCCCGGCAGCCCGGCGGCCCGGCGGCCCGGCGAAGACGAATATCCCGGCGCGGCGGCGCCGGCCGCGTCCGACCCGGCCGCCGCCCCGCCGCCGCGCATGCCCCGGTCGATCACGACCGTCGCGCCGATCGACCTCGATCCCGAGGACGCCGTCGACGCGGACGTTGCATCCGACGACGATCCCGACATCGGAACCCGCCGCGGCTTTTCCTTCGGCAAGCTCTTCGCCGCGACGCTCGGCCTGCTCGTCTCGATCGCCGGGGGCCTCGCCGTCGACGCCATCGTACGCGAGGTGTTCCAGCGGTCCGAATGGCTCGGCTGGGCGGTGCTCGGCCTCGCCGTGCTGGCGCTGGTCGCGCTGCTCGGCATCGTCGTGCGGGAGACGGTCGGGCTGATGCGGCTCGCCGCGGTCGACCGCGAACGCCAGCGGGCGCTGGCCGCCTATCGCGCCGATTCGCTTGCGGATGCGCGGCTTGCCGTCGCGACGCTGGAGACGCTTTTGAGTTCGCGCGCCGAGACCGCCCGCGGCCGCGCCGCGATGGCCTCGCTCCGGGACGAGGTGATCGACGGCGCCGACCTCGTCGCACTCGCCGAGGAACACATGCTCGGCCCGCTCGACGCCAAGGCGCGCGCGCTCGTCCTCGCCTCGGCCAAGCGGGTTTCGGTGGTGACCGCCGTCAGCCCGAAGGCGATCGTCGACGTGTCATACGTCGTGTTCGAGAACGTCAAGCTGATCCGCCGGATGTCGGAGCTCTACGGCGCCCGACCCGGCACGCTGGGGCTATTGCGGCTGGTCCGCGACGTCCTCGCCCATCTCGCCGTCACCGGCTCGATCGCGATCGGAGACGGCCTCGCCCAGCAGGTGATCGGACACGGTCTCGCCGCGCGGCTGTCGCAGCGGCTCGGCGAAGGGGTGGTCAACGGCCTGCTGACGGCGCGCGTCGGCCTCGCCGCCATGGATCTCTGCCGCCCGCTGCCGTTCCTGAGGCTGAAGCGTCCGCGCCTCGGCGCGATCCTCGCCGAGATTTCGGGCCAGCCCGGCGGGGAGACCGGAACGCCGGGCGGGCGCTGATCCACGGCCGACGGGGCGCCGCGACCGAACGGCGACGGCCCCGGAAAGGCTTGGTTAACCCTTTGACGCGACAATGACATGGTAAACGGTCTCTACCGAGGAAGCTTTGTCCATGTCGCGTCTTTCGACAACCGGTCTCGCCCTGACACTCGCGCTTTCGGCCGCGACTGCCCTTCCGGCGAAGGCCGCCGACGACGAGGCCTTCTTCCGCCGTGTCAGCGGCCAGTGGTCGGGCCCGGGCGAGATCGTCGCCGGAAAGTACAAGGGCACGAAGTTCGTCTGCAATTTCGCCGGCAACCAGAGCCGCAAGCAGGTCGGCGTCGAACTCGAGGGCTCGTGCCGGGTCGGGTTGTTCTCGCAGCCGATGCGGGCCGAGGTCGTGCGCGCCGGTTCGTCCTATCGCGGCGCCTTCCAGGATGGCGCGGCGGGCAAGGGCCTCGACATCGTCTCCGGCGAGGTCGGCAGCGACCGGATCGTCGTCGGCCTCGACCGCAAGCAGCTCAAGGGCGCGATGATCGCCCGGCTGAGGGACGATGATTCCCTCGCCATCACCGTTTCCGTGCGGGTCGCCTCGCAGCTCGTCCCGGTCATCGGCATGAACCTCAAGCGCGAGGCCGGCACCCGGCAGAGCGCGCTCTCGGACTGACCTTCCCGTCAGGGGCGCGTTCCCACCGCGTCGCGGCCGCCGAAAGGCCAGCCCCGTCCATCCGGTGCAGGAGATCTGCGGCAGCTTTCGGTGCCGCGCGAAGGTGGCATTCGACCTCCACCGACCGCGCGCATGTGGATCTCGGCTCGTTTCAGGACAAAGGCCCGGCGGCAACGGACCCGCGCGGGGCCATCCCCACGGCCCTGCGAAGATCCGCCTCGACCACCGGCTTGATCAGCACGCGATGCGGATGATCCTGGCTGATGCGCGACAGCGAGGCCGGCTCGTTCGATCCGGTGATGTAGACGATCTTCGTCTCGGGAAGCCTGGCCTGGATCGCCATCGCCACGTCGACACCCTCACCCTCTCCCCGCAGCCGGAGGTCCATAAAGACGTAATCCGGATGCAACGCCTGGATCTGTTCGACCGCCTCCTCGGCGACGTCGCAGGTGCCCGTGACGCCGAGACCGATCTCCTCGGAGAGTTCCCGCAGATATTCCATGATCAGGAAATCGTCTTCGACGATGAAGACCGTCTGCCGTGCGTCCATTCTCGTCTACCTCCCCACCGGCATGCGGATCAGGTAGTGCGTCCCGATCCCATGCGAAACTTCCATGCTGCCGCGCAGCTGCGCGACGAGGGCATTGATGATTTTCGTGCCGAGGCCGCCGTCGGCCTCGGGATGTTCATCGGCAGGGCTCGCCTCGCCCTGCCGGGGCCGTTTCAGCCCACAGCCGTCGTCGGCGACGCTCAACTCGCAGGACAGCGCGTCCGTCGACGCGAAGCGCACGTCGACCGTGCCGCCCTGCGCAGCCGAAAAGGCGTGCTTGACGGCGTTGCTCGCCAGCTCGTTGACGAGCATCCCGGTCGAGATGGCAAAGTCGAGCTGCAGCGGGATCCTGTCCGCCTCGACGCGGATCCTGATGCCGCGTCCCTCAGCGTCGAACGCCTCCTCGATCTTGCGGCAGAGTTCGGTCAGATAGTCGTCGGCGAGCAGCGTGCTCGGATTGTTCTTGGCAAGCAGGATGCGGTGCAGCGTGCTGAGTGCCTCGATCCGTCCCCGCATGTCGCCGAGTGCCTGCCGGGCGGCGGGATCGGCGATCCGCCGCGCCTGCAGGCCGAGCATCGAGTGGATCTGCGCCAGATTGTTCTTCACCCGGTGGTTGACCTCGCGCAGCAGCAGGTCCCGGTCGCGCGCGTAGATCTCGAGCTCCGTCGTCACGCGCGCGATCTCCGCCTCGCGCTCGTTGAGCCGCCGGCCCGCCCACAGGACGCTCGCACCGAGGAGGAGCGCGGTCAGCGCGGCGATGATGCTGACGACGAGCGCCAAGGGCAGGAGGCCCTGCGCGATCATCCGATAGCCGGCATAGCAGACGCCCACCACGACGCAGATCATCAGCGGGAGCAGCCTGCGCGCGGCGATACTGCCTGCGCCGGTATCCAGCAGGATCGAGACCCAGCCGCGCTTCGGCTCGAGCAAAAGCAGGCCCACGAAGCACAGGAGGAACGCCAGCCCGGACGACAGGGCATGACCGACGAAGAACGTGACGGAGTAGATCGACCGGACGTCGAAGAGGATGCCGACGAGCGAGACCGCGATGATCACCAGTCCTGCCGATGCGGCGACCGTCGCTACCGTCGACAGGACCCCTTTCTCGGCATCCGCGCACAGCAAGCTGATGGCGGCAAGCGCGAAGCAGAGGCTTGTCGCCCAGGACATGACGGCATGGCGGCTGCGTGCATCGCCGACCAGCCATTCGGCCGGCAATCCTTCCGCATTGAGGGCGTGAAGGCCGAGATTGCACAGAACGAGGACGACGAGCAGCGCGGCGAGCACCCTGGCGATCAGCCGCCTTCGGGAGGCTGCGGAGGCGATGCCGATTCCCGCAAGGACGAAGCAGAGCGCGGCGAGCGGTGCCGTCGCGAGATTCTGCGACCAACCGACGAGCCGGCCCCGGCCGCTCAGCCAGTCGAGGCCGTCGATCGTTCCGAAGGATGCTGCGAGCAGACCGCAGCCGAGGGCGACGCTTCCGCTCGACGTCAAGCGACGATGCATCGTCCGTGCCGCCCGCTGCAGTTTCTTTAGCCACCTGTTTTGAGCGAATTCCCGCAGGCCGTGCAAGCATGTCCAGGTAGCCTGCGACAAAACTGCGCAGCGGCGCGGCGCCGCGGATCGCAGGGTGGCGTGCTTCAGCCGGGTCGGCCGCAAAGCCGCCTGACAGTCTATCCGGGCCGGCCGTTCAGCCCCGCCACCAGTCGCCGGATGCGGTGACGGCGACGATGCCGCCGGCATCCACCGCGCCCGCCAGGTCCGCCACCCGGGCGCCGCCGACGACGAGGCCGGGCGCGATGTCGGCGAGCGGCACGAGCACGAAGGCGCGCTCGCCGATGCGCGGATGCGGCAGCGTCAGATCCGCATCGTTCCAGGTCTCGCCGGCATAGTCGAGAACGTCGATGTCGAGGGTGCGCGGCCCCCACCGCTCGGCGCGCACCCGGTTGAAGTCCCGTTCGGTGGCGAGCGCCAGATCGAGGAGCCGGCGCGGCGACAGCGTCGTGTCGAGCGCCGCACAGGCGTTGATGAAGTCCGGCTGGTCGGTGTTTCCCCATGGCGGCGTCCTGAACAGCCGCGAGACGGCGACCACCGCGCAGTCGTCGCGCGCGTCGATCGCCCGCAGCGCCGCCGCCATCGTCGCGCCCGGATCGCCGAGATTGCCGCCGAGGCCGAGATGCGCCCTCACCATCGCTCGCCCTTCAGGGCGCGCCGCATGGCGTCGGCGATCGCCAGCGCATCGCGGTTGGCGGGAACGTTGTGGACGCGGATGATGTCGGCGCCCCGCTCGCGCAAAAGGACGCTCGTCGCGGCCGAGGCGATGTCCGGCTCGGGATCCTGCCGACCGATCGCGCCGCGGACGAAGCGCTTGCGCGAGGTCCCGACGAGCAGCGGAAAGCCGAGGGCCATGACCTCCGGCAGACGCGCCAGGAGGACGAGGTTCTCCGGCCCGTCCTTCTCGAAGCCGAAGCCGGGATCGAGGACGATCGCCGCCTCCGCCACGCCGGCGCTCCGGGCGATCTCCAGCGACCGGCGCAGGAACAGGAACTGGTCCTCGACGACGTCGGCAAGCTTTTCGCGCCCGCGCCCGGTGTGCATCAGGCAGAGCCCTGCCCCGGTCTCGGCCGCGACCGTGGCGATCGCCGGATCCCGCTGCGCGCCATGGACGTCGTTGATGATGTGCGCACCTGCGAGGACGGCCGCGCGGGCGGTCTCGGAACGGTAGGTGTCGACGGAAACCAGACAGTCGGAACGCCGCACCAGTTCCTCGATGACCGGCATGATGCGCCGCTGTTCCTCCGCCGCGTCCACCGGCGTCGCGCCGGGCCGGGTGGATTCGCCGCCGATGTCGACGATCGCTGCCCCCTGCTCGACCATGCGCAGGGACTCGGCGACCGCCGCCTCCACCGAGGCGTAGCGGCCGCCGTCGGAAAAGGAATCCGGCGTCGCGTTGAGGATGCCCATGATCGCCGCGGTCTCGCCGAGCACGAGTTCGCGCCCGTGCGCCAGCTTCCATGTCCCGCCGCGCGGTTGAATGACGTCCATCGCGTGTCTCCTTGCGGCCCGGCCGCGGGTCTCGCCGGCAGCGTCGCGGATGCCGCGCGCCGACGGGGCCGACGCCATTGCGTTAGCCCTCCGGGACGTTCGGCGCAATTATCTCCGCCGCCGCGCTTGCTTCCGTTCCGGGTTCAGGTACCGTTGGCAATCGTTCAATCGACCTTTCCCGGAGCGGCGAAGATGGCATCGAGGTTCGGGTTGTTGATGGTTGCGGCGGGTCTCGCCCTTCCGACCGTCGCGGACGCAGCATCGATCCACGAGAAGACCACCTATTTCGCGGTGCGCGGCGCGACGCTCGGCGAGCTCGACCGGGACCTCAACAATCACGGCCCCTTCGTCGCCGACACCGGCATCCGCCATCCCGGCGCGACGGAGGTGAAGTTCGACGGCAAGGTCACCTACAAGGCGACGCCCGAGGGCTGCGCCGTCGACCGGACGAACCTCAGCCTGCAGCTCGAGACGACGCTGCCGCGATGGATCGAGCCGAAGCGCGTCTCGCCCCGCACCAAGCTGATCTGGGAGACGCTGGAAAAGGACATCCGCCGCCACGAGGCGCGCCATTCGGCGATCGCCAAGCACTGGCTGAAGCGGATGGAATCGGCGATCCGCAACCTGCGGCCGGAGCGCACCTGCCAGAGCATGGAGGCGATGGTGAACACCGTCACCCGCCGCTATCTCGCCGGCCACGAACGCGCCCAGATCGAGTTCGACACGATCGAGGGACGCGAGGTGAATTTCCGCCTGCGAAAGGCGTTCTCGCGGGCGATCAGCGAACAGGCCAGCAACTGACCCGCAAGAGCGGTCAGCCCTGGCGTTCCGGGACGTAGAGGACGAGGCCGTCGAGTTCCGGCCGGATCTTGATCTGGCAGGAGAGCCGCGAATTCGGCTGCGGCTCGTAGGCGAAGTCCAGCATGTCCTCTTCCATCGGCTCGGGCTCGCCGACCACGTCGCGAAACGCCTCGTCGACATAGACGTGGCAGGTCGCGCAGGCGCAGGCCCCGCCGCATTCCGCCTCGATCCCCGGCACGTCGTTGCGCACCGCGTTCTCCATCGCGGTCGTCCCGTCCCGCGCGTCGATGTCGTAGCGGGTCTGATCGACGGTCTGGAAAATGATCTTGGTCATGCCTGGAGAGCCTCGTATCACGGGGAGGACGGCGCGGCGCCGTGGCCGCATCCGCCGAAGGCGCCGGCCAAGGCCCGCCCCGGGATGCGGCGTGACGCTGCGCCGGAATGCCGGTGTTAGAGAGGCTCCAGGCCTCAAGTCAATCGAAACGATCAACCGGCCGCGCGATGGCCGCACCGCCGGGAGGCCGGATCGCGCGTCGCCGCCGCCGCGCCCGGCCCCGACGCGCCCGGACCGCCGGTCAGGCGATCTCGCGCGCGAAGCGGCCGGTCCGGTCGAGCTCGTCGAGGAATGCCCGGACCACCGAGGGCAGCGCCGGATCGCGCTCGAGGTCTTCCGCCGCCTCGGCGAGGCGGAAGGCGCCGAGATTGCGGGCCGCGCCCTTCAGCGCATGGGCGAGCCGCGAGCGCTCCGTCGGTCCCGCCCGCTCGATCGCCGGGCGCGCCCGGTCGATCTGCGCGATGAGAAGCCCGATCACTTCGGCCTCCAGCGCCCGGTCGCCCGCCGTCTGATGCGCCAGATGCACGAGGTCGATCGGCGAAAGCCGCGACGGAAGCCGCGGCCCGGCGGAAGCACGGCGGGTTTCGCCGTCGCGCTCGCCGCCCGATTCGAGGGATTGCGTCATGCCATCCTCCTTCGCCCGCCGCACACGCGCGGCCCTGCCGCGATTTCCGGCATCCTCTCCGAAATCGTCTCGCGGTTCGGTGTGCGATTGGTTAAGCTCTGAGGGAAAATCCGCGGCGCGGGACCGCCGCGGGCTTGCATGAACTTCGTCTGCGGGGCCTTGTCCCGCAGGGCCGGCGCCGAAAAAATTCGCAATTCTCCCGCCGGTGTTAACCTTATGTTTAAACTTGCAGGGATCGGCCGGCTTTACGGTTTCTTTCAGACCGCCGTCCCACTAACATTCTAGAGCAGGGAATTGCCGCCTTTGCGTGCCCCCGACCGCTGTCCGGCGGCGGGCGGGCGCGCCGGGGAAGAGGCCTGCGGAAGCGCCGGAAAAAACCGGGCTCCGCGTTCTCGGGGCAAATGTAGAGAGTATCGGGGCGCGACGGCCATGTCCAAGACGAAACCCTTCGACCAGCTTTCCGACGATCAGGTCAACGAGCTGGAAGAGGCGCTGGCGGATCTCTCGATCGAGGAGGCCGAAGCCGCCGATGCGGCGAAGCCCGCGACCGGCCACCTGGAGGAGACGGCGAGCGAGGAGAATCTCGACGTCGTCCTGTCGCTCGAGGACTTCGAACGCCAGATCAGCGAGACCGCCGGCCAGTTGCGCGACGAGGAGGGAGAGGCCGCCGCGGCGAGCGCCGAGGCGACTCCCGAAAGATCGGCCGCCGATGCGGCGGCAGCCGGTGCAGCCGGTGCCGCCGCCGCGGGAGCAGCCGCCGGCGCTGCCGCCGCGGCGAAGGCCGCCCCGGACGCCGAGCGTGCGAAAACAGGGCCTGAGGAGGCCCGTTCCCGTCCCCAGGCCGACGACGCCCGTGCGCCCTTCGGCGAGCAGCCGCGCGCCTACAGCCAGCCCGCCGCGAACGACGAGGCGCGGCGCAACGCCGTCTGGGCCGAGGCACTGCTGCAGCGGCGCGCTTCGAGGACGCCGATCTGGATCGCCCTCCTCGCCTCCGTCATCTGGGTCGGCGCCGTCGCCGTCGGCGCAGCGTCGATCTACGGTTCCGACTTCGGGACGCTCGCCGGCGGTCTGTCCGATCCGCAGCGCCAGGGCGAGCTGCTCGCCCTCGCTGCGCTCTGGGTCCTGCCGCCGATCCTGTTTCTCGCGATCGGCCTGATGGTCCGGCGCTCGGCGGATCTCCGGCTGATGAGCCGGTCGCTCGCCGAGGTCGCCCTGCGCCTCGCGGAACCGGAAAGCGTCGCCACCGAGCGCGTCATGAGCGTCGGCCAGGCCGTGCGCCGGGAAATCTCCAGCCTCGCCGAGGGCGTCGAGCGGGCGCTGTCGCGCACCTCGAACCTCGAAACCGTGGTGCGCAACGAAGTCAGCGCGCTCGAGCGGGCCTATGCCGACAACGAGGTGAAGATCCGCGCCCTCGTCCAGGATCTCGGCAACGAGCGCGAGGCGATGCTGTCGCACGCCGAGCGTCTGCGTTCGGCGGTCCTCGGCTCGCATCAGCGGCTGGTCGGCGACGTCGAGACGACGTCCGACGCCGTGCTTGGCCGCATCGAGGACGCCTCGGAGCGCTTCACGGCGCTGATCGACGAGCGCAGCGCCCAGTTCATCAAGGACTACGAAACCCGCAACGACCAGCTTTCCGAGCTGTTCGAGGCACGCGGCAAGTCGCTGCGCGAGCAGATGACGGCCGAGGGCGATTCGCTCTTCGCCCGTCTCGACGAGGTGGCGGCGAATGCCGGCCACAAGCTGATCGAGATCGGCGAGAAGATCGGCGGCGACCTCGACAGCCGCACCGGCCGGATCGGCGGCGAGATCGAAGAGCGCAGCGCCAGCATCGTCGCTTTGCTCGGCGAGCGCGCGACCGGCATCAAGGACACCATCGTCGCCGATTCCGAAGCGCTGATCGGCAGGATCACCGCCAGCGCCGACGACGGCGTGCGGCGCCTTCAGGAGACCAACGAGACGCTGGCCCGCGAGAGCGAAGCGCGCAGCCGCAGCCTCGCCGACGACGTCGAGCGCCGCAGCCAGCAGCTCGTCACCCTGTTCGACGAGAAGAGCCAGGTCCTCGATTCGCGGATGACCGACCTCGGCGACCGCCTCGTCGCCGACATCTCCTTCACCGCCGAGAACGCCACCAGCCAGATCGCCTCGGCCGGCGAGGACGTGTCGCGCACGCTCGACGAGCGGACGGCGCGTCTCACCGCCGAATTCGACGGCCGCAGCCAGGCGCTGCTCGACGCCTTCGACACCAAGACCGTGTCGCTGGTCGAACGGACCACCGGTGCCAACGAGCGGCTCCTCACCGCGATCACCTCCTCTGGCGAGACCGCGGTCGCGCGGCTCGGCGAGACCGGCGAAAGCGTCTCGCGCAGCCTCGACGAGCGCACCCAGCAGCTCGCCGCCGACTTCGACGGCCGCAGCCGCGACCTCTTCGAAACCTACGACACCAAGACCGCGTCCCTCGTCGAACGGACCACCGGCGCCAACGAGCGACTCCTCGCCGCGATCACGACCTCGGGCGAGACCGCGGTCGCACGACTCGGCGAGACCGGCGAGACCATCTCCCGCAGCCTCGACGAGCGCACCCAGCAGCTCGCTGCCGACTTCGACGGCCGCAGCCGCGAACTCTTCGAGGCCTACGACAGCAAGACCGCCTCCCTGCTGCAGCAGACGAACGGCGCCAACGAGCGGCTGCTCGGCGCGATCGTGGCTTCCAGCGAGGCCGCGGTGGTCAAGCTCGGCGAGACCGGCGAGAGCGTCTCGCGGATGCTGGCCGAGCAGAACGCCGCTCTGTCGCAGGACTTCGCCACCCGCAGCCAGGCGCTCATCGGCGACTTCCGGGAAAGGGCGACGGCGCTCGAAGCCGACATGCGCGAGGCGAGCGACCAGTTCGTCGTCGGCCTCACCCTCGGCGCGGAGAGCGCCGCCGGCAGCATCACCGAGGCCGGCGAGACGACCGAACGGGCGATCGCCGCGCAGCTCGAAAGGTTGTCGGGCGAGGTCGACGGTCATTTCGGCCGCGCCGTCTCGACGCTTGCGGAACGCGGCGCGGCGCTGTCGGCCTCGCTGACCGACACAACCCGGGTACTCGTTGCCGAACTCGGCACTTCTTCCGACGAAGCGGTGCGCCAGCTGACCGCCTCCGCCGAGACGGCGAACCGCACCCTCGACGCCACGACCGGACGGCTCGTCACCCGCACCGGCGAAATCACCGAGCAGCTGACGGCCACCGGCAACGAGATCGTCACGCGGCTGATCTCCTCGGCCGATGCGGCGACGGGTCTCGTGCGCTCGCGCACCGAGATGCTTTCCGAATATGGCGACAGGTTCGTCGAAGGGCTGTCGGCCGTCCTCGACGACCGCGCGCTCACCATGCGCCTGCAGGGCGAGACCTTCCTCGACGGGCTGGAGACGCTGTTCAACGAGCGGCTCGAAGCGATCGAAAAGCACGGCAACAGCTTCCAGACCGGCATCGCCGAGCAGATCGACGGGCGCCGTGCACGTCTGGAGGACAGCGCCGACCGCTTCCTCAAGGCCTCCGAGACCGAACTCGGCGAGCGCACCGCGCGCATCGAGCAGCTCCTGTCCGACAACAACACCCAGATGCTCGGCGGCCTCGACCGCCGCATCGAGACGATCGAGAAGGCGCTCGGCGAGCGGGGACCGGCCCTGATCGCCGCCATCGAGAACCGCGCCAACGCCATCGAGGTCTCGACCGAGCGCGTCTCCTCCGCCCTCAACGACCGCTCCATCGCCTTCGCCCAGTCGCTGGCCGAACGCACCCGGGAGATCGTCGGGGCGTTCGAGAAGGGCCATTCGGAGCTTTCCGAACTCGCCGAGGGCGCCGTCGCCAATGCCGGCGGCAGCCTCGACGCCCGCACCGCCGAACTGCGCACGCTCCTCACCGACCGGGTGACCGGCCTCGAAGACCTTCTGAGCGAACGCACCGGCAGCCTTGCAGAGGCGCTGGACCAGCGGCTCCTCTCCTTCGATCTCGCCGCCGACAGCCGCATCGGCGCCCTCGGCGAACGCGCCGACGAGGTCGCCGGCAAGCTCGACAGCGCCGCCGAGCGGATCCACGGCCTGCTCTCCGAGCGCCGCGACGAGATCGAGGTCGTCATGGGCCGCGTCGCGGAAGGCTTCGAATCGAGCTTTGCGAGCCGCATGCAGCTCCTCGAACGCACCCTCGCCGGCCAGTCGCAGCGCTTCGTCAAGGCGCTCGACGAAGCCCAGCGGCTGCTCGCCGAAGATCTCGACCAGAAGACCGGCAGCGTCGCCGAGCGCATCGAGGCGGTGCTCGGCGAGATCCGCGAGGCCGTCGGCACCACCGAGGGCCTGCTCGCCCGCGGGCTCGACGAAAAGGCCGCCGCCTTCTCGTCGCTGTTCGACGAACGGCGCGGCGCGATCGAGGAACTCCTGACGATGTCGCAGGATTCGATCGTCAATTCGCTCGACCAGCGGATCAACGCCATCGCCGCGACCCTGGCCTCGCGCGGGGCCGAGCTGCAGAAGACGCTCGACGGCGAAAGCTCGAGCTTCGTCAACACGATCGACGAAAAGTCTCAGACGCTGCTCGAAAATCTCGACCGTCGCACGTCCGAGCTCAACACCGGCCTTGCGGACCGGCTGCACGCCAGCGAGCGGCTGATCGGCGAGGCGCAGGACGCGCTGCTGTCGAGCTTCGACGCTCGCCAGGAGGAACTCGGCGAGGCGCTGGAGCGTCGCTCGGCCTCGCTGAAGACCATCGGCGACGAAATGGCCGCGCGGGTCACCACGGCGATCGACGAGCGGCTGCGCAACGTCGCGACCGGCTTCGACGAGGTGGTGACCTCGATCGTCGGCGATCTGTCGGATCGCATCGGCTCGCTCGGCAAGTCGCTGGAGGAGACCCGGACCGCGCTGGTCGGGACGGTCGAATCCGAGACCGGCCGGTTCCGCGCCGAGCTCGACGAGCGCACCCAGGGCTTCGAGGACCACGTCTCGATCGCCGCCAGCAGCCAGCTCGTCGCGATCGAAAGCGCCCTGTCGATGGTCGTCGAGGGTCTCGACGAGCGGCTGTCGCGGCTTTCCGCGGCCGCGGAAGGCGCCCGCAGCGACATCGCCACCGGGCTTTCCGGCGAGGTCGAGCAGCTGCGTCGGACGATCGCCGCCTCGGTCGAGGGCCTGTCGAGCGAACTGCGCGGCAATGGCGAATCCCTCGCGTCGTCCATCGAAGCGCGCATCGCCGAACTCACCGCGGTTTCGCAGACTGCCGAAGCCGGCGTCCGCGACAGCCTCGACGCGCGCATCGAGCGTCTGCGCGGCCTCCTCTCGGAGAGCCGGGACGAGGTTTCCGGCGCCCTCGATCAAGGCATCGGCGCGATCTCGGGTGAAATCGGCGAACGCATCAGCCGGCTCGGCGAGAATCTCGACGGCCGCACGGCGACGCTTCGGGCGATCATCGAGGACGCCCGCGGCATCCTGGTGGAAGGCCTCGACGGCCGCCTCGCGGCGATCCAGTCGCTGGTCGAGGGGTCGGAGGGAACGCTTCTCGCCGCGCTCGACGAGCGCCGGGACGAATTCGGTCGGCAGATCGAGGGCGGACGGGCGGCGCTCGCCGCGACGCTCGAAGAGCGCGTGTCGGCGCTTTCGGACGCCCTGTTCGAAGCCGATCTCAAGCTCGCCACCGCCTTCGACGAGCGGCGCGACAGCCTGGCCTCGCTCATCGAGGGAGCCGTCAGCTCCGCCGCCGCAACCTTCGAGGACCGCGCCGACGACGTCAGGCGGACGATCGAGCAGTCGGTGGGCGACGTCTCGCAGACCCTGGAAGGCCGGCGCGAGGATCTCCTCGCGGTCATCGAGCGCGGCTCGTCGAGCCTCGTCGGGGCGCTCGACCAGCGCACCGAGGCGATCTCGACGGCCCTCGAACGCGGCCTCGGCAATGTCGAGCGCACGCTGAACGCGCGCGCCGCGACCCTCGCCGAGGCGATCCGCGGCACGGTTTCGGAGGCGACGGCCGCCATGGCGGCGGAAGCCGGCCGTGCCCGCGAAGGCCTGATGGCCGAGAGCGAGAAGGTCTCGGCGAGCGTCGGCGACATTTCGCGGCTGTTCGACACCGCCAGCGAGGAAGCCCGCTCCCGCATCGCCGGCGAGGCCGAGCGGCTCACGACGCGGCTTCAGGAACTCGCCGACGAGCTCACCAGCCGCACCGAGACAGCCGGCTCCAAGCTGGTCAGCGAAGGCGGCAAGATCGCCGAGACGATCTCCGGCTCCGCCGAGGTCATCCGCTCGCTTTCGGCGGAATCGCGCTCGCGCTTCGCCTCCGAGGCGGAGGCTCTGGCCACCCAGATCGCCGGCCTCACCGGCGAGATCCGGCGCGAGGCCGACGAGGTCCGCGAGCAGCTCGGCCAGCAGCGCATGACGCTGGTCGACACGCTCTCCGGCATCTCCGGCATCGTGGCGGGCGAGTTCGACCGCAACACCGAGGCCTTCGCCGAGAAGATCGCGGCGGCGTCGGAGGAACTGCGCCGCATCGCCGAGGACAACCAGTCACGCTTTGCCGGCGACAGCACCCGCCTCGCCGCCGAGTTCGAGCAGGCCATCGCCCGCATGGGCGAACTCGCCGAAACGGCACAGGGCTCGCTGAAGGTCTCCGGCGACGACTTCACCCAGCGGGTGAATCGCGCCGCCGGCGCCATGCGCAACGCCACCGGCGACATCGCCTCTGCTCTGGAGGCGCGCGCCGACAGCTTCTCGGCCGAACTCGAAGCGACGACCCAGCGGCTCGCCGGGCTCCTGGCGGAAAACCCGGTCACCGGCGAGATCGACGCATCGACGGCGCGGCTGCGCGACGAGCTCGTCGCCACCACCGAGGCGATCCGCGCCGAGGTCTCGGGGGTCGTCGGCCAGCTGCGCGGCGAGGTCGCGACGGTCTCCGGCCAGCTCCTGCAGGACGCCGAGAACGTGCGCGACGAAATCGCCAACCGCGGCGGCGACCTCTCCAGCCAGATCGCGGCGATCTCCGAGATCATCCGGCTGGAGACCGAGCGTGCGCGCACCAGCCTTCTCGAAAGCGCCGGCACGGTGGGCGAGGAACTCGCCGGCCGGATGAGCGAGACCGAGCGCGCACTCGCCACCCGCACGCGGGTGATCAACGACGAGCTCGAGGAGAAGACCCGCACCCTCGCCGCCATGCTCTCGGCCCGCAACGCCGAGATCGGACGGATGCTGGAGGAAGAGGCGCGGCCGATGATCGCCCAGATCGGCGACGGCGGGACCGAACTCGCGCGCCTGCTCCAGGTGACGACGCGCGACGCGGCGGAACGGCTGCGGGCCGAGAACGCCTCGCTGGCCGCGGCGCTGGGGCGCCGGGCGCAGGACACCATCGCCGCCCTCACCCAGTCCTCCGACGCCATCCTCGGCGCGCTGGACGAACGGGCGGCCTCGACGGTCGGCATGGTCGGTGAGATGCGCGAACAGCTGCAGCGCGACGTCGGCTCGCTGATCGGGCGGCTCGCCCAGACGTCGAGCTCGCTGCGCGGCCTCGTCGAGGAGACGGCCGGCAATCTCGGCGCGATCGACGGCATCCTGAAGGAAAGCGGCGCCCGCTTCGCGGCGGACGCCGAGGACGCGACCAATTCGATCTCGCTCAGCGCGCGGATGCTCGACGACAATGTCGGCAAGCTCGACCAGCTGTCGACGGCCGCCTTCTCGCGCATCGCGGCGATGGCCGACCGCTTCCAGGATCACGGCGCGGTGCTGTCGGAGACCGTCGGGCTGCTCGAACAGCGCGAGGGCGGGCTGCGCCAGGTTCTGGAGAACGGCCATGCCGGCCTCGACGAGCTGTCGTCCGGCCTGTTGACGCGGTCCGAGGAGATCGGCGGTCTGATGCGCTCGCTGGAAGAGGTGGTCGGCGGCCTGTTCGACCGCGCCGAAGAGCGTTCGCGGATGATCTCCGAGCGGCTTGCCGGCGAGGTCGGCTCTTCGCTCGGCGACGTCGAGCGGCAGATGCAGGAGGCCGAGCAGCGTTCGCTGCAGACGGCGGCGGCGCTGCGCGAATCGGTTGCGGCGGCGCTCGGCGACGCGGGTGCCCGCTTCGACCGGTCGACCGAGGAGATCCGCGAGGCCGCGGCGACGATCCGGGCCGAGCTCGAAACCGCCCGGTCCGAGATCAAGCGCGGGGTCTTCGAGCTTCCGGAGGAGACGCGGTCGACCACCGAGGCCATGCGGCGCGCGGTCTCCGACCAGATCCGGGCGCTGCGCGAACTGTCCGACATCGTGTCCCAGTCGGGCCGGGCCCTCGACGTCGCCGACCGCTCGCGGCCGGCCCCGGCGCGGCCGCAGCGCGAGGCCCGCGCCGAACCGCAGGCCACCCCGGCGCGCAAGGAAGCCGAACCGGCCAAGCCCGACTTCGACTTCGACGACGACACGCTCGACATCGAGAACGAGATCGCCGCCTCCTTCATGACCGACGGCAACCTCGCCCGCGATCTCAGGGGCTCGAGCTACGAGCCGCAGCGCAGCGAGCCGGCGCGGCCGGCGAGCGAGGCTCCGCGCTCGCAGGCTCCGGCCCAGCAGCCGGCGCCCTCGCGCCCCGCGCCGGGCGGCACGACGTCGCGGCCGGCCGGGTCCTCCGCCCCGGCTGGCACGTCCTCCGGCCAGGCGGCGCCCTTCGCCCGCTCCGCCGGCACGGGTAGCGCGGCGACCGGCCTCGGCTCGAACGGTGCGGCAGCGGCGCGGCCGTCACGGCCGGAAGAGACGAACCGGCCGGCGGCCGACCAGCCGCGCGGCGAGGCCGAACGCGGCACGGGCTGGGTGTCGAACCTCCTGCGGCGCGCCTCGCAGGACGAGGATCCGTTCGGATCCGACTTCGCCCAGCCGCAGGCGCCGGCGGCCACCCAGGGTGCGTCCGGCAGCAATGCCGCCGGACGGACACAGGCGACGCCGGAACGCTCGCCCGACCACGTCGTCGAGTCCTTGAACTCGCTGTCGATGGACATCGCCCGGGCGATCGACCACAACGCCTCGGTGGAGCTCTGGGACCGCTATCGGCGCGGCGAGCGCAACGTCTTCACCCGCCGGCTCTACACCATGCAGGGCCAGCAGACCTTCGACGACATCCGGCGCAAGTATCAGCGCGACCTGGAATTCCGCGAGGCGGTCGACCGCTACATCGCCGACTTCGAGGCGCTGCTGCAGGACATCTCCCGCAACGATCCGGAGAACCGCGTCTCGCGGAGCTATCTCTCCTCGGATACCGGCAAGGTCTACACGATGCTCGCCCACGCCTCCGGTCGGTTCGACGGCTAGGCCGCTTCAGAAGACGCGGCGCCGCCTTGCGAAGAGCCCCGGATCGCCCGATCCGGGGCTCTTTCGCGTCGGCAGGGGCAGCGACACGTCTACCCGGCTATCGTTGGCCGATTCCCGGAGGCCGATTGCCGGTGGGCAAATCGCGCCGCCGCGGCTAGACTCCGCAGAACGGGAGGGGTGTGGCCGCGCGCCGCGGGCGGGCGACGTCGCCGATGGCCGTCCGCAGACGGGCCGCCTGACCCGGCCTGTGCCTCATTCCCGCCGATCTGCGGCGAAACAAGCGCCGGCAGTCAATCGAAGCTGGCAACCCGGGAACCCACGCATGCGCCACTCCTTCGCCGCCGTCTGCGCCGCAATCCTCGGCTTCGTCCCGCTCTGCGCCGCCACCGCAGCCCGGGCCGAGCCGGCACATGCGATCGCCATGCAGGGCGAGCCGGCGCTGCCGCCGGACTTCAAGGTGCCGCCCTACGTCAATGCCGAGGCGCCGCAGGGCGGCACGGTGCGCTACTGCGTCTTCGGCAATTTCGACAACCTCAACCCGGTCATCGTCCGCGGCGCGCTGACCACCGCCCGCGGCATCTGGCTCGACAAGGAGTTCGGCAATCTCGTCTTCGAGCCGCTGATGCAGCGCTCTCCGGACGAGCCGTTCACCATGTACGGGCTGCTCGCCAAGACCGTCGAGACCGACGACAAGCGCTCCTTCGTCGAATTCCACCTCGACCCGCGGGCGAAGTTCTCCGACGGCACGAAGGTGACGCCGGAAGACGTGCTCTTCACCGTGCGCATGCTCAGGGAATACGGCCGGCCGATGTATGCCAACTGGCTGCGGCCGGCGGTGAAGATCGAGAAGGTCGGCGACGACGGCATCCGCTTCACCTTCGACGAGACGGCCGACCGCGAGACGCCGCTCCTGATCTCCGGACTGCCGGTGCTGCCCGAGCACGCCTTCGACGAGAAGACCTTCGAGCGCACGACGCTGAAGCCGGTCATCGGCTCCGGGCCCTACGTGATCGACGACGTCAAGCCCGGCCAGGAGATCACCTACCGCAAGAACCCGGACTACTGGGCCAAGGACCTGCCGATCCGCGCCGGTACCTTCAACTACGACAAGGTGGTGATCGACTACTACCGCGATTCCAACGCCCAGTTCGAGGCCTTCAAGAAGGGCAATTGCCACGTCTATCTGGAGGGCGATCCGAGCCACTGGCGCACCGCCTACGACTTTCCGGCGGTCAACGACGGCCGGGTGGTGAAGGAGACCTTCGAGACCGGCGCACCGGCCAACATGCTGGGCTTCGTCTTCAACACCCGCCGCCCGGTCTTCGCCGACCGGCAGGTTCGCAAGGCGCTGTCGATGCTTTTCGACTTCGAATGGGCGAACAAGAACCTCTATTACGGCGCCTACCAGCGCACCGGGTCGTTTTTCCAGAACTCCGAGCTCTCGGCGCTCGGGCGGCCGGCGAGCGAGAAGGAGAAGGCGCTGCTCGCGCCCTATCCGGGCGACGTCGACCCCGCGGTGATGGACGGCACCTACAGGCCGACGGTCAGCGACGGATCGGGCTCCGACCGGGCGGTGCTGCGCGAGGCGCTGAAGGAACTCCAGGGCGCCGGCTACAGCTTCGCCGGCCGCCGGCTTGTCGGCCCGGACGGCACGCCGCTTTCCTTCGAAATCCTCGTCCAGTCCCCCGAACAGGAGAAGATGGCGGAAGCCTACACCCGCACGCTCGCCCGCCTCGGCATTGCCGCGAGCGTCCGCCTCGTCGACGATTCGCAGTATCAGGCCCGCAAGAACGCCTTCGACTTCGACATGATCGTCGCCGCCTATTCGGCCTCGCTGTCGCCCGGCGCCGAGCAGGCCTATCGCTGGAGCTCGGAGGCGAGCACCGTCAACGGCTCGTTCAACTATGCCGGCGCCCACGATCCGGCGATCGACGCGCTGATCCAGAAGATCGTCACCGCCCGTTCACGCGAGGATTTCGTCGCCGCCGTCAGGGCCTACGACCGGATCCTCATCTCCGGCCACTACGTCCTGCCGCTGTTCCACCTGCCGGAGCAGAGGCTCGCCCGCTGGTGGTTCATCAGGCATCCGAAGACGACGCCGCTCTACGGCTACCAGCTTCCGAACTTCTGGCGCGACGACGCGGCGGCGAAGCAGCCGCCGGCGCAGTGACGGGCGGCGCCCGGCGGGGCGCCTGCGGGCGCGCAGAAGCTCAGGCATGATCGGCGGCGTGCTGCCGGACGATCGGATCCGACGGTCGGCGCGGCGGCCTACTGGAGGCCCACTGCATCGACAACGCCGTCGTTGCAGCCGCCGTCGGTCGGCCGGGCGGCGGAGATGAGCGCCGCAAGGTCGGGGTCGGGCCGGATCTCGCCGACGAGACCGATCGTCAGCTCGCCGATCAGCCGGCGGTCGCCGTCCCGCGAGCAGGCGATGCGCACCCGCTTGCCGGCGCCGGCGCCGAAGCTCTCGTCGAAGGCTGCGCGGATCTCGGCCTGGGTCAGGGAGCCGCCGATCTTCGCTCCGAAGAGGTCGCGCACCTTCGAGGCGTTGATCGCACCGACCAGCGCCAGCGCGTCGTCGAAATACGCGTCCTGCGACGTGCCGGAGCAGGTGCCGTGCCGGAGCCATTCGTGGCGTTCCAGCGCCGACCGGGTGCCGGGCATCACCTCGGCGAGCGCCGCCCTCGTCTCGGCATCGACGGCGACCTCCGGCAGCGCCTCCCAGCGCCCCGCCCGATCGTCGCTGCGCTGGCGCGCGGAGACGCCGCAATATTCGCGCCCCCGCGGTTGCGGCCAGAGACCATGCAGGGTGAAGTGGTCGGCATCGAAGCGCGTCGCGGTCTGCGACCGGCATTCGGCCTTGTTCGCATGGGTTTCGCAGAAGGCCGGCTGCCAGCTTATCGCGAGAACGAATTCGCGCGGCCTTCCGCCGCCAGGCGCCGGCGCACCGCCTCGCGTCTGGCCGCCGCCTGCCGTCGTTCCGCCGGACTTGGCACCAGCATCGGCAATCAGCGGGGCCTTGCCGGCGCTTTTGCCGTCTGGACCGTCGCCGGGCATTTCGCCGTCGGTCCCGCCCGCATCGGCGATCCCGCCGCCGGGACGCTCGAAGGCCTCGCCCCGCGCGACGACCCGCACCCAGTCGCCGCAGCGCTTCTCGATCCAGCGGCGGGCGGGGTCCGCCTCGGGCAGCACCACGTAGTAGTGCGACCCGTTGACCTCGTTCTCGCCGATCAGACGGTAGGCGTGGTCGACCTCGAGCGTCGCACCGGGCTTTCCGCCGGCGGCGTCGCGGATCGAGACGGTGGCGTCGCAGGCCTTACGGGCGATGACGTAGCCGTCGAGCGGCTCCTGCGCGTCGGCACACGGCGCACACCCGATCACCGCCAGCACGGCCGCCGCACCAACCAAGCGCATGTCACCCACCCTCCCGCCTTCCGGCCGCAACCGCCTCTTGCCCCCGCGCCGGCGTGACGGCGCCCGTCGCCGCCCGCCACGCCAGGATTCGAGCCGTGTGGTCCCCATCTATCCTGACGTTGCAAGCTAGACGCCAACAACTCCGGCGTAAACCGCATATCGACGCGGCCGCCGCCGGCCGCATTCAGAAGCCGCGCCGCCGCACTATGTCGCCTGCAGGACATGTCGCCGGGAGACGGGAAAGCATTGCAGTTCGATTACGAAAAGTCGATCGACAGCCGGTCGGGCGCGACGCTGCATCTCCGGGTCAAGGAGGCCGAGGGCGCGGCCCGCGGCATCGTCCTCGTCTTTCACGGCCTTGCGGAGCATGCCGGCCGTTACGGCCGCTTCGCAAGCGAGTTGGCGGCGCGCGGATTCCACGTCCTTGCCCACGACCATCGCGGCCACGGCTCGACGGTGGCGCCGGACGCGCCGCTGCGGCGGTTCGCGACGTCCGGCGGGGCCGAGAAGGTCCTGCGGGACTGCCACGCCGTGCATCTCTTCGCGCTGGAGCGGTTCGGCCGCCTGCCGGTCGTCGTCTTCGGCCATTCCCTCGGCGGCACGATCGCGCTGAACTACGGCGAACGCTACGGCCGCGATCTCGCTGGTCTCTGCGTCTGGAACGCCGATGTCTCGCACGGGCTCGAGCGGCGTCTCGGACGTCTCGCGCTCAAGGCCGAAAAGGCGCTGAAGGGATCGGATGTCGGCAGCGACCTGTCGCGCCGCGCGATGTTCGACGCCTGGGGAAAGTCGATTTCGCCGCGCCGCACCGGCTTCGACTGGCTCAGCCATGACGAGGCGGTGGTCGACGCCTATGTGGGCGATCCGCTCTGCGGCTTCGTTCCGACCGTCTCGATGATGGAGGACATCGCGCGGCTGGTCTTCGAAGGCGGCTCGAAGGCGGGGCTGTCGCTGATTCCCCACGGCCTGCCCATCCACCTTCTCGGCGGTTCGGAAGATCCGGCGACGCGGGGCGGCCGGGCGATCGGCGAACTCGCCGAAGCGCTGCACGCGCTCGACTGCGACCGGGTCGAGAGCCTCGTCGTCGAGGGGGCCCGCCACGAGACGCTGCTCGAGACGGAAGTCTATCGCCGGCCCGCCATGGAAAGCCTCTTCGCTTTTCTCGACCGCACCCTGGCGCTCGCCGCGCGACCGGCCGAAGCCTGAGGCCGGCGCCGCCAGCGGGATGAAGTGAGCTTCGCTCATCCTCCCGCTCCATCTTCCTTTTTCGGCTTGATCTCTTCCGAAAGCCGGTTCCCACTTTTCGGGATCATGCTCCAGGCAACCATCCGGCGCCGCAACGCGTCTTTTCGTCATGAGCGAGATCTTCGCAAGCCCCGATCTGCAGACCGCGGCCGTGCAGCTCGTGCGGCTGCTCGCGGCGCTACTCTGTTCGGGCGCCATCGGCTTCGAGCGCGAATGGCGCCATCACTCGGCGGGGCTGCGCACGCATATGCTGGTCGGCGTCGGCGCCTGTCTCTTCACGCTGCTCATGACAATCCTGATCGGCAGCGTCGATGCCGACAGGATCCGGTCGGACCCGCTTCGCGTCGTCGAGGCGGTGACCAGCGGCGTCGCCTTCCTCGCCGCCGGCGCGATCATCCAGTCGCGCGGTAAGGTGCACGGGCTGACGACGGGCGCCTCGCTGTGGCTCGCGGGGGCGATCGGGCTCGCCTGCGGCCTCGGCGAATACATCCTCGCCATCCTCGCGGTGATCGTCACGCTGCTGGTGCTCGCCATCGTCCGGCTGTTCGAACGCTGACGGTCCGGCGGCGGGCGCCGGACGATCAGGCAGGCGGGTCGGGCGCCGCATCTCCCGGCGCGTCGTCGGCAGGCGGCTCCTTTTTGTCGGTCCCGGCCGTTTCGACCGCCGGGATGTCGGGATAGGACGGCGCCGGCGGACCGATGAAGCCGGCGCCGTCGGGGAGCGGCCGAACCAGCCGATAGTGCCGCAATTCCTCGGGCGTCAGGACGTAGAGGCTCGCCGACGGCGTTTCCATCGCCTTGATCCAGAGCGCCGGATCGACGCCCATCTCGGCGAGAAGCGTCTGGCACGCTGCCGTGGTCGCCTGGATCTCGGCGATCGAGCGGTCGACGGTGCTGAGAAGCCCCGGCTCGTCGCCCGAAACCGCGTAGACCTGATGCACGCCGACCCAGGAGCCGGCGCCGGCGCGCCGCGTCAGGCCGCCGGCGAGAACCAGCGGACAGGCCGAGGCGCAGTAGCCGTCGTCCGGCACGCGGGTGGAGATCTTCTGGCTGCGCAGGTCCCGCGCCATGGCGATCGCATCGGCCACCGAACCGCCGGGCGAATGGAGGTAGAGGGTGGTCACCTCGCGGGCCTGCGGCTCCGCCAGAAACTCCCGGAGGGCCTCTGCGGTGCCCGGCTCGATGCGGCCGATGGCGCTCGCCTCGCCCCCCGGCCCGACGAAAAAGCGCATCGGTGCGGCCAGCGCCTCGCCCTCCACCGGCCCGTCATAGCCCGGCAGCGTCGGCACGCCGCGATCCGGGCCGACGGGCATCGTCTTCGGCAGATAGGGGCGGATCTGGTCGCCGGGCTTCGGCGGCCGCAGCGGCAGGGGCTCGGTGCGGCTGAGGCGCGCGCGCTCGGCCGAGGCATCGAGCATCGTTTCGAAATCGAGCGCCACGAGCGCGACGGCGACCCCGACCAGGGCCAGGAAGACGAGGCGCAGGAGCGAGCCTTCCGGCAACGCCACGAACAGCCGCTCGATCCGGCCGGGCGGGGCCTCCTCGCCGATCATCAGGCGGTCCTCCATCCGGAGAGCGGCCTCGCCGCCGCAGCCCCGAACGCAGGATGCGGCGGCGCTGCGCGCGGCGGGAAGGCCGCTTCAGCGAAGGCCCGGAACGGCGACGGGCCGCATCGTCCGGGAGCATGCCGGAGCATCGGCAGGGCTCACCGCGCCGCGGATTTCGGGAACGGCGTCGCCGTGCCGGGCCGATTGCGCTGGACGATGTCGTCCTCTTCGTCGTCCTCGGCCGGCGGCCCGACGATCTCGCCGTAATAGGGTGCCCCGTCTTCCCGCCCGCCGTCATGCTCGGCGGCGCGCAGGCGCTTCTGGATGCGCAGCGCGCGCATCATCTCGGCCGCGCTCATCTCGCCGACCTCGAACTCGTCGCCCTCCTCGCGCCGGATCACGTCCTGCACGATGCACAGGACGAAGATCAGCACGGCGGGCAGAAGGTCGATCGAGATCGCCCCCGCCCAGGAAGGCAGGAAGTCGCGGGCGTAGCGGATGACCGCTTCCGGCGCCGAGAGCGGCGTGAAGCGCAGCGCCTCGACCTTGGGACGGGCGAGGATCTCGTCGGCGGCCGTCGCCAGCGCCTGGCTCTGGGTCTTCACCGCCGCCTCGATGGTGCCGACGACGCGGCTCTGCCGGTCGCGCAGCTCCGCATCGGTGCCGTCGGCGATCGGGGCGATGAAGCTGCGGCCGAGATCCTCGGCGGCGCGGCGGACCGCCGGGGCGACCGAGGTCTGTTCCAGCGAGGTGATCAGCCCCGACAGCGCCACCGCCTCTTCGCCATAGGCATTGGACCGCTCCGCGATCGGGCCGCGCGAGGACACCAGCTTGCGCATCGTCGCGAGATGCTGGCCGCCCTCCTCGAACAGCGTCTTCACCTGGGCGCGCGAGCCCTCGATCTCGGCCTGCAGGCCGGAAAGCTGGTTCGACATCTGGCGCAGCAGCTGGACCACCGTTCCCGACCCCGAGGTGCCGGTGAGGATGCCGGACCGCGCCTCCTGGTCGGAGAGTTCGGAGAAGCGCTGCGAGGCGAGCTGGATGTCCGGCAACAGGCTCTGGGCGGCGAGCGCGTTCTCGTGCGCCTCGTTGAGCTTCTGCTGGTAGGCCTCGGTGGTGACCGACAGGTGCTGCTCCAGCGCCGCGGCGCCGGCGAGCGCCGAGGCGTTGAGCCAGGAGGACATGGCGATGATCATCGCCGAGCCGAGCAGCATGGCGAGATAGAGCATGCCGCGGCCGCTGCGCACATGCGGCATGAAGCGCATGAGATAGGACCAGAAGGCGTAGATCGCGACGGAGACGGCGGAGGAATAGACGACGGCGCCGAGGAACACCGTCGTCTCGTCACCGTCGAGAAGCTCGCGCACGCCGAGATAAGTGTAGACGCCGCTGGCGAGGGCGAGGACGGAAAGCGTGATCCGCGTCGTCGCGTCGAGGCGCGAGACCTGGCCCCGCAAGGTGTAGGACTGCGATGCACCCATTTACGCGGGCTCCCCCTCACGGAACGACGCCGGACAGATCGTCGACGCACCAGGATGTTAACGGGAGATTAAGACTTTCCGTCGACCTGCGTAAGACGCGGGCGGCGGATTTCCCCGATGCCGGTTGCGTGACGGCCCGCCATGGTTAACCGCCGGGCCTGAGGTGCCGGCGCGGCGGCCGCCCTGCGCCCGGCGCATGGGACTTTCGGCCATTATAGAAGCATTCTATCGTGCGTTCGGCAAATGCCGTGCAATTTCCTGCATTTGCGGAGCCGTCAATCGAAATAAGCTATGATCTCCATGCATGGCTGGCATGCCGCTTCGCTCTTTGTTCAGCAATGTTGACGGACTAGTTTCAAACCGGTCGGACGCATCGGCTTCTCCTCCCTGTCGATCGGTCCGGCTGTTTCCTCCCATACGGTCTTTCGAGACCACGCTTCGCCGGGTTCTTCGGAACCCGGCTTTTTCTTTTGGGCGAGGCCGGTCAGGCTCTCCGAATCCGCGCTGCCAACCCTGGATAGGTCGCGGTCATGCGATGAAGTGCCTCGTCAACGGACAAATCGGTGAATTGCAGCGATATCGCAAGGCACCAATTGTTCCGGAAAAGCCGATCTGTTTGGCTGGGCTCTCGTCGCAGCAGCCGCACCAGACGACGGTCTGGCTCGGCTTCCACAGCCACCACGTCGCCCCAAGGGATGAACCGGTCGCCAAACACCATGGGCGCACGCAGTCCGTCTTTTGACAGAACGGCACTGGTACCCGCCACGAACGTGCGGAGCCGGAGCAGCGGCAAGACGGTGACGACGGCGGCGACACTGCCAATGAGGATCGCGTCCACCAAACGACCCGACACCATGGGTGAGAACACGCCGGTCAGTCGTAGATAGAGAACGCTCCACAGAAAGGCGGAAACCGTCAGGCAGCCGACGCAGAGGAGCAGCAAGGCTCCCCTGCGGATCGTAAACCTGTCGTTCTGTCCGACAGGTGTTCGCATTCTCAGTCGAGGCTGCCGCAGAAGCGCTGGATGCGGGCGCAGGCCTCCTCCAGCAGCGACTCGGAAGTCGCGTAGGAAATGCGGAAGTTCGGGCCGAGCCCGAAGGCCGAGCCCTGGACGACCGCGACGCCCTCGGTCTCGAGCAGCTCGGAGACGAAATCCTCGTCGTTCTCGATCACCTTGCCCGACGGAGCCTTCCTGCCGATCAGTCCCTTGCACGAGGGATAGACGTAGAAGGCGCCCTCCGGCGACGGGCATTCGATGCCGCGGGCCTGGTTCAGCATGCCGACGACGAGGTCGCGCCGGCCCTGGAAGATCTCGCGGCTCTTCGGAATGAAGTCCTGCGGCCCGTTCAGCGCCTCCACCGCCGCCCACTGGGCGATCGAGCAGGTGCCCGAAGTCTGCTGGCCCTGGATCATGTCCATCGCCTTGATCAGATGCACCGGCGCCGCGCCGTAGCCGATCCGCCAGCCGGTCATCGCATAGGCCTTCGAGACGCCGTTCATGGTCAGCGTCCGCTCGTAGAGCCCCGGCTCGACCTGGGCCGGCGTCGTGAAGACGAAGTCGCCGTAGACGAGGTGCTCGTACATGTCGTCGGTGAGCACCCAGACGTGCTCGTGGCGCATCAGGACGTCGGCGAGCGCCCGAAGCTCCGCCTCGGTATAGGCGGCGCCCGACGGGTTGGACGGCGAGTTGAACAGGAACCACTTGGTCTTCGGCGTGATCGCCTTTTCCAGGGCTTCCGGCGTCAGCTTGAAATTGTCGGCGAGCCGCGTCTCGACGACAACCGTCTTGCCGCCGCAGATCGAGACCATCTCCGGATAGGACACCCAGTAGGGCGCCGGCACGATGACCTCGTCGCCCGGGTTGAGCGTCGCCATGAAGGCGTTGAACAGGATCTGCTTGCCGCCGGTGCCGACGATGGTCTGCTCCGGCTTGTAGTCGAGGCCGTTCTCGCGCTTGAACTTCGCGGCGATCGCCTGGCGCAGCTCCGGGATGCCGGAGACCGGCGTGTACTTCGTCTCGCCGCGCCGGATCGCTTCGATCGCGGCGTTCTTGATGTTGTCGGGCGTGTCGAAATCCGGTTCGCCGGCCCCCAGGCCGATGACGTCGCGGCCTTTCGCCTTGAGTTCGCGGGCCTTCTGGGTAACGGCGATGGTGGCCGAAGGCTTCACGCGATCGAGGGCGGCGGCAAGAAACGCCATTGTCTGGTCTCCAGTGATAAAGGTTGGACGCGAAAAGGGGCGGGCGTCGGCCCCTTGACAGGCGGGCGGACCCTAGTCCCGACCGATAGAAGGCGCAAGCCGGCGCGAGCGGTCGCGGGCGGGAAGAAACGCCGCGGCGGGGCATCGGACGGGGCGACGCGGCCGGGCCGGGCGAAAGGCCTGTCGCGAGCCGGCCGCAGCGGGTAGGACACGGCATCCGACAGCGAAGAGGGTGCAAGACGCATGAAGGTCTTCTTCTCGAAAACCCAGATGGACCACCGGCCGACGCAATACGGCGTCCACGGCCGTCTGGTGCGGCCGCTGGAGAATCCGGACCGGGCCGCGACCCTGACGCAGAGCCTCGCCCGGCTGGGTCTTGCGATCGAGGAGCCGGCGGCGGCCGAAGCGGCGGCGATCGAGACAATCCATCCGGCGCATTACCGGGCGTTTCTCGAAACCGCCTTCGAGTGCTTCCAGGCGCTGCCGAATGCCGGGCCGGAGGTGCTGCCCAACGTCCACCCGTATTTCGCGACGGCCGTCCCCTATGGCGGCACGCCGCTCGAAAACGGCGCGCGGCCCCGGCCGAAGACGACCGGCATCCTCGGCCAGGCCGGCTGGTATGTCGGCGATCTCTCCTGCGCGATGACCGAAGGCACCGCGCGCGCCGCCCTCGCATCGGCCGCGAGCGCCGTCGCGGCGGCCCGCGCCGTCTTGGCCGGCGAGGACGCGGCCTTCGCCCTCTGCCGGCCTCCCGGCCACCACGCCTATGCCGACCGGGCGTCGGGCTTCTGCTTCTTCAACAATGCGGCGATCGCCGCCGCGCTCTTGCGGGAGCGCTTCGACAAGGTGGCGATCCTCGACTTCGACACCCATCACGGCGACGGGACGCAGACGATCTTCTATGCCCGCGGCGACGTCTTCTTCGGATCGGTCCACACCGATCCGTCGGCCTACTACCCGCATTTCCTCGGCTATGGCGACGAGACCGGCCATGGCGAGGGCGAAGGCTGCAACCTCAACCGGCCGCTTGCCTTCGGCACCGGCGACGCCGGATACGTCGAGGCGGTGGTCGACATCGTCGCGGCGGCCCGGCGCTTCGGCGCCGAGGCGCTGGTCGTCTCGGCCGGGTGGGACGCCCACCGTGACGATCCGTTGTCGAAGCTTGCGGTGAGCGGCGCGGTCTATCCCCGGCTCGGGGAGATGCTGGGCGCCCTGAAGCTGCCGACGGTGATCGTCCAGGAAGGCGGCTATTCGCTCGCAGCCGTTTCGCAGGCGGCGCCCGACTTCGTCTCGGCCTTCATGAGCGCCCGGGGCTGACGCCGGCGGCGTCAGCCCCGGGCGCCGGCCGGCCGCGGCCGACCGGCCCCGGCGCAACGGCTCACCGGTAGGAAATCACCGGGCAGCCATGGAAGCGGGCGAAGCGCACCACCGCGTGGTGCCGGTGCTTGCGGCCGGCAACGGTGATCGAGCGATGGCTGACGTGGCGGACATGGGCATGGCGCAGGCCGAAGCGCCGCGCCTTGTTGAGCGCGTGACCCGGCGTGCAGCCGCGGCGCGACCAGTGGCGGCCGTGATCGCGGCGAGCGTCGTGGCCGCGATGGCGGACGAACTCGATGCCGCCGCTGCCGATCGAGAGGGTGGCGCGGTATTCGGCGGCGGAGGCGGCGCTGGGCGCGGCGACTGCGGCCGAACCGAGGGCGGCTGCGACGCACAGGGCTTTGGCGAATTTTCCGAACATTGGGCTTCTCCTTTGGCTTCGCTCTCCTCGACGTCTTTCGTGCGCCGATGGGGAGAAGATGCCGAAAGGTGGGTGAACCCAGCCGGAATCCGACATTCACGTCGCATTCAGGCCAGCCGCGTCGCAGTGCCCGCGGTTGCGACCGCGCTTCCGCAAGGCCGGCCGGAGGGAACAAGACGTCAGCCGAGCCGACGCATCCAGAACTGCATCGGCTTGTCGGTCTCGGCCGTCTCGCCGATGTCGCGCCAGCGCATGTGCGAGACGAGACCGTCGATCCGCCGGTAGCCGCGCTTCGTCCAGAACGCGTCGAGCGGCTGGTAGCCGCGCGGCTTCGCCGGGTGGTCGTGCGGCCTGACGACGCCGCAGAACGCCGCGACCGAACGGCCCTGGGCGCGGCCGGCGGCCTCTCGCGCCTCGAAGAACCGATGCCCGGCGCCCTGGCCGCGATATTCCGGAAGCAACACCGATTCGGAGAGATAGAACACCTCGTCCGGATCGACGCCCCCGCGCCGGAACGCCTCGGCGAGCTGCGGCTGATGGTCGCCGAGCGGCGCTGCCGTCGCGGCGCCGACGATCGTCCCGTTCCCGGCGCGGGCGATCACGACCACCGCACCCGGCGACCGCGCATAGGTCTCGAGGTAGCGCCGCTCATAGGCCTCGTCGCCGTCGTAGAGATAGGGATAGGCGCGGAAGACGGCGATCCGCAGCCGCGCGAGATCGCCGAGGACGGGGACGTTCGCCGCGCCCGAAAGCACCTCGAAGGAGAGGCCCTTCCCGCCCGCCGGGGCCTCGCCCGTCATGGCCGGGAGACGGCCGCGATCCAGGCCTTCAGATTGTAGTAGGTGGTGACGCGGCAGATCCGGCCGTCCTCCAGCGCGAAGAACTGCCCGGCCGGGATGGAATAGGCCTGGTTCGTCGCCTCCGGCAGGCCGGGCGCCGTTTCGCGGTAGCGCCCGCGCACCGTGAACTCGGCCGCCGCGCGCGTGCCGTCATCCGACGCAAAGACGACGATGTCGGCGAGCGTCTCGTCATAGTGGCGGTGCATCGTCGCCATGAACAGACGAAAGGCGTCCTTGCCGATCTCGCGTCCGCCTTCGTTGACGTCGTGGGCGACGTCCTCGTCGAGGAGCGACAGCATCGTGTCGACGTCGCCGCCGTTGAAGGCTTCGAGATAGCGACGGACGAGGGCTTCGGTCTCGCTGCGGGTCATGGTGCGTCCTTCCGGCGGGGCTGCTGCGGCTCGGCCCCGCCTACAGGATCGGCCGGAAAATCGAAATCGATTTTCCCGCGGCAACGCGCCGTCGAACCGGCGCATCGCGCCACCGCCCTTCTCTGGCACTCGCGACGCCTCAGCTCGAAACGCCGAACACCTCGGCGCAGCGCGAGAAGCTGAAGCCTTCCCCGTCGGTGTCGCGGCTGGTCCGGATATTGGTGATGATACCGCCGGCATCGGTGGTGATCTGCGCCTCGCAGCCGAGCTGTTCCGTCCGCGAGGGCGAAAGCAGCACCTTGCCCGGCGGGGTCGCGTCCATCGCCATGTTGCCGCCGATATTGATGATCGTCGAGCCGCGGCGCTTCTCTTCGTATTCCCGTTCCTGCTTGGTCATGTCGCGATATTGCGCGGACACCGTACGGACAGTCTCGCCGCCGCGCCAGGTGTAGACCGTTCCGCCGCTGTTCAGCGGGAAGGAGCTGCTGGGCGGGCCGTATTGCGAGAAGAAGGCGTCGCTCTGCTGGCCGATCCAGCGGCCCTGGATCGCCTGGTTCGCCTCCTCTGTCGTCGTGCAGCCGGAAAGAAGGCCGAAAGCCAGGATTGACGTCGTCGCGATTCGTTTCATCGGTTTCCCCCATCCGCGGTTGCTGCGCCCCCAGAGGCCGCCGGCAGCCGGGCTATTGGACGGGCGGGGACGGAAGTCCATGACTGAGCGTCTCAATCGAACGCCCGCGCGACGTGCGAGATCGACGCGTCAGAGCCGGTCCGCGTGCCGCGACGGCGTTTGCGCGTCGCCGGACGTCTGGCCGCACCGTTCTTCGAGATCGGCGAGGATCGACCCGACGACGTCCCCGACCGGGCCGGCGCCGGCAATCCGCGTCCAGGCGATGCGGCCGCGGTCGTGCGCGAGCTGCCGCCTGACGACGTCCGCCGTCGCGTCGGACGGGTCGTTGCGCCGCGCTTCGACGCGGCGGAGCAGTTCGTCCTCCGGCACGTCGAGCCAGTATCCGGAAAAGCCGACGCCGACGCGCTCCGCCGCCCGCTCGATCGCGGCGCGCTCCTCCTCGGTGGAGAAGGTCGCGTCTGCGACGACGGCATGGCCGACGGCAAGGACGGCCTCGGAACGCTGCGAAAGCTCGCCGTAGACGGCGTGGGTGACCTCGCTCCCATAGGCCTCGGCGCCGAGGCGGGTCTCGGCCGGAACGCCGAAGCGCGCCTTGCGCAAGCGGTCGCTGGAGAGCGTCCGGGCACCGGGGGCCGGCCCGATCTCCGGGGCGATCGCCCGCGCGACGGTCGACTTGCCCGAGCCCGAAAGGCCGCCGACGGCGACGAAAAGTGGCGGCTGGCGCTCGAGCAGCGCGGCCGCGAGCCGGAAATAGCCCTCAGCTTCCGCCCGCTTTTCGTCGGCGCCCTCCGCCGCCTCGGACGCGGCCGTCGCGGCCACATGGGCGCGCACCGCCGCGCGGACGGCCATGAAGAACGGGACGGCGGCGAGCCCTTGCTCGTCGCCGGTCAGATCGAGATAGCGGTTGAGGACGAGGTTGGCGTGGCCGCGAAGATCGCGGTGCCAGAGATCCATGAGCAGGAAGGCAAGATCGTAGAGGACGTCGGTGGTGCCGAGTTCCTCGTCGAATTCGAGGCAGTCGAAGAGCGTCGGCTCGCCGTCGAAGAGGCAGATGTTTTTGAGGTGGAGGTCACCATGACAGCGGCGGATCATCCCCTCGCGGCCTCGCCGGTCGAGGAGGTCAGCCAGTCCGGCGTGCTTCTCGCGAAAGCGGGCGTTGAACTTCTCGACCGCTTCTTCCGTGAAGACGTCGCCGCCAGCGATCGCCGCCTCGTTGACGTCAAGGACGCCAGCCATATGCGCGGCGCCATCATCCCTCGGCTGCGCCTCAATGCCCTGGTGAAACTCCGCAATCTGCCGCGCCAGCGTCTCCATCAGGTCGTTTGTCAGATTTCCGGCGACCGCCATGCGGTCGAACAGCGTCTCCTCGTCGAAACGGGCCATTTCGACCACCACGTCGACGAGATCGCCTTCGCCGTCGAGGCCGAGCCCGCCCGCCCCGCTCCGGGTGATCCGCCGCACCCCGCGATAGAGCTTCGGCGCCGTCCGCCGGTTCAGCTCGACCTCGCGCTCGGCCGCCCGCAGCCGCCGTTCCGGGGTCGAGAAATCGACATAGGGGCGCTTCACCGCCCGTTTCAGCTTCAAAACGGCGGAGGGCCCGAGGAGGAGATGCGAGATGTGGGTCGTGACCTCCTTTACGCCGGCAGGATCCCCGCCGAGCAGCCCGCCCGCCTTCAGGAAGGCGACGACCGCGCTCTGGTCGGTGTCGGTGGTCAAGAGCCGTCTCCTTCCCGCATTCGGGCCCGCTTCCCGGGCCCGAGCCTTAGCCCGCCTCGCCGCTCGCCCGCCCGACGTTTCCTCGCGGAACCGCAATGCCGTGTCCTTGACCCCGATCAACGCGCTTGCCGCCGGACCCGCTATTCCTCCGACCATTCGGGAATGGAGGGAGCCGGGATGGCGGCATGGCATTGGACACCGACCGCGGCGACGGGAACGGCCCTGGCGCTGCTAGCGGGGCTCGCGGGCGGAGACGCGGCGGCCTGGGCGCAGGAGGCGTCCGCACTCGCAGCGGGGCAACAACTCGTCGAGGCGAACTGTTCCCGCTGCCATGCCGTGGCCCGGACCGGCGACAGTCCGAACCCCAGGGCGCCCGCCTTCAGGACGCTGTCGCAGCGCTATCCCGTCGCCGAGCTGGAGGAAGCCCTCGTCGAAGGCATCTCGACGGGCCATCCGCAGATGCCCGAATTTGCCTTCGACCCGACGGAGGCGGCGGCGATCATCGCCTATCTGAAGAGCATTCAGCAACCGTGAGCCGGGCTGCGCCGCTCCGCTACTCCGCGGCGGCGCTTTCGGCGTCGCCCGAAAACAGGAACCCGCCGCTCTGCCGCCGCCACAGGCTGGCATAAAGGCCGTTCATCGCCAAAAGCGTCGCGTGATCGCCCTCCTCGACGATCGCGCCCTCGTCGAGCACGATCAGCCGGTCCATCGCCGCGATGGTGGACAGGCGATGGGCGATGGCGATCACCGTCTTGCCCGCCATCATCCGGGTGAGATTGTCCTGGATCGCCGCCTCGACCTCGGAATCGAGCGCCGACGTCGCCTCGTCGAGAACGAGGATCGGCGCGTCCTTCAGAAGCACCCGGGCGATGGCGATCCGCTGGCGCTGGCCGCCGGAAAGCTTGATGCCCCGTTCGCCGACATGGGCCGCGTAGCCGGTGCGCCCCTTCGGATCGCGCAGCGTCGGGATGAAGCCCTCGGCATTCGCCCGCTCGGCCGCGAGCAGCACGTCCTCGTCCTCGGCGTCGGGACGGCCGAAGGCGATGTTGTCGCGGATCGAGCGGTGCAGCAGCGAGGTGTCCTGGGTGACGACGCCGATCGCCGCCCGCAGCGAATCCTGCGTCACGCCGGCGATGTCCTGGCCGTCGATCAGGATGCGGCCGCCTTCGAGGTCGTAGAGCCGCAGGAGCAGGTTGACGAGGGTGGTCTTGCCGGCGCCGGAGCGGCCGACGAGGCCGACCTTCTCGCCGGGCCTGATGTCGAGCGACAGGCGGGAGATGACGCCGCTTCCCTTGCCGTAGTGGAAGGTGACGTCGTCGTAGCGGATCGCGCCGCGCGTCGCGACGAGCGGCCTCGCCTCGGGCGAATCGACCAGCGTCGGCAGCCGCGTCACGGTGGCGACGGCGTCCTGGATGGTGCCGTAGTTCCTGACGAGGCCGTTGATGTTGAACATCATCCAGCCGGACATCTGGTTGAGCCGAAGGACGAGGCCGAGCGCGGTGGCAACGCCGCCCGCCGACGTCGCCCCGGCCTGCCATCCGACGACCGCGATGACGCCGATGCCGGTCATCATCAGGCCGTTGAGGATGTTGACCGCGGTGCGCACCTCGGTGATCGCCCGCGTCGCCTGGCGGGTGGTGTCGACGAGATAGGTGAAACCGTCCTTGACGAAGGCGTCCTCGCGCCGTGACGAATCGAACAGCTTGACCGACAGGATGTTGGTGAAGCTGTCGACGACGCGGCCGGAGACCACCGACCGCGCATCGGCCGAGGCGCGGCCGTAGCGGCGGATCTTCGGCAGGAGGGCGTAGACGATCCACGCATAGCCGGCGACCCAGAGGGCGAGCACCAGCGACATGCGCCAGTCGATGGCGCCGAGGATGGTGATCGTCAGGAAGATGAAGGTGACGAAGGACCAGAATGTCTGGAGGACGGTGGTGATGAAATCGCCGGTCGCCATGCCGACCTGCTGAACCTTCTGGGCAAGCCGGCCGGCGAAGTCGTTCTGGAAGAAGGTGTAGGCCTGCTCCATCAGCCGGCGATAGCTCTGCCAGCGGATGCGGTTGTAGAAGCTCGGGCTGATCACCTGCTCCTCCAGCACCGATGAGGCAAAGAGGATCAGCGCCCGGCCGACCAGCGTTACGAAGAGCAGGCCGGCGATCAGCCAGAAGTGGTCGCGAAGCAGGGTGTCGGGCGTCGAGCGGTTGAGCGCGTCGACCAGCCAGCCGACGCCGGTGAACAGCACCGCCTCGATGCCGCCGGTCAGGCCGCCGACGATCAGGAGGCCGATCAGCGGCCACTTCGCCTGCTTGGCGAAGTGCCAGATGAAGGCGTTGGTCTGCGCCGGCAGCGGCGCCAGATGGCCGCTGCGATAGACGCCGTCCGGGCCTTTCGCGTCAGCGTCCTCGAACGGGTCGAGGATGGTCTCGAAACGCTTGAGCAGACGTTCCATCATTCGGCGGCTCGCATGCTGGGCGCCTCGTCCTTAGCGCCGGTCCCCGTCGTCGGCGCGTCGCTTTCACCTGACTCCTCGCCGTCGCCGGCGGCGAGGAATCCGCCGACCTGCCGCGACCAGAGATGCGCATAGAGCCCGCCGCGCGCGACGAGTTCGGCGTGGCTCCCCTGCTCGACGATCGCGCCCTTGTCGAGCACCACCAGGCGGTCCAGCGCGGCGATGGTCGACAGGCGATGGGCGACGGCGATCACGGTCTTGCCCTCCATCAGCCGGTAGAGATTTTCGGCGATCGCCGCCTCGATCTCGGAATCGAGCGCCGAGGTCGCCTCGTCGAGCAGGAGGATCGGCGCGTCCTTCAGCATGACACGGGCGATCGCGATGCGCTGGCGCTGGCCGCCGGAGAGCTTGACGCCGCGCTCGCCGACCTCGGCGTCGAGCCCGGTGCGGCCGTCGCGGTCGCGCAGCTCGCCGACGAACTCGCCCGCCTCCGCCCGCTCGATCGCCCGCATCAGCGCCGCCTCGCCGGCGTCCGGCCGGCCGTAGAGAACGTTGTCGCGGATCGAGCGGTGCAGCAGCGAGGTATCCTGTGTCACCATGCCGATTTTCTCGCGCAGCGATTCCTGCGGCACGTCGCGGATGTCCGTTCCGTCGATCAGGATGCGCCCCGCCTCGACGTCGTGAAAGCGCATCAGAAGGTTGAGGATCGTCGACTTGCCCGCCCCGGACCGGCCGACGAGGCCGACCTTCTCGCCCGGCCGGATGGCGAGGTCGAATTCGCGCAGCACGCCGCCGCCCTTGCCGTAGTGGAACGACACCTTTTCGAAGCGGATCTCGCCCGTCGGCACCGCCAGCGGCGGCGCCTCCGGCCTGTCGGTGATGGCGTGCGGGATCTGCAGCGTCGCCATGCCGTCGCGGATCGTGCCGATGTTCTCGAAGAGGCCCGAGACCTCCCACATGATCCACTGCGACATGCCGTGGATCCTCAGGACCAGCCCGACCGATGCGGCGATGGCGCCGACGGTCACGAGATCGTTGGTCCACAGCGCGATGCCCGCGGCGCCGACCGCGAACAGCAACAGCGAATTCAGCGTCTGGAGACAGGTGACGAAGAGCGTGACCAGCCGGCCCTGGCCGTAGACCGTCGCCAGGAAGCCGGCCATGGACGCCCGGGCGTAGTCCGCCTCGCGGCGCGTGTGGGCGAAGAGCTTGACCGTCTGGACGTTGGCATAGGCGTCGACGATGCGGCCGGTCATCTCGGCGCGGGCATCCGCCTGCCGCTCGGCCACCCGGTCGAGCCGCGGAATGAAATAGCGCAGCATGACGGCATAAAGGCCGAGCCAGCCGAGAAACGGCAGCGCCAGCTTCCAGTCCGACGCGGCGGCGAGCACCACGACGCCGCTGAAATACACCGCGACGTAGAGAAAGACGTCGATCGACTTCGTCGCCGTCTCGCGCACGGCGAGTGCCGTCTGCATCAGCTTCTGCGACACCCGCCCGGCGAACTCGTCCTGGAAGAAGCCGAGCGAGTGGCCGAGCAGCCAGCGATGCATCACGTAGCGAAAGCGCATCGGAAAATTGCCGAACAGCGCCTGGAAGCTGACGAGGCCGTCGAGGAGCTGCAGGCCCGGCAGGGCGACGACGACGACGAAGCCGATCAGTGCGAGCTGCCAGCCGCGCTCGGCGAGGAGCGCCTCCTTCGGCGTTTCGGCGAACCAGTCGACGATCGAGCCGAGGAAGCCGAAGAGCGAGACCTCGATGACGGAGATCGCCGCGGTGAAGACGGCCATCGCGGCGAGCAGCGGCCAGACCGGCCGCGCGAAGAACCACAGAAAGGCGAACAGGCCGGAGGGAGGCGCACGCGGCGCCTCGTCCGGAAACGGATCGACCAGTTTCTCGAATGTCGAGAACATTCACGAATTCCTGATGTTTCGCGCCGCAATGCGACGCGCCGGCAGGACCTTGCGGTGGCCCTTCGGGATGAGGTGGCCGCGGAACCGGCTCAGTGGATCGAATCCGGCATCAAAGCCCCCGTCGGGGCGTGTCTCGGATCCAATGTCGAATTCCAAAAATCCACGCGAATCATAGACTTGACGAGTGGCCATGCGATACCGGCATCGGCCGAACGGTCTCCCCGTGACAGTACCTGATGCCGGCATCGGACCGGTAGCGGCAGATATAAGACCGGAGCGGCCGAAAATCAGGTGGCTCTGGCGAGACGCGCGTCAGTCGGCGCCGGCCGCCCGCCCGCCGGCGGCCGGCGCCGAACCGCGATCAGAGGAAATTGTCCACAGAACATCCGGCGATCCAAGCCGAGAGGCAAGTCGCTGAATTTCGACCGTGTTTTACCCGAAACCCGCGACCCGCGGAACGGCTGACTGACGCGTGGGCATGTTCGGTTCCTGGGCAATCCCCTCTGGACACCCGGGGGCGAATTGGAACAATTGGCAACTCCAAATGCACGCTCGGATGCATCGAACCAACCGCGGGGCAAGATCGATGGGCTTTTCGTTCCGGACCTTCACCAGCGCGCTCGCGCTCTCGACCCTCCTGGCGATGGGCGCGGCCCATGCCAAGGAACTCGTCATGTACAACGGCGGCGACGTGACCTCGCTCGACCCGCACAAGCTGTCCGGCGACTGGGAGGACCGCGTCGAGGGCGACATCTTCGAGGGCCTGTTCACCGAAGACGCCAAGGCCAAGCCGATCCCCGGCGTCGCGGAAAGCTACAAGACCTCCGAGGACGGCCTGACCTGGACCTTCAAGCTGCGCGACGACGCCGCATGGTCGGACGGCGAGCCGGTGACGGCCGAGGACTTCGTCTTCGCCTTCAAGCGGCTGATGGACCCGAAGACCGCGGCGCAATACGCCTATCTGCAGTATCCGATCAAGAATGCCGAGAAGATCAACAAGGGCGAGATCAAGGATCTCGACCAGCTCGGCGTGAAGGCGGTCGACGACAAGACGCTCGAGATCACCCTCGAGCATCCGATCCCCTATTATCCGAGCCTCCTCACCCACTACACCGCCTATCCGGTGCCGAAGCACCTGATCGACAAGGTCGGCGACGCCTGGGTGCAGATCGGCAACATCGTCACCGACGGCCCCTACAAGCCGGTCGAGTGGGTTCCGGGCAGCCACGTCCTGACCGCGAAGAACGAACACTGGCACGGCGGCAAGGAAAAGCTCGACATCGACGGCGTGCGATTCCTGTCGATGGAGGACGTCTCCGCCGGGTTCCGCCGCTATCAGGCCGGCGAGATCGACCTGATGACCGACTATCCGAAGGACCAGTTCAAGTTCATCCAGGAGAACCTGCCGGGACAGGGCCATTTCGCGCCCTTCGCCGGGCTCTACTACTACGTCTTCAACACCTCCAAGCCGCCCTTCGACGACGCCAAGGTGCGCGAGGCGCTGTCGCTCGCGACCTATCGCGAGGTGATCGGTCCGAAGGTGCTCGGCTCTGGCGAGCCGGCGGCCTTCGGCTGGGTGCCGCCGGGCATGAACAACTACCCCGAGGAGGGCGCGCGCTTCGACTGGGCGAAGGACCCCTATCCGCAGCGGGTGGAGAAGGCGAAGGAGCTGTTGAAGCAAGCCGGCTACGGCCCCGACAAGCCGCTCGACATCACGCTCTCCTACAACACCTCCGACAATCACAAGCGCATCGCCGTGGCCATCGCCGCCATGTGGAAGCCGCTCGGGATCAACGTCAGCCTCGTCAACACCGAGGTGAAGGTGCACTACGCCAATCTGCGCCAGGGCGACTTCCAGGTCGCCCGCGCCGGCTGGCTCGCCGACTTCAACGACCCCGTGAACTTCCTCGACCTCCTGAAATCCGGGATCGAGATGAACTACGGCCGCTGGTCGAACGAGGAGTACAATTCGCTGCTCGACAAGGCCAGCACGACGCAGGACCTCGAAAAACGCGCCGGCATCCTCGAACAGGCGGAGAAGATCGCGCTCGACGACGACGCGGCGCTGCCGATCTACTTCTACCTGTCGGAGAACATCGTCTCGCCGAAGATCAAGGGCTTCGAGGACAACGTCTTCGACAAGCACCGCACGCGCTGGCTGTCGATGACCGAGTAGGTCGGCACCAGGCCGGGCTTTCCGGCCGCCGCCGCCCGCCGTCGAAGCACCGCACCGGGGCCGCCAACGAGCCCCGGGCGTTTCCAGAGAAACGATCCTGACATGCTGAGCTTCGTCCTGAAGCGGCTGGCCTCGACGATCCCGGTCATCCTGATCGCGATCACCGCCTGCTTCTTCGTCCTCAGGCTGGCGCCGGGCGGGCCGTTCGACCAGGAACGGGCGCTGCCGCCCGAGGTCATGGCCAACCTGCGCGCCTACTACCATCTCGACGATCCGCTGATCGTCCAGTACCTGCGCTATCTCGGCCGTCTCGCCCAGCTCGACCTCGGCCCTTCCTTCGTCACCAAGGATTTCACCGTCGCACGGCAGATCGGCATCGGCCTGCCCTACACGCTGATCCTCGGCGGCTCGGCCTTTCTCCTCGCCATCGTCGGCGGGGTGATCGCCGGGATCTACGGCGCGCTCTATCACAACCGCTCCGGCGACTGGGCGATCGCGGCGATCGCCATGACCGGGCTCGTCGTGCCGAACTTCCTTGTCGCGCCGATCCTGCAGCTGGTCTTCGGCGTCCGGCTCGGCTGGCTGCCGGTCGGCGGCTGGGGCGACGGCTCGCTGCGCTTCCTGCTCCTGCCGGTGATCGTGCTCGCCCTGCCCCACATCGCCCGCATCTCCCGGCTGATGCGCGGCTCGCTGATCGAGACGATGAATTCGAACTTCATCAAGACCGCGACGGCGAAGGGCATCGGGCGCCGGCGGGTGGTGCTGAAGCACGCGCTGCGACCGGCGCTGACGCCGGTCGTCTCCTATCTCGGTCCGGCCGCCGGCTATCTCCTCACCGGCTCGATCGTCGTCGAACAGATCTTCGGCATTCCCGGCATCGGCCGCTACTTCGTCAACGCCGCGCTCAACCGCGACTACGGCATGGTGCTCGGCACGGTGATCTTCTACATGGCGCTGATCGTTCTCCTGAACCTTCTCGTCGACCTCGCCTATGCCTGGCTCGATCCGAAGGTGCGGCAGCGATGACCCTCTACGCGGACAAGCGCCGGGCGCTGGAAGAGGCGTTTGCGGAGCGTGACGCGGAAATGCCCCGCGGCAAGCCGCGCTCCGTCACCCGCGACGCGCTCCGCCGTCTCAAGGCGAACAAGGCGGCGATGACGGCGCTGGTCGTCTTCGCCCTGATCGTCCTTGCGGCTATCGTCGGCCCCTATCTCATCCCCTACGACTACGAGACGCCCGACTGGAACGCCTTCACCGCGCCGCCGTCGCTCGAGACCGGCCACTATTTCGGCACCGACCAGAACGGCCGCGACCTTCTCGCCCGCGTCCTCTACGGCACGCGCGTCTCGCTGCTCGTCGCCGTCATCGCCACCACCGTGTCGGTGGTGGTCGGCGTCCTCTACGGGGCGGTGTCCGGCTTCGTCGGCGGCCGGGTCGATTCGGCGATGATGCGCTTCGTCGACGTCATGTATGCGCTTCCCTACATCCTCTTCGTCATCCTCCTGATGGTGATGTTCGGGCGGAACGTCTTCCTGCTGTTTGCGGCGATCGGCCTTCTCGAATGGCTTACCATGGCCCGGATCGTCCGCGGCCAGACCCTGTCCCTGAAGGAAAAGGAGTTCGTCGAGGCCGCGCGGGCCGCCGGCGTTGCGACCTTTCCGATCATCCTGCGCCACATCGTGCCGAACCTCCTCGGCCCGGTGGTGATCTACGCCTCGCTCACCGTGCCGGAGATCGTCATCACCGAGAGCTTCCTGTCCTATCTCGGCTTCGGCGTGCAGGAACCGCTGACCTCGCTCGGCACGCTGATCTCGGAGGGGACCGACGCGCTCGGCGCCGCCGACTGGCTGCTGCTGTTTCCAGGCGGCGTGCTCGTGACCATGCTGCTCGCCCTCGCCTTCATCGGCGACGGCCTGCGCGACGCCTTCGACCCGAAGGACCGGTGATGCCTCTGCACCCCTCTCCAAATGTCGAAATCGGGGCGGCGTCCCTCGGTGCAGGAGCTTCGGCGATTGGCCATGGCATGTTCGCTTCGTCATCCCGGCCCCCGAGCCGGGATCCATTCCAAACCGCCAACGCCGCCGACAGCATTGACGGCGAGGCTCGCTCGTTCGACGATTTGGAATGGATCCCGGGTCAAGCCCGGGATGACGACTTGGAGGAGAGCCGGCGCCCCTTCTGCACAAGTAGCGAAGAGCCGCAAGCCGCGACCGCTTTCGGCGCCGGCGCTTCGATAGCAAGCCGCCGCAATTCCGCCTTGTCATCCCGGCCCCCGAGCCGGGATCCATTCCAAACCGCACAAGTTGCCGAAAGCATTGACGACGAGGCTCGCTCGTTCAACGATTTGGCATGCATCCCGGATCAAGCCCGGGATGACGAACGTCGGAGGTATCGCCGCGCGTGGCCGGACATGTCTACATCATGGCCAACAAGAAGCACGGCACGCTCTATGTCGGGGTCACCAGCGACCTGTCTCAGCGCGTCTACGAGCACAAGATCCACGCCTATCCCCGCGGATTTTCGGCCAAACACAACTGCACCCGCCTCGTCTGGTACGAGGAACACTACGACATCCGCGACGCGATCACGCGTGAGAAGTCGATCAAGCGATGGCGCCGGCAATGGAAGATCGAATTGATCGAGGCAATGAATCCGGATTGGAACGAGCTTTATCGAGGCATGGGATGGTGACTGATCCGTCCGTAACGGAAGAAGCCGCATTCATGGCAGCTCGTCATCCCGGCCTTGAGCCGGGATCCATTCCGAACCGTCTATATCGGGCGCCTCGCTTCAGGCAGTTGCTCCATCGTGAGCCGATCCGCCTGCGTTCAGCGGCTTGGCATGGATCCCGGCTCAAGGCCGGGATGACGAAGCTTGCGTGCTGTGGGCTTTTTGAAGCCTCGGTGCGGCGAACGGCGCGAAGCGCAAGATGACGACCCCCGCCCCGCTCCTCGCCCTTTCCGACTACGCCATCCGCTTCGCCACGCCGGACGGCACGGTGAAGGCCGTCAACGGCCTCGACCTCACGGTGGCGCCGGGCGAGACCGTCGCCGTCGTCGGCGAATCCGGCTCCGGCAAGAGCCAGACCTTCAACGGCGTCTTCGGTCTCCTCGCCCGCAATGCCGAAACGTCGGGCGAAGCCGTTTTCGAGGGCCGCGATCTTCTCGCGATGAGTCAAAAGGAGCTCGACACGGTGCGCGGCGACCACATGGCGATGGTCTTCCAGGATCCGATGACGGCGCTCAACCCGGCGATGAAGATCAAGCACCAGCTTGCCGAGACGCTGACGGTCCACAAGCGGGTGAAGCGGCGCGCGGCCGAGGCGGAAGCGCTGAAGATGCTGAAGAAGGTCGGCATTCCCGAGGCCGAGCGGCGCATCGACCAGTATCCGCACGAGCTTTCCGGCGGCATGCGCCAGCGTGTCGTCATCGCCATGGCGCTTCTGTGCCGGCCGAAGCTGATCGTCGCCGACGAGCCGACGACGGCGCTCGACGTCACCATCCAGGCGCAGATCCTCGATCTCTTCCGGGACCTGACCAGCGAGGCCGGCACCGCCCTCGTGCTGATCACCCACGATCTCGGCGTCGTCGCCGGCATCGCCGACAAGGTGGTGGTGATGTATGCCGGCCGGATCGTCGAGGAGGCGGGCGTCGACCAGCTCTTCGCCCGGCCGGCGATGCCCTATACCGCCGCCCTCATCCGCTCGATCCCGCGGGTCGACCGGGAGGCCGAGGCGGTCGAGCCGATCGGCGGCAGGCCGCCGGACCTCATCCACCCGCCGACGGGCTGCGCGTTCCACCCGCGCTGCCGCTTCGCCGAGGACAGGTGCCGGCGCGAGCGGCCGCCACTCGAGGCCGTGGAACCTGGCCGCCGGGCGGCATGCTGGTTCCCCTTCGTCGACGATGCGGCCGGCGGCCCGGCGCCGAGAACGGAGACCGCCGGTGCCTGAAACGCTTCTATCGATCGAAAACCTCTCCACCGTCTTCGAATTGAGGGGCCGAAGCCTGTTCGCGAAGCCGGTCGAGCTGAAGGCCGTCAGCGACGTGTCGTTCACCCTCGACGAGGGCGAGACGCTCGGTATCGTCGGAGAATCCGGCTGCGGCAAGTCGACCCTCGGCCGCTCTCTCCTGCGGCTGATCGAGCCGACCGCCGGACGGATCGTCTGGCAGGGGCGAAACCTGACCGAGCTCTCGGACACGGAGATGCGGAAGGCGCGGCGCGACCTCTCGATCATCTTCCAGGACCCCGTCGCCTCGCTCGATCCGCGCATGAACGTCGGCAAGATCATCGAGGAGCCGCTGAAGGTCGCCGAACCCTCCCTCGGCCGTGGCGAACGCCGCCGGCGGGTGGAGAAGGTGATGGAGGAAGTCGGCCTCGCGCCGCAGATGATCAACCGCTATCCGCACGAATTCTCGGGCGGCCAGGCACAGCGCATCGGCATCGCCCGGGCGATCGTGACGGAACCGAAGCTGATCGTCTGCGACGAACCGGTGTCGGCGCTCGACGTCTCGATCCAGGCGCAGATCGTCAATCTCCTGAAAAGCCTCAAGCAGCGCATGGGGCTGACGCTGATCTTCATCAGTCACGATTTGTCGGTTGTCCGCCTCGTCTCGGACCGGATCCTCGTCCTCTATCTCGGGCGGATCGTCGAGATCGGGCCACGCCGCGAGGTTTTCCAGAATCCCGGCCACCCCTACACCAGGGCGCTTCTCTCGGCCGCGCCGATCCCGGATCCGAAAATCGCCCGCAGCCGGGCCAGGACCGCGCTCGAGGGCGACCCGCCCTCACCGATCAATCCGCCGTCCGGCTGCGCCTTCCGCACCCGGTGCCCGATCGCGCGCGACGTCTGCGCCGAGGCGCCGCCTCCGCTCTTTACGGTCGGCGCGGATCACCGGGCCGCCTGTCTGTTCTGGGAGGAAGTCCGCGCCGAGGGAACGGCCGTCGCCTGAGCCCGGAGGGAGTGGAAGGCCGTTCCTCAGCCGGAAGCCGGCTCTTCCTCGCGGCGCCCGCCGCGCGGCGGCCTCAGCGGACCAGCGCGCATCCGATCGGCCCGGTCCGCGACGCGACGACGGTCTTCTTGTCCAGCGGGACATAGGTCCGACGCGTCACGACGGCGCTGCAGGACGCCTTGTTGAGGGCGACGCGGATGGTGATGTCGCGCTGGCGGACGAAATCCTCGCTCTTGAGGAACTCCCAGTCCTCCGGTCTTTCGTTCTTGTACTTGAACTTCGAGACTACCCTGATCTCGAAATCCGTCGCACCGAACTTCTTCACCCTGACGCAGGAGTTCGTCGTCCAGAACACGCCGATCTCCGCGATGTTCATGCTCTTGCAGGCATTCTTGCCGCCAAAGGACAACGGAACCAGCTTCTTGTAGGTGTTGAGGGCATTGCCGGAGTCGGACGAATAGCCGAGGACGGCGAACATCTTTCCCTGGTTCATCATGATGCCGCCGATGTCCGGCACACGATTGAACGCATACATGCTGGTTTCGGCCGAAGCCTGACCCGCGACAAGGATCAGCGGCAATGCCAGCAGCAGAGATTTCACGCGCCTGAAATCCATCGGAAAATACCTGACCGGCCAAAAGTTGTCGTTGCGACAGTTTGAGCATGAAAGGCAGGTCCGCGCCACCGAAATCCGCCATCGGAGACCAAGGACCGCGGCGGCGGCCCGGCATCTCGCCGGCGGGCGCTGGCTCGACGTCGTGCGCCGTGCAAGGCGGCGACCGGGGAACGGAAGGACCGCGCAAGCGCCGGAGGCCGACCCGCGACGGCAGGACGAAGCCTCGGACGGACCAAGCGGAGCCGGCGGAGCGCCGCCGATCATTGCCAACGGACGCCGCCCGTCGGAACGCCGTCCGGGTCGATTTCGCGTCGTGAAGAGCGGCTGGAGCGGGCGATGGGGATCGAACCCACGACATCAAGCTTGGGAAGCTTGCGTTCTACCACTGAACTACACCCGCAGCGCCGCGGACATTGCCGCCGGCGGCCGGGCCCGTCAAGCGAATTCGGTGGCGGCCGGCCGTCGCCGCGCCTCGCCCCGTGGCGATGGACGGGCAGGCACCCGGTCCCAGGCCGAAGACAGGCCAGAGAAAGCAAGCCGGCCTATGGGTCTTTCTCGAATGCCACGCGAGCAAGCGGACAGGACCCAGCTGCCCATGCCCATGAAGAAGCTTCTCTTCGTCATCCCGCCCTACTTCAACGCCGCCGACTATCTCGACCGGTCGCGGGCGGCCGTGCTGCCGGCCTTCACGATCCCCTACGGCATCCTGTCGATGGAAGCCTATCTGACGAAGCATGCCGAGAACCTCGCCGAAATCCGGCTGGTCGACCTCAACGTCACGCTGAAGCGGCTGCTCGACGAGCGGTCCGTCGCCTCCTACGAAGCGGTGTTCCGGGCGGAAATCCAGGCGGCGCTCGCCGCCTTCGCGCCGGATTTCGTCGGCATCTCGGCGCTGTTCAACTCCTCCTTCGGCTACGTCCAGGCGCTGGCGAAGGCGGTGAAGGACCACGACCCGGCGATCGTCACGCTCGCCGGCGGCGGCCTGCCGTCGGCGGCCTACCAGATGATGCTGGAGCGCTGCCCCGACCTCGACGCGATCTGCAAGGGCGAGGGCGAACTGCCGCTGAAGGACCTCATCGACGCCGAAGACCCTTCGGCGCTTCTCGTCTCGCACCGTTCGTGGATCACCCGCGAGGGCGTCGCCGCCGGCAAGATGCCGGGCCACAGCTTCATCGCCGACCTCGACGACATTCCGCCGATGAACTACGCGATGCTGAACCTCGACAACTACAACAACCGCGGCATCGACAAGCGCTACACCGACCAGCCGAAGCGCGAGATGGCGATCCACACCTCGCGCGGCTGCCCGTTCCTCTGCGTCTTCTGCTCCAACCCGTCGCTGCACGGCCGCGACGTGCGCTTCATGTCGGTCGAGCGGGTGGTCGCCGACGTCACCCGCATGCGCGACGACTACGGCATGACGGTGCTGATGATCGAAGACGATCACTTCTTTCACGACAAGGAGCGCGCCAAGCGGCTGCTTGCGGCCGTCGCCGAGCTCGGCATCCGCTGCGAGTTCCCGAACGGCGTCGCGGTCTATGCGATCGACGACGAGGTCGCCGCGCTGTTCTCGCGCGCCGGCGTGTCGGCGGTGGCGCTCGCCGTCGAATCCGGCTCCGACCACGTGCTCAACCACATCATCAAGAAGCCGCTGAAGAAGAAGCTGATCCGACCCGCCGTCGAGGCGCTGCGCAAGCACGACGTGCGCTCGCACGTCTTCATCGTGCTCGGCCTGCCGGGCGAAGAGGACGAGCATCGCGAGGAGACCGTCGCGATGCTGATCGAGAACGGCTTCGACTGGGTGCACGTCTATCTGGCGATCCCGATCTACGGCAGCCGGCTCTACGACATCTGCGTCGACAACGGCTACATCGAGCGGCCCAACAACGACGACTTCGTCGTCACCAAGGCGGTGATCCGCGCCCCGGGCGTCGATCCCGAGAAGCTCGAGGCCTTCGCCTACGAGACCCAGCTGCGCGTCAACTTCATCGAGAACCACACGATGAAGATCGGCCGCTACGACGTCGCGATCCACTATATGCGGAACGTCGTTGCGAAATATCCGGACCACGCCTTCGGCCACCTCTATCTCGCCCTGTGCCATCAGGCGCGCGGCGAGGCGCACGAGGCCGTCCGGCATGCGGCGAGCGCGCTCGAGGTCTTCGCCACCAACGACTGGTGGCGGTCGATGGCCGAGCGCCACGGCGTCGGCTACGAGGCGATGCTGGCGCCGATCGGCGGGGCGCTGGCGACGATGGCGGAACCGATCCGCCTCGCCGGCTGAGCGCGGCAGGCTGTTCCCGGCCTCAGGCGGCCGGCTTGAGGGCCGCCGCCTCCCGCGCGAGGGCGGTGATGCCCGACCAGTCGCCGGCGGCGACCTTGTCCTTCGGGGCGAGCCACGAGCCGCCGACGCACAGGACGTTCGGCAGGTCGAGATAGTCCCTGACGTTCTTCGGCGAGATCCCGCCGGTCGGGCAGAACTTCAGGGCAGGCATGACGGGGGCGATCGACTTCAGCAGCGCCGCCCCGCCGATCTGCTCGGCCGGGAAGAACTTCAGCACCTCGTAGCCTTCCTGCAGCATCGCCATCATCTCGCTCGGCGTCGCCGAGCCCGGCAGGAGCGGCACGTCGCTGCCGCGCGCGGCGTCGAGAATCTCCACCGTCGCGCCCGGCGAGACGATGAACTCGGCGCCGGCCTTCTCGGCCGCCTCGAACTGCTTGGTGGTGAGGATCGTCCCGGCGCCGCAGACCATGTCCGGCACTTCAGCGACGATCGCCCTGATCGCCTCGAGCGCCGCCGGGGTGCGCAGCGTCACCTCGATCGAGCGGATGCCGCCGGCGGCGAGCGACTTGGCGAGCGACACGCCCTCTTCCGCGCTTTCCACCGCGACGACCGGCACGACCGGTTGGGCGGTCAGGATCTTCAGGAGACGTCTTTTGTCCTGGCTCATGGCGGTGGCTCGCTCCGACAGCGTTGTTTGCGCGGATGCTTAGACCATCGCGCCTCGCGCTGAAAAGCGGCTATCGGGAAAAACCGCCCGGGAGTGAGCCTCCGCGAGCGGCTTTCGCGGGTTCGCCTCGCCGGATGCCGCCGTTCAGCACCGTGCAATCGCTCGAAACCGCCGCCGGGCAGGGCTATCGGCTTGATCTTTCCCGCGCGGGCGGCGATCGAGGCGTCGCCGATGGGCTCGTCTTCGAGCGGCCGCCCTGCCGTTCAGAGGCCGCCGTTGAACGTGCGGTAGAAGATGTGGCGGCCGATCTTGTCGACCTTCTCCATGGCCCTCGCCCAGCGCGGCCGCACGTAGTTGGCATGGTAGTGGGTCGCCGAGCCGACCTCGGCGATCCAGATCTCGCCATTCGTGACCTTCCTGGCGACTTCCTCGGCCTTCGCGAAGGCTTCGGCGTCGCGGATCCGGTCCTTGTGGCCGTCGCAGGCGAAGGAGAACTGGCAGCGGTTGCGCCAGTTCTTGTTCTGGTAGACGACGCCGCAGATCGAGTTCGGATAGGCCGGGTTGCGGACGCGGTTGAGCATCACCTGCGCCACCGCCGCCTGGCCCTCTTCGGATTCGCCGCGGGCCTCGAAATAGATGCCGTTGGCAAGGCAGGTCTGTTCGGATTCGCTGTAGGCGTCCGCCGGAAGCGGCGTCGCCGCCCAGGCATGATCGTCGCCGTCCACCGGCGGGATGAAGGCTTCCGGCTGGTCCTTCAGCACCCGCTCGAACATCGAGGAGGCGCGCTTGCCGGCCCCGCCGTCGGCCGGCGCGTAACCGAGCGCGCTGGCCGCCCCCGATTCCGAGGGGCGCAGCGAGGCGAGCAGAACCTTGTCGTTGCCCGCCGCGGTCTTCGACTTCTCGAACTTCGGCGGTCCCATCAGCTGGAAGTTCGTGGCGACGGCGATGGCATCGCGGGTCGACGGAGCGACCTTGGCGAAGGCGGTCCGGATGCGGGCTTCGGCGCCGGTCACCCGCGGCCCCATCAGGCCGCCGCCGTCGAAGACGGAGCCGGCCGCGAGACCGTAACGGGCCATCTCGCCGCGCGGACCGCCGACGCGGCCGGCCTTGCCGACCCGCTTGATCCGCGGCTCGTCGCCCGCAGCGACCAGTGCCATGCGGCGGGCGAGCCGGGCGGCCGCCTCGCGTTCGGCGGTCATCTGCGCGCCCTGTTCTGCCGAATAGGCCAGATCGGCCGCCGACATCGTGCCGTAGGCGCTCGGAACCAGAAAGGCGTGAACCCGTTTCGGACCATCGGCGCCGGCCACCAGTGCCGTCGCGTCCTGCTGGTGAATGCCGGTCACGCTCGCCCCCGCGAGCAGCGATCCGGATATCACCGCGAACGCAGCCCGCCGTGCCGCGCGATAGCCGCAATGTCGCGTGCGGCCTGTCGCCGCCTGCCCCTCAGCCCCCATCAAGCCCCCGCTTGCGTGTCACTCACTTCCAAAGATGTCGTTAAAACATCCCCCATTAACCTTGTTCAATGGTTAACAAATTTTGGTCATTTCAAGACGACCGCTTGCGTTTGCCCGCATAAGGGTTCTGAGGCTTGCGCAAGGCCAGCCGCATCGGCACCCCGAAGAAGCCGAACGTCTCCCGCAACCCGTTGATCAGATAGCGGGTATAGGAAGCCCCCAGGGCCTCGGGCCGCGCCGTCGAAACGACGAATGTCGGCGGCCGCGACTTGATCTGGGTCATATACTTGATGTTGACGCGTCTCCCCGCCACGGCGGGCGGCGGATGCTTCACCACCACACGCTCGAGCCACTGATTGAGTTTAGCCGTACTGATCCGAAGATTCCAGACTTCGTGAGTCTCCGTGACGGCCTTCATCAGACGGTCGATCCCCTCGCCGGTCTCGCCGGAGACGGTGACGGCCCGGACGCCGCGAACCTGCGGCAACAGACGCTCGGTCTTTTCGCGCAGGTCCTTCAGCAGTTCCTGGCGATCCTCGACGAGATCCCACTTGTTGAAGGCCAGCACCGGCGCCCGCCCCTCGCGCACGACGAGGTCGACGATCGAGAGGTCCTGGCGTTCGAAGGGAATGGTGACGTCGAAGACGATGACCACGACCTCGGCGAAGCGGATCGCCCTCAGGCCGTCGGCGACCGAAAGCTTTTCGAGCTTTTCCTGAACCCGCGCCTTGCGCCGCATTCCGGCGGTGTCGAAGACCTTGATGCGCCTGCCGCGCCACTCCCAGTCGACGGAGATGGAGTCGCGGGTAATCCCGGCTTCCGGGCCGGTGAGCAGGCGGTCTTCGCCGAGAAAGCGGTTGATCAGCGTCGACTTGCCGGCATTCGGCCGGCCGACGATCGCCATCCGCAGCGGCTTCGTCGGGTCGTAGGGCTCGGCCGCCGCGTCGACGCCGTCGTCCCCCTCGCTTGAAAGCGAGCCTTCGCCCGCGACAGTGTCGGCGGGTTCGCCCCCGGCGTCGCCGCGATCCTCCGCGTCCGCCTCGATCGCCCGGGCGGGCGGCCGGGCCGGGCGGAATACCTCGCGGCCGAGCGCCTCGACCATGGCGTCGCGCAGATCGCCCATGCCCTCGCCATGCTCGGCGGAGATCGCCACCGGCTCGCCGAGGCCGACGGAATAGGCGTCGATGAGCCCGGCATCGGATCCGCGCGCCTCGGCCTTGTTGGCGACGAGCACGACGGCCTTGGCGCGGCGGCGCAGGAGTTCGGCGAAGTCCTGGTCCTGCGGGGTCAGCCCCGCCTTCACGTCGACGAGGAACAGGCAGAGGTCGGCGGCGGCGATCGCGGCTTCGGTCTGGGCGCGCATCCGGCCTTCGAGCGTCTCGGCGCCGGCGTCCTCGAGCCCGGCGGTATCGACGATGTCGAAGCCGAGGTCCATCAGCCGCGCCTCGCCGATGCGCCGGTCGCGCGTCACCCCCGGCCGGTCGTCGACGAGGGCGAGCCGCCGGCCGACGAGGCGGTTGAAGAGCGTGGACTTCCCGACATTGGGCTGGCCGATGATGGCGATGGTGACCATGTCGGGACGACTTTCCTCAAGTTTGCGAGCGCTCCGGCTCAGTTGCTGTTCTGGCCGTCGAGCGGCGGACGCGGCTGATCGGCCGCATTGCCCGTCGTGGTGCCCGTGGTCGAGGCTGCCTGGCCGTTCGCCGGGCTGTCGCCGTCCGGTGCGGCCTGGCCGGCCGCGGCATCGCCGGTCGTCGCCGGCGCTGCGCCGGCGTCGCCGGCGGCGGCCGGCTGATCGCCCGCCGCCTCGCCGGCCGTGCCGGGGCCCGCCGGCGCATCGGTCGCGGCAGGCGCTGCCGTCTCCGGTCCGGGCGAACTGGTCGCACCGGCGGCCGCGCCGTCCGTGGCGGATGCGTCCGAGGCCGCGTTCGCGCCGGTCGCGGTGCCGAGATCGGTGGTCGGCATCGCCGCTCCGCCGTCGGCAGGCCCGGCGTCGCCCGCCCCGGCGCCGGCATCGCCACCGGTGTCGAGCAGCCCCGGCAGGTCGACGGCGCCGAGCCCGTTGTCGGCACTGGCGGCCGGCGCCTTGGCGGCGGTGCCGTCGGGTTTGGCCGGCGGCAGCGCGTTCGGCCCGGTGGCGCCGGAATTGATCAGGTCGAGCATGATCTTCGCCCGGCCGGAAATGTCGGACGGCGTGCCCGGATCGGTCACCAGCTGCTGGAAAAGCGGCTTGGCGGTTTCGCCGTCGCCGGCCTTCCAGGCCGCGAGCGCGATCGCCTCGCGGGCCGGGAAGCGCAGCGTATCGCTGTCGCCGGAAAGCCGCTCCACCCTCTGGCGGACCTCGTCGAGCGTGCCGGAATCGACGAGCACGTAGGCCGCGCGGATCGCCGCCATGTCGCGCAGGCCCTGCGGCGCCTCGCCGGCATTGGCGACGCCGTCGAAGGCGGCCACGGCTTCCTTCGGATGGCCGGCCGCGGCCTCGATTCCGCCAAGCGAGAGTTCGGCGAGATAGGGATAGGCCCCGGTGCCGTCGGCCGCGATCGCCTTCAGCGCCTTGACCGCCTCGTCGTTTTTGCCGTCGGCGGCGAGCTTGACGGCGGCGGCATAGCGGTCGCCGGCGGCATTCGCCTGTCCGGTCTGGTAGTGTTCCCAGGCGACGACGCCCGCCGTGACGGCGACGACGGCAACGGCCCCGCCGAGCAGCCAGGCGCCGAACCGCGTCCAGACCGCCTTGACCTTGTCCTGGCGAAGCTCTTCGTCGACTTCCCTGAAAAAACTGTCGTCGCTCATCCGCTCGCTTTCCTCCTTTTCCGCCGCCGCGACCGCACGAAAGACGCAGCGACGGAAATCAACGCGTCTTCTAACGATTTTTTGCGGCGACGAAAGAGCGGGGGCCGGTCAGGCGAGCGGCGAGACACCGAAGAGCCAGGCGTGGAGGCCGCCGAGGAAGATCGCGCTGGCGACGAGACCGGCGGCGAGCGCCGCGACGTCGCCGGTGGCGCGCGGGGTCTCGGCGAGCACCGGGGCCGTGCGGCCGAGCGAATTCAGATAGTCGAGGACCGCCCAGACGAGGAAGGCGCCGAACAGGACGACGTCGGCCGTGCCGCCGTTGGCGAGCAGGTGGCCGAGCGCCCAGAGCGCGACGCCGAGCACCATCGGATGGCGCACCGCCTTCTTGATGTGGCCCGTCGGCGCATAGGCCGCGGCGACCAGGACGAAGCCGACCGGGACGAGCAGCAGCGCGAGATGCCGCGCGCCGGCGATCGGATCGTAGACGACGCCCTGCCCGGCCCGCGCCCAGCCATAGCCCCAGACGAGGAGGAGCAGCCCGACCAGCGACAGCACGGAATAGGCGCCCTTGAAGCGCATCTCGCCGATGCGGCGGATGGCGGCCCTGCGCCCCGCGTCGGAGATGATGCGCAGGGAGTGGATGCCGAGAAAGATGAAAAGTCCGATGACCAGCGTGACCATGTCCCTGCCCTCCTGATCCGCACCGGGCCCTGCCTGGTTGCGGTCCGTCCGCGTTTCGCCCGCCCCCGTCCCGAAGCACCGTCGTCTTCGGGCGCCTTCGCCGGATCGTCGCAGTCTGCTACTACGCCGGGGCGAGCGAACCGGATGCGGTATTTTCGTATGGAGAGGATAACAATCGCATGAACACACTGGGTCTCGCCACCGTGGCGATCTATGCCGCGCTCAACACGGCCGTCCTGATCTGGCTCGCCGTGGCGACCGGCCTCGTTCGCCAGCGGGAGAAGGTCTATATGGGCGACGGCGGCAATCCGCGGATGATTCGGGTGATGCGCGGCCACGCCAACGCCGTCGAATTCATTCCGATCACGCTGATCTGCATGGTGCTCGCGGCGCTGCTCGGCACCTCGGCGCTGATCCTGCACGGGCTCGGCATTCTTCTGACGATCGGCCGAGTGATCCATGCGCTGCATTTCACCGCCGCCGACGCCCCGGCCTGGCAGCGCATGGGCGGCACCAGCCTGTCCTTCCTGGCGATGGGCGGCGCCGGCCTCGCGGCGCTCGTCGCCGGCGTGACGGCCATGGGGGTGGCTGTGTGACGGCGCGGCCGTTCCACCACCGCGTCATCCCGGGCTCGACCCGCGGTCCGTTCCGAATCGTCGCCGGCAGGTCCGCTACGATACTGACGGGAGGGGGGAGAGGCAGCCTCCGTTTCGCCGGTCGGCCGAATTTTCACCGACCGAACATACCCGACCGTGAGAAGCCGGGCGCTCAGATGACCAGGACGGGCGGGTCGGCGGGTCGTCTGCCGGTTTCACCTCTCGGACGGCGAGGGCCGAACGACGCCCCTTGCCAATGATGAGGTCAGGCCCGCAGCCACACCCGGTTGTCGTGGAACGCCGCGCCGCCGAAGGGCGCCACCGGATCGGCGCCGGTGAGGACGTTGATCCCCTCGCCGTCGAGAAAGTCGGAATTCGCCCAAAGCCCTTCATGGACGAGGACGCCGGGCTTCACCGTCTCGGTGAGCTTCGCCTCGAGCCGGACTTCGCCGCGTGCGTTGCCGACGACGACGACCGAACCGTCCTCGACGCCCTCCCGCGCGGCGTCCTCCGGATGGATCATCAGGGCCGGCCCGCCTTCCCGCTGCCGCGAGCCGGAGGTCTCGGCGAAGGTGGAGTTGAGGAACTGACGCGCCGGCGAAGTGGCGAGGCGATAGGGATGCGCCGCGTCGGAGGATTCGAGGAGCGCGACGTGATCGGGCAGCGCCGGCAGCCGCGCGTGCGGGCCCTGGAGCCCTAGGCTTTCCGGCGGCCGGTTCGGCGCCAGCGATCCCGCCCAGTCCGGGCGGAAGCGGAACTTGCCGTCCGGCCAGCCGAAACCTTTCAGAAAATGCGCCGTCTCGAAATCCGGCTGCTTGTCGATCCAGCGGCCGGCCTTCAGCGCGTCGAAGCCGCCGGGCTCGCCGCTCGTCTTCAGCATGGCGTCGATGAGCGCGATCTCGGACTTGCCGAAGCCCGGCCGGTCGGCGACGCCGAGGCGCTTGGCGAGTTCCTCGACGACGAAGTGGTTGCTGCGCACCCCCGCCGGCGGCTCGACGAGCTTCGGCCCCAGCGTGATGTGGTTCTGGCCGCCGCCGCGGTAGATGTCGTCATGTTCGAGGAACATCGTCGCGGGGATCACGAGATCGGCGAGCTTCGCCGTGTCGGTCATGAACTGCTCGTGGACCGCGACGAAGAGATCGGCCCGCATCAGCCCCTGTTTCACCAGCCGCTGATCCGGGCAGACATTCGCCGGATTGGTGTTCTGGATCAGCATGGCGGTGACCGGCGGCCCCTCCGACAGCGCCTCTGCGTCGCCGGTCAGCACCGCGCCGATGCGCGACTGGTCGAGATGGCGGACCGTCGGGTCGCAGAGGGCAACGCCCATGATCTCCGACTTGTCGAGGCCGAAGATGTCGGAGTTGGAGTGGAAGGCCCCGCCGCCCTCATATTGCCAGTGGCCGTAGACCGCCGGCACGGACATCGCCGCATGCATCGCGGCGGCGCCGTTGCGCTGGCGGGTGAAGCCGTAGCCGAGGCGGAAATAGCTCCGCGGCGTGCGGCCGATCAGCGCCGCGAAGGCCTCGATCTCCTCCGTCGAAAGGCCGGTGATCTTCGCCGCCCATTCCGGCGTGCGGGTCGCCAGATGCGTTTCGAGGCCGGCGGGATCGTCGGTATAGCGGGCGAGATAGGCGCGGTCGGCGGTGCCGTCCCGAAAGGCGACGTGCATCAGCGCGCAGGCGAGAGCGGCGTCGGTGCCCGGCCGGAGCTTCAAGGCGAGATCGGCCTGCCGCATCGTCGCATTGTCGTAGATGTCGACGACGACGATCTTCGCGCCGCGCTCCTTCCGCGCCCTCGCCGCATGGGTCATGACGTTGACCTGCGTCGCGACGGCGTTGGTTCCCCAGATCACCACGCAGTCCGACTTGGCGATCTCGCGCGGATCGGCGCCGCGCATCGCCCCCGCACCGACGAACCAGCCGCCCCAGGCCATGTTGGTGCAGATCGAATCGAACTGGCCGGAATAGCGCTTGGCATGGCGGAGCCGGTGGATGCCGTCGCGCTGCACGAGGCCCATGGTGCCGGCATAGTAATAGGGCCAGACGGCTTCCGGCCCATGCGCGACCTCGGCGGCGAGGAATCTTTCGGCGATCAGGTCGAGGGCGTCGTCCCAGCCGATCTCCCGCCACGCACCGCCGCCTTTTTCTCCAACCCGTTGAAGGGGTTTCAGCAGTCTGTTCGGGTGATGGATGCGCTCGGCATAGCGCGCAACCTTGGCGCAGATGACGCCTGCCGTGTAGTCGTTGTCCGCCGCGCCGCGCAGCCGCCCGACCGTGCCGCCTTCGAGGATCTCGACGTCGAGCGCGCAGGTCGACGGGCAGTCGTGGGGACAGGCGCTGTGGCCGGTGGACAGGAGAAGCGGCTTGTTCATCGCCGCAGTCTAGCCGGTATTGCCGCGCCGCAACAGAAGCCGATTGCAACCCTGACAGGTCAGCGGTTCGGCCCATCGCCGCCTCGGCGGCTCTGGCCCTTTTGGATTAGCGATCGCCGGGCCGTTTCGCCGGCATTGCCGGTTCAGCGCCACAGCCCGACCGTCAGCGCCTCTTCCCGGCCGCGGATGGCGACGACCTCCCAGCGGTCCGGCCCCTGCATTCCCGCCGTATCGGCCGCCTGCCAGAGCGCCTGCGAGATGGCGACGCTCGCGTCGCGGGCCTTGGCGACCTCCATCAGCCGGCTCGCGACGTTGACGCTGTCGCCGGTGGCGGTGATGTGCTGTTCCTCGTCATGGCCGAGCCGCGACAGCACGACCGGCCCGTAATGCGCCCCGAGCCGGACGCCGCCGAGCTTCGTTTCCGTCGCGGTCTCAAAGATCCAGCGGCGGACCGTCGCGACGACGGCAAGGCTCGCCGCGACGGCGTTTGTCGCGTCGGCATCGGTGCGGTCCGGCAGGCCGAAGACCACCATGGCGCCGTCGCCCATGAAGTTGAGCACCACGCCGCTGCGCGGCACCAGCTCCTCGACGACGAGGGTGTGGAACTCCTTCAGGACGTCGCGGGTGCGCGCGGCGCCGATCCGCTCGCTCATGCCGGTGAAGCCGGCGAGATCGACGAAGAGGATGGCGACCTTGCGGGTTTCCGGAACCATCAGGAAGTCGGGGCTCTCGGCGATCCGCACCGCCAGCGCCCGCGGCTGGAAGCGCCGGAGGGCGGTCTCCGCGGCGGCGAAGATCTCCGCCCGCCGCCGGTCGTGGCGAAGCCTGAGGGCGCTGGCGGCCGCCGCCGGCGGCAGCATCGCCGCGACGGGCAGTGCGGCGGCGAGCCATATGCCTTGCGAGACCGCGAAGACCGTGACGGCGAGCCAGCCGACGAGCGCCGCTGCGGCGACGGCGAGCCCCGTCGCCAGCGGCAGGAGGGCGATCGCGAGGACGGCGCAGGCGGCGAGCAACACCGCCGCCGCGGCGTCGGTCCGCCGCACGGCGGTGTCGCGCGCGAGGCCGGTGCCGTCGAGGAGGTTGGCGGTCCCCGTCGCCAAGACCTCGACCCCCGGCATCTTCGGGTCGAAGGGCGTCGCGAAACTGTCGCCGATCGCCGTTGCCGTGACGCCGAGAAAGACGAGGCGTCCGGCCAGCAGCGGCTCCGGCTCTCCGGCGAGCAGCCGCGCCGCGCCGAAGGTCGGGATGCCGCCCGCCGGCCCGTAGAAGCGCAGCGGCAGGTGCCAGCCGAGATCGAGCCGGCGCCGGACCGCGCCGAGCCGCACGCTCTCGGCCTCGAGGGAGGGCGCGCCGGCTTCGCCGAGCCCGGCGGCGACGAGGACGATCGAGGGCATCGGCCCCTTCGGCGTGAGGACGAGGAGCGGCATCTCGCGCGGCGTTCCGCCGGCATCGGCGGAGACGTTGACCAGCCCGACCCGCGCCGGCGGCGCGAAAGCCGCCTCAGGGGCGAGCACGTCGGCCGCCTGCGGCACGAGGCTGGAGACGTCCTTGTCGAAGCTCGCGGCGGCGGCGATCACCGAGGGCAGCCGGCCCAATGCGGCGCCCAGGGCGGCGTCGCCCTCGCCGCCCGGCCCCGCGAACAGGATGTCGATGGCAAGGCCGCGGGCGCCGCTCCGGCGGATCGTGTCGACGATCCCGGCGACGGCGCGGCGCGGCAGCGGATAGCCCCCGGCGGTCGCCACCGCCGCGTCGTCGATGGCGACGATGGCGACGCCCGGCGGCGGCGGCAGCCGGCCGGCGACCGCAACGCGCCAGTCGAGCGTCGTCGTCTCGATCCGGTCGAGAAGGCTCGCCCGGCCTTCGAGCTGATGACGCGCGAGCCAGCCGCTCCAGACGATCGCGAGAACGAAAAGCGCGCCGGCCGTGGCCCAGCCGAGGCGCCCGCGCCTGTCGCCGAGGCGCCCGGGCCTGTGCCGTGCCGCGGAGGGAGCCGTCACCTGCAAACGCCCGCCAACCGCCGGGTCTTCGCCGCGGCGCTCCGCATTCCCGGCATCGGCGGCCTCCTCTATCGCCCGAAACGGGCGAGCAGCGCGGCGACGCGCGGCTGCGGCCACCGGCGGACGACCAGCGGGGCGCCCTCACCGACGTCCACCCCTTCGCCGGGGCCGAGGAGGACCGACTCCGGCCCGCGGCGCCGTTCGACCTCGACCTGGCCCTTTATGACGAAGACCGAGGTTTCGGCGCCCTGGACGTCGACGACGAAGCGCGTGCCGCGGACCGTCGCGATGGCGTGCGGCGTCAGGACCTGGAAGGAATCGCGCGGCGAGACCTCGATCAGGACGGCGCGGTCGGTCAGGTCGAGGGAGGTCTGCGGCGTCGCGGCGTCGAGGGCCGCGGCCGCCTCCCGCTCGATGACGAGGCCGTTGCCGCAGTCGAGAACCTCGCGCGGCGGATCATCGCGCGTCGCCGCCGTGCATCCCGGCAGCGTCTGGGCATGCGGCGGCCCCGGCGACGGCATGAGCCCGGCCGACAAAAGGAGCACCGCCACCACGCCGCACCGGCCGACGACGCCGGCCCTGCGGCGCCGCAGGCCGAAAAGGACGCCTTTTCCCGCACCGGCCATTGCCTGACCTCCTTCGCTTCGTTTCGCCCGCCCGCGCTGCGGCGGGATCGGGCGTATGCCCGGTCATCTCATCCTCGGCATCTTCGCGATGTGATCGCGATCACGGCACACCTCGCCGCGCCGCCGCCCGGGTGCCGCGATCGCGGCACCCGGGCGGCGGGCAGGCAGGCGGCGGCGACCTCTCGAACATTCCGTGCTTTCACGAATGCTGCAACGCTTTCTTAGCCGGCCGGTGACATCATCCCGCAGCGCCGGCTGCGTGCCCCTTTGTCGCGGCCGGCCGCATGCGCTTGCCGGGCCGCGAAACACAGCTGCGGGAAGCGCCCGACCAGGCGCGAGGCGGATGAACGAGCACAACCCGAACCTTCGATTTTCGCCCGGCGCGATCCGCTCGCAACCGGCCGCAGGCGAGCCGCGGCCAGCATCCGTGGAACTCGGACCGCAGGCCCTGCAGGCACTCTCGCATCTCGACAACGACTTCATCAGCCCGCGCATGCTCTGCGGCCTCTGGCGCCTCGGCGAAGCGGCGGTGATCTTCGCGCTCGGCGTCGTCCTCGGCAAGCCCTGGCAGGCGGATGGCGGCGTCGACGGCCTCGCCGTCGTCGCGACCGCGGCGGCAGGCGCCTTCGTCGCCTCGACGATCCTCGCCTCGGCCCACGCCTACGACCTGCCGATGCTGCGCGCCGCCGGCACGCGGCTGTGGCGCGTCGCCGCCGGCCTCGGCCTTGCGGTCGGCTTCGTCGCCGCCGCGCTCGCCCTCATCGCGCCGAAGGGTGCGCTCGAGGGCTTTCCGCTCGTCACCTGGTATCTCTGCGCGCTCGCCGTCGTGATCGCCGGCCGCCTCGTCCTCGGCCAGAACCTTCGCCGCTGGGCCCGCAACGGGCGCATGGAACGGCGGGCGCTGATCGTCGGCGGCGGCCGCAACGCCGAGACGCTGATCCGCGGGCTCGAGCTCGCGCCCGGCAACGACATCCGCATCTGCGGCATCTTCGACGACCGCGACGACCGGCGCTCGCCGCCGCTCGTCGCCGGCTATCCGAAGCTCGGAACGATTCCCGAACTCGTGGAGTTCGCCCGGCGCACGCGCATCGACATGCTGATCGTGACGCTGCCGCTGTCGGCCGAGGACCGCCTGCTGGCGCTGCTCAGGCAGCTCTGGGTGCTGCCGCTCGACATCCGCCTCGCCGCCCATGCGGGCGAGCTGAAGTTCCGGCCGCGCACCTATTCCTATGTCGGCACGGTGCCGCTGATCGACATCGTCGACCGGCCGCTCGCCGACTGGGACGGCATCGCCAAGCGGATACTCGACGTCGTCGCGGCTTCCGCGGCGATCCTCCTCTTGTCGCCGCTGATGCTCGCCGCGGCCATCGCCGTCCGGCTCGATTCGCCGGGCCCGGTGATCTTCCGGCAGAAGCGGCACGGCTTCAACAACCAGGCCGTCGAGATCTTCAAGTTCCGCTCGCTCTATCAGGAGGCGAGCGACCCCGAGGCGCGGCAGATCGTCACCAAGAACGACAAGCGCGTGACCCGGGTCGGCGCGTTCATCCGCAAGACCTCGATCGACGAGCTGCCGCAGCTCTTCAACGTGCTGCGCGGCGACCTCTCGCTGGTCGGCCCGCGTCCCCACGCGATCCACGCGAAGTCGAGCCGCAACGAGACCTTCACCGAGATCGTCGACGGCTATTTCGGCCGCCACAAGGTCAAGCCCGGCATCACCGGCTGGGCGCAGATCCACGGCTGGCGCGGCGAGATCGACGAGCCGGAAAAGCTCGTCAAGCGCTTCGAATACGACCTCTACTACATCGAGAACTGGTCGCTGCTGCTCGACCTCTACATCCTCGCCATGACCCCGGTCAGCCTGCTGCGGACCGAGGCCGCCTACTGAGGGTCTGACCGGGCCGACGGCCCGGTCCGATACCCGCCCAAAAATGTCCTGACTGTGCCTCGCGTCACTGCGCCGGCATCGCTCTCGGGCTTCCACTCCTCCGACGTCTTCGCAAGAGATCGGCGCCCATCGGCCCCGGCGAAGACGGGGAGGAACGCAGATGTCCACTCACCGCGCCGGCCTGCATCGTTCGTTTCTCCTGGTCTTCCTCCTCGCCCAGCTCGGCGGCTTTCACGGCGAATCGATGAGCGGCACGCGCCGCGCAGTCGAGATCCTCGCCGGCCAGAAGTCGACCAACCTGATCCCGCCGCTGCCGATGATCGTCGCAGCCGAGGGCGGCGGCGTCGAGGCGGCGGACTGAAGCCCCGGCCGGCGACGCTCCACCCGCCGAGCACCTTTTGATGAAATGTCCTTGCTGGGCCGGCCTCAGGCGGCGCGCTGCGCCGCCTCGCTCGTGACCGCGCGATAGGCCTCGCGGATGAGATCCGGCGAGGCGCCCGGGCGATTCGCGCCCTCCGACAGGATCTGCCGCCAGCGCCGCACGCCGGGCCGTCCGGCGAAAAGCCCGGTCATGTGCCGGGTGACGTGGCCGAGCCGGCCGCCCGCAGCGACGTGCCGGGCGGCATAGGCGACCATCGTGTCGATCAGCGCGTCGTGGTCGAAGCCGTCATGCGGCGCGTCGCCGTAGAAGGCCGCGTCGACGCCGGTCAGGATGTCGGGCGTCTGATAGGCGGCACGGCCGAGCATGACCGCGTCGAGACCTGTGGCTTCGGCGGCGGCCAGTGCGAGCGTCTTCAGACCGCCGTTCAGTCCGACGAAGACGGGGCCGAGGCGCGCCTTCAGCCGCCGCACGCGGCCGTAGTCGAGCGGCGGGATCTCGCGGTTCTCCCGCGGACTGAGCCCCTTGAGCCAGGCCTTGCGGGCATGCACCCAGATCCCCGCGACGCCGGCCGCCACCGCGGCGTCGGCGAGGCGGTCGAGCGCCGTCTCGACGTCCTGCTCGTCGACGCCGAGCCGGCATTTCACCGTCACCGGCACCGGCCCCGCGGCCTCGACCATCGCGGCAAGGCAGGCGCCCACCAGGGCGGGATCGCGCATCAGGCAGGCGCCGAAGGTGCCGGACTGGACGCGGTCGGACGGGCAGCCGACATTGAGGTCGATCTCGTCGTAGCCGAAGCCGCGCGCGATCTGCACCGCCCGGTGGAGCTTGTCGGGATCCGAGCCGCCGAGCTGCAGCGCGACGGGGTGCTCCGCCGCATCGAAGCCGAGAAGCCGCTCGGCATCGCCGTGGAGCACCGCCTCGTCGACGATCATCTCGGTGTAGAGCTTCGCCCGCCGCGTCAGCTGGCGGTGGAAGAACCGGCAGTGGCGGTCCGTCCAGTCGATCATCGGCGCAACGGCAAAACGCGACGCCGCGGCAAAGCCGGCAGCGTCGCGGGCGCCAACCGCCATCGTCGGCGCAGTCGCGATTTTTGGCGCGCGGGTCCCCCCGCCTTCGGTCAAAACCATCCTTCGTCCAGTCGCTGGCCCGTGCTCTCGGAGCCGTAGCACCGCGATGCCGGGCGGCGCGGGGGCCGACGACGGCGGTCCACGGGCGAAAATTGCGGCATCCCCAGGCCGTGAGGCCGCGCCTGCGGCGACGGCGCATTCCTCTGGTGCTTTCGTCGCAAAACGGCTAGAGGTTCCGCGTCGACAGTTCAAGCCTTGCCGCCCGCCTCCGACGCGTCGGCGCGGCGGTTCGGCCGTCGGCGGGCCTGTAGCTCAATGGTTAGAGCCGGCGGCTCATAACCGCTTGGTTGGGGGTTCGAGTCCCTCCGGGCCTACCACCCGCCCATTTCGACATAGCGGGCCGGTCGCCTTGGCAACGAGTATCGAAACGAATCGCTAGCGGATTTGATCACGCTAAAGAGCGGGCCCATTACAACCGGGCGAGCCCTTCATGATGTCGGACGTCGTCCTCGATTTGATTCACGAAATCCTCGATCTGACCTTCATCAAAAACCCTGTTGTCGAAAGGCACCTGACGAAGGATCTCGACGGCATTATGGTAGGCGGGCATTAGTGAAGAGTTCAATGGCCCGCCGACAATGAAATGCACCTGGACATCTTCGGTCGTGCCGACTTTCACCGCTGAGAGATGCCCCAGCCACCGGCGCGCCTTATCCTTGATATTGTCCGCGTCGGACAAGTCGAAGGATAGGGGCTCGTAGACGTGCCATCGCCCGTTCTTCCAGGCGTGGCGGAATTCTACAGCGTCAGTTTTACCTTGGATGCGCTTAGGTTCAAGTTCAAGGTCTACGCCGTGCTCCTTGAGCTTCGCCACGACGGGACGCCATACATCGTCATCGCTTCGTCGGCGATCCGATGCGCGGTCGTATTTAGACACAAATCGCTGATACAGTTGATCGAATGTCTGCTGCGGGTCATCCGTCAGGCCGGCGCCGACTTGGGACCATTGCAATGAACTATCGTCAAGAGGCAACGCAATCCGCGCGTAGTCGCTCGCGGTCTTTCTGTCTTTAAAAAGACCCTCATTCTTCACGCTTCGCTGGACGCTTTTCATCCCTCGGTCGATGGCATCGATAGCGCCCTTGTAAGCGTCGCTGTCCAAGTCCGGGAAAACGCTCTTGATGCGGCCGAAGGTCTTCCGAGATTTCGTCAGGATGACGGAACGATCGGGAACCACCATGACCAGACCGACATTCACAAACTCGCCTGTCAGAACATCGTGAATATAGCGAAGAACGACATAGCTGTACGGCTCCTTCGCGGTCATGTCAGTATCCTCCCCAGTTCCTCGACACACGCATCAATGTTGTCTCTGGCCTCCGCGATCAATTTCAGCGCAGCATCGATGTCGGCGCGGGCTGCGGCCCACTCCGGTGGGATTGCAGCTTCATACTCTTGCAGGCGCGCATCCGACAAGGCTGTCCATCGCGCTTTGATCTCGCTGAAATCGAACGGCTTGCCCTTCAATTCATGAACGAAAATATGCCTTCCGGGCGTTTCAAATTCAGCCATGCCGCCCAAGACCCAAGGCGCTCGCCAGAACAGGATGAGCCGATGCGCAAAGGCAAGTTCGTGGTCAATGATCCGTAGATCGGTGCCCCTGACAAGGCAGTTGGGGTTTTCTGTCCGTCTATCCAGGTTCTGGATGATGGCGTCGAACAGCAGAATGCCAACGGCTAACGGCTTCATGAGGTCAGACAGGCGCTGTCCGCTGCTCCAGACAGAAAAACCTGTTGAACGGGTCGAACCGAATGCTACCTTGCAACTACGACGTAGCTTGTCGGCCACCTGCGCGTCGCTAACGACTGGTATGATCTCGCGCGGAATTTCCACCAGCCAAGGCTTGGGCACCGGAAGCCCCAAATCGGCCGCTAGGCAGGCGGCAACCGCTTCCCGCGCGAGGTTCACCACATTCTGTTCGCACCCTGCCGAGAGTTTGACGAAGACTTCGACCTCTTCGCTGCTATCTGTTTCGCATGCTGACAGAATCGGGCCCGTACGTCCCTGAATAGCAACCCTGTCAATCCGCGTCAGGATGGCGCGGGAAATCATGCAGCGGTCATCTTTCTGCGGAAGATTTCTTGAAGCAGGATGGTAATCGCCCTTTGCGAGATCGAATGTCAAAGCGGCCAGTCTGGTTCAACTCGTTCCCACACAAATTCTCTGGCGATCTAATGAGTCTCCGCGATATTGGTGACAATACCATCCAATTTCGGCGTTCGCAAAGTCTATTCTCAAACAACATGCGCCAGGCGCCAAGCGCCCCACCGAAGCGTCAGGCGACCCGCATCGAGGCCGGCTGGTCCGGCCGTTGTGATGCCAGCCGCGTGCCGGTCTCGGGGTCGAAGAGGTGGACATGCGCCGGGCTGCCCTTCACCGCCAGCCGGTCGCCGACCTTGGCGCGGCTGTCGCGCGGCAGTTCGATCGTGATCGTCCTGTCGTCGCCGATGTCGAGATAGCCGAAGGTCTGGCCGCCGAGACGCTCGACGACGCCGAGCGTGCCGGAAAACCACGATTCCTCCGCCGCGCAGGCGGTCAGATCCTCGGGCCGGACGCCGAAGGAGACCCGGTCGCCAGGCCCCGCCGCCTCATCGACCGCGACCGTCACCCGGCCCGCCGGCAGCGCCAGATTAAGGCAACCGGCGCTTCTTTCGACGACGTCGCAGTCGACGACGTTCATCGTCGGGCTGCCGATGAAGCGGGCGACGAACAGCGTCGCGGGGGAATGATAGAGTTCCAGCGGCGCGCCGACCTGTTCGACATTGCCGCCGTTCATCACCACGATCCGGTCGGCCAGCGTCATCGCCTCCACCTGGTCGTGCGTGACGTAGACGGTCGTCGCCCCGATCCGCCGGTGCAGCTTGGCGATCTCCAGCCGCATCTCGACGCGCAGCGCCGCGTCGAGATTCGACAAGGGCTCGTCGAAGAGGAAGGCGTCTGGATTGCGGACGATCGCCCGGCCCATGGCGACGCGCTGGCGCTGGCCGCCCGACAACTGGCCCGGCCGCCTGTCGAGATAGGGTTCGAGCTTCAGTACCGATGCCGCCTCGCCGACGCGGGCGTCGATCTCGCGCTGCGCGGCGTTGCGCATCTTCAGCCCGAAGCCCATGTTCTCGGCAACGCTCATATGCGGATAGAGCGCGTAGTCCTGGAACACCATCGCGACGTTGCGCTCGGCCGGCGGCAGGTGCCCGACCGGCCGGTCGCCGATCAGCACCTCGCCGTCGCTGATCTCCTCCAGCCCCGCCAGCATCCGCAGCAGCGTGGACTTGCCGCAGCCGGACGGGCCGACGAGAACGACGAACTCGCCGGATTCGATAAAGAGCGAGATCGAGCGGATCACGGTGACGTTGCCGTAGTCCTTGCGAATGTCGCGCAATTCGATGGCCGCCATCGGCTCCTCCCGCTTTCCTCCCGCAGCGCCGGCTTGACGCTTCCACCATTATCAATAATGATAACGATATCGATTGCAAGAAGGTCGTGATCCTTGCCGACAGCCGCTGCCCGTCCCGCAACACCACCGACAGGTCCGACGACGCTGCGCCGTCCCGCGCGGCGGGCGGCCTCGGGCAAGTCGACGGCGGCCTTCGCGGCGCTGAAGCGCGACATCATGCTCGGCACCCTCGCCCCCGGCCAGAGCCTCGTCGAGCTCGAACTCGCCGAACGCTTCGCCTGCAGCCAGGGGACGATCCGCGAGGCACTGCTGCAGCTGCAGGACGAAGGGCTGGTGCTGCGCCACGGCTATCGCGGCACGAAGGTCTCCGAATGCACCGAGGACGAGGCGGTCGAGCTGTTCCGCATCCGCCAGTCGATCGAGTGCCGCGCCATCGCGCGGACCATGCAGCGGCCGGGCGCGGCGCTGGTCGCAGATCTCGAGGAGATGGTCGCGGCGATGATCGCCGCGGCGAAGGCCGAGGACGAGCTCGAACTCGCCTCGATCGACCGCGACTTCCACCAGCGTCTTTTCCTCGAAGCGCGGCTGGCGGCGCTCGAGCCGATCCTGCGCCGCTGCCTCGTCCACAATCACCGCTACAAGATCTCGCGCTCCGAAGGCCCGCGCGATCTCGTCCAGACGGCGCGCCGGCACGAGCCGATCGTCGCGGCGATCCGGGCCGGCGACACGGCGGCCGCGCGGTCCGCCCTGTTCCATCATATCGCAACGATCGTCGACTTCGGCCCCACCGTTTTCCCGGGATCGCCGGAATGAGGGGGGCATCCGACTTTTCGGCCGAGCTGTCGCCGGACATGGCCGCGCTGATGCAGCGGGTGGCGCGCGAGGAGGGGCCGCAGCTTGACCCGACGACGCTGCCGGCCAAGGAGGGGCGCGCCCTCGCCGCCGCCGGCAACCGCCGCTGGAACGTCGACCTGCCGGAGATGGCGGCGTCGAGGGATCTGACCGTGCCGGCGGATCCGGGCCTCGGCACGCCGGCGATCCGTTGCCGGCTGCACGTGCCGCCCGGCGCGCGCCGGGGGCTCGTCGTCTTCGTCCATGGCGGCGGGTTTTCGTTCTGCAGTCCGGAGACGCACGAGCGCTGCGCGCGGGTCATCGCCTCTGAGGCGGGCCTCGCCGTGCTCCTTCCGGACTACCGCCTCGCGCCCGAACATCCCTATCCCGCCGGACTCACCGACGTCGTGGCGACGCTGCGCGCCCTGCCGGCGCTGGCTCGCAGGGACGGGCTCGCGCCCGCGCCGCTGTTCCTTGCAGGCGATTCCGCCGGGGCCAATCTCGCCCTCGCCTCGCTCGTCCACGAGATGCGCGCCGGCCGGCCGGTCGAGGCAGCGGGCGCTCTCCTCTTTTACGGCAATTACGACGCCGACTTCGAAAACCCCTCCTTCCGCTTCTTTGCCGAAGGTCCGGGACTGACGCGGGCGAAGATGCAGCGCTACTGGCGCTTCTATGTCGGGGGCCGCGACATGCGCGGCGATGCTCTCGCCTGCCCGGTCTTTGCGACGGACAAAGAGCTTGCCGCCCTGCCACCGCTCCACCTCGTTGCCGCCGGCGTCGACCCGCTGCTCGGCGACACGCTGGCCCTTCAGGCGCGGCTCGCCGAGGCGGGGCGGGACGAGCGGGCGACGGTCGTGCCGGGCGTCGTCCACGGTTTCCTGCAGATGACGCACGACCTGCCGGCGGCATGCGAGGTGCTCGCGCGCGCCGGAAGGTTCTTGCGCGACCACAGCCGATCGATCGACAACAGGGAGGAAGATTGATGTCGAGACTGAGACTGAAACTCGCCACGGCCGCCGTGGCCCTCGTCGCCGGCCTGGGCCTCGGCCGGGCCGAGGCCGAGACCGTCCGCTTCTGGTACCACTTCGACAATCCGGAAAATCCCATGTCGGGGCTCGTCGAAAAGTTCGAGAAGCAGAATCCGGACATCACGGTCGAGGCCGACAACGTTCCCTGGAACAGCTATTACGACAATCTCTACACCGCGATCATCGGCGGCAACGCCCCGGACGCGGCGATGGTCAAGCTGTTCGCCCAGCCGCGCCTCGTCGAAATGGGCGCGCTCGAGCCGATCGGCGACCGCATCGACGCCTGGGACGGCAAGAAGGAACTCCTCGACAACCTGCTCGAACTGAATGCCGGGCCGGAGGGCAAGCAGTATTATCTGCCGATCCAGTACGTCGTCCTCTACCTCTACTACCGGGCGGACCTCTTCAAGGAGGCCGGCCTCGAGCCGCCCAAGACGTGCGACGAATTCCGCGAGGACGCCAAGAAGCTCACCAAGGCGCCCGACCGCTACGGCTTCGGCTTTCGCGGCGGCAAGGGCGGCTGGGACCAGTGGGGCAGCTTCGTCCTGTCGCGCGGCGCCAAGCTCGAACCCGGCGGGCTGACGACGCCGGAGGCGATCAAGGCCAACCAGTGGCTGGTCGACATGTTCCAGAAGGACAAGTCGATCCCGCCCTCGGCGCCGAACGACGGCTTCCAGGAGATCATCGGGGCCTTCAAGTCCGGCAAGACGGCGATGACCATCCACCACATCGGTTCGTCCAACGACCTCGTCGCGGCGCTCGGCGACAAGGTCTCGGCGGTGCCGGTGCCGAAATGCGACGGCAATGCCTGGACGTCCTACGGCGACGAGTCGCTGGCGATCTTCTCGGCCTCCGAAAACAAGGACGCGGCCTGGAAATGGATCTCCTTCCTCGCCGAGCCGGAGAACAACGTCGCCTTCGTCAAGGCGACCGGACAGATGCCGGTGACGAAGACCGGCTCCAAGACCTATGACGGCCATCCCAAGCGCTTCGTGACGGCGACGGTCGATTCCCTGCCCTTCGCCCATGTCCTGCCGCAGACCTCCGCGACCTCGGACTTCGTCAACACCGAGTGGCAGACGGCCATGCAGCAGGCGCTGACCGGCCAGATCACGCCCGAGGCGATGATGGAGAAGCTCCAGGGCCTCTTCACCGAGTGACGCACGCCGGCCCGGGGGCGCCAGCCGCGCTCCCGGCCGCGATCCGGCGGGGCCCGGGACGGGCCCTGTCCCCTCCGTCCGGCACATCACGGGACCCGTCATGTCCAGCATCGACGACGTCATGGCGCTCGAGGCGCCGCGCCCTCGCCGGCGACGACGCTTCCGGCGCAGCGGCCTCCTGCCCTATGCGCTGCTGACGCCGGCCGTCGTCGTCGTCCTCGTCATCGTCTTCGCGCCGATGGTCGAGGCGCTGGTGACGAGCTTCTACGACTACGTCCTGTTCCGGCCGAACGCGGCGAAGTTCGTCGGCTTCGGCAACTTCGCCACCCTCTTCGACGATCCGGTGTTCTGGACGTCGCTGTGGCAGACGGCGCTGTGGATCGGCCTCACCGTGCCGCTGCAGATGGGCCTCGGCCTCGTCGCAGCGCTGCTCCTGAACCGCGAATTCGCCTGGCGCGGCCTCGCCCGGGCGCTGGTGATCATTCCCTGGGCGCTGCCGAGCGTCGTCATCGCCCTGATGTGGCGCTGGATCTACGATCCGAACATCGGCATCCTCAATGATCTCCTGCTGCGCCTCGACATCGTCCGCGCCTCGATCCCCTGGCTCGCCGATCCCGACGTCGCGCTCTATGCCGTCATCGCGACGCTGACCTGGCAGGGCTTTCCGTTCTTCGCGGTGATGATCCTCGCCGGCCTGCAGGGCATTCCGAAGAGCCAGTACGAGGCGGCGGCGATCGACGGCGCCAGCGCCTGGCGGCAGTTCCGCCACATCACCCTGCCCGGCATCGCGCCGATCCTGGCGACGGCGGGGCTGCTGCGCACCATCTGGGTGGCCAATTCGATCGACGTGATCTTCGTCATGACCGGTGGCGGCCCCGGCTATTCCACCTACACCCTGCCGCTCTTCGCCTTCGTCAAGGCGCGGCAGAATCTCGACTTCGGCTACGGCTCGGCGATCGCCGTCACCTTCACGGTGATCCTCGGGGCGATCGTCGCGGTGTGTATCGCGAGGACCATGCGGGAGGTCGAACGATGAGACGCGACGGCTTCTTGAAGCGGCTCGCGACCACCCACATCCCGGTCGCGCTTGTCGTCCTCCTCGCCATCGGGCCGTTCGCCTGGATGATCCTGACGTCGCTGACGCCCTCCGATGCGATCGTCGCGAGGGGCGTCTCCTTCTCCCCAGCGGGATGGGCGCCCGACAACTACGTGCGGCTCCTCGCCCATACCGACTTTCTCGGCAATATGGGCCACAGCCTGATCGTCGCGCTCGGCACGGTCGCGCTCGGCCTCGTCGTGTCGGTTACCGCCGCCTACGCCTTTTCGCGCTTCCGCTTCTTCGGGCGCCGCGTCCTGATGCTGCAATTCCTCCTGGTCAACATGTTCCCGGTGGTGCTCCTGATCCTGCCGCTGTTCACGCTGATGCGGCGCCTCGGCCTCCTCGACACCCATCTCGCGCTGATCATCGCCAACGCCACCGTCGCCATTCCCTTCGCGGTCTGGATGCTGACGAGCTATGTCGGGGCCATCCCGAAGAGCCTCGACGAGGCGGCGATGATCGACGGCTGCTCGCGGCTTTCGGCGCTGAGGCGCGTCGTGCTGCCGCTGGCACTGCCCGGCATCATCTCGACCGGCATCTACATCTTCATCACCTCGTGGAACGAATATCTCTACGCCCTGACCCTCGGCGGCCGGCACGTGCGCACCGTCACCGTCGCGATCCAGACGCTGATCGGCGAGTACCAGATCGAATGGGGCCTCCTCGCCGCCGGCGGTGTCGTCGGCGCCCTGCCCGTCACCATCCTTTTCCTCCTCGTCCAGCGGCGCCTCGTCGGCGGCCTGACCCAGGGCGCCGTCAAGGGATGACGGCGCGTCTCTCCTTCTCCAGCGGACAATGCGAATGAATCCGATCGGTCTGATCTCGATGCAGTATGCCCGGCCCTTCACGGCCGAGCACTTCCGGCACTTCGACGCCATGAAGCGTCAGGGCTTCGACTTCGTCGAACTCCTCGTCCCCGAAGTCGGCGAACTCGACCTGAGGGAGACGGCGTCGGCGCTCGCCGGCGCCGGCCTCGGCGTCGTCCTCGCCGCCCGCGTCAACCTGCAGCGCAACCTTTCATCCGACGATCGCGCCGCCCATCAGGCCGGCATCGACTATCTGCGCTACACCGCCGACTGCGCGGCCGAACTCGGCGCGACCATCGTCGGCGGGCCGCTGACCGGCAATCCGCTGGTCTTCGCCGGGCGCCCGCCCGCGCCGGTCGCCGAGGAGGAGCGGCTGGCGCGCAAGCAGCGCTGTGTCGAAGGCCTGAGGGCTGCCGGCGACCATGCCGAGGGCCTCAACATCAAGCTGGCGATCGAGCCGCTGAACCGCTTCGAGAGCGACGTGCTGCAGACCACGCAGCAGGCGATGGAGCTTCTGGAGGCGGTCGACCACCCGTTTGTCGGCCTGATGCTCGACACCTTCCACATGCACATGGAAGAGGCCGACATCGCCGAGGCGATCCGGCTCGGCGGGCCGCGCCTCGTCCATTTCCAGGCGAACGAGAACCACCGCGGCTTTCCAGGCACCGGCGCGACGGACTGGGTCTCTGTTTTTCGGGCGTTGCGCGAAGTAGGCTATTGGGGTCCGGTATCCCTCGAACCCTTCCGCCGCAACGACGACCGCTTCGGCGTGCCCTTTGCGCAGTGGCGGCCACCGCACGAGGACGAGGACGCGCGGCTTTCCGCCAGCGCCGCCTTCATCCGCTCCCATCTCGAACTCACGGAATACAGACGATGACCTTGAAGATCGGCTGGATCGGCTGCGGCATCCATGCGACCCAGATGCTGCTGCCGCAGCTCGTCCGCCACGACGTGCGCATCGCCGCGCTCTGCGACATCGACGCCGGCCGGCTCGCCTCAGCCGGGCGGCAGTTCGGCGTCGAAACGCTCACGAACGATGCCGCCGAACTGATCGGAACGCCCGGCCTCGACGCCGTCGGCATGGCCGTCGGCCCGGACCAGCATCTCGCCTTCGGGCTTGCGGCGCTCGAACGCGGCCTGCCCGTCTTCATGGAAAAGCCGCCTTCGGGGACGGCAGCCGGCGCACGGCAGCTTCGGGCAGCGTCGGAAAAATCCGGCAAGCCGCTGCTCGTCGGCTTCATGAAGCGCTATTCCGTCGGCAACAGGATCGCCAGGAACATCCTCGCCTCCGGCCGCTTCGGCGACGTCCTCGGCCTCACCGGCTACTACATGACGGCGCCCGGCTATTTCGCGGGCAATGTCGACTACACCGGCTTCCTGCTGCATCACTGCGTCCACTACATGGACCTCGTCTCGCATCTCGTCTCGCCGGTCACCGGTATGAGCGCGCGCAAGGTGGAAAAGACGCCGGGCAGGATCCTCTTCCATGTCGGCTTCAACTTCTCGTGCGGGGCGATCGGCACCATCGCCATGGGCACGGCCCAGAGCCGCGGCGCGCCCGTCGAGCGGATCGAGATCATGGGCGATCACCAGCGCATCGAGGTCGAGGACGTGGTCGAAGTCCGCTGGCACCGCAACCCGCCCTTCAAGGTCGCCGACCCCGAGGCGACGCTTCTCGACGCCGAGGACACGCTGACTTGGAAGCCGAACTTCACCGCTGCGGCGAACGAGGACTACAAGGGCTACCACGCCCTGCTTTCCGACGTCGTCCCGGCGCTGAAGGGCGAGGCGACGCCGGCGCCGACGATCGCCGACGGCGTCGTCGCCATGGAGCGGCTGGAGGAGATGCGCCGGCTGCTCGGTCTGTAGAGCATGATCCCGAAAAGTGGGAACCGGCTTTCGGAAAAGATCATGCAAAACCAGGAAGATGGAGCGGGAGGATGAGCGAAGCTCATTTCATCCCGCTCTTGCGCCGGTGCCCGGCGATCCACGTCAGTAGCTCCGCGGCATGCCGAGCACGTGCTCGGCGAGATAGGACAGGATGAGATTGGTCGAGATCGGCGCGACCTGGTAGAGCCGCGTCTCGCGAAACTTGCGCTCGATGTCGTATTCCTCGGCAAAGCCGAAGCCGCCATGGGTCTGGACGCAGGCTTCCGCCGCCTCCCAGCTGGCTTCGGCGGCGAGCATCTTCGCCATGTTGGCTTCGGCGCCGGGGTTTTCGCCCGCCTCGTAGAGGCGGATCGCCTCGTGCAGCATCAGTTCGGCGGCGCGCATCCGGGCATAGGCTTTGGCGATCGGAAACTGGATGCCCTGGTTCTGGCCGATGGGCCGGCCGAAGACGACGCGTTGCGAGGCGTAGGCCGAGGCCCTGTCGATGAACCACTTCGCGTCGCCGATGCATTCGGCGGCGATCAGGATGCGCTCGGCGTTCATGCCGGAGAGGATGTAGCGAAAGCCCCTGCCCTCCTCGCCGATCAGGTTCTCGGCCGGCACCGGCACCTCGTCGAAGAACAGCTCCGTCGTGGCGTGGTTCATCATCGTGCGGATCGGGCGGATCGACAGGCCGTGCTTCTTCGCCTCCACCATGTCGACGAGAAGCACGGAGAGGCCATCGGTCTTCTTGGCGACCTTTTCCAGGGGCGTCGTGCGACAGAGCAGGATCATCAGGTCGGAATGCTCAGACCGCGAGATCCAGATCTTCTGGCCGCTGACGACGAAGCCGCCCGCTTCGCGCCGGGCGGTGGTGCGCAGCGCGCCGGTATCGGTGCCGCTGGTCGGCTCCGTCACGCCGAAGGCCTGCAGGCGCAGCGTTCCCGCCGCGATCTGCGGGAGATAGGCGCGCTTCTGGGCGGGCGAACCGTGCCTCAGCAGCGTGCCCATCGTGTACATCTGGGCGTGGCAGGCGCCGGCATTGCCGCCCTGGCGATGGATTTCCTCGAGGATGACGGCGGCCGCCGACAAAGGCAGGCCCGAGCCGCCGAACTCTTCCGGGATCAGCGCCGAGAGGAAACCGGCCTCCGTCAGCGCCCGGACGAAGTCGGTCGGATAGGCCCGTTCCTCGTCGAGCCGGCGCCAGTAGCTGCCGGGAAAATCCCGGCACAGGCGGCCCACCGCCTCGCGGATCTCGTCATGGCTGTCGATCGCCGTCATCCTCGCCTCCTCGTCTGCTTGGCTCTTCGTCGTCCGCACGTCGCCGTCATCGTCGCGCGCAACGATAACGCGGCAGGCGCGGTCCCAGCAGCCGGGACGGCCGATGCTCGCCATAGGCCGGGCCTATGGCAACTCGCATGTCGTGAGGCAGCGATCGCTGCGCGCCCGACGAGCCACGCCATTCATCCGAGTGTCAGGGTCGCCGCGATCGCGGCAATCCCGTCACAGCGTTCGACGCGGCCCTGGCGCTCCGCACCCTCGGTCTCGAAGCAGAGGCGCACCGGCGTCGTCTCGAAGACCGGGGCGAGCGCCCGGAAGGCGAAGCGGCAGGGCCGGGCGTGCGGCTGCACCGCCGAGGACAGCATCGCGTCGCAGAGCTTCGTCGCCATCAGCGGGCCGTGGACGACGAGGCCGGGATAGCCCTCGACGTCGCGGCAGAAGGCGCGGTCCCAGTGGATCCGGTGGCCGTTGTGGGTCAGCGCCGAATAGAAATAGAGTTCGAGGTCGCCATGGACGAAATGGCCCTCGGGCACCGGCTCCGATTCGTCTCGAAGCGGCTTTTCCGCAGGTCCCCGGTCGCGATAGACGATGGTCTGGATCTCGTCGATCGCCGGCCCGCCCTCCTGCTCGAAGGCGTGCCGGACGGTGACGAAGCAGAGGTCACCGGTCCGGCCGGTCTTGAAGGCGACGTCGGTGATCGTCGACCGGCGCGTCGCGGCGACGCCCAGCCGCAACGGGCGATGGACGGCGACGTCGCCCGCCGCCCACATGCGCCGGCTGAACGGCGCGGGCGGAAGAAACAGCCCCAGCCGTTCGTGACCGTCCTCGCCGGCATCGGCGACGGGGTAGCCGTGATTGAAATAGGCCCAGTGCCAGGTCGGCGGCAGGGTTGCCGCCGGAGCTTCGCGGCCGAGGAGATGCGCGAGCTTTTTCGCCGCCTCCGGCGCCATGGCGTCGGTGACCTCACGTCGCCGCCCGACATAGGCCTGGCATTCGCTGATGATCGCTGCGTCCATTCCGCCGTCCGCCTCGTTCGACATCGGTGCAGTCCGCCCGTCCGATCACCTCATGGGACCGTCGTCATGGGGTCGTCACGGGGTCGTCGCGGGCGGACGGATTCTCCCGGCGAGATAGGGCGGCGGCCGAGGCTGCTCGAAGGCGGCGCGGCCTTGAGCGGCCATAGCTGGTGCCTATGCGGCTCACAGCGCGTCCCTGCGGCTTTCAGGCGGACTCCCCCCGGCCGGACGGGAACTCGGCCTGCCAGATGCCCCGTCGTACGAGGTCGCGGATCACCTCGCGGCAATAGGCCTCGATTGCCTGCGTCGCCGCGGTGGCGCGGCGTCCGGTCGACCGCACGACATAGACCGGCCGGCGGATCCGCGGCTCGACGATCGGGCTGCCGGCAAGCCGGCCGATTTCGACGAGGTCGTGGACGGCGGCCTGCGACAGGATCGTCTGGCAACTGCCGCGCGCGACGAGCGCCTTGATCTGCTGCAGCGAATCCATCTCGGTGACGATGCGGGTCCGAAGCCGTTCCTGGCGGGTGATCCGGTCGATCAGCGTGCGCAGGCCGTGCCGCCGCGACGGCAGGACGAGGTCGAGCCGCGTCACCGCGCCGAGCGGCACCGGTTGGCCGGGAGGCGTCGGCAGCGGCCAGGCGTCCGGCGCCGAATAGAACCAGAGATCCTCGGTGAGAACGAGATCGGAGGTGCAGTCGCCGATCGCCTCCTGATCGTAGAGAAGCGCGAGATCGATGTCGCCCTTGGTGACCAGTTCCTTGATGTGGCCGCTCATCGCCTCGATCGCGCAGAACTGCACGCTCGGCATCTCCACCCGGATCGTCTCGGCCAGCGGGATCGACAGGGCCATCGACACCGACGCCGGCATGCCGAATTCCACCCGGCCGGTCGGCTCGGAGCCGACCGCACGGACCTCGGCCTCCGCCGCGGCGAGCAGGCCGGCGATCCGGCAGGCGTGGTCGTAGAGGATCTGCCCGGCCTCGGTCGGCACCACGCCGCGGGCGGTGCGCAGCAGAAGCGCGACGCCGAGGCCGGTTTCGAGGTTGCGGATCTGCTGCGACAGCGACGGCTGGGCGATGCCGAGCACCGATGCCGCGGCGCTCATCGAACCGCTCTCGACGGTGCGGCGGAAATAGGCGAGCTGGCGCGAATCCATGTCTGTCGTCCCGAGCGATAGGCAGCGCCTATTGGTACCTGCCGGAACGCCGATTTGAACAGGGGCGCGTGTGGCGGCATCCTCGCGGCATCTCTCGGGAGGAGTGTGATGCAGGATCTCGCTGCGCTGACCGTCGTCTCGGTCGAACACGCGGTCGCCGCCCCCTACGCTTCGGCAAAGCTTGCCGACGCAGGCGCGCGGGTGATCAAGGTCGAGCGGCCGGAGGGCGATTTCGCCCGCGGCTACGACAGCCTCGCCGCCGGCAACAGCGCCTATTTCGTCTGGCTGAACCGCGGCAAGGAGGCGATTGCCCTCGACCTGAAGAAGGCCGAGGACCGGCGGATCCTCGCGGCGATGATCGACAAGGCCGACATCCTGATCCAGAATCTCGGGCCCGGCGTGATGGAGCGGCTCGGCTTCGGCATCGAGGCGCTCTGCGAGCGGCAGCCCGGCCTGATCGCCTGCTCGATCTCCGGCTACGGTTCGGCCGGCCCGCGCGCCTCGCAGAAGGCCTACGACCTGCTGATCCAGGCCGAGAGCGGGCTTTCGGCGATCAACGGCACGGAAGAGGGGCCCGCCCGCGTCGGCATCTCGGTCTGCGACATCGCCGCCGGCATGACCGCCTATCAGGCGATCCTCGAAGCGGTGATCGGCCGGCTGGCGACCGGCCGGGGCCGCCATGTCGAGGTCTCGCTCTACCATGCCATGGCCGACTGGATGAACGTGCCGTATCTCCAGCATCGCTACGGCGGCAAGGCCCCGACGCGCCAAGGCCTCAGGCATCCGACCATCGCACCCTACGGCGCCTTCGACTGCGCCGACGGCAAGACGCTGCTCGTCGCGGTGCAGAACGATCGCGAGTGGGCGAAGCTCTGCGCCGTGCTCGGCGCGCCGGACATGGCAGATGATCCGGCGTTTGCGACGAATGCCGGGCGGGTGAAGAACCGCGAGCGCACCGACGGCTTCGTCGGCGCGAGGTTGGCGGGCCTTGGCCGCGAAGACGCCATCGCGCTGCTCAGCCAAGCGGGGATCGCCATCGGCCGCCTGTCCGACATGGAGGACCTCGTCCGGCATCCGCAGAACCGCTTCGTCGAGGTTGCGACCCCGACGGGCCCGCTGCAGCTTCTCGCGCCCGGCGCGGCCGTCGCCGGCGAGGTGCGGCCGGCGCTCGGCAAGGTGCCGGAAATCGACGAACACGGCACGGCACTGCGGCGCGAGTTCGGCGGGGCCGGAACCGCGTCTCCTCAGGACGCGAGCGTCAGATAGTCGAGGAGGCCGATCCTGCCCTCGGTGACGAAGCGGTACGGATAGCCGGCCGGCCCGACCGTGTCGGCCGAGAGCGACCGGTCGAAGCGCGACGTGCCGGCAAAGGCGATGCCGGTCGGATAGGCGTCGAAATCGCGCAACCGCAAGAGCACGGAGCCGCAGACGGGAAGGTCGCCGTCGCCGCAGGTCACGGTGAACTGGCCGTAATTCGCCGGGCCGGCGAAACCCGCATCCTCCCCCGCCCGGATCTGCCAGTTCCGGCCGCTGGTTATCGGCGCCGCCGCCGCGAGCGAGAAGCCGGCGGTGGCGAAGGCCGAGACGAGCTGGGCCGAGGCGGTCGCGCGGCGAAGCTGCGAGGCGAAGGCCGCGTTCAGCGTGAACAGGAAGACGGCATTGGCGCCGTCGAACACCTGGTAGTTCGCGCCGAGCAGTTCGACGCGATAGGAGCGCGGCGAGGACCGGTCGGGATCGGCGGCGTTGTCGAGCGTCCAGAAGTCGACGGTGGCGATCGTCGCCGTCGCGCCGATCGGGAAGCCGGCCGCCACAAACAGCGGCGCGAGGGCGGCGAGCCCGGCGGGGGTGAGATCCTTGGCGGCGGAGGCCGGCAGGCGAAACAGCGGCACGCCTTCATAGAGCGCGACGGCCGCCCGGAAGTAGCCGCCGCCGAGATTGCTGGCGTCGTCGAAGGCCGCTCCTTCGAGATGCGCGCCGTCGAAACGCGTGACGCCGCCGTCGCGTCCCGCGGCGATCGCCGTCCGCAGGAACTTCGCCTGACAGAGCACGGCGCCGGAAAAATCCGTGCCGGAGAGCACCGCCTGGGTCAGGTCGATGCCGACGAGCAGCGAGCCGGCGAAGGTCGCGCCGCCGAGCGTCGCGTGATCGAGCGAGGCACCCGACCCGTTCCAGATCACGCCGGAAAGGTCCGCCCCGGCAAAGTCCGCGGAGGCGGCGTTGACGCCGGTCAGGGTCGCGCCGGAGAGCGTCGCCGGCGGCAGGGTCGTATCGCGATAGACGGAGATCGTCCCCTGGTCGTTCCGGCCGAGGGTGAAAGGCCCGTGATCGGGATCGTCGATCTGCCAGGCCTCGCCCGCCGCCACGACGACGACCGGCGCGGTCTGGGAGAGCGTCACGCCATTCTGCGAGAACGCCTGGATCAGGCCCGGCTGCGGGAAGCTGTAGCGATCGAGATCGGCGGCGAAGCTTTCGGCGAGATAGAAGAGAAAGGTGCGGGAGCCCATCTGGGCCTTGCTCAGGTCGGCGCCGGAGAGATCGGCCCGGACGAAGTTCGCCCCCTGCGCCCGGACTCTTGCGAGCGAGGCGCTGCCGCGCATCGACGCGCCGAGGAAGAAGCCGCCGGTGAGGTCGGCGCCAGAAAGGTCGGCGCCGTCGAAGCGGCAGCGCTCGAAGCTGCCGCGGCCGAGCGTCGCCCCGGTGAGCACCGCCTTCGACAGATCGGCGCCGGTGAAGTCGCCGCCGGTGAGGTTCGCCCCGGCCATCGCGAGCGCGGCGCTCTTGTCGCCGAGCCGCGCCCCGCCGGCCCGGCAGTTGGTGAGGACGATGCCGGTTGCCGAAGCCGGACGGCCCCAGGCGGCGCCGGAAAGATCGGCCCCGGTGAAGTCGGCGGCGTCGAGCACCGCCGCGTCGGCCGTGGCACTGCCCCATGAGGCCGCTTCGAAACGGCATGACTTGAAGACCGTCGCCGTGCAGGTCGCGCCGTCGAGGCTCGCCTGGGAGAAGTCGGCGCCGGTGAAGTCGATGCCGCTGAGATCGGCACCGTCGAGGATCACGCCCGACAGGTCGGCGTTGCGCCCGCCGTTCGCCCGCATCGTCGCCAGCGACGGCGTGACCACCGTCGCGGCGAAGACGGTGCCGGCCGATTCCGACGGATTCAGGGTGAGGATCGGCGCGAACTGCTCGACCGAATAATAGACGTCCTGCGGGCCGTCGCCGACGTCGACCTTCCAGCCGCCCTGCCCGGAGAGATCCGGCGTGATGGCGATCGCCGCGTCGAGCTCCGCCGCAAGCGTCAGCCAGTTGAGCCCGGTGCTGCGGTCGAAGGCGATCCACCGGCCGTTCGCCATCCGCCCGCGATAGCTGCCGGCCTTGCCGGCGATCTCGTAGAAGGACACCCGGGTGAGCGGACCGGCGGCGCTTGCGTTCATCGCCGGCAGCAGGATGTCCCGGTCGTTCGACAGTTTGAACGCCCGATAGGAGAGATGGTAGGTCGGGCTGAAGCCGACGGAGGCGAAATCGCTCTTGCCCGCGAAGCTCCCCGGCCCGGCCATGGCCGCCCCCCTCAGGCCGCTTCCACCACCGTCATCGGCAGCCCCGTCAGCGGATCGGGCCGCTGCCGCAGGACGTAGACGTTCTGGCGGATCGCGCTCGGCAGCTGCTCGGGCTTGAACTCGAGCTGGGTCGAGATCGACACGTAGCCATCCTGGACGCTCAAGACGGAGTCGGTGAGGAGGAAGCTGAAACCCTGGGCGATCGGGATCGCGACGCCGGTCTGGCCGAGCTCGTTGAGGGCGGTGGCATAGGCGGTCTCGCCCACCACCGGCCAGACGAAGCTGCCGAAGGCGTCCTTGTTGAAGCCCGGGATCGTCGTCGAGACGAAGGTCGCGGTGTTCGAGACGTTGGCGAAGGAGAATTGCATCGACTGGGCGTTCGAGCTGGTGACGCCGAGCGTCAGATCGGTCATCACGTCGCTCCTCACGACATTGAAGACGAGGTTCGGCAGCGGGTTGGCGCCGTTCTCCACCAGGAGCTCGAAGGTCATGGTCTGGTTGGCGACCATGCCGTTCTGCTTCGTGGCCGTCTCGATGGTGCCGAAATACTGGCTGTCGATCCCCGTTGCCGCAAGGGCCTGCTCCAGCGTGTTCGCGGCGGTGTATGCGTCGCCGGAAAAGCCCTGCAGCAGGGTGTAGACGCTCGCCGGCACCTGCTTCTGCAGCAGCGCCATCGCCTCGGAAGTGAAGATGTAGACCGTCTGGAAGCTCGAGACCGGCGCCGCCTGCGGGGTGATCCGCGCCTGCAGCGCGACGTTGCCGTACTGCTTGAAGGCCGGCTCGTAGGTCGCGTAGGTCTGGGCCTTCAGCGCCGAGGGATTGGGCAGGTCGGAAGGGTCGAGCGTCAGGTTCAGCTTGCCGGCCTTGAAGTAGGCCCAGTTGAGCCCGTTGATCGACCAGTCGGAGACGTAGACGTTGAGATAGTGATCGTCGGCGTCGGTCGGCACGGCCGGGATCGGCAGGGTCGGCGGGTTCGGGCCGTCATAGGCCGTGCCGTCATATTCCGCGACGCCGGTGACCCCGATGGTGATGCCGTCGGAGCCGGGAAAGGCGAGCCCGCTGCTCGCCAGCTCGAAATCGAAGCGGATCTTGTCGCCGAGGTCGCCGCTGCCGGGGATGGTGCGCAGGAGGCCGCTGAAGACGTTGTTGATCGGGGTCGCGAAGTCGATCGAGGTGATGGTCGACTGGGTGCTGTCGCTGACCTTGGTCTTGAAGCAGCCGTCGCTCTCCTGGCCGTTGACGGCACTTTTCGACGGAATGTTCGCCGAAACGTTGCCGGTGGTCGCGCTCGCCGCCTGGGCGACGATTTCGTAGCTGTTCGACGACGCGTCGTACTGGAACTTGCACGGCACGGTGACGGTCAGCGATCCGAAGCCCGGCGTGTAGGTGTAGGTGCTGTCGCCGTTCGAACCGTTGCAGACCGGAAAGTCGCCGCCACTGTAGCAGCTGTAGACGTAATAGGTCTCCCGCCAGTCGAAGGTCGCCGAAAAGTTGTTGGCGTTGAGGACGAGGTCGAAGACGCTGCCGGCCGGGTCGCCGCCGCCGGTCTGGGTGGCGCTGGAAAACGCCGGGGAGAAGTTGTTCAGCCGGCCGTTGGTCAGGGCGATCTTGAAGTTCGAATAGGAGCTCGAATAGCCGAAGCCGACCACCATGAAACTGCCGACGTCGATGGTGTTGTTCGGCGGCGTCAGGGACTTCAGCTGCTGGACGGCGATGCCGCTGACCAGCTGTTCGGCGAAGAAGCTCACCCCCTTCTTGCCGATGGCCATCGTCAGTGCTTGCACCATGGGGGCTCTCCTCAGGCCGGAACGTCGTAGACTTGGATGCTGTCGCCGGTGCGGTAGACATGGTAGACGACCGTGACGTCCTTGATCGTCCAGGCGCCTTCGCGATCGACGACCTCGATCGCCGCCTTGGACGACAGGATCACCCCCTTTCCCGCAAAGGCCTGCGCCACGACGGTGATGTTCTGGTCGTTCAGCGGTTTCTGCAGCGACACGTCGAGGCTGAACAGCGGCGGGGTCGGCACCCAGTGCGAGATCGTCGGTTCCGGCCTGCCGCCGATGCCGGCCGTCTTGCCGAAGCCGAGCGCGTAGACGTCGCGGAAGACGCTGACGCAGAGCTTGGCGAGCACCGGGTTGATCGACTGCGAGGAGACGGAGGGATCCGGCGTCTGCGACAGGAAGACGCCCTGCGGCGTGTAGATGTCGAGATAGTAGTCGGTGGCCTTGGTGCCGTCGGAGAGATAGCTCAGCACGTAGACGTGGCCCTGCGCCTCCACGCCCATGTCGAGATAGGTCGAGCCGGCCCGGCGCCCCTTCAGCGGGAAATAGGAGAGCGCCACCTTGACCAGCGACAGGCTCTCGTCGGCGCTCGATGGCTCGATCCGCCAGGACTGGCCGAGCTTCTGGTCGGTGACGAGCCAGGTCGTGCCCTGCTCGATCGTCTGGACCTGTGGCGCGTGCGGCACCGCGAAGATCGAGATCTCCTCGTCGTCCGCCCTGCTCAGCCGCCATTCGAAGCCGCGTGGATCGGTGATCGACCAGCTTTGGCCGGCCTCGATCACCGCGATCTGTGCGCTTGCCTTCGGATCGGTCAGATTTTCCGGATCGTAGGCGAGATCGACGCCGACATTGGTCAGCGCCTCGATCAGCGGGTCGTCGCACGGCCGGTAGCGGCCCTCGTCGAGCTCGCCCGCGAGTTCGCCGGGGACGGTGTTGGTGAAGCCCTGCGCCTGGGCGACCAGCCCGGCCACGAAGCCGGCCGGCAGCACGCCGCGGTCGAGATCTTGCGCGACGTCGGCTGTGACCAGCGAAAAGAGGCTCGGGATGAAGGTGAAGCTCGGCACCGGGTTGCCCTTGGTGTCGAATGCCTGGACGCGGTTGTTCAGCGATTCCAGGACGAGGATCCGCCCGTCCGGTGCCGCGGCCATGGCCACCGGCCCGCGCATCAGGCCCTGGCGGATGCCGTCGCCCGAGACCATGAAGGCGACCTCCGCCTTGTCGTCCGGGCTCGGTTTGAACGGCAGCGGCGCCAGAAGCATCTTCTGGTCCTTGAACGAGGCGCCGATCACCAGATTGGAGGGATGCACGGCGAGCGCGTCGAGATTGTCGAGCGGGAAGCGGCTCCAGGACGGTTCGTCCGGATCGGCGAAGCCGAAATGCTCGCGCCCGGCCGAGAGTTCGACCCGGCGAAGGTTGTTGCCGCCGCCGCGCGGATCGAGGACGAAGTTCTGCTGGTTGATCTGCTTGCCGTCGCCGACCGTCGCGGCATAGGCGATCTGCGGCTTCAGGGTGAAGCCGACCTCGGAGGTGATCAGCCGGCTGTTCGGGTCGGCGAGCACCGAGAGGTTCTGGACGTTGTAGAGCTGCCTGCCGCTCGGCGGCGCCTTGGGATCGTCCGGCGAAAGGTTCTGGCCCGAGGCGCGCCAGACATAGCCGACCTGGAAGGCGGAATTGTTGATAGTGATCGCGACGGGCTCGCACAGCGTGCCCTGATCGCCGCAGTCCAGCGCCCGCAGCGTCTCGGTCGGCGCCGTGCCGACCTCCCACCGATAGACGTCGTTCAGATAGGCGATGCGCTCCTTGTAGAGATACTGGGTGTCGCCGGCGAGCGGCACGATGTTCTCGGCGATGTTCGCATTGCCGAGGTCGAGCGTCGTCCCGGAATTCGGCGTCGCGGTGATCCAGTCGCTCTCCCAGGAACCGGCGAGCCAGCCATTGGCGCTGTAGACGCCGAACAGGATCTTGAACTGGCCGCCGGCAGGCACCGTCTCGAAGGTCAGACCGATCGGATCGCTCGAGGTGGTGGCGGGGAGCGGCCCCTTGAGGATGAAGTTGGTGCCGTCGCGATACTGCAGGATCGCCTCGTAGCGGGTGCCGATCGCCGGCCAGACGGCCGTTGCGGGATTGCCCGCCTCGCCGTGCTTGGGATCTGGATGCATGGTCAGCGCCACGTCGATCGCCCGCGCGACGCGGACGCGGACGGTTGCGGGCGAGGCGAGCACCTCGACGGTGGTCACCGCGATCTGGGTGAATCCCACGGCGACCGACGCCGCCTTGAAGATCAGCCCGACGGGGCCGAAGGCGTTGGAGATCGCCCCGGCCGCGACCTGGGTCGCGATGTATTCGGCGAGCTTTTCCAGCCCCTTCTTCACCAGGAAGCCCAGCGCCGTGTTGGCGAGGCTGAACAGCACCTTCTTGGTGTTGGTCAGTGCCGCGGCCGTCGCCGCGCCGCCGCCGACGATCGGAAAGGCGACGCCGATCGCCGCCGCCATCAGGTCGCGGTCGTTGACGATCCTGTTGAACGTCGCGGTCGAGGTCAGGGCTTTGCCGGCGATGATGAAGATGCCGGGGACGCCATACTGCCAGAGGCCGGTCAGAAGCGCGCCGTAGTCCGAGACCTCGCCTTCCCAGTCGGTCACGCCGAGCGAGCCGAACAGGATGTCGGCCTGGGGCGCGCTCTTCAGGTTGAAGGCGAGCGACGTCGGGTCGGTCGGCACCGGAATTCCGAGGATCGCGTTGACCGCAGAGATCGAATAGAGCCGCTCGATGCCGCCGATCTTGCCACCCTTGTCGTCGAGCAGCTGGTAGCCGGCGAAGAGCGTCCGGGAAAAGTTGTTGCTGGCGTCGATCGTGAAGTTTTCCTTGTCGTCGACCTTGATCGAGTCGGCATCGACGCTGACGCCGTAATGATGCGTCTGTTCGTTGACCGTCCATTTGAAGGCGACGCCGGCAGCGGCGGCCGCACGCGCGGCAGGCACCGGGCCGGGCGTCGTCGCCGACTGCCGCGCGACGGCGGTCTGGCCGGCGGCCGGCGACCAGGTCTTGCCTTTGAGGCGGGTGTCGTTGCTGGCGGTCAGATTGGCCCGGCTGATCGGCGCCACCATCGCGTCGCCGACCGGATCGAGCACCGTCGCCGTATACATCTGCTGGCCCGCCGCCCAGCCGCCCTCCTCCGGCCGGAAGTCGTAGTCCGCCTTGATCGGATTGCCGTCCTTGTCGGTGCAGGGAATGACCGGGGACCAGTAGTCGCCGCCCTCCCGGATCGCCTGCGTCAGCAGCTGCATGTTGTTGAACTGGGCGGGATCGGTGCGCGGGTCGCCGAGAATGTGGTCGTAGAGCACGACGGACTGCGTGTAGGGCTGGATGCTCGCCAGATCCGGATTGAGCGCCACCAGGCTGCCGGCGGTCGAGGTGGCGTTGACCACTGCGTTGGAAGCGACCAGGAGGTCGAGCGCTTCCTCGGGATCGTCGGGCAGATCGTCGAAGCCGAGGCCGGCCAGCATCGACGAATAGACCTTCGGCCGGACGAATCTTTCGCGGAAATAGAAGGACTTGTGGGTCTGTACCGGTTGCGCGTAGTAGCGGATCTGGCTCCTGAAGAAACTCCGCAGCGCGCCGTCGGAAATGTGGTGCGTCAGCCGCAGGATGCGGCCGATCGGCACGCCGGGCTCCGGCGCGCGCGTCAGCTGGATCAGCTGCACGTGACCGTCGCCGATCTGGTCGGGATCGGCCGTGGCGAAATGCGTGAGGTTGGCGCGTGCCAGAGCCGAGGAACCGACGACGCGGTTGTCGCCGCCTGCCGCCGCGAGGGTCCTGTCGTTGTGCTCCTGCACGGGGATCCGATGCGCCCCCACGGTGAGGTGCAGATCGGCGTCGCTGCTGAGATCGGACAGGTCGAGATGAAAGGTCTTCACGGTGTCCCCCGCGTTTCCACTGGGTTGCAACGAACGATCGCCGGCGGCGCGAAACCCGCCGGACGAGGTTTCTGCCGGTCAGCCCGCTGAAGCCGATCGGGACGAGCGTCGCCCATCCTCCGGCTGTCTCTGCCGGGGGGCGCATGACCTCTTCCGGGAACCGCTTCCCACGTCGGGGCCTCGCTCCGAGAGCGGCCGCCGCATCGTCGGGACGGCGGCTTCACGGCGACGTCGGCCCGTGCCGGCGGCGCGTGGTCGGACGCCGCCGAACGCTGCGGCAGGCATCGAAAGCGCCGCGGTCAATGCAGCCGCGCCGGCGATGTCGTCAAAAGCTCCGCGGCGGAGCCGCGCGATGGCGCCACGGCGGGTGTCGGACGCGGCGCCGGCTGGCTCCGGCCGCGAGACATGCGGCAGCGAGACATGCGGCAATGGATGGCTGAGAAACGCTCGCATGAACGACCCCAATCGCTCCACCTGCCCTGCGCCCACGGCCGGGAGATTGACCGATCGACGCCCGTCTTGCAATCAAAAATATTACTTTTATCTTTTTTCTACTAAAAATTGCTGGTAAGTATTTGGAGTGACGAGAGTTTCCGTTTCGGAAAGTCGCGTGGCAGGCTCCGCGGTCCCGGTCTTTTCCACCACCCCGCCCGTTTGCCAGGCAGCAAGAGCCCGCCGAGGTGGCACGGCATGGGCGTTCGAAAGCCCGCGTCAAGCGCGGTTTCGTTCAACTGACATCGCGGCAGAAAATTTCACGTGACAACTGCATGGCAGGCGGGTAACGTCCCGCCTGCATAAAAATCGCGCCACCAGCGGCGCGAAATCAAGCGGTCTAGTCTTGGGAGGACGTGGTTTCCGGCGCGGCTTAAGGGCCGCAGCCCCGGTAGTTCCGGCGTGAAATCCAGGCACGCGAATTCCAATGCAAGGCGCGAGCCTTGCATTTTTTTTGTGCAGATTTCAGCATGAGCACTGGATGGGCGAATGCGCCGAGCCTCTCCCCTCGCCCTTCGCGGTCAGGTTCCCGGGATGAAATGCGGCAGGTCGTCCGGCCCGATGCCCCAGACCTGGGTCACCAGATAGAAGATCGCGAAGACGACCGTCGCGAGGACGGTGGTCAGCAGGACCTTGAAGCCCATGCGGGCGTTGACCGGCGCGCTCTCTGCCGTGCCCAGGGCCCGCTCGCCGGCCTCCTGCTGGGACTGAAGGCCCAGCGGTAGAACGACGAACAGCGTCGTCCACCAGATGATGAAATAAACCGCTATGCCGGAAACCCATCCCATCGCGATCTCTCCCCTTGCGATCCGGCGACGCGTCACGGCGCAGCCGTCATTGTCCGGCCCTCACCCGTAAGCCCGTCCGCCGCGCATTTGAAGAGCCGCGCCGGGAAAGACCGGGCGCCGTCCGGCCTGCCGCGGCCTCGGCTCAGCCGGATTCCCGCCGCAGACAGGGACGATGCGGCGGAGGAGCAGGCCCCCGTCCGGTGTCGACCTTCGGCCCCGCAACGTGACGCGGAGCCACCGCAGCAGCGGACCGGACCCCTTGCGGTCCTAGACTTCCTCCAGCTCGGTCAGCGTGCCGTGGACGTCGCCGGGGTGAAGGAACAGCACCGGCTTGCCGTGGGCGCCGCGCCGCGGCGCGCCGTCGCCGAGCACCCGCGCCCCGGCCGCGACCAGATGATCGCGCGCCGCAAGGATGTCGTCGACATCGTAGCAGAGGTGATGCATGCCGCCCTTGGGATTCTTGGCAAGGAACGCCGCGATCGGCGACTGTTCTCCCAAGGGCTCGAGCAGTTCGATCTTGGTGTTGTCGAGTTCGACGAAGACGACGGTGACGCCGTGCTCCGGCAAAGCCTGCGGCTCCGAGACCCGGGCGCCGAGGGTGTCGCGGTAGGTCGCGGCGGCCGCCGCGATGTCCGGCACCGCCAGCGCGACGTGGTTGAGACGCTTCAGCATGATCGAAACCTCCGCTCGCCGCCCGCCGCTCGCCGCGACTTGGCGGCTCGACTGGCCCTTCTCCCGTCACCCCGCCTGCGGGCCCGCCCGGCTCAGGCCTTCGAGACGAAGACCGTGACGATCGGCTTCTTTCCCCAGGCGTCGGACGCAGCAAAGCGTACGGCGCGGCGCACCGCCTCGCGCACGGTCTCGACGTCGCCGCGCCGCTTCGGCGGAATGCTCTCCACCGCATCCGCGGCGGCATCGACGAGGATGTCTTCCATGTCCTCGCCCTCCTCGTCCTCCTGCGGCAGGCCGAGGCTGACGATCTCCGGATTGTCGCGCAGCGCCAGCTTCGCCGTCAGTTCGACATGGACCGCGACATGGCCGACGAAAGACAGGCGGCGGCGCTCGAGGATGCCGGTCTCCTCGGCCGTGCCGATCAGCCGCCCGTCCTTGTAGAGGCGGCCAACCGGCACTTCGTCGACCACCTCGGCCGGGCCCGGATGGAGCCGCACCAGCGCGCCGTTGCGGGCGGCGACGACGCGCGGAACGCCCGCCTCGCGGGCGAGCTTCGCATGGGCGACGAGATGCGCCGCCTCGCCATGCGCCGGTACCGCCACCTGCGGCTTCACCCATTCGTACATTTGCCGCATCTCGTTGCGGCGCGGGTGGCCGGAGACGTGGACCAGCGCCTCGCCGTCCTCGAGCACCGTGATGCCGCGGTCGATCAGCGCGTTCTTGATCTCGATGATGAGCTTCTCGTTGCCGGGGATCGAGCGCGAGGAGAAGATCACCATGTCGCCCTTGGAGAGCGAGACGGCCGGATGTTCGTCGCGCGACAGCCGCGCCAGCGCCGCCCGCGGCTCGCCCTGGCTGCCGGTGAGGATGATCACCGCCTTTTCCCGCGGGATGTAGCCGAAATCCTGTTCGGAGAGGAACGGCGGCAGGCTTTCCAGATAGCCGAGCTCGTCGGCGACGTCGACGACGCGGCGCATCGAGCGCCCCATCAAAAGCACCTGGCGGTCGGCGTCGCGCGCCGCCTCGGCGACGGCGCGGATACGGCCGACATTGGAGGAAAAGGTCGTGACGGCGACCCGTCCCGGCGCCTCGGCGATGATCTTCGCCAGCGAAGCCGAGACCTCGCGCTCCGACGGGCTGACGCCCTCGCGCATCGCGTTGGTGGAATCGGCGACCATGGCGAGGACGCCCTCCTCGCCGATCGCCCGCAGCCGCGCCTCGTCGGTGGGCGCGCCGAGGACCGGCGTCGCGTCGATCTTCCAGTCGCCGGTGTGCAGCACCGTGCCGACCGGCGTGCGGATCGCCAGCGCCACCGGCTCGGGGATCGAATGGGTGACGTTGATCGCCTCGATCTCGAAGGCGCCGAGGCGGAAGCGGTCGCCGGCCTTGAAGGGCGTCACCGGAATTTCCGGCGCGTTCGGCTCGCCCTCTCGCTTGGCGGCCAGCAGGCCGGCGGTGAAGGCGGTGGCGTAGACCGGCACCTTCAGCCGCGGCCAGAGATCGAGCAGCGCCCCGTAATGGTCTTCATGGGCGTGGGTGATGACGATCCCCTTCAGCGACCGGCGCTTCTCCTCGATGAAGCGGATGTCCGGCAGCACCAGATCGACGCCCGGCATCTCCGGGCCGGCGAAGGAGACACCGCAGTCGACGACGATCCACTCGCGGCTCTCTTCCGGCCCGAAGCCGTAGAGCGCGAAATTCATGCCGATCTCGCCCACCCCGCCCAGCGGGCAGAAGACGAGTTCGCCGTTGTTGTCGTTGTTCATCAAGCCTCTGCCTTCAAACCTCGAGCCGACGCGACGGCGCCGAAATGCACGTCCCCCGCCGCGATCCTGGTCAAGGTGCCATCTGCTTCGCGGACCACCAGACGACAGTCCGCATCGATCGTTTCAAACCGCCCCCGGACGATCCGGCCGCCGGTGTCGACGGCGACGTCCGAGCCGAGCCCCGCCGCCGAGGCCAGCCAGGCGTCCCGCACCGCCGAGAGGTCGCGCCCGCCCTGCCAGAGCCGCATGGTGTCGACGAAGGCGTCGCTGAGGGCGAAGAAGAGTTCCGCGGCGGATACCGCCGCTCCGAGCGCCGAGAGGTCGGTCGCCGGATAGGGCACGTCTCTCGGATGGTCGACGACGTTGACGCCGATGCCGATCGCCACGGCCACGTCCCCGGTGCCTGCGCCGGCGGTCTCGAGAAGGATCCCGGAGAGCTTGGCGCCGCCGGCGAGAACGTCGTTCGGCCATTTCAGCGCGAAGCGTCCGCCGCCCGCGACGTCGCCGCCGTCCGGCGCGATGGCGATCGCCGGCTCCGGCACGACGGCCCGAAGCGCCTCGCGCAGGGCGAGCGCCGCGACGAAGCCGAGCGAGGCGGCCCGCCCGAGGTCGACGCGGGGACGCAGCAGCAGGGTTGCGGCGAGATTGCCGGGCCGCCCCTCCCAGGGGCGTCCCCGCCGGCCGCGACCGCCGGTCTGATGGCCGGTCACCAGCCACAGCCTGCCGGGGTCGCCGGCCTTCGCCCGCTCCAGCGCCAGCGCGTTGGTCGAGCCGATCTCGGCGAAGGATTCGAGCCTGAAGCCCTCCGCGACTGCCGTGGGAGAAAGGGCGAAAGCCGGTGTCACCGTCAGAAGAAGGTTCTGGCCGCGGCCTCGGCCGCCTCGAAGACCGGACCGCCGAGGAAGATGTAGGCCGGGAAGACGACGAGCCCCGTCACCCACAGCACGGCCCTCAGCTCGATCGCCATCGGCACGAAGGCCTCTGCCGGCTCGTCGAACCACATCACCTTGACCAGGCGCAGGTAGTAGTAGAGGCCGACCACCGAGGCGAGGACGCCGATGATCGCCAGCGGCCAGAGTCCTGCATGCACTGCCGCCATGAAGACGAAGTACTTGGCGACGAAACCCGCGAGCGGCGGCAGGCCGGCGAGCGACAGCATCATCACCGTCAGGAAGAGGGCCATCATCGGATTGGTCTGGGACAGGCCCGCGAGGTCATCGATCTCCTCGACCATGCCGTCGCGGCGACGCATGGCCAGGATGACGGCGAAGGTGCCGAGCGTCATCATCAGATAGACGGTCATGTAGATCAGGACGCCGCGCACGCCCTCCGGATTGGCGGCGGCGAGGCCGACCAGCGCGTAGCCCATATGCGCGATCGACGAATAGGCCATCAGCCGCTTGATGTTGTGCTGGCCGATCGCGGCGAAGGCGCCGAACACCATCGAGGCGATGGAGATGAACACGATGACCTGCTGCCACTGGCCGGAAAGCGGCTCGAAGCCCTGGATGGTGAAGCGGGTGATCAGCGCCATCGCCGCCACCTTCGGCGCGCCGGCGAGGAAGGCTGTGATCGGCGTCGGCGCGCCTTCGTAGACGTCCGGCGTCCACATGTGGAACGGCACCGCCGAAATCTTGAAGGCAAGGCCCGCGAGCACGAAGACGATGCCGACGAGGAGACCGAGCGAGCGACCGCTGTCGGCGACGACCTCGGAGATCTGGGTGAACTCGATGTGGCCGGTGAAGCCGTAGACCATCGAGGCGCCGTAGAGCAGCATGCCGGAGGACAGGGCGCCGAGGACGAAATATTTCAGTCCCGCCTCGGTCGAGCGGACGCTGTCGCGATTGATGGCCGCAAGGACGTAGATCGCCAGCGACTGCAGTTCGAGGCCGAGATAGAGGGCGATCATGTCGCCGGCGGAGACCATGACCATCATGCCGGTGGTCGACAGCAGCACCAGCACCGGGAACTCGAAACGGTTGAAGCGCTCGCTCTCGGCGAAGCCGACCGACATGACGACCGCGGCGGCCGAGCCGACGAGCACCAGGATCTTCATGAAGCGGGCGAAGGGATCGAGCACGAAGGAGCCGCCGAAGGCCACGCCGGTCGGCGTCACCAGGATCAGCCACAGCGCCGCGATGATGATCACCGCGACGGAGAGCCCGGTCACCGTCTGCGAGCTCTTCTCGCCCATGAAGACGCCGATCATCAAAAGGATCATCGCGCCGACCGACATGATGAGTTCCGGCGCGGCGATCGCGAGGCTGCTGGAGAGCAAATCGGGCATCATGGGCGGCTGGCCTCGAAATTTCTGTTGGGCCCCTGCCCGGCCGAGGGCCGGCAGGCGGCAAAGATCGTTCGTTCTATCGCGCGGGGCGCTGGCCGCCCCGCCATGGCCTATCGTGCGGGGCGCTGGCCGCCCCGCCAGGGCATCGTCAGTTCAGCGCGGCGACCGTGCCCGGCGTCGCGGTCTCGAGCGCCGCCGTGTAGCTCTTCACCAGCGTCTCGACCGAGGCGGCGGTCACGTCGAACACCGGCATCGGATAGACGCCGAAGAAGATGACCAGCGCGACCAGCGGGTAGAGCAGCAGCTTCTCGCGACCGGAAAGGTCGAGGATCGAGCGCAGGCTCTCCTTCTCGAGGGCGCCGAAGATCACCCGGCGGTAGAGCCACAGCGCATAGCCGGCGGAAAGGATGACGCCCGTCGTCGCGAAGATCGCCACCCAGGTGTTGACCTGATAGACGGCGAGCAGCGTCAGGAACTCGCCGACGAAGCCGCTGGTCCCCGGCAGGCCGACATTCGCCATGGTGAAGATCAGCATCACCACGGCGTAGTGCGGCATCCGGTTGACCAGACCGCCATAGGCGGCGATCTCGCGGGTGTGCATACGGTCGTAGACGACGCCGACGCAGAGGAACAGCGCGCCCGAGACGAGGCCGTGCGAGAGCATCTGGAAGATTGCCCCCTGCACGCCCTGCTGGTTGGCGGCGAAGATGCCCATGGTCACGAAGCCCATGTGGGCGACCGACGAATAGGCGATCAGCTTCTTGATGTCCTCCTGCATCATCGCCACCAGCGAGGTGTAGATGATCGCGACCACCGACAGGGTGAAGACGAAGGGCGCGAAGTCGGCCGAGGCAAGCGGGAACATCGGCAGCGAGAAGCGCAGGAAGCCGTAACCGCCGAGCTTCAGGAGAATGCCGGCGAGGATGACCGACCCGGCGGTCGGCGCCTCGACGTGGGCATCCGGCAGCCAGGTGTGGACCGGCCACATCGGCATCTTCACCGCGAAGGAGGCGAAGAAGGCGAGCCAAAGCCACGTCTGCATCTCGGCCGGGAACTTGTGCTGGAGAAGCTCCGGAATGGCGGTGGTGCCGGCGTTCCAGTACATCCCCATGATGGCGACGAGCATCAGCACCGAGCCGAGGAAGGTGTAGAGGAAGAACTTGTAGCTCGCATAGATGCGACGCTTGCCCCCCCACACGCCGATGATCAGGAACATCGGGATGAGGCCGCCCTCGAAGAAGATGTAGAACAGGACGAGATCGAGCGAGCAGAAGACGCCGGTGACCAGCGTCTCGAGCACCAGGAAGGCGATCATGTAGTCCTTCACCCGTACCTTGACGGACTCGAAGCTCGCCAGGATGCAGATGGGCATCAGGAAGATGTTGAGGATCACGAACAGCATCGAGATACCGTCGACGCCCATGTGGTAGGTGATGTTGCCGCCGATCCAGTCGGACTTCTCGACCATCTGGAAGCCGGGATCGGAGGGATCGAAGTCGATCCAGATCCACAGCGACAGGATGAAGGTGAAGACCGCCGTCAGCAGCGCGACGTTGCGCACGTTGCGCCGGGCGAGCTCGTTGTCGTCCTTGATGAAGAGGATGAGCAGCGCGCCGACGAGCGGCAGGAAGGTGACGGTCGAAAGGATCGGCCAGTCGGTCATCAGCTTGCTCCCCCGAGCATCATCCAGGTGACCAGCGCGGCAACGCCGATCAGCATCGCGAAGGCGTAGTGGTAGAGATAGCCGCTCTGCAGCCGCACGACCCGGCCGGTGACGTCCATGACGCGGGCCGAGACGCCGTCCGGCCCGAAGCCGTCGATGACCTTGCCGTCGCCGGTCTTCCAGAGGAAGCGGCCGAGGCGCTGGGCGGGCTGGACGAACAGGAAGTCGTAGAGCTCGTCGAAGTACCACTTGTTGAGCAGGAAGAGATAGAGGCCGCGGTTACGCCGCGCGGTCTCCTTCGCGACGTTCGGCCGGGCGATGTAGAAGACGTAGGCCACCGCGAAGCCGGCCACCATGCAGAGCGTCGGCAGGATGGCGATGCCGAAGGGCGTCTCGTGCATGTCGTGGAGGACGTGGTTCTCCGCGCCGCTGTAGAGCGCGGCGTGCCAGAACTCGCCGTAGCCCTCGCCGATGAAGGCGTGCTCGAAGACGAAGCCGGCGAACAGCGCGCCCGCCGCGAGGACGAACAGCGGCACCAGCATCACCATCGGCGACTCGTGGACGTGATGCATCACGTCGGCCGAGGCGCGGGGCTTGCCGTGGAAGGTGAGGAAGATCAGGCGCCAGGAATAGAAGCTCGTCAGCGCCGCGGCGATGACCGTCATGCCCCAGCCGTAGAGCGCGAAGGAATTGTGGGCGGCGAAGGCCGCCTCGATGATCGCGTCCTTCGAATAGTAGCCGGCGGTGAAGGGAAAGCCGGTCAGCGCCAGCGTGCCGATCACCATCATCCAGTAGGTCTTCGGGATGTGGTTCCGAAGGCCGCCCATGCGCCGCATGTCCTGCTCGTCGGAAACGGCGTGGATGACCGACCCGGCCCCGAGGAACAGGAGCGCCTTGAAGAAGGCGTGGGTGAACAGGTGGAAGATCGCCGGGCCGTAGGCGCCGACGCCGAGCGCGACGAACATGTAGCCGAGCTGCGAACAGGTCGAATAGGCGATGACGCGCTTGATGTCGTTCTGGACGAGGCCGACGGTCGCGGCGAAGAAGGCGGTCGTCGCGCCGATGAAGGTGACGAAGGTGAGCGCCGAGGGCGACAGCTCGAACAGCGGCGACATGCGCGCCAGCATGAAGACGCCGGCGGTCACCATGGTCGCGGCGTGGATCAGGGCCGAGACCGGGGTCGGGCCCTCCATCGCGTCCGGCAGCCAGGTGTGCAGGCCGAGCTGCGCCGACTTGCCCATGGCGCCCATGAACAGAAGCAGGCAGACGACGGTCAGCGCGCCGCCCATGGTCAGCGCGTAGCCGGCGAAGTTGAGGACGACGTCGCCGGCCCCGTGCGCGGCCGCCTGGGCACCCGCAGCGGCCGCCTCGTGCCCCGCCCCGCCGCCGAGACTGGCGGCGACGTCCGCCGCGCCGGCGAAGATCGTGTCGAAATTGACCGAACCGAACAGGGCGAAGACGCCGAAGATGCCGAGCGCGAAGCCGAAGTCGCCGACGCGGTTGACGATGAAGGCCTTCATCGCCGCGGCGTTGGCCGAGGGCTTCTTGTACCAGAAGCCGATCAGGAGATAGGAGGCGAGGCCGACGCCCTCCCAGCCGAAGAACATCTGGACGAGGTTGTTCGACGTCACCAGCATCAGCATGGCGAAGGTGAAGAGCGACAGATAGGCGAAGAAGCGCGGCCGGTGCGGATCGTGGTGCATGTAGCCGATCGAGTAGACGTGCACCAGGCAGGAGACGGTGTTGACGACGATCAGCATCACCAGCGTCAGCCGGTCGATCCTGAGCGACCATGCGACGTCGAGGCCGCCGGACTGCATCCACTGCAGCAGCGGCACGCGCAGCGTCTCGCCCTCGCCGAAGCCGAAGGAGAGGAACGCGATCCAGGACAGGATCGCGGCCACGACCATGAAGCCCGAGAGCGTGTATTCGCAGGCCTTCGCGCCGATCGACTTGCCGAACAGCCCGGCGATCAGGAAGCCCGCGAGCGGCAGGAGGACGATGATCGTGTACACCGCGATCAGCCTTTCATCGTGTTGACGTCGTCGACGGCGATCGAGCCGCGATTGCGGAAGAAGACGACGAGAATGGCGAGACCGATGGCGGCCTCGGCCGCGGCGACGGTCAGGATGAACAGGGCGAAGACCTGGCCGACGAGATCGCCGAGGAAGGCCGAGAAGGCCACCATGTTGATGTTGACCGACAGCAGGATCAGCTCCACCGACATCAGGATGGTGATGATGTTCTTGCGGTTCATGAAGATGCCGAAGACCCCCGTGACGAAGAGGATCGCGGCGACTGTCAGGTAATGGCCCAGACCGATTTCCATGATTTCCGGTTCCTTGTCCGTCAGATGCCCTGGCCGCTCTCGACCTTGCGGATCTCGATCGCCGTCGCCGGGTTGCGGGCGACCTGCGCCGGGATCGACTGGCGCTTGAGGCCCGGCTTGTGGCGCAGCGTCAGGACGATCGCCCCGACCATGGCGACGAAGAGGATCAGGCCGGCGATCTGGAAGAAGAGTATGTAGCGGGTGTAGAGCACCGTCCCCAGCGCGCGGATGTTCGACATCTCGTAGAGCGACTGCATCGGCATCGCCGTCGAGCGGGCGAGCTCGGGGTGGTAGACGCTGCCGGTGCCGGCGATGATCAGCTCGGCGAGCAGGACGAGGCCGATGATCAGGCCGAAGGGGGCGTATTTCAGCGCCCCCTTCTTCATCTGGCCGAAGTCGAGATCGAGCATCATCACGACGAAGAGGAAGAGGATCGCCACCGCGCCGACATAGACGACGATGAGGATGAGCGCGAGGAACTCGGCGCCCGCGAGCAGGAAGAGCCCGGCAGCCGCGACGAAGGTCAGGATCAGGAACAGGACCGAATGGACCGGATTCCGCGAGAACACGACCATGAGGGCCGCTCCGACCGCCACGAAGGCGAAGATGTAGAAAAAGAATGCCTGAAGGCCGAGCATTCTCGGGCTCCCCTCATGTTCCGGTCGGCGGCGCGAAGGCCGCGTCGATCTTCAAGTTCCCGGCCGACTCGTCGGCCGGTCCCCGTGCGTCGCAGCGCCTGCCGATTAGCGGTAGGGCGCGTCGAGCGCAATGTTGCGGGCGAGCTCGCGCTCCCAGCGGTCGCCGTTGGCGAGCAGCTTCGCCTTGTCGTAATAGAGTTCTTCGCGGGTCTCGGTGGCGAACTCGAAGTTCGGCCCCTCGACGATCGCATCCACCGGGCACGCCTCCTGGCAGAAGCCGCAATAGATGCACTTCACCATGTCGATGTCGTAGCGGATGGTGCGGCGGGTACCGTCGTTGCGCCGCGGACCGGCCTCGATGGTGATCGCCTGGGCCGGGCAGATCGCCTCGCAGAGCTTGCAGGCGATGCAGCGTTCCTGGCCGTTGGGATAGCGGCGCAGGGCGTGCTCGCCGCGAAAGCGCGGGCTGACCGGCCCCTTTTCGAAGGGATAGTTCAGGGTCGCCTTCGGCTTGAAAAAATAGCGCATCGACAGCGCCATGGCCTTGACGAACTCGATGAGGAACAGCGAGCGAACCGTCTGGGCAATCTGGGACATGGGTCCACTTTCCCTTGTCGTCTCAGGAGGCGAAGGCCTGGCCGACGAACCAGCCCATCACCGGAAACAAAATCAGTTGCGCGACCCGCGCGACGTTCAGCGCCGTCATCGCGCCGAGCCGTTCGGACGGCCGCTCCCGCTTCATCCGCGCCATCACCTGGCCGATGACGAAGAGATCGGCGACGCCGACGACCAGGCCGAGGAGAGCACCGACGATCGGGGGATCGACGATCATGCGCCGGCGGCGCCCCAGCCGGTGAGCTGCAGCACGAAGGCGACGATCACGACCATGGCGAGCGACAGCGGAAGGAAGACCTTCCAGCCGAGGCGCATCAGCTGGTCGTAGCGGTAGCGCGGCACGAAGGCCTTCACCATCGCGAACATGAAGAAGACGAGCCCGGCCTTGAGCACGAACCAGATCACCCCCGGCACCCAGGTGAAGGGCACGAAGTTGAACGGCGGCAGCCACCCGCCGAGGAAGAGGATCGTCGTCAGGCAGCACATCAGCGTGATGGCCGCATATTCGCCGAGCATGAACATCATGTACGGGGTCGAGCCGTATTCGACCATGAAGCCGGCGACCAGCTCCGACTCCGCCTCCGGCAGGTCGAAGGGCGGCCGGTTCGTCTCGGCGAGCGCCGAGATGAAGAACACGACGAACATCGGGAAGAGGCTCAGCCAGTGCCAGTCGAGGAAGGTGTTCGGCAGGCCGATCATCGTGCCGAGGCCGGCGGACTGGGAGATCACGATGTCGGTGAGATTGAGCGAGCCGACGCACAGGAGCACGGTGACGATGACGAAGCCGATCGAGACCTCGTAGGACACCATCTGCGCCGCCGAGCGCAGCGCCCCGAGGAAGGCGTATTTCGAGTTGGAGGCCCAGCCTCCCATGATCACGCCGTAGACCTCGAGCGAGGAGATGGCGAAGACGTAGAGGATGCCGATGTTGATGTTGGCGATGACCCAGCCGTTGGCGACCGGCACCACCGCGAAGGTCGCGAGCGCCAGCGTCACCGCGATCAGCGGCGCCAGCAGGAACACCACCTTGTCGGAACTTGCCGGAACGACGGGTTCCTTGAGGACGAACTTCAGCAGGTCGGCGAAGGACTGGAAGAGGCCGAAGGGCCCGACGACGTTCGGCCCGCGCCGCAGCTGTACGGCGGCCCAGATCTTGCGGTCGGCGAGCAGGATGTAGGCGATGAGCACCAGCAGGACGACGAGGAAGAGCACGCTCTGCCCCAGGATGATCAGCGCCGGCCAGACATAGATTGAGAAGAAGTCCGTCACGATCCCCCGGTCCTTATTCCGCTGCTTCGAGTTTCTCGGCGCCCGCGAGCCGCGAGCACTCGGCCATCACCTTCGACGCCCGGGCGATCGGGTTGGTCAGGTAGAAGTCCCCGAGCTTCGAGGCGAGCCGCGCGTCGGCGAGCGAGCCCGCCCCTTCCGCAAGCCTGAGGATGTCGTCGTGGCCGGAAGGCTCGACGCGGTCCGTCCGCATCAGCGGGTGCGACTGATACAGGTCTCGCTGCAGTGCGGCAAGCGAGTCGAAGCCGAGCGTCTTGCCGAGCACCGCCGACAGCGCCCGCACGATCGCCCAGTCCTCGCGTGCGTCGCCCGGAGGGAAGGCGGCGCGGGAGGCGACCTGCGCCCTGCCCTCGAGATTGACGAAGGTCGCGTCCTTTTCGGTATAGGCCGCGCCCGGCAGGATGACGTCGGCGCGATGCGCGCCGCGGTCGCCATGGGTCCCGACATAGACGACGAACGGCCCCGCCGCGATGTCGACCTCGTCGGCGCCGAGATTGAACAGGACGTCGACGTCGCCCGCGGCCATTTCCGCGAAGGTCTTGCCGCCCTCGCCCGGGACGAAGCCGATGTCGAGGCCGCCGACGCGGCTCGCTGCCGTGTGGAGGACGTTGAAGCCGTTCCAGCCCTCGGCGAAGGCGCCGATCTCGCGGGCGAGCGCAGCCGCCGCGGCGAGGACGCCGGCGCCGTTCTCGCCGGAAATCGCGCCGGAGCCGACGATGACCATCGGCCGGGCGGCGTTCTTCAGCGCGTCGAAGAAGCCCTGGCTCGCCCGCGCGACGTCGGAAAGCGTGTCGGTGCCGGCGCCGAGATAGGTGTAGTCGTAGCGCAGATTGGCGTTCTCGCCGATCACGCCGATCGGGAACCCGCCCAGGCGCCAGCGCTTGCGGATGCGGGCGTTGAGCACCGCCGCCTCGAAGCGCGGATTGGCGCCGATGATCAGCAGCGCGTCGGCATCCTCGATGCCGGCGATCGTCGAGTTGAAGAGATAGCTGCCGCGGCCGTTCGCAGGGTCGAGCCGGGCGCCGTCCTGGCGGCAGTCGATGGAGGTCGAGCCGAGCTTCGCCATCAGCTGCTTCAGCGCATACATCTCCTCGACGGCGGCGAGATCGCCGGCGACGGCGCCGATCCTCTCGGGCGCGGTCTCGTCGACCTTCGCCCGGATCGCGGCGAAGGCTTCCTGCCAGCTCGCCGGCTGGAGCCTGCCGTCACGGCGGACATAGGGCCGGTCGAGGCGCTGGGTGCGAAGCCCGTCCCAGACGAAGCGGGTCTTGTCGGAGATCCACTCCTCGTTCACCGCGTCGTTGACCCGGGGCAGGATGCGGAGCACCTCGCGGCCGCGGGTGTCGACGCGGATCGCCGAGCCGACCGCGTCCATGACGTCGACGGTCTCGGTCTTGGTCAGTTCCCACGGCCGGGCCTGGAAGGCATAGGGCCGCGAGGTCAGCGCGCCGACCGGGCAGAGGTCGATGACGTTGCCCTGCAGCTCGGAGGTCATCGCCTGTTCGAGGAAGGTGGTAATCTCGGCGTCTTCGCCTCTGCCGACGAGGCCGAGCTCGGAGATGCCGGCGACCTCGGTGGTGAAGCGGACGCAGCGCGTGCAGTGGATGCAGCGCGTCATGATCGTCTTCACCAGCGGGCCGATATACTTGTCCTCGACGGCGCGCTTGTTCTCCTTGTAGCGCGAACTGTCGACGCCATAGGCCATCGCCTGGTCCTGCAGGTCGCACTCGCCGCCCTGATCGCAGATCGGGCAGTCGAGCGGATGGTTGATCAGCAGGAACTCCATCACGCCCTCGCGGGCCTTCTTCACCATCGGCGTGTTGGTGAAGATCTCCGGCAGTTCGCCGTTCGGGCCGGGACGCAGGTCGCGCACGCCCATGGCGCAGGAGGCAGCGGGCTTCGGCGGTCCGCCCTTGACCTCGATCAGGCACATGCGGCAGTTGCCGGCGATCGACAGCCGCTCGTGGAAGCAGAAGCGCGGAATTTCGGCGCCCGCCTCCTCCGCCGCCTGCAGCAGCGTGTAGTGGTCCGGGACCTCGACCTCGTTGCCGTCGACTTTCAGCTTGGTCATGATCAGGCTTTCTCTTCCAGCCGGGAGACGCGCTCTTCCAGCGTCTTCAACCGCTCCGCCACGGTGTCGTGACGGACATTTGCGTGCACCGCGGCGCCGGCGACGGTGTAAAGCGTCTCGTGGACTTCCTCGAGCCGCTGGTCGATGTGGTCGAGCCGCTTGCCGACGAGTTTGAACTGATCGGAATGCTCCGAGAGCGTCGATCGGATCTCCCGAAGCAGCTGCAGCACCAGATTGTCCGGCTCGTCCGCCATCGCTCCCGCTCCTACTCCGCCGCCTCGAGCACCGGACGCACCTCGTGGGCGTTGTGCGAATATTCGTCGATGCGGCGCTCGATCTCGGCGCGGAAGTGCCGTACCAGACCCTGGATCGGCCAGGCCGCCGCGTCGCCGAGGGCGCAGATCGTGTGGCCCTCGACCTGCTTGGTCACGTCGAGCAGCATGTCGATCTCGCGCTTCTGGGCGTGGCCGGTCGCCATGCGCTCCATGACGCGCCACATCCAGCCGGTGCCTTCGCGGCAGGGCGTGCACTGGCCGCAGCTCTCGTGCTTGTAGAAATACGAGATGCGGGCGATCGCCTTCACGATGTCGGTGGACTTGTCCATGACGATGACCGCGGCGGTGCCGAGCGAGGTCTTGATGTCGCGCAGGCCGTCGAAATCCATCGGCGCATCGACGATGTCGGCGCCGGGCACCAGCGGCACGGAGGAGCCGCCGGGGATCACCGCGAGGAGATTGTCCCAGCCGCCGCGGATGCCGCCGCAATGCTTCTCGATCAGCTCGCGGAACGAGATGCCCATCGCCTCTTCGACGGTGCAGGGCTGCTCGACGTGGCCGGAGATGCAGAAGAGCTTGGTGCCGGTGTTGTTCTGCCGTCCGATGCCGGCGAACCACCCGCCGCCGCGCCTGAGGATGGTCGGCGCGACGGCAATGGATTCGACGTTGTTGACCGTCGTCGGGCAGCCGTAGAGGCCGACATTGGCGGGGAACGGCGGCTTGAGGCGCGGCTGGCCCTTCTTGCCCTCGAGGCTTTCGAGCAGCGCCGTCTCCTCGCCGCAGATATAGGCGCCGGCGCCGTGATGGACGACGATGTCGTAGTCCCAGCCGCACTTGTTGTCGGCGCCGAGAAGGCCTTCTTCGTAGCACTCGTCGATCGCCCGCTGCAGCGCCTGGCGCTCGCGGACATATTCACCCCGGATGTAGATGTAGGCGGCGTGGGCGCCCATCGCGAAACCGGCGATGATGCAGCCCTCGATCAGCGTGAACGGATCGTTGCGCATGATCTCCCGGTCCTTGCAGGTCCCGGGCTCGGATTCGTCGGCATTGACGACGAGATAATGCGGCCGCTCGCCGACTTCCTTCGGCATGAAGGACCATTTGAGGCCGGTCGGGAAGCCTGCGCCGCCACGCCCTCTGAGGCCCGAGGCCTTCATCTCGTTGATGATCCAGTCGCGCCCCTTGCCGATGATGTCGGCGGTGCCGTCGAAATGGCCGCGCTTCATCGCCGCCTTCAGGCTCTTGTCGCGAAGGCCGTAGATGTTGGTGAAGATCCGGTCCTTGTCCTGAAGCATCACGCCTCTCCTTCACCCTCGGCGGAGCTCCGAGATCCGGCCTGCAGATCCCTCGCCTGCTCGATCCATTGCTCGCGCACCGCACGGCCGCGGAAATTCAGGAAGTCGTCGATCCAGATCAGCTCGGTCTCGCGCCACTGCGCGATCTGCCAGAAATGGAACACGCCGAGTTCGTTCAGCTTGCTCTCGATCACCGGCCCGATGCCGCGGATCTCCTTGAGGTCGTCCTTCTCGCCCGTCGGCTCCGAAAGGAGATCCGACGGCTTGTCGCCGGGCCTTTCCTCGGACGGGGCCGCCTCCGCCCGGCTCTCGAAGTGATCGGAATGGGCCGGGCCCGGCGTCACGTCGGAGGTCTCGGTCCGCATGCCCTCGGTGAGGTCGCCGCCGGTATTGGCGAGGACCTCGCCGGGGGTCTCGCCGGAAGCGAGCCTGCCCGGCTGGCCGCCGGTGCCGTCGTCGAGTTGCCGGTCGGCGGGTATCACCGCGTCCTCGGCGGCCGCCTCGGCCCTGCGGAAGTCGCCGCCGGTCTTGGCGTCTACCTTGTCGGGAACGTTGCCGGCCTCGGCGTCCGTCGACCCCTGGCGTGTGCCGCCTTCCTGGCCGGCACCGGGACGGTGTCCCTTCGCCGCGAGGTCGCCGCTCTCGCGGTCCTCGCTGGCCTGATCGGCGTTGCCGTCGGCGGCCTTGCCGGGCGAAACGAGGCTCGGATCGCTTTCGGCGGCCTGGGTGTCCGGGCGGCCGGCCTTGGAGGGAGGCGTCGAGGTCGCCTCGCCGGCTCCGATGCCCTGATAGGAGGCGCCGTTGGCCGGCCCGTGCGAGGTCGAACGAGGCTCTTCCTCGACGACGTCGTCATAGTCGCCGGTCAGGCTGGTGAGGCCGCCGAGGGGCGCTGAGAGATGCCGCCCGTTCTGCGGGCCCGGCTTCACTTCGCCGCCGCGGCCGGACTCGAACAGATCGATGATCTCCTCGAGCCGCTCCGGCGTCAGATCCTCGTAGGTGTCCTGGAAGATCATCACCATCGGGGCGTTGACGCAGGCGCCGAGGCACTCGACCTCTTCCCAGGACAGCGTCCCCGCATCGTTGCGGTGGAACTGCTCGGCATTGATCTTCTTGCGGCAGACGGCCTTGAGATCCTCGGCGCCGCGCAGCATGCAGGGCGTCGTGCCGCAGACCTGGACATGCGCCCGCGTCCCGACGGGATTGAGCTGGAACTGGGTGTAGAAGGTCGCGACCTCCAGCACGCGGATCAGCGGCATGTCGAGCATCTCGGCGACATGCTCGATCGCCGCCTTGGTGACCCAGCCGTCCTGATCCTGGGCACGCATCAGCAGCGGGATGACGGCAGACTGCTGGCGACCTTCCGGGTATTTCCTGATCGTCGCTTCAGCCCAAGCGGCGTTCTCTTCGGTAAACGCGAAGCCGGCGGGTTGCACGGCCTCTTCCGCGAGACGTCTGACAGACATCGGACCTCTATCTTAGAGCGGTTCAACAAGCGATGTTGCGGCGCGTTCTATCACAAGACGGCCAAAAGGCCAGTGCCGTGCCGCGCGAGGTTTTGGCGCTTTCGCGGCCACCGTCGAGGTGGTCGTTCAGGCGCCGAGGAAGCTTTCCACGTCGATGGAAATGCCGGGCGGATTGAGGTCGAGAACGCCGTCCCGGCCGAGGATTTTCGTGACGATCTCGCCGTCGGAAGAAGCGCGGCGGTGGTGGATCACCCGCCCGTCGCCGCCATAGACGATGAGGTAATGGAGGATCGAGGGTACGGCGAAGTAGTCGATCAGCTTGCGGGTCGTATCGGTTCGGGCGCTCGACGGCGAGACCACCTCGACCACGACGACCGGATTGGACGCGAAGACGTCGTCGGCGTCGTAGGGCCCGCAATGGACGAGGGCATCGGGCTCCCGCACGGTGAACTCGTCCACCCTGACGCCGATGCCGTCGATGAAGGCGCTGCAATCGGAGCCGGCGTCCCGCAGCGCCGTCTTCAACGCAGCCACGACGGCGAACTTCGTCTCCGCATGGCTGATTCGCTCCGACTGCAGCCGCAGCGGCACGCCTTCGACGAGCTCGTAGCGCTCGCCGTCGCCCCACGTCGCGGCCCAGGCGAAGAACGCCTCGGCGGTCATCCTGTCGGTCTGCGCGGCTTCGATGGTCATGTCCTCAGCCTATCACGTGCCGGGCCCCGCGCGGCCTCAGCGGTCGACCTCGCCGAACACGATGTCCAGCGTGCCGAGGATCGCCGAGACGTCGGCCAGCATATGCCCTTTGCAGATGACGTCCATCGCCTGCAGATGGGCAAAGCCCGGCGCGCGGATCTTGCAGCGGTAAGGCTTGTTGGTACCGTCGGAGACGAGATAGACGCCGAATTCGCCCTTCGGGGCCTCCACGGCGGCGTAGACCTCGCCTTCCGGCAGGTGGAAGCCCTCGGTGTAGAGCTTGAAGTGGTGGATCAGCGCTTCCATGGAGCGCTTCATCTGGCCGCGCTTCGGCGGCACCACCTTGCCCTCCGTGGCGGAGACCGGGCCGTCCTTCTCGGTGCTCGAAAGCCGCTCGACGCACTGCTTCATGATGCGCGTCGCTTCCCGCATCTCGACCATGCGGATCAGGTAGCGGTCGTAGCAGTCGCCGTTCTTGCCGATCGGGATGTCGAAGTCCATCTCGTCGTAGCACTCGTAGGGCTGCGACTTCCTGAGATCCCAGGCCGCGCCCGAGCCCCGGACCATGACGCCGGAAAAGCCCATCGCCCAGGCGTCCTCCAGCTGGACGACGCCGATGTCGACGTTGCGCTGCTTGAAGATGCGGTTGTCGGTGAGGAGTTCCTCGAGGTCGTCGCAGACCTTGAGGAACGGATCGCACCAGGCGCCGATGTCGTCGACGAGCTTCTGCGACAGGTCCTGATGGACGCCGCCCGGCCGGAAATAGGCCGCATGCATGCGCGAGCCGGAGGCGCGCTCGTAGAAGACCATCAGCTTCTCGCGCTCCTCGAACCCCCAGAGCGGCGGGGTCAGCGCGCCGACGTCCATCGCCTGGGTGGTGACGTTGAGGATGTGCGACAGGATGCGCCCGATCTCGGAATAAAGCACCCGGATCAGCTGGCCGCGCTTCGGCACGGTGACGCCCGCCAGCCGCTCGATGGCCATGCAGAAGGCATGTTCCTGGTTCATCGGCGCGACGTAGTCGAGCCGGTCGAAATAGGGAATCGCCTGGAGATAGGTCTTGTGCTCGATCAGCTTCTCGGTGCCGCGGTGCAGCAGGCCGATATGCGGGTCGACGCGTTCGACGATCTCGCCGTCGAGCTCCAGCACGAGGCGCAGCACGCCGTGCGCCGCCGGGTGCTGCGGGCCGAAATTGATGTTGAAGTTGCGGACGTCGATCTCAGCCATTCGGCTTGTCCTCTTCGGAGGCGAACTGGGCGAGGAATTCCGCCCCGGTCATCGTCGTCCTGTCGCCGGCCAGCGCGTACCAGTCGGGCTTGGAGTCGATGAAGATTTCCTTGGTGAGCACCGCCTCGGTCAGGTCGTCGAAGGCCATCGCCGAGATCGCGTAATGCGAGGCGTCCTTGGAGCGCCAGAACAGCGTCGAGCCGCAGGTCGTGCAGAAGCCCCGCTCGCCCCAGCCGGAGGACTCGTAGATGCCGAGCGAATCCGTCCCGGCGACGATGACGTTCTCGGACGCCTCCACCGCCATCAGGGGACCGCCGGCCCAGCGCCGGCAGGTGTCGCAATGGCAGACGCCGACGTCCTGGGTTTCGAGATCGGCGTCGATCCTGACGCCGCCGCAGAGGCATTTCGCCTGAAGTCGCTTCAGAGCCATCGCGTCTCTCCGTCTCTACTGGCGTTTCGCCTTCTCGTCGCCGGGCAGCACGTATTCCGTGCCTTCCCAGGGCGAGAGAAAGTCGAAGTTGCGAAATTCCTGGCGCAGTTCGACCGGTTCGTAGACCACCTGCTTCTTCTCTTCGTCGTAATGGACCTCGACGAAGCCGGTCAGCGGGAAGTCCTTGCGCATCGGGTGACCCTCGAAACCGTAGTCGGTCAGGATGCGGCGAAGGTCGGGATGGCCGGTGAAGAGGATGCCGTAGAGGTCGTAGGTCTCCCGCTCGAACCAGTCGGCCGCCGGGAAGACGTCCGAGAGCGACGGCACCGGATCGTCCTCGGCCGTGCGCACCTTGACGCGCACGCGCTGGTTCTGGCGCGGCGAAAGAAGGTGATAGACGACCTCGAAGCGCTTCTCGCGGCCCGGATAGTCGACCCCGCAGACGTCGATGAGATTGACGAACTGGGTCTGCGGATCGTCCCGCAGGATGGTCATCACCCGGACGACGTCCTCGGGCGCGACCACAAGGGTCAGTTCGCCGAAGCGGTGCTCGCTCGAGGCGATCTTTTCGCCGAGCGTTTCGGCCAGGTAGTCGGCCATGTCTCTTGTCGCGAAATCACGCATGAAGTGGCCTTTCCGAGCGGGGTGCTGTCAGCTCCGGTCGCATGCGGGTCCTGTCTCGTTGCTTGCCATGATCGCGGCGACGAAGCTGTCCGCCGCGTCCGCGATCATGCGCCCTGGTGGTCTTCGAATCTGACATTCGATACGACGCCTCGCCCGCGAGGGGTTCGAATGCCGAATTCGATCCACTAGCGCTCGATGGTGCCGGTGCGGCGGATCTTCTTCTGCAGGAGCAGGATGCCGTAGAGCAGCGCCTCGGCCGTCGGCGGACAGCCAGGCACGTAGACGTCGACGGGGACCACCCGGTCGCAGCCGCGAACCACCGCGTAGGAATAATGATAGTAGCCGCCGCCATTGGCGCAGGAGCCCATCGAGATGACGTAGCGCGGCTCCGGCATCTGGTCGTAGACCTTGCGCAGCGCCGGGGCCATCTTGTTGGTCAGCGTGCCGGCGACGATCATCACGTCCGACTGGCGCGGTGAGGCGCGCGGCGCGAAGCCGAAGCGCTCGACGTCGTAGCGCGGCATCGAGACCTGCATCATCTCCACCGCACAGCAGGCGAGACCGAAGGTCATCCACATCAGCGAGCCGGTGCGGGCCCACTGAATCAGCTCGTCGGTGGAGGTGACGAGAAAGCCCTTGTCGGCAAGTTCCTCGTTGATCTCGGTGACGAAGGGATCGTTGCTCCGGGCGATCGGCTGGCCCGGCGCGAGGCCGGCGCCGGTCCCCGCTTCGGGAGCGAGCGCCGCGGACGGCTTGCCGTCGATGATCAATCCCATTCCAATGCGCCTTTCTTCCATTCGTAGATGAAGCCGACCGTCAAGACGCCGAGGAAGACCATCATCGACCAGAAGCCGAACCAGCCCAGCGTCCCGAAGCTCGCGGCCCAGGGAAACAGGAAGGCGACCTCGAGATCGAAGATGATGAACAGGATCGAGACCAGGTAGAAGCGCACGTCGAACTTCATGCGCGAGTCGTCGAAGGCGTCGAAGCCGCATTCGTACGCCGAGAGCTTCTCGTCGTCCGGCGCCTTGAAGGCGAGCAGGAAGGGCGACACGAGAAGCGCCAGGCCGAGAACCAGCGCGACGCCGACGAAGATGACGATCGGCAGATAGGAAGCGAGGAGTGCGCTCATCGGACTCTTTCATCCTCGGTGACGGTCGAAATGGCAGGGAACGTGCCGCCGCCAAAGGGATCGGCCATCGGGCCGGCGCCCCGCCATCCCGCAATGCGGCGAGGGTTATCCCCTTCTTGGAATTGGTGCAAGGAGTTCTCCTTAGCAAGGCCCCACCGACGATCGACCCGACCGCGGCGGACAGCATTTCTGCCTTTCAACGCAATGCGTTAGCGACGCGGCACGGCCCCCGCTTGCAAGCGCGGCGGCATCGCCGCAAGGATGCTGGGCATTGAGAAGCACCGCAATGGCGAGACGGGGAGACCACGGCATGACGGATTCGGACAAGGGCGGCTGGCTGGCGATGGCCAGCGCAAAGCGAACCGGCGAGCGCATTCTCGTCACCGTGCGCGGCGGCGAACAGGGCCCTGCCGAGGTCGATACCGTGCGTTACCAGACCGTGCGCGGCACCAGCGAGCGGCAATGGGTCGCGACCGACATGGGGCCGGACGGGCTCGTCACCTACGACGAGGACGAACTCGTGGCCTGGATGCCATGGCCGGAACCGACGGCGCGATCCGGCATGGTCGATCTGCCGGCTCCGGCCGACGAGGCGGATTTCGAGGAACAGGGCTCCGGCATCTGATCCGACCGGCTCAGGCGGCGTCAGACCGGCGGGGGCAAGCGGTCCGGACTGGCGGTCGCCGGCAGGTGGCGCCGGCGGGCATGCGATCGCCCGATTCGGTGCTATTGTCGTCGAAAGCCTCTGCGGCTTGGCGCATGGGCGCCTCGCCGGGCCGGCAGGCGGCATGGCGTCGCGACGACGGATGGATGGATGCGGATGACCGGAGCCCGTGCAGCCTCGATCCTGGCGCTGGCGCTCGCCCTGACGGCGGTGCCCGCAGCGGCGCAGACGCAGAGCTTCGGCCCGTTCACGATCGACGGCGCCGCACCGCAGGTCATCCGCCTCGACGGCGTCATCGACACGCGCTCGGGACTGGAATTCAACCGGGCGCGGCGGGCGGCGCCCGCCGCGCGCATCCTCGTCGTCAACAGCCCGGGCGGCAACCCGATCATCGCGCTGCAGATCGCCGACGCCGTCAGCGAGAATCGCTTCACCACGGTCATCCCCGAGGAAGCCGTCTGCTTTTCCTCCTGCGCCTATGTGTTTCTCGGCGGCGCCGTCCGCCAGGCACGCGGAAGGCTCGGGGTGCACCAGCTGACCTCGTCGTCGAGCGACGTCGCCGCGGCGCAGCTGGCCCTGTCGGAGGTCGTCGACTTCCTCAGCCGCAACGGCCATGCGCCGGAGATCCTCCGCATCCTGCTGGCGACGCCGGCCGACCAGATGCATATCTTCAGCCGCGACGAATTGCTGCGCCTGAAGATCGAGACCGCCGGCGCGGAAGCTCTCGCCCTGCCGGTGCTCGCCGACCGGAATGCTGGGATCGATACCGGGAACGGTCCCGGGGCGCGGGCCGGCGCGGATGCCGGAGGCGCGCCCCCACCGGTCGACCGCTCTCCCGCCGTCGAGACTTCGGTCGCCAAAGCGGCGATCAGGCTTCCGCCGCCGCAGATGACGCTGTCGCCGGGACTGCCGCGCTTTGCGGCGACGGGTTCCAAGCCGTCGGTGCTCGAGGGCCGGAACGCCGGGCCGGACGCCGATGGCGGGTCCGAGGCCGGGACCGGCGCGGATGCCCGGCAGGCGCCGTCGTCGAGGCTCGGCATTCCGCTCGCCGGGACTGCGGTCGGCAAGGCGGCGATCAGGCTTCCGCCGCCTGTGATGAAACTGCCGCAGGAGCCGCCGAACTTTGCGGCGAAGAGCTTACCGGAAGAAGAGGTCGCAGCGCAGCGCGACGGGACGCAGCAGAGCGGTTCGGTGGCTCGCCTGCCCCCCGCGACGTCGTTGCTCACGAAGCCGATGGGAGTCGGGCGGGCGTCGGCGGCAAGTGGCAACCCCTCTTTCGGCCTGCCGGCGCCGGCCATGACGCTGCAGGGCGACGGCCCGCGCTTTTGACGGATCGGAAGGACACGACGGCGAGCCGGAGCATGCCAAACGGGGACGGCCGGCGGAAGACGATCGCACCACGGCGAATGCCGTCAACGGGCCCGGGAGGCCGGAAGAGCGGCGTCGGCGATATGACGATGGGCAGAAGACGATAGGCAGAAAATGGCGCGAGTGACGGGGCTCGAACCCGCGACCTCCGGCGTGACAGGCCGGCACTCTAACCGACTGAGCTACACCCGCGCTTGGCCGCCGAAGCGGCTTGTGAGGCGGTCGTTTACGGAGAAGCTCGGGCTCTGTCAAGCGACAGTCGCGCCGCTTCGTCGAAGCCGCCGCGGCGGCGACACGAAAGCGCCGAAAACCCCTCGGCTCGCCGGCTTTTCCGCCACGTGAGGGCGTCTCTTGGCAGGACGGAACCGGCCGAAGCCGGCGAATCGCGGCTCGGGCGCGTCGTCTTCATGGGGCCGCCGTCCATTGCCGGCGCATCGTCTCGTCGAAGTCCGCGGCGGCGCCGAGGCGCCGGTTGACCGGAGAGGAGCGTTCGGACACGCGGCGGGATCCGGTTTTCCGCAGACCTCGTCTATGACGGGCCGCCGATCGGGGATATCTGTCACGCCGGTGCAGCGGGCGATCACCGTTTGATGCGGTGGCTTCCGTCGGCTCCGGCGCGCGTCGTCCGCGGCGGTCGCTTCGACGGCCACGGCGCCGGGCCGCACCGGCAGAGAACCGCAACCTCGCTTCAGGAGAAGGCAAGCGCGTGACGCCTCCCCGGTCCAATCCCCTTCTTTCGGCCGTCGCGGCCCCGCCGATCCCGCATGTCGCGCGTTGGGCGGCGGGCTATGGCGGCCGCCACGGGCCGCTGATCAACTGCAGCCAGGCGGTGCCCCAACATGCGCCGCCGGCCGAACTCGCCGCCCGCCTCGCCGCCGCGGCGGCGAGCCCGGAGGCCGCCCGCTACGGCGAGATCCTCGGCGACGCGGCGCTGCGCGCGGCCTATGCGGCGCATGTTTCGGCGATCTACGGCGCCCGGATCGAGGCCGGCCAGATCGCCGTGACCGCCGGCTGCAATCAGGCCTTCTTCGCCGCGATGATCGCGGTCGCCGGCGCCGGCGACGCGGTCATCCTGCCGACGCCCTGGTACTTCAACCACCAGATGACCCTCGACATGCTCGGCATCGAGAAGCGGGCGCTGCCGACCGCCGCCGCCGACGGCTTCCTGCCCGATCCGGCGGCCTTCGAGGCGATGATCGACGATCGCACCAAGGCCCTCGTCCTCGTCAGTCCGAACAACCCGACCGGTGCGGTCTATCCGCCGGAGCTTCTCGCCGCGCTGTTCAGGATCGCGGTGCGCCGGGGCCTCTACGTCGTCCTCGACGAAACCTATCGGGACTATCTGCCGCCCGAGGCGGGGCCGCCGCACGGTCTTTACGGCGAAGCACGGGCCGAGACCAATCTGATCGGGCTCTATTCCTTCTCCAAGGCCTATGCGATCCCCGGCCACCGGACGGGGGCGATGATCCTCGGCGGTGCGATCGCGGCGGAGATCGAGAAGGTCCTCGACTGCATGCAGATCTGCGCGCCCCGGCCGCCGCAGGCCGCGCTCGCCTGGGCGATCGACGCGCTGGCGGAATTCCGTGCCGCCAACGCCGCGACCATCGCCGGACGGGCCCGGCTGTTCGAGGAGGCGATCGCCGCGGTGCCCGGCTGGCGCCTCGACCAGATCGGCGCCTATTTCGCCTATGTGCGGCATCCCTGGCCCGGCCGGAGCGCCGAGAGCGTCGCCGCCGATCTGGCGCGCGAGGCCGGCATCCTGACGCTGCCCGGCTCGTTCTTCGGGCCGGGCCAGGACGAGCATCTGCGGATCGCCTTCGCCAATGTCGGCGAAGACGGCATCCGGGCGACGATGCGGCGGCTGGCAGGCTTTCGGACGGCGGAGCCAGCGGCAGGCCCTTCGCACGGACGACGAGACGGGGAAGGTTCTCACCCATGACCGAGGAAAAGCTCGCCGCGCTGCGGCAACGCTTCGGCGGCGACAACGAGCGCCGCATCTACGACGCGGGTTTCGCGGCCGTCGCAGGCCATCTGTTCGATCCGAAAGGCACCCGCGTCGCGCCCTATGCCGGCCTGCCGACATTGCTGGACGTGCCGTACCGGCCGATCGACTGGACGGCGCCCGACTTCGGCGATCTGAAAATCGCGATGCTCGGCGTTCCGATGGACCTCGGCGTCACCAACCGCAACGGCTCGCGCTTCGGCCCGCGGGCGCTCAGGAGCATGGAGCGAGTCGGGCCCTACAACCACGTGCTCAAGACCATGCCGACGCACGAGGTCGCCGTCGCCGACATCGGCGACGTGCCGTTCCGCTCGCGCTTCGATCTTTCCACCTCGCACCAGGACATCGAAAGGACGGCCGCGGCGATCCGGGCGGCCGGCGTGCTGCCGCTCTTCGTCGGCGGCGATCATTCGATCTCGCTGCCGATCCTCAGGGCGCTCGGCGCCGGCGAACCGCTGGGGATGATCCACATCGACGCGCATTGCGACACGTCGGGCCCCTTCGACGGCTGCAAGTTCCATCACGGTGGCCCGTTCCGCCAGGCGGTGCTCGACGGCGTCCTCGACCCGGAGCGCACCATCCAGATCGGCATTCGCGGTTCGTCGGAATATCTCTGGGAATTCTCCTACGAGAGCGGCATGACGGTCATCCACGCCGAGGAGGTGGCGGAACTCGGCATCGCCGCCATCGTCGCGCGGGCACGGTCCGTCGTCGGCGCGCGCCCCTTCTACCTCTCCTTCGACATCGACAGCCTCGACCCCGCCTTCGCCCCCGGCACCGGGACGCCGGAGATCGGCGGACTTTCGACCCGCGAGGCCCAGGCGATCCTGCGCGGGCTCGCCGGCCTCGCGATGGCAGGCGGCGACGTCGTCGAGGTCGCCCCGCAATACGATGCGACCACCAACACCGCCCATGCCGGCGCACAGATGCTGTTCGAGCTGCTCAGCCTCGCCCGGCTGTCGCCGGCGCTCGCCGGTCGCTGAGCGCGGCGGGGGTGGGGTCGGGCCCGCCTTCGAAACAGGCAACCCGACCGCGAAGGCAAAGCTTCGCGATCGGGCTCCGTCACGCCTGGAGGTCGGCGGCAGGACATCGTGAAAAAGGGCTCGCCGGCAGCCGCCGGCGGCGGGACGGGCCCTGCCCGCCCCGACGAAGCCCTGCGGCTACTGCAGGAACTTGGTCGGATCGACCGGCGAGGAGTTCTTGCGGACCTCGAAGTGCAGGACGGGAACGTCGGTCTCGCCGGTCATGCCGGACTGGGCGATGACCTCGCCGCGCCTGACGTCGTCGCCCTTCTTGACGCTCAGCGACTCGGCGTTGCCGTAGACGGTGATGAGGCCGTTGTCGTGCTTGATGAGCACGGTGTTGCCGAACTCCTTCAGGCCGTTGCCGGCATAGATCACGACGCCGTTCTCGGCGGCCTTCACCGGCGTGCCGCGCGGCACGGAGATGTTGATGCCGTCGTTGCGGCGGCCGTCGACCTTCTCGCCGAAGCGGTTGATCACCCGGCCCTGCACCGGCCAGCGGAACTGGTCGATGCCGGAGGAGCTCGGCGCCGAGGCGGACGCGTCGCGCTCGACCGCGGTCTGGACCGAGCCGGTCTGCGTCTTGTCGACGGCGGGCGCCGGCTGGGCGATCCGGCCGCCGCGGTCCGTCGCGTCGGTCTTCGTCTCGACGTGCTTTTCGGCGACCTTCACGCCGGCATCGTGCGAGGCGGCGCCCGGCGTCTCGGTCCGGGCGGCCGGCGCGGCGTGGCTCGCCTCGGTGGTCTCGGTACGCGCAGGCACCTTGCCGCCGGCGGGGATGACCAGCGTCTGGCCGAGGCGCACGACGTCGGAATCGAGATTGTTGGCACGGCGGATCGCGTCGACCGAGACGCCCGACCGGCGGGCGATGCCGCTCAGCGTATCGCCGGACGCGACGGTGACCGCGCCGGCGCTTGGCTTGTCCGGCCGTGCCGCGACGCTCTGCCGGGCTTCGTTCATCGGCCGCGGCTGCGGGGTCGCGAGATGGTTCGCCTGATCCTGGAGGCTCGTCGGCGGCGCGCCGCGGGTCGCCGGCACGTCGGCGCGGCTCGCGACTTCGCGCGGCGCCGGATAGGAGGTGGTCGCCTGGGCCTGACGGACGGGCTGCGGGGTCTCGGCGCGGTAGACGGAGCGCTGCTCTGCGGGCGTCGCCTGGCTGCGATAGCTCGGCTCCGGCGGCGGCGGCAGCTGCCCGCGCTGCATCGACTGGCCGGAGCTCGGATAGGCGCTCGCCTGGGTGTTGGAGAGGTAGCCGCCGCCGGAGGCCGGCGCGATGGCGCCGGTCGCCATGCCGTCCACCTGGCCGGGATAGGGCTGGGCCGCCGGCACCCCCTGGGCGGGCACCACCTGCGGCACCGAGCCGGTATAGAAGCCGTCGTCGAAACGGACGACGTCACCGCTGCAGCCAGCGAGAAGGCCGGCCACGGAGACAACGGCCACGGAACCGAACATGCGTCGGCGCGAACGACTCAACACGGGTAAGCGCATCACAGTCCCTTTAGGAGGCAATCCATCGATCAAGGACCATTGAAGCGCGTTAATCTTACTCCCCGGTTAAACCCGTTGGCTAAAACGTGAATTTTGCGGGGCGCCGGCGCCACGATCCGCCCGGGTCCGGCGCTCTAAAGAACGTCCGCCTTGCCGAAGGCGATCGCCTGATAGCGCACCGGCCAGAGATCCTCGCGCTCGAAGCGCGAACCGACCTTGCGCAGGCGGACCAGCATCTGCTCGCCGTCGCCCGGGCCGATGGCGCAGATCATCGTCGCCTGGGGCGAGAGTTGGTCGAGGAACTGTTTGGGAGGCGCCGGAAAGGCGGAGTGAACGACGATCCGGTGATAGGGGCTGCCGCTCGGAAAGCCGTCGCGCCCATCCTCGAAGATCGGCGTGACATTGCTGATGCCGATCTCCCGGAAGCGCTGCGAGGCGGCCTTGAGCAGCCGGCGATAGCGCTCGAAGGTCGTGACGTGGCCGACGATGCTTGCGAGAAGCGCCGTCACGTAGCCGCTGCCCGTTCCGATCTCGAGCACCCGCTGCTCGGTCTCCGGCTCGAGCGCGGCGACGAGGCGGACCGCGGCGAGCGCCCCCGGCATCGTCTCGCCGCATGGGATCGGCGCGGTGCGGTCCTCGTAGGGCTCGTCGATCGCGGTCGGCAGGAACAGGCGCCGCGGCACCGCCTCCACCGCCTTGAGAATCGTCGGAGTCACCTGCGGCTCGCCCCGCAGCCGGACGAGGAACTCGGCGAGCCTCTCGCGATCGCCCAGCGGCGCCGTCATCGCAGCGCTTCTGCCAGCGTGTCGCGCAGCGCCTCGGCCGTCAGGTCGAGCTGCAGCGGCGTCACCGAGATCATGCCCGCATCGAGCGCGGCGATGTCCGATTCGGCAACGTCCGGCCCGGCCTGGCGGCCGAACTTCAGCCAGAAATACGGAAAGCCCCGCCCGTCCCGGCGCTCGTCGATGCCGAGCGCGTAGTCGAGCTTGCCCTGGCGCGTGACGGCGACCCCGGCGACTTCCTCGGGCGCGACGGCCGGGAAGTTGACGTTGAGGAGATGGCCGGCGGGAAGGTCGAAGGCGGCCAGCCGCTCGATGATCGCCGGCGCATGGCTCTCGGCCGTGGCCCAGAGCGCCTCGCGGTCGGTGCCCGGACGGAACGCCTGGCTGAGCGCGATCGAGCGGATGCCGAGCATCATGCCTTCCATCGCGCCGGCGACGGTGCCCGAATAGCTGATGTCCTCGCAGATGTTCTGGCCGGCATTGATGCCGGAAAGGACGAGATCGGGCAGCCCGTCCATCACCTTGCGCACGGCCATGATGACGCAGTCGGTCGGCGTGCCGCGCACGGCGAAGCGCCTGTCGGAGCGTTTGCGCAGCCTGAGCGGCGAGGACAGCGTCAGCGAATGCGACAGGCCGCTCTGGTCGGTTTCCGGCGCCACCGTCCAGACGTCGTCGGAGAGCGCCTGCGCGACGCGTTCCAGGACGGCGAGGCCTTCGGCGTCGATGCCGTCGTCATTGGTGATAAGGATGCGCATGGATCAGGCCGCCGCGATCGTCTCGACGCCGCCCATATAGGGCCGCAGCGCCTCCGGGACGGTGATCGAGCCGTCGGCGTTCTGGTAGTTCTCCATGACCGCGATCAGCGCGCGGCCGACCGCGACGCCAGAGCCGTTCAGCGTGTGGACGAAGCGCTGCGCCTTCTCGCCGGCGACCCTGTAGCGGGCATTCATGCGCCGCGCCTGGAAGTCGCCGCAGACCGAGCAGCTGGAGATCTCGCGATAAGTGCCCTGCCCCGGCAGCCAGACCTCGATGTCGTAGGTCTTGCGGGCGCCGAAGCCCATGTCGCCGGTGCAGAGCGTCATCACCCGGTAGGCGAGGCCGAGGCGCTTCAGCACCTCCTCGGCCGCCGCCGTCATCCGCTCGTGTTCCTGGATCGAGGTCTCCTCGTCGGTGATCGAGACGAGCTCCACCTTGTAGAACTGGTGCTGGCGCAGCATGCCGCGCTGGTCGCGCCCGGCCGCCCCCGCCTCCGAGCGGAAGCACGGCGTCAGCGCGGTGACGCGGATCGGCAGTTCCGCCGCGTCGAGGGTGCGCTCGCGCACGAGGTTGGTCAGCGACACTTCCGCCGTCGGGATCAGCCAGCGGCCCTCGGTGGTATGGAACAGGTCCTCGGCGAATTTCGGCAGCTGGCCGGTGCCGAACAGCGCCTCGTCGCGCACGAGCAGCGGCACCGCCGTCTCGACATAGCCGTGCTCGCCGGTGTGGAGATCGAGCATGAACTGGCCGAGCGCCCGCTCGAGCCGCGCGAGCTGGCCCTTGAGGATTGTGAAGCGCGAGCCGGAGATCTTCGCCGCCTGCTCGAATTCCATCATGCCGAGCGCTTCGCCGAGGTCGAAATGCTCCCTGGCGTCGAAGTCGAAGCGCGGTGGCTCGCCGAAACGGCGGACCTCGACGTTGCCGGCCTCGTCGCTGCCGACCGGCACGTCGTCGAGCGGCAGGTTGGGGATGCGCGCGAGTACGTCCTCGAGTTCGGCGTCGATGCGCCGCTCGGTCTCCTCGCCGTCCTGGATCTCGGCCTTGAGCTTGCCGACTTCCTCGATCAGCGCGTCGGCGCGCGCCCCGTCGCCGGAGCCCTTCGCCTTGCCGATTTCCTTGGAGGCATCGTTGCGGCGGCTCTGGAGGTCCTGCAGGACCTTCAGGTGATCGCGGCGACGCTCGTCGAGCTTGATGAGATCGATCGCCGCGGCTGCGGCTCCGCGCTTCTGGAGCGCTTCGTCCAGCTTGCCAGGGTTGTCCCTGATCCACTTGATATCAAGCATCTTTCCCTCGTCGTCGGCGGCGAGGGAGATCGCCCGGCAGGCCGGTTCAGGCCTGCGACTGCGCCTCGCGCTCGGCGGTGTCGACCGCCCGTCTCTTCTCGATCATCCGCGCCGCCAGGATGGACACCTCGTAGAGAATGATCGTCGGCAGGGCAAGGCCGATCTGGGACATCGGATCCGGCGGCGTCAGCACCGCCGCCGCCACGAATGCCAGCACGATCGCGTATTTGCGCTTCGAGGCGAGGCCCTTGGCCGTCGTCATGCCGGCCCGGACCATCAGCGTCGCGACCACCGGCAGCTGGAAGACCAGACCGAAGGCGAAGATCAGCGTCATGATCAGCGACAGGTATTCCGACACCTTCGGCAGGAGCTGGATCGTCGCCTCGCCGCCGCCCCCCGACTGCTGCATCGAGAGGAAGAACCACATCACCATGGGGGTGAAGAAGAAATAGACGAGCGCCGCTCCCGCGATAAACAACAGCGGCGTCGCGACGAGGTAGGGCAGGAAGGCGCCGCGTTCGTTGCGATAGAGCCCCGGCGCCACGAATTTGTAGACCTGCTGGGCGATCAGCGGAAAGGCGAGGAAGAAGCCGCCGAAGGCCGCGATCTTCACCTGGGTGAAGAAGAATTCCTGCGGCGCCGTGTAGATCAGCTCGACCTGCTTGCCGGTCATACCGGCCCAGTCGGTGGCCGTCTGATAGGGAATGACCAGGAAGTTGAAGATCGGCTTGGCGAAATAGAAGCAGATCAGGAAGGCCACGAGGAAGCCGGCGATCGACCAGATCAGCCTGCGCCTCAGTTCGATCAGATGCTCGATCAGCGGCGCCGAAGACGCTTCGATCTCGGTGTCGTCGCGGGTGCTCACGCCACGTCCCTCGCCTTTTCGGGCGTCTTTTCGGCGCCGTCGGCTTCCGCCTCGGACCGCTGGCGTGCGCCGGCCTCCGAGACCGGCCCGTCCGTCCTGCCGCCGTCATGGGAGGCTTCCGCAGCCGCTGCGCCCTCGTCCACGGCGCCCGTCTTGGCGGGCTCGCCTTCGGGGACAGGCTTGTCGGCCGGGCTCGGCACCCGCGGCTCGGGCGCGGCAGTGGCGGAGTTCAGCGAGGAGCGGATTTCGTCGCCGATGGCCTTCATCGGGCTCATGGCGTCGCGGATCGACCGGCGCGGATCAAGCGAGCGGACGTCGTCGATGCCCTTGCGGACATCGTCGAGCTCGGCCTCCTTCAGCGCCTCGTCGAACTGGCGGCGAAAATCGCCGGCCATCGACCGCAGCTGGCGGGTGACGCGGCCGAAGGTCCGCAACATGCCGGGCAGGTCCTTGGGGCCAACGACGACCACGAGGACCACCGCGATCACCAGGAGTTCGGACCAGCCGAGATCGAACAGCACAACTCAACTGCCTGAAACGTCGGCGCGACGGGCGCGGCACGACTTCGAGTAACGATGCGCCTGCGCCTTTGGCGCAGGCGAAACCCCGGCGAGCCGTTTCAGCTCGCGGTCTTCTCGGCGTTGACGTCGCGCGACACCACGTCGCCTTCGCGCTGGTCGAGCGAGCGGCGCTCGGCCGCCTTCGTCTCGGCCTCGTCGTCCGACATGCCCTTCTTGAAGCTCTTGATGCCCTTGGCGACGTCACCCATGAGCTCGGGGATCTTGCCGCGGCCGAACAGGAGCAGCACCACGGCCAGAACGATGAGCCAGTGCCAAATGCTGAAGCTACCCATACCCTTGTCTCCCTCGAGCGCGTTGACCGCTGTTCATTCTAGCTAGCGATCCTCGGCCGCCTTTTCAAACACGATAACGTCCCTTGGATCAATGGAAACGACGACGTCGCGCCGATTTTCCGGGACGAGGCCCGCCCGCATGCGCGAGCGCAGCGGCTGGTCCAGCCCCTCGACCGCGACCGTGAAGAGATCGACGCCGCCGAGAAACCGCCGCGCGACGATGCGCCCGCTGACGCCCTGGCGGCTTTCTTCGAGCCTCAGCCCGCCCAGCCGCAATGCGACCGTGACGCGGGTACCGTCCGATGATGGCGAATCCGCGACCGGGCCGAGCGGCGTCGTCACGCGGCCGCCGCGAACCACGCCCTCGAGGACGTTGAGCTCGGAGAAGAACCCGGCGGCGAAGAGATCGACCGGCCTGCCGTAGAGCTCGGCGGCGGTTCCGGCCTGCACCAGGCTGCCGTCGCGGATCAGGGCGATTCGATCGCCGAGCCGCATCGCCTCCTCGGCATCGTGGGTGACGACGATCGCCGTCGCGCGGGCCTCGCGCAGGATCTGCAGCGTGTCGGTGCGCACGACGTCCTTGAGGCGGCTGTCGAGGCCGGAGAACGGCTCGTCCATCAGGAGCACCGACGGGCGCGGCGTCAGCGCACGGGCAAGCGCGATGCGTTGCTGTTCGCCGCCGGACAGCATGTGCGGATAGGCCCCCGCCGCATCGGCGAGCCCGACCCGCTCGAGCGCGGCTGCCGCCTCGCGCTTCGCCGCGGCGCTGTCCATCGCCCGCAGGCCGAAGCGGATGTTGTCGAGGACGGTCATGTGCGGAAACAGCGCGAAATCCTGGAACATCAGGCCGACGCCCCGCTTCTCCGGCGCGACGAAGCGCTGTGGCCCCGCAACCTCCCGGTCGCCGAGGAGGACCCGGCCGAAGCTCGGCCGCTCGATCCCGGCGGCGATCTTCAGGAGCGTCGACTTGCCGGAGCCCGACGGCCCCAAGAGGCAGAGAACCTCGCCGGGCTCGGCGGACAGGCTGATGCCCTTGAGGATCTCGGTCGTCCCGACCCGGTAGCCGACGTCCTCGAAGGCGAGCCGCGCGGCGAAGCTGACCCCGGCGCTCCTGCGTTGTTTCGGGGCGTCGTCGGGAACCGGCTCGGATAGGGTGTCTGCGCGCACGTGAACGATCGCCCGATGGCTTCTCAGGCCGCCGGACCGGCGGCGGCGTTGCCGCGGCACGGCGGCGAAAGGTCGCGGCGGGCGCGACGGCCCGCTCCGCCTCGAAATCGGACCACTAGAGCCTCGGCCGGCGCATGACAACCGGCAATGCGGTCAGCCCAGCCGCTCCATCAGCCGGGCGAATTCGGCGCGCAGCGCCGCCTCGTCCATCGTCTCGGACCGCCGGGCAATCACCGCCTCGCAGGCCGCGGCGCGGCGTTCGGCGTCGCCGGCCAGAGGCTGGGCGGCGCTGGCGACCCGGCGCATCTCGTCCATCTCGCCGTTGCAGTGAAGCACGACGTCGCAGCCCGCGGTGAGCGCCGCCGCCGACAGATCGTAGAGATCCCCCGACAGCGCCTTCATCGACATGTCGTCGCTCATCAGCAGGCCGTCGAAGCCGATCTCCTTGCGGATGACCGAGTCGATGACGATCGGCGAGAGCGTCGCCGGATGCCGCGGATCGACATCGGTGTAGAGGATATGGGCGGTCATGGCGGCGGGAAGCGTGGCGAGCGCCCGGAACGGCGCGAAGTCCGATTTCGCCAGTTCGTTGCGGGAGGTCTCGACGCGCGGCAGCTCGAGGTGGCTGTCGGCATTGCCCCGGCCATGACCCGGCACGTGTTTCATGACCGGCAGGACGCCGCCCGCCATCGCCCCGTCGGCGACGGCGCGGCCGAGCACCGCGACGGTCTCGGGGTTGAGCCCGTAGGCCCGGTCGCCGATGACCGAATGGGCGCCAGCCACCGGAACGTCGAGGCACGGCACGCAGTCGGCGTTGATCCCGAAGGCCATGACGTCCGCCGCGAGCAGACGCCCCTGCAGCCAGGCCGCCCGCTCGCCCGCCTCGGGGTCGAGGGCGAAGAGCCTGCCGATCGCCGCCGGCGTCGGATAGGCGGGCGCGAGCGGCGGACGCAGCCGGTTGATGCGGCCCCCCTCCTGGTCGATGAAGATCGGCGTGGTCTCGCGTCCGCCGAGTTCCTTCAGCTCGGCGACGAGATCGGCGAGCTGGTTCTTCGAGCCGACATTGCGGGCAAAGAGGATGAAGCCCCACGGCCGTTCGGCGCCGAAGAAGCGCCGCTCCTCCCCGGAGACGGTGAGACCGGCGGGCGCGGCGATGAAGGCTTTCGCTGTCATGGGATGGCTCGTCTTGCGGATAACGGCCGGACGGGAGGCGGGCGTCCCGCCCGCCGCCGGCTCGCCCGGACTTTCGGATGTGGTCGGCCAACGGCCGGAGACGACACGGGCGGCGAGCGCCGCGCCGGCTGCGGCCGCAAGGCCTAGCGCGACACGAAGCAGCTGCCGCCGGCGGATTTCAGGTCGCTGCACAGCCGGCCCGCCTCGGACTTCGAATCGACCGGGACGCGCACCCGGTAATAGGTGCCCTTGCCGGGGATCTCGGCCGACTGGATGACGACGCTGCGCCCGGCGATGACGCCGGCATAGCGCTGGCCGAGGTTGCGCGACGAGGTTTCGGCGGCTTCGCGGGAAGGCTGCGAGGAGATCTGCACGTAGTAGCCGTCATGGGTCGCGGCGGGCGCGACGGGCTCCGGCGACGCCGGGGCCGGCTGCAGCGACGCGGTCTCGATCGGCTCGGGCTCGGACGCGCCCGGCTGCGGCGTCGCGATGGGAGCGGCGGAAGCCGTCTCGACGGGCCGCGCGTCGCTGCGGGCGAGCGGCGGCCGGATGGTCGGGATCGGCACGTTCGGCGCCGGCGTGCCCGCGGCTGACTCCTCGGTCGCGGCACCGGTATCCGCCGCAGCGCCCTCGCCCGCCATCGCCGCGGCGACGTCGCCCGTCACCGGCGCTGCGCCGGTCGCGTCGTCGGCAACGTCGCCCGTGGGGGCGTTCGAAGCGAGCTCGACGGGCCGCGCCGCGGCCTCGATCAGCGGACCGCGCGGGGCCGTGTCGCCGCTCGCGGCGTCGCTGACGACGAGCGTCCCGTCGGCACGGACCGAGTAGGTCTTCGTGCGCCGCGGGGAGAGAACCGCGATCGGCGACGCGGCACTGTAGGCGTCGGCATCCCGGCTCTCGCCGGCGGCGCTCGCCGTCTCGATCTGCTCGGCCGCCGCGGCCGGGCCGACGCCGAGCTCGACACCGGGAAGATCCGACGGCGGCGGGCTTTCGGTCGGCAGGTCGAGCGGCGTCTCCTCGGCGCTGACGAGTTCCTTCTGCGCCGGGGTGACGACGGCGTCGCCGTTCTCGACGCGGCTGTAGACGATCTTGTTCTGGTTCGGGATCTCGCGGCCGCCGGGATTTTCCGGCTTGACCTTCACCGGGTCGGGATCGGCCCGGACGATCAGCACCGAGCCGTCACCGGTCACCCCGCCACTCGTGCCGAGGAACCAGTAGGCGCCGCCGGCGGCCAGCATCAGGGCGAGCGCCCCCATGCCCGCGCCGACGAAGCCGCTGCGCGCCAGCGGACGGCGCGTCGCCGCCACCGCAGCGCGGCGGACGGAAGGCTGATCGTCGGCCTCGCCGTAGCCTGCGAACGGGTCTTCGTCACGGCCGCCGGCCACCTCGAAGGATTGCGGCCAGTCGACCTCCGGCAACTCGGCATCCGCGGCGGCGGCGGAGACGTGGATCTCCTCGCGCGGCGCTTCCTGCTGGATCGCCGCGAGTTCGCTGGCGATCAGCTCGTCGAAGTCGTCGAAGACGCGCGATTCGGCCGATTCGGCCTGGATGGCCGGCTGGCGCGCCGGCGCGAAGGCCTCGGAACGATGGATCGTCGCCTGCCGGGGGTTGGCGGGCTCGGAAAGGCCGCGAAGCGCCTGTTCGAATTCGAAATCGAAGTCGCCGGCCTTGCCGGAAACGGACGCCTTGGCGGATGCGGCGACGGCCGCGCCCGCAACGGCGGTCTCGGGCTTCGGCGCCGCGGGCTTTGCGGCGGCGGGAGCCGGCTTGGCGGCGTTCGGCTGCTGTGCGGGCGCCTTTGCCTGGGCCGCCGCCCTGGCGGCCGGAGCGGCAGGCTGCGGCACGGGATTGCCCCTGACCAGCGGCTTCTGCGGCGCAGGCGCAGGCGCGTTGGGCTTTGCCGCGGCGGCGGCGGCTGCCGGTGCCTTGGCGACGGCCGCAGGTCCCGCCTTGGCGGCATCGGCTCCGCCGGGCGCCGCCTGCACGGGCTTCGGCTGAGCCGGCCTGGCCTCGCCGGCGTTCTGCTGAACGGGCTTCGGCTGGACGGGCTTCTGCAGGACCTGGTTCTGCTGCGGCGCGACCTCACCGCGGGCGGCGGCGGCCGGCAGCGGCTCGGCCTGACGCGATTCCGGCCGGCGCGACTCGGCTTCGACCGCAGGCGCCGTCACGGCCGCGACGACCGGTTCGGCAGGCGCTTTTTCGATCGGCGCAGGGTCGACGGCGGCTTCGGCGACGACGATCTCGACGGGCTTCGCCTCCGGCGCGGCGACGCTCTCTGCGTCCGGCCCCGGCCGGGCGTCCGATTCGATCCCGAAATCTGCAGCGGCGAGTTCGAGCGCCTCGGAAAGCTCACGGCTGAGCTCGGCGCTCATGTCGACCTCGTCGAGACCGGCGAAATCGTGCTCGGCGACGGGCGCTTCGACCGCGGGGGCGCGCTCTTCGCTGTCGGGGGTCTGATTCTCGGGGGCGTGATCTTGCTGGCCGGAGGCAGCGGTGGAAGCCGCGCCCACGGAAGGATCGACGGCCGCGGCCTGTGCGGCCGGTGCCGGCTCGACCGCTGCTGCGACGTGGCTCTCGGAATGTTCGACGGCAGGGCTCGACGGCGCCCGCATCGGGGCTTCCAGAATGCGTGCGAGTTCCTCGAACGGGTCGTCGAGTTCTTCCTCGAACGCTCGACCGCCCGTACGGGCGGAACCGTTGTGGTTCCCCAGCGACATGGATATCCCCGCTTTTCCCCTCGTGGAGCCCCATCCCCACGGATTCGATGGCTAGGCGAGGAAATTGGCCAAAGCGTGATGACCTATCGCATTTCATCCGGCGCATCGGCGCCGATCAGATCGAGGCCGATGAAAAGCACGGTCGCGACCGCCTCGACGAGTCCTAGCCTCGCAATCGACAGTTCTGGCTCAGCTTGGTTAACAAAGCGTAACTGCGGCAGGTCCTTGCCGCGATTGTACTGGGCGTGGAAGGCGGCGGCGAGGTCATTGAGATAGAAGGCGAGACGGTGCGGTTCCCTTGCGTCCGCCGCCTGGCCGACCAACCGCGGGAACTCCGCCAGCTTGCGGATCAGGCCGATCTCCCCGACGTCGGTCAGCGCCGCGAATGCCTCGGAGCCGAGGCCGGCATAGTCCGGAACGGCGATCTTCGCCTCGCGCGCCTGCCGGAAGATCGCGGCGGTGCGGGCGTGGGCATACTGGACGTAGAAGACCGGATTGTCCTTCGACTGCTCGGTGACCTTCCTGAAGTCGAAGTCGAGCGGCGCGTCGCTCTTGCGATAGAGCATCATGAAGCGGACCGGGTCGCGGCCGACCTCCTCAACCACCTCGGCAAGGGTGACGAAATCGCCGGAGCGCTTCGACATCTTCACCGGCTCGCCGTCCCGGTAGAGCTTCACCAGCTGGCAGAGGACGCATTCGGCCTTCGCCGCGTCGCCGGCGACGGCCCGCGCGACGGCCTCGAGCCGCTTCACGTAGCCGCCGTGGTCGGCCCCGAGGACGTAGATCATCTCGGAGAAGCCGCGCTCGAACTTGTCGCGGAAATAGGCGACGTCGGCGGCGAAATAGGTGTAGGCACCGCTCGACTTCACCAGCGGCCGGTCCTGGTCGTCGCCGACCTCGGTCGAGCGCAGCAGCGTCTGCTCGCGATCCTCCCAGTCCTCCGGCAACTGGCCCTTGGGCGGCGGCAGCGTGCCCTGATAGACGAAGCCCTTCTGCCTGAGATCGGCGATCGCCTCGGCGATCCGGCCGCCGTCGGCCGCGTGCAGCGTGCGTTCGGAGAAGAACACGTCCTGCTCGACGCCGAGCGTCTTCAGGTCGGCGCGGATCATCGCCATCATCGCGTCGATCGTCCGGTCGCGGACGAGCGGCAGCCACTCGGCTTCCGGCATGGCCCGCAGCGTCTCGCCGAACTCCTTGACCAGAGCCTCGCCGACCGGCTTCAGATAGTCGCCGGGATAGAGCCCGGCCGGGATCGCGCCGATGTCCTCGCCGAGGGCTTCGCGATAGCGCAGGAAGGCCGAGCGGGCGAGGACCAGGACCTGCTCGCCGGCATCGTTGATGTAATATTCCTTGGTCACCGCGTCGCCGGCGAAGGCGAGCAGCCGGGCGATCACGTCGCCGACGATGGCGCCGCGCGTATGGCCGACATGCATCGGGCCGGTCGGATTGGCGGAGACGTATTCGACGTTGACCTTGCGGCCCGTCGGGGCGCCGCGGCCGTAGTCCCTGCCCGCCCGCAGCAGGGCGGCGAGATGGCCGGTCCAGAAGGTGGATTTCAGCGACAGATTGATGAAGCCCGGCCCGGCGATGGCGAGGCTCTCGACGTCGGGATCGGCTTGAAGCGTCGCGGCGATCTTCTCGGCGAGATCGCGCGGCTTCATGGCGAGCGGCTTGGCCAGCACCATCGCGGCGTTGGTGGCGAGATCGCCGTGCGCGGCATCGCGCGGCGGCTCGACGGTGAGCCTGGAAATATCGATCTTTTCGCCTTCGGGAACAAGGCGTTGCACCGCGTTCTTCACCCGGTCTTCGAATTCGGCAAAGACGTTCATCGGTGGATCCTCGATCTGTGCTGTCGGAGCGAGGCGCAACCGGCTTGCGGCGCGCTCCGGCGTTGCCGGGCCTGCCGCCGGGGTCGGCGCGGGGTGTCGCTGAATGACGAGCCCGGCGGCTAGCGCAATTGCGGGACGGCGTCAAACAGCCGCCGGTACTCCCCGATCGCATAGGTGTCGGTCATGCCGGAGAGATAGTCGGCGATCCGCCGCGCCAGCCGCTCCTCGCCGAGTTCCTCCGCCGCGCACGACCAGTCCCCCGGCATGAGCTGCGGCCGTTCGCGAAAGCCGTCGAACAGCGCCTCGACCACGCGTTCGGCCTCGCCCATCACCCGCATGACGCTGTCGCAGCGATAGACCCGGGTGAACAGGAACCGCCGCGTCTGCGTCACGGCCTCTTCCATCGCCGCGGAGAAGCGGACGATCTGGCGGCCGGCGTCGCGGACGTCGTCGGCGCTCTGCGGCGCGACGGCCTCCAGCGTTTCGCCGGTCGTGGCGATCACGTCCTCGACCAGCCGGGTGACGTGCCGCCGCATGATCTCGTGGATCGTCCGGCCATCGTCGAGCCCCGGATAGCGGCTGCGGACCTCGGCAAGGATCGAACCGGCGAGGTCGAGTTCGACGATGTCGGAAAGATCGATCAGCCCGGCGCGCAGGCCGTCGTCGAGGTCGTGGGTGTTGTAGGCGATGTCGTCGGAGATCGCCGCGGCCTGGGCCTCGAGGTCGGCGAAACGGTTGAGGCCGAGCGGGACGAGCGCGTCGAAGTCGAGGATCGGCCGCGGCACCGGCGTCGCCTCCGCCGCATGCGGGCCGGTCAGCGGGCCGTTGTGCTTGACGAGGCCCTCCAGCGTCTCGAAGGAAAGGTTCAGCCCGTCGAAGTCGGCGTAGCGGCGTTCGAGCGCCGTGACGATCCGCAGCGACTGGGCATTGTGATCGAAGCCGCCGAAGGCCTTCATCTTGCGGTCGAGGGCCCGCTCGCCGGCATGGCCGAACGGGGTGTGGCCGAAATCGTGGACGAGGGCGACCGCTTCGGTCAGGTCCTCGTCGAGCCGGAAGGCCCGGGCAAGCGCCCGGGCAATCTGCGACACCTCGATCGTATGGGTGAGCCGCGTGCGATAATAGTCGCCCTCATAGGGCACGAAGACCTGGGTCTTGTGCTTCAGCCGGCGGAAGGCGGCGGAGTGGACGATGCGGTCGCGGTCGCGCTGGAAGGGCGTGCGGGTCGGGCTGGAAGGTTCCGCGACGATCCGGCCGCGGCTCGCCGCGGGGTCCTCGGCGAACACCGCCCGGCCGAAAGAGCCGGCGACGGGCCCGAAGGTGGATCTCTCGGTGACGACCACGGATCGACGATTCCCTGTCCCGATTCGGCGATTGACCGGCCACGCCAGCGTCCATAACTAATGGGGCAGACACGAACAAGGAGCGGTGCCGGCGGCAAGGCCGCGCCGTCGATCAGATGAGCGAGACACTCTCCCAGCCGGTCACCCTGTCCGACAAGGCGGCAAAGCGGATTTCCTCGATCCTTCGCAGCGCGGAGGACGGGCAGAGCCTGCGCATTTCCGTCGAAGGCGGTGGCTGCTCGGGCTTTTCCTACAAATACGACCTCACGGACGACCGCGAGGACGACGACCTCGTCATCGAGAAGGACGGCGCCCGCGTGCTGATCGATCAGGTCTCGCTGGTCTATCTGGAAGGCGCGGTGGTCGATTTCGTCGACGACCTGATGGGCCAGTCGTTCCAGATCCGCAATCCGAACGCCGTCGCCTCCTGCGGCTGCGGCACCAGCTTTTCGGTCTGACGCCGCCGCGATGCTGATCTCCACCTTCAACATCAACGGTGTCAAGGCACGGCTCGACGCGCTCCTCGCCTGGCTCGAAGCAGCCTCCCCCGACATCGCCTGCCTGCAGGAGATCAAGAGCCAGGACGAGGCCTTCCCCCGCGGCCCGATCGAGGCACTCGGCTATCACGTCGAGACCCACGGCCAGAAGGGCTTCAACGGCGTCGCGCTGCTTTCCAGGACGCCTCCGGTCGAGGTGCTGCGCGGCCTGCCGGGCGACGATCAGGACGATCATTCCCGCTACATCGAGGGGGTCTGGCAGGTCGGTCCCCGCCGGCTGCGCGTCGCTTCGATCTACCTGCCGAACGGCAATCCGGTCGGCACCGAGAAGTTCAGCTACAAGCTCGCCTGGATGGAGCGTCTCATCCGCCATGCCGAGGCGCTGCTTGCGACGGAGGACGACCTCGTTCTGGCCGGCGACTACAACGTCATCCCGATGCCGCTGGACGCGGCCAATCCGCAGGCCTGGCTCGGCGACGCCCTGTTCCAGCCGGAAAGCCGCGCGGCGCTCCGCCGTCTCGTCAATCTCGGCCTCGCCGACGCCCTTCGCGCGTCGACGGATGCGGCGAAGACCTACACGTTCTGGGACTATCAGGCCGGCGCCTGGCAGAAGAATGCCGGCATCCGGATCGACCATCTGCTGGTCTCGCCGGAGGTGCAGGACCGGCTCGTCTCCGTCGGCATCGACAAGCACGTCCGCGGCTGGGAGAAGCCCTCGGACCACGTGCCGGTGACGATCGAGATCGCCGCCTGAGGATCCGCCGTCATGTCCGTTCCGCCATGCACGTCAGCACGTGGCGCGCGATGACGTGTTCCTCGTCGGTCGGAACGACGAGCACCCTCACCCGGCTTTCCCCGGTGCTGATGACGAGACTCCCCGACCCGGCCGCATTGGCCTCCGGATCGATCTCGACGCCGAGCCAGGCGAGGCGCCTGCAGATCGCCGCCCGGACCTTCGCCGCGTGTTCGCCCACCCCGCCGGTGAAGACGAGGCCGTCGAAGCCTTCGAGGCTGTTGGCCATCGCCGCCGCCTCGCGCGCCGCGCGGAACGCGTAGAGGTCGAGCGCCTCTTCGGCGCGGACGTCGCCGCTTTCAATGAGCTTCCGCACGTCGCCGGAGATGCCGGAGACGCCGAGCAGTCCGGAGCGATGGTAGAGGAGGTCCTCCAGCCCCGCCGCATCCATGCGATGGACGCTGAGAAGGTAGAGCAGCACCCCGGGATCGACGGCTCCAGAGCGCGTGCTCATCACCAGCCCGTCCAGTGCCGAAAATCCCATGGTCGTGTCGACGCTCCGCCCGCCCTTCATGGCACAGAGGCTGGCGCCGCTGCCGAGATGGGCGACGACGGTCCGCCCCGCGACGAGGTCCGGCGCGATCGCGGCGAGACGCCCGGCAATGAACTCGTAGGACAGGCCGTGGAAGCCGTATTTGCGGATACCCTCGTCCTCGAAGTGCCGCGGCAGACCATAGCGGGCGACCGGCGGCGCGAGATGCCGGTGGAACGCCGTGTCGAAGCAGGCGACCTGCACGAGCTCCGGCCGCAGCCTTCGCATCTCGCGGATCGGTTCGAGGCCGCGCGGCTGATGCAGCGGCGCCAGGGGCGTCAGGCGTTCGAGCGCGGAAAGGACGTCCTCGTCGACCACGGCAGGCGCGCCGAACCTGGTTCCGCCATGGACGATGCGGTGGCCGACGGCGACGAGGCGGTGCCCCGCCAGCCGGTCCGCCACCACCTCGAACAGCGCGCCGAACAGCGTTTCCAGGCGCCGCTCGCCGGCACCTCCGGCGTCGATCGCGACAGGCTCCGGCTCGCCGGCGATCGCGAGCGAGGGCGCCTCGCCCGTATCGTCGATCGAGCCGCGCATGACGGCACGCGGCCCGGCGCTCCCGCCGCCCCCGGTTTCGAACAGCGCGAACTTGATGCTCGACGAGCCGGCGTTGATCGTCAGAATGGCTGGCGTCATCGGCGGATCCTCCCTGTGGTCGCCGCGGCGCGCCGCGGCGATGCGGCCGGGGGCGCGGCGAGCCTGCGTCAGTCGCCGGTCCGGGCCGCCGAACCGTAGGGCCAGATCCAGCCGGAAATTTCCGGCAGGTCCTCGCCATGCTCCGAGATATAGGTGCGATGCTCGGCGAGCCGCCGGCGGAGGTCGGCGACCGCCGCCTTGCCGGCCGCGCCCTGGTCGGGCAGCCGGGCGATCGCCTCGAGCGCCAGATGGAAGCGATCGACCTCGTTGAGCACCACCATGTCGAACGGCGTCGTCGTCGTCCCCTCCTCCTGATAGCCGCGCACGTGGATGTTGCCGTGGTTGGTCCGCTTGTAGGTCAGGCGATGGATCAGCATCGGATAGCCGTGATAGGCGAAGACCACCGGCTTGTCGGTGGTGAACAGCGCGTCGAACCGGTCGGTCGCAAGGCCGTGCGGATGATGCTCCGGCGCCTGCAGCGCCATCAGGTCGACGACGTTGACGAGCCGCGTCTTCACCTCCGGCAGCAGTTCGCGCAGGAGGCCCGCCGCGGCGACGGCCTCCAGCGTCGGCACGTCGCCGGCACAGGCGAGCACCACGTCCGGCTCCTCGCCGCGAGCGGCCGTTCCCGCCCAGTCCCAGATGCCGGCGCCGGCGGCGCAATGCGCCTTCGCCTCGGCCATGGTCAGCCATTGCGGCGCCGGCTGCTTGCCGGCGACGATGACGTTGATGCGGTCGTAGGTCGCAAGGCAGTGGTCGGCGACGTGAAGCAGCGAGTTGGCGTCGGGCGGGAAGTAGATCCTGACGACGTCGGCCTTCTTGTTCGCGACGTGGTCGACGAAGCCGGGGTCCTGATGGCTGAAGCCGTTGTGGTCCTGCCGCCAGACATGCGACGTCAGAAGGTAGTTGAGCGAGGAGACCGGCGCGCGCCATTGCAGCTGCCGCGACACCTTCAGCCACTTGGCGTGCTGGTTGAACATCGAATCGACGATGTGGATGAAGGCCTCGTAGCAGGAGAAGAAGCCGTGCCGCCCGGTCAGGAGATAGCCCTCCAGCCAGCCCTGGCAGAGATGCTCGCTCAGCACCTCCATCACCCGGCCGTCCTGCGACAGCGACACGTCGTAGGGTTCGATTCCCTCCATCCAGACCCGGTCGGTCGCGCCGAACACCGCGTCGAGGCGGTTGGAGGCGGTTTCGTCCGGACCGACGAGGCGGAAGTTCCTCGCCTCGGCGTTCAGGCGAAACACGTCTTCGAGGTAGCGGCCGAGGGCACGCGTCGCCTCCCCGGTCGTCTTGCCGGGCTCTGGAACGTCGACGGCATGATCCTCGAGGGCGGGCCGCACGAGTTCGCGGCGCAGGCGGCCGCCATTCGCATGCGGGTTGGCGCCCATGCGGCGCTCGCCCTTCGGCGCCAGCGCGGCGAGTTCGGGCTTGAGCCGCCCTGCCTCGTCGAAGAGGTCGTCCGGATCGTAGCTCTTCATCCAGCTTTCCAGGACGGCGCGGTGGCCGGCATCGCCGCGCGCATTCGCCACCGGCACCTGATGCGCCCGCCAGAAGCCCTCCACCTTCTTGCCGTCGACCTCCTTCGGGCCGGTCCAGCCTTTCGGGCTGCGCAGCACGATCATCGGCCAGCGCGGCCGCTGGCTCGCGACGCCCGAGCGGTGCTCCTCTCTTATCGCAGCTATGCTGTCGAAGGCCGTGTCGAGCGCCGCCGCCATCTGGCGGTGCATCGCCGCCGGGTCGTCGCCTTCGACGAAGATCGGCTCGTGACCGTATCCGACGAAGAGGGCGCGCAGTTCCTCTTCCGAGATCCGGGCGAGAACGGTCGGGTTGGCGATCTTGTAGCCGTTGAGATGCAGGATCGGCAGGACGGCGCCGTCGCGCTCGGGGTTGAGGAACTTGTTGGAGTGCCAGGATGCGGCGAGCGCGCCGGTCTCGGCTTCGCCGTCGCCGACGACGCAGGCGACGACGAGATCCGGATTGTCGAAGGCAGCGCCGTAGGCATGGACGAGGGCGTAGCCGAGCTCGCCGCCCTCGTGGATCGAGCCCGGCGTCTCGGGTGCCGCGTGGCTCGGAATGCCGCCGGGAAAGGAGAACTGCCGGAACAGCTTGCGCATGCCCTCGGCATCTTCCGGAATGTCCGGATAGATCTCGCTGTAGGTGCCCTCGAGCCAGGTGTTCGCCACCATGCCCGGCCCGCCATGGCCGGGCCCGCAGACATAGACGACCGAGGCGTCGCGGGCTTTGATCACCCGGTTGAGATGGGCGTAGACGAAGTTCAGCCCCGGCGTCGTGCCCCAGTGGCCGAGGAGCCGCGGCTTAACGTGCGCAGCTTCCAGCGGCTCGCGCAGCAGCGGATTGTCGAGCAGATAGATCTGCCCCACCGAGAGATAGTTCGCGGCACGCCAGTAGCGGTCGATCAGCGCCAGTTCGGCGTCGGAAGGTGCAACGGCCGAGAAGTTCGCGGAAGACGGATGGGTCATTGTCGACATCTCCTTGCGGATCTGGAGCTGGTTTCGGCGCCGGAAACGGCGGGGAAAAGCGCTGCGGCGATGGCGCCAGCCACGGGCGGCGTCCGGCCGATTTCGGCCTTCCTCCGGCGGCGGACGGGCTTCGCCGGCGCGGGTTCTCCCGCCTTGCGACGCGGGCGGCCTCCGGCCCTCGCCCGTCAGGGCGTCGGCAGGTCGGGCGCCGCCGCCTCGTCCGCGGTGCGGACGGTCCTCAGTTCGTACCAGAGGGCGTTGAGGATGCCGACGGTGGCGGCGAGACCGAGGCCAAGGATCCAGGCGAAGTACCACATGGGTTTTCTCCATGAGCTGGGAAAGGTGAAGAACGGTGGGGGCGAGAGGGTGCCGTTCGGCCCGCCCCCGGGCGAAGCCTCGGCCGGCGCGGCAAGCGCCGGTCCGATTCGCTGTCGCGATCGTCAATAGGCCGTCGAACCCGACCCGGTGATCTCGTCCTCGCCGACCTTCCCCCAGAGCACCGTGTAGACCCAACTCGTATAGGCGAGGACGATCGGCAGGAAGATGACGGTGGCGATCAGCATGGTGCGCAGGGTCGATTCGCTCGACGAGGCGTCGAACACCGTCAGCGACTGTGCCGGGCTGGTGCTCGACGGCAGGATCACCGGGAACATCGAGACGCCGACCGTCGCGACGATGCCGGCGATGCCGAGAGCCGACGCGAGGAAGGTCGCTCCCTCGCGGCGGGCCCGGAAGCCGAGCGCCGCGAGAAGCGCCCCGGCGATGCCGAGCGCCGGCACGACGACCAGCCAGGGATGGGCGCCGTAATTGCCGAGCCAGGCCCGGGGCGCGGTGGCGACCGCCTTGAGCAGCGGGTTGGACGGGCCGTCCAGCGCCTGCGTTCCGACCACCTCATAGCCGCCGAAGAGGCCGAGCGCGACGAGCAGTCCGCCGCCGGCAAAGAGGGCCGCCGTCGCCAGCGCCAGCCGCGCGCCGAGGCGCGACGCGCGCTCCGCCACCGGCCCTTCTGCCTTGAGCGCCAGCCAGGCGGCGCCGTGCATGGCTATCATCGCCAGCGAGGCGAGGCCGCAATAGAGCGCCAAGGGGTTCAGCAGGCCGAGCAGCGTTCCCTCGTAGATCGGCCTGAGGTCGTCGGTGAAGTGGAAAGGCACGCCCTGAAGCGTGTTGCCGACGGCAACGCCGAAGATCAGCGCCGGGACCGCGCCGCCGACGACGAGCGCCATGTCCCAGTTCCGCCGCCAGCGGGCCTCCGGCCGCTTCGAGCGGTACTTGAACGCCACCGGGCGCAGGATCAGCGAGGCGAGGACCAGGAACATCGCGAGGTAGAAGCCCGAGAAGCTCAGCGCGTAGAGCGCCGGCCAGGCGGCGAAGATCGCGCCCCCGCCGAGGATGAACCACACCTGGTTGCCCTCCCAGACCGGGCCGACGGTGTTGATGGCGACGCGGCGCTCGGTGTCCGTCCCGGCGACGAAGGGCAGCAGCGCGCCGACGCCCATGTCGAAGCCGTCGGTGACGGCAAAGCCGATCAAGAGAACGCCGAGCAGCACCCACCAGATGACCCGCAGGGCGGCGTAGTCGAAGAGAAAATCGAGCATCGGAGATGTCCTTGTTGGAGCGGTGTCACTCGGCCGGCGTCGCGAAGGGGCGATAGCCCTCGATGCTCGTCCCGGTGCCGGGCAAGAGCATGCTCGGATCGCCCACGACCTGGTCCGGGCCCTTCTTCACCGCACGCACCATCAGCATCACCTCGATCACCGCGAGTGCGCCGTAGAGCGCCGTGAAGCCGGCTATGGTGACGAGGAGGTCGGGGACGCCGAGCTCCGAGGTGGCGAGGAAGGTCGGAAGCACGCCCTCGATGATCCAGGGCTGACGGCCGAACTCGGCGACGAACCATCCGAGCTCGACGGCGATCCACGGCGCCGGCAGCGCGAGGAAGGCGAGACGGAACAGCCAGCGGGGGGCATGGGCCTCGCGCATCGTGTAGAACAGCGCCGTGCCGAACAGGGCGATGAGGGCGAAGCCGAGCAGCGCCATGATGCGGAAGCTGGAGAACAGCGGCAGCACGGCCGGCACCGTCGAGCGGGCGGCCTGGTCGATCTCGGCATCCGTCGCCTTCGTCGGATCGTCGACGAACTGCTTCAGGAGCAGCGCATAGCCGAGATCGCCCCGTGTCCTGTCGAAGGTCGCGCGGGCGGCCTGATCGCCGCGGTCCTTCTTGATCGCCTCGAGCGCGGCGTAGGCGGTCAGGCCGTTGCGAATCCTGGTTCCGGCGCGGTCGACGAGTTCGGCGATGCCGGGCATCTTGGTGTCCAGCGAGCGGGTGCCGATGAGCCCCATCACCCAGGGGATGCGGACGGCGTAGTCGGTCCTGCCCGCTTCGGCATTCGGCACGCCGAACAGCGTGAAGGAGGCCGGGGCGTCCTCGCTCTCCCACATCGCCTCGATGGCGGCGAGCTTCATCTTCTGATGTTCGGTCAGCGCATAGCCGCTCTCGTCGCCGAGGACGACAACCGACAGCGACGCCGCCAGGCCGAAGGCGCTGGCGATCGCGAAGGACCGCTTGGCAAGCGCGACGTGGCGGTTCTTCAGGATGTACCAGGCGGAGATCGCCAGCACGAAGACCGCGCCCATGGTGTAGCCGGCGGCGACGGTGTGGACGAACTTCGCCTGCGCCACCGGATTGAAGAGCACGGCATAGAAGTCGGTGACCTCCATGCGCATCGTGTCCGGATTGAACGCCGCGCCGACGGGATTCTGCATCCAGCCGTTGGCGATCAGGATCCACAGGGCCGAAAGATTGGTGCCGAGCGCCATGAACCAGGTGACGGTCATGTGGGCGAGCGGCGTCAGCTTCGTCCAGCCGAAGAAGAACAGCCCGACGAGGGTCGCCTCGAGGAAGAAGGCCATGAGGCCCTCGATCGCCAGCGGCGCCCCGAAGATGTCGCCGACATAGTGGGAATAGAACGCCCAGTTCATGCCGAACTGGAATTCCATGGTGAGGCCCGTGGCGACGCCGAGGGCGAAGTTGATGCCGAAGAGCAAGCCCCAGAACTTGGTCATGTCGCGCCAGATCTTGCGGCGGGTCATGACGTAGACGGTCTCCATCATCGCGACGAGGATCGAGAGGCCGAGGGTCAGGGGCACGAAGAGGAAGTGATACATCGCCGTCAGCGCGAATTGCAGGCGCGACAGCTCGACGAGCAACGGGTCGACCATGGTGACGAACTCCTTTCGGTCGGATCCCGCCCCGTTTAGGCGCCTCGCTGCGCCGCGCTTTGATCCATCGCAATGCAGCATGACTTTTTCGGCGCTAGGCGGGAGGCATGAAAGCCTCTTCTGACCGCAGCGGCGCGGCCCTGTCCCTGGCGCGAAACGCGGCCGCGCGGGACCGCCGCGTCATCACGCTCCTCGAAGGCCTGCGCACCCTCGGGCGCCTCGGCTTTGCGGCGGGGCTCGCTTTGACCGTCGGCCGGATGATCGAGGCCGGCACGCTGGAGGCCGGCGCGCTTTTCGCCGCCCTGGCGTCGATGGGGCTCGGCGCCGCGGCCGGCTGGCTCTCCGGCCGCCGCACCGCGCGGGCGGAAGCCTTCGTCGCGGATGTGATCCTGTCGAAGGCCGAGGCGGCGCTGGCTGAGATGCCGGTGCGCGACCTCGGCGCCCGGCCGCGCGGACGGCTGGTCGCCGCCCTGCAGCGCCAGCCGCAGGATCTCGCGCGGCTCGTCGTCTCGCATGCCTGTGCGCGGCAGACGATGAGCGTCGGCCCGCTGCTTGCGGCCGCCGCCGTCGCCGCGGTGTCGTGGGAAGCGGCATGCGTGCTCCTGCTGGCGACGCCGCTGATGATCGTCTTCTTCGCCCTCGTCGGCGGCGCCATCCAGGAACGCGCCGATGCCCGCGAAGCCTCGCTCGGACGGCTCGCGGCGCAGTTCGCCGACCGGGTGCGGGCGCTGCCGACCATCCTCGCCAACCATGCCCTCGCCTCCGAGGCCTCGAAGCTGGAAGAGCGGATCGGCGCCTATGCCCGCGGCACGATGAGCGTCCTGTCGATCGCCTTCCTCAATTCCGGCATCCTCGACTTCTTCTCCTCGCTGTCGATCGCGGTCCTCGCCGTCTTCCTCGGTCTCGGCCATCTCGGCCTTCTCGACATTCCCGGCTTCGACCACCTCGCCTTGTGGCAGAGCCTCTACATCCTCGTCGTCGCGGCGGAATATTTCGCGCCGTTCCGCCGCTATGCCGAGCTCTACCATGCCAAGTCGCAGGGCGCGGCCGCCGCTGCCGCCCTCGACGAGATCCTCTTCGCGCCCGCGGCACGGAGGGTCGCTGGTCCGCTCGCTCCCGTCGATCCCGAGCGCCTCGCGGCCTCCCTGCCGAAGACCGGCCTCGTCGCGATCACCGGGCCCTCCGGCGCCGGCAAGACGACGCTGCTGCGACGTCTCGCCGGCGTCGACGGTGCCGCGCCCGCAGGCCTCGGCGCCGCCGCGCGCCCGAGCTGGATTGCGACCGACAGCTATATGCCCGCCGGCAGCCTCGCCGACGCCCTCGCCTGGAAGGTCGGCGGCGCAGGCCGCTCCAACACCGCCGTCGCCGTCTCCGCCGTCGCCGAGCAGCTCGGCCTTCTCGACGACGCGCTCCTGCCGGGGGGCATGGACGCGGCCATCGCCCCCGGCGGCGAGAACCTCTCGGGCGGCCAGCGCGTCCGGCTCGCGGTGGCGCGCATGCTGCTCGCAAACGGACCCGCCTTTTGCGACGAGCCGACCGCCAAGCTCGATGCCGGCAACGCCGCGCGGGTACGGCGGGCGCTCGCCGCGGCGGCGCTGACGCGCCTCGTCGTCGTCGCGACCCACGACGAGGCGCTCGTCGCCCTCGCCGTCCGGCGCATCGACCTCGGCGCGCCGCATTCCCTTAAGGAGCCCGCCGCAGCATGAGCACGATCGTCGACACCGCCCGCGACGCCGGCGACGCCCGCCGCGACACCGTCATGCGCGACGATCCGCCCCGGCGCGGCTCCGCCGGGCTCTGGCGGCTTGCCCTCGCGCTCGCCGCTCTGTCGCTGACCGCCGCGATCCTCCTCACCAGCGTCTCGGTCTGGTTTCTCGGCGCGGTGGCGCTCGCCGGCGCCGGCTCGGCGGCGATCGGCTTCGACTTCCACACGCCCGGCGCGCTGGTGCGGCTGTTCGCACTGACCCGGACCGCCGCGAAATATGGCGAGCGCCTCTCCGGACACGCCGCGGCGCTGACCGACCAGGTCGCGCTGCGCCTGACGATCTTCGAGGCGATGGCCGCAGCGCCGTCGACGACGAGCGCCGGCTGGCAGCTTTCGCGCGAGGAGCGCCTTGCCGACTGGCTGGACGACGTCGAGGACCGCGACGACGAGCGGCTGCGGGTGGTGTTTCCGGCGGCGACACTGTCGCTCGGCCTCGTCCTCCTCGCCATCGCGACGGCCGTCGTGGCGGCCGCGGCGGCCCCGGCGATCCTCCTCCTGGCGGCGGCCGGCCTCCTCCTCATGCGCCATTCCATGCGCCGGATCGGGGCTGCCGAAACGGCGGCGCGCGCTGCCCGGCGAAAAGGTTCGGCCGGGCTCGGAGCGGCGCTGCAGGCACTCGTACCGCTCGCCGCCGAAGGGCTGCGCCGGAGCGAAACCGCCGCCGCGCTCGACCATTTCCGCAACGTGCAGTCGCTCCAGCGGGACCAGGCCGAGGCGCTCGCCGCGATCGACGTCGCGGCAGGGCTGTTCGGCCCGCTTGCAGTGACGGCCGTGATGCTGGCCGCGTGGCAGGCCGGCGCGCGCGGCGACGCATTGCTCCCAGCCGCCTTCGTCGGCTTCGGCTGGCTCGCCCTCGGGGAAGCCGCCGGCGTCGTCTCGAAGATCGTCCTCGGGCGGGTGAAGGCGGTACGGGCGCGGGCGGGGCTCGCGGTCTGGACGGACCCGGACGAACGTCGCGCGGCGGTGTCGCCCGTTTTGGCAGGCCGGGTGACGGCGGTCTCCCTCGTCGGGCTCGGGCTTCAGGCGCCGGGCGGGCGCGCCTTCTGCAGGCGGCTCGACGCGACCTTCCTCGTCGGCCGGCCGACGGCACTCGTCGGGGTCAGCGGCTCGGGCAAGACGACCCTCCTCAAGACGATCGCCGGCTGGCTGGCGCCCGCCGGGGGCACGATACACGTCGACGGCGAGGCGGCCAACCCCGCCGCGCGGCAAGGCCTCGTCCATCTCTGTCTGCACGACGCCGCGATCCTCTCCGACACGGTCCGCGCCAATCTCTTTGCCGGCGGCGCCTCGGATGCCGAGATCGCGGCGGCTCTCGCTTTTGTCGAACTCGGCGAGCGGGTGGCGGCCGGCGGCGGCCTCGACGCCTGGGTGACGCAGGACCGGCTGTCCCTCGGCGAGGCGCAGCGGCTCAATCTCGCCCGCGCCTTCCTGACGACGGCCCCTGTGATCCTCCTCGACGAGCCGATGGAGCATCTTGACCCCGCGCAGGCGGTGCGGATCCTCGCCCGGCTCCGCCGCCATGCCGAGGATCGCGTCCTCGTCTACAGCGCCCATCGGCCGCCGCTCGCCGGGGACGCCGTCCTGTCGCTGTGAGCCCGGGCCGCCTTGTCCGCCCCTGCCCTCCACACGGGCCGCGGCCGGCTTTTCGCCAGTCCGCAGGCGCCGCTTGATCTATCGCAAGAACGGTTCGCCGCGCTTCGCATAGCATCGTCGACACAAGCCGGCGGATCAACGCGGCCGGCGCAGCAGGAGACGCAGACATGCGCTTCAAGACCATCATGGGCGTCATCGACGCCGCGCACGGAAACGGCGACCTCGATCTCGCACGGGGCCTCTGCGAGGCCGAGGGAGCCCATCTTTCGCTGATCGTCACGACCGTTTCGACCCCGCCGCCGATCGGCGAGAGCGCCGTCGGCTCGGACTACTGGCTGCGCGAGCAGGAGACGCAGGCCCGCCGCCTCGCCGAGCGGGTCGAAGCCGTCGAGGCGCGGCTGCAGGAGAGCGGCATTTCGGCCGACGTCGACACCGCGCATCTGGAACGCTCGCTGATCGGCCAGGCGGTGGGGCGGCGGGCGCGCTACGCCGATCTCGTCCTCGTCGGTCCGGCGATGCGAAAGGACGAGGATCTGGCGGACGTCGTCCTCGAAGGTGCGCTGTTCGATGCCGGCTGCCCTGCCCTCGTCCTGCCCGAGGGCGTCGCGCCTTCTCTGAAGCCGAAGCGGGTGGTCGTCGCCTGGTCGTCGACGCTCGAGGCGGCGCATGCGGTGCGCCAGGCGGCGGAATTCCTCGGCGCGGCCGAGGAAGTCAGGGTCGTCATGGTCGACCCGAAGGCCAACAGCTTCGAGAACGGGCCGGAGCCCGGCGCCGACATCGCCGCCTATCTGGCGCGCCACGGCGCCAGAGTAACGGTCGACCGGCTGCCCGGCGGCGGCCGCTCGGTCGAGGACGTGCTCTGCCAGCACGCCGGCGACGTCTCGGCCGAGATGATCGTGATGGGCGCCTATGGCCACTCGCGCCTGCGCGAATGGATCTTCGGCGGCGTCACGCGGTCGATGATCGACCGGCCGCCGCTGCCGCTGTTCCTCGCTCGGTGAAGCAAGGCATCGAACCGCCTCCGGCCGCCTGATCGGGAGGATCGCCGGGCCGGAGGTATCCCGCCGCGACGTTTCGGCGGGCGACGGGCGGCCCGGCCTCGACCCGGTCGGGCCGGGCTGCCCGGCTAATGCCGCAGGCGGAACCGCTCGGCATCCTGGCGCTTGAAGGTGAGGCCGAGCCCCGGTTCGCCGTTGGTCGCGACGCGCCCCGCCGCCGGGCGAGGCGCCCCGTCGAACAGCATGGCCTCGATCCGGACGTGGTCGTGAAACCATTCCATGTGCACGGCCTTCGCCGCCGCGAGGCAGGGGTGGAGATGCAGCGCGGGGGCGCAATGCGAGGACAGCGGCACCTCGTGGAACTCCGCCAGTGCCGCCGCCTTCATGAAGCCGGTGATGCCCATGCAGCGCGTCGCGTCGGCCTGCAGCACGTCGACCGCTCCGTCCGTGAGGAGATCGCGGAAATCCCAGGGCGCGAAGGCGTATTCGCCGGTGGTGATCGCCATCCCCGCCGGGCCGCGGTCGCGGAGGAGGCGCAGACCCTCGCGGTCGTTCGACGACACCGGCTCCTCGAACCAGGTGGCGCCGTAGCCGGAGGCCGCCGTCTCGGCAAAGGCGAGCGCCTGTTTGCGGCTGAGCGCGCCGTTGGCGTCGACGAAGAGTTCGACCTCTTTGCCGACGGCCTTGCGCGCGGTCGCCATGCGATTGGGATCCGCGCCCGGATCGCGGCCGACCTTCATCTTCACCGCAAAGAGCCCCTCCTCAGCCCAGCCGCCGAGCTGCGCGGCGAGCTGCGCGTCGTCATAGGAGGTGAAGCCCCCGGAGCCGTACACCGGGATCGAGGCTCGCGCCTTGCCGAGGAGATCGGCGACGGAAACGCCGAGGAGCCTGCCCTTCAGATCCCACAGGGCGTTGTCGACGGCGGAGATCGCCATCGCCGCGAGACCGGACTGGCCGAGGTTGCGGACGGCGCCGAGCATGTCGCGCCAGCAGCTCTCGACGTCGAAGGCGTCTCGATCCGCCAGCACGCCGGAAAGCTTGTCGGCGACGACGTCGGCCGCCGCCCGGTGCGCATAGGTGTAGCCGGTCCCGGTCGTCCCGCCGGCCTCGACGGTGACGACGACGAGGGTCGTCGAATTCCACGCCAGCGTGCCGTCGGATTCCGGCGCGTCGGTCGGGATTTCGAAGGCCTCCGCCCCGATCGTGGCGATCGGGGCGCGGCTGTCGGTGATGGCCATGGCAAGCGCCTCAGGAAAAGACGCGCTTGAAGGTCTGGGTCAGGATCCCCGACTCGTCGGGATCGCCCTTCACCAGCGCTTCCGCGTAGGAGCCCGCCTGCGAGAAGCTGATATGCGGCGGCAGCGACGGCGTGTCGGGATCGACATGGGCGTCGATCAGGCAGGGCCGGTCGGCGCGCAGCGCCGCATCCCAGGCCGGACCCACCTGCTCGGGGGTTTCGACCGTAATGCCCTTCAGGCCGAGAAGTTCTGCATAGTGCGCGAAGGACATCGGCGGCACGTCCTGGGTCTTCGGCACTTTCGGCGAATTCGCCATCGCGCGGAGCTCCCACGTCACCTGGTTCAGGTCGCCGTTGGAGAGCACGCAGACGACGAAGCGCGGGTCGAGCCAGTCGCGCCAGTATTTCGAGACGGTGATGAGGTCGGTGACGCCGAGCATCTGCATCGCGCCGTCGCCGACGAAGGCGATCGGCACCCGGTCCGGATAGGCGAATTTCGCCGCCGCCGCATAGGGAAGGCCGGGGCACATGGTGGCGAGCGTACCCGAGAGCGAGGCCTTCATCCCCGGCCGGATCTTCAAAGCGCGCGCGAACCAGTTGGCGGAAGACCCGGAGTCGGCGGTGATGATGGCGTTTTCCGGCAGCCGCGAGGAAAGCTCCCAGAACACCCGTTCGGGATTGACGGGCTTGGCGTCCTTCATCGCCCGCTCTTCTTCCTCGCGCCACCAGCGCGCGATGCGCTGCTCGATTTCGCCCCGCCAGGAGCGGTCCTCCTTCCGCTTCAGGCGCGGGATCAGCGCCTTCAGCGTCCGGGCGGAATCGCCGGCCAGCGCGACCTCCATCGGATAGCGGATCGACAGCATCGTCGGATCGAGGTCGATCTGCACGCCGCGCGCCTGGCCGGTCTCCGGCAGGAACTCCGAATAGGGAAAGCGCGATCCGACCATCAGGAGCGTGTCGCAATGCTGCATCATCCAGTCGGAAGGCTCGGTGCCGAGGAGGCCGATCGAGCCGGTGACGAACGGCAGGTCGTCGGGAAGCGCCGCCTTGCCGAGCAGTGCCTTGGCGACCCCCGCGCCGAGGAGATCCGCAACCTTCGTCACCTCATCCGCCGCCCCGAGGGCGCCGGCGCCGATCAGGATGCCGACCTTCTTGCCGGCGTTGAGGACGTCGGCGGCGCGCTCGAGATCGACCTCCTGCGGCAGCACCGTCGCCTCGCTGTAGGCCTGGCTGGTATGGACGGTGCCGTGGGCGTGCGGCGCTTCCTCGACCGCCTTCGCCTCCTGCACGTCGTTCGGAAAGATCACGCAGGTGACCGTGCGGCGGGACTTGGCGATCCTGAAGGCCCGGTCGATGAGGTGACGCGCCTGCGACGGCGCCATGCAGGTCTCGACGTAGTCGCCGGCGACGTCCTTGAACAGCGTCTGCAGGTCCACCTCCTGCTGGTAGTTGCCGCCGAGCGCCGAGCGGCTCTGCTGGCCGACGATGGCGACGACCGGCTGGTGGTCGAGCTTGGCGTCGTAGAGGCCGTTGAGGAGGTGGATCGCGCCGGGCCCGGACGTCGCGGCGCAGACGCCCACCTCGCCGGTGAACTTGGCATGGGCGCAGGCCATGAAGGCCGCGCTCTCCTCATGCCGGGCCTGGACGAATTCGAGGTCGTCGTTGCGGCCGAGGGCGGCGACGAGCCCGCCGATGCCGTCTCCGGGATATCCGAAGAGCCGGTTCACGCCCCAGCCCTGCACCCGCTCGAGGATGAAGTCGCCGACGGTCTTTGCCATGGGTGGTCTCCCTTCGTTTCGGTCCGCGGCCGGCAATCGTGCCTTCAAAGCCGAGGGAACGGCGAAACGCTCCGATCGGCGTGGCGCTGTCGCCCGGCCGTGCATCACGGATTGTCGTGGAGCCAATCGCCGGACGGTTGCCTGCGTTCCCGCCTAAGAAGAAAGCCAATGCTTAGCCACGTCATCGAACGACCCCGTCCGCGGGAACCGACGACGGCGGAAACAACCATATTTTCAATCGGTTGCGAATATCGGATCGGATCGTTGCGGTGGGTGTCGCCGGCAGATTTCTAAATGAGATTTAATATTCGCATCCCGAACTCACGCTGCGTCCGTGCATTGGAAAATTGGCCTGCCGGGACGCGTGCCACCCGGCCGAGACAGCTGGAGGATGCGAGACGGTGGCGGTGCCAAGACCAGACCAGCATGCGCGGGCAAGCCGCGACATAGCCGCGCTCCACGATGCCCGGCCGGCTTCGGTCGCCGAGCAGCCCAACATGCGGAGCGGAACGCTACTCGCCGTGACCGGGATCGGGCTCGTCGCCGCAAGCCTTGCGGGGATCGCCGTCGCGTCGCGGGGCGGGAACCGTCCGGCGCGCGCCGCCCGGTACGCCGCCTGGGGCTCGGCCTTGCTTGCCGGCAGCGTGCTCGCCGACAGTGCGATGGAACATTACCGCGGCAATTTCCGCCGCAAGGAGATGTTCGCCGCCCCGGTCGTCGCGGCGGGTACCCTGGCGACGGCGCTCGCCACCGCAGTCACCAGCCGCGCCACCTCCTACAAGGCCGCGCTGTTCGGCGGAACGATCGCCACGGGCCTGTTCGGCCTCGGCTTTCACCTCAGGAACATTCTCTCCCGCCCCGGCGGCCTTTCCTGGAACAACCTGTTCTACCGGGCACCCTTCGGCGCCCCCGGCGCGTTGGCGCTTGCCGGCCTCGCCGGCGTCGGGGCGGTCGCCGCCGACCGGGCGGACCGGCGCGAACGGCTCGGGCAAAAGGGTCACGGCCGGCGGGCCGGCTACGGGCTCGGCCTGTTCACCGCCGCCGGCCTGTTCGGCCTCACCGCCGAAGTCGGGCTCCTGCACTTCCGCGGCGCCTTCCACGACAAGCTGATGTACGCGCCGATCCTCGCATTGCCCTTCACCGGTGCGGCGATCATGGCCGCGACGGCCGACCCGCAGCCGCGGCGCCGCAGCCTGGCGCGCAAGAGCCTCGAGGCGACGGCCGGGCTCGGCCTCGTCGGGACGGGGCTCCACGCCTATGGCGTCAGCCGCAACATGGGCGGTTTCGCCAACTGGACGCAGAACCTCTTCCAGGGCCCGCCCATCGCCGCCCCGCCCAGTCTGGCGGGCCTCGCATTGATGGGCTTTGCCGCCCTCGACCTCCTCGACCGGCATGGAAAGGACCCCTCGCATGGCCCCCGCTGACCCCGCCATCCGCACGACGCCGTTCGAGACGCCCTATCCGGACTACGACGTCCTCGGCAAATGGGATTCGGTATCCTTCAACGACGCGACGCGGCGGGTCGTGGCGGACCGGCTGCAGAACGTTCCCGAGCGGCGCTTCTTCGACGAGCCGACATTCGCCCTGCTGCGCGCCGTCATCGACGTCGTCCTGCCGCAGCCGGAGCGGGCCGAGCGGGACCGCATTCCGGTCGAAGCCTGGATCGACGCGATGCTCTATGAAAACCGGAGCGACGGGACACGCTATGCCGGCGCCCCGGGCAAGCGCGCGGCCTGGACCGCCGGCCTCGCAGGCATCGAGCACGAAGCGCACCGCCGTCACGAGAAGGGATTTCGCGCGCTTTCCGCCGACGAACGCCATTTCCTCCTCGCATGCATCGACGCGGGCGAAGCCGATCCCGCCGCCTTCGACGGCATCGACGCCAAGTCGTTCTTCCGCGGCCACCTGCTGAAGGAATCGGTGAAGATCTACTACGCCCACCCCTTCGCCTGGAACGAGATCGGCTTCGGCGGGCCTGCCGCGCCGCGCGGCTATCTGAGACTTGGGCCGGACGACCGCGATCCGTGGGAGGCACGCGAGGCGAAAATGCCGCAAAAGATCAGGGGATTGCCATGAGCACGGTCGTTTCCGACGCGCAGGAGAGGATCCGCGCCACCGGCGGACGGGCGCCGAACGTCTTCCGGCGCGGCGAATGGGTGCCGATGAAGCAATATCCGGAAAACGAGGCGGTCGACTTCGTCATCGTCGGGACCGGCTGCGGTGGCAGCGTGCTCGCGGCGCAGCTCGCCGAGGCCGGCCATTCCGTCGTCGCCTTCGATGCCGGGGCCTTCTACCGGCCCCTCGAAGACTTCGCATCCGACGAGCGGGAACAGGAAAAGCTCTACTGGCTGGACGAGCGGATTTCCGGCGGCGACCATCCGATCGAGCTCGGCTCGAACAATTCCGGCAAGGCCGTCGGCGGCTCGACCGTGCATTTCCAGATGGTGGCCCTGCGCTTCCGGCCGGAGTGGTTCACGTCGCGCACCAGCCTCGGCTACGGCCACGACTGGCCGGTCGACTGGCGGGAGATGTGGAGCTACTACGCCAAGGCCGAGGACGCGATGAAGATCGCCGGCCCGATCCGCTATCCCTGGGGCCCGAAGCGCGGACGCTACCCCTATCGCGAGCACGAACTGTCGGCCTCGGCCCTGGTTCTCGCCAAGGGCGCCGAAGCGATGGGCGTGAAATGGTGCGGAACGCCGACCGCCTCGCTCTCGGCGCCACGCGGCGAGGCACACCCTTGCGTCTATCGCGGCTTCTGCAAGATCGGCTGCGCGACCAACGCCAAGCAGTCGATGCTCGTCACCTTCGTTTCGAAGGCCCTGAAGCACGGCGCCGAGATCCGCGACCTCGCGATGGTCGGCAGGATCGAGGTCGGCCCGGACGGGCGCGCCACCGGGGTCCATTATCACCGGGAGGGTGAGTGGCGGTTCCAGAAGGCGAGGAACGTCGTCGTTTCCGGCTATTCGATCGAGACGCCGCGGCTGCTTCTCAACTCCGCCTGCCCGGCACATCCGGACGGGCTCGCCAATTCCTCCGGCCTCGTCGGCAAGAACCTGATGGTGCACGTCAACGACGCGGTGTGGGGGATCATGGAAGAGGAGATCCGCTGGTACAAGGGACCGCCGTCCCTCGCCGTGTGCGAGCACTGGAACTACGAGGACGAAGGCAAGGATTTCGACGGCGGCTACGCCTTCATGAGCCAGGGTCCGCTCCCGACCGACTTCGCGACGTCGCTGGTCTCCAACGAGGGCGTCTTCGGCCACGAGCTGCGCAAGTGGATGTCGCACTACAACCACATGGCCGGGCTGAAGATGGTCGGCGAGACCATGCCGCAGGAGACGAACCGGGTGGAGCTCTCGGACGAGACCGACGCGCTCGGCCTGCCGATCCCGAAGGTCAGCTTCTCCTACTGCGAGAACGACAGGAAGATGGCGAAACACGCCGAACGGTTTCAGGGGGAGATGTTGCGGGCGGCCGGCGCCAAGAGCCTCTACCACACCTCGAGCACCGCGCACCTGATGGGCGGCTGCCGGATGGGCGACGATCCGGCGTCGAGCGTCGTCGACGCGGCAGGCCGCTCTTTCGACATCGACAATCTCTTCGTCTGCGACGGATCGCTGTTTCCGACGGCCGGCGGCGTGAATCCCTCGATGACCATCGTCGCGAACTCGCTCAGGATCGCCGATCGGATCATCGCCATGGCCCGGCGCGGCGACCTGCATTGACCGGCCCGGCCGGCCGCGGAGCGCGGGACTGGCGCTTCCTGCCGGGGAAGATCCCGTCTCCGAAGGCGTCCTCAGGCGGAATAGGGAACGGTCGACAAAAGGGCGATGTGCGGGTCGCGGGAATCGAGCCGCGTATGCTGCAGCACGACCGGGACGTTCGACGTGATGACCGACGAAAAGGCGGTGTCGCGCGGCAGCGGCTCGGGGTCTTCGAGGTCGTTGAAGCGGAAGTGCCGGGTGCGCTCGGCCGGAACCTTCAGGCGGTACGGGCCGACAGGTTCGCGGTCGGCGAAATACAGCAGGATCTCGATCTCGGCGTCGCTCTTGCCGGCATTGAGCACGCAGAGAGCCTCGTGCGAGACGAGATCGTGCTCTTGGCTGAAGCTTCCGCTCGGCACGTAACCTTCCGCAAGTGCCCAGGTGGTGGTTCCGATGTCCATGACGCTCTCCTGATCTTGTCTGTTTCTTCGGGACGGCAGTTGATTCGAAGACGAACCCGAAATGTCTCCGGCGACGATGCTTTTCGGATCGACGGATTTCGTTAGCCGTCTGAAGAAATTCTCGGCCTCGTCGCGAGCCTCGCAAGTCGATCTGTCATTCCGGAGCGCCGAAGCGAGGCAATTACAGATTTTTAATTCGATCGTAAGGAACGCTTGCCGATAGAGCACAGTTTCACGGTCGCGTGATCGCCGCGGCATCTGCCGCGCCGTCCGCGCCCTTTCGAATGATTTTCGGCCACGCCGGCAGCGTGGCCGTGACGACGGAGGTCACCCATGTCGCGAGTAGCCGTGATCACCGGGGCCGGCGCAGGCGTCGGACGTGCCGTGGCGCTGGAATTCGCCCGCAACGGTTTCGACGTCGGGCTCGTCGCCCGCAGCGCCGACCGACTCGAAGACGCCGCACGTGAAATCCGGGCGCTGGGGCGCCAGGCGCTGGCGCTGCCGGCAGACGTCGCCGACGCCGAAGCGCTCGACGGCGCGGCGTCGCGGGTCGAAGCCGAGCTCGGGCCCATCGACACCTGGGTGAACGTTGCCATGGCGACGGTGTTTTCGCCGGTCGCCAATCTCGAAGCCGGCGAGGTGCGGCGAGCGACGGAGGTCAGCTATCTCGGCCAGGTGCACGGCATGCTCTCGGCGCTGAAGCGGATGCGGGTGCGCGGCCACGGCACCATCGTCAACATCGGCTCGGCCCTCGGCTATCGCTCGGTTCCGCTGCAGGCGCCCTACTGCGCCGCCAAGGCGGCGATCCGGGCATTCTCGGATTCGCTGCGCTCCGAGCTGATCCACGACGGCCTCGACATCAATGTAGTGGTCTGCCAGCTCCCGGCGGTCAACACGCCGCAATTCGACTGGGCGCTGAACAAGACGGACCACCGCCCCCAGCCGGTGCCGCCGATCTTCGAGCCGGAAACCGTCGCGGCGGCGATCTACGAGGCCGCGGCCAGCGGAACGCGGGAGGCGTGGATCGGCTTTTCGGCGATCAAGGCGATCGTCGGCAACATGGTCGCCCCCGGCATCCTCGACCGCTACCTCGCCAAGGCGGGCTACAGCGGCCAGCTCACCGGCGAGCGGCGCCAGGAAGACGCGCCGGTCAATCTCTACGAGCCGGCCGGCGGCCACTCCACGGCACGCGGCCGCTTCTCCCGCCGGGCCTCCAGCCGGCGCCTCGTCGTCCTCACCGAAGGACAGCGGCAGGCCGCCAAGCTCGGGGGCATCGCGCTCGGCCTGGTCGGCGCGGCCGCGCTCGTCTTCGGCGGCCGCCGCTCCTCCGGCGGACGCCGAAGGGGGTGGCGATGACGACGCCGCTCGAGGACTATGCGATGATCGGGGACGGCGAGACCGTCGCCCTCGTCTCGCGCCACGGGTCGATCGACTGGCTCTGCCTGCCGCGCTTCGACTCCCCCGCCTGCTGCGCCGCGCTCCTGGGCAACACCGGCAACGGCCGGTGGAGCATCGCGTCGGCTAGCCCCTATGCCGCCTCGCGGCAGCGCTACGAGGACGACAGCCTGATCCTCGTCACGGAATTCGACTGCGAGAAGGGCTGCCTCCGCCTGACCGACCTGATGCCGGTCCGCAACGAGAATCCCCTCGTCCTTCGCATCGTCGAATGCACCGAAGGCGAGGTGGACGTGCGGAACGAGGCGGATTTCCGCTTCGACTACGGCAACATGCCGCCCTGGATCACGCTCGACGACGGCCGCATCACCTTCCATGTCGGGCCGGATGCCGTCGTGCTCGACGGGTTCGAGGACTTCGAACGACCGGACACGCTCGTCGTCGAGCAGTTCCGGCTGAAGGAGGGCGAGAAGCGGGTCTTCGCCGCGACCTATGACGGCCGCGACGCGAAGGGCCTGTCCGGCGTCGATCCGGAGCGGCTTCTCGCCGAGACCCGCGACGCGTGGCACGGCTGGATCGGGAAATGCCGGGCCTCCACCCGCAACGACGCGATGCTGCGCCGGTCGCTGATCACCCTGAAGGCGCTGATCCATCGCCCGACCGGCGGCCTCGTCGCCGCGCCGACCACGTCGCTCCCCGAACAGCCGGGCGGATCGATGAACTGGGATTACCGCTACTGCTGGCTCCGCGACGCGACCTTCACACTCGAGGCCCTCGCCGAATGCGGCTTCGTCGACGAGGCGCGGGACTGGCGGGACTGGATCCTGCGGGCCGTCGCCGCCGCTCCCGACAAGCTGCAGATCATGTACCGCGTCGACGGCTCGCGGCGCCTCGACGAGGCGGAACTGCCCTGGCTTTCCGGCTACCGCTTCGCCCGTCCGGTCCGGATCGGCAATGCCGCCGCCGGCCAGTTCCAGCTCGACGTCTACGGCGAAGTCATCCAGATGCTGCACGCCTCCGAAAAGGCCGGCATGGACCGGACCGAACAGGGGCGCCAGCTCGAACACGCGCTGGTCCGGCACATCGTCGACGTCTGGCGCCAGCCGGACGCCGGCCTCTGGGAGAGCCGCGGCAAGCCGCGCCACTACACCTATTCGAAGGTGATGGCCTGGGTCGGCATCGACAGGTTTCTCGGCGGCAAGGGCGGCCGCGAGATCGACGCCCCCGCGCGCCGCCGGCTGGAAGCCACCCGCGAGGAGATCCGCGCGGTGATCCTCGAAGAGGCCTACAATCCCGGTCTGCGGGCCTTCACCTCCTATTTCGGCGGCGACGAGCTCGACGCGGCGCTGCTGCTGCTGCCCAAGCTTGGCTTCCTTCCCGCCGAGGACGAACGCATGGCCGAGACGATCGTCCTCATCGAGGAGCGGCTCGCCGGCGACGGCCTGGTGCGGCGGCACCGGATGGACACGCTGGTGCCGGAAGGCGCCTTCATCGCCTGCTCGTTCTGGCTCGCCGACGTGCAGATCCGCCAGGGCCGGCACGAGGCCGCCAGCCGGACGATCGACCAGGCGCTGGCCCGGGCGTCGTCCACCGGGCTGATGTCGGAAGAATACGACGTGACCAGCCAGCGCCTCACCGGCAACTTTCCGCAGGCCCTCAGCCACCTTGCGCTGGTCCAGGCGCTGCTTGCCGAGGCCCGCATGGGGGAGAACCCGCAGAAGGGTGCCGCGCAATGAGGCCGACGCGGCGACCGACGGCGAACGGCATGGCCCTGCGGGGCCGCATCGCGGCGGTCGTAGAGGTCCGCGGCTGCGTCGTCGCGGCCTGCGCCACTGCCCTTTCCGCCATGCCGGCGGGCGCCGGAGTATCCTCCTCCTCCTTCCTGCATCCGCTCGGCCCGGTCGCCGCGGCCCAGAAGAGCCTGTTCTACGACATCAATCTCCTGATGATGATCGTCATCCTGCCGGTCTTCGTCTTCATGCCGTGGTTCGCCTGGCGCTATCGCAGGACCCGCCGCGACTCGGTCTACCGGCCGGAATGGAGCTTTTCGCTGCCGCTGGAATTCCTGGTCTGGAGCGTTCCAACCGCCGTCGTCGCCGCCCTCGCCTGGCTGATCGTCGCCCGCGAAGTCCCGCTCGGGCCCTACAGGCCGCTCGCATCCGACAAGCCGCCCCTCGAGGTCGAGGTGGTCGGCCTCGACTGGAAATGGCTGTTCGTCTACCCCGAACAGGGCATCGCCACCGTCGGCGCCTTCGCCATGCCGACCGACCGGCCGGTGGAGTTCCACCTGACCAGCGACAGCGTGATGCAGTCGTTCTTCGTGTCGGGTCTCGGCAGCCAGATCTACGCCATGGCGGGCATGGTGACGCAGCTCAATCTCCTCGCCGACACGCCCGGCAGGACGACGGGGCGCAACACCCAGTACAACGGCAACGGCTTCCACCAGCAGCGCTTCGTCGTCGAGGCGATGGACGACGCCGATTTCGCCGCCTGGGTCGAGAAGGTCCGGGCGGACGGCGTCCCGCTGAACGACGAGAACTACCGGTCGCTCGCCGCGAAGGGCACGCTCGCCCTCGCCCGCGCCAAGCTGGCACGGCCCGGCATGCCGGCCGACAGGATCTACTTCTCCGGCGTTCCCGGCGGCTTTTTCCAGAAGATCGTCCGGAAATATGCGAGCGGCCCGATGCCGTCGTCGCTCGCCGGGCCGCAACCCGTCGCGGCCGGCATGGTCGCTGCCCATGAAGCGAGGTGACAGTCAACGATGGACCGGCTCTGGTTCTTCTTCTTCGGCACGCTCAACTACGACTCGCTGCCGTTCTACAGCACGATCGCGACGATCGCCGCGGGCATCGTGGTCGCGGGCGCCCTCGTCACTTTCGGCCTGATCACCTGGTACGGCAAGTGGACCGCGCTCTGGAAGAATTGGCTCACCAGCGTCGACCACAAGAAGATCGGCATCATGTACGTCGTCGTCGCCTTCGTGATGATGGCGCGGGCCGTCGTCGAGGCGTCGATGATGCGGCTGCAGCAGGCGCTGTCCTTCGACGCCCCCGGCTATCTGCCGCCGGAGCATTTCGCCCAGCTGTTCTCGACCCACGGCACGATCATGATCTTCTTCATGGCAATGCCGTTCCTGACCGGGCTCATCAACTACGCGATGCCGCTGCAGATCGGCGCGCGCGACGTCGCATTTCCGGTGCTCAACTCGATCAGCCTGTGCCTCACCGGCGGCGGCGCCGCGCTGATGATGGTGTCGCTGGTCCTCGGCAAGTTCTCGACCGGCGGATGGAGCGGCTATCCGCCCTATACCGAGATGGCGTTCTCGCCCGGCGTCGGCCCCGACTACTGGATCTGGGCGGTCACCCTGTCGTCGATCGGCACGACCTTCACCGGCATCAACTTCGCCGTCACCATCTACAAGAAGCGCGCGCCGGGCATGCACCTCTTCCGCATGCCGCTGTTCTGCTGGACTTCGCTCTGCACCGCCATCCTGATGATCTTCGCGATGCCGCCGCTCACCCTCGCGACGCTCTTCCTCGCGCTCGACCGGCAGCTCGGCTTCCACTTCTTCACCAACGATGCCGGCGGCAACATGATGAACTACGCCAACCTGTTCTGGCTGTTCGGTCATCCGGAGGTCTACATCCTCATCCTGCCGGCCTTCGGGGTCTATTCGGAGGTCATCGCCAACTTCTCGTCCAAGGTTCTCTACGGCTACCGGACGCTGGTGGTGGCGACGATGGCGATCGCCGTCCTGTCCTTCACCGTCTGGCTGCATCACTTCTTCACCATGGGCCAGAGCTCGGCGGTCAACGCCGCCTTCGGCATCGCCACCATGACCATCGGCATTCCGACGGGGGTGAAGGTCTATGACTGGCTGCTGACGATGTTCCGCGGGCGGGTGCGCTTCTCGGTGCCGATGCTCTATGCCCTCGCCTTCCTGATCCTCTTCGTGGTCGGCGGTCTCTCCGGCGTCCTGCTCGCCAATCCCGCCGTCGACTACCAGGTGCACAACAGCCTGTTTCTCGTCGCGCATTTCCACAACATGCTGATCCCCGGGCTGCTCTACGGCATGCTGGCCGGCACCCACTACTGGTTCCCGAAGGCCTTCGGCTTCCGGCTCGACGAGCTCTGGGGCAGGATCGCCTTCGTCTGCTGGGTCGTCGGCTTCCTGCTCGCCTTCATGCCGCTCTATGCGCTCGGCCTGCTCGGCATGCCGCGGCGGCTGGTCGAATATTTTGATCCCGACTACCTGCCCTACACCATCGTCGCGGCGGTCGGCGCGGGCTTCATCCTCGCCGCCTTCGCCAGCCTCGTCGTGCAGCTCGTCGTCAGCATCCGCCACCGCGACGCGTTGCGGGTCTTCGTCGGCGATCCGTGGAACGGCCGGACGCTGGAATGGTCGATCTCGGCCCCGCCGCCGGAATACAATTTCGCGGTCATTCCCGACGTCAAAGCACGCGACGCCTTCCACGACATGAAGCGGCGCGGCGTCGCCTATCGCCGGCCGAAGCACTATTCGAACATCGAGATGCCGATGAACTCGATGCTCGGCCCGGTCGTGGCGATCGCGGCGACGGCCTGCGTCTTCGGCATCGTCTGGCACATCGGCTGGATGATCGTCCTCGGCTTTCTGACGGTGTGGGGCGCGGTGATCGCCCGCAGCTTCGTGCGCCGGACGAAGCGTATCATTCCGGCCAGCGAGGTCAGGCGGACCGAGGAGCGCTGGCTCGCCGCGGTGTCGAAGGCGCCGCTGATCGCCCGCGACTACGAGACCAGCCCGGCCAATCGCGGGCTGGCGGAGGCAGCCGGAGCATGAGCAGCATCGACAAGAAGCATCCCGGCCTCAATCTCGGCCGGTCCGACCCCGGAGCGCATCAGGACGCCGAGGAGATCGTCTTCGGCTTCTGGGTCTTCCTGATGAGCGACCTCGTCCTGTTCGCGCTGCTCTTCGCCACCTTCGCGACGATGATCGGCCGCACCGCGGACGGGCCCGGGCCGCAGGAATTCTTCGACCTGAAGAGCGTCGCCATCGAAAGCGCCCTCCTGCTGATCTCGAGCTTCACCTTCGGATATGCCTCGCTGGCGATGAAATATCGGCCGGAGCCGATGAAGGTGGTGCGCTGGCTCGGCGTGACGCTGCTTCTCGGCATCGGCTTTCTCGGCTTCGAGGTCCACGACTTCGTGACGATGGCCGGCAAGGGCGGCACGCCGCAGACGAGCGGCTTCCTCTCGGCCTTCTTCGCGCTGGTGCCGACCCACGGCCTGCACGTTTTCGCCGGCTGCATCTGGATCGTCGTGATGATCGTCCAGACCCTCGCCTACGGCCTCGCCCGCGACGTCAAGCTGCGGATCCTCAGGCTCGGTCTGTTCTGGCACTTCCTCGACATCGTCTGGATCGCCATCATCTCCGTCGTCTATCTGAGAGCGCTCGCATGAAGAGCATGATGGAAGAAGAGCGTGAGGAGCGGCGCGACTATCTGATCGGGCTCGCCGCCGCCATCCTTCTCACCGCCGTTCCGTTCGCCGCCGTCGCGTTCGGCTGGTTCCCGCGCGGCGTCGACTACGCGATCATCGCGGTGGCAGGCGTTCTGCAGATCGTCTGCCAGTTCCGCTATTTCCTGCACATCGACCTGTCCCGTTCGAAGCGCGACGACCTGCAGCTCATTCTGTTCTCCGGGCTGATCTGCCTGCTGATGGTCGGCGGCACGATCTGGATCATCTTCAACCAGTACGCCCAGATGTGAGCCCGTCACCGCGTCCCCGCCTCCGGCTCGGGCGGCCATTCCAGCACCTTGCCGGGATTGAGGATGCCGTTCGGATCGAGCGCCGACTTGATGCGGCGCATCAGATCGAGCTCGGAGGGCGAGCGCGTATAGGGCAGGTATTGCCGCTTCAGCGTCCCGATGCCGTGCTCGGCCGAGATCGTGCCGCCCGAAGACCGGACCGTCTCGTAGACGAAGGCCGAGATCTCGGCGCTCGGCTGTTCGGCGCCGGCCGAGGGTACGTTCGCGACGAAATGCAGGTTGCTGTCGCCGACATGACCGTAGGAAAGGGCGATCGCATCCGGCCAGCGCTGCACGGCGCCGGCTTCGAGGCGCTCCACCACCTGTCCGGTGGCATGCGCCGGCAGCCCGACGTCGAAGGCGGCGACCTTGCCGATCACCTTGGAATATTCCGACACGCTCTCGCGGATCGCCCAGAAGGCCGCGACGTCCCTGCCCGAGGCGGCGACGACGGCATCCTCGACGTCACCGGCCTCGAGCCCCTTTGCGAGCAGCGCCTCCAGCCGCTCGGCCTCGCGCTCGGCGTCGAAGCCGCTGACCTCGATCAAGACGTAGATGCCGTGCCGGCCGGCGAGCGGCTGCGGGAGAGAGGGGAGCTTCTCGCCCATGAAATGATAAAAGCTCGGCCACATCACCTCGAAGGCGGTGAGCGACGGGCCGAGGCCCGACCGTGCCGCAGCCAGCAGCGCCATTGCGGCCGCAAAGTCGCGGCAGCCGCAGAGCGCGCAGGTCGAGAAGGTCGGGCGCGGCTGCAGGCGCAGGACGGCCCTGGTGATGACGCCGAGGGTGCCTTCCGAACCGACGAAGAGCTGTTTGGAATCGTAGCCGGCATTGTTCTTCAGCATCTTGTTCAGCGAGGTGACGACCGTGCCGTCGGCGAGCACCACCTCGACGCCGAGCACGTGTTCGCGCGCCATGCCGTAGCGGATGACGCGGTTGCCGCCGGCATTGGTGGCGAGCACGCCGCCGATCGTGCAGGAGCCGCGGGCTCCGAGATCGAGGGCGAGGAACAGCCCGGCCGCTTCGGCCGCCGCCTGCGCCGCCTCGAGTACGACGCCCGCCCCGACCGTCATCGTCGCCATGGCCGGGTCGATCTCCTCGATCCCGTTCATCCGCTCCAGCGACAGCGCCACGCAGCCCGCGACCGGATGGGCGCCGCCGGCAAGCCCGGTGAGCCCGCCCTGCGGCACGACCGCGAGCCTCAGTTCGTTGCAGATCCTCAGGACCGCCGACACCTCCTCGGTGCTGCGCGGCCGGATCCAGGCGAGCGGACAGACAGGCTGCTGGCCGCTCCAGTCGTGGCGGGCGCGTTCGGGAATCTCCTCTCCGACGGTGACGAGCTGGGCACCGAGGTGCTCGATCAGGAGGTGTTCCGGGCGGCTGGTCATGCGCATTCCTCTGCCTGCAGGCACTGGTCGACGGGCGATCATAGCCGCGTCGACGTCGCGATCGAACTCCAGTGATATGCATGAAGTTGTCCTGCAGCGGCAAATGGATCGCGCAGCCCGCGACGCCCCTGGCCGGAGGATCCTCTGCCACGTTGCGCATACGCAGAAGGTTCGGGCGCCATGGCGGGCGCAAGATGCGGCGAGAGCCGACGTTTCGAGGCGACGCCGTTCGGCGCAACCCCGGTTCCGCAGGACGTTTGCAAGAACCGGCCGGCGCATCGGATGGCTGAACCATCCCGCCAGCGTCGCGCCGGCCGTGTGCGATGATGCACCATGCGAATTCCGGGACCAACCCTTTCGTCAAGGACGGCAGCCTCGGTTAGCTGCAGATCTGGACCCGCATCAGGTCCGCAGCCGACCCTTCTCCTAGCCCTTCACGATTCGGATGGTGTAGAACATATCGCCATCGTTCGACGGATCGTTGTTTCCCTTTTTGAAAAATAGGGTTCTTTTGCCCCAGGGCTTCTTCGGTAGATAATATTGATCGAAGACGCGGAGGCCGTCCCGCTGCGCCTCTACGAAGATGGCAGCGTGATGAAATTTTCCGGCATTGTCGAACGACGCGATCGCAGTCCCTGCTTTGACCGCGGCATTGTTTTTCACTTGTGCCCCAGGACGCCAGTTTGCAATCACGCCGATCGGCAGGCCGGCTTCCATGAAAACCTGCTCTACCCCGGCGGCGCATTGGCCAAGGTACTTCCCGGACCCGATGAACGTGCCGTCGTGCTTTTCGGCCGCCGTGAGATCGACGGCATAGGCGGTGACGCCTGCCAGCGAATAGGTCTCCGTCGCCATCCTGTCGATCCATCCGGCGCGCTTTTGATGTACAATCACAGGTATATCATTAAGGTTTCATTCCTACCAGAGGTGACGGACGTCGGGCCGACTGCGTCGAAGCTGGCCGCGCAAAGGCCGGGTCGCCTGCCTGCGCGACGCCGGTTGCGGAGGGCGCGCAAAATAGTTTAAGGTTAAAAGAAATTGCCCGTGGAATCCGTCCCTTGCCGTCTCGTCCCGCCCCCCGCCACGTCCTGGTCACCGGCTCGTCCCGCGGCATCGGCCGGGCCATCGCGGCGGGCTTCGTCGCGACCGGCGACCGGGTGACGGTGCATGGGCGGACGGCCGAAAGCGCCGCAAGGGCGATGGGCGAGATCGGCGCGAGCCATGCCGTCTCGGCGGACGTGACGGACGCTGCGGCGCTGGAACGGGCGATCACCGCCGCCGCCGACCGGAACGGGCCGGTCGACGTCCTCGTCAACAATGCCGGGGGCGCGGCGACGGCGCCGCTCACGCGCCTCGCCGTCGACCAGCTGCGCGAGATGATGGCGCTGAACCTCGAACCGGTGCTGACCGCCATCAAGGCCGTCGTCCCGGCGATGAAGGAAAGGGGCTGCGGCCGGATCGTCAACGTCGCCTCGACGGCGGGGCTGAAGGGCTACGCCTATGTCGGCGCCTATGCCGCAGCCAAGCATGCGGTCGTCGGCCTCACCCGCTCCCTCGCCCTGGAACTTGCCGGAAGCGGTATCACCGTCAACGCCGTCTGCCCCGGCTACACCGACACCGACCTCGTCGCCGGCGCGCTCGCCAGGCTCGAGGCGAAGACCGGCCGGGACCGCAGCGCGCTCATGCAGGATTTCACCCGGGTCAATCCGCTCGGCCGGCTGGTGCGCCCCGAGGAGGTCGCCGACTGTGCGGTCTGGCTTGCCGGCGACATGGCCGGTGCCGTCACCGGCCAGGCGATCGCGGTCGCGGGAGGCGAGATTTGAGCGTGACGCGCCCGAGCCCGCGCGAGCCGGTCGACGCCGAATCGAAAGTCGGCGAGGACCTTTCCAACCACCGCGTCGAGCTCCGGCTGTGGCTGCGCCTCCTCACCTGCGCCAACCTGATCGAAGCCGAGATCCGCAGGCGGCTGCGCGAGACCTTCGACACGACGCTGCCGCGTTTCGACCTGATGGCGCAGCTCGAGCGGGCACCGGACGGCATCCTCCTCGGCGAGCTGTCGCGGCGGATGATGGTCTCCAACGGCAACGTCACCGGCCTCGTCGAGCGGCTGGTCCAGGAAGGGCTGATCGAGCGGCAGGTCTCCGAACGCGACCGGCGCGCCGCCCTCGTCCGCTTGACGGCCCGCGGCGCCGAGACCTTCGCCGCGATGGCGCGGGCCCACAGCGACTGGGTGGCGGAATTGCTGGCAGGCCTGCCGATCGAGGACCAGAAGGCCCTCTGGTCGCGGCTCGGCGATCTGAAGCTGTCGGTCCGGGGCGCCATATCGCCCGGCGGCCCTGACGGCGTTTTGACCGACACCATCGAAGCGGAGACCAAGCCATGACGCGCCACAACGCCATCGCCGCGCCGCTGGCGGCGTTTTCGCCCGAGCATTTCCAGTTCGCGATCGAGGGCGGCATCGCCACGCTCACGCTGAACCGGCGCGAGAAGAAGAACCCGCTGACTTTCGAGAGCTATGCGGAGCTGCGCGACACATTCCACGCGCTGCGCTTCGACGACACGGTCAGGGCGGTGGTGCTCACGGGCGCCGGCGGCAACTTTTCCTCGGGCGGCGACGTCTTCGAGATCATCGAGCCGCTGACGAAGATGGGGGCGAGCGAACTCCACGCCTTCACGACGATGACCGGCGACCTCGTCAAGGAGATGCGGGCCTGCCCGCAGCCGATCGTTTCGGCGGTCGAGGGGATCTGCGCCGGCGCCGGCGCGATCATCGCCATGGCCTCCGACATGCGGGTCGGGGCAGCGGGGGCGAAGGTCGCCTTCCTGTTCAACCGCGTCGGTCTCGCCGGCTGCGACATGGGGGCCTGCGCGATCCTGCCGCGCCTCGTCGGCCAGGGCCGGGCCTCGGAGCTTCTTTACACCGGCCGCTTCATGAACGCCGAGGAAGGCGAGCGCTGGGGCTTCTTCAACCGCCTGACCGAGGCCGGCGGCGCCCTCGCCGGCGCGACGGAGCTGGCGAAGGCGCTGACCGAGGGACCGACCTACGCCAACTCGATCACCAAGAAGATGCTGCAGATGGAATGGGCGATGGGCGTCGAGGAGGCGATCGACGCGGAGGCGATCGCCCAGGCGCTGTGCATGAAGACCGGCGACTTCCGCCGCGCCTTCGAGGCCTTCGCGGCCCGGCAGAAACCGGTCTTCGAAGGAAACTGAGGCGGTGGCCGACCGGAGCTTCCTCGACTGGCCGTTCTTCGAGCAGCGCCACAAAGAGCTGGCGGACGAGGCGGATGGCTGGGCCCGCGACCACGTCCCGCGCCTCGTCGACCACCACGACGTCGACGGCAGCTGCCGGCGGCTCGTCGCGGCGATGGGCGAGGCCGGCTTCCTCGCCCATGCGGCGCCCGAGGACGGCCGCTTCGACGTCCGCAGCCTCTGCATCCTGCGCGAGACCTTCGCGCGGCACGACGGGCTCGCCGACTTCGCCTTCGCCATGCAGGGCCTCGGCACCGGCGCGCTGACGCTGTTCGGCAGCGCGGCGCTCAAGCAGGCGATCCTGCCGGACGTCAGGTCGGGAAAGACCATCGCCGCCTTCGCCCTGACCGAGCCCGAGGCCGGATCGGACGTCGCCGAAATCGCGCTGACGGCAAGGCCCGCCGGCAACGCCATGGTCCGCCTCGACGGCGAGAAGACCTGGATCTCAAACGGCGGTATCGCCGGCCACTACGTCGTCTTCGCCCGCACCGGCGAGGCTCCGGGGGCGCGCGGCCTCTCGGCCTTTTCGGTGCCGGCCGACACGCCGGGGCTCGCCGTCGCCGAACGGCTGGAGACGATCGCGCCGCACCCGCTCGCCCGCCTGCGGTTCGAGGACTGCCGCGTGCCCGCCGTCAACCGGATCGGCGAGGCCGGCGCCGGCTTCAGGATCGCCATGGCGACGCTCGACGTCTTCCGCTCGACGGTCGGCGCCGCAGCGCTGGGCTTCGCGCGACGCGCTCTCGACGCGACGCTGGAGCGCGCCCGCAGCCGCAGGCTCTTCGGCGCACCCCTGGCGGATATGCAGCTGACCCAGACGGCACTCGCCGAGATGGCGACGGCGATCGACACCTCCGCCCTCCTCGTCTATCGCGCCGCCTGGACCCGCGACGTCGGCGCCCCCCGCATCACCCGCGAAGCGGCGATGGCGAAGCTGGTCGCCACCGAAAGCGCCCAGGAGGTGATCGACCGCGCCGTCCAGCTTCACGGCGGCGAAGGCGTGCGCGCCGGCTCGGTCCCCGAGACGCTCTACCGCGAGATCCGGGCGCTCCGCATCTACGAAGGAGCGAGCGAGGTGCAGAAGCTGATCATCGCCCGCCAGCTTCTGGCGCAGCCGGGATAGGGCGGGATCAGACGAGCTGTGATCCCCCTCGGCCTTCCGGTGTCCCCAGCGACAGGCCGAGCAGCGCCCGCCGCTTCAGCCACGGGCTCGGACGGTAGCGCGGGTCGCCGTAGAAGTCGTGCATCGCCGCCAGGATCGCGAGGACCTTCTGCGGACCGAGAGCGTCGCCCCATTCGAGCGGCCCCATGGGATAGCCGAGGGCGAGTTTCGCGCCGGTATCGATGTCGGCGGGCGCGGCGATTCGCTGCTGGGCGATGTCGCAGCCGAGATTGACGATGCCGGCGACGATCCGCTGGGCGAGGAAGCCGGGACTGTCGTTGATGACGCAGACGCCGTGCCCGCCGGCCGCGAGCAGCGCATGAGCGAGGTCGCGGCAGTCCGGCCGGGTCGCGACGCCGGTCATCAGCGTGCGGATGCGGTCGATGCCGAGCAGCATGTCGACGGCGACGGTCCGCCGCGGATCGAGTCCTTCCGCAAGCGCCGCGGTGCTCGCGTCCTCGCCGAAGGGCGTCACCATGCAGAGCGCGTCGGCCGAGGGCCGCGCGCCGGTCTCGATCGCGGCGCCGGCGCTCGCGAGCGCGTTTCTCAACGCCGCCGCCTCGGATGGATGGCGGTCGGAGATCCAGACCGGCCGGGCGGCGAGCGAAACCTCCGGCACCGCGGGCTGCGCCTGCGCGACCTGCCTTCCGTCCTCGTAGCGGTAGAAGCCGGCGCCGCTCTTGCGGCCGAGAAGGCCGCCGGCGCGGCGGAGCGCTCCGAGATGCACAGGGCGGTAGCGCGGCTCCTCGAAATACTGGTGGTAGACGGATTCGCTGACCGTCTGGACGACGTCCATCCCGACGAGGTCGATCAGCTGGAACGGGCCCATGCCGAAGCCGGCGGCCTCGACCATCACGCGGTCGACCTCCTGGTGGGAGGCGATGTTTTCGGCGACGATCCGCATGGCCTCCGACGTGTAGGCGCGGCCGGCATGGTTGACGAGGAAGCCGGGCGTGTCGGCCGCCCGCAGCGGCCGGTGGCCCATGCGCCTGGCGAGCGCCTCCAGCGCCTCGACGACCCAAGGGGCAGTCCGCAAGCCGGCGACGACCTCGACCACCCTCATCAGCGGCACCGGATTGAAGAAGTGAAAGCCCGCGACCCGCTCCGGTCGGCGGGCGCCCGCGCCGAGTTCCGTCACCGACAAGGAGGATGTGTTGCTGGCCAGGATGCAGTCCGGCCGCACCACCGCCTCGAGCCCCGCAATGACCGCATGCTTGACGTCGAGCCGCTCGACCACCGCCTCGACCACGGCGTCGCAGGCGCGAAGCGCCGCCCACCCTGCATCGTCGCCGACGGCGACGACGCCGATCAGATCGAGCGCCGCGGCGGCCTCCGCCGCGTTGATCCGCCCCTTGGCGCGCCTGCGCTCCAGCATTGCGGCGACGAAGCCCCGGGCCTCCTCCGCCGCACGCGGCTCGACATCCGCCAAGAGCACCGTCACCCCGGCCTCGGCGGCGACCTGCGCGATGCCGCGGCCCATCACGCCGGCGCCGACGATACCGAGGGTCAGGGGCTGGTCGCGGCCGGAAAATCTTTCGGGCGTCTGGGTCATCTCACGTTCTTCTCCCTCGGCCCGCCGCTCGTCCCGCGCAGCGCCGATGCCGTCCGGGCAGCCGAGAAAGCCGCTCGTGACCGCCATCTTCGACCGAATGGTGAATGCAGGGATCACCCAGAAACATCCGACTGTTGTCCCGACCTGATGAAGTTTCGCATCAACCCCGCCGGTGCATCCGAGCGTTCGGCCGTTTGGGCCGGCGACCGGCGCTCATCGCCCCTTGAAGTCCGGCTTGCGCTTTTCGAGGAAGGCGGCCATCCCCTCCTTCTGGTCGGCGGTGTCGAACAGAAGCTGGAACGCCTGTCGCTCCATCAAGAGCGCCGCGTCGAGCGGCTGGTCGGCGCCGGCGAGCACCACCTCCTTGATCTTGCGCGCCGCGAGCGGCGGCAGCGCCGCGATCGACCGCGCGAGTTCCGTCGCGTGGCCCAGCGCTTCGCCCTCGGGGACGATCTCCGACACGAGGCCCATCGCCTCCGCCGCCGCGGCGGTGACCGGCTCGCCGGTCAGAAGCATCCGCATCGCCTTGAACTTGCCGACCGCCCGCACCAGCCGCTGGGTGCCGCCGGAGCCGGGCATGATGCCGACCTTGATCTCCGGCTGGCCGAACCGCGCGCCCTCGCCGGCGACGATGATGTCGGCGTGCATGGCGAGTTCGCAGCCGCCGCCGAGCGCCCAGCCCTCGACGGCGGCAATCAGCGGCTGCGGCAGATTCCTGATCGATCCCCAGAAGCGTTCGCTGCCGCGTCGCATCATGTCGCTCGGCGAGGCCTCGGCCATCGTCCGGAGGTCGGCGCCGGCAGCGAAGACCTTGGTGCCGCCGGAAAGGACGACGACGCGGACGTCCGCATCCTGGGCAAGTGCCGTGAAATGCGCCGTCAGTTCCTCGCGCATGCCGGGCGAGAGAGCATTGCGCGCCTCGGGCCGGTCCAGCGTCAGGACCACGACTCCTTCCCCTCCGCGCTCCAGTCGGACCTCGCTCATCAAATGACACCTCCCCGTCCTTTGCGTCGTTCCCGAACCGCCGGTCCCGGAAAGTTTCCAGAAGGCTTCGACGCCCTTCCGAAGCTCAGGGCCGGGCGGACGAATCCTTTCATTCGGCCGCTTCGCGGCGCTCGGCGGAGGGCTCGTCCAGTTCGTGCGGGCGCGGCCGTGCCTTGCGCCGCAGATCCATCTCCTGCCCGCGCTTCTTCGACAGTTCGCGATGCGCCTGGTCGCGGCCGGCGAGATACTGCTTCGGCCAATGCTGGTTGCGCGCGTCGTACCAGGCCGAAGCCTCGCGTGTGAAATACGGGTTCCACAGATGCGGGCGGCCGAGCGCCACGAGGTCGGCCCGGCGGGTATGGAGAATGGTGTTCACCTGCGCCGCCTCGGTGATCGCGCCGACGGCCATGACGGAGAGCTTCGGGACGTTGCGGATCGCCTCGGCGAACGCGACCTGAAACATGCGGCCATAGACCGGCTTCTGCTCGGCGACCGTCTGGCCGGCGGAGACGTCGATGAGGTCGCAGCCGGCTTCTGCGAAGGCCTCGGATATGGCGATCGTATCCGCCTCGCTGATGCCGCCCTCGGCCCAGTCGCTCGCCGAGACGCGCACCGACATCGGCTTTTCGGCCGGCCAGACCGCCCGCATCGCCGCAAACACTTCCAGAGGAAAGCGCAGCCGGTTCTCGATGGGACCGCCGTATTCATCGGTCCGCCGGTTGGTGAGCGGCGACAGGAAGGACGCCAGAAGATAGCCGTGGGCGCAGTGCAGCTCGACCATGTCGAAGCCGGCGCGCTCGGCCCGCTCGGTCGCCTGCACGAAATCGGCCCTGATCCTGTCCATGTCTGCCCGGTCGAGCGCTTTCGGCGTGTCGCTGACGCCGGCCATGTAGGGGATGTCGGAGGCCGAGAAGAGCGGCCAGTTCTTCGCCTTGTCCTCGAGCGGGGCGTCCATCTTCTGCCAGCCGAGCTGGGTGGAGCCCTTGCGGCCGGCATGGCCGAGCTGCATCACCATCCTGGTCTTCGAATGGGCATGGACGAAATCGACGATGCGCTTGAACTGCGCTTCGTGTTCGTCGGTCCACAGGCCGGGGCAGCCGGGCGTGATGCGCGCGTCGGCCGAGGGGCAGGTCATCTCGACGAACACCATGCCGGCACCGCCGAGGGCGTGGCTCGTATAGTGGACGAAATGCCAGTCGGTGAGGTTGCCCTCCCCGTCGGCCGAGTACTGCGCCATCGGCGACATGACGACACGGTTCTCGACCACCATGTCGCGCAGCTTGAACCTCGTGAACATCGGCGTCGGCCGGGTGTTGCGGTAGTCCTCGCCGGTCTCGCGGAAGAGCCGCTCGTAGAAGGCCGTATCGACCTTTTCGACGAAGCCGGGGTCGCGAACCATCAGATTGTCGTAGGTGATCGACTTCGCCCGGCACATCACCACCATGGCGAACTGCTCCGGCTCCATGTCCCAGGAGCGGTTCATGTGTTCGAACCAGGCGAGCGAGACGTCGGCCTTGTGCTGGATGATCTGGCAGGGCGCGCGGCGCTCGCCCTCATAGGCCGCGAAGGCCTGCTCCACGCCGGCTTCGCCATGTTCGACCACCGCGTCCGACAGCGCGATCGCGCATTCCATCGCAAGCTTGGTGCCCGAGCCGATGGAGTAATGCGCCGAGGCCTTGGCGTCGCCGAGGAGGACGATGTTCCGATGGCTCCAGTTCTGACAGAAGATCCGTGGGAACTGCCGCCAGTTCGACCGGTTGAGGAGCAGGCCGTGGCCCTGCAGCTCCCCGGCATAGAGCTGCTCCAAGAGGGCCTTCGACCGCTCCTCGTCCATCCGGTCGAAGCCGTGGCCGCGCCAGCAGCCGTCGTCCATCTCGAAGATCCAGGTCGAGCGGCCCGTCTCATACTGATAGGTATGGGCGCAGATGATGCCGTGCTCGGTCTCGCGGAAGAAGTAGTTGAACTCTTCCATCGGCCGGGTCGATCCCATCCAGCAGAAGCGGTTCGACTTGATCGCCACCTCCGGCCGAAAGCTTTCCCTGAAATGCTCGCGGATCCTGGAATTGACGCCGTCGGCGGCGACCACGACGTCGGAGCCGGCGAAGCGCGTGGCGATCTCCTCCGGCGGGACGCAGACGCCGAAATGCATCTCGACGCCCTCTTCCCGGCAGCGCTGCTGCAGGATGTTCAACAGCTTCATCCGCGAGATGCCGGCAAAGCCGTTGCCGGCACAGCGCATCTCGGTGCCCTGCTTGTGGATCGCGACGTCGTCCCAATAGGCGAATTCGCCGCGGATGCGCTCGAAGCTCCGGCGGTCGCGCGAGAGAAATTCGTGCAGCGTCTCGTCGGAGAAGACGACGCCGAAGCCAAAGGTGTCGTCGGCAAGGTTCTGTTCGTAGACCGCGACCTGCCAGTCCGGCCGCCGCTTCCTGGTCAGGAGCGCGAAATAGAGGCCGCCCGGGCCGCCGCCGATCACCGTGATGCGCATCGCCGTCTCCTCTCGGGCCTCGCCAGATTAGTTTAGGATTAAAATATCTGGAGATCAATGCGCCGTCGCCAAGCCTGGCCGGCCGATGGCGAACGGGGCCGGCCGTCGACGGGCGAGCCCCGCCGCATGCTCAAATCTCGTGGCGCCGGGACGCGCGAAGGCCGTCAGCGGGCAGGAACCCCGGCGGCGTCCTCCGTGTGGCGGTACTCGCCCCACGCCTGGCGGAGGATCGCAACCGAGGAGGTGAGGAAGACACCCGCCATGAAGGCCGCGACGGCAAGATCCGGCCATGGCGTCGCGGTCTGCCAGACGAGGAAGGCCGCCGCCATGACGACGGTGTTGCCGATCGCGTCGTTGCGCGAACACAGCCAGACGGAGCGCACATTCGCATCGCCGTCCTTGTAGGGTCGCAGCAGCAGCACCGAGCCGAGATTGGCGGCAAGGGCCAGGAAACCGATCGCCCCCATCACCTCCGCCTGCGGCACGCCGGCCACCAGCGTCCGGTAGATCGTCGAGCCGAACACCCAGAGCGCCATGACCGAGAGCGAAACGCCCTTGGCGAGGGCGGCCGAGGCGCGCACGCGAACCCCGGCGCCGATCACGGCGAGGCTGAGGCCGTAGGTGACGGTGTCCCCGAGAAAGTCGAGCGCATCGGCGGCGAGCGCCTGCGATCCGGCGATCTGTCCCGCCACCATCTCGGTCAGGAACATCACGCCGTTGATCGCGATGACGGTCCAGAGGATGCGCTTGTATTGCGGGTCGAGGCCGTCGAAGGCCGGGACGCCGCCGCTGCAGCAACTGGCGGGCCCCTTCCCGGAGTCAAGAGTGCCTGCGCAGCACGGATCGCTCACAGGCTCCGCGCCACAGCAGGCGGCGTCGCGGCCGGAACGACAGTGATCCGTCATCGGCAATTCTCCCTTCCATCTCGATCGGGGAACGTTTCCGGCCGGTGCAGGGGTTCCGACATCCGATTCCGTTTCGGGCGATCCCCGTTTCGGGAGACCACGCGCCGCATGCCAGGGCCCGAGGCCGACCGGGCAAATCCACGACGCCCCGTTGACGGCTGGAATCTGCCATTGGCCGACATGCGAGGTCGAGAGTGAAGTGCGGGAGTGTCGTCGGGCCGAGAACGGGCGGCGCGACGTGCCGGGTCGGATGAGCGAGCGGCGGAACGGCGCCCGCCGCCGATTGCGCGCCCATGGCGGGTCGCCGGCGCTGCTGCCACGACGAAACGAAAAGCGCGGCCGGCAGGCGCCCCTTCCTGCCGGCACACGCCCTTCGACACGCCGGCACTCGGATGCCCCGGCGGGACGATCACGGCAAGCCCCGAGACGGGGCCCCCGCTGATGCACAACTCTGTCTCGCCGACACGAGGCTCGGCAGCCACGACCCATCCGCCGGATCAATGCCTGGGCGGCTCAGCGCCTCGGCAGATCGGCGACTCCGCCAGAGAGAACCCGCTGCCGGAGAGAACCCGCTGCCGGCCCGAGGCGTCCGCCTGGACGGGCCTTCCGGCGCGCGAGCACCCATCCGCATCGCCTGCCGCGGCGCGCCGGCCGGAAGACCGGACCCTCCGCGAAACCCGCTTCGACGATCCAACCAGGCACGCGTATTCCTTAACGTAAGGAAAGCATAATTCCCGGGTCCTGTCGAGGCGTTTTCCTGCAAATCCGCGCTTTAAGATTGCATATTGCGGATGGCGCGGAATTCAGTTGTTCCCAAGAAACCGCGCGATTTCCGCAAGGACCTGTTCCGGCGGAAGAAATCCGATCGCGATCGGGCGATACCGCCCCGCCGCCCCTGCTTCTGGCCCGGCGACGAGGGTCGGAAAGCCGGTCACGCCGGACGCCTTGGTGACGGCGAAGTCGGCGAGGGTCTCCTCCCGCGTCGCGGGATCATCGAAGGCCGCGGCGAAGGCGTCACGGTCGAGGCCCGCCCCGGCCGCGAGGTCGGCAAGGACGCCGGCGTCCGTGACGTCGCGGTTTTCGGCGTAGAAGCCGTGGGCCACCCGGCGGTTCAGCGCGAAGGCCCGCGAGGGATCGAGCCGGCGGGCGGCGACCACGGCGCGGGCTGCAGGCTCTGTGTCGTAGACGAAGCCGGTCCGGTCGAAGAACGCGTAGTCGAAGGGCTGGCCGCTCACCGCCGCGACGTGTTCCCAGTGGCTGCGGATCTCGGCCTTGGCCTGCTCGTCCATCGCCGTCGTGGTGAACGGACGCAGACCGCCGAGGACGAGCCGGATGGGCAGGTCCGGATGGCGCGCGGCGATCGCCTCGATCGCCGGGTGGAAGCCCCAGCACCACGAACACATCGGATCGGCGAAATAGACGAGATGCGGTATCACCAGCGGCCTCCCTGCGTTCGACATAAGAACGGGCGGCCCGCGGTGCAAATCCACCCGCGGTTGCATTGCCCGCTAAGATGGGTGACTATGCGTCAACCTGCCCGGTCCGGCGAAGGAGTCGACTGCGACAGAGAGGTTGTGCGCGTGCGGGGTTGCGGGCGGACCCGCAGGCCCTGCGGACGCGGCGTCGGCTTCCCCGGGGTCTCCGACGCGGCTCTGACGGAGCGCTCGGCGGGCATGGCTGAAACGGCGCCGGCCGCAACCGGCGGAGAGTGACCGCCGGCGGACACTTGATGCCGGCGGACACCGGATGGTCGATCGAAGGGCGCGCGGCGCGCCAGGCTCCGCCGCAAGGGAGGCAAACCATGGCAAGGGCGTCGAACAACAGCCTCGGCAGGCTTTCGCTCAGCACCGTCGCGGCCTGCGTCGCGCTCGTCTTCACCCCGCTTCTCGTGCCGGCGGGAACGCCGCTGCTGGGTGCCGGCGAGGCGAAGGCCGGACACCGGCACCACCATCACGACGGTTTCGACGCCGGCGCGGCGGCGGTGATCGGCGGCATCATCGGGCTCGGGCTCGGCCTGTCGGTCGGCGAGGCGCGCTACTATGACGGCCCGTACTACCGCTACCGGCCGCGCCCGCTCTACCGGGTCTACCCAGAGGTCCGATACTACGGGGGCCCGCATCCCTGGACCGGCGCCTGGTACCGCTACTGCGCGGCGAAGTACCGCTCCTTCGACGCCCGTTCCGGCACCTTTCAGCCGAATCACGGCCGGCGGCGGCTCTGCCGCTGAGGGTTGCCGCAGGGCCACGACCGACTGCGGCCCGAAATGCCGGCCGGGCGTATGAACATCCCGCAACGGTCCGGCCGAGCCCGGCCGGGAAGGCGGACTTGCAGGTTGCCGCGGCAGCCGGAACGCCGTTCGACCGGGCGTCATACGGTTTCCGGCACATCACGTCGTGATGCCGGAAATCGTGATGCCGGAGACAAAGACGCTCATTCGCCGCGCGGGCGTGATTCGAGCCCCGCTCTCATCGAGCGGATCTCGTATCAGACCGGCCGGGTCGCCGCCTCGAGCCAGAGCGCGTCTTCCGGCGACAGGTCGCCGGACAGCGTCTCGCGGACCCGGGCATGATAGCCGTTGAGCCAGCCCCGCTCCTCTTCGCCGAGCAGCGTGGCGTCGATCAGCCGGCGGTCGATCGGCGCGAGCGTCAGCGTCTCGAAGCCGAGCATCGGCATGTCGCCACCCGCGATCGCAGAGGCTTCGGTGACGACGACGAGATTCTCGATCCTGATGCCGAAGGCGCCCTCCCTGTAGTAGCCGGGCTCGTTGGAGAGGATCATGCCCGGCTTCAGCACCGCCATGCCGCGCCGCGAGATCGACTGCGGCCCTTCGTGCACCGCGAGGAAGGCGCCGACGCCGTGGCCGGTGCCGTGGGCATAGTCGCAGCCGGCCTTCCAGAGGGCGATGCGCGCCAGAACATCGATGTCGATGCCGCGCGTGCCTTTCGGAAACCGCGCCAGAGAGATCGCGATCATCCCCTTCAACACCTGCGTGAAACGCGTGCGCATCAGGGCGTCCGGTTTGCCGACCGGCACCGTGCGGGTGATGTCGGTGGTTCCGTCGAGATACTGGGCGCCCGAATCGATCAGGAAGAGTTCCCCCGCCCCGAGCCTGCGGTTGGTCTGCCGGTTGACCCGGTAGTGGACGATGGCGCCGTTCGGCCCCGCCCCGGCGATCGTGTCGAAGGAAATGTCCATCAGCGCCATGCCTGCCGCCTCGCCGGCCTCGGCCCGGAAGGCCTCCAGCCGCTCCGCCGCGCCGATCTCGTCGGTCGAGCCGGGTGCCTGACGGTCGAGCCAGGCGAGAAAACGCGTCACCGCGAGGCCGTCGCGACGGTGGGCGGCGCGGCTTCCGGCGAGTTCGCCCTCGTTCTTCACCGCCCGCGGCAGGCGCGCGGGATCGGAAAGCGCGACGACGTCGCCCCCCGCCGCGGCGACGATGGCGGCAAGCCGCGCGGCGACGAGGTCGCGGTCGAGCCCGATCTGGCCGCCCTGCGACAGGTCGGCGAGCTCGGCTTCGAAGGCCTCCGGCGGCCGGATGTCGGCATGCGCCGCAAGCTGTGCCGCGACACCCTCGTCGAGCTTGTCCGGATCGACGTAGAGCCGCGGCCGCTCCTTCACCGGGACGATGGCGAAGGCAAGCATCAGCGGCGTGTGGGCGACGTCGGCGCCGCGGACGTTGAACGCCCAGGCGATCGACGAAGGATCGGTCAGCACCGTCAGATCGGCCCGGGCGACGGCGATCGCCGCCTGGATCTCGCCGAGCTTGGCGTCGACGCTTCTGCCGGCGAGATTGTCGCCGTGCAGGAACGCCTTGCCCTTCGGCGGCGCCGGACGGTCGGTCCAGAGCCGGTCGATCGGGTTTTCGGAAAGGGCGACGAGTTCGCCGCCGCTGCGCGCCATCACCTCTCGCAGCTTCTCCACCTCGGCGATGGTGTGGAGCCAGGGATCGTAGGCGATGCGCCGCCCGGCCGCCTCGGTCTCGAGAAAGGCGGAGAGCGGCGTCTCGATCGACGAAGCAGGCGAAAAGACCGACAGGTCGACCTGGTCGCGGACCTGCAGCGTATAGCGGCCGTCGACGAGGATCGCCGCCTTGTCGGAAAGGACGACGGCAACGCCCGCCGAGCCGGAAAAGCCGGTCAGCCATTCGAGCCGCGCCGCCGATGCGGGGATGTATTCGCCCTGATGCTCGTCGGCGCGCGGCACCACGAAGCCGTCGACGCCCGCCTCGCTCAGCAGCCGCCGCAGGCCTTCGACGCGCTCGGCGCTCAGCGAAAAGTCGCTGGTACCGTCGAAATTCTGAAACATCGGATCTCTCACCCTGCCGCTTGAAGGCATTCCTCGCAGTTGTGTCCGGCATTTCGCCGGCCGCCGCAAGTTCCGCGATCCGATGCTCCGGTCGCAAGGCGACGGATCGATGGTTCGGCCCCGGGAAGAGCCGTTATGTTGCGTTGCAATAAACGGGAGGGTCCTATGCGGCGGGCACTCTACCGGAAAGCCGCCGAGCCGCGCATATTTCGGTGCAACGGGAGGCCGGAACCGCTTCTGAAGGAGAACGCCAATGGCCAGCAACGACACCACCACGACCCGCCCGCGCCAGCAGAGCACGGGCATCATGCGCACCGTCCTCAACCGCATGATGGAGGCCCGCGAGCGCGAGGCGCGCCGCTACATCGCCACCCATTACGGCAAGCGCTTTGCCCCGGACGGCCTCAGCGGCGAGACTGCCTCGCATTTCGAAAGCCGCGGCCCGCAGCGCGCCTGACCGGCACCGGGCAGCATAGGCCGAGCGGTCTTGCTGCAATGCAACATGAATATGGACGCAAGGTCCGGCAGCTCCACGCGGGCTGCCGGACCTTTTTTCATGGGATGGGCTCATTGTCGCGTGAAACGGTGGCGAGGCCGGGCGAACGCCGCCGCGCCGCAGGAATCACGCCGCGGCGCGGCGGAGATGCAGCGCCGCCCATTCGCCGATGACGCGCGTCTCGCGATGGACGAAGCCCTGCGCCCGGTAGGCGGCGCGCACGGCCGCCACCTGCGAGACCAGGATGCCGGACAGGATCACGTCGGCGCGCCGCGCCGCGTGGCGGCGGAATGCCGGCGCGAGGTGGATCAGCGGGCCGGCCAGGATGTTGGCGACGATCAGCTCGTAGGGCGCCCGCCGGCGCACGGCCGGAGCGGCGAAGCCATCGGCGCGAATGGTCTCGACGAAGCGCGCGACGCCGTTCGCTCGCACGTTGGCCGCGGCGACGGCGACGGCGACCGGATCGACGTCGGTGGCGAGCACCTGCAGCCGCGCCAGCTTGGCGGCGGCGATGGCGAGGACGGCGCTGCCGGTGCCGAGATCGAGCACCCGGCCCGGACGCCGCAGCCGCACGATCTCGTCGATCATCGCGAGGCACCCGGCGGTGGTGGCGTGATGGCCGGTGCCGAAGGCGAGGCCGGCCTCGATCTCGATCGACAGCTCGTGCGCCCCGACCTTGTCCCGGTCGTGGGCGCCGTGGACGACGAAGCGGCCGGCCCGGACCGGCTTCAGCTCGGCGAGGACGGCGGCCATCCAGTCCCGGTCGGCAAGCTCCTCCCGGCCGATCTCGTCATCGGGCCGAAGGCCTGCGGCCGTTCGGAACTCTTCCGTCCGGTCGTCGCCGTCTTCCGCCGCCAGATAAGCCGCGACCTCGACGATGCCGGCGGCCTCGTCGATCTCCGTCAGGGCGAGCGGCGCACCCTCCTCCTCGAAGACGGCATCGAGCGCGGCATAGGCGGCCTCGGCCTCGGCGCGCCTGCCGCGCCAGAAATAGCGTGTCTGCACCGTCAGTTCGTCCCTTCGGCCTGTTTCGAGACCTCCTCGGCGGTCTTGCGGGCCTTTTCCCTGCGCGCCTCGCGTTCGGTCAAGGTGCCGCGGACGATCTTTTCCTGTTCGCGCTCGGCCCGCGGCGGCCCGAAGGAGACGATGGTGTCGCCGGGCCCCGGCTCGCCCGCCCCTTCGCCGGCCGCAAAGACGATCTCCTGCGAGGGCCTGATCCAGAGGATCGGCAGCGTGCCTTCCGGCCGGGTCTCGAAGAACTGGCCGTAGCCGAACTCCGCCGTCAGCCTCGTCGCCTGGAAGGCCCAGCCGTCGATCACGTGGTCGCGCAGCTCGTTGTAACCGCGGGGGGGATCGAAGAGCGGCCGGCCGCCCAGCGAGAAGTGCATCGTGTGGCGCGCGCTCGAAGTCTGCGTGTTGGCGGCCGTCGCGCCGATCTGGAACACTTCGGAGCGGCCGATCTCGGCGCCGAAGTCGGTGCAGACGAGAGCGTTGTAGGCGTCGTTGTCGGTGGCCGCGATCATGTGGTCGAAGCGCGACAGGTCGAGCGAGTGGTGCGCCTCTTCGGAGAGGATCTCGCCGAACCAGACCTCCACCTCGCCGAGCCGCGCCTCGGAGACATGCGACCAGTTGGCATCGGCGATCAGCACCGGCACTTCCAGAGCCTTCAGCCGCTGCGCCAGGGCGATCGAGAAGCGCGAGGCCCCGACGACGAGGATGCCGGGCCGGTTGGTGACCCGCAGGTCGAGGAGCCGGGCGAGCGGCTTCAGGGTGAAGCCGTGGAGAAGGATCGTCGCGGCGACGACGGCGAAGGTGTAGGCGACCATCCGGTCGGCATCGGCAAGGCCGATGCGGGCGAGCGACGAGCCGAAGAGGCCCGCGACCGCGACGGCGACGATGCCGCGCGGCGCGATCCAGCCGACGAGCAGGCGCTCGCGGAAGCCGAGCCCGGCGCCGATGGTCGAGACGAAGAGCGTCAACGGCCGGATGACGCAGAGGACGAGCACGAGAAAGGCGACCACCCGCCATTCCAGGCTGAGGATCACCTCCCGCTGCAGCGACGCCGTCAGGATGATGAACAGGCCGGAGACGAGGAGGACGGTGATCGTCTCCTTGAAGCGGCGCAGCTCGTTGAGGCTGGCCAGCCGGCTGTTCGCCATGGTGATGCCCATGACCGTCACGGTGAGCAGGCCGGCCTCCTCGAGAACGAGGTTGGTCAGGGCGTTCATGGCGACGACGACGGCGAAGAGGATCGGCGCCTTGAGATATTCCGGCGCATGGCCGCGGGCGAAGAAGACCGTCAGTCCCCGGCCGACGAGGATGCCGCCGACGACGGCGACGAGCAGTGCCGCGGCCGTCGTCACGATCAGATGTTCCGCCTCGTGGGCGCCGCGCAGGACGAGATAGGCCTCGAAGGCGACGACCGCGAAGAGCGCGCCGACGGGATCGTTGAGGATTGCCTCCCAGCGCAGGATCGAGGCGGGGCGCGAGCGCAGCCGGGCATGGCGCAGCAGCGGCATGATCACCGTCGGGCCGGTCACCACGAGCAGCGCCCCGAGAATGATCGAGACCGGCCAGGACATCGCGCCGACATAACGGGCGGCGAGCGCCGTCAGCACCCAGACCAGCGGGCCCGACAGCAGCACGACCCGCCGCACGGCGGTCGAGGTTTCACGGATCTCGCGCAGGCGCAGCGTCAGCCCGCCCTCGAACAGGATGATCGCGACGGCGGTCGAGACCAGCGGCGTGTAGAGGTCGCCGAAATCCTTGCGCGGGTTCATCAGACCGGTCAGCGGGCCGAAGACCAGCCCGACGCCGAGCAGCATGACGATGGCGGGCACCTGCAGCCGCCAGGCAAGCCACTGCGAGGCGATGCCCGCGACGCCGATGACGGCGAGCTGCAAGGCGAGGTCGTGCATGTGCGGAGGGTCCTGTCGGTTCCGGTCGGCGGGTCGGCCCGCCCGACCGGGATCTTGTTGCGCAAGGACATAACGCGCGGGCGCATTCGGCAAAGCCGGATCGCGCCGCTCATTCCGCCGCGCATTGCGCCGCAGTCACGCCGTCGGCGACGCGAGCCGCGTCGCGGCCGGCTGGCACCGCCAGGGCGCCGGCCGGCGATCAGGCGCCGGCGAGCCGTTCCAGCTTGGCGCCCACCGTCTTCGGATCCTCGCCATAGGCGATCGTCCCGGCCAGCCTGCCGTTTTTGTCGATGAGGAAGGTGGTCGCCGTATGGTCCATCAGATAGTCGTCGCCCTCGCCGGCCTTGCGATAGAACGCGCCCCAGCCCTTCGCCGTCTTCGCGATGTCGGCCTCGTCGCCGGTCAGAGCGACGATCTTCGGCGACACCGCCTCGACATAGTCCTTCAGCACCGCGGGGGTGTCGCGGGCCGGATCGACGGTGACGAAGACGATTTTGAAATCGTGGCCCGCCTTCTCGATCTCGTTCAGATGCGAAGCGAGTTCGTAGAGCGTCGTCGGGCAGACGTCCGGGCAGTGGGTATAGCCGAAGAATAGCGCGAAGGGCTCGCCCGCCAGCTTTTTGGAGCTGAATTCGTCGCCGTTCTGGTCGACGAGAGTGAACGGGGTGCCATAGGGCTTTTCGGCGGCGCTGCCGCCGCCCGAGAGGTTGAGATAGGTGACGACGAGGGCCCCGGCGAGAAGGGCGACGAGCGCCCAAAGTCCCGTCTGGATGATCGTACGCGTCTGCATCTTGCGTCACTCCGGAGGTCTGGCCGGCCGGTCGCGCTCGCCACGAGCGAAAGCGGATCCGCCGACCTGCCGGGCTCGGCTCAGAAGCAGCTCGCCCAGGCGTCCGCCGCGAGCTTTACGAAAAGTGCCTCCCCGTGATCAAGCCACATGGCAAGACCGACACCCCCCAAGGCGATGAGTGCGACGCCTGCCGCAACGGCGGCCGCAAGGCCGCTCCGCCCCGCCGCGACCGGCGAAGCCGCGGCAACCTCGGAAGCTCGAATTGGATTAAATCTCTTCATTTCTTTGATATACTTCCGCTATGCAAATTAACCCAACCGGAAAATTTCGAATATCTTGCAACTCTGCGATCATTCTTCCGCCCGCGCCGCTGCCGTAGCTCGGAGGCGACGACGAATCGTCGTGATCTCCGGGACGGACGCCGATGTCGCGCCAACGCGAAAACCGCATCGATCTCATTCGCGGCGTGTCGCTGCTCCTGATCTTCGTCGACCACGCCAACGTCTCCTTTTCGGAGGGGCTGCAGCAGAGCCGCGGCTTCTCCGACGCCGCCGAACTCTTCGTCATGATGGCCGGCATGTCGGCCGCCCTCGCCTATCATCCGGCGACGGGGCCCGCCGACCTCGCGACGGCCGCCTCGCGCACGTTGCGCCGCGTGCTGAAGCTTTACCGCCTCCACCTTACGATGATCCTCTGCCTCGCGACAGCGGTCATCCTCGCGCCGCTGCCCAATCACCCAGAGATCGTCGCGAACTGGTCGCTCGACGTCTTCGCCGGCGAACCGGGGCGCTTCCTCCTCGAAGCCCTCAGCCTGCGCTACCTGCCCGCCGAGCTCGACATCCTGCCGCTCTACGTCGTGCTGATCGCCTCGGTGCCGCTGTGGTTCGCCCTCCTCGACCGCTCGCCGTGGCTTGCTCTGACGGTCGCGGCCGCGCTGTGGCTCGTCGCCGGGCTCTTCCGGATCAATCTCACCGACCTCGCCCAGCCCCGCCAGCACTGGTACTTCAACCCGTTCTGCTGGCAGCTCGTCTTCGTCATCGGCCTCGCCGCGGGCCTGAGGCTCCGGCGCGGCGAGACGCCCTTCCCCTATCGCCGGCCGCTGTTCCTCGCGGCGGCGGCGATCGCCATCGTCGCGATCCCGGCGAACCTCCTGATGCATTTCGGCGCGAACCCGGCGGAGGGTCCGCTGCGGCTGCTCGTGACCAAGACCAGCGAAGGCCCGCTGCGGCTGATCAACGCCATCGCCATCGTCTACGTCATGTTCAACCTCGACGCCCTCGCGCGGCTGCCGGCGGAGGGCTGGCTGCGCCCGCTCTTTGCCGCCGGCCGCAACAGCCTGCCGGTCTTCGTCGCGGGTACGATCCTCGCCGACCTCGTCACGGTCTGCGTCATCGGTTCAGGAGGGCTGTCGCTGACGACGGAACTCGCGCTGGTGCTGTGCGGCGTCGTGCTGCAGCTGGCGCTCGCGGCGAGGCTCGATCGACGCAGGCGCAAGCCGTCGGGCGCGCCGGCCGGGTCGCTGCTGGTAGCATCGCAGGAGGATCAGGACTACGGTTCGCGCGTTTCGCCAACTCCGACCCCGATCCCGATCCCGACGAGCGATGCCGCAAGACACTCCACGACCTGAGAATTTCGAGGAGCTGCGATTCCGCGCTTCCGAGCCGCGCATCGCGACCACTGCGGAGCTGAAGCACACCAGGCTCGGCCGCTACGTCGAGATCGGCGCGCGCGTCGTTCTGCGGGAAGTGGAGGTCGGCGACTTCTCCTATTTCGAACGGGGCGGTGAGGCCGTCTACACGACGATCGGCAAGTTCTGCTCGATCGCGGCGAATGTGCGCGTCAACGCCCTCGACCATCCCATGGAGAGGCTGACCACCCACAAGATCAGCTACCGGCCGAACGAATATTTCCGCTGGCTCGCCGTCGACCGAGAGGTCGCGGAGAATCGCCGGGCGAAGCACGTGACGATCGGGCACGACGTGTGGCTCGGCCACGGGGCGATCGTCCTGCCGGGGCTGACGATCGGCAACGGCGCCGTCGTCGGCGCCGGGGCGGTCGTCACCCGCGACGTCGCGCCCTATGCGGTGGTCGCCGGGGTTCCCGCGCGCCCGCTCCGTCCCCGCTTCGGCGAAGAGGTGGCGGGACGGATCGCCGCCCTTCGCTGGTGGGACTGGCCGCTCGAGACGCTGTTCGACGCCATCCCCGACATGCAGTCGCTGCCGATCGACGCCTTCCTCGACAAATGGGAGGGTCAGTCGCCGGTGCCCTCCGCCAGCGCGAAATAAACCAGCGCCGCGCCCGGCAGCGCCATGCCGATCACGCAGACGCCGAGCCAGCCGAAATTCTGCAGCACCGGGCTCGCCAGCGCCGAGCCGGCCGCCCCGCCGAGGAAGAAGGTGGTCATGTAGACCGCGTTGAGGCGGTTGCGGATGTTCGGGGCGAGCCGGTAGATCTCGCGCTGGCCGAAGACGAGATTGGCCTGGGCGCCGAGATCGATCGCGACCGCGGCGACGACCAGCGCGACGAGCGACGTTCCGAAGGTCGCGAGGAGGAAGGCGCCGATCACCATCGAGATGGCGGCGACGGTTCCGATCCGCGCATAGCCGCGATCGGCGAGCCGGCCGGCGACCGGGGCGGCGAAGACCCCGAGCACGCCGGCAAGCGCGAAGAGGGCGACGCCGCTCGGCGAAAAGTCGAACGGATCGGCGAGGAGCACGATCGGGGCGGCCGTCCAGAACAGCGAGAAGGCCGCGAAAATGGCGGCATGGTAGAGGCCGCGCCGCCGCAGCACCGGTTCGGTCACGAACAGCCGGCCGAGCGACCGGATGAGCCCGAGATAGCCGCGTTCGCCGTCCGGCTGGCGCTGCGGCAGGAGGAAGAGCGAAACGACGCCGAGCGCCGCGATCAGCCCGGCCGAGAGCCCGAAGACGCCCCGCCAGCCGACATAGTCGGCAAGAAAGCTCGACACCGGGCGGGCGAGCAGGATGCCGCCGAGGAGCCCACTCATGACGTTGCCGACGACCGCGCCGCGCTCGGCCTCCGGGGCGAGGTTCGCCGCCAGCGGCACCAGCATCTGCGCCGCACTGGAGCTCGTCCCGACGAGCAGCATCGCCGCGAACATCGCGCCGAGACCGGGCGCCAAAGCGAGACCCGCGAGGCAGACGAGGTTGGCGCCCATCGTGACGAGGATGAGCCGGCGGTTCTCGACGATGTCGCCCAAGGGCACGAGAAGCACCAGGCCGAGGGCGTAGCCGACCTGGGCGAGCGTGACGATCGAGCTTTCCGCCGAGACCGGCAGGCCGAGATCCGCGCCCATCAGCGACACCAGCGGCTGGGCGTAATAGAGATTGGCGGCCAGGGCGCCGCAGGACAGCGCAAAGAGAATGGTCAGTGCCGAGCCGAGGCCCTCGGCGCCGCTCCGATCGGCGGCCTTGGATGCTGCGTTGCTCATGCCGGAAGCCTTCCCTCCGCGGCGGACCGCCCTCTGTGCGGGAGGGCCGTCGCGAAGCGTCTGTCAAAAGAAAGAGCGGTGGAACCGTCGTTCCGCCGCCCAAGGCGCAATCTATTCGCAGCTGCGAAACATTCCAGTCGCCCGCCGCTGCTTTGGGGCGAACGCACAGTCTCCGTCACGACAACCCCGCGACTTGCAAGCCGCGGCGTCGCGCCTATGGTTTCGGCGGCACGGTCCCGCGGCGGAACGGCGGGATGCGGCGGCGCGACAAGACGCGCCGCGAAAAGGACGACACGAAGCCGCGGCGCCCAGGCGCCACGGGACCGCTCCGGCGGCTCACCGCGGGAGCAGAACGACATTGCGGCGGCGAGTGCGGGAGATCACGATCGCATCGCCGCCGACCGACACGGCAGAACGGACCAGGACGACGGATGCGCTTTACGGGAACCGACAGCTACGTCGCCGGCAAGGACCTGATGGTCGCGGTCAACGCGGCGATCACGCTGCAGCGTCCGCTGCTCGTCAAGGGCGAGCCCGGCACCGGCAAGACCGAGCTCGCCGTGCAGATCGCCGAGGCCCTCGGCCTCAGGCTGATCCAGTGGACGGTCAAATCCACCACAAGGGCGGCGCAGGGCCTCTATGAATACGACGCCGTATCGCGGCTGCGCGACAGCCAGCTCGGCGAGGAGCGCGTCCACGACATCCGCAATTACATCCGGCCCGGCAAGCTGTGGGATGCCTTCGCCTCGCCCGAGCGGGTGGTGCTTCTGATCGACGAGATCGACAAGGCCGACATCGAGTTTCCGAACGACCTTCTGCAGGAACTCGACAAGATGAGCTTCGACGTCGTCGAAACCGGCGACACCGTCGCGGCGACGCACCGGCCGATCGTCGTCATCACCTCCAACAACGAGAAGGAACTGCCCGACGCGTTCCTGCGCCGCTGCTTCTTCCACTATATCCAGTTTCCCGATCCCGAGACGCTGGCGAAGATCGTCGACGTCCATCATCCCGGCATCAAGCAGGATCTGGTTCGGGCCGCTCTCACCCAGTTCTACGAAATCCGCGAGCAGGCCGGCCTGAAGAAGAAGCCCTCGACCTCCGAGGCGCTCGACTGGATCCGGCTTCTCGTCGCCGAGGACGTCGAGGCGAAGGACCTTCGGGAGAGCCCGTCGAAGGTGCTGCCGAAGCTGCACGGGGCGCTCCTGAAGAACGAGCAGGACGTCCACCTGTTCGAGCGGCTGGCCTTCCTGGCCCGGCGCGGCTGATACGCCGCCGGCACCCGTCAGTTGCGGGCGCTGGCGACGGTTCCCGGCACCTGTTCGGGCGGCTGATCGGCATCCGCCTGGGCCTCGCGGCGCACGTCCTCGCTGGCGACGGAGAAAGCCTCCTCCTGCAGCGGGCGGATCCATTGCTGGTCGGTCGGTCCCGCCTGCCTCAGCGCCGTGGTCAGCATGGCGAGGCCGCGCACCGGCTCCGGACGCATCGAGATCTTCTTGCCGTCGAAGAGCAGGTAGCCGAGCAGCGCCTCGGCGCCGACATGGCCCTTTTCGGCGGCAAGGTTCAGCCACCGCGCCGCCTGGCGGGGATTGGCCTTGCCGCCCTCCCCGGCGAGCAGCATGCGGCCGAGCTCGAACTGCGCCTTGGCGTCGCCGAAGAACGAGGCGGCGTGGAAATAGAACTGCCGCGCCCGCGGCAGGTCCACCGTCACCGGGCTGTTCGGAATGCCGACCTTCAGATAGTCGGCGAGCGCGACGACGGCGCTCGCGACATAGGCGGCGTTCGAATAGCTGCCGGTCTCGTCGTCCTGGTCGCGGACGATCTGCTCGAAGATCTTGAACGCCTCGTAGTCGTTCTCGGGCACGCCGTCGCCTTCGGCATACATCTTGCCGAGCTTCCAGCGGGCGCCGGGATGGCCCTTGTCGGCGGCGTAGCGCAGGGCCTCGAAGGCCTCGAGTTTCTCGCCGCGCTGATAGGCCTTGAAGCCGAAGGAGAACAGTTCGAGCGGCCCGGCATCCGGGTTGACCTGCGCCGCGGGGTCGAGCGCGAGCACGCCCTTCCCGGCGAAGAGCAACACCACGGCCGTGAGGGCAGAGATCTGCAGCTTGCGCTTAAATGTCGGCATAGCAGTGCTTTTCCGCAGCGCCGCCAGGATGCGTCACGGCACCCTTGCGGGCCGTTCCGACCTGTTGCGCATATTTCCAGATGGCGCCCGAGCCGTAGCTCGACCCGCGCGGGGCCCAGCCCTCGCGACGGCGGGCGAATTCCTCGTCGCTGACGTTCACCGAGATCTCGCCGGCCACCGCGTCGATGGTGATGACGTCGCCGTCCTCGACAAGCGCGATCGGGCCGCCGACCGCGGCCTCCGGGCCGACATGGCCGATGCAGAAGCCGCGCGTCGCGCCGGAGAACCGGCCGTCGGTGATCAGCGCGACCTTGTCGCCCATGCCCTGGCCGTAGAGCGCGGCGGTCGTCGCCAGCATCTCGCGCATGCCCGGGCCGCCCCGCGGACCCTCGTAGCGGATCACCAGCACCTCGCCCTCCCGATAGGAGCGCTTCGAAACGGCCTCGAAGCAGGCCTCCTCGGTGTCGAAGCAGCGGGCGGGACCGGAGAATCTGAGGTTCTTCATGCCGGCGACCTTCACGATCGCTCCGTCCGGCGCGAGATTGCCGGCAAGGCCGACGACGCCGCCGGTGGGGGTGATCGGCGCATTGGCGGGACGCACCACGTCCTGGTCGGCGTTCCAGCGAACGTTCGCCATGTTCTCGGCGATCGTCCGGCCGGTGACCGTCAGGCAGTCGCCATGCAGGAAGCCGTGGTCGAGCAGCGTCTTCATCAGGAGCGGGATGCCGCCGGCCTCGAACATGTCCTTGGCGACGTAGCGGCCACCCGGCTTCAGGTCGGCGATGTAGGGAGTCTTCCGGAAGATCTCGGCGACGTCGAAGAGGTCGAAGTCGATACCCGCTTCATGGGCGATCGCCGGCAGGTGCAGCGCGCCGTTGGTCGAGCCGCCGGACGCGGCGACGACGGTCGCGGCGTTTTCGAGCGCCTTGCGGGTGACGATGTCGCGCGGACGGATGTTGCGGGCGAGCAGCTCCATGACGATCTCGCCGGAGGCGTAGCAGAAGCGGTCGCGGATCTCGTAGGGCGCCGGGGCGCCGCAGGCATAGGGCAGAGCGAGGCCGATCGCCTCGGCGACCGTCGCCATGGTGTTGGCGGTGTACTGGCCGCCGCAGGAACCCGCGGACGGGCACGCCACCTGCTCGAGCTCGTCGAGCTCTTCGTCCGACATCTTGCCGACGGAGTGCAGGCCGACCGCCTCGAACAGATCCTGGACGACGACGTCGCGGCCCTTGTAGCGGCCCGGCAGGATCGAGCCGCCATAGATGAACACCGACGGCACGTTGAGCCGCACCATGGCCATCATCATGCCCGGCAGGGACTTGTCGCAGCCGGCAAGGCCGACCAGCGCGTCGTAGGCATGGCCGCGCATGGTCAGCTCGACGGAATCGGCGATCACTTCCCGCGACACCAGCGAGGCCTTCATGCCCTCGTGGCCCATCGCGATGCCGTCGGTCACGGTGATCGTGCAGAATTCGCGCGGCGTCCCGTTCGCCGCGGCAACGCCCTTCTTGACCACCTGCGCCTGGCGCATCAGCGAGATGTTGCAGGGCGCCGCCTCGTTCCAGCAGCTAGCAACGCCGATCAGCGGCTGGTGGATTTCTCCCTTGGAGAGGCCCATGGCGTAGAGGTAGGAACGATGTGGGGCCCGCTCCGGGCCCTCGGTGACGTGACGGCTCGGCAGCCGTGACTTGTCGATCGATTTGGCGTCCATGCAGTCCCCCTCGTCTTGCAGCCGATTCCTCCGCCGAGAACCCAGCCAGGATCGGGGTGACGGCGTTTTGTGGCGGCAACGGGGCGCCTCGACCGTCCTTGCGACTATACCCGGTGCATCCCTGCAATAGTGTTGCCTGGATGGCACAAGCGGTTTTTCGCGGGAAACCTACGGAACCTTTTGCCCGCAAAGAAAAAAGGGCGTGCGACAAGACACACGCCCTTCACGAGATATGATTGCCGAAGGGGCGGCGGTAGCCGCTCCCGCAGCTGTGATCAGAAGCTGAGCTTCAGCGAGGCGTTGACGCCGTAGACGAAGTCGTCGCCGACGGTGCCGTCGAAATAGGCCCCTTGCGAGACCGACTGGCTGCCGTCGGTCCAGTAGCCGACGAGACCGCCGAAGCGCAGCTCGGCCATCTTGTTCGCCTTGAAGGAGACGCCGCCGGCGAGCGTGTAGATGTCGGTGTAGGTGGTTTCTGCCCCGGTCGAGACGCCGCGGTCGTAGCCGAGGACGACCGCGCCGGAGATCTCGTCGTTGAAGGCGTGGCCGAGGCCGAGCGTCGCCGTGTAGCCGTCGCGCCAGTGATAGGGCGCGTAGGAGGAGGAATTGATGCCGAAGGCCGCGTTGGAGATCGAGCTGACCGACATGTCGTTGGTCGACCAGTCGGTCCAGCGGAACGACCCGAGCAGCAGCCAGCCCGGCGCGATGCCGGTCTGCGCCTTCAGCTCGACGAATTGCGGGCTGGTCGCCTCGCTGAGGAAGGAGTTGACCGGCAGCACCGTGCCCGCCGGCAGCGTCGGGACCAGCGAATTCAGCACCGTGACGGTGCCGTCCCCCTCGACGTCGTCATGCTTGACTTCGGAGCGGTACATGACCTGGACGCGCAGGGCGTATTCCGGGATCTCGTAGGCGGCGCCGATCCGGAAGCCGGCCTTGTAGCCGCCGTCGCTCTCGACCTCGACGCGGGTGTTGACCGCGGCGAGCGGAAAACCCGGTGCCGCATAGGTCGTGCCGAGGCTGGTGCCCTCGAAATGGAAGTCCTCGACGAAGACGCCGCCGAGAAGGCTGTAGCGCCCGGATTCCGCCGCATAGCTCAGGCGGCAGGTCACGCCGAGTTCGCTGGAACTAAAGGAGAGCGCCTGGGTGCGCGAGACAGACGCCGTCGTCGCGCCGAAGATGTCGGTGCGCGCCGCCGTGGTGGTGCCGACCGGCTGGCCGGTCGAGAGCGAGCTGACCTGGGCCGGCAGGGCGCCGCCGGGAGAACCGCTGTAATCGGACTCGGCGGCGAAGGACTCGGTCGCGGTGCCGGCGCAGCCGACCGTGTCGTTGCCGAGCGAGATCGAATAGGTCGGGATCGTATAGTCGCCGGTATAGTCGCCGAAATCGCCGCTCTGACCATTGATCGAGGTGAAACCGCGCTGCGGATCGACATAGGTCATGCCCGCCCGCATGTTCACCGTACCGGGCTCGAAGAGGATGTCGGTGTCCGCCGTGCCGCGCTGGAAACCGCCGGCGAGCGCGGTGGTGCTCTGGGCAGCCGCGAGGACGGCCGCAGCGGCGATGATCTTTCGGGTAACCTGCATATTCTCCCCCCAACCAAGTCCGGGTGTCACGGCCGCTTTCGGCTTCACGACGCCACTCAATGCCTGCAGCCTACCCTCAAACTGAATTCTTGCACATACGGCCTTTTGCAATCGGAATACTGGTTGAACGCAAGAATTTTCAGTATCTATTCGAAAAGAATTCAAAAAATCTGGAATTATTCCGGCAGACACTCAGTTCATTGCGATCGACCTTGCACAACGTCAGATGCAATTTCCAAATGGTGGGCCGGATGGTGCAGCGCATTTGCCGCACCGCGTGGCGGAAATGTGACAGATTCTGGGCCTTACGTGCACGTCAACGCAGACCACGCAAGGTTTCGTCGCAGCCCACGGAAATAAGCCCGATGGATGACGAGCGACGCTTACGTCAAAGTCATCCGGCGGCCCGTGGCGTTGCACCGTATCGCCCGCGGTCTCGCGGCGCCTGCAGAGCCGATCACGGCCGTTGCGGTCGCGGACGTCGCGTCGGCCCGGCCGACGCAGCCGCTGGCGCGGATCGCTGCGGTTCGGGGCGCGACAGGTCCCGCCGGCGCCGTGGCGCGGACCGCGTCTCCCCGGCGCTGCAAAGGTGGCATTCCGGCCGCGCCAAACGACGGGCGGTGCGGCGGCCCAAAGGCTCAGGATGCGGCGTCAGCCGCCTCGACGGAGCGGCCCGGCGCGAATCGGCCGAGGCGCTTGATCTCCCAGTCGAGCAGGATTCCCGACCTGTCCCGCACCCGCCGGCGCACCGTCTCGCCGAGCGTTTCGAGGTCGAAGGCCGTCGCCTCGCCGGTGTTGATCATGAAGTTGCAGTGGAGTTCCGACATCTGCGCCCCGCCGACGGCAAGGCCCCGGCATCCGGCAAGGTCGATCTCCTTCCAGGCCGAGGTGCCGGGCGGGTTCTTGAAGGTCGAGCCGCCGGTCTTCTCCCGGATCGGCTGGACGGTCTCGCGATGCGTCTGCACCTCGTCCATGCGGGCCCGGATCTCGTCGCGGTCGGCGGGCGTGCCCTCGAAGACGGCGCCGGTGAAGATCAGGTCGCCGGGCGCGGCCGAGTGGCGGTAGGAATAGCCCATCTCGGCATTGGACAGGACGTGGCGCCGGCCTTGCCTGTCGACCGCATGGACCTCGACGACCCGCTCGACGGTCTCGACGCCGTTGGCCCCGGCATTCATCCGGAGCGCGCCGCCGATCGCCCCGGGGATGCCGTGATAGAAATGAAAGCCGCCGATGCCTGCCTCGTGGGCCGCCGCGGCGAGCCGCTTGTCGGGCAACGCCGCGCCGGCGCGAAGCCGGGTCTCGGAAACGCGCTCGACCGCTCCGAAACCCTTGGCCGAGAGCCTGACGACCACGCCTTCGATGCCGCCGTCGCGCACGAGAAGATTCGAGCCGACGCCGACGACGAGCACCGGGATCTCCTCGGGCAGCCGTTCGAGGAAGAGGGCGAGGTCCTCCTCGTCGGCCGGCTGGAACAGAAGGTCGGCCGGGCCGCCGACCTGGAACCAGGTGAGCTTGGCCATTTCGGCCCCGGCCTTGAGTCGTCCGCGGACGCCCGAGAGCCTGTCGCCGAGGCGATCTTGAAGCGTCACGACGCGGCTCCCGCCTCGCCACCCCCGAGGCCGAGCTTCTCGAGCTCCTTCGGCAGCGCGTAGGCCCACCCCGTAATCGAGCCGGCTCCGAGGAAGACCACCATGTCGCCGGGATCGGCAAGCTGCCTGACCAGCGGCGCGATCTCCTCCGGCCCGTCGACGAGCCGGGCGTCGCGGTGGCCGCCGAGCTTCAGCCGCTCGACCAGAAGGTCGGAGCTTACCAGCGGGATCGGCTCCTCGCCCGCCGCATAGACCGGCGCGATGACGACCGTGTCGGCATCGTTGAAGCAGGAGGCGAAATCGGAGAACAGCGACTGCAGCCGGCTGTAGCGATGCGGCTGGACGATGGCGATCACCCGGCCGGTCGCGGAAGAGCGGGCGGCGGCGAGGACGGCGCGGATCTCCACCGGGTGGTGCCCGTAATCGTCGTAGACCGAGACGCCGCCGACGACGCCGGTGAGCGTGAAGCGCCGCTTCACGCCGCCGAAACCGCCGAGCCCGGCGCGGATCGCGTCGGCGGGGATGCCGAGCCGGTGGGCGACGGCGACCGCGGCGGTGGCATTGGAGACGTTGTGGCGGCCCGGCATCGGCAGCGCCAGATCGGCGATCCGCTCGCTCTTGCCGGTGACGCGGTCGCGCAGGGTGACGTCGAACAGCGACTTGCCCGGCTCGAAGCGGACGTTTTCGAAGCGCACGTCCGCCTGCAGGTTCTCGCCATAGGTGATGACCCGGCGGTCCTCGATCTCGCCGACGAGCGTCTGCACCTCGGGATGGTCGAGGCACATCACGGCGAAGCCGTAGAAGGGCACGTTCTCGACGAAGGCGCGGAAGGCGGCGCGGACCGCCTCGAAGGTCCCGTAATGGTCGAGATGCTCGGGATCGATGTTGGTGACGACGGCGACGTCGGCGGGAAGCTTCAGGAAGGTGCCGTCGCTCTCGTCGGCCTCGACCACCATCCAGTCGCCCTCGCCCATCCGGGCATTGGTGCCGTAGGCATTGATGATGCCGCCGTTGACGACGGTCGGATCGAAGCCGCCGGCGTCGAGCAGCGTCGCGACCATCGAGGTGGTGGTGGTCTTGCCGTGGGTGCCGCCGATGGCGATCGCCTGGCGGAAACGCATCAGCTCGGCCAGCATCTCGGCCCGGCGGACGATCGGCAGCAGGCGCTCCCGCGCCGCCGAGAGCTCCGGGTTGCTGCGCCGGATGGCCGTCGAGACGACGACCACCTCGGCCTTGCCGAGATTCTCGGCCTGGTGGCCGATATGGACCGTCACGCCCTTCTCGCGCAGGCGCTGAACGTTGGCGTTCTCGCTCTGGTCGGAGCCCTGGACGGTATAGCCGAGATTGACGAGGACCTCGGCGATGCCGCTCATGCCGATGCCCCCGATCCCGATGAAATGGACCGGCCCGATATTCGGCGGCATCTTCATGACGGTTCCCCCAGAGCGCGTTGGTGCTTCAGCGATTTCCACCGACACCGGGCATAGAGGCAACGAGGTCGGCGAGCAAGGCGGCGGCGTTCGGCACGCCGGTGGCCCGCGCCGCAGCGGCCATCGTCGCGGCGCGCGCCGGATCCGCGGCGATATCCTCGATCAGCCCGGCGAGCCGCTCCGGAGAGAGTTCGGCCTGTGCGGCGACGATCGCGCCGCCCCTCGCCTCGATCTTGGCGGCATTGGCGGCCTGGTCGTGGTCGAGCGCATAGGGGAACGGCACGAGAATGGCCGGGCGGCCGATCACCGCGATCTCCGAGACGGTCGAGGCGCCCGAACGGCTGACGACGAGCTGCGCGGCGCCGATTCGCGCCGCCATGTCGGTGAAGAAAGGCGAGACCTCCGCGGCGATGCCGCGCTCGGCATAGAAGGCGCGGACCCGCGCCTCGTCTTCCGCCCGCGCCTGCTGCGTCACCTTGAGACGCCCGCGGAGGTCCTCCGGCAGACGGTCGATCGCCTGCGGAATGGCGTCGGAGAAGAACGCCGCACCCTGGCTGCCGCCGAAGACCACGAGCTCGAAAGTCTCGCCCGGACCGGCAGGCCGATAGGGTATCGCGGCGGCCTGAAGCACCGCCGGGCGGACCGGATTGCCGGTCACGCTGGTCTTGGCAGCGATCGTCGGCTCGGCCGCTTCCTGGGCGATGCCGGCGGCGATCTTGTCGACGCGCGGGGCGAGGAAGCGATTCGCCCGGCCCATGACGGCGTTCTGCTCGTGGATGATCGTCGGCCGGCCGGCCCTGACCGCGGCCATCAGCGGCGGCACCGTCGGATAGCCGCCGAATCCGACGACGACGGCGGGCCGCAGCCGGCGCACCAGCGCCCCCGCCTCGCGGAAGCCGCGCCACAGCGTCAGGAGCGAGGTCGCGACGGCGACGGGGTTCTTCGACGCGAAGGTCGCCGAGCGGACGCGGTGGATCTCCTTCACCGGAAAGCGCTCGGCGAACCGCCCTGCCCGCTCGTCGGTCACGAGTTCGACGGTGAAGCCCCGGGCGATCAGCTCGTGGGCGAGCGCCTCGGCGGGAAACAGGTGGCCGCCGGTGCCGCCGGCAGCAAGAAGTATCGTGGTCATGAAGGCTCTTGGACAGGTCGTTCGGGCGCGAGAACCCTCGTTACCGCAAAATGCGGCGAAACGGCATCGCCGCCGCCGCAAAGACGGCGGCCGCGCCCGCGAGAACGGCAGCAGCCGACGGGCAGCGTCCGGAGCCGACCGCACCGAGGATGAGCTTGGAAGGGATTGCGCGAGGAATCCGGCGGCCGGTCACCGGCTGCCTCCACCGATGGCGCCTCGGCAACGCGCGCGCGGCAACGGGTGCGCCTCGCAGCGGGCGGTCCGCCGGGTATCCGGGGCTGTCTTCGGCAGGGAGGAAAAGCGGCCGGCCGGCATCCGCACGACGGTACGAGGAAACCGCCCTTGCGCGGCGCCGGCCGACCCCCCACGGGACCCAGGAGATGCGGCGGACCTGAGCATTCCATGGGGTTGTCTGAGGGTCCACGACTGGCAGCGGCCCCTCCAATTCCCTGGGGGAACACTTGCCCAGAACCGATTCAAATGCAACTTCGCCACCGCCGAGAAGGGCGAACTTTTAGCAGCAAGGTTAAGATACGGGCAACCAATACTCCCGGGGCCGCGCGGTTGTCCACAGCATCCGTTCTCGCCTCACGCGGCGCGGGCGGTGCCGATGCGGTTGCGGCCGGCGCGCTTTGCCTCGTAGAGCGCGGTGTCGGCGCGCTTCAGGATGCCGGCGGCGCCTTCCGCCGGACCTTCCGCCACGGCGACACCGGCGCTCACGGTGACGGCGAGGCCCTCGCCGTCGACGGGAAAGGCCGCGTCGGAAACGGCGAGCCGGATCCGCTCGGCGACGCCCGCCGCCGTCGCCGCGTCGGCGCCCGGCATCAGCACCGCGAACTCCTCGCCGCCGAATCGGCAGGCCAGGTCGCTCGCCCGCGTCTCGGCCTTCAGCCGGCGGGCGAATTCCCTCAGCACGGCGTCGCCCGCGTCGTGGCCGAAGCCGTCGTTGATTCGCTTGAAGTGGTCGATGTCGAAGAGAGCGAGGGCGAAGCCGCCGCCGGAGGCAGCGGCGCGGCCGAGATGGATGTCCAGGAAGCGGCGGTTGTGCAGGCCGGTCAACGGGTCGGTGACCGCGAGTTCGATGGTCTGCTGCAGCGACTGGCGCAGGCCCTCGTCGTAGCGCTTGCGCCGCAGCTGCGTCCTGAGGCGCGCGGCGAGCTCGTTGCGGTCGATCGGCCGCGGCACGTAGTCGTTGGCGCCGAGCTCGAGGGCGCGCGCGGCGCGCGCCTCGTCGCCGGGCTCGGCGAGCGCCAGAATCGGCAAGAGCCGCGTCGCCTCGGCCGAGCGCAGCTGCGAAATCAGCCGCAGCGGGTCGGCGTCGCGCGCCTCAAGGTCGACGAGCACGACGTCGGCTTCTGGAGCCGCGGCGAGGACCGCATCGGCGGAGGCGAGGACGGTGAGATCGGTTTCGCCGCGCAGGCGCCGCGCGATGCTGCGGCCCTCCGCCTCGGCCTCGACGAAGGCGAGCGTGCGCGAGCGGCCGGTGGCGAGCTGGCGCAGCATCTCGATCTCGCCGCCGACCAGCTGCATCGCCGTTTCCGCACGGCTGCGCAGCTCGTCGGTGATCCGCTTCAGCCGGGTCAGGCTGCGCAGCCGCGACATCAGCGCGAGGTCGCCGACCGGCTTGGTCAGGAAGTCGTCGGCGCCGGCCTCGAGCCCGGCCAGCCGGTCCTGCGGCTGGTCGAGCGCGGTGACCAGCACCACCGGCACATGCATGAGGCGCGGCGTCGCCTTGATCCGGCGGCAGACCTCGAAACCATCGAGCCCCGGCATCATCACGTCGAGAAGAACGAGGTCGATCGGCTGGCTGGCGAGCGCCGCGAGCGCCGCCTCGCCGCTGTCGGCGGCGACGACCTCGTAATATTCCGCCGCGAGCCGCGCCGAGAGGAGGCGAAGGTTCACCTCCACGTCGTCGACGACGAGAATGCGCGCGGTCATCGCCCGCCTCAGGCGTCGCCGAGGAAGGAACGCACCACTTCCATGAAGCGGTTCACCGAGATCGGTTTGGAGATGTAGGCCTCGCAGCCGCCCTGGCGGATGCGTTCCTCGTCGCCCTTCATGGCGAAGGCGGTGACGGCGACGATGGGGATCTTGAAGAGTTCGGGATCGGCCTTGAGCTGGCGCGTCACGTCGAGGCCGGAGATCTCGGGCAGCTGGATGTCCATGAGAATCAGGTCCGGCCGATTGGCGCGGGCGAGATCCACCGCCTCGAGGCCGCTGCGCGTCTGCACGGTGTCGTAGCCGTGCGCCGCAAGGAGATCGCGGAACAGCTTCATGTTCAGCTCATTGTCTTCGACGATCATGACCTTCTTTGCCATCGTCGACACTCCTTGCCTCGACCGGGCCGAAAAATTCGACTACCTTGCCTTATGTAAGCGAACTTCTTTAAGAATCGGGAACCGCCGGCTTGAGCTCGATGCACGATCCCCGGGCCGCCCGATCGCGTCCTGCCAGAAATGGCATCGCGGATGCGGACGAAGCGGAGGCGATCGCCATCCGCGGCCTCACCTTCATAGCATCAGACCCCGTTCTCTTCCCTCGGTTTCTTGCGTTGACCGGTCTCGATCCCCAGGGATTGCGGCGCGCCGCCGAAGAGCGTGGCTTTCTGCCCGGCGTTCTCGAGTTCATCCTCGGGCACGAGCCGACGCTGATCGCCTTCTGCGAGGCCGCCGAACTCGACCCCGCCCGCGTGTCGTCCGCCTGGCAGGCGATGGCCGGCCCGCGAGAATGAGCGGCAGGCCCCTATCCCGGCCGCCCTCCTGCGGCGCGGCCTCGGGCGATCCGCGGAGCGGCCGATGAACCGGCGGTCCGAGAGCCGTGGACCGTCGCCGGCCACAATACCTCAACGCAAACATGGGCTTCTGGTTCTCGACGTCGACGAGGTCGTGCTCGAATTCATCGAACCCTTCTGCCGGCTTCTCGAGGATCACGGGGCGCGGCTGCACCCCGAGAATTTCCGCCTCACCGGCAACGTGCGCTCGATTTCGACCGGCGCCGCGCTGTCGGGGTCGCGGCTCGCGGAGATCACCGAACAGCTCTATCTGGAGCAGGAAACCCGGCAGACACTGGTCCCCGGCGTCGCTGCCGCGACCGCCCGCCTTTCCGCCCGCGCCGACATCGTTTTCCTGACGGCCATGACGCCGAGCCACTACGAGCGCCGGCGACGCCTCCTCGACGCGAGCGGCCTCGACTTCCCGATGATCGCGACGGAGCGGTCCAAGGGCGCCGTGGTCTCCGAACTTGCCGATCGCCGGTACGGTCCGGTGATCTTCGTCGACGACCTGCCGCCGAATCTCACGGCCGTCGGGCGCAGCGCCCCGACCGCCCGGCTGCTCCACGTGATGGCGAACGAGGTCTTCCGGCAGCACCTGCCGCCGCTCCCGGCCGGCTGCGCCAGCGCCCGCGACTGGAGCGAGGCCGAGGCGATCATCACAGGCTGGCTCGACGCATGAACCGGCCGGCGCCGCGACTCGTCAGCCGGTGCGCCGTCGCCTATGATGGGCGCCCCAACCGAGCGCGATGGTCATGGCCGTTCCGAACACCGAGAGCTTTTGCCGCGACTGCTTCGCCACGGCGGCGACGGCGACGCGCCGCTGCAGAGCCTGCGGCAGCCCGAGGCTGGTCGACCACCCGGAAGCATTCCGGCTGTCGATCGCCCATCTCGACTGCGACGCCTTCTATGCCAGCATCGAAAAACGCGACCGGCCGGAGCTCGCCGACAAGCCGGTGATCATCGGCGGCGGCCACCGCGGGGTGGTGTCGACGGCCTGCTACATCGCGCGCATCCGCGGCGTCCGCTCGGCGATGCCGATGTTCAAGGCGCTGAAACTCTGTCCGGATGCGATCGTGCTGCGGCCCGACATGGCGAAATATGCCGAAGTCGGGCGCGCGGTCCGTGCCCTGATGGGCGAGATCACGCCCCTCGTCGAGCCGCTTTCGATCGACGAGGCGTTTCTCGATCTGTCCGGGACCGAGGCGCTGCACGGCGAGCCGAGCAGCCTGACCCTCGCACGGCTCGCCAGCCGCATCGAATCGGAGCTCGGCATCACCGTCTCCATCGGTCTCTCGCACAACAAGTTCCTCGCCAAGGTGGCCAGCGACCTCGAAAAGCCGCGCGGCTTCTCGATCATCGGCGATGCCGAGACGCTCACCTTCCTCACGCCGCGGCCGATCGGGCTGATATGGGGCGTCGGCAAGGCTCTCGAAGAGCGGCTGGCGCGCGACGGCCTCCACCGGATCGGCCAGCTCCAGACCATGGATCAGGGCGAGCTGATGAAGCGCTACGGCGAGATGGGCGGGCGGCTGTGGCGCCTGTCGCGCGGCATCGACGCACGGCGCGTCAATCCGCGCGGCGAGGCGAAGAGCATCTCGGCCGAGACGACCTTCAATACCGACATCGACAGCCTCGACGCGCTGCTGCCGATCCTGCGCGACCTTTCCGAGACCGTCGCCGGCCGGCTGAAGAAGACCGACCTCGCCGCCGCGACGATCGTCCTGAAGCTGAAGACCGCCGACTTCCGGCTGCGCACGCGCAACCGCAAGCTCGCCGCCCCCACCCGCCTCGCCGACCGGATCTTCGCCGCGGGCCGTGCGCTGCTGCAGAAAGAGGTGGACGGGACGCGCTTCCGGCTGATCGGCATCGGCTGCGCCGATTTTACGCCGGCAAGACAAGCCGATCCCGTCGATCTGGTCGATCCGGCAGCCGAACGGCGGGCCCGCGCGGAGGCGGCGCTCGACAGCCTGCGCGGCAAGTTCGGCAGGAGCGCGATCGAGACCGGCATCACCTTCGGCAGGCTGCGCCGCTCGGCCCGCGCGGCGGCACGAGCCGGCAACTCCCCGCGACCGCCCGAGGCGGCCGGCGACTGATACGAGATCTGCTCGATCAGAGCGGGGCTCGTATCAAGCCCGCGCGGCGAATGAGCGTCTTTGTTTCCGGCATCACGAAGTGATCTGCCGGAAACCGTATGATCGCCCAAGACCGACCGCCAAAGACTGACCGCCCTTCGCGGCGAAGGCGGAGCGCGAGGCCGGCCCGTCCGGGTGCTACAGGAGTTCCACTTCGAGAACGCCGGGCGCGGCCTTCACCGCGCTCGCGACCTGCGGCGAGACGCGATAGCGCCCCGGCAGGGTGATCTCGACTTCCCGCTCGCCGCCGTCGCGGACGAGCACCAGCGAGACCTCGCTGTCTCCCTCTGCCGAAAGCTGGCTGCGGAACGCAGCCAGCGGCCGTGCGTCGCGCATGAAGACGCGCAGCGCCTTCTGGGTGCGGACCGCCTCGTCCTCCAGCGACTGGACGTGCTGGGCGCGCAGCGAGACACCCTCCGGCCGCTCCTCGGCGGAGACGGTGACGATCACCGACGCACCCGGCTCGAGCACGTCGCGATAGGCAAACAGCGCCTCGGAGAAGAGCACCACCTCGTACTGGCCGCTCGCATCCGACATCTGCACGATGCCGATCTTGCCGCCGGTGCGGGTCTTGCGTTCCTGGCGCGAGGTCACCGTGCCGGCGAGCCGACCCGCCGTCGCCCCGCGTTTCACCGCGCTGACCACCTCGACATGGGACTGGACCCTGAGGCGCTTCAGGACGTCCCTGTATTCGTCGAGCGGATGGGCCGAGAGATAGAATCCCACCGCCTGAAATTCCTTCATCAGCTTCTCCGACGCCGTCCAGAGCTGCGCCGGATTGAGCGCCAGCGGTTCTGGCGCGCCCCCCGCCGCCGAGCCGAACATGTCGTGCTGGCCGGAACTCCGGCCTTCCGAGGCGCGCAGGGCATAGGCCATCAGCCGTTCGACATTGGCGTGGAGCAGCGAACGATCGTGGCCGAAGCAGTCCAGCGCACCGGCGGCGACCAGAAATTCCAGCGTGCGCTTGTTGACGATCTTCGGATCGATGCGGGTGCAGAAATCCTCGAGCGAGGCGAAGGGCGCCTCGCCGCGCCGCTCGACGATGTGCTCGACGGCCTGCTCGCCGACCCCCTTGATCGCCGCGAGCGCGTAGAAGATCCGATTCTCGCCGACTTCGAACGCCTTGTGGGAGGTCTGGACCGAGGGCGGAACCACCTCGATGCCGAGCCGCCGCGCGTCCGAGCGGAAGTCGTTCAGCTTGTCGGTGTTGCCGGTGTCCAGCGTCATCGACGCCGCCAGGAACTCGACCGGATGATTGGCCTTCAGATAGGCCGTCTGATAGGCGACGAGCGCGTAGCAGGCGGCGTGCGACTTGTTGAAGCCGTAATCGGCGAATTTCGCCAGAAGGTCGAAGATCGTGTTCGCCTGGGTCTTCGAGATGCCGTTCTTCACCGCCCCGTCGACGAAGCGCACCCGCTGCTTGTCCATCTCGGCGCGGATCTTCTTGCCCATCGCCCGGCGCAGCAGGTCTGCCTCGCCGAGCGAATAGCCCGACAGCACCTGGGCGATCTGCATCACCTGTTCCTGATAGATGATGACGCCCTGGGTCTCCTTGAGGATCGGCTCGATCATCGGGTGGAGGAAGTCCGGCTCCTCCTCCTTGTGCTTGCGGGCGTTGTAGGTCGGGATGTTCTCCATCGGGCCGGGGCGATAGAGCGCGACCAGCGCGATGATGTCTTCCAGACAGTCGGGCCGCATGCCGATCAGCGCCTTGCGCATGCCGACCGATTCCACCTGGAACACGCCGACCGTCTCGCCGCGGGTCAGCATGTCGTAGGTCTTGGCGTCGTCGAGCGGCAGCGCCGACAGGTCGATCGCGACGTCCTTGCGGGCGATCAGGTCGACCGCGGTCTTCAGGGTGGTGAGGGTCTTCAGCCCGAGGAAGTCGAACTTCACCAGCCCGGCCGGTTCGACCCACTTCATGTTGAACTGCGTGACCGGCATGTCGGAGCGCGGATCGCGGTACATCGGCACGAGCTTCGACAGCGGCCGGTCGCCGATGACGATGCCCGCCGCATGGGTCGAGGCGTGGCGGTAGAGGCCTTCGAGCTTCAGCGCGATTGAAATCAGCCGGTCGACGACATCCTCGGCCTTGCGCGCCTCGGCGAGCCGCGGCTCCTCCTCCAGCGCCTTGGCGAGGGTGACCGGATTGGCCGGGTTCTGCGGCACGAGCTTGCACAGCTTGTCGACCTGGCCGTAGGACATTTCGAGCACCCGGCCGACGTCGCGCAGCACGGCGCGCGCCTGCAGCGTGCCGAAGGTGATGATCTGGCCCACCTGCTCGCGACCGTACTTCTCCTGGACGTAACGGATCACCTCCTCCCGCCGGTCCTGGCAGAAGTCGATGTCGAAATCCGGCATCGACACGCGCTCCGGATTGAGGAAGCGCTCGAACAGCAGCGAGAAGCGCAGCGGATCGAGATCGGTGATGGTCAGCGAATAGGCGACGAGCGACCCGGCGCCGGAACCGCGCCCCGGCCCGACCGGAATGTCGTGGGACTTCGCCCATTTGATGAAGTCCGAAACGATCAGAAAGTAGCCGGGAAACTTCATCCGCTCGATGATGCCGAGCTCGAATTCCAGCCGCTCGCGATACGCCTCCTCGGAGACGCCCGGCGCGCAGCCGAGCTTCGACAACCGGCTGGCCAGCCCCTCGAAGGCCTGCCGCCTGAGCTCCGCCGCCTCGGCGGCCTCGGCGGCGACGGGATCGGCGTCGGCGCCGGCAAAGCGCGGCAGGATCGGCGCGCGGGTGCGCGGGCGGTAGGAGCAGCGGCGGGCGATCTCGACGGTGTTTTCCAGCGCCTCGGGCAGATCGGCGAAGAGCGCCGCCATCTCCTCCTTGGTCTTCAGGCAGTGATCGCGGGTCAGCCGTCGGCGGTCCTCGTGGCTGACCAGCCGGTTGCCGGCGACGGCGAGCAGCGCGTCATGGGCTTCGAAGTCGTCGGGGCAGGAGAAGTAGGGCTCGTTCGTCGCGACCAGCGGCAAAAGGAGGTCGTAGGCGAGCGCAACGGTCTCGGCCTCGACCCGCGCGCTGAAGCCGGACTGGCGCTGCAGTTCGACGTAGAGCCGGTCGCCGAACACCGCCGCCAGCCGTTCGAGACGCCCCCTGGCGATCGCCGGCCGGTCGGCGGCGATCGCCGCGCCGACGGCACCCAGCGGCCCGCCGGTCAGCCCGATGACCCCCGCGCTCCGCTCTTCCAGCCACTCCGCCTTGACGACCGGCCGGTGGTTCTCGGGATCGCCGAGATAGGCAAGCGAGACGATCTCGACGAGATTGGCGTAGCCGCCGGCGTCGGCGGCGATCAGCACCAGCTGGCCGAGCGGCGACAGGCCGCGGTCGGCGCGTCCGGGACGGGTGTCGACCTCGGAATCGGCGAAGTCGACCTCGATCTGGCAACCGACGATCGGCTGGATTCCCGCCTTCGAGGCCTTCTCGGAAAATTCCAGCGCGCCGAAGAGGTTGTTGGTGTCCGCGATGCCGATCGCCGGCGCCGCGTCGGCGGCGGCGAACTTGATGATCTGATCGAGCCGAAGCGCGCCTTCGAGCAGCGAGAAGGAGCTGTGGACGCGCAGGTGCACGAAGGGAAGAGCCGCCATGCCGCCCGGCCCGGCCGGGGTGTCCGTCGATTGTGTCATCGCAAGTCCTCGCATGCCGGCATCTGCCGCAGGAACGCACGGCCGGCCTTTCGCGAGCATCGAAGATGCCGGGGGCCGGAAGCCATGCCCTGCGCCGATTACGGGTAAGAGGCGGAACCGCCCGAGGGAAGGACCGGCCGGGCTGCGTCCCCAGGAAAGGCGGCTTCGTCCACCGGCCCGAGGCCGAGCCGGCGGGCGGACGGCGGAGCCCCGTCAGACGGCCTGGATGACGACGCCGAGGGCGAAGAGGAAGGAGGAAATGGCGAGAAGCGACAGGACGTCCTTGGTGACGGCGAGCATGGCGGATCTCCCTTCGGATCGGTGTTTTTGCTAACGTCCCCATTTGTTCTTTTTTTGTTCTGTCCGTCAAGCGCGTACAGCCATACCGTCCCACGATTTACGTAGCTGGCTACATATAGTTTCGATGAGCGATTCGACCCGACGCATCGACGCGGTTCGAGCCGCAAGGTGCCGGTCGTCGCCGCGCGCCGCGCCGCGGCACGAGGGCCGGCAGCGCCCGTCGATCAGGTCATGTCGAGGGGAACGATCTTGCCGGCTTCGAGGGTGATCACGTGATCCATGCGGCGCGCGAGATCGTGATTGTGGGTGGCGATCAGCGCCGCGACGCCGGACTGCCGCACCAGGGCGGTCAGGGCGTCGAAGACGTAGCCCGAGGTCGTCGGGTCGAGATTGCCCGTCGGCTCGTCGGCGAGCAGGAGATGCGGCGAGTTGGCGACGGCGCGGGCGATGGCGACGCGCTGCTGCTCGCCGCCGGAGAGCTCGGCCGGGCGGTGCTCGGAGCGGGCGCCGATGCGCATGTAGTCGAGGAGTTCCTGCGCCCTGACGGCGGCGTCCCGGCGCGGCAGGCCGCCGATCATCTGCGGCAGCATGACGTTTTCGAGCGCCGAGAACTCCGGCAGCAGATGGTGGAACTGGTAGACGAAGCCGATCGCCTGGCGGCGCATCGCCGTGCGCTTCTCGTCGCCGAGGGTGCCGCAGGCGACGCCGCCGACATGCACCTCGCCGCGATCCGGCCGGTCGAGCAGGCCGGCAATGTGCAGGAGCGTCGACTTGCCGGCGCCGGACGGCGCGACGAGCGCCACCATCTCGCCCGGGGCGATCGTCAGTTCGGCCTCGTCGAGGATGACCAGCCGGTTCTCGCCCTGATGGTATTCCTTGCCGACGGCGGCGAGCCGCAGCGCATGATTGTCTGCCATCATTCGTAACGCAAGGCCTCGACGGGATCGAGCCGGGAGGCCCGCCAGGAGGGAAGGATCGTCGCGAGGAAGGACAGGCCGACGGCCATGGCGACGACGAGGACGACCTCGCCCGGATCGACCTCGGCGGGGAGCTGGCTGAGGAAATAGAACTCGGGATTGAACAGGACGACGCCGGTCAGCCAGGAGAAGAACTGGCGGATGTTCTCGATGTTGATGCAGAACAGGAGGCCGAGGATGAAGCCCGCCAGCGTGCCGGTGAAGCCGATCGAGGCGCCGGTGATCAGGAAGACGCGCATGACGGCGCCCTTGGTGGCGCCCATCGTCCGCAGGATGGCGATGTCGCGGCCCTTGTCCTTCACCAGCATGAACAGGCCGGAGATGATGTTGAGCGCGGCGACGAGGACGATCAGCGTCAGGATGATGAACATCACGTTCCGCTCGACGTTGAGCGCCGAGAAGAAGCTCTGGTTCTGGGTCTCCCAGGTCACCGTGTAGACCGGCCGCCCGGCCGCCTTCTCGATCTCCGGCTGCAGCGCCTTCACCTGATCGGGACGATCGACGAACACCTCGATCGACTGCACACGGTCTTCCTGGTTGAAGTAGAGCTGGGCCTCCGACAGCGGCATGTAGACATAGGCCGCGTCGTATTCCGACATGCCGATCTCGAAGATCGCGGTGACGGGATAGGCCTTCACCCGCGGGCTGGTGCCGAAGGCGGTGACGTCGCCCTCGGGGGATATGAGGGTGATCATGTCGCCGATGCCGATGCCGAGCGAGGAGGCGAGCCGGCTGCCGACCGCCACCCCCTCCCCGGCGTCGAAGCCGTCGAGCGTCCCGAGCTTGACGTTGCCAGAGACCGGCGCGAGCTTCTTCAGGTCGCCCAGCCTGACGCCGCGTACGAGCGCGCCGGTCGAGCCGGTGTTCGGGCCCTGCGCCAGCACCTGGCCCTGGACCATCGGCATCACGAACTGAACGCCGTTCACCTTGGAGATGCGGTCGGCGATGTCGGCGTAGTCGGTCAGCGGCTGGTCGATCGGATAGAGGATGACGTGGCCGTTGACGCCGAGGATGCGCATCAGGAGTTCGCCGCGGAAGCCGTTCATCACCGACATGACGATGATCAGCGCGGCGACGCCGAGCATGATGCCGACGAAGGAGAAGCCGGCGATGACCGAGACGCCGGCGTCGCGGCGGCGCGAGCGCAGGTATCGTCCGGCGATCATCCATTCGAAGCGCGAAAACGGCCGGCTGCCGCGGGCCGCCTCCGCCGCATTCTCGGGCAGGCTCATGCCGCCACCCGGGCGGCCACGGCGGCGAGCGGGATCGTCTCGCGCTCGCCGGTGGCGCGCAGCTTGATCTCGGCCTCGCCGGCCTTGGCGCCGCGCGGCCCGACGATGACCTGCACCGGCAGTCCGATCAGGTCCATCGTCGCGAACTTCGCGCCGGCGCGGGTGTCCTGGTCGTCGTAGAGGACGTCGAGGCCGGCCCGGCCGAGCTCGGCATAGAGCGTCTCGCAGGCGGCGTCGCAATCGGCGTCGCCGGGCTTCATGTTGATCAGCCCGACGTCGAAAGGCGCCACCGACTTCGGCCAGACGATGCCGGCCTCGTCGTGGGACGCCTCGATGATCGCGGCGAGCAGCCGGCTCGGGCCGATGCCGTAGGATCCCATGTGGACCGGCACGTCCTTGCCGTCGGGGCCGGTGACGACGGCGTTCATCGGCTCGGAATATTTGGTGCCGAAATAGAAGATGTGGCCGACCTCGATGCCGCGGGCGGCGAGCCTGTCGTCGGCGGAAAGCGCGTCCCAGGCCGCGGTGTCGTGCATCTCGTCCGTCGCGGCGTAGGGCGTCGTCCAGTCCCGGACGATCGCCGCGAGGGCGCCGGCGTCGGCAAAGTCGACGTCTTCGCCGGGAACGGTGAGGCCGAGGAAGTCGCGGTGGCAGAACACCTCGCTCTCGCCGGTCGAGGCGAGGATGATGAATTCATGCGATAGGTTGCCGCCGATCGGCCCGGTGTCGGCACGCATCGGGATCGCCTGCAGCCCGCAGCGGGCGAAGGTGCGCAGATAGGCGACGAACATGCGGTGATAGGCGATCTGCGCCGCCTCGAAGTCGAGATCGAAGGAATAGGCGTCCTTCATCAGGAACTCGCGCGAGCGCATCACACCGAAGCGCGGCCGCACCTCGTCGCGGAACTTCCACTGGATGTGGTAGAGGTTGAGCGGCAGGTCCTTGTAGGAGCGCACCGAGGACCGGAAGATGTCGGTGACCATCTCCTCGTTGGTCGGGCCGAAGAGCAGTTCACGCTCGTGCCGGTCCGCGATCCGCAGCATCTCCTTGCCATAGGCCTCGTAGCGGCCGCTCTCGCGCCACAGATCGGCGGACTGGATGGTCGGCATCAGCAGCTCGATCGCGCCGGAGCGGTCCTGTTCCTCGCGGATGATCGCGCAGACCTTGTCGAGAACGCGTTTGCCCAGCGGCAGAAACGAATAGATGCCCGCCGCCTGCTGGCGGATCATGCCGGCGCGCAGCATCAGCCGATGCGAGACGATCTCCGCCTCTTTCGGATTTTCCTTCAGAATGGGCAGAAAAAACCGCGACAGGCGCATCCGGTGGTCCGATCCGAGAGAATATTTCGCGGAACATCAGTTCCGGACCGGCTCATAACCGGTCGGCAGGCCGATGAAAAGACGCAGAGTTCGGCCGGCGGAGGCCAATCGCCGCGCCGCCGGCCCGACGGCGGTGGCTCGGCTCGCCCGGCGGAGCGTTTCGCAACGAGGACCGGCGGCACCGTCTGCCGTTCGTCGAAACGGCATGCCGTCAGCCCTTTCCGTGGGTCAGCATCAGATTGGCGAGAAGCGCCAGGCGGGCGGCGAGCGAATCCGTCAGGATGTGCTCCGAAAGCGTGTGGGCGCCCGCACCGTCGGCGCCGAGCCCGTCGAGGGTCGGCACGCCGAGGGCCGCGGTGAAGTTGCCGTCGGAGCCGCCGCCGGTGGTCTGGCCCTTGAGATCGAGCCCGAGATCCGAGGCGAGGAGCGCCGCCTTGTCGAACAGCCGCCGCGCCGCTGCGCTCTGGGTGAAGGGCGGCCGGTTGAGCCCGCCCGTCTGCTCGATCGCGATCTCCGGATCGCCCGGCCGCAGCGCCGCGACGGCGGCGAGGACCGCGGCCGCGGCTTCGGCGTCGGGCAGGCGGATGTCGACCTCCATGCGGCATTCCGCCGGCACCACGTTGCGGCCGGTCCCGCCGCGGATCGTGCCGACGGTGACGCTGATGCCGCGCAGCGGATCGTTCATCGCTTCCAGCCGCAGCACCAGCCGCGCCGCCTCGCGGATCGCGCTGCGCCCGTCCTGCGGCCGCGTGCCGGCATGGGAGGCGCGGCCGCGCACCAGGATGTCGATGATCGCAACGCCCTTGCGGGCGACGACGATCTGGCCGCCGTCGCGCGCCGGCTCGACGACGAGGACGTGGCTCGCCCGCCGGGCCGCCGCCTCGATGGCGGGGCGCGAGCTCCGACTTCCGACCTCCTCGTCCGAAACGAACAGGATCTCGACCGGTGGCATCGCCGCGCCGGCCCGCTCGCTCGCGAGTTCGAGGGCCCGAAGCGCCATCAGAGCGCCGGACTTCATGTCGTAGATGCCGGGACCGTAGACCCGCCCCTTACCGTCGTCCCGCCAGGGCAGATCCCCCGCGAGCGTGCCGGCCGGGTGGACCGTGTCGAGATGGGCGAGCACCAGAAGCCTTCCGCTCTCGGCGGCCGGCTGCGCGGCGACACAGAGGAGGTCGCCATAACCCATCGTCCCGGGCGTCCGCCGGACCGACAGTCCGCCGGATCGGGCCCTTGCCTCGACACGGTCGGCCAGCGCGTCGACGCGGCCGGGCTCCGCCGACGGCGTCTCGATCTCGACCCATGCCCGCAATTCGGCAAGGAAGGCGGAAAGATCGACGTCCGCCGGGGTGAGGAGCGGCACGCCGGTCATGCCGGTCGCCTCGCCTTGCCGGCCGGAACGAGGCTGATCAGCGTTTCGGTCGCCTCGGCGATCCGGGCTGCGCTGTAGAGCAGCGGAACGTAGGTGCCCGCCGCCCAGAGCGGCGCGAGATCGCGGTAGTGCGGCGACGCCGGGTCGCCGGACTGGCCGGGCGTGTTGACGCAGATGCTGTCGTCCCAGTTGCCGACGTCCATGACGAGGCGCACCGAAGCCCCGGCGATCACCCGGAAGTCGCTCATCCGGTAGCCGGCATGCGCCGGCGTCGATCGGCTGCCGCCCAGCGGCAGCGGACCGACGTCCCAGCCCGTGTCGCCTTTCGCCTTCAGCGCCGTCGCGGCATGTTCGAAATAGGCCCGGTGCAGGGCGCCCCAGCGCCAGCTCCCTGGATCGTCGCCGAGCCGCCGGCGACAATCTTCGAAGGCGGCGGCGAGCGTTTCGAAGAGCATCCGGTCGCGCACCGACGCGGGATCTTCGCCGAAGCGGCCGTCCGGTGCTTCCAGCAGCGCCGCGAGGCTTTCGCCGTGGCCGGGCGCCAGCAACGCCCTGACGGCAGGGTCCGGCGCCATCGCCGCAAGCAGCGCCGGCCGCAGATGCTTCATCCACCAGACCTCGAAGAGCGCCGCCAACCCGCTTGCCGCCGCGAGGCTCCCGTCCCAGCCGTCGAGGAGATCGAGCGCCGCGGCAGCGTCGCCCTCGGCCTTGCCGGCACGCGCCGCCGCTGCGACCAGCCGGCAGAGCCGGACCGCCGGCAGCGACAGGACGTCGTTCTGCAGCCGGCCGGCGGCTTTAAGCGAATGCGCCGGGTCGCCCCGCAGCACCGCCTTGATCCGCTCGGCCCGGCTCGGCTCGACCCATTCGTGGCCGATGCCCGGCGCATCCGGCGCGCGGTCGCCGGGCAGGTTCATCTCGTTGGCCGTGGCGACGAAGCCTTCCGGCGGATTGACGAGCTGCGGCAGATCCTGCGCGGCGAGGAAGCCGGCCCATTCGTGGCGGCCGTCGCCCGGCACCGGCAGGAGGCCGTTCCAGTTGCGGCGGACGGGCGTGAAGCCGGCGGCATACCAGGCGACGTCGCCGGCCGTGTCGGCACAGACGTGGTTGACCGAGGGCGTGCCCCAATGGGTCAGGGACGCGCCGAATTCGGCGACGCTCGTCGCCCGCATGGCCGAGAGGCTGCCGAGATAGGCCGAGGCGCCGGGTTCCAGCCAGACCGAGCGGAGGGCGACCGCGCGGCGCTTCTCCGCGTTCTCGTCGAGCACCGGCCCGTGCCGGGTGAAGGACAGGGTCAGCTCCTGCGGGCCGTGCCCCTTGACGTCGAAGTTCTCGGCGATCCGCCGGATCGGCTCCCAGCCGCCCGCGTAGCGATAGAGATCCGGCTCGCCGGGCCTGGTCTCGTAGACATAGACGTCCTCCTGGTCGGCGCCGAAGATCGTCAGGCCGAAGGCGGTTGTGCCGTTATGGCCGATCGAAATGCCCGGCGCGGAGGGCTCGCCCGCGCCGATGGCGTCGAAGCCGGGCGCGGAAAGATGCACGATATAGCGCAGCGAGGGGACGGCATGCGCCCGGTGCGGATCCGACGCCACGAGCGGCCGGCCGGTCGCGGTGCGCGAGCCGTGCACGACCCAGTTGTTCGACCCCTCCTCGATCGTCGCGCGGACGATGTCGCCGAGATCGGTCACCTCGGTCCAGCGCCAGGCGTCTTTGAGGCCGGCGCCGAGGCGCTCCGGCTCGAAGGTAACCGGCGCGGTGGCGAGCTTGAACAGGCGCAACGCTTCGAGCGGCACGTCGGCGAGGTCGAGGCCGGGGGCGGGAGCGAGATCGGTCGGCGGGTCGACGCGGCTGCGCAGCGCGTCGGTCTCGATGTCGCTGCGGGCCATGACGTTCGCCCTGAGGATTTCGGACACGGCGTTGCGGGTGAGCGCATGGGTGCGGATGCGCACGACGTCCTCGGCCCGCCACGGCGCCGGGCGCGTGCCGAAGAGCGAGAATTCCGGCGGAAGGCGCCGCGGCTCGCGCGCGGTCAGCGCGACATAGGCGTTGATCCCGGCGGCGAAGGCCCGGCAGATCGCCTCGGCGTCGTCGCCGTAGGCGGCCCATTCCGCCGCCATGTCGCCGCGGTAGAGGAAGTGGCGGGCGGCATGGTCCTGCGCGAGATAGCCCGGGCCGAAGTCGGCGGACAGCAGCCCGAGGCCGCGCTTGCGCCAGAGGTCGATCTGCCAGAGGCGGTCGCGGGCGGCGTTGAAGCCCTGCAGGAAGAACAGGTCCGCCTCGTTCGCGGCCCTCAGATGCGGGATTCCCCAGCGGTCGATGCGGATCTCGGCCGCCTCGCAAAGTCCGTCGAGGTCGAGCGTTTCGGTCTTCATCAAATGCCTCGGGCGGGTGGCGGGTCAGGCGTGGTGGCAGGCGACGCGGGCGCCGTCGGGACGCGGCGTCAGTTCCGGCCGCTCGGCGAGGCAGATCTCAGTGGCGAGCGGGCAGCGGGTGTGGAAGGGGCAGCCGGGCGGAATGTTCGCCGGGCTCGGCAGCTCGCCCGAAAGCACGTAGCGCATCTTGCCGCGCTGGACGGCCGGGTCGGCCTCCGGGACGGCCGACATCAGCGCCCTGGTGTAGGGGTGCTTCGGATCGGCGAAGAAGGTCTCGCGTCCCGCCTCCTCGACGATCCGACCGAGATACATCACCACCACGCGGTCGGCGATGTGGCGGACGACGGACAGATCGTGCGAGACGAACAGGTATGCGACGCCGGTGCGCCGCTGCAGGGCGACGAGAAGGTTCAGGATCTGCGCCCGCACCGAGACGTCGAGGGCCGAGACCGGTTCGTCGCAGATGACGAGTTCGGGCTCCAGCGCCAGCGCCCGGGTGATGACGACGCGCTGCCGCTGGCCGCCCGAGAACTGGTGCGGATAGCGCTCGGCGTGTTCTGGGCGAAGCCCCACCTGCGTCAGGAGTTCGGCCACCCTGCGCTTCAGCTCCGCGCCGCGGGCGATGCCGCGCACCAGCAGCGGTTCGCCGACCGTCGCGCCGACCGTCGCGCGCGGATCGAGCGACAGCGCCGGGTCCTGGAAGATCATCTGCACCCGGCGGCGGATCGCCCGCAGCCGGCGCCGGCTCGCGCCGTTCACCTCCTCGCCGGCGATCCTGATGCTGCCGCGCGTCGGCGGCTGCAGGCCGACGATGGCGTTCGACAGGGTGGACTTGCCGCAGCCGGACTCGCCGACCAGCGCCACGGTCTCGCCGGCCGCGATGACGAGATCGACGCCGTTGACCGCCTTGACCGTCGGGGCCGGCTTGCCGAACAGGCCGGCGCGGCCGGGAAAATGCACCGCGACGTCCCGCGCCTCGAGAACCCTCGCCCCCTCCGTCACGCCGCCGCCCTCGTGATCTCGCCGACGCGCTCGCGGTGCCAGCAGGCGGTGCGGTGGCCGGGGCGCTCCTCGAAGAGCGGCGGCTGCTCGGTCCGGCACCGGTCGGAGACCAGCGGGCAGCGGCCGGCGAACCGGCAGCCGGCGCCGAATTCCTGCGGCGATGGAACCGTGCCGTCGATCGTCGCCAGCTCGGCCTTCGGCGCGACGTCGAGCCGCGGCACGCTGGCGAGCAGCAGCGCCGTGTAGGGATGGGCGGGCCGCGCGAAGAGATCGTCGACCGGCGCGATTTCGGCGATCCGGCCGGCATACATGACCGCGACGTGGTCGGCGATGTCGGCGACGACGCCCATGTCGTGGGTGATGAGCACGATCGAGGTGCCGCGCTCGGCGACGAGGCGCTTCATCAGATCGAGGATCTGCGCCTGGATCGTCACGTCCAGCGCCGTCGTCGGCTCGTCGGCGACGAGCACCCGCGGCCCGCAGATCAGCGCGACCGCGATCATGACGCGCTGGCACATGCCGCCGGAGAGCTCGAACGGATACTGGTGCAGCCGCCGGTCGGGATCGGGAATGCCGACGGCATCCAGCATGGCGCGGGCCCGCGCCATCGCCTCGCCGCGGGAGACCTTCTCGTGCTGGCGAAGCGCCTCGGCGATCTGCGAGCCGACGGTGGTCAGCGGATCGAGCGAGGCGCTCGGCTCCTGGAAGATGATCGAGACGTCCTTGCCGCGCGCCTTGCGCAGGGCGCGTTCAGGCAGGGCGGCGAGATCGGTGTCGCCGAGGAGCACGCGGCCGCTGGTCAGCCGCGCGACGTCCGGCAGGAGGCCGAGGAGCGCGTGGGAGGTCAGCGACTTGCCGCAGCCGGACTCGCCGACGAGCGCCAGCACCTCGCCGGGCCTGACGGCGAAGGAAACGCCGTCGACCACGCCGGCGCCGTCGATCTCGATGGTGAGGTTCTCGACCGACAGGAGCGGCCGGTGGATGTCCGACATCGGCGCCGCCTCGCTCAGGCCGTTCCCGGCGTCTTGCCGAGTTCGCCGCTCTCGTAGGTTCCGATCGAATTGCCGCCGTCGACCGAGAGCACCGCACCGGTGACGAACGACGCCTTGTCGGAGCAGAGATAGGCGATGGCCGCGGGCGCGTCCTCCGGCCCGCTGGTGCGGCCGAGCGGGATGCGCTTCTTCATCCGCTCGACATAGTCGTCGGAGAGCGTCGAGACCTCCGAGCCCGGCGCAAATCCCGGCTCGACGACGTTCACCCGGATGCGGTGCGGCGCGAGCTCGAGCGCCAGCCCCTTGGAGAGCCGCTCCAGCGCGGTCTTCGAGGTGCAGTAGGCGACCGAACCATTGCGCATCTGGCGGGCGGCGCCCGACGAGATGTTGACGATCGAGCCCTGGCGCCCTTCGGCGATCATCAGCTTCGCCATCTCGCGGGAAATCAGGAACGGCGCCCTGAGATTGACACCGAAGATTCGGTCCCAGTCGGCGACGTCGATGTCGAGGAGGCCGTATTTCGGATAGAGGCCGGCATTGTTGACGACGATGTCCGGCGCGCCCCAGCGCTGCTTCACCAGCGCCGCGAGATCGAGGATCGAGGCGGCGTCGGTGAGTTCCGTCGCGTGGGTGAGCGTTGTCTCCGGATCGAGCTTCAGTTCCGCGACCACGGCCTGCAGCTGGTCGGCGCGCCGGTCGGACAGGCAGAGCACCGCCCCCTCCCTGGCGAAATGCGCCGCGATCCAGCGGCCGAACACGCCGGCGGCACCGGTGACGACGACGGACTGGCCTTTGAATTCCATGAACAGAGCCTCAGCGGATTCGGGAGCGGGGATCGAGCCGGTCGCGCAGCCAGTCACCCAGGACGTTGACGGATAGGACGAGGAGAACGAGGCAGCCGCCCGGGAAGGCGACGATCCACCAGGCGCGCTCGACGAACTGCCGGCCGACGCTCATGATCGAGCCCCAGCTCGATGCCGGCGGCTGGATGCCGAGCCCGAGAAAGGAGAGGCCCGCCTCGAACAGGATCATCAGGCCGAATTCGGAGGTCGCGACGATGAGGATCGGCCCGGCGATGTTAGGCAGGACGTGGCGGAAGAGGATCCGCATCGCCCCCGCCCCCGCGAGCTCCGACGCCTTGATGAAGGGCAGGTTCGCCACCTGCAGGGTCTGGGCGTAGGCGACCCGGGTGTAGCGCGGCCAGCGCGTCAGGCCGAGCACCAGCACCAGCTTGAAGAAGCCGGGGCCGAGCACCGCGACGGTGAGGACCGCGAGCAGGATCGCCGGGATCGACAGCATGACGTCGACGAGCCGCATCACGACGACGTCGACCCAGCCGCGGAACCAGCCGGCGATCATGCCGAGCGTCACTCCGACGAGCGTCGAGACGAAGACCGAGAGCAGCGCGACGCCGAGCGACACGCGCGCGCCGTAGAGGATGCGCGAGAGAAGGTCGCGCCCGAGGTCGTCAGTGCCGAGGAGATAGGTCACGCCGCCGCGGCCGATGGTGCCGGGCGGCTTCAGCCGCGACAGCAGCGCCTGGCGGTCCGGATCGGCCGGCGCGATCCAGGGCGCGAGGATCGCCGCGGCGACGATCACCGCGATGATGACGGCGACGATCAGGATCGAGACGGGGACGCGCGACGTCCGGCGGCGGATGGCGGCGAGGGCGTTGGTCATGAGCGGCGCCTCACCGCGCGAGCCTGATGCGCGGGTCGATCGCCGCATAGGCGAAGTCCGCGGCGACGCTGGTCGCGACGTAGATGAAGGAGATCAGGAGAACGATGACCTGCACCACCAGGAAGTCGCGCGACTGGATCGACTGGATCGCCAGCTGGCCGATGCCGGGCCAGGCGAAAACCGTCTCGACGATGACGGCGCCGGCGAGGAGATTGCCGATCTCCAGCGCCGCGACGGTGATCACGGGGATCGCCGAATTGCGCAGGACGTGGCGCATAACGACGGCGCGCATCGACAACCCCCTCGCCCGCGCCGCGCGGACGTAGTCCTTGCCGAGTTCGTCGACCATGGCGATCCGCATCATCCGCGCAAAGGTCGACATCGACAGGGCGCCGAGCGCGATGGACGGCATGATCAGCGCGCTCAAGCTGCCGACGCCGGAGGTCGGCAGCCAGCGCAGCTCGACGGCGAATATCAGAATCAAAAGGATGCCGGAGAGAAAGGTCGGCACGCTCTGGCCCGTGAGGACGACGGCCGCCAGCGCGCGCTCGACGAGCGTGCCCTTGTTGGCGGCCATCAGAATGCCGACCGGGATGCCGGCGCCGACGGCGACGGTGAGCGCCCCGGCCGCGAGATAGATCGTATAGGGCAGCCGCGACAGGACGATGTCGATCGCCGGCACCCGCTGCACGACCGAGATGCCGAAGTCGAAATGCGCAAGGCCGGCGAGATAGGCGAGATACTGCGTCAGGATCGGCTGGTCGAAGCCGAGCTGGTGGCGCAGCGCCGCGATCTCCTCGGCCGAGGCTCCCTGCGGCACCAGGAGCAGCGTCGGGTCGCCGGAGACGTGCATCACCACGAAGACGATGGTGATGACCCCGAAGACCGCGACCGCCGCCTGGATCAGCCGGCCGATGGCATAGCGAAGCATGGCGGCCCTGCCCTTCCCGCGCCTATTGCTGCCAGCTCATGTCCATGACAAACATCGACTCGTTCGGCGTCGGCTGCCATTTCAGATGGCTGTTCGCGCCGTAGAGCGCATAGTCCTGGTAGAGGCCGATGCCCGGCACGTCCTCGCGCAGAATCTTGTAGGCGGTGACGTAGTCCTTCTGCCGCTCGTCCTTGTCGAGCGTCGAGCGGGCGGCATCGACCGCCGCGTCGAAGTCGGGGTTGGAGTATTTCGCCCAGGTGCTGCCGGTGCGGAACAGCGGATAGATGATGCCGTCGGCGTCCTGGCAGGCGCAGGACCAGCGGCCGAAGGCGATGCTTGCGGCGTTCGCCGGGTCGCCCTGCCGGCGCTTCAGGAAGGTCGCCTGATCGCTCGAGACGATCTCGGTGTCGAGACCGACGTCGTTTAGCATCTGCTGGATCGCCTCGACCATCGCCCGGCTGTAGGAGGGCGAGGTCAGGAACTCGATCTTGGCCCCTTCGGCACCGGCTTCCTTGACCAGTTCCTTGGCCTTTTCAGGGTCGTAGTCGTAGCCCTTCACGTCCTCGGTATAGCCGAAGACCGGCGGCGCGCCGATGACGTCGACCGGCTTGCCATAGCCTTCGAGCAGCGCTTCGACGAGGCCCTGCCTGTCGATGGCATAGGCGATCGCCTTGCGCACCCGGACGTCCTTGGTGGGACCGGCCTCGGCGTTGATGTAGAGGTAGCCGACGCGCTCGGTCGGCACCGAGAGGATCTGGACGTTCGGTTCGTCCTTGAGGGTGACGGCCTGATCCGGCGGAACGTCGCGCACGAGATCCGCCTGCCCGGTCCTCAGATCGGCGATGCGGGTGGAGACGTCCGGCACCGCCCGGAAGGTGACGTGCTTGAACGGCGGCGTGCCGCCCCAGTAGTCCTCGTTGGCGTCGAGCTCGGTGCGCACGCCGTCCTGATGGCTGACGAACTTGTAGGGCCCGCTGCCGATCGGCTTGGCATTGAAGCCCGCATCGCCGACCTTCTCGACATAGGCCTTCGGCACGATCGACAGCTTGACGAGCTGCGCCAGCAGCGCCGGATAGGGCGACTTGGTGGTGATCCGCACCTTGCCGTCCTCAAGCGCCTCGGCCTTCTCGATCTGGCTGAACTGGGAGAACTGCGGGCTCTTCAGTTCGGGATCGATGATCCGGTTGACGCTGTAGGCGACGTCTTCCGCAGTGAGCTTGCTGCCGTCGTGAAAGGTGACGCCCTCGCGGATGTCGAAGTCGAGCGTCTTGTCGTCGACGTATTTCCAGGCCGTGGCGATCTGCGGGACGACCTTGCCGTCGGCGTCGCGGGTGACGAGATTGTCGAAAATGTTGCGGTAGACCGAGTAGCTGTCGGTGTTCCACTGCAGGTGCGGATCGAGGGTCGCCGCGTCGTTCGGCAGGTCGATCGTCAGGGTTTCCTTCCCCGACTGGGCGAAGGCCGGTGCGGCGAGGATGCCCATGGCGAGGGCGGTTGCGGCTAGCAATCTGAGCAACGGTATTCCCTTTCGTCCTTCGTGGTGGATTGTCGTCAGCAAGGTCTCAGCCGGCGGACAGGCCGGCCTCTGCCGCGCAGAAGCGCGCGACGTCGGCATGGGTGGCGAACCAGACGCCCGCCTTGGCCCTGGCGAGGCGGATGATCTCGTCGAGGATGAAGATGCGCGAGCGGTGGCCGACGTGATGCGGGTGCAGCGTCACCTGGAACAGGCCGCCCTCCTCATAGGCGAGGTCGAGTTCCCGCCGCAGGATGTCGAGGAGCATCGCCGGCCCGCCATAGGGGCGCGCGCTCGCCGCGCGGTCCATGTTGAAATAGGGCGCGTCGTCCCGGATCCACTCGACCGGTATCTCAACGACACCCGTCGCCTCGCCGTTTTCCATGAGTTCGTAGGGTTCGTCGTCCGCCATCAGCGAGGAATCGTAGAGGAGGCCCATCTCGCGGATGATCGCCAGCGTGTGCGGCGAGAAATCCCAGGACGCGGTGCGCATGCCCACCGGCCTGACGCCGCAGATGCCCGCAAGCGCGTCCGCCGCGCGCAAGGAAAGGTCGCGCTCGGTCGCGTGGTCGAGGACCGAATTGAATTCGTGGATCCAGGAGTGGATGCCGATCTCGTGGCCGGCGCCGGCGACCCGGCGGACCTCCTGCGGATGCAGCATCGCCGAGACCGCGGGCATGAAGAACGACGCCGGGACGCCGTGGCGCTCCAAAGTGCCGAGAATGCGGGGCATGCCGGAGCGGGCGCCGTACTGCCCCTGGCTCATCCTGCCGGCGGAGGCGCCGCCGTTGCGCAGGTCGATGGTCTCGTGATCGGAATCGAAGGACAGCGCCACCGCCATCCGCGCCCCGTCCTTCCAGGCCGCGGGCTTCAGCGAACGCCCCGCCCGCACCTTCGCGACGCGCTCGCGCCAGACCGGCTCCGGCCAGGTCCACGGCGTCTTCGGATCGGCGGTCTCTGGCGGCATCGTCGAGGGCATTCTGGTCCGTCCACTGAGGGGCGCCGACTATCGGCTTGGTCCGGTGCCGCAGCGTCGCCACAGTCCCGGCAAGGCGTTGGCCCGCCTCTGGTGCTTGTCTGTGCAGTCAGGTTATGAGCCCAGGAATAGGTCAGCAACCGGGTGGCGTTCACATACATGAACTCCGAGGTGAAGAGCGCGGGTCGGATCCTCGACCTTCTGGAGCATCTCGCTTCCTGCCGCGAGCCGGTGACGTTCAGCGCCATCGTCGGCGCCCTCGGCTTTCCCAAGAGCAGTGCCCACGCGCTGCTGCAGACGCTGATCGCGCGCGGCCACGTCGTCCAGGACCGCGAGGGCCGCTATCTTCTCGTCGAGGCGAGCCGTCACGGCTTTCCCTTCCGGCCGAGCGAGGAGCCGCTGGTCGCGCGGGCGCGGCCGGTCATGGAGCGGCTGCGCGACGCGTCGGGCGAGACGGTGCTCCTGTCGACGATGAACGCGCGCGGCGACATCCGCCGCCTCGCCAAATGCGTCAGCCGCCAGGCGGTGCGCTACGACGTCGACCTGCAGTCGCCGATCGCCGCCTACTGTACCGCGACCGGCCGGGCGCTCCTCGCCTTTCGCAGCGAAGACGAGATCGCGGCCTATCTCGACCGGGTGAGCCTGCTCTCCTACACCGGCTTCACCATCACCGACCGGGAGGCGCTGCTGGCGCTGCTCGCCGAGGTGCGGGGGCGGGGCTATGCGGTGAACGACCAGGAATTCATCACCGGCTCGACCGGCATCGCCGCCCCGGTGCGCGACGCGGGCGGCGGCGTCGTCGCGGCGATCAATCTCGGCACCCTGACCAGCCGGTTCCGCGAGCGGGAAAGCGACCTGTGCCGCCTCGTGGTCGAGGCCGCGGCGAGCCTTTCGGCCGGCGAAGGGCGTGGCTGAGGCCTGCCCGGCGGCGAGACGTCGAACGTGCAGGAGGCCCAGGTTCGGAGAGCGCCCTGGCGGCGATCCTCAGGCGCCGGTCGGCAGGCCCTTCACCCTCTCCTCGGTCCGGGCGATCAGCCGCATCAGCTCGGCCTCGTCGATCGGCCCGAGCTTCGGCCCCGGCGACCTGGTGCGGGCGCAGGCGATCGCCCCCCGGTGCCGCAGCACCGCCTTGCGCACCGCAAGCCCGTAGCCCGGCTGCTGTTCGTATCTGAGAATGGGCAGATAGGCGTCGAAGACGTCCTCGGCCCGGTCGACCTCGCCGGCACGGTGGGCGCGCACCACCTCGACCAGCATCTCCGGATAGGCGAAGCCGGTCATCGCGCCGTCGGCGCCGCGCGAAAGCTCCTGCGGCAGATAGAGGCCGCCATTGCCGCAGAGGATCGAGATGCGCGGCGTATCGGCCGTGCCGGAGCCGGTGCGGACGGCGGAGAGCTTGGCGAGACCCGGACAGTCCTCGTGCTTCAGCATGACGATCTGCGGGCATTCGCGCGTCAGCGTCAGGATGGTCGCGGCCGAGATCGGCACGCCCGTCGTCTGCGGAAAGTCCTGCAGGCAGACCGGCACGTCGGGGCCAAGCGCCTCGCAGAGCTGATGGAAATAGCCGCGCACCCGGTCCTCGACCGAAGGTCCCGGCGTCGGCGCCACCATGATGCCGGCAGCGCCCTGGTCCATCGCGAAATGCGCAAAGCTCCGCAGATTGTCGAGGCCCGCCGCGGAGGCCCCGACGATCACCGGCACCCTTCCGTCGACCCGCGCGAGCACCTGCGCGGCGAAGCCCCGCGCCTCCTCCGGCGTCAGCTTGTTCGCCTCGCCGAGGATGCCGAGGATCGTCATGCCGGTGACGCCATGGCCGAGATAGAAGTCGACGAGCCGGTCGGTGCTCGCCGCGTCGACCGCCCCCGTCTCGGTGAAGGGCGTCGCCGAGATGATGAACACGCCGCTCGTCTCGCGGCCGATATTTCTGGTGGCCATGTCGTATTCCCCCTGCCCTGCGCTTCCTTCTTTCGCCGACGGCGCCGCGCCGGCTAGCCGGATCGCTGCGGCCGTGACTTCCGTCGTCGGGCAGATAGCGGCCGGAAACACGATGGCCACGCGCCGCGGCGGGATGGCCGAACGGAGCGAAGGCGTGTCTCGGCCCGCGTTTTCCGCGCTCAGGCGCCGCCGCACATGTGCTGCGAATCCGGCAGCGTCCAGCTCTCGCCGGTCCGCTGGTTGGTGGCGAGGTAGAAGCGGCCGCGCTCGTCGCCGGGCGGACAGTCGTGCGGGATCGAGACGAGGCACATGACCACCGTATCGCCCGGCTTCGAGCGAAGGAGCGCCGCTTCCCGCTCGTAGGAAACGCCGTAGCCGCCGTTGTCGTATTCGACGCCGGTCCCGAAATCGTAATCCGCGTCCTTCGGCGGCGAGCCGTCGCCGAGCCGCGGATGGATGCCGGCGATCGTCGTCGTGACGCAGGCGCCGATCGATTGCGGCAGCTTGCCCGAACGCGGCGCGTCGCCGGCCGCGATGGTCTGTGCCGAGACACTGCCCGGCGCCGCATTCGGGGCGCCGAGGTTCTGCAGGCTCTGCAGCACGCCGACATAGGCCGCGAGGATACAGCCCTTGTCGCTGCCGCATTTCGCGCGGACGGCCTGGAAGTTGCGGGCCGTGCCTTTCGCCTCGTCGGCGAAGTCGCCGGCCTTCGTCACCGCGGCATATGCCTTGCCGAGCCGGCCGTCGAGTTCGGAAAGGAGGAGATCGCCGCAGACGATCTTCTCCGCCGGCGTCGCCGCCTTGCGGCAGTCGAAGCTCGCCGCCGCGGCCGGGCCTGCGGCAACGACAGCGGCAAGAAGACCTGCGACGACGACGAGACGCATGCAACATCCTCCCCGATGAGCGTCAGAGACGGCCTACCGCCGAGTTCCTCGGATCGCCCGGCCTACCACCACTTTTCCGGCGTGAAGCGGCCGGCGGCCTTTTCGACGACGGAGCCGAGCGCAAACAGCGTCTCCTCGTCGAAGGGCCGGCCGATGAGCTGCAGGCCGAGCGGCAGGCCGCCCGCGTCGAGCCCGGCGGGAACCGCGATGCCGGGCAGGCCGGCCATGTTCACCGTCACGGTGAAGACGTCGTTGAGATACATCTTCACCGGATCGGAGGCCATGTCCTGATCCCCGATCCCGAACGCCGCCGAGGGCGTCGCCGGGGTCAGCAGCGCGTCGATGCCGTCGGCATAGACCGTCTCGAAGTCGCGCTTGATCAGCGTGCGCACCTTCTGGGCCTGCAGGTAATAGGCGTCGTAATAGCCGGCCGACAGCACGTAGGTGCCGATCATGATGCGGCGCTTGACCTCGCGGCCGAAGCCTTCCGCGCGGGTCTTTTCGTACATGTCGGCAATGTCCCTGCCGGGCACGCGAAGGCCGTAGCGGACGCCGTCATAGCGGGCGAGATTGGACGAGGCCTCGGCCGGGGCGACGATGTAATAGGCCGGCAGGGCGTATTTCGTGTGCGGCAGCGAGACGTCGACGATCTCCGCCCCGGCGTCCTTCAGCCAGGAAATGCCGGTCTGCCACAGGGTCTCGATCTCCTGCGGCATGCCCTCCATCCGGTATTCCTTCGGAACGCCGATCCTCAGGCCCTTCACCGAGCGGCCGACCGCCGCCTCGTAGTCCGGCACCTCGCGGTCGACGGAGGTCGTATCCTTCGGGTCGACGGAGGCCATCGACTTCAAAAGGATCGCCGCGTCGCGGACGTCGCGGGCGATCGGGCCGGCCTGGTCCAGCGACGAGGCGAAGGCGACGATGCCCCAGCGCGAGCAGCGGCCGTAGGTCGGCTTGATGCCGACGGTGCCGGTGAGCGCCGCCGGCTGGCGGATCGAGCCGCCGGTGTCGGTCGCCGTGGCGCCGGCGCACAGATGCGCCGCGACGGAGGCCGCCGAGCCGCCGGACGAGCCGCCCGGCACGAGATCCATGTTCGAGCCGCGTTTGCGCCAGGGGTTCTTCACCGGCCCGTAATAGGAGGTCTCGTTGGACGAGCCCATGGCGAACTCGTCCATGTTGAGCTTGCCGAGCATCACCGCCCCGTCGGCAAAGAGGTTCGCCGTCACGGTCGATTCGTAGCGCGGCTCGAAGCCGTCGAGAATGTGCGAGGCGGCCTGGGTATGGACGCCCTCGGTCGCGAACAGATCCTTGATGCCGAGCGGAATGCCTTCCAGCGGCCCGGCCTCGCCCCCGGCGATCCTTTCGTCGGAGGCCTTCGCCATCGACCGCGCCTTGCCCTCGGTCACCTTCACATAGGCGTTGATCTGCGGGTTGGCCGCCTCGATGGCAGTGAGATAGGCCTCGGTCAGTTCGGCGGCGCTCACCTCCTTCTTCGACAGCTTCTCGCGGGCCTCGGCGATGGTGAGGGCGGTGAGGTCGCTCATGATCAAAGGCTCTTTTCGTAAAATCGGCTGAATTCGGAATCGGGATAGTCGAGGACGGCGGGGCAGACGCTGAAGCCGCCGCGCTCGTAGAGTGCCCAGGCAGGCTCGAAGCCGGGCGTCGCGCCCGTCTCGAGGACGAGGCGCTGCAGCCCGACGTCGCGCGCCCGCGCCTCGATGGCCGTCAGGATCGCCCGGCCGATGCCCCTGCCCCTGAAGTGCGGCTCGCAGAACATCCGCTTGACCTCGCCGGTCTTTTCGTCGTGGACCTTCAGGGAGCCCATGGCGATCGCCGTGCCGTCGTCGTCGCGCGCGACGAACACCGTGGCGTCGGCGCCGGCCATCTGTTCCACCGTCAGCTGGAACTGGAACTCCGGCGGCGACAGCGGGGTCAGATAGGCGTTCAGCTTGGCGACCATCTGCCGGATATCGTCCTGAAGCGGCGTTTCGACGGCGATCGGTGGAGCCATGGCCTATTCGACAACCTTCGGCACCATGAAGAAGTGGTCCTCGCTCGCCGGCGCGTTGGCGACGATGTCGTCGGCCTTGTCGCCGTCGGTGACGGCGTCCTGGCGCTTCTTCATCGCCATGGGGGTCACCGAGGTCATCGGCTCGACGCCGGAGACGTCGACCTCGGAGAGTTGCTCGACGAAGCCGAGAATGGCATTCAGCTCGGCCTCCATCGCCGCCACGTCCGTGTCGCTGACGGCGATCCGGGCGAGCTTGGCGACGCGGCGCACGGTGGCGGAATCGACGGACATCTTGTCTCCGGCGGCAGGTTCATCTGGATTTGCCGTGCTATAACGGCGCCATCCGCGGGTGGCAACGGGCGCGGGCGAGCCCGGCCGGGTCGCGGACTTCGCCCCGCGCGCGGCGCATGAACACGACGCCGCCGTTCACGTCTTGATGACGTAATGCTTCTTCGTCGGCTCGACGACGCGCCACCGGCCCTTGAAGCCGGGGCGGATGACGAAGCTGTCGCCGGCCTTCAGCTTGACCGGCTCGCCGCCCTCCTCGGTCAGGATCGAGACCCCTTCGATGATGTGGAAGAACTCCCACTCGCTATAGTCGACCAGCCACTCGCCGGCGGTCGATTCCCAGATGCCGGCGTAAAGGCCGTTGCCGTCGTCCTCGAGGTTCCAGCTCCGGTTGGTCGGCCGGCCGCTCGTCACCTTTTCCTTGGCCGGCGCGCCGGCCTCGGGCTCGACGCCCTCCTTGTCGAAGCGGATGAAACGGTCGGTCATGGTCGCGTCCTCGCTGGCGATCGGTCGGGCGGCCCCGAGGCGTTCGCATCCTTGCCCGCCTCGGGCCTCGCCAGCAATGACCGGCCTCGAGCTTCGTTCCGCACTGCAGCAAACAAGGCGCCGGAGCCGGCCGTCGCCCGTCGCCCTGGTCGGTCGTCCCGCGGCGCGTCCGCCGATCAGGCCTTGGCGAGCGCCTGGTCGAGGTCGGCGATGATGTCGGAGGCCTCCTCGATGCCGATCGACAGCCGCACCACGTCGGGCCCGGCGCCGGCCGCCGTCTTCTGCTCGTCCGAGAGCTGGCGGTGGGTGGTCGAGGCGGGGTGGATCACCAGCGAGCGCGTATCGCCGATATTGGCGAGGTGGGAGAACAGCTCCAGCGCCTCGACGAACCTGACGCCCGCGTCGAAGCCGCCCTTCAGCCCGAAGGTGAAGACGGCGCCGGCGCCCTTCGGGCAGTATTTCATCATCCGCTCGTGCGACAGGTCGCCCTCGAGGCCGGCATAGGAGACCCAGGAGACCTTTTCGTGGCTCTGGAGGTGTCCGGCGACCTTCAGCGCATTGTCGGAATGGCGCTGCATCCTCAGCGGCAGCGTCTCGATGCCGGTGAGGATCATGAAGGCGTTGAAGGGCGAGATGGCCGGGCCGAGATCGCGCAGGCCGAGCACCCGGCAGGCGATGGCGAAGGCGAAGTTGCCGAAGGTCTCGTGCAGGACGATGCCGTTGTATTCCGGCCGCGGCTCCGACAGCATCGGATAGCGGTCGTCCGCCGACCAGTCGAAGCTGCCGCCGTCGACGATGACGCCGCCCATCGAATTGCCGTGGCCGCCCATGAACTTGGTCAGCGAGTGGACGACGATGTCGGCGCCGTGTTCGAGCGGCCGGCAGAGATACGGCGTCGCCATGGTGTTGTCGACGACCAGCGGCAGCTTGTGGCGATGGGCGATCTCGGCGATCGCCGCGATGTCGAGGACGACGCCGCCGGGATTGGCGATCGATTCGATGAAGATCGCCTTGGTCTTGTCGGTGATCTGCGCCTCGATGTCGGCGAGGTCGAACGGATCGGCCCATTTCACGCGCCAGTCGAAGGACTTGAAGGCGTGTCCGAACTGGTTGATCGAACCGCCGTACAGTTTCCGCGAGGCGACGAATTCCTCGCCCGGCCGCATCAACGCCTGGAACACGATGAGCTGGGCGGCGTGGCCCGAGGCGACGGCGAGCGCCGCGGTGCCGCCTTCGAGCGCGGCGACGCGCTCCTCCAGCACCGCCTGCGTCGGATTCATGATGCGGGTGTAGATGTTGCCGAACTGCTGGAGGCCGAACAGCGAGGCCGCGTGGTCGACATTGTCGAACACGAAGGACGTCGTCTGGTAGATCGGCGTCGCCCGCGCCCCCGTGGCGGGGTCCGGCTGCGCGCCGGCATGGATCGCCAGCGTTTCGAATTTCGGTGCGTTCATTGCCTGCCTCCCTGTCGCGCCGGCGGATGATTATTCGGCTGGCCGGCTTTTCGCATGTCCCGCCCGCCTTATCATGTCAGCCGATCGCCCGACGAGTGGGCGCCGATCCGTTTTTCGGCCGGTTCGGAGGAAGTCCGTCCCGCCATTTTGAATTTGCCGACAGGGAGCGCCGCCATGCCGAGCCTCGAAGGAAAAATCCGCTACGCCGTCGTCGGCGGCGGCTGGATCTCGCAGGCGGCCTTCATGCCCGGCGTCGGCCAGACCGCGAATTCGCTGATGACCGCCATCGTCACCGGCGACCGCGACAAGGGCGCGGCGCTCGCGCGGCAATACGGGCTCGACGTCTACGGCTACGACGAATACGACAAGATGCTCGAGAGCGGCACGGTCGACGCCGTCTATGTCGCGACGCCGAACTTCCGCCATCGGGAATTCGCCGAGCCGGCGCTGAAGGCCGGCATCCACGTGCTTCTCGAAAAGCCGATGGAGGCGAGCCTCGAAGACGCCGAGGCGATCGAGGCGGCAGCCAGGGCCTCGGGCGCGAAGCTGATGATCGCCTATCGCCTGCACTGCGAGCCCGGCACGCTGGCGATCGTCGACGCCGTGCGCAAGGGCGCGATCGGCAAGCCCCGCTTCTTCACCTCGACCTTCTCGCAGACCGTCAAGGCGTCCAACCATCGGGCGACCAGCGGCTACTGGGCGGGCCCCGTCCCCGACATGGGCACCTATCCGATCAACGCCGTGCGCAACCTCTTCGAGGCCGAGCCGATCGAGGTCATGGCCTTCGCCTCGCGGACCGACCGCGATCTCGGCTGCGACGACACGGTCAGCGTCGTCCTTCGCTTCACCGAAGGCCGGCAGGCGAGCTTCACCCTTTCCTATTCGGCCGAGAGCGTCGACCAGTTCTACCTCGTCGGCACCGACGGCGCGATGAACGTCTCCCCCGCCTTCGGCTTCGGAGACGGCACGGGGATCACCTACGACCTCACCCGGGACGGCGAGACCTCGACCCACGAGGCGCCGGTGGTCGACCAGTTCGCCGGAGAGACGGCATATTTCTCCGACTGCATCCTCGAGGACCGGCAGCCGGAGCCGGACGGCGAGGAAGGCCTCCTCGACATGATCGTGCTCGCCGCCATCGAGCGGGCGATCGAGACCGGAACGACGCAGCGGCTCGAGCCCCGAAAGCGCATGCGCCGCCCGGGCCCCGACCAGAAGCGCGAACTCGACCTCGCGGCGACGCCGGAACTCGTCGGCATCGAACTGCCGATGGAGTGACCGCCCCCGCCGACTCGATACCCGCCGAAGCCGCCGGGGAAAAGCGAACGCTCGTCGGCTAAGTGTATGATACGGAACAATGAATGCCGCATGTCTCTTGAGGTCGAAAGCCGGCGGGATTTTTCCCCGGCTCCGAACTCCGGGAGATCTTCCGTGAAGCGCACCACTTTGATCAGCACCGCTGCCGCCGCCCTTCTCGCCGCGTCGGTGCCGGCTTTCGCCCAGTCCTCCGGCAACGGCACCACCGGCAAGGCCATGGGCGAAAACGCCATGGACACCGACAAGGCGCCGGCCCCGGCTCCCGAGAACGTCAAGTCGGCGAAGAACTTCGTGCCGATGGCCGCGACCGGCAACACCTTCGAGATCGACTCCTCGAACCTCGCCTTGACCAAATCGACGGACGACGCCGTCCGCAGCTTTGCCAAGCGCATGGTCGAGGACCATTCGGACGCCGCCACCGGGCTGAAGGAGGCCGTTCGGGGGTCGAAGACGGACGTTGCCGTTCCGACCGGGCTCGACGCCAGGCACCAGCAGATGATGGACACGCTCAACGCCGACGACGAAAGCGCCTTCGACGCGGACTACGTCGCCATGCAGCACCAGGCGCATGTCGAGACGGTCGCGCTTTTCGAAGCCTATGCGAAGAACGGCGAGGACGGCCCGATCAGGACATTTGCGGAGAAGACGCTGCCGACGCTCAAGGAGCATCTGCAGATGGTCGAGAAACTGAAGTGATCACCGCGCGTTAGGGAGATGGCGCCGGGAGCCTCCCGCTTCGCAGGGGCGGCAGCGGGCCGGCCTGCCCTCCGCACCGCGTGGCGCGGCCGGACCGCGGATCCTTGCACGGCAACGGTCCGCGCGCCGCCCCAGCCATCCAGACCATCGTCCGCTCGCCGAGCGGGCGATGCTGTCATTCGATTCAACGGACATTCATCGATCGGAAAAACGACCAATGGTATCTGAAACCGCCGGGGTCAGGACGACCCCTCTCGCCCAGCCGATCGCCAATCTGCTCGTGCCGTTCCCGGCCGTCTGCTTTACCCTCACCCTCGCCAGCGACATCGTCTACTGGCAGACGGCGAACCTGATGTGGCAGAATTTTTCGGCCTGGCTGCTCTTCGTCGGCGAGGTGATCGGCGGACTTGCCCTGATCGTCGGCGTGATCGAGCTCCTGACGCGCCGGAGCGTGCGCCTTGCCGGCCCCGGCTGGGGCTATGTGGTGCTCGGGCTGATCGTCCTCGTCGTCGCCTTCTTCAACAGCCTCGTCCATGCCGGCGACGGCTGGACGGCCGTCGTGCCCTGGGGGCTCGTCCTTTCCGCCATCACCTTCCTCCTCGTCCTCGTGACCGCGGCCGTCGGCCGCGCGGCGACGGGCCGGCGCCTCGCTGGAGTCTACTATCATGACTGATCGCCCCATCCTCCGTTCCGCAGCGCTCGCCGCCGCGAGCTGTCTGGCGCTCGTCGCCGCGACGCCCGGCCTCGCCCAGGACGGCGGCTCCGACTTCGACATCTCCAAGCAGATCGGCCCCGATCCGGTGCTGCCGGAGCCCTCTCGATCGCTCCTTCCGAGCATGAAGGTCGCCGAGGTGATCGGCTGGCAGGACGGCGAGACGCCGAAGGTGCCGGACGGGCTGAAGGTGACGGCCTATGCCAAGGACCTCGTCAATCCGCGCTCGGTCCACACCCTGCCGAACGGCGACGTCCTCGTCGTCCAGTCGCGCGGTCCCGCCGGCGAGCCGCAGAACCGTCCGAAGGACATCATCCGCGGCTGGATCATGTCGATCGCCCATGGCGGCGGCAGCGGGCCGCAGAAGCCCAGCAACATCGTCACGCTGCTGCGCGACACCGACCGGGACGGCACGGTCGACGAGCGTTTCGACCTCCTCACAGGGCTGGACTCGCCCTTCGGCATCGCCTGGGCGGACGACACGCTCTACGTCGCCGCCACCGACGCGATCCTCGCCTATCCCTACCGGCTCGGCGACACCGAGATCACCGCCGAACCCAAGGTGCTGACGCCGCTGCCGGGCGGCCCGATCGACCACCACTGGACCAAGGATCTCGCGCTCGGCCCGGACGGGAAATATCTCTACGCCTCGGTCGGCTCCAACTCCAACATCGTCGAGAACGGCATCGAGGCCGAAAAGGGCCGCGCGGCGATCTGGCAGGTCGACCGGCAGACGGGGGCGGCGCGGGTCTTCGCCTCCGGCCTGCGCAATCCCAACGGCCTCACCTTCCAGCCGGAGACCGGCGAGCTCTACGCCGTCGTCAACGAACGCGACGAGCTCGGCCCGAACCTCGTGCCCGACTACATGACCTCGGTGAAGGACGGCGGCTTTTACGGCTGGCCCTGGAGCTATTACGGCAACCACGTCGATCCGCGCGTTCATCCGCAGCGCCCGGACATGGTGGCAAAGGCGATCGCGCCGGACTACGCGCTGTCGAGCCACGTCGCGCCCCTCGGCATGACCTTCTCCTTCGGCACCGCGATGCCGAGCCGCTTCGCCCACGGCGCCTTCGTCGGCGAGCACGGCAGCTGGAACCGCAGCTTCTTCAACGGCTACAAGGTCGTCTACGTGCCGTTCGAGAACGGCAAGCCTGCGGGCAAGGCGCAGGACGTCGTCACCGGCTTCATCGACGGCGATGAGGCGCACGGGCGGCCGGTGGGCCTTGCGATCGACGGGACCGGCGCGCTGCTCGTCGCCGACGACGCCGGCAACACCGTCTGGCGGGTGGCCTCGGCGGACGGGACGGTGTCGGAGCGGCCGATCGGCTCGGACGGCCGGACCGCCGCCGCGTCGCCGGCAAGTACCGGGGCCGGCGCCGGCGAGGGCAACGCCGCGGCCGCCGCGGGCGGGAACGGCGCGGCGTCGCAGGCGACCGGCGTCGCCAGTCCGGATGCGGGCGGCGCCTCCTCCGGCTTGGGCACCTCTCCCGCGGCGTCGAGCGACGAGTTGATCACCGGCGAGGCACCGGCCGCGCGTCCGGACGCCTCGGCGCCCGATCCGTCGCAGACCGAGATCGCGCCGTCGGCGCTGCCGAACGGTGCAGGCGAAACCGGCGCCACTGCGCCGAACGGCCCGCAGTGACGGCCCTCCCGAGCGGGGGTCAGGCGGAAGATCGTTCGAAGGTAATGGGTCGCCGGCGACGCTGCGGTCTTTCCCCTTGCGCGGAAGATGTGTGACGACCCGGGTGGGGTGTTGCAGCCTCCGGCCTGCCCTCGCTTGGGAATCCGCGAAACCCACGATGCCGGGCGATCCCGATTCTCCCGTGACGCCGCCGGTCCGGCGCTTCTCTGGTGATGACCGTCCGATGATACGGCAGCAGCGATTGCCATGCGGCCGGCCGTCTCGCTAAAGTCGGATGGCTCGCCGGAAACGTGCGGGCGCGCGTCGAAGTTGAGACCTGCTTAACGAACGGGTGATACCAGCCCGGCATTGGCGAGCCGGCGATTGGAATCCGTGGCGGGGACGTCGAGTGACCGACCAGATCAGTATGTTCGCAGCGGTGTCCATCCTGACGGTGGCCCTCGCAGTGTTGTGTGCGCTGATCAACTGCGGATTCCGCCGGAAATCGCTGCTTCTGTGGCTCGCGACGGCCCTTCTCTGTGCCGGGATGGAAGTCGCGCTGCTGCGGCCCGGCGTCGACAGCTTCCTGCAGGCGGTCGGCGAATCCGTCCTCATGCCCCTCGCCTATTTCTGCGCCGGTCAGGCCGTCCGCTTCCTCGTCGGACGCCCCCAGGCGGACGTCACCTTCGTCGCGGCGATCGCGACCTTGTCGTCGGTCTCCGTCGTGCTTGCCGGCCTCGGCTTCGAGAACCTCTACCAGACCCTGCCGTTCAAGGCCGCCGCTGCCCTGGCGCTCGCCGACGGCATCGTCACGCTGGCGGGGAAGAAGGAAAAGGACTCGCTCGATCTCGCGCTGCTCGTCGCCTATTGCGGCCTCTCCGCGATCTTCCTGCTGCGGCTTCCCGTCTATCCGAGCATCGGCGACGACGTTCCGTCGATCTACGGCTTGCGGCGCAGCGAGATCGCGGTGGTGCTGCTCGCCCTCGTCACCCTGCTGCTGCCGGCGGTGGCGTTTCTGGTCGTCGCGAAGATCGTCCGCGAGACGATCCTCGGCTATCGCAGCAAGTCCGAGCGGGACAGCCTGACGAACCTCCTCAACCGCCGGGCGTTCGAACAGGTCGCCGAGGAGATGCGGCACGGCGGCGGCGCCGTGGTGCTCTGCGACCTCGACCACTTCAAGGCGATCAACGACAGGTTCGGCCATCTCGCCGGCGACGACGTCATCCGCAGCCTGGCGGCGCTGCTGCAGGAGACCGGCGGTTCCGCGGCGCGGCTCGGCGGCGAGGAATTCGCCTTGCCGCTGCCGCATGCGAGCGTCGCCGAGGCGGCGGCGATCGCCGATTCCGTCCGCGAGCGGTTCGCGTCCCTCGGCCACCTGAAGCTCGGCGAAGGCTGCCGGGTGACGGCGAGCTTCGGCGTCGCGGCGTTTCAGCCGCAACGGCCGGTGAACGCCACCATCGCCGCCGCGGACCGCGCCCTCTACCGCGCCAAACGCGCCGGCCGGAACCGGGTGGAGGTCGAACTGGGCGACGACGCGTCCGAGACGTGGCGGGCGGCCTGACGGCACGGCGCCCCGACGCTTCGCCCCACCCCGTCCTTTATCAATGGCCACTGTCGGAGGCTTGCGAGGGGCGCTCGCCGCCGGCGGTACCAGCGCCAACGCCGCAGAGGATCAGCGGCGGGTGTTGATGCCGAAGCTCTGATAGCCCTGGCCGAGCTTCGGCTTCTTCGACGACAGGATCCGCGAATTGACGCCGTTCCAGCCGATCTCGCCGGACAGGCGCCCATATTCGATCTTCGGGCAGCGATCCATGATCACCGTGATGCCAGCGGCCTCGGCCCGCGCCGCGGCCGCGTCGTTGCGCACGGAGAGCTGCATCCACACCACCTTCGGAAGCGGATCGAGCGACAGGGCCGCCTCGACGACGCCCGGCACCGCGTCGGAGGACCGGAAGATGTCGACCATGTCGACGGGGCGCGGGATCGCGGCAAGGTTCGGATAGACCGTCTGGCCGAGGATCGCCCTGCCGGCAAGGCCGGGATTGACGGGAATGACGTCGAAGCCCTTGGCCAGCAGATATTTCAGGACGAAATAGGACGGCCGCACCTCCCTGGCGCTGGCGCCGACCATGGCGATGGTCTTCGTCTCGGAAAGGATCCGGCTGATCATTGCGTCAGGATAGGCAAGCGGCGCGGCGCCGTTCGCCACGCCGCCGCCGGTCTCGGTCGGGCCGGTCACTCGTGGCTCCAGTCCGGCTTGCGCTTGTCGAGAAAGGCGCCGATGCCCTCCTCGGCATCGCGGGCGAGCATGTTCTCGACCATCACACCGGCGGCGTAGTCGTAGGCGGCCGCAAGCCCCATTTCGGCCTGGGCGTAGAAGGCTTCCTTGCCGATCTTCACCGTCGCCGCCGATTTCGAAGCGATCGTCGTCGCGTATTTGCCGACGATCGTGCCGAGATATTCCGGCGGCACGACCCGATTGACCAGGCCGAAGTCGCGCGCCGTGCGCGCATCGATCCGCTCGCCGGTGAGCAGCATCTCCATCGCGTGCTTGCGGGTGAGATTGCGCGACAGCGCCACCATCGGCGTCGAGCAGAACAGGCCGATATTGACCCCCGGCGTCTGGAACTGCGAATCCTCCGAGGCGATGGCGAGGTCGCATGAGGCGACGAGCTGGCAGCCGGCGGCGGTCGCCAGCCCGTTCACCTCGGCGATGACCGGACAGCGGTGCCGGACGATCGCCTGCATCAGCGCCGAACACTGGCGCATCGTCGTCTCGAAGAAGGCCCGGCCGCGGTCCTCGTCCGACCGATGGGCGGTGAGTTCCTTCAGATCGTGCCCGGCCGAAAACACCTTGCCATGGGCGGCAAGCACGACGACCCGGCACTCCCTGTCGTCGGCCGCCTCTTCGAGCGCCGCCGCAAGCGCCGCCATCGTCGCGATCGACAGGGCGTTGGCCGGCGGATTGGACAGGGCGATGCGGGTGATGCCCGGCGCCTTCTGCACCTCGATCGGGTGCGGCAGCGTGTCTGGCTTCATTTCGAGGATCTCGGCCATGCGACTTTCAGCTTCGGGTCGGGAGACGGAACGGGATCGCGACGGTGCCGGCGGATCATGGAGCCCGCCCGCGACGGGAGACCCGGACGGCCACGGAACGCCAAGCGTCGTCGGGCGCGCTCATCATCGACGCCATCCGCACGTCCTCCTTGCCGCCGCCTTCGGTTCCATGGTCTGAACATAGTCGGGAGAGCCGCCTGCGCCAATGCTTCGCGACGGCGGCGGGGAACGGGAGAATGCGCCATGCAACCGGTCATGACGGTCGAGGCCCTGCGGGAATTCCTCCGCGACGGGTTCCCGCAGGTGATGGGGCCGGACAGCGGCTTTTCCGTCGACAGGGTCGGCGAGGGCTTCGTGGTGATGAAGCTCCTTGCCGCCGAACGCCATCTGCGGCCAGGCGGCACGGTTTCCGGGCCGACGCTGTTCACCCTCGCCGACGTCGCCGCCTATGTCGCGATCCTCGCCCATATCGGGCCGGTGGCGCTCGCGGTGACCACCAACATGTCGATCAACTTCCTCATCAAGCCGCCGCCGGGAACGCTCGTCGCCAAGGCCTCGATCCTCAAGCTCGGAAAACGCCTCGCCGTCTGCGAGGTGGCGATCGCCGGCGAAGACGACGGCACCACCGTCTGCCACGCGGTCGCGACCTATTCGATCCCGCCTAGTGGATCGAATTTGACATTTGAGTCCCGATCGGGTGAGGCGTCGTATCAAGTGTCAAATTCAAAAAATCCACTATAATCAAAAAGTTGGCTCGTGGTCTTTCGATTCCGACATTTGCTGCGCGGTCTCCACAGGTCGGTGCCAAATGTCGGAACCAGACCACTGGCTGAGCCCGCCGCCGGGGACGGGAATTTGTGCGGTATTATGATACCGTCTCCGCCTATCCCCTGCATTACAGGGATCACCGGGGCGGCTTGCGACGCTTTCGGCGTTGACAGCCAGCCGTTCCGTCCTTATGCAGACGCCCACGAAGAGCGGCCGCCGGCCGCCCTTTTCGTATGGCGGCCCGCGATGGCTTGCCTCGAAACCAGAACAACATCCAGGGGCAACCCATGAAGACCTTCTCGCAGAAGACCGAGACGGTGGAGAAGAAGTGGATCCTGATCGACGCCCAAGGGCTCGTCGTCGGCCGCCTCGCCTCCCTCGTCGCGCTTCGCCTCCGGGGCAAGCACAAGGCCACCTTCACCCCGCATGTCGACGACGGCGACAACATCATCATCGTCAATGCCGACAAGGTGGTCCTGACCGGCAAGAAGTACTGGAACAAGACCTACTACTGGCACACCGGCTATGCCGGCGGCATCAAGGAGCGCAAGGCGCGCGAGATCCTCGAGGGGCGCTTTCCCGAGCGCGTCGTCGAGAAGGCCGTCGAGCGCATGCTGCCCCGCGGCCCGCTCGGCCGTCGCCAGCTGAAGAACCTCCGCGTCTATGCCGGGCCCGAGCATCCGCACCAGGCGCAGAACCCCGAGGCGCTCGATGTCCGTGCGCTGAACTCCAAGAATGCGAGGGCCGCATAATGTCCCAGCTCTCTTCCCTCGAAGAACTCGGCTCGGCCGCGAACGTCCCCGCTCCGCAGCCCGACGCTCCGGTCCACGTCCAGAAGCTCGACAAGTACGGGCGCGCCTATGCCACCGGCAAGCGCAAGGACGCCGTCGCCCGCGTCTGGGTGAAGCCCGGCTCCGGCAAGATCGTCGTCAACGACAAGGACTACACGGCCTATTTCGCCCGTCCGGTCCTGCAGATGGTGCTGCGCCAGCCGATCGTCGCGACCAGCCGCGACGGCCAGTTCGACATCATCGCGACCGTCACCGGCGGCGGCCTCTCCGGCCAGGCCGGCGCGGTGCGCCACGGCATCTCCAAGGCGCTGACCTATTACGAGCCGGCGCTGCGCGCGATCCTGAAGAAGGGCGGCTTCCTCACCCGCGATTCGCGGACCGTGGAGCGCAAGAAGTACGGCAAGGCGAAGGCCCGCCGCTCCTTCCAGTTCTCCAAGCGCTGATCCGCCATCACCCGATCCCGAATGGGTACTCGATGGCCGCGGACGTTTCGTCCGCGGCCGTTTTTTTGGCGTGCGCCGCACCGACGTGCCGGCTCGCTCAGCGGTCGCCGCGAGGCTTGACCTCACAGGCGCGTGATCCGCCCGCTCGAATGCGAAACGTCATCTTCCCGCCGTCCGAATCTGGCACATATCGCCTGCCATCAACGAGGACGATGACGATGGTTTCGTTAGCCAATTCAGAACCTTTCGAAAGTTTCTTCGACCATGTCGAACGGCCGGCCGGCGCGCGGCCCGGCCTGTCGGAGGACTGCATGACCGGCGAGCCGACGCTGGAGGAACTTCTCGCCGAGCCGATCGCCCGGCTGCTGATGGCGCGCGACAGGGTCGATCCCGATCTCCTTGAGGAACTCGTCCGCCGCCGGTTCGCCTGACGGCCGCAGGCAAGTCGCCGCAAGGACCGCGCAGCACCGGTCCGGCCGCTTGCCTTCTTCCCGCCGGCGGCCCGGCGGCGCAGGTGGGAACGCTGCTCCCGAAACGACGAGATCCGGCGCGGAGGCGATCCGCGCCGGGTCTTTATTTTGTTGGCTCCCTCGACAGTTCGGCCGATCGAGGGCGGTCGGCGGCGGGCGCAGCCGCCGCGCCGCTCAGAATTCCTGCCAGTCGGCGTCCTCGCTCGCCTCGGCCACCGGCTTCAGCGCAGCGTTTCCGACCGACTGCAGCCGGGGCGTGGAGGCGGGCTTCGGCTTGCGCGGCGATGTCGCGACGGCTGCCCGGCGGGGCGCAGAGGCGAGTTCGAACTGGCCGATCAGCCGGGCCAGTTCGTCGGCCTCGCTCAACAGATGGTTGGCGGCCGCCGTCGATTCCTCGACCATCGCTGCGTTCTGCTGGGTCATCTGGTCCATGTTGGTGACGGCGGTGTTGACCTCGGAAAGGCTCGCGGCCTGCTCCTCGGACGAGGCGGCGATCTCACGGACGATGCCGTTGATCGTCGCGACGTGGTCGGCGATCGCCTTCAGGGACTTGCCGGCTTCGCCGACGAGGTGGACACCGTCCGCCACCTGATCCGCCGAACGGCCGATGAGCGCCTTGATCTCCTTGGCCGCTTCCGCCGAGCGCTGGGCGAGCGCACGGACTTCCTGGGCGACCACGGCGAAACCCTTGCCGGCTTCGCCCGCCCGGGCGGCCTCGACGCCGGCATTCAGCGCCAGGAGGTTGGTCTGGAAGGCGATCTCGTCGATGACGCCGATGATCTGCGAGATCTGCTGCGACGAATTCTCGATGTTGCCCATCGCGGCGATCGCCCCGTCGACGACGCTGCCGGACTGTTCGGCCTCCTGCTTCGCCCGGGCGACGGCGTTGCGTGCATTGCCGACGCTTTCGGCCGTGCGCCGGATGCCGTCCGTCACCTCGCCGAGCGCTGCCGCGGTCTCCTCGAGGCTCGCCGCCTGCTGTTCGGTGCGTCGCGACAGGTCGTCGGTCGCCTGGAACATTTCGCGCGAGCCGACGCGGATCTGTTCGCCGCCGAGCGAGATCGTCGCCATCGTCCGGTCGAGCGTCGCGACGGCCGAGTTGAAATCGGCCTTGAGGCCCTCGTAGGCGGCCGGGAACGCCGCCTCGATCCGGTAGGCCAGCCGGCCGGCCGAAACCGCCGAGAGCCCCTGCCCGATCTCCGCGACGACCATCGCCTGTTCCCGGGCGGTCACGGCCTGGAACTTCGCGGCGCGGTCGCGCTCGGCATCGGCCTCGTCGCGGCGGGCATTGGCCTCGCTTTCGAGCCGTGCCTTCTCTTCGGCGGCGCGCTTGAAGGCCTGGAAAGCGCGTGCGAGATCGCCGACCTCGTCACGGCGCCCGGCCTCGCTGAGATCGTCCACTCGCTCGCCGCGGGCGAGCCGGTCGAGGGCGTCGGTGACGTGGTCGAGCGGCGCCATCAGGCGGCGGCGCGTGAACAGGATGAGCGCGAGGCCGGCCACGATCGTCATCAAGCCCATGGCGATCGACAGCGCGGAGGCGACGTCGGCCTTCGCCGCTGCGTCGGCCGCGACGTCGTTCTGCTGGGAGGCGAGCCTTTCGAGGAGGGTGTCGATGCTGGCCTCCGACTTGTCGACCGCCTCGCCGAGGCGCTGCGCCGTGGCGTCGAAGTCGCCCATCAACAGGTTTCCGCCGGCCGGACCTTCGGCGACATAGGCCTGCGCCATCCTCTGGCCGAGGGCGTAGAAGGGCGGGAACGCCTCCTTGAGTTCGTCGAGGGTCGCCAGCGTCTCCTTGGCGTCGAGGCTGACCGCCAGATCGCGGGCAGCGGCGAGATTGCCGGCGAAGGACTCGGCATGTTCCTTGGCCAGATCGAAACCATCGGACAGACCGTCGAGGGCGCGCGTCGCGGAGACGTCGGTCAGGAACTGCTGCACCTGGACGACGTCGATCTGGATCTTCTTCTGCAGGACCGCGAGGTCGAGAGACTTGCGTGCGAATGCGAGTTCCGAAGCCGTCGTCTCCTGCAGGAGGGCGGTGTTCGCTTCATGCATCCGGTCGACGACGATTTCGCCGCAGAGGATTGCGGCGATCGCCGAAACGATGGCGATCGAGATGGTCTTCTGAAGGCGCTTCGATCTGGCGCTCATGCGTCGTCCCTCGTCCCTTTGGCGAAACAGAAATTCAAGGCCCCACTACATCCGAAGCCTTACCCGGATTTTACTTGCATTCAGTCCAACTTTAACCAACCCAATAAATGGTTTGGATTTAAGATTTGGTATCGTTAGCAATAATTGCATTGACGTAAAGTACGCGCGATTTATAAGCAGAAGTTACATTGCGGCGCCGGTGTTGCGGGAGGTGGTGGAACGAAGCCCCGGGCCGCTGGTTAGCGCTCGAGGCGCCGGGCCGGAGGAAAGCTCCGGAAGGGCGACAACCAGCGGCAAGGAAGGACCGGACGATGAGCAACGCGCCGGACAAATTCGACAACCAGCAGAATCGCGCCGACGAACAGGACCGCGATCAGGACATGAGCTACCGCCAGAACGCTCCGAAGGCGCGGCCGAGCGAGGACAACCCCTTCGACCGCCCCGGCAGCGTCGATCGGCTGGGCGGAGAAGCCGAGCGCCGGCCGGCCGAGAGCGTTGCGGCCGACGAAGACGAAAATCCCCGCAATTAGCCCCCCTGGCCAGACTGAAATACGAGAAACCGGGGCCGGACGCGCGATGTCGCGTCCGGCCCTATTCCGTCATGGCGGCCGTTTCTTACCGGCCGCCCGCGCGGCCGAACAGCCGGACGCTCGCATCCGGCCGCCGATCGCCCTAAGCTCTGCGCATGTTCCTGACCTTCTTCCTCCAGCTCAAGGCCGCCGGCGTCCCGGTCACGCTGCGCGAGCATCTGCAGCTCCTCGAGGCGATGCGCGCCGACCTCGTCACCTACGACGTCGAGGGATTCTACTATCTGGCGCGCGCCGCGCTGGTGAAGGACGAGCGCTTCGTCGATCGGTTCGACCGCGTCTTCGCGCAGGCCTTCAAGGGCGTCGAGGCCGTCGCCGGGTCGGCGGAGGGAGAGATCGCCGCCCGCGAGCTGCCGGAGGAATGGCTGCGGCGGCTCGCCGAAAAGCACCTCACCGAGGACGAAAAGAAGCTGGTCGAGAGCCTCGGCGGCTTCGACAGGCTGATGGAGACGTTGAGGCAGCGGCTGGAGGAGCAGAAGGGTCGCCATCAGGGCGGCTCGAAATGGATCGGCACCGGCGGCACCTCGCCCTTCGGCGCCTATGGCTACAATCCGGAAGGCGTCAGGATCGGCCAGCACGAAAGCCGCCACCGTCGCGCGGTGAAGGTCTGGGACCGCAGGGAGTTCAAGGATCTCGACGACGACGTCGAACTCGGCACCCGCAACATCCGCATTGCCATGAAAAGGCTGCGCCGCTGGGTGCGCCAGGGCGCGCGGGAGGAGTTCGCGCTCGACGAGACGATCACGTCGACCGCGCGCAAGGGCTATCTCGACGTCAGGACGCGGCCGGAACGCCACAACGCCATCAAGCTCCTGCTCTTCCTCGACGTCGGCGGATCGATGGACGATCACGTGCGCGAGGTGGAGCAGCTTTTCTCGGCGGCACGCGCCGAATTCAAGCATCTCGATTTCTTCTACTTCCACAACTGCCCCTACGAGCGCCTGTGGAAGGACAATCGCCGCCGCCACGCCGAGACGATCCCGACCGACGAGGTGATCCGCACCTTCGGGCCGGACTACAAGGCGGTGTTCGTCGGCGACGCGGCGATGAGCCCCTACGAGATCGCCATGCCCGGCGGTTCGGTCGAGCACTGGAACGCCGAGCCGGGGCGCATCTGGCTGGACCGGCTGACGGCGAAGTGGCCGAAGGCGGCCTGGCTCAATCCCTCGAACCAGCGCTACTGGGACTATACCCAGTCGGTCGCGATGATCCGCGAGGCGATGGACGGCCGGATGTTTCCGCTGACGCTTGCCGGCATCGAGGCGGCGACCCGCGAACTCGCCCGCTGACGGGTGCCGCGCGACGAGGGTCCCGTCTCTTCGTCGACGATCGAAAGGACCGGCCGGGGCCGATCGCCGCGCGGCCTTGGCGCAGTGCCATCACTTCGATACAGTTTTGAACGATTCTTAACTTGCCGGGCGATGCGCATCGCTGCCAAGGACTGAGGCAACTGCGCTGCGGCACCGGCTCGTGTCGCCCCGCCCGGCCAGATCGAAGGATGATCCGCCAATGTCCGTTTCCGCTCCTCGTTCGCAGGGCTGGTCCACTCTCAGCGTCGCCCTGCACTGGACGATCGTCGTCCTCATCGTCGTGCAGTTCGTCGACCACGAGTGGATGGTGGCGATGTGGCGAGCGACGCGCCGGGGGACCGAGATCGACCCGGCGACGGAGACCTGGGGCTGGGTGCACATCATCGCGGGAACGCTGGTTCTGCTCGCCGCGCTGGTGCGGCTCTGGGACCGCTACAGCCATGGCCGGCCGCCCTATCCCGCCGAGGAGCCGACCTGGGCCTCGTGGCTCGCCCGGATCACCCACGGGCTGATCTACGCGATCCTGATCCTGATGCCGGTCACCGGCCTGATCGCCTGGTTCGGCATGATCGGCGAATTCGGCGAATTCCACGAGATCATGTGGAACCCGCTACTGGTGCTCGTCGCGCTGCATGTCGCCGGGGCGCTCGTCCAGCAGTTCTGGTTCAAGACCAACGTGCTGAAGCGGATCTTCGTGCCCGGGACGGTGTGACCTTCGCCGAGCGGCCGGCCCGCCGCCCGCGGTCCAGCTCGTCCCGTCGGCTCACAGGCCCAGCGCCCGCAGCCCCGCGACGAGCGCCGTGCCGATGACCACGACGACGATGAGCGGCAGGCGGAAGCTCGCGATCAGGCAGAGGACGATGGCGATCCGCTCCGCCCAGTCGCCGGAGACGAGCACCGGCGCGACGATCGCCGTCATCACCGCCGCCGGCACGGCATCGAGCGCTGCCGAGGCGCGCGGCGGGATGGTGCCGAAGAGCGACATCAGAAGGTGGCCGCCGAAGCGCGTCAGATAGGTCAGCGCACCGGCCGCGAGGATCACGACCCAGATCGAACCGACCGACCAGGCGCCTTCGGAAAGAAGCGGGGCGGCGTTCACCGGCCTTCTCCTTCCATGCCGCCGGGCCCGCCGCCCGCCCCGTTGCGCTGCGGACCGAGCAGCGCCGCGACGGCGATCCCCGCGAGGCCGCCGAGGCTGACGTGCCAGGGCGGACCGGCGATGCCGTAGACGACGACCGAGACGAGGAGGCTGGTGCCGGCGACGGGGTAGAACGAGCCGCGCTTGCGAAAGCTCATGACGAGGCCGAGGAAATAGACCGGCAGCACGAAGTCGAGCCCGAAGGCCTCTGGGTCGGCGATCAGCTTGCCGAAGCTCGCCCCGGCGAGCGTTGCCAGCTGCCAACCGGCATACATCGTCAGACCGTAGGTGAAGTAGAAGGCCGGGGTCAGCCGCGTCCGCGCCGCCCTCACCTCGGCTGCCCCGAACAGCGGGTCGACGAGGACGAAGAAGGCGAGCGCCTTGCGGGCCGGCGAGAACGCCCCGAGATGCCGGCTGATCGAGGCCGAATAGAGCACGTGGCGGAAGTTCAGCGCGAACACCGTCAGGAGCACTGCCCAGATCGGCGCGCCGATGCCCATCAGCTGCAGCGCCGCGAGCTGCGAGGCGCCGGCGAAGACCACCGCCGAAAAGCCCATCGCCTCGGCGACGGTCAGGCCTTCCTGCACCGCGACGGCGCCGTAGACGATGCCGAAGGGCAAGACGGCGAGCAGCACCGGCATGAGGGCCCGGATGGCCGCAGCGGCTTCGGCACGCCTGCCCACCTCCTCGCCGTCGCCCGCGCGGCCCTCGGGATCCACGAGCCGCCCGCTCATCCCGCGATCCGCCGGAGCCGAGTTGCCGGACACGACGCCCGTCGAGGCCGCCAGTCGTAGCGCGCGCCTGCCCCCGCGTCTCCTCCGCCCTCGACCGGCACGGCGGCGCTACCGGCCCGCCTGGTCGAGGACGTTGCGCGGGAACTCCGCCAGCGTCACGGTCCAGCGGTCGAAGAGATCGGACAGCCGTTCACGGGTGAGGTCGGTGTTCGAGGCGTTCAGCTCGATCACCGGCATGCCGTCCTCGGTCAGATAGGCCTTGTTGTAGGCGCCGGCGGCGTTCCAGCGGTTGACGAGGTCGAGCGAGACGTCGGCGGTGTCCCAGATCGCATAGAAGTTCAGGGTGCGGCAGTCGCGGTTCTTTCGGCAGTCGAGAAAGAACAGCTGATAGGCGGCGCCGTTGATGTCGCCGGCGACCACCGGATCGCCGCTTTCCGTTCGGGTCAGTTCGGCCTCGCCATAGCCCTTCGCGACGTCGAGGACCGCGGCGAAATCGTTGCGGTCGATCGGGTGGGAATTCGCCCGCGCCTCGGTGGCAAAGGCGGCGGAGCCGGCCGGAACGGCGAGAAAGGCGGCGGCGAGTAGAACTGCGGGAAGGCGCCGCGTCGAACGGTCGAGCATGATGTGTCCGTGTGGTCGAAAGATCGGCCGACGCTGCGGCCCCGTGGTCGTCAAAGCAATAGCCGGCGAGCAAGGCCCGGAGCTTTCGCGAGGGCCCGTGATCATTCTGCACCGCACGCGGGCGCCGCCGCTCACGGCCCGTCGCGGCCGATCAGCCTGAACCAGCCGGCCTCGTCGATCACCTCGATGCCGAACTCCTCGGCCTTCTGCAGCTTCGAGCCGGCGCCCGGGCCGGCGACGACGAGATCGGTCTTCTTCGACACCGACCCCGCGGTTTTCGCCCCCAGCGCCTCGGCCATCGCCTTGGCCTCGTCGCGCGACATCTTTTCGAGCGAGCCGGTGAAGACCACCGTCTTGCCCGAGACGGGAGAGGCTTTTGCCGGCCTCGCGCGGTCGTTGGTGGTCGTGACCCCCACGTCGAGCAATGCACGCACGGCATCGCGATTGTGAACTTCGCTGAAGAACTGCAGCAGCGACTCCGTCGCGACCGGCCCGATGTCACCGTCTTTCGCCAATGCCAGAAAGGCGGGTCCGGGCGCCTGACGGCAGGCGGCGGCGATCGCGGCGCGAACGCCTGCCGCGTCGCCGAAACGCTCACGCAGGGCGGCGCGCTGATTGACCTTCAGCGCCAGAGCCTTGTCCTTCAGCGGATCGAAGGCCTCGTCGGCGAGCACGTCATCGTCGAGCGCGGTCATCGCGTCGAACGTCTTGCCGCCGATCGACGGTGTGCTGATCAAAGAGAGCCACCCCTCGCCGGGCTGCTCCTTCGCCGCGGCATCGACCCCGTCGACGAAGGCCGGCACGTCGGCGAACAGGCGCGCCAGGGCCTTTGCCGAGGTCTCACCGATCTGGGGAATGCCGAGAGCGAAGATGAAGCGGTCGAGCGGCACTTCGCGGCTCGCCGCGATCGCAGCGATGAGGTTGTCGATCGCCTTCGTCGTTTCCGCCTTCTTCGCGGGCTTTTCCGGGTCGGCCTTGCCCTCGGCCTTCCGCCGCGCCTCGGAGACCTGCCGCCGGCGCGTCTCGATCGCGTCGCGCAGCGGTTCGAAGGCGAGCCGGAAGATGTCGGCCGGCTGACGCACCAGGCCGGCGTCGAACAGTGTCTCGATATAGGTCTGGCCGAAGCCTTCGATGTCGAAGGCGCTGCGCGACACGAAGTGCTTCAGGCCCTCGCGCCCCTGTGCAGGACAGGTCAGCCCCGCCGTGCAGCGGCGCTTGGAATCGGGCCGGCCGGTGCGCGGGTTCATCTCGCGGACCGCCTTCGAGCCGCAGACCGGGCAATGGTCGGGAAATCGGTAGGGCTCGGCGCCCTTTGGCCGTTTGTCCATGACGACGTCGAGCACCTGCGGGATCACGTCGCCGGCGCGCTGGACGACGACGGTGTCGCCGATCCTGATGTCGCGCCCTTCGCGGATCGGCGCGCCGTTCGAATCGCGGCCGGCAATGTAGTCCTCGTTGTGCAGCGTCGCATTGGTGACGACGACGCCGCCGACGGTGACCGGATCGAGCTTGGCGACCGGGGTGAGCGCTCCGGTGCGCCCGACCTGGATCTCGATGTCGTTGAGGATCGTCGTCGCCTTTTCGGCGGGAAACTTGTGGGCGATCGCCCAGCGCGGGCTGCGCGAGACGAAGCCGAGCCGCTTCTGCAACTCCAGATCGTCGACCTTGTAGACGACGCCGTCGATGTCGTAGCCGAGGCTCGCCCGCTGTTCCTCGACGAGATGATAGTGCGCGATCAGCGCGTCGATGCTGTCGAAGCGCCGCATCAGCGGATTGACCGCAAAGCCCATCCGGCCGAGCGCCGCGACGACCTCGGTCTGGGTCTTTCCGGGAACGTCGCTCGCCTCGCCCCAGGCATAGGCGAAGAACTTCAGCTTGCGCGAGCGGGTGATCGACGCGTCGAGCTGGCGCAGCGAGCCGGCAGCGGCGTTGCGCGGATTGGCGTAGACCGGGCCGCCCGTCTCGGCCTGACGGGCGTTGAGGGCGCGGAACGCCTCGTGGCTCATATAGACCTCGCCGCGCACCTCGAAGATGTCCGGCGCATTTCCCTTCAGCCGGTCCGGGATGTCGCCGACGGTCCGGGCATTGCGGGTGACGTCCTCGCCGGTGGTGCCGTCGCCGCGGGTCGCGGCCGAGACGAGCTCGCCCGCCTCGTAGCGCAGCGAGAGCGACAGTCCGTCGATCTTCGGCTCGGCGGTGATCTCCAGCGGCGCGTCTTCGGCGAGCTTGAGGAACCGCCGCACACGCCTGGCGAAATCCGCCACGTCCTCGTCGGAAAAGGCGTTGTCGAGCGAGAGCATCGGCAGCGCGTGGCGGATCTTTCCGAACTTCTCGGAAATGTCAGCTCCGACCCGCTCGGAGGGCGAGTCGGCGCGGATCAGCGCCGGAAAGCGCGCCTCGATCCGGCTGTTGCGCCGGCGCAGCGCATCGTATTCGGCATCCGAGACGGTCGGCGCGTCGTCGCGGTAGTAGCGGCGATCGTGTTCGGCGATCTCGGCGGCGAGACGGGCGAGCTCCGCAGCGGCTTCCGCTTCGTTCAATTCCTCGACCGGTCGGTCTTCCCCATTCGCCATCTCGTCCGCCCCTCAAACGCCACCCGCCTCTCAGAGCCATTCCGGCTGCGGCAGGTCAAGGGCGAGCAGCCGCTCGGCGATCCGGCGCCCGACGAAGGGAACGCCGGTCGCGAGCGGCATGACGTAGCGCAGCAGCGGGCCGAGATAGGCGGGCGGATCGTCGAGGGTCTGCGTCCCGGCGAACGTCTGGTCGAGGACGGTCTTGACGACCGGCAGGCGCTTCGATTCGTACTCGGTCTCGCGATGCTCGGAAAACAGCCAGGCGAAGGTCGCGACGTCCCAGATTCCGAGATTCATGCCGCGCCCGCCGACCGGCGAATGGACGTGGGCAGCGTCGCCGGCGAGAAACACCCAGCCGCGCGACATCCGCTCCGCTCGGCGGAAGGCGACGTGGAAGGTCGACTGCCAGATGACGCGCTCGACGTTCTTCGCCGCCGCGACGAGCCTTTCCGGCGAGTCGTGGAAGCCGATGAGCCGGCCCGTCCGGTCGCTCATCGGCACCAGCGCATGCGAGGTGCCGGCGGGGGATCCAAGCGAGAAGCGCGCCCGGTGGGGATCGATCGGCACGGAAAAGGCGACGTCGGCGAGAGCGAAGATCCCCGGGTAGCCCTCGCCGACCCAGGGCACGCCGATCTCCTCGCGGACCTTCGAATGGCCGCCGTCGCAACCGAGGACGGCCGTCGCCGCCACCTCCTCGCCGGTGCCGAGCCGAACCGTCGGCCGGCGCGTGTCGCCGACCGCCTCGACCGGGACGTTCCACTCCACCGCGACGTTCCTCGCCCCCAGCCATTCGATCATCAGCCGCTCGGTCTTGCCCTGGGGCAACGACAGGATGAAGGGGTACGGCGTTCGGGCGCCGGAGAGATCGAGCGAGACCACCTTCTTCTCCCCGATCGAAAGATCGGCGCCGCCGACCGTCGTTCCGGCGGCCAGGAGCTTTTCCGACAGGCCCGAGGCTTCGAGGATCCGCAGCGTCTGCGGCAGGACGCCGAGCGCCCGGGACTGATCGGCGGGCGTCGGCCCGGCATCCCGGTCGGCGATGCGCACCGGCACGCCCCGCCGGGTCAGCTCGACGGCCGCAGCGAGACCGACCGGCCCCGCCCCGGCGATGAAAACCAGATCCTCGCGCGCCATCGCAGCCCTTCCCCTTCCCGGTCCGACCGGCCGTCGGCCGTCAACCGGGATCAGCTCCCGCACACGCCGACCGTCGCATCAAATCGCCCGGCGCGCCATCGCCGCGTCGCCATCACTCCGCGTCCGCCGGGCGGCAGGCCCCTGCGACGGCGGAGCGACGCCCTCAGCGCCCGGCGCCGATCAGCCGCGCGGCCGCCGCCCGCGCCTCCTCCGTCACGCTCTCGCCGGCCAGCATGCGCGCGATCTCCTCGCGGCGCCCGTCGACGTCGATCGTCGCGACCTGCGTCGCGACGCGATCCTCGCCGCCGACGCCCGCCTTGGAGATGAGGAGATGGGTCGCGGCGCGGGCCGCCACCTGCGGCGCATGGGTGACGGCCAGCACCTGGACGGAATCCGCCAGCCGCGCGAGCCGCCGACCGATGGCATCGGCGACGGCGCCGCCGACCCCGGTGTCGATCTCGTCGAAGACGAGGGTCGGGGCCGAGCCGCGGTCGGCCAGCGCCACCTTGAGGGCGAGGAGGAAGCGGGACAGTTCGCCGCCGGAGGCGACCTTCATCATCGGGCCGGCGCGGGTGCCGGGATTGGTGCGGACGTGGAATTCGACCCTGTCGATGCCGGAGGCGTCGCGCCGGGACGGGTCGGTGTTCATTTCGACCATGAAGCCGGCGCGCTCGAGCTTGAGGTCCGGCAGTTCCGCCATCACTGCCGCCTCCAGCATCCGCGCCGCGACCCCGCGCTTCTCAGACAGCGTCGCCGCAGCCGCGTCGAACCGCTCGCAGCGCTCCTCGACCTCGCGCTCCAAGACGTGCAGCCGCTCCTCGCCGGCGTCGAGTTCGGCGAGATCGCCGATCATCGTCGCCGTAAGCTTCGGCAGGTCGTCGGGCGCGACGTTGAACTTGCGGCCGGCGGCCCGCAGCGCGAAGAGCCGCTCCTCGGTCGACTCCAGCGCCCGCGGATCGAATTCGAGGCTCCTCAGCGCCGATTCGAGCGAACTCTGGGCGTCGGAGAGTGCATCCAAGGCGACGTCCAGCCGCTCGATCGCCTCGTCGAGAAGGCCGGGAAGCTCGTCCCGCTTGCGGTCGAGGCGCTTCAGCAGATTGGCGAGGCCGGGAATCGGCGAAGCGGGTCCCGAGAGTTCCTCGTTGGCGTCGTTGACGTCGGTCGAGATCTTCTCCGACCGCATCATCACCTGCCGCCGCTCTGCCAGTTCCTCCTCCTCGCCGGCGATCGGCTGCAGCTCGGAGAGTTCGTCGACGGCGCTACGCAGGAAGTCCGCCTCGCGGGCCGCGGCCTCGACCTTCGCGCGGTGCCTGGCGAGCGCATCCCGGGCGCCGCGCCATTCGCCATGGTATCGCGCGAGCGCCGCGGCCTCGGGCTCGAGCCCGCCGAACTCGTCGAGAAGCGTCCGATGGCTCTCCGTGTCGACCAGCGCGCGGTCGTCGTGCTGGCCGTGGATCTCGACGAGAGCAAGGCCGATCTGGCGCATCAGCGCGACGCTGGAGGGCCGGTCGTTGATGAAGACGCGCGTCCGCCCGTCGGCGTTCTGGACCCGGCGCAGCACGACGTCGCCGTCGTCGTCGAAGCCGTTTTCGGAAAGCAGCCGCCGCGCCGGATGGTCGAGGGCGACGTCGAAGGCGGCGCTGACCTCGCCCTGCTTCGCGCCGTGGCGGACGAGGCCGCCGTCGCCGCGCCCGCCGAGTGCCAGCGAAAGCGAATCGAGGAGGATCGACTTGCCGGCGCCGGTCTCGCCGGTGAGCACCGACAGGCCGGTGCCGAGCGACAGGTCGAGGCGCTCGATCAGCACGATGTCGCGGATGGAAAGATGGACCAGCATGTCCGAATCGGCGGTCAGGTCAGAATAAAGCGGGAACAATGTCGGTCGCGCATCGTCGTTTCGCAACCCGCCGCAGTCCCGCCCCGCGGCGAACGGCGCCCGCCTCCGGTGCGATGCGCCTCACGAAAAGGGCGACGCCGAGGCGCCGCCCACGAATTCCCGGTCGAGGTGACCTGCCCGATACCGGAGGACCGGCCACGGCGGGACCGGTCAGGAGGCGCCGGTGATCTTCTTCGTCGCTTCCGCGAACCACGAGCCCGATGCGCCCTCGCGCGGTTCCAGGCCGTGACCTTTCAGCAGCGTGTAGCTGTCGTGATACCACGGCGAGTCGGGGAAGTTCTGCCCGAGCACCGAGGCCGAGGCCTGGGCCTCGCGGATCAGGCCCATGGCGTAATAGGACTCGGTCAGGCGGGCGAGCGCCTCCTCGACCTGGCGGGTGTCGGGATAGACGTCGACGACGTTCTTGAAGCGGTTGATCGCGGCGAGATAGTCGCGGCGCTCGAGATAGTAGCGCCCGACCAGCATCTCCTTGCCGGCGAGCTGGTCGCGGGCGATCCGCAGCTTCGACTTGGCGTCCTCGGCATAGGCGGTGTCCGGGAAGCGCTCCATCAAGGCCCGCATCGCCGTCGCGGTATAGGCGGCCTGCTTCTGGTCGCGGGTGACGTCGGGGATCTGGCGATAGTGCGACAGGCCGACGATGTATTCGGCGTAGGCGGCGTCATCGGAGTCGGGATAGAGCGCGATGTAGCGCTTCGCCGCGGTCTCGGCGTCGTCGTAATTGCCGCCGCGGTAGCTGGCGAAGGCCTGCATGATGAGCGCCTTGCGCGCCCACTCCGTATAGGGGTGCTGGCGGTCGATCGCCTCGAACTTCTTCGAGGCCTCGCCCAGCCGGCCGCCTTCGAGATTGGCGAGGCCCTGGTTGTAGAGAACGTCCGGCGGATCGGTCTCGGCGGCCAGCGCCAGGACGTCGACGTCGTTGTCGCCGCCCGACATGCAGCCGGAAAGGCCGAGCGTCGCCGAAAGGACCGTCCCGACCATCGCCAGGCGGAAGGCCGATTTGAGTGGTCCGGCAAGATGCCGCGTCGCGTCGATCATGTCGTAAAGGGTCCCCTGCCCCCGTTCGTCCTGCGAGCGTCTTCACTATCCCCCGAGCGAAGCCCGAACAATGCCGAAGCCCGAGCATGGCGCCTTTTTTGTGGCCGGGGCACCGGATTCGGCTTGCCGCTTGCGGTTCGGTGCGGGATTGTTGCCGCTGCGTCACCGCCGATGACGGCCGTCATCCGCAGTGACCGACCGCCACCATGGCGGCGCGGCCGAAGCCCGGCCGCCGCCGTCGTCCCGGCTGCACCAGGGCAAACAGATACGGAAAGTCCGATCAGAGAACCTGCGGCCCGAAGGCGGGCGCCGCGACCGCGACCAGCGGCGCGTGACGGACCGGATCGACCCGGCGCGAAGGCATCTCGACGATCTCGTAGGCCTTGCGGTCGGCGAGAAGCGCGCGCAGCGCCAGGGCATTCAGCCGATGGCCGCCGCGATAGGAGCGGTAGCAGCCGAGGATACGCAGGCCCGCCAGCGCCTGGTCGCCGACGGCGTCGAGCGCCTTGTGGCGGACGAATTCGTCGGCAAAGCGCAAGCCTTCCGGATTGACGACGCCGCCGTCGTCCGACAGCACCACCGAATTGTCGAGCGAGGAGCCGAGCGCGTAGCCCGCTGCCCAGAGCCGCTCGACATCGGCCATGAAGCCGAAGGTGCGGGCCCTGGCGAGATCGCGGGTGAAGCGCGACGCCGTCAGGTCGCCGCAATAGAGCTGGCGGCCGATGGCCGGATTGGCAAAGTCGATCTCCACCTCGAACCGCGTGCCGGCATAGGGGCGGTACTCCGCCCGCGCCCCGCCCGATTCGACCGAAACCGGCTTCAGGACCCGCAGGTAGCGGCGCCTGGAGGCCTGGGCGACGACGCCCGCCTCGGCGATGCCACGCACGTATTCGGCCGAGCAGCCGTCGAGGATGGGCGTCTCGCGGGCGTCGATCCGCACCACGACGTTGTCGACGCCCATGGCGTAGAGCGCGGCCATCAGATGCTCGATCGTCGACACGGACGAACCGGCGGGGTCGCCGACGACCGTCGACAGGTCGGTCAGCGCCGAGTTCGCCGACACGGCGGCGATCTCGTGGACCAGTCCGTCCTGGCCAAAGAGATGGAAGACGATACCCGTATCGACCTCGGCCGGCAGCAGCGCCAGCCGAACCGGCAGACCGCTGTGCACGCCCACGCCGGCGAAATCGACACGCGAGGCAATCGTCTGCTGGAACATCAACACGTCAGGACAACCTTTCCCCACCCGGTATGCCGGCTCAAGCGGCCGCCGGGCCCGTTCACACACAAAATCCGACCGCTCTCCGACCGACGCCCCCCGGCGAGGAATCCCCCGAGATTCCCATTTTCTTGTGATTGTTGGTAAATCGCCGGCTCAAATCGGCAAAATCACGCTTTCTATCCTTGTGTTAAAGAAAACGCGTGACACCAATCTCAAATCCTATTCCTATCAATGGCTTAAATGAAAGTGCCCGCCGGATTTCTCCGACGGGCAGTGTCACGTGCGCGCAACATCGGCGCGCGATCAGTTCGCCTGACGGCGAAGGAAAGCGGGGATCTCGAGCTGGTCCTCCTCGCTCGCCGGGCGCGAGGCCGTCGCCGGACGGGCGGCCGACTCGGAGGCGACGCGGCGCGGCGCGTAGGGATTCGGCTCGACATGGGCGCGGCGGGCCGGTTCGGCCGCCTGATGCTCTTCCTCCTCGCGGCGCGACAGGCCGGTGGTCAGGCGGCGCAAGAGACCCATGGCACCGCGCTCGTCGACCGGCTGCTCCGCGGCGGCGGCGCGCTGCTCCATCTCGCCGCGCACCACCGGCGGAAAGTCCTCGACGCGGGGCATGCGCGGCTGCTGGACCGGCGCCATCGTCGTCTCGGCGGTCGGAACCGCCGGCCGGGCGGCCGGCTGCGGCGCGACCTGGGCGATCTCCGCGGCGAGAGCGGCGGTGAAGGCGTCCTCGATCTCGCCTTCCTCCTCGGCGGCCTGCGCGGCGGCGGGCTGCTGCACCGTCGCGGCGACCGGCGCCGGCTGCGGCGCGGGGGCGGGCTGCGGCGCGACGCGCTGCTGCTGGGCGACCGCCGCATGGTTCATCGCCATCGCCGGACGCGCGGCCATCTCGGCCTCGCTCTTGTCGATGCCGGTCGCGACCACGGAGACGCGGATCACGCCCTCGAGATTTTCGTCGAAGGTCGCGCCGAGGATGATGTTGGCGTCCTGGTCGACTTCCTCGCGGATGCGCGTCGCCGCCTCGTCGACCTCGAAGAGGGTGAGGTCGCGGCCGCCGGTGATCGAGATGAGCAGGCCCTTGGCGCCCTTCATCGAGGTCTCGTCGAGAAGCGGGTTGGCGATCGCGGCCTCGGCCGCCGCCATCGCGCGGCCCTCGCCCGAGGCCTCGCCGGTGCCCATCATCGCCTTGCCCATCTCGCGCATCACCGAACGCACGTCGGCGAAGTCGAGGTTGATGAGGCCTTCCTTGACCATCAGGTCGGTGATGCAGGCGACGCCCGAATAGAGCACCTGGTCGGCCATCGCGAAGGCGTCGGCGAAGGTGGTCTTGTCGTTGGCGATGCGGAAGAGGTTCTGGTTCGGAATGACGATCAGCGTGTCGACGTTCTTCTGCAGTTCCTCGATGCCCTGTTCGGCGATGCGCAGCCGGCGCTGGCCCTCGAAATGGAACGGCTTGGTGACGACGCCGACGGTGAGGATGCCCTTTTCGCGCGCCGCGCGGGCGACCACCGGGGCGGCGCCGGTGCCGGTGCCGCCGCCCATGCCGGCGGTGACGAAGCACATGTGCGAACCGAGCAGGTGATCGCAGATCTCGTCGATCGATTCTTCGGCGGCAGCCCGGCCGACTTCCGGCTGCGAGCCGGCGCCGAGGCCCTCGGTGACGGCGACGCCCATCTGGATGATGCGCTCGGCGCGCGAGGAGCGCAGCGCCTGGGCATCGGTGTTGGCGATCACGAAGTCGACCCCCTCGAGGCCGGCACTGATCATGTTGTTGACCGCGTTGCAGCCGCCACCGCCGACGCCGAAGACGGTGATGCGGGGCTTCAGTTCGGTGATGTCAGGCTTCTTCAAGGTGATGCTCATGCCCTCATTCCTCTTTCAACTCGCAAAAAGGCCGTTTTGCCGCGCGGCCGTTCGTTGCCATTCTCTCAAGGCGCGCGGCGCGCACCGTTGTCCTTCTTCCGGCGCGGCGGACCGGCCGCGCCCAGTCCTCAAAGCGCTCGGCGCAGCCAGGAGCCGAAGCGTCCCCCCTCCATCGCCTTTTCGATCGCCTGCGCGGCGATCGAGCGCTCCGCGAGGTATTCGCGATGCGCCACCTGCGGGTAGATCAACAGGCCGACGGAGGTCGAAAAGCCCGGCCCCTTGCTCGACGGATTGAGACCGGTAACACCCAGCGGTCGCCCGAGCCTGACGTTGCGCTGCAGGACGGTCCGCGCCGTCTCGGCGAGGCCGGCGAGCTGGCTGGCGCCGCCGGTGAGGACGACGCGCTTTCCGATGACGTGACCGAGGCCCGAGGCGTTCAGCCGGTCGCGCACGAGCTCCAGCGTCTCCTCGACCCGGGGGCGGATGATCTTGGTGACCAGCGAGCGCTTGACGACGATCGGATGGGCGTCGCCGGTCTCGCCGAGCGGCTGCACCATGATCGGCTCGCCGCTGTCGTCGAGCAGCTCGGCGAGCGTCGAGCCGTGCATGACCTTGATCCGCTCGGCGTCCGCCGGGCTGATCGACAGGCCGCGCGCGAGGTCCATGGTGATGTTGGCGCCGCCGAGGGCGATCTGGTCGGCATAGACGAAGCGGCCGTTGTGGAAGATCGCGATGGTCGTGGCGCCCGACCCCATGTCGATGCAGGCAGACCCCATCTGGGCCTCGTCCTCGACCATGGTCGCCAGGGCGCTGGCATAGGGCGTGGCGACGAAGGCCTCGACCACCAGCTGCGCCCGGTTGATCGCCGCCTCGAGGTTGCGCAGCGGCGCGATCTCGGCGGTCAGCGCATGGAGATTGGCCGAAAGCCGCTCGCCGCTCATGCCGACGGGATTGTCGAGGCCCGAATCGTCGTCGAGCTGGATGTCGTAGACGGTCGAATGCAGGGCGATGCGGCCCTCGTCGAGGGGCATCTTCGCGGCCCTGTCGCTGACCCGCGAGAGGTCGGCGACCGAGACCTCGCCGACGACGTCGGTCTCGGCGCGGCGGCGCACGCTCTTCAGCCGGCCGGCGGTGAGCGAGACGATCAGCGATTCGACGGTCAGCCCGGCCATCCGCTCGGCCGCGTCGACGCACTGGCGGATGGCCATCTCCGCCGCGGCGATGTCGACGACGGCGCCGGCCTTGATGCCGCGCGAACGGTGATGGCCGACGCCGATCACCTCGATGGCATGGGTGCGCTCGGGCAGCATCTCGCCGGCGATGCGCGGGCGCAGCCTGGCGATCAGGCAGGAGATCTTCTCGGAGCCGACGTCGAGCACCGAGATGACGCGCGAGCGCTTCGGCGACAGCGCCTTGATCCTGGGCAGGTCGGATTTGCCGAAACCGAACACACTCATACGGGCTTGTCCTTGGCGAGGCGCTTGATCAGCTTGGCCCGCTCTTCGAGGCGCTCCTTGCGCCGCTTCAGCGAATCGTCCGTCAGCCGGACCACGACGCGATCGGAAAGCCGCATGTCGACCATCGCGATGTCGCGATCGAGCAACGTGTTCTGCCTTTCCATGCGCACGACTTCCGCCACCGCCTCGATGGGCTTTTCCTCCGGCAGGCGGATGACGACGCCGTTCTTCAGTTCGAGATCCCAGCGTCGGCCGCCGACCCGAATGTAGGCCCTCACCCTTGCGCGAAGCTCGGGATAGGCCTCCATGTCGTCGATAATGCCGGCCGCAGAGCCTGCGGCGCCGGTGCCGACGACGACCGGCAGCGCATCGAAGCGGCCCGGCAGGTATGGGACGATCTTCTTGCCCTCGCGGTTGACCACGAAGAAGGCGCCGTCGCTCTGCCAGATCGCGTAGGGACGATGCTCGTCCAGATTGATCTCCACCCTGTCCGGGAAGATCTTCGAGACCGAGGCGCGGTCGATCCACGGCATCGCCTCGAGGGTCTGGCGGGCCGCCGTCGGATCGAGGGAGAGGAGCGTCTGCGAGCCGGTCTGCCAGAGCGCCTGGAGGACGTCGATCTCCGAGGTCTCGCTGTTGCCGTGAACCGCCACCTTGTCGATCGCAAAGCCGAGGGGCTGGCCGAAGCCGTCGAGCACCTCGCCGGTATGCCCGCCGACGACGACGCCGTAGACGACGGCGCTGCCGACGACCGCGAAGGCGACGGCGCCGAAGCGCGGCAGCGAGAGCTGCGAGGCGCTCGCCGTCAGCGCCTGCAGGCGGCGGCTCGTGCGGCCGAAGAGCAGCGCCAGCCGCCCAGGGCCGCGGTCGAGCAGGATGTCGGAGCGGGGGCTCAGCGGCCGCATGAGGCGTCCTCCACCATCCAGGCGATCAGGTCGTCGAAGCCGTGGCCGGCGGCGCGGGCGATGTCGGGAACGAGCGAGGTGGGGGTCATGCCGGGCTGGGTGTTGACCTCCAGCCAGACGAGTTCGCCGCCCTCGCCGAAGCGGTCGTCGTAGCGGAAGTCGGAGCGGGTCACGCCGCGGCAGCCCATCGCCTTGTGGGCGGCGAGCGAATGCTCCTGGACGAGGCGGGCGACGCGCTTCGGCAGTTCCGCCGGCACGACGTGCCGCGAGCCGCCGGGCAGGTATTTCGAATCGTAGTCGTAGAAGGCGTGGCCTTCCGGCACGATCTCGCAGACGTCGAGGGCGACGTCGCCCATGACGGCGCAGGTCAGCTCGCGCCCGGCGACGTAGCGCTCGACCATGACGGTATCGCCATAGGGCCAGTCCGCCGAATAGAGCTGCTGCGGCGGCGTCGACTGGTCCTCGCGGACGATCAGCACGCCGAAGCTCGAGCCCTCGGCGACCGGCTTGATGACGTAGGGCGGCGGCATGACGTGGGCGGGCGCCGCATCGAGCCGGTGCAGCACCTTCGCCTCGGCGACGGGAACGCCGGCGGCCCTGGCGACGATCTTCGCCCGCTGCTTGTGCATCGACAGTGCCGAAGCGAGGACGCCGGAATGGGTGTAGGGGATCTTCAGATATTCGAGGATGCCCTGGATCGTGCCGTCCTCGCCGAACGGACCGTGCAGCGCGTTGAAGGCGACGTCCGGCGACAGTTCGGCGAGCTTCGCCGCGACGTCGCGCCCGACGTCGAGGCGCGTGACGCGGTGGCCGAGCCGCTCGATGGCGCCGGCGCAGGCATCGCCCGAGGAGAGGCTGACCGGCCGCTCCGACGACAATCCGCCCATGAGGACCGCCACATGCTTAGCCATCGCACCCGCTATCCGAGATTAACAAAGGGTTTGAATCAATCTTTCGCAGATCGATGGTTAAGCGACGGTTAACCGACTGTGGCGAAAGCAAGAAATTTGAAAGGGTATCGGCCGGAGGGGCGCGCGGCGGGCGCGTCCCCGCGCCGAACGCCGGCGTCCCGCGGACAAGGCCGGCCTGCGGACCCGCCGCCCGGGAGGCTGTCTCGATCTTCGCTTCCGGGGCGATTTCGCCCCTTGCGAAACGGCAGCCGTATCAGTAGGTAGAGCGCCGGTGAGGCCTCGTGGCGGAGTGGTTACGCAGAGGACTGCAAATCCTTGCACGCCGGTTCGATTCCGGCCGAGGCCTCCAAATTCTTCGACAGCGACTGCGCGACGATGCCCGCAAGGCTCGGTGACGACCGGCGGGGATGCCGGCCCGGCAGCGCCCGGGCGTTATTCAGGCGCAGGGCGCCCCTTATCCTGGCAATCGCCGCGCGAGTCACCACATCCTTCGTCGCAACGGCCGGGCCGATTGTGAACAAGGGGCTTTTGGTCTATTCAGCCGCACGATGGGCGCCCGCCCCGGGTCGATTCCCGCCCGGCCGGTGGCGCTTTACCACGATAGAGTATTTCTGATGACACGTCGCCGCCGCATCTATGAAGGCAAAGGCAAGATTCTTTACGAAGGCCCCGAACCCGGCACTCTCGTCCAGTTCTTCAAGGACGACGCCACCGCCTTCAACAAGAAGAAGCACGAGATCGTCGACGGCAAAGGCGTACTCAACAACCGCATCTCGGAATACATCTTCTCGCATCTGAACAAGATGGGGATCCCGACGCACTTCATCCGGCGGCTCAACATGCGCGAGCAGCTGATCAAGGAGGTCGAGATCATCCCGCTCGAGGTGGTGGTGCGCAACGTCGCCGCCGGCTCGCTGGCCAAGCGCCTCGGCATCGAGGAAGGCACGGTGCTGCCGCGCTCGATCATCGAGTTCTACTACAAGGCCGACGCGCTCGACGATCCGCTGGTCTCCGAGGAGCACATCACCGCCTTCGGCTGGGCGAGCCCGCAGGAAATCGACGATATCATGGCCCTGGCGATCCGGGTCAACGACTTCCTCTCCGGCCTGTTCCTCGGCGTCGGCATCCAGCTCGTCGACTTCAAGATCGAGACCGGCCGTCTCTTCGAGGGCGACATGATGCGGATCGTCGTCGCCGACGAGATCTCGCCGGATTCGTGCCGGCTGTGGGACGTCCAGACCAACGACAAGCTGGACAAGGACCGCTTCCGCCGCGACATGGGCGGCCTCGTCGAGGCCTATCAGGAGGTGGCCCGCCGCCTCGGCATCATGAACGAGAACGAGCCGCCCCGCCCTTCCGGGCCGGTGCTGGTCAAGTGAAGCGGCGAAGGCCCGTGAAGCAGCCGGCACCGGCTTTGAAGTTGGTATATTCCAGGGACCGCCGCGGTCCGGCGAAAAAGGACGCATGACGAAGCTCCCATGATCAAGGCCCGCATCATCGTCACGTTGAAGACCGGCGTCCTCGACCCGCAGGGCAAGGCGATCGAATCCGCCCTCGGCAATCTCGGCATCGACGGGGTCGGCGCCGTTCGCCAGGGCAAGGTCTTCGACGTGACCCTCGAAGGCGACGACGCGGCGGGCGCCAGGGCCAAGCTCGACGCCATGTGCGAGCAGCTTCTCGCCAACACAGTGATCGAGAACTATTCCGTCGAGATCGCCTAAAGGACGTTCCGATGAAAACCGCCGTCGTCCTTCTTCCCGGCCTCAACCGCGACCGCGACATGATCGCGGCTTTGACGACCATCACCGGCAAGGCGCCGCAGACCGTCTGGCAGACGGAGACGACGCTTCCCGACGTCGACCTCGTCGTCGTGCCCGGCGGCTTCTCCTTCGGCGACTATCTGCGCTGCGGCGCCATCGCAGCCCGCTCGCCGGTGATGCGCGCCGTCGCCGCGGCGGCCGAAAAGGGCGTTCCGGTGCTCGGCGTCTGCAACGGCTTCCAGATCCTCTGCGAGGCGGGTCTTCTCCCCGGCGCGCTGATGCGCAACGCCGCGCTGCGCTTCGTCTGCCGCGAGGTGAAGCTCGAAGTGGTCAATGCCGAAACGCGCTTCACCGGCGCCTATCGGCAGGGCCAGGTCATCCGCTGCCCGGTCGCCCATCACGACGGAAACTATTTCGCCGACGCGGCGACGTTGAAACGGCTTCAGGACGAGGGGCGGATCGTCTTCCGCTATGCCGAGGGCACCAATCCGAACGGCGCGATCGCCGACATCGCCGGCATCGTCAACGAGGCCGGCAACGTCCTCGGCATGATGCCGCATCCGGAGAACCTCGTCGAAGCGGAGCATGGCGGCACCGACGGCCGCGGCATCTTCGAGAGCGTCCTCGGCATGTCGCCGAGTCTTGCGGCCTGAGACCTTCCCCATGCCTTTCCACCCCGGCCGCGCAACCGTCGCGCTCGTCTTCCTCGCGGCGCTCAGCGCCTGTGCCGGGCGCCCCGGCGCGACCGCAGGAAAAGCCGCCGACACCGGTCTCGACCGGATGGAACGGCTGACGCTCAACGCCAATCGCTGCTGGTTCAAGTCGAAGGACCCGGCCTTTTCCGCCTATTCCCTGGCGCCGGAACTCTCCTCCTTCTCGGGCCGCCCGCGCTTTCTCCTGGTGCCGAAGGGCAAGCCCGAGGCCCGGCCGCTCCTCGTCGTCGAGGGCCGCAGCGGTTCGGCGTCCGTCGACACCTACGGTTCTTTGACGGGTCAGCCGGTCGGCGCCCGCATTGCCGCCGACGTCGCGCGCTGGTCCGCCGGCGACGACGGCTGTTCCGCCTGAGGCGCCATGATCCGGCAGGCACTCCACGCCGCGGCGATCCTGACGTTGTTGACCGCATCCGGCTGCGCCGGCAGCGATTCCGCGCGGGCGCTGTCGCTCTCGCCGGCACCGTTACCGGGAACACCGGAAACACCGCTGGCAACGCCTGCGGCATCGGCCCAAGCTGATGCCGGAACCGGCCTGTCCGGCCCCACGAGCGACGCCGCACCGGCGGCGGAGCCGTTTCAAACAGCCAGCATCGAAGCGCGGCCCTCGGCGGCGGAGATCACCTATGCCAACGCCACCGCCGCCGGCATCTTCCGCCGCCGCAAGGCCGAACGCGCGACGACCTTTCTCCCGGCCGGCACGGTGGACGGCTACGGCCTCTGCCTGCGTGCGCCGGCGCGGAGCGGCAAGGGCTACGATTACGCCCTCATCCTCCTGCAGAACCGCCTGAGCGGCGGCGCCATCAGCCAGGTGGACGACGAGACGCCTGTGATGCGGCGGCCGGCGGACGCCGCCCCCTGCGCGAGGGCGTCGCTCGGCTGGACCAGAGCCGGCTGACCGCGTCGTCCACACCCGGAAAGGCCAAGGGAAGCGCCGCCTTTTGCCCTCGCCCCGGGGATGCTAACAGGCACGACGTTGCCATCGCCCATCGGGACACCGCCGACATGACCGCCGAACCCGCCATCACGCCAGAGCTCGTCGCCGCCCACGGGCTGAAGCCCGACGAATACGACCGGGTGCTCTCGCTGATCGGGCGCGAGCCGACGCTGACCGAGCTCGGCATCTTCTCGGCCATGTGGAACGAGCACTGTTCGTACAAGTCCTCGAAGAAATGGCTGCGCACCCTGCCGACCAAGGGCGAACGGGTGATCCAGGGGCCCGGGGAGAATGCCGGCGTCGTCGACATCGGCGACGGGCTCTGCGTCGTGTTCAAGATGGAGAGCCACAACCACCCCTCCTATATCGAGCCCTATCAGGGCGCGGCGACCGGCGTCGGCGGCATCCTGCGCGACGTCTTCACCATGGGCGCCCGGCCGATCGCGGCGATGAACGCGCTCAGATTCGGCGCGCCGGACCATCCGAAGACCAGGCATCTCGTCGCCGGCGTCGTCGCCGGCGTCGGCGGCTACGGCAATTCGTTCGGGGTGCCGACCGTCGGCGGCGAGGTGAACTTTCATTCGCGCTACAACGGCAACTGCCTCGTCAACGCCTTCGCCGCCGGCCTCGCGAAGACCGACGCGATCTTCTATTCCAAGGCCGAGGGCGTCGGCCTGCCGGTGGTCTATCTCGGCGCCAAGACCGGCCGCGACGGCGTCGGCGGCGCCACCATGGCCTCGGCCGAATTCGACGAGACCATCGAGGAGAAGCGGCCGACGGTGCAGGTGGGCGATCCCTTCACCGAAAAGTGCCTGCTCGAAGCCTGTCTCGAACTCATGCAGACCGGCGCGGTCATCGCCATCCAGGACATGGGCGCCGCGGGCCTCACCTGCTCGGCGGTCGAGATGGGCGCCAAGGGCGATCTCGGCATCGAGCTCGACCTCGACGCCGTTCCGGTCCGCGAGGCGCGGATGACCGCCTACGAGATGATGCTCTCGGAGAGCCAGGAGCGGATGCTCATGGTTCTCGATCCGGACAAGCGCGCCGAGGCCGAGGCGATCTTCGTCAAATGGGGGCTCGACTTCGCCGTCGTCGGGCGCACCACCGACGACCTGCGCTTCCGCGTCCTGTGGGAGGGGCGCGAGGTCGCCGACCTGCCGATCAAGAAGCTCGGCGACGAGGCGCCGGAATACGAGCGCCCCTTCGTCGCGCCGAAGCAGAGGCCGCTGATCGACGCCGCCGAGGTTCCGGCGCCGGAGGACTGCGGCGCCGCCCTGCTCTCGCTGCTCGCCTCGCCGGATCTCTGCTCCCGGCGCTGGGTGTTCGAGCAGTACGACACGCTGATCCAGGGCAACTCGCTGCAGCGGCCGGGCGGCGACGCCGGCGTCGTGCGCGTCGACGGCCATCCGGCGAAGGCTCTCGCCTTCTCCTCCGACGTGACGCCCCGCTATTGCGAGGCCGACCCTTATCGAGGCGGGGCGCAGGCCGTCGCCGAATGCTGGCGTAACCTCACCGCCGTCGGCGCCGAGCCCCTGGCGGCGACCGACAACCTGAATTTCGGCAATCCGGAAAAGCCCGAGCTGATGGGCCAGTTCGTCAAGGCCGTCGAGGGCATCGGCGCCGCCTGCACGGCCCTCGCCTTCCCGATCGTCTCCGGCAACGTCTCGCTCTACAACGAGACGCAGGGACAGGCGATCCTGCCGACCCCGACCATCGGCGGCGTCGGGCTGATCGAAGACCGGACGAAGACCGCGCGGGTCGATTCGCTGAAGGCGGGCGACGTCCTCTTCCTCGTCGGCCGCGACGGCGGCCATCTCGGCGCCTCCGCCTATCTCGCCACCATCGAAGGCCGGGAGGAAGGCGCGCCGCCGCCGGTCGATCTTTCCGAGGAAAGGCGCCACGGCGACTTCGTCCGAGGCTTCATCCGTGCCGGCACGATCAGAACCTGCCACGATCTCTCCGACGGCGGCCTCGCCGTGGCGCTGGCCGAGACCTGCATGGCCTCTTGCGTCGGCGCAGCGATCGAGGCCGGCGACGGGCCGGACCATGCCATCCTCTTCGGCGAGGACCAGGCGCGTTACCTCGTCGCGCTTGGCGAGGCGGATACCGCAGGCTTCGAAGCGGCGGCGCGGCAGGCCGGCGTGCCGCTTCGTCGGCTCGGCGTCGCCGGCGGCGAGCGCCTGACGATTGCCGGACGCCTCGACCTGACGGTGCGGGCGATGACCGTCGCCCATGAGAGCTGGCTGCCGAGCTACATGTCCGGCTCGCTGGTCGAGGCCCCCGCCGCCGCCTGAGACGCTCGGCGCGCCTGCGGACCATATCGGACGCCGATTGCCGGGAGACTCCCCGGCCTCTATCATCGCGCTTCGACCGACCTCGCTCCCGCTGCGGAATGCGGCAGGTGCCGCGCCTTCGAGGGGCGATGCGAAGACAAAGAGAGCGGGACCCGCAGGGCCCCCGCCGAGCAAAGCCGGAGACGACGATGCCGATGAATGCCCGAGACATCGAACGGATGATCAAGGACGAGATTCCCGATGCCGTCGTCTCGATCCGCGATCTCGCCGGCGACGGCGACCACTATGCGGCGGAAATCGTCTCCGAGAGCTTCCGCGGCAAGTCCCGCGTGCAGCAGCATCAGATGGTCTACAAAGCCCTGCGCGGCAACATGGGTGGCGAGCTGCACGCTCTTGCGCTGCAGACCAGCGCACCTAAGTAGGCGCCATGAGTGAGCCGGACACGGTTGCGAGCCACACTTTGGAATATCTGCGGCGGCTTGACCGTCGGCAGTCGGAGTTCAGCGGGCTGCTCCTTCGCCAACAGCAATTGATCGGCCGGTTGGAGCGCACGATGCGGGAGGGTCTCGTGTCCGTGCAGCGCGACTTGTCGGAAATCAAGGGCGACATCGCTCTTCTCGAAAATCGGATTCTCAATCGCTTGAACGTCGAAATGGAGTTGTCGGACAGGCTCGGTCGCCTTGAGCGACGCGAGACCACCGACGCGGACGAGATGGCGCATACCCCCAAGGAGTAAGAAATGGACAGCATCAACGAGTGGATCGACAGCGAGGTGAAGTCCAACGACGTCGTCCTGTTCATGAAGGGCACGCCGTCCTTCCCGCAATGCGGCTTCTCGGGACAGGTCGTCCAGATCCTCGACTACCTCGGCGTCGAGTACAAGGGCGTCAACGTCCTGACGTCCGACGAGCTGCGCCAGGGCATCAAGGCCTATTCCGAATGGCCGACGATCCCGCAGCTCTACGTCAAGGGCGAATTCGTCGGCGGCTGCGACATCGTGCGCGAGATGTTCCAGGCGAACGAGCTGAAGGGCTTCTTCGAGGAGAACGGCGTTTCGACCAGCCAGGCCGCCGCTGCCAACGGCTGACCCTGCCCTGCAAAGGGCCGCGGCATGTCGCCAAGACCGGTCATTCCGGGCCACAGCTGCGCTCGTATCGCTGATCTGAACGGCCTCGGCTTGGTGGCACCGCGCATGATGGAGGACACCCCGGCGCCTGGCTGTTTCCGGCGTCGGCTGCCACCGGCGGCACCATAGGGCCGCGTCGCACCGCATTCCTCCGGCCTGTATCACTCCGCCCCGCATCGCTCCCATGCGCCGTCAGGGCGTGGCCAGGGGCGATGCATCCGCTATGTGTCGCGGTGGACAGTTCTCGTTCGCACCCTCGCATTCCTGGCCGGCATCGGCCGTTCCGAGGGTCGCGGACGCTCCGCACAATTCGTCGCCCTCCCGCCTCGTCTCGCCCGACGCGGTGGTGGCGGCGCTTTCCGTCTCGAAAAGCCTTGAGGATTCCAATGGCTGCGCCGGCTCAGAAATCCGACACGCACGGGCTGCCCTATTGGGAGCTCGTCTTGATGGTCGCCTGCATGATGGCGATGAACGCCGCGGCGATCGACATCTTCATCCCGGCGCTGCAGGACATCGGCAGCGCCCTCGACGTCGGCGACGTCAACCAGCGGCAGTTCGTCATCACCGCCTATCTGCTCGGCTTCGGCGCCGGGCAGATCGCCTACGGCCCGCTCAGCGACCGCTACGGCCGGCGCAGGGTGCTGCTCTTCGGCATAGCCGTCTATGTGCTCGCGGCGGGCATCGCCACCTTCTCGACGACCTTCGCCATGTTGCTGACGATGCGCGCGATCCAGGGCCTCGGAGCGGCGGCGACCCGGGTCATCGCGATCTCCGTCGTGCGCGACTGCTTCGGCGGCCGGCGCATGGCGAGCGTCATGTCGCTGGTGATGATGGTGTTCATGGCGATCCCGGTGGTCGCGCCGAACATCGGCCAGGGCATCATGCTGTTCGGGAGCTGGCGCGAGATCTTCGTGATCATCTGCCTGTTCGGTGCCGGCGTCGGCATCTGGGCGGCGCTGCGCCTGCCGGAGACGCTCGCCCCACAGAACCGCCGCGAACTGACCGGCAAGCGCGTCGCCGAAGCGTTCCGCATCGTCCTGACCAACCGCGTCGCCTTCGGCTACACCGTCGCAACGGCGATGATCTTCGGCGTGCTCTTCGGTTTCATCAACCAGGCCGAACAGATCTATACCCAGGCCTACGGGCTCGGACCGTATTTCACGCTGGTCTTCTCGGCGACGGCGATCTTCATGGCGATCGCCTCCTTCGCCAATTCGCGGCTGGTGGAGCGCTTCGGCATGCGGCGCCTGTCGCACGGGGCGCTCATCGTCTTCATGGCGACGGCCCTCGTCCATCTCGTGGTGGCGTGGCTGTCGGGCGGTCAGGCGCCGCTGTGGTTCTTCATTCCGGTGATGACCTTCAACTTCTGCATCTTCGGCTTCATCGGCACGAACTTCAACGCGCTGGCCATGGATCCGCTCGGCCACGTCGCCGGCACGGCCTCGTCGGTGCTCGGCTTCATGCAGACCTTCGTCGGCGGCGTCCTCGGGGCGGTTCTCGGCTATCTCTACGACGGCACGCTGATCCCGCTGCTCTGCGGCTTCATCACCCTGTCGGTGCTGTCGACCTTCTGCGTCTTTCTCGCCGAAGGCCGGCTGTTCGAGGCGAAGTACGACGCGGTGACGGGGCCGCATCCCGAGCGCGCCAGACCGAGCGCCGCCGAGTGAGCGGGAGCGGGAGCGGCGTCAATGCCGCGGGACGATCCCGGCCGGCCGGTACTGGCCGGCCGTCGGCGTTGCTTCGCTCTCGCCGGGATCGCCCTCAGGCGTCCGAGAACAGCGCCTCGCGCGCCGCATGCCAGCTCTCTTCGCTGGCGGCGGCGATCAGCGTCCCCTCGCGATCGCGGGGCGTATAGGCCGATCCGTCGATCTTGCCGACATGGCCGCCGGCCTCCTCGGTGATCAGCGCGCCGGCCAGATGGTCCCAGGGCATCAGCTTGGAATAGACGCAGAACTGCGCGCCGCCGGATGCAAGCAGCCGGTATTCGTGGCCGGCGCAGCGATAGTTGCCGGTGACCTTGACCCGTTCGAGCCGCGGCAGCACGGCGCGTTTCAGAACCCCCGGAAAATAGGTGTAGCTGACGCAGCCGACCGCTGCCGACAAAGGCAGAGGCGGTGCGACCCGGAGCGTCGTTTCCTCGCCGGAGGGCAGCCGACGCCGCGCGCCGCCGCCTCGTTCCGCCAGCATGCAGTCGTCGCCGAGCGGGTCGTAGATCAGGCCGGCGGCGGTCTCGCCGCGCACGACCACCGACATCATCACCGCAAAGAGCGGCACGCCGGCGGCAAAGTTCGCCGTCCCGTCGACGGGGTCGACCACGACCGCGAGATCGGCCGCGTCGAGCGCATGGAGCAGCGACGGATCGGCCGCGACCGATTCTTCGCCGACGAACAGCGCGTCCGGCATGATCTCCCGGCAGCCGCGGGCGATGAAGCGTTCCGCGGCCTCGTCCGCCTCGGTCACGAGATCCGTCGCCGAGGTCTTTTCGCGGATGTCGGCCTCGGAGAGATTGCGGAAGCGCGGCAGGATTTCCCTCCGCGCCGCCTCGCGCAGGAGGTCGGCGAGGCGGGCGACGTCGATGGTGGGGGTCAAAAGTCGGGTCCTTGGGGTTCGAGCGACAGGCCCGCGAAGTCGAAGGCTTGCGGATCGACGAGGTGGCCGGGCCGGACATTGGCGAGCGCCCGCATCATGACGTTCTTGCGACCGGGATAGCGGGTCTCGATCTCGTCGAGCATCTGCTTGGTCAGATTGCGCTGCAGGCCGTCCTGGCTGCCGCAGAGGTCGCAGGGAATGATCGGAAAGCGCATCGCCTGCGCGAAGCGTTCGAGGTCGCTTTCGGCCGACTGGATCAGCGGCCGCAGCACGAAGAGATCGCCCTCGTCGTTGACGAGCTTGGCCGGCATCGCCGAGAGGCGGCCGCCATGCAGGAGATTCATGAAAAAGGTCTCGAGGCAATCGTCGCGGTGATGGCCGAGAACCAGCGCCTCGCACCCCTCCTCCCGGGCGATGCGGTAGAGATGGCCGCGGCGGAGCCGCGAGCAGAGCGAGCAGTAGGTCGCGCCTTCCGGCAGCTTGTCGGTGACGATCGAATAGGTGTCCCGATACTCGATCCGATGGGCGATGCCGTTCCCGGTCAGCCAGTCGGGAAGCACGTTCTTGGGAAAGTTCGGCTGGCCCTGGTCGAGGTTGCAGGCGAGGAGATCGACCGGCAGCAGCCCGCGCCACTTGAGATCGTGAAGCAGCGCGAGCAGCGCGTATGAATCCTTGCCGCCGGAGATCGCCACCAGCCATCTCGCGCCCGGACGCACCATGGCGAAGCGCTCGATGGTCTCGCGCATCTCGCGCACCAGACGCTTGCGCAGCTTCTTGAACGAAACCGAGCGTGGCGCCCCGGCAAACAGCGGATGGGCGGCTTCCTCCGCCTCGCTTTCGATGGCGACGTCCGTCTCGGCAAGCGCCGGCTGATCGCGTTCGTCCAGCATCGTCGACCCCTTCTCTCTCGGCACCCGGCCTCTCTAACGGCTTCCCGGCGCGAAGGTAAGCAGGCATTTCCGCCGCCGTGACCCCGCAGGAACCGTCGGCGCCGGCCGCCGGCATCGGCTTCATGGTCGACGCCGATCTTCCCCTGCGGTATGTTTGCGGCGGCGTCTTGCCTTCCTCACGACGCGAGAACAGCGATGCCTTTTTCTCCGAAGCCGAGACCGGTGGTCGTTGACGGCGCGACGCTGGAGCTCGTCGCCTTCTACTATCCCGGCAGCAACACGCCCTGGGACGACGTCTACGACGCGCCGTTCCTCGGCAACTTCTGGCTCACGACCGTGACCATGACGGTCGGCGGGACGAGCGGCACGTTCCACACCGCCGAGGCGGCATTCCAGGCGACGAAGTGGTGGCACGACGCGGCGGCGCGCCAGGCGTTCGAGAACGCGCCGGACGGCGACGCCGCCTACCACGTCAAGCGGCAGTTGCAGCGGGACGGTGTGGCGCCGGATTACGGCTATGCCGGGCTCGGCCGCGACGGCGCGATGCGGCACGTGCTGGCGGCGAAGTTTTCAGGCAAGGACCTCGCCGACGGCCTGATCGAGACGAAGGAGGCCTATCTTCTCGAACACAACGCCAGGACCGGCCGCGACGACTATTGGAGCGACAATGCCGACGGCACGGGCAGGAACATGCTCGGCCTGATGCTGATGGCCCTGCGCAGCGATCTCGGCGGCTGCCCGGATCCGGCGCCGAACGCGCCCGTCGCCGACTTCACGCGGCAGGTGGAGAACTGAAGAGCGCTCTGCGAGGCCGATGTGGCCAAGGGATGAACGCGGAACAGCGCGCCGTTTCCCGTTCCCAGGCGCGACGCCATTGCGCGGAGGTGGCGGCTAGGTGTTGTGGGATTCGGGCTCGCGACGTCCCTCGCCCTTTTGAGGCTTGCCTCGCCGCGCTCGGCTCGCACCTCAGGATGAGAGACGTCGGACGATGCGCCGCGAGACCATCCGTGTCATGCGCTGCGAAGTCCCTCCCGCCCCTCCGCCAACGAAAAAGGCCGCCCCGGGGGGCGGCCTTTCCAAAACTTCGAACGGATCGACCGGTCGGCCGGATCAGCGCGAATAGAACTCGACGACGAGGTTCGGCTCCATCTGCACGGCGTAAGGAACGTCGTGGAGACCGGGGATGCGCTGGAAGGTCGCGACCATCTTGTGGTGGTCGACCTCGATGTAGTCCGGCACGTCGCGCTCGGCGAGCTGCGTCGCCTCGATGACGGCGACGTTCTGCTTGGACTTCTCGCGCACCTCGATCACGTCGCCCGGCTTGCAGACGTAGGACTGGATGTTGGTCCTGACGCCGTTGACGTTGACGTGGCCGTGATTGACGAACTGGCGGGCGGCGAACACCGTCGACACGAACTTGGCGCGGTAGACGATGGCGTCGAGCCGGCTCTCCAGAAGGCCGATCAGGTTCTCCGAGGTATCGCCCTTGCGGCGGGCGGCCTCGTCGTAGATCTTGCGGAACTGCTTCTCGCGGATGTCGCCGTAATAGCCCTTGAGCTTCTGCTTGGCCCTGAGCTGCAGGCCGAAGTCGCTCATCTTGCCCTTGCGGCGCTGGCCGTGCTGGCCGGGGCCGTACTGGCGGCGATTCACCGGGGACTTGGGACGCCCCCAGATGTTTTCGCCCATGCGGCGATCGATCTTGTATTTCGCGGATGTGCGCTTGGTCATCGCATTTCCTTTTGGCGAAGAACGAAGGCCCGTGGATCGCCACGGGCCGGCAAGGAAACGCGCCCTCCTCTGCCCTCGACGGGCCGACAGAATGGCGTTAGCACAGACCGACACCACTCGCGGGACACGTTGAAAACCGGCCGGAGCGGTGCTCCAGCCGGCTGGCGGGGTTGCTATCGCAGGGTCGCCGGCATGTCAACTCGGCGACGGGACTTTCGGCTGCCGGGTCAGTATTTGGCGATCACCCACACGGCATGGACGATCCCCGGAATGTAGCCGAGCAGCGTCAGCAGCAGGTTGATCCAGAACTGCTTGCCGAGGCCGACCTGCAGGAAGACGCCCAGCGGCGGCAGGATGATGGCAATGATGATGCGGACGAGATCCATGGATGGCGGGCTCCGTTGACGAAGGTTGTCCCGTTAACGTGAACGGCCGGCGGGCGTTCCGCCCGATCCCGAGGGCGTCCGCCCGCGAAAAAGTCGCGCTTTTGCCATGTCCGGCGGCAATCAAGGGCATCGGGGCGCTTCCAGACCCGAGAATCTGCCCCCACGAGGAGATGGGCATGAAGATCGAGAAGCGATCGTTCCACATGGCGGCCCTGGCCGCCGGTCTTTCAGTGGCGGCTGCCGGAGCGGCGCAGGCGGCCCCCGACTATTTCGCGCGCTTCGACGGGGCGTGGCACGGCGGCGGCAGCGTCAGGGTGCGGCAACTGCCCTCGGCCGTCGACGTGTCCTGCGACATGGCCGGCAGCCGGCGCGGCCGCGAGGCCTTCACCCTCGGCGGCGACTGCCGGGCCATGCTGTTCATGCGCCGGCAGATCGCCGCGACGCTGCGCTACGATCCGAAGGCGAAGCTCTACACCGGCACCTACACCGGATCGACCAGCGGCCCGGCGACGCTCTCCGGCCGGCTGAAGGGCGACACGCTCGACCTCAAGGTGACCTGGGCCAGGAAGATCTATGACGACGACTTCGCCCGCATGCTGATCAAAAATACCGGCCGCGGCGCCTTCACCATGCAGGTGGTCGAGAAGATCGGCGGCAAGAGCGTCGTCGTCTCCGACCTCGCCTTCCGCGGAAAGTGACCCGCAGAAGCTTGCGGAAGAGACATCCGGCAGGCTGCCGCCGGCCGGCAGAGCGGCGGCGCCGGGCGTTGTCCGCGCCCGGCGCCGCTGGCGGGCCGGCGTCCTGCCGGCCCCACCGCCGATTCCGTCACTGCCGGCAGACGGGGCTCGACGCGATCGCCAGATCGGTCTGCCAGGCATTCTCCTGGCCGAGGGTCGCGTCGCCCGGCACCAGCGTGTTGCCGTTGCGCGCCATGGAACTGGCCTTCGGATAGTGGGAATAGTGCGCTTCGACGTTTTCGCAGCGCGGCTGGGCGGCCGTCGTCTCGTCGCCGGCATAGCCGTAGCTCATCGGTGCGGAGCGAAGCGTCGTCATCCGATGATGACCGGCGGCCATCGCGGGAAGCGCAGTCAGCCCGAGGACGGCACCGGCCGAGAGGACGAGCGCGAATTTCGAGATGTTGCGAGACATGGTCTTCTCCTTTCGGCGTGAGCGGGAAACGCCGCTCGAAGAAGAACCTAGGACCTCGACATTGCCGTTTGCGGGACGGGAGATTGTCGTTTCGTCACGTTGCATCGCAGGCGCGTGCAGCCGCTTGTGGCGGCACCGGACGCCGTCCTCGATGCGCCGCATCCGGAGACCTGGAGGGCATTCCGCCCGCCGGGCCGGGCGCTGCGCGGGCATGCCCCCCGCAACGTTGTAACCGGCTTTCGGAGAGGATCATGCGCCCGCAAGAAGAGCGGGATGACGAGCGAAGCTCGGTCTCATCCCGCTCCCGCGCGGGCGCGGCTCAGGCCGCGCCTGCCGGCGCCGTGGCGGAGCCTTCCTCCGCCCGGCGCTTCAGATCGGGAGGCACCGCCTCGGCGGCGAGGGACGCGATGGCCGAGTCGAGGGCGAGCGAAGTCTGATCCTTCGAGCCGAGACGACGCAGGTTCACCGACCGCTCCTCCGCCTCGCGGCGCCCGCAGACCAGCATCACCGGCACCTTGGCCAGCGAATGCTCGCGGACCTTGTAGTTGATCTTCTCGTTCCTGAGGTCGGCGCTCGCCCGCAGTCCGGCGGCCTTCAGCGCCGAAACGACCTCCATGGCGTAGTCGTCCGCCTCCGCGGTGATGGTCGCGACCACCACCTGTTCGGGCGCGAACCACAGCGGCATGTGGCCGGCGAAGTTCTCGATCAGGATGCCGAGGAAGCGCTCCATCGAGCCGCAGATCGCCCGGTGGATCATCACCGGCTGCTTCTTCTCGGAATTCTGGTCGATGTAGAAGGCGCCGAAGCGCTCCGGCAGGTTGAAGTCGACCTGGGTGGTGCCGCACTGCCATTCGCGGCCGATCGCGTCCTTCAGGGTGTATTCGAACTTCGGCCCGTAGAAGGCGCCCTCGCCCGGCAGGATGCCGGTCCTGATGCGATTGCCGGAGCGATGCTGGATCTCCTCCAGCACCTTGGTCATGACGCTCTCGGCGCGGTCCCACAGTGCGTCCGAGCCGACGCGCTTCTCCGGCCGGGTCGAGAGCTTCACCGTGACCTCGTCGAAGCCGAAGTCCTTGTACACCGAGAGGATCAGGTCGTTGATGCGCAGGCACTCGGCCGCCATCTGCTCGTCGGTGCAGAAGATGTGGGCGTCGTCCTGGGTGAAGCCGCGCACGCGCATCAGCCCGTGCAGCGCGCCGGATGGTTCGTAGCGGTGGACGTTGCCGAATTCGGCATATCGGATCGGCAGTTCGCGGTAGCTCTTCAGGCCGTGCTTGAAGATCTGGACGTGGCCGGGGCAGTTCATCGGCTTGATCGCGAAGACGCGGTGGTCGGCATCCTCGTCGTCCGGATGGGTGAAGCCGTAGGCCGACTTCACCGCGAACATGTTCTCCTGGTACCAGCCCCAGTGTCCGGAGGTCTCCCACAGCGACTTGTCGAGGATCTGCGGTGCATTGACCTCTTCATAAACGCCCTCCAGCCGGCGGCGCATGTAGGAGACGAGGCTCTGGAACATCCGCCAGCCCTTGCCGTGCCAGAAGACGACGCCGGGCCCTTCCTCCTGGAAGTGGAAGAGGTCCATCTCCCGGCCGAGCCGGCGGTGATCGCGCTTTTCCGCCTCCTCCAGCATGTGGAGGTAGCCGGCGAGCTGTTCCTTCGTCGCCCAGGCGGTCCCGTAGATGCGGGTCAGCATCGGATTGTTCGAATCGCCGCGCCAGTAGGCGCCGGCGACCTTCATCAGCTTGAAGGCGTCGCCGATCTGGCCGGTCGAGGCCATGTGCGGGCCGCGGCAGAGATCGAACCAGCCGCCCTGTGAGTAGATCTTGACGTCCTGGTCTTCCGGGATCGCGTCGACCAGTTCGACCTTGTATCCCTCGCCCTTGTCCGCAAAGACCGCCTTGGCCTTGTCGCGGGACCAGACTTCCTTGGAAAAGGCCGCGTTGCGGCGGATGATCTCGGCCATCTTTTTCTCGATGACCGGCAGGTCCTCGGGCGTGAACGGCTCGTTGCGTGCGAAGTCGTAGTAGAAGCCGTTCTCGATCACCGGGCCGATGGTCACCTGCGTGCCGGGCCAGAGTTCCTGCACGGCCTCCGCCATCACGTGAGCGGCATCGTGCCGGATCAGTTCCAGCGCGCGCGGGTCGTCGCGGGTGAGGATCTCGAGGCTGCCGGATCGGCCGACCGGGTCGGCGAGATCGCGCACCTCGCCGTCGAGGGCATAGGCGATCGCCTTCTTGGCGAGCGACTTGGAAATGCCGACGGCGATCTCCGCGCCGCTTGTCGCGGCATCGAACGTGCGTTCGGAACCATCGGGAAAAGAGAGGCGAACGGCCTCGGCCATGATCATGTCTCCTCGGGTCCAGTCCCGCCTACGAGCGCGGGTGGGATTTAAGATTTCGGCACGGCGAGCCCGGCGCTGCGGAGCGTGTCGCCCGGAGGGCGCCGATCGGCGCCGCAATCCGCCGGGCGGGGCAAGGGCCGTCCTATAAGCGGCACCGACCTCCTGCTCAAGTGGGAAGCCGCCGTGGGGAGCGACCGATGTCGCCGCACGCCGTCGTCCGGCCGATCGATGGCCGCCGCCGGCCCTGCGTCCGGGCGGTCGCCTGTCTCCTGCCGGATGGTGCCGCGAAGGCTTCGCTTATTCCAGGTCTTCCGTCGGTGCCTCGGGAACGAACTTCTTGATCGACTCGATCGCCCGGTGCGCGCCGGATTTGGAGCTGTAGCCCTCGGTCGAGAAGATGACCTCGCTGTTGTATTTGAACCGGACGCGGTACTCGCCGGCCTTGTCCTTGTAGACTTCGAACTTGTGCGCCATGGTCGCGGACCCTCCCGAATGAAACGGGAGCGTCCGACGAAGCCCGGGGAAAGTCAATCGTCCGAAAGCTACTCGGAGCGGCCTCACGCCTCGGGGACGTTGTCGATGCCGTGGCCGCCGAACGGACCGCATTTCGCCACCCGCTTCGCCGACAGCCAGCCGCCGCGCAGCAGCCCGTGGCGGGCAATCGCCTCGTAGGCGTATTCGGAACAGGTTGGGAGATGCCGGCAGTGTCCGCCAACGAGCGGCGAGAAGCTCAGCTGGTAGAGGCGCACGAATCCGACGCCGAACAGCCGGCCGGGAGTCTTCCGCCAGGGACCGGTGTAGTTACGAGAGGTCTTCGCCGGCATCGATCAGAATCGGTTCGAGAGCGCGACGGAATTCCGCGACCGACCGCGTCGCCACTTGCCACAATGTCGACCACGAAAGATCTTCATAGCCGTGAGCGATGCGATTCCGCATTTGAAAGGCGTAGCGAAGTTCGATTTCCGGGTGGGCCAGCACGAAATCGGGAAACTTTCTGATGACGCGATGGCTGATCTCCCCGATCTGCTCGACCGCTTTGGCCAATGCAAGCTGGTCGAATTCCTCGGCCTGCAGACGCTGAAGACTGGTTCGTTCGACGACGCGCTCGCACCGCAAGCACGCGCGGTGCAGCGCGACGAGAACATCGATCAAGAGCGGGTCGTGTTCGGCCGAACTCACAGCGCCCGAAAATCCCGCTGAATGCGGCGCAGGACGCGATCCGAGAATTCGTCGTCCAAACGAAGATCGACCGGTGAGCCAATGGCGAGATGGAGTTCGTCTTGAGCCCGGAAAAGATCGAAATACGACAATTCGTTCGCAGCCTGCACGACAATGTCGAGATCGCTCTCCTCCGTATCCTCGCCGCGGGCGACCGAACCGAACACACGCGGGTTGCTCACCGGATAGCGCGACAGGATCTCGCGGATGGTCTCACGGTGTCTTTCGAGCGCTTCCGACGGCCTCATCGCCCTGGTTTCCCGTTTGCGGCGGGCGGCCGCCCGTCCTGTCCGGCGAAGGCTCTCACGCCACCTCGCCGCGCCCCTGGCGCTCGATCTTGTCGAGCGCGTCGACCACCGCGTCGAAGGTCAGCATCGTCGATGCGTGCCGGGCCTTGTAGTCGCGCACCGGCTCCAGATATTTCAGGTCCTCGAAGCGGCCCTGCGGCGGCGCGGCGTTCTCCTTCAGCATCGCCCGCATTTCATCGCGGACCTTGCGCAGTTCGCCCGGCGTCGTGCCGACGATGTTGCGGGCCATCACCGAGGACGAGGCCTGGCCCAGAGCACAGGCCTTGACGTCGTGGGCGAAATCGGAAACCCGGCCGTCCGCCATCTTGAGGTCGACGGTGACCGTCGAACCGCAGAGCCGCGAATGGGCGGTGGAACTGGCATCGGGGTCGTCCAGCCTGCCGATCCTCGGAATATTGCCGGCGAACTCGAGGATCTTGGCATTATAGAGGTCGTCTATCACGATATTTTCCTCTTCCGAGGTTTTTCACGCGGTCCCTGTCATCGGAACGTCCGGCCGATTATATAGGTGCGAGGTCGCCGCTTCGATAGACCGCTCGTCGCGGCATGCGAGGCGAGGCGTCGGTCGCTTCTGACGGCCTTCACCCGGCAAGGGGAACGAGACGACGTGAAGAGGCGAGATTCGACCGACGGCGACGGACGCTCCGGCGCGCCGGATATCCACTCCCTTTGGGTCGCCGCTCGGATTCCGACATTTTCGGAGCGCAAGAACATGGAAGCAGTGGTCAAGAAATTTCCCGAAAAGACCGATGGTGCCCCGGTGGCCCGGCCCAGCCGGGCGGAGGCCGAGGCGGCGGTCGAGACCCTGCTGCGGTGGATCGGCGAGGATCCGGCCCGCGAGGGCCTGAAGGAAACGCCGAAGCGCGTCGTCAAGGCCTATGAAGAGCTGTTCGCCGGCTACGACGAGAAACCCGCGGACGTGCTCGGGCGCACCTTCGAGGAGGTGGCGGGCTACAACGACGTCGTGCTGGTCCGCGACATCAAGTTCCACACCCACTGCGAACATCACATGGTGCCGGTCATCGGCCGCGCCCACGTGGCTTATCTTCCCGACGGGCGCGTGCTCGGCCTGTCGAAGATCGCCCGCCTCGTCGATCTCTATGCCCGACGGCTGCAGACCCAGGAAGCCATGACCGCGCAGGTCGCCGACGCCCTCGACAGGACGCTGAAGCCGCGCGGCGTCGCGGTGATCCTCGACGCCGAGCATCTGTGCATGTCGATGCGCGGCATCCGCAGCCAGGGCTCCTCGACCTTCACGGCGACCTATCGCGGCAGCTTCGCCGACGACGCGGCCCAGCAGGACCGCATCCTCCGGCTCGTCGGCTGCGGCGGTTGACCACCGTCGACGCCGCCATGGCGCCCGGCAGCTTCTCTCCGCCTTCCACTGACAGGACGGAGCAGGAGGAAGGATCCGTCCTTCGCCCCCGCTTCGACGCGAACGGCCTGATCACGGCCGTCGCGACCGATCATGCCACGGGCGAACTTCTGATGGTCGCCCACATGAATGCCGAAGCGCTCGACCGGACGATCGCAACCGGCCTCGCCCATTACTGGTCGCGGTCGCGCCGGGCGCTGTGGAAGAAGGGCGAAAGTTCCGGCGCCCTGCAGGTGGTCCGCGAGTTGCGTGTCGACTGCGACCAGGATGCCGTCTGGCTCCGGGTCGACTGTCGAAGGCGGGACGACACCTGTCATACGGGTAGAACGACTTGCTTCTATAGAGTCGTCCAGCCCGAGGACCGTACGCTGGAGGGCGGCGCCGCACCGGGCGCTCACACAGCGTCAACCGCGTGACAGCCGGCCGCAGCCATGGGCCTTCGCCCCTTAATACGATGGTCAATTGTTGGGCATAGGCTCGTCATTCCAGTAGACCGGCCAGGAGACCGGAACCGGAGGGCCGTCATGCTCGAACGTGTATTCGGTTGGCGCGAGGAACCCATCGACCAGCCGCAGATCTCGCCGCGAAGCGTCGCGGTCCAGCCGAAGCTTCCGGGCGGCATCGCGCTCGCCCTCGGCGGTGGAGCCGCCCGCGGCTGGGCCCATATCGGCGTGCTCAAGGCGCTCGACGAATTCAACGTGCCGATCTCAATGATCGCCGGAACCTCGATCGGCGCCCTGGTCGGCGGCTGCTATCTCGCCGGCAAGCTGCCGGAACTCGAGGAATTCGCGCTGTCGCTGACGCGGCGCGGGCTGATCCGCTATCTCGATTTCAGGATCGGCGGCTCCGGGCTGATCGGTGGGCTGCGGCTGTCGCGCCGGCTGACCGAGGCGCTGCACGAGACCCGCATCGAGGATCTCGACCGGCCGCTGATCTGCGTCGCGACCGACGCCCAGACCGGCCACGAAGTGTGGCTCGACTCCGGCTCGCTGGTGCTCGCGATGCGCGCCTCCTACGCCCTGCCCGGCGTCTTCGAGCCGGTGATCTGCGGCGGGCGCCGGCTGATGGACGGGGCGCTGGTCAATCCCGTCCCCGCAAACGTCTGCCGCGTCTTCGAGCAGCAGAACGTCATGGCCGTCAATCTGCACTACGACCTTTTCGGACGCGCCGCCGTGCTGCGGATGCGGGCGAACGAGGAAGAGCTCGCCGGCGGCGAGACCTTCCGGGCCGTGTCGCCGCCGGACGACGAGCGCGACTTCGCCGCGCAGCGACGCAAGAAGCTCGGCCTGACCCGGACGATGGTCGACGCCTTCAATATCATCCAGGATCGCATTTCCCGGGCGCGGCTCGCCGGCGATCCGCCGGACCTGTCGCTGCAGCCGCGAGTCCGCGACATCGGGCTGTGGGAATTCTTCCGGGCGGCGGAGGCGATCGAGATCGGCTACGGCGCCACCAAGAGCCGGATCTCCGAAATCCAGCGTCTCGCCGAAAGCCATCATCCAGAACCGCTCCGCCTCTGATTTTTTTCGCGGCATGACGTCCCCCGCGGGACGCGGCACTGCGCCGCGCCCGGCAGGTCTCGGCCCTTCCCGAACGATCCCGGGCCCCGACGCCGCCCCGGCGTCGCCGGAGCCGGCGGCATCAGCCGGCGGCGATGTATTCCCGCATTTCCCGCGCTTCGCGCTCGGCCTCCTCGATCTTCATCTTCACGACGTCGCCGATCGAGATGATCCCGGCGAGCCGCCCGTCCTCGACGACGGGCAGATGCCGGAACCGGCCGTGGGTCATGGTGGTCAGCACCTCCTCGATCGGCGTCATCGTCGTGCAGGTCTTCACCTTGACGGTCATCGCCTCGCCGATCGGCTTTTCGAGGACGACCGGCCCCGACCGCGCCAAAACACGGACGACGTCCCGCTCCGAGACGATGCCGGCGACGCGGCCGCCATCGTCGACGAGGACGATCGCCCCGATGCGCTTTTCGGCCAGCACCTGCACCACTTCGGAGAGCGTCACCTCCGGCCGAAGCGTCACCACCTCGCTTCCCTTGCCCTTGAGTATGTGAGCGACTGTCATCTGCACCTCCCGTCGTTCCCGCATCAACGAAGGTGCGACAGCCGCAACCCGTCGGCAAGGGGCATGGGCGTGGCTTTCGGGCTTTGATGGATGCAGTGAGCCGGACGGCGCAGGCGACGAGTTGCGCCTGAGGCCGACCTCCGTGACTTTTCGACCCGGCGCGAACCGCCTTTCGGCGAAAGCGTCTCGGCCGGCCGGGGTTCGAATGTCACATTCAATCCGCGAAGCGCAGAGAACGCTGTTGGAACCGGGACTGGGCAAGGCGATTGGCCCGATCTCCCCCCTTCCGGAAAGATCGAAGCGACGACGACCGGTCTTGTTTGTAGAGCGACCGCCCAGCCGTTAGACCCGGCGTGCGACCGGCCGGTCGAGAAACGGCAGGCAGAAGAAGCCGAAGACGAAGCCGCCGAGATGCGCCTCCCATGCGACCTCGCCGCCGCCCGTCAGGGCGCCGCCGACCCCGGCCCCGACGAGGAAGTTCGTCACGAAGAATGCGACGATGAAGACCAGCACGGTCCGGTCGGAAAACGCCTCGCGTACCGAGATCGCCGGCCTGTACCGCTCGGCGCCGAAGCCGGGCGAGCGCCCGGCGCGCACGAAGGCGAAGCGACAGGCGCCGCCCATCAGGGCCGAGACCGTTCCGGATGCGCCGATCACCGGCACGTCGAGCCCGGCGTTGAAGAGATAGAAAGCCGCCGCGCCGGCGATCGTGCCGAGTGCGCAGAAGCCGAGGAAACGGGCGTTGCCGAGCCGGCGGGCGACCGGCGTGCCGAAGGCCAGGAGCCAGATCGTGTTGAGCCCGTAATGCGTCCAGCTGCCGTGCAGGAAGGCATAGGTCAGCGGCGACCAGAGCGAGACGCCCGCCGGCCGGATCTGGCAGATCTCCTGGCCGCTGCCGTAGCAGCCGGGAATGAAGGCGAAATCCAGAATGACGCGGGTGTCGGCAAGTTCGCCGAGGAGCAACGTGCGGCAGAGATGCACGAGGCCCATGGCCGCCACGAGCGCGAGGACGACGCCGGGAACGTTGAAGGCCGGCGGCGGGCGGCGGACCGGTTCGCGCTCGGGCCAGGCGTTCGGTTGAGGCTCTTCGGACACGCACACTCCTTCGCCGCTCTTGTCAGGGCCTGTCGTCATCCCGCGCCCCCGCCGCGGCGGCAGCCCCGTCGCGGGCGTCTCCCCTTGGCATATCCGCCGATTGGATAAAACCTCGATCCGCTTCGGCGGTCCGATCCGCGTCGGCGGTCCGGGCCCCCTCGCCGGCGCGGCATCGAGACCGATCAACGGCGACCGGTCGGCCCGGCGATGCGTCGCCACAAAAAAAGCCGCCCGATCGAGATCCGGCGGCTTAGAAGAATTTGATCGTCGCTCCCCGTGCGGGAGGAGACCCCGTAGCGCTACGAAGACCGTGCATGTCCTCGTCCTGCAGTTACGCCCGGATGAAGGCTGCGGCAATCAAATCTCTCAAATTTCGTTAACGCGTAAAAATATTCGCAAATTGCGGCACTCTGCCGCACATCGAACGGACGTTCGCTGCGCCGTGCATGGTTCCTTAACCCTCTTCGCATAAGGATTGCCCATCTGGCGGCATAGGGAGGGCGAGAGCGGAACGCGATGAACATGATGCCTCAGCCGTCGCGGCAGGAACCCTCCGAAAGACGCCGCTTCAGCCGCGTCGAACTCGATCTCCTCGGCCGCTTCATGCGCGAGAACTTCGAGGAGTTTCCGTGCCGGGTCGAGAACATGTCGCCGGGCGGCATCGCCGTGGTGACGCCCGTCGAGCCGCGGCCGGGCGAACGCATCATCTTCTATGTCGACCATATCGGCCGGCTCGAGGGCAACGTCGCCCGCACCTATGCCGGCGGTTTCGCCGTCGACCTCGTCGCCTCCGAGCGCAAGCGGGAAAAACTCGCGGCCCAGCTCACCTGGTTCGCCAACCGCAACGAGCTCGACCTCCCGGAAGATCGCCGCCACGAACGCCTGCGGCCGACCAATTCGCGCGTCGAGATCCTGCTCGACGACGGCCGCAGCTATCAGGTCAAGATCATCGACCTGTCGCTTTCCGGCGCCGCCGTCCAGTGCGCGGTGCGCCCGGCCCTCAATTCGCGCGTGACCCTCGGCATCATGCAGGGCCGCGTCGTGCGCCATCTGGAAGAAGGCTTCGCCATCGAATTCTCGGCCGTCCAGACCGAGACGACGCTGGAAAGCCTGCTCGCCTGACGGCCCGATCGCAGAAATCAGCAAAATCGATTGGCGTCCCGCCTGCCGGCGATGCCAGATTGCCGGCTCGAAACGTCGAAGAGGACGCACGATGCTGACGATCTACGGCATGCCGGACTCCGGCAACTGCTACAAGCCGCGCCTGGTCTGCGCGCTGCTCGACCGGCCGTTCCGCCACGTCGGCGTCTCGACGAACGACGGCGGTACCGGGCGGCCGGACTTTCTGGCGAAAAACCCGAACGGCAAGGTGCCGCTGCTCGAACTCGACGACGGCCGGCTGCTGCCGGAATCGAACGCCATCGCGTTCTTTCTCGGCGAGGCATCTCCCCTCGTCCCGACGGACCCGTTCGAGAGGGCCGAGATGCTCTCCTGGATGTTCTTCGAACAGTACAGCCACGAGCCCTACGTCGCGGTGCGCCGCTCGCTGACGATCTATCCGCGGCTCGCCCGCCTCGCCACGCCGGAACGTCTCGCCGAGACGCTGAAGGGCGGCATGAAGGCGCTCGGCGTCATGGAAGGGCGCCTCGGCGAGCGGGAATGGCTCGCAGGCACCGCGGCCAGCCTCGCCGACGTCGTCCTCTACGCCTACACCCACGTCGCCGGCGAAGGCGGCTTCGACCTCTCGGCCTATCCTGCGGTCAAAGCATGGCTCGGGCGGATCGAGGCACTCCCCGGCTACCGGCCGATGCACTGGCTGCCGGCCGGCTGAGGCGGCAGGCCGCGAACGCGCGGGACAAAGGCATGGGGATCGGCGGCTGACAGACGACGGATGCCGCGCAGGACGATCGCTCCAAGCCCGATTGCAGGGCCGCTCGCCGCGAAAATGCGCGGCGTCTCACTTCGGCGGAAAGATCACGCCGCAACCGATGCGGTCGCCGGCGTCGCCGGAGGGCTGCGAGGCATAGTCGTCGGCATCGGCATGGACGACCAGCGCCGAGCCGTCCGCATCATCGAGCGGCGCATCGCCTTCGGACAACGTCACGCCGGGATTGAACACGGAGACCTTGGCGACCCCGTTGGTCGCGACGACATCCGGCATGTCGCCGGCGTGCGGTCCGGTCTTGCTGAGATAGCCGTGCTCGATCTTGGCGGGGTTGAAATGACCGCCGGCCGACTTGAAGTCGCCCTCGCAGACGCCCTTCTCGTGGATGTGGAAGGCATGGTTGCCGTCCGGAAGGTTCTGCAGGGCGACGTCGAGGAGAACGCCGTGCGGCGTCACAATGACCGACACCGTCCCCAGCGAGGTTCCGTCCCGCCCGGTCATCTCGACTTTCCGGGCGACGGTCATGCCGGCCATCGCCGGCGAGAAAGTCGCCGAAACCGTGACGGCGGCGGCGACGGCAATGACGGCGGCAAGTCTGATCATGGTGACGATCCAGGGCGCTGGGGTTGGCGGACGGCCGGCACCGGCCGGACTTCCGCAGCGGAAGAAAAACGCGACGAGTTCCGCACGTCCCGCGCCGCGCGTCGCCTCACAAGACCGTGACAGCGCCTGATCGCCGGAACTCCGGCCGCTCCCCGGCGGCCGAGCCGCCTCAGCCTTGCTTCGGCTTCAGGCTGGCCACGAGGTCGGCGAACCGCTCGCCCTGAACGAGGATGTGGCTCTTCAGTTCGGCCTCGGCAGTCTCGCCGTCCCCCGCCTCGATCGCCGCCACGATCCGCCGATGCTCGGCCAGCGACTGGCGCATGCGATGCGGCACCCTGAGCTGCAGCCGGCGGAACGCCTTGAGGCGCTGATGCAGTCGCCGCGCCTCGGCGGCGAGGAAGCCGTTGCCGCAGGCGTCGTAGATCGCCTCGTGGAAGCGTTCGTTCTCGTAGTAATAGGCGTCGCTCTCGTTCCTTTCCGCCGCGCTCTGGCAGGCGGCGAGCGCCTCCGCGAGCTGCACGCGCCGCTTCGGATCGACGCGCCGCGCGGCGAGTCGGCCGGCCATCGCCTCGAGTTCCGCCATCACCTCGAACATTTCGACCAGTTCGCCGAGCCCGGTCTCCCGGACGAAGGCGCCGCGATTGGGGATCAAAGCGACGAGGCCGGCCGAGGCGAGCTGGTTGATCGCCTCGCGCACCGGCGTGCGCGACACGCCGAAGCGGGCGGCGACGGCCTGCTCGTCGAGCCGCTCGCCGGCGTGGCGCTCGCCGGTGGCGATCTCCTGTTCGAGAATGTCGCGGATCTCCGCCGATTTCACGCGCCCGGCCGGCGGCCGGCGGGGAGAAACCTCCGCCTCGGGCGGGTCGGCCACCAGCGTGGCTGCGGATTGGTCTGACCGTCTCTGCATGGATGGAATTGCGCCGTTCGTGCCCGAATATCGTATACAATTTCCTTGACACGGTGTGCAAGCCGATGTTGGTACGATGCAGGGCTTGGAGGAGCCTCGCAACCGAACCGGGAGGAACGACCCATGAAGAAACTGCTGCTTTCGACGATCTGCGGCCTCGCGCTGACGACGTCGGCCTTTGCCGCCGACATGACGCTGCGCGCCTCGCACCAGTGGCCCGGCGGCAAGGGCGACGTGCGCGACGAGATGGTGCAGCTCATCGGCAAGGAACTGGAAAAGGCCGACGTGGGCCTGAAGCTGCAGGTCTTCCCCGGCGAGTCGCTGTTCAAGGCGAAGGATCAGTGGGGCGCCGTCACCAAGGGCCAGGTCGACATCACCGCCTTCCCGCTCGACTATGCCTCCGGCCGCCATCCGGCCTTTTCGGCGACGCTGATGCCCGGCCTGGTCGGCAGCCACGAGCGCGCCGCGCGGCTGAACGATTCGCCGTTCATGGACGACATCAAGGCCGAGGTCGAGAAGGCCGGCGCGATCGTCCTTTCCGACGCCTGGCTCGCCGGCGGCTTCGTCTCGTCGAAGGAATGCGTCACCGCGCCGGACACGGCGAAGGGCCAGGTGCTGCGGGCCGCCGGCCCCGCCTTCGAGGAGATGCTGGTCGGCGCCGGGGCGTCGATCTCCTCGATGCCCTCTTCGGAAATCTACACCGGCATGCAGCAGAACGTCCTCACCGGTGCCAACACCTCGTCCGGCTCGCTGGTCTCCTACCGCATCTACGAAGTCGCCAAGTGCCTGACGGCACCGGGCGAGAACGCCCTGTGGTTCATGTACGAGCCGATCCTGATGTCGAAGCGCAGCTTCGACCGCCTCGACGAGAAGCAGCAGAAGGCGGTCATGGCCGCCGGCAAGGTCGCGCAGGACTATTTCGCCGGCGAGGCGAAGAAGCTCGATGACGAGCTCGTCAAAATCTACAAGGACAACGGCGTCGAGGTCACAACCATGTCGAAGGAGAACTACGACGCTTGGCTGAAGATCGCCAAGGAGACCTCCTACAAGAACTTCGCCGAGAAGGTGCCGAACGGCAAGAAGCTGATCGACGAGGCGCTCGCCGTCGAGTGACGCCCGTTCTCCAGGGCCCGGGCCGCGCCGAACGGGGCGGCCCGGGCCGATCGCAGCCGGCGGGCGAGGGTCCCGCCGTCACGGCGCTTGCGCGGGCCGCACTGTCCGGAAGAATGTGAACATGCGCCTCTACATCTCGGCGATCACGGCTGTCTCGCGCGCTGTCGGCGTCCTCGCCGGCATCATGCTCCTGTCCGCCGTCCTCTCCGTCAGCCACATGGTCTTCGTGCGCTACGCGCTCGGCTGGTCCACCGTCTGGCAGACCGAATACACCGCCTATGCGATCGTCGCGGCGACCTTTCTCGGCGCGCCCTGGGTGCTGACCGTCAAGGGCCACGTCAACGTCGACATCCTGCAGATGGCCGCGGCGCGGCGGCTGCGGGCGGCGATGCAGATCCTCTCGGCGCTGCTCTCGCTCTTCTTCGTCGCGCTTCTCGCCTATGCCGGCTGGCTGCATTTCGAGGAGGCATGGAGCGGCGGCTGGACCAGCGACACCGTCTGGGCCGTGCCGCTGTGGATGCCGCTCCTGCCGATGCCGGTCGGCACCGTGCTCCTGGCGCTGCAATATGTCGCCGAGATCATGCGCCTCCTGCTCGACGGCGGCGAGCCCGTCGCCGAGCATTCCGTCCTCTTTGCCGACACCACCGACGAGGCCCGCCCGTGACGCCGCTCTCTTCCGGCCTGGTGATGCTCGTCGCGCTGCTCGGCCTTCTGGCGATCGGCACGCCCATCGCCTTCGCCCTCGGCCTCGTCGCCTTCGGCGCGCTCTATTCGGTCTATGGCGGGTTCTTCCTCGAAACCGTCGGCGAGCAGTTCTTCGGCTATCTCTCGCCCTTCAGCCTCGTCGCCGTGCCGATGTTCATCCTGATGGGCGCGGCGGTCGCCTCCTCGCCCGCCGGCAAGGATCTCTACGAGGCGCTGGACCGCTGGCTGAACCGCGTCCCCGGCGGCCTCGTCCTGTCCAATCTCGGCGCTTGCTCGATCTTCGCCGCGCTGTCCGGCTCCTCGCCCGCCACCTGCGCGGCGATCGGCAAGATGGGCATTCCGGAGATGCGCCAGCGCGGCTATCCGGCGGAGATCGCCGCCGGCTCGATCGCCGCCGGCGGTACGCTCGGCATCCTCATTCCCCCATCCGTGACGATGATCGTCTACGGCATCGCGACGGAGACCTCGATCGGCCGGCTGTTCCTGGCGGGGCTCCTGCCCGGTCTGATGCTGACGGTGTTCTTCATGGCCTGGACGATCATCGCCTGCCGGCGGCGCGGGCTGGGTCTCTCCGAGCTGACCCAGAGCTTCTCGATGGCCGATCGCTTCGCCGCTCTGCCGCGCGTCCTGCCGTTCCTCGCGATCATCGTCGGCGTCCTCTACGTGCTCTACGGGGGCGTCGCGACGCCGTCGGAAGCCGCCGGCGTCGGCGCGCTGTTCTGCCTGGTCCTCGTCGCGGTGATCTACGGCGTGTTCTCGCGGGCCTGGAAATTCTCGAACATGCAGGTGATCTTCCGCGACACGCTCAAGGAAAGCGTGATGATCATGCTGATCATCGGGGCGGCCGATCTCTTCGCCTTCGCCCTGTCGTCGATGTTCGTCACCCAGACGGTGGCGCAGGCGATCGCCGACCTCGAGGTGAACCGCTGGGTGCTGATGGCGGTGATCAACCTGTTCCTGCTGGTGGCGGGCTTCTTCCTGCCGCCGGTGGGGGTGATCCTGATGACCGCGCCGATCCTTCTGCCGATCATCACCAATGCCGGCTTCGACCCGTACTGGTTCGCCGTGATCCTGACGATCAACATGGAGATCGGCCTGATCACCCCGCCGGTCGGCCTCAATCTCTACGTGATCAACGGCATCGCGCCGGACATCACCCTCGCCCAGATCCTGCGCGGGTCCCTGCCCTATGTCCTCTGCATGGTGCTCGGCATCGTGGTGCTCTGCCTGTTTCCTCAGATCGCGCTGTTCCTGCCGGACTATGTCATGGGAGCTGCCAGATGAGCCGCGTCTCGCTCCTGTCGGACCTGCTCGCCTCGATCGGCGCCCGCTCCTGGTTTTCCGGCGAGGAGGCGCCGCAGGGGATCGACGTGCCCGAGATCGCCGCGCTCTGCCACCGTCTCGTCTCCTCGCGCGGCGAGGCGACGGGCGTCCGCATGGCGGCCGATGTGATCAACGGCATCCGCGGTCTCGACGAAAAGAAGATCAAGCGGTTCTTCCACATGCTGGCGGAGGAGTTCGCCCCCGATCCGGTCGAACTCGCCGAGGCCGCCGGCGCCTATGCCACCGATCCGAACCCGGCGACGCTCGGCCGGCTGCAGCATGCCGCCGAGCCGCCGCGCCAGGAGCTGTTCCGGCGGCTGAACCTCGCGCCGGGCGGCACCGCCGAACTCGTCAAGCTGCGCGAGCGGCTGTTGCCGCTGGTCCGGCAGGATCCTTCCCGGCTCGGCCCGGTTGACGAGGACCTGCGGCACCTCTTCCAGTCGTGGTTCAACCGCGGCTTCCTGATGCTGCGGCCGATCGACTGGAACACCCCCGCCTCGATCCTCGAGAAGATCATCCAGTACGAGGCCGTCCATGCCATCGGCAACTGGGACGAGCTTCGCCAGCGCCTCGCGCCCGCCGACCGGCGCTGCTTCGCCTTCTTCCACCCCTCGATCCCCGACGACCCGCTGATCTTCGTCGAGGTGGCGCTGACCGACGAAATCCCCGCCTCGATCGCCGCGGTGCTCGATCCGACGCGGCCGATCATCGCCGCCGAGGACGCCCAGACCGCCGTCTTCTATTCGATCTCCAACTGCCACAGAGGGCTTGCCAGCGTCTCTTTCGGCTCGTTCCTGATCAAGCAGGTGGCAGAGGACCTGAAGGAGCACTTCCCCGATCTCAGGACCTTCGTCACGCTCTCGCCCGTCCCCGGCTTCGCCGCCTGGATCGAGGCGCTGCCGAAGGATTTGCGCGAGCGCCTCGAGCCGGGCGAAAAGCGCGCGATCGAAATCCTCGCCGAGACCGACTGGCAGGCCGATCCGACGAAGGTCGAGGAGGCGCGGGGCGGCGTCCTGTCGCTCGCCGCCCGCTACTTCCTGCGGGCCAAGCGCGCCGACGGACAGCCGCAGGACCCGGTCGCCCGCTTCCATCTCGGCAACGGCGCGATGCTGAACCGCATCATGCATCTCGGCGACCCGTCGCGCCGCGGCCTTTCCCAGGCCCATGGTCTCATGGTCAACTATCTCTACGACCTGCCGAAGGTCGAGCAGCGGCACGAGGCCTATGCCGCCGAGGCGGAGATCGCCGCGAGCCGCGCCGTCACCGGCCTCCTGCCCGGCCGCGGCGGACACACACTGAAGGACGTCGCATGACCAACACGCTTTTCGACGGGCTGCTCGCCACCGGACGGCGCGATCCGCAGCGCCGCTTCGCGCTCCTGCCCGACGGCCGCTCCTATTCCTACGCCGACGTCGACGCCGTCTCGGCGCGCTTCGCCAACGTGCTCGCCGGCCTCGGCGTCGAATCCGGCGACCGGGTCGCCGTCCAGGTCGAAAAGTCGATCGAAGCGCTGATGCTCTATCTCGGCACCGTGCGGGCGGGGGGCGTGTTCCTGCCGCTCAACACCGCCTATACGCCGACCGAGATCGACTATTTCCTCGGCGACGCCAAGCCCGCCGTCTTCGTCTGCGATCCGAAGAAGCGGGACGCCCTGGCGGAGGTTGCCGCCAAGGCCGGCGCCGCGCTCGAAACCCTCGGCGTGTGGCGCTCGCCGGACGAGAGTGCCGGCTCGCTGAGCGACAAGGCGCTGGCCGCGCCTGAAAGCTTCGAGACCGTCGCCCGCGGCCCGGAGGACCTCGCCGCAATCCTCTATACTTCCGGCACGACCGGGCGCTCGAAGGGCGCGATGCTGAGCCACGCCAATCTTCTGTCGAATGCCGAGGTGCTGCAGAAGACCTGGGCGTTCACCAGGGACGACGTGCTTCTCCACGCGCTGCCGATCTTCCACACCCACGGCCTGTTCGTCGCCTCGAACACGGTGACGATCGCCGGCGGATCGCTGATCTTCCTACTGAAGTTCGATCCCGACGCGGTGTTCGAACATCTCGGCGGGTCGACCGCGATGATGGGCGTTCCGACCTTCTACACCCGGCTCCTCGCCGACGCGCGGCTGAACCGGGAAACCACCGCCCACATGCGGCTCTTCACCTCGGGCTCGGCGCCGCTTCTCGCCGAGACGCACCGCGCCTTCGAGGCGCGGACCGGCCAGCGCATCCTCGAGCGCTACGGCATGACCGAGACCAACATGAACACCTCCAACCCCTATGACGGCGAAAGGCGCGCCGGCACGGTCGGCTTTCCGCTCGAGGGCACGCAGCTCCGGATCGCCGAGCCGGAGAGCGGCGAGATCCTGCCGGACGGTGAGATCGGGGTGATCGAGGTGAAGGGGCCGAACGTCTTTTCCGGCTACTGGCAGATGCCGGAAAAGACCGCCTCGGAGTTCCGCGCCGACGGCTTCTTCATCACCGGCGACCTCGGCTTCGTCGACGCCGACGGCTACGTCACCATCGTCGGCCGCGGCAAGGATCTCGTCATCACCGGCGGCTACAACGTCTATCCGAAGGAGGTCGAACTCGTCATCGACGAGCTCGACGGCGTCGTCGAGAGCGCCGTCATCGGCGTTCCGCACAAGGACTTCGGCGAGGGCGTCGTCGGCTGCGTGGTCGCCTCGAAGCCGCTGGAGGAGGCGGCGGTCATCGCCGCGCTGAAGGACAGGCTCGCCCGCTTCAAGCAGCCGAAGCGCATCGTCTTCGTCGACGAACTGCCGCGCAACACCATGGGCAAGGTGCAGAAGAACGTCCTGCGCGAGGACTACAAGGACCTTTTCGCCGGCGGGTGAGGGGCGTAGCACCTGGGCGGCGGGCGTCCCCTTTCCCGGCGGGAGAAAAGCGATTTCGTCGGTTTGGCCGCGCGCAGGGGCCAGCCGATAGAAATCGCAACACAGGGGGCCCACCTGGCCGGCTGCAGCTTCCGCAAAGAGGTCCCCGACGTCTCACCTGGTCGTCATCCCGGGCCTGACCCGGGATCCATGCCTCCGTATCTCCGCGCCTGTCGGCAGCAGGAAGAGCCCGACCGCCTTGCACCCGATGATCCGCGGAGATGGCTTGGCATGGATCCCGGCTCGAGGCCGGGATGACGAGGCTTCGATGTCGCCGCGTCTCTTCGGAGCGCCGTTGTCGCGGAAAACGGCCCCATCGCTCGGCCATGCCTCCGCATCTCCGCGCCTGTCGGCGGCAGGAGGGGCCCGACCGCCTTGCACCCGAAGATCCGCGGAGATGGCTTGGCATGGATCCCGGCTCGAGGCCGGGATGACGAGGCTTCGATGTCGTGGCGTCTCGTCGGAGCGCCGTTGTCGCGGAACACGCGGCCCCTTCGCTCGGCCACCCTCCCTCACTCCTGCAGCGCCTTCAGCGCCTGCGGCCTGACCAGCCACAGCGCAAGCGCCCCGAGCGCCGCCAGCGGCACCATCATCGCCGCCGCCGCGCCCATCGTCGCCAGCCGCTCGAAAGCGAGCGTCTCGAAGGGCGTCGCGATGTTCAGGAAGGCGAGGACGGTCACCGTCAGGCAGGCGATGAAACCGGTATAGCTCATCGGCAGGATCCGGAAGCCGAGCGGCAGGGTGACGAGGCCGATCGGCGCGATCCACCACGGGTCGGTGGTGATCGCCGCAACGGCTAACAGGGCGAGCGTGCCGAGGACGGTGCCGACGCCGCGCTGCCAGGTGCGCGAGAAGAGCTGTCCGTGCGGCGGCAGGCAGAGCGCGACGAAGGTCAGCGGAAACCAGAAGCCGTGGGCGCCGAAATGCCGCTGGCCGACATAGACCGAGATAACGAGGCCGGTGGCGAAGACCGCCCCGAAGACGGCGCTGTAATGGCTCGAGGTCGCCTCCTCGGGCGGCAGCGTCGCGGCGAGGCCGGCGAGCCGGGTGACGACGAGACTCCAGATCATCGACAGGCAGTAGACGAGGAACAGCGCTTCCGGCCGGTCCGCCGGCATCAGCGAACTCGTGAAGATCGTCCAGAAGATCAGACCGCGGACCACCGGCCGCGCGAAGCCGTAATGGCCGGCCGTCGCCGCCGCGATCCCGACCATCGGGGCGACCAAAAGCGTCATGTCGCGATTGCCGAGACAGACGAAGCCGGCGAGCCCGGTGGCGAAGACGATCAGGCCGGCGCTGCCGGAGCGCACGTCCTTGGAGGCGAGATGCGCCGACATGGCGGCGATGAGTGCGGCGATCGCCAGCTTGCCGAACAGGAAGCCGCAGACGACCGGCGGCAGCGCCGCGGCGATCATCGTCGCGGCGACGGCCTTCCACGGCATCGGCTGGCCGGAGATACGGATGGTCCCGCGCAAGACGTCGACGAAACGCTGCCCGGCCGTCGGCGTGCCGCCGGCCCCGCCGGGCCTGCCCTCGGCGGGCGAACGGGCCGCCGGCCGGCCGGCATCCGCGCTCATCCGCCGTAGATCCACTGTTCGGGAAGCCGCGCCTCGAAGCTTTCGCCGGTGCGGATCGTGCCGGGCTTCTCGACCCAGGCGACGAGCCCGCGGCGCTTCTTCGCCGCCGGGACGAAGCCGAGCTCGACATCCGTGCCGCCGCCGGCCTTCGCGGCGACCGCGCGGCCGGCGAACCGGCAGGGGCCGTTGTCGCCGTCCACCTTCACCGTCACCCCGCTTTCGAAGAACAGGAGCGTGCGCGGCGGCAGCAGCGAGAGCTGCGCGATGCCCTCGACGAGGAGGTTGCCGCCGATCCATTCCGGCCGGATCTCGGCAATGCCGAGCGCCTTCGCGACGGCCGCCAATTCGTCAGGAGAGAGGATCGACAGCTGGCGCTCGTTGCGGATCTCGGTCCCGCGCTCGTACCAGGGCTCGCGCCCGCCGGAGCGCCGCGTCCCACCGCCATGGACGTCGCCGGCGATGCCGTCGAAACCGAGCGCGAGGGTCTCGACGGCGTGCGTCTCGAACCCCGCGCCGAAGGTCCGGTAGAGCCCGGCGACGGTGCCCTTCAGCCGGCGCGCCGGGGTGATCTGCGGCAGTTCGAAGCCGGGAAGCATGGTCTGGCCCATGGCCGCCTCTCCTGATGACGTCTCTGCCCTGTCTCGCGCAGGAAACGATCGCGCACAAGGCCGGCATCCCCGCGGACCGGGCCGCGCCGGCGGCTTGCGGCGGGATCGGACCTAGTAGCGCGGATCCTCGGCCGCCTCGTCGCCGGTCTTCGCCGCTTCCGGGGAATAGGTCGCGACCCGGTAGATATAAATCGCCGCGATCGCCACGATGACGACGTTCGAGACCGGGCCGACATAGGCGCCGACCACCTCGTATTGCTGGCCGAGCAGATAGCCGACGACGGTCAGCATCGCCGTCCAGACCGCACTGCCGATCGCCGAGTAGAGGAGGAACGTCGGCATCGGCATGTGCGCGATGCCGGCAGGCACGGAGATCAGGGTGCGGACCGTCGGCAGCTGGCGGCCGAAGAGCACGGCCGTGGCGCCGCGGCGCCGGAACCAGACATTGGCCCGCTCGACATCGGCGGGCGACAGCGTCAGCCAGCGGCCGTGCCGCGCGGCGAGGCGCGTCATCCGCCGCTCGCCGAGGGCGTGCCCGGCATAGTACCAGGGAACGACGCCGAGGAGCGAGCCGATCGTCCCCGACGCGACCACGGAGAAGAGCGACATCTCGCCCTTGGCCGACTGGTAGCCGGCGAGCGGCATGATCAGTTCCGAGGGGATCGGCGGAAAGACGTTTTCGAGAAACATCAGGAGGCCGATCCCGAAGACCCCGAAATCGCTCATGATCGTCCGGACGACGTCGTCCATTGCCGCATCGCTCCTCGTCTCGTGCAAAAATCCGGTGACGGCTCCCGTCCGGCATGCAAGGCAGCAGCAGCGACGTTCGTTCCATCGCCGCTCGGGGTGTGGCGCACCGGGGTGTGGCCCCCTGGGGTAGGCCGGTCGTGCCGGAAGCCATCGCCCCGCCGACCGGACGATCCGTCCGACGAACCGTCGCAGGGCATCGGAGAAAGAGATCGCGCGGGCTCGCGACGCTCAGCCGCGATCCAGCCGTCCACCCGCCGCTTCCAGTGCTTCCGGCGTGTCGACGTCGAGGCTCGCTGCGGGGCCGATGTCGATCTCGATCAGCGCGTCCGGGTTGGCGGCGATGATCCGCGCCGCACCGACGTCGCCGGAGAGCGCATCGACCGCATCGGCGAACTGCCGCGACAGGATCACCGGATTGCGCCGCTCGCCGCGGTCGCAGGCGGCGACGATCGCGCCCCTGCCCTTGCCCGTGAAGGCGGCGATCAGGCGGTCGAGGTCCTTGCCGGTGAGGAGCGGCTGGTCGGCCAGCATGACGAGGATGCCGTCGGCCTCCCGGGCGGCGAGGAAGCCCGCCTTGACGGAGGTCGACAGCCCGTCCGAATAGTTGGGATTGCCCACGATCTGGACGTCGAGGCCATCGAGAGCCGCCACGACGTCGGCGCGCATGTGACCGACGACGACATGCACGCTCGCGGCGTTGCGCGCCGCCAGCGCGGTCTCGACGGAACGGCGGACGAGCGGCTTGCCGTCGAAGGCGGCGAGCAGCTTGTTCGTCCCGCCCATGCGGCTGGACTTGCCCGCGGCGAGCACGACGATGTCCACCGAGGGATCGTCCGCCTCGCCGTCGCCATCCTCTTTCCGCTCGCCCTCGCGCGGCCGCGGCCGCGAGGCGATCTCCATCAAGAGGCCGCCGACGCCCATCTTGCGGATGTCTTCACCCGACACCGGAAGATCCGCCAGCAAACGGTTGATAATCCAATCGAAACCGTTCTCCTTCGGGCTGCGGGCGCAGCCCGGCGCGCCGACGACCGGCCGGCCGCCGAGCGCCCCGAGCAGCAGGAGATTGCCGGGATCGACCGGCATGCCGAGGTGGTCCACCCTGCCGCCGGCGAGGCGGATGGCCGCGGGCACGACATCGTCCTCGTCGATCACGGCGGAGGCGCCGAAGACGAGCACGAGATCGGCGTCGTCCACCTCCTTGAGGCGTTGCGCCAGCGCTTGTGCCTCGTGGGCCGTGCGGGTCTCGCCGACGACCGAGGAGCCCGAGGGCGAAAGCCTCGCGTCGGTGATCCGCCGGGTCTTGTCCAGCGTCTTCGGGCGGGTTCCGGCGAGCTCGGTCTGGATCAGCGCGACCTTGCGGGCCCGAAAGGGCGCGAGCCGGAAGGCGGGACCTTCGGCGAGCACCTTCAGCACGGCCTCGACGGAGCCGCCCGCGACGGCGAGCGGAATGATCTTCACCGTCGCGACCATCCGGCCGGGCCCCACCGGCTCGAATTCGCCGAGGGTCGCAAGGGTGATCGAGGGGTCGACGGCGTTAATGCGGTCGACGACGGCGCGGTCGGGCATAAACAGGCCCGCCGCCTCGGCGAAGACGTTGACGCGGCCGGTCGCGGCGCCCGCGACCGACAGGCCCGATCCGCCGAGCGCCGCGCCGATGCGCGCCGCCGCCTCGTCCTCGGCAAGGTCGTCCGCATCGAGCCTCGCCGCCACGACGGCGGCGATTCCCGCCTCCGCGAGAGCCTCGATGTCGCCGGCCGACAGCCGCGTTCCCTTGGCGATGCGGCCCGTGGCGACCGCTTGCGAATGGGCCAGCAGCGCCCCTTCGGCTTCCCGCGTCGGAAGCTGCCCGAACCTCATGCAGGCTCCTTTTCACCGCGCCGCTCGGCGAACATCTTGCGCTTGCGGAACGCCTCGATCACCGAGGCGAGGATCGCGACGGCGATCTCGCCGGGTGTCGAGGCGCCGATGTCGGCACCGATCGGGGCTTCGATCCTGTCGATCGAGGATTGCGGGATGCCGGCCCCGATCAGCCGCTCCACCCGCCGCGCATGGGTCTTCCGGCTGCCCAGCGCGCCGACGTAGAAGCAGCCGGCCTTCAGCGCCGAAATCAACGGATGGTCGTCGATCTTCGGATCGTGGGTGATGACGCAGACCGCCGTGTAGGCGTCGAGGGGCCGCGCCTTCAAAACGTCCTCGGGCCATTCGGCCGTGAGCACGGCGCCGGGGAAGCGCTCGGGGGTGGCAAAGGCCGTCCGCGGATCGATGATCTCGAAGTCGAAGCCGGCGATCTTCGCCATGGGCGCGAGCGCCTGGCTGATATGGACGGCGCCGATGGCGACGATGCGGGCGGGCGGCAGATGGGCATTGAGGAAGACCTCGCCCGCCCCGGTCTCGGCGATCCCCGACTTGCCGGAGCGGATCGCCTTCTCGATCGGATCGGCCAGCGGATCACCGCCGACTTCGGACTCGCGCACCAGCCGCTGCCGGCCGGTGGCGAGCTCCGTCACCACGACGGCGGCACGCCGCGCCGCGCGTTCTTCGTTGAGGGCGGCGAGAAGAGTCCGGTCCATCAGGCCACCCGCTCGACATAGACGCGGATGCGGCCGCCGCAGGACAGCCCGACACGCCAGGCGGTCTCGTCGGCGACGCCGAATTCCAGGATCTTCGGCGCGCCTGCCTCGATGACGTCGATCGCCTCGGCGACCACCGCCCCCTCGACGCAGCCGCCGGACACCGAGCCCTCGAAATTGCCCTCGGCATCGATGACGAGGTGGCTGCCGGTCGGCCGCGGGGCTGAGCCCCAGGTCTCGATCACCGTCGCAAGCGCCAGCGAGCGCCCTTCGCCGGCCCAGCGCTCGGCGGTCTTCAGGACGTCGAGTTCGATCGCAGTTTCGGACATTGGTCAGATCCTCTTTCCCACTGTCATTTGCAGCGGGTCGACCCTTCCGCCATTCACCCCCCTCTGTCGGCTTCGCCGACATCTCCCCCGCAAGGGGGGAGATCAGCGGGAGCCAACGTCCATGTCGGCCGATCTCCCCCCTTGCGGGGGAGATGCCCGGCAGGGCAGAGGGGGGTTGAGGCGCAGGGCACCTGTCGTTTCGACTTATGTCGATCCCCGCCCCGCCCTCGGCAAGGGTCAGGCGGCGGCGACGAGCGTTTCGTCCTTCAGCCACAGCCTGGGGTCGGTCTCGGCCATCGGCCGGTCGCTCGACAGAGCCTCGCAGAGCGCCCGCATCGCATCGAGCGAATGCACCGAGCGAAACTCGTCGACATGCGGGAGCATCGCCCTCACCCCGCGCGCCTTGGCCGAGAAGCCCTCGTAGCGTAAGAGAGGGTTCAGCCAGATCAGCCGCCGGCAGGACTTGTGCAGCCGCTCCATCTGCCTTTCGAGATCGCCGACGCTGTCGCGCTCGAGACCGTCGGTGATCAGGATGACGATGGCGCCCTGCCCGAGCACCCGCCGCGACCAGACCCGGTTGAAGGTCGACAGCGCCTCGGCGATGCGCGTGCCGCCCGACCAGTCCTTCACCGTGCCGGCACATTCCTCGAGCGCCTCGTCGGGATCCCTGCGGCGCATCTGGCGCGTGACGTTGGTCAGCCGCGTGCCGAAGAGAAACGTCTGGACCCGCCGCCGCTCGTCGGTCAGCGCGTGGAGAAAATGCAGGAAGACGCGGGTGTACTGGCTCATCGAACCGGAGATGTCGGCGATCACCACGACGGGCGGGTGGCGGGTCCGCGGCGAGGCGAATTTCGGCAAGAGAAGATCGCCGCCGGTGCGCATCGAGGCGCGCATCGTCGCCCGCGCGTCGATCCGCGCGCCGCGCGGGTCGAGGCGGTAACGCCGCGTCGCCACCTCGTCGTGCGGCAGCCGGAGCGCGGCGATGGCGCGCTTGGCATCCGCGAGTTCGGCGACCGACATCTGGGCGAAATCCTTCCTGCGCAGCACCTCGTCGCCGGATACGGTCAGGCTGGCGTCGATCTCGACGATCGGCCGGTCCTGTTTCGTCACGCGGTCCTTGGCGCCCTCGAACAGCCCTTCCGCCGCCCGGTCTTCGCCTGCCCGCTTCTTCTCCGGCTCGCGCTCGCGCGGCGGCGCCGTCGGCGAGAACATCGCGATCATCTTCTCGATCAGTTCGCGCGAGCGCCAGAACAGCCGGAACGCCTCGGCGAACACTGCCTCGTCCTCGCGGCGCGACACCAGCGTCGCATGCAGCGTCCAGAAGAAGTCGTCGCGGGAGGCGAGGCCCGCCGCCTTCACCGCCTCGATGGCGTCGAGCGTCGCCGCCGGGCCGAGCTTCAGCCCGGCCCGGCGCAAGGCGCGGGCGAAATAGGCGATGTTGTCGGCGAGCCGGCCGTTCGGATCGGCACGGCGCGGCCCGGCAAGCGTCGCGTCCGCGGGCTCAGGAGGCGGCGCCGAGCTCACGCTTCACCTCGTCGAGTATCTTCCGGCTCTCGCCGCTCTGCAGCCGCTCGATGTCGTCCTGATATTTGAGCAGCACGCCGAGCGTGTCGGAGATGTGGGCGGGATCGAGCGCCACGGCGTTGAGTTCGGTCAGCGCATTGGCCCAGTCGATCGTCTCGGCGACGCCGGGGGCCTTGAACAGGTCGATCGTCCGCAGCCGCTGCACGAAGCCGACGAGCTCGGCGGAAAGTTCCTCGTTGGCGCGCGGCGCCTTGCGACGCACGATGGCGAGCTCGCGCTCGGCCTTCGGATAGTCGACCCAGTGATAGAGGCAGCGCCGCTTCAGGGCGTCGTGGATCTCTCTCGTGCGGTTGGTGGTGATGATGACGATCGGCGGCTCCTCGGCGCGGATCGTGCCGAGCTCTGGAATGGTGACCTGGTTGTCGGAGAGGATTTCGAGCAGGAAGGCCTCGAAGGCCTCGTCGGTCCGGTCGAGTTCGTCGATGAGAAGCACCGGCGCCCGGCCCGGGACGGCCTCCAGCGCCTGGAGGATCGGCCGGCGGATCAGGAAGCGTTCGGAGAAGATCTCCGAGCGCATCGCGTCGCGCGCCGTGTCGCCGCTCGCCTCGGCGAGGCGGATCTCGATCATCTGCGCGGCGTAGTTCCACTCGTAGAGCGCCGAGGAGACGTCGAGGCCCTCGTAGCACTGCAGCCGGATCAGCGGCCGGTCGAGCGCCGCCGCCAGCACCTTGGCGATCTCGGTCTTGCCGACGCCGGCCTCGCCCTCGAGAAACAGCGGCCGGCCCATCTTGAGCGCGAGGAAGAGCACCGTCGCCAGCGGCCGGTCGGCCAGATAGTCGGCGCGGTCGAGCAGCGCCGCGGTTTCGTCGATCGAGGCGGGAAGCTTCGTCACGGTCGTCAAATCCCTGTCGTCTCGCGGGTGGCCGCGGGCGCGCTTTCGCCCGTCCCCCGGCCCTGTTGATCGTCCATCCGCGTCATCCGGCCACCGGCAGGGAGCGGAAGCTGCGGTCGAGATAGAGGAGCGCCGGCGCCGACGGGCCGAGCTGGACGTCCGCGACCTCGCCGATCAGCACCTTGTGGGTGGCGATCACCTTGGCGTCGATCAGCCGGCAGTCGAAGCGGGCGAGCGCCGAGGCGAGCAGCGGCGCGCCGCTGACGCCGGTCGACCATTTTCCGCGGGCGAAGCGCTCGCGCTGGCTGAGCCTGCCCTCGCCGGCGAAGAGGCGGGCGAGCGGCTCGTCCGCCGCGGCGAGCACGTTGACCGCAAAGACGCCGTTCTCCTCGAACCAGGCGTTCTCGGCGCTCGAGAGATTGAGGCAGACGAGCAGCGTCGCCGGATCGTCGGAGACAGAACATGCCGACGTGACCGTCACGCCGCGCTGCCCCGAGGCCCCGCCGGTCGTCACGACGTGGACCGAGGCGGCGAAGCGGGTCATGGCGGCGCGAAACGATCGCGGGTCCGTCCGCAGGGGCGTCGGCAAACGTTGGTCCTCGTTCATCGGAAAGACATGGTTCATCGCATCTACATAGGGTGGCCTCGAACGGCGCGCACCCTCGATCCTCGCTCGAGGGCCGGCGCGGCGACGGATTCGCCGCGGCCCGACAGTCGCACGGCGCGGGCGCGATTTCCAACTGCCGGCGAACGCGCTATCACCGCCACCATGCGCGCTCACGCAATCCTCGCCTTGTCGCTCCTTTCGGCCGTGCCGGCATCCGCCCAGGAGGCTGCGACGCCGCTCGTCGGCGTCGCCGCGCCGCTCGCCGATTCGCAGGCGATCCTCGGTCGCCAGCTGACCGCCGGCGTCGCCGCGGCGGTCGCGAGCCACGGCGGCGGGACGGCGAGAACGGTGGTCGCCGACACCTCTTGCTCGGCAGAGGGAGGCGCCGCGGCGGCGAAGAATTTCGTCGCCGAAAAGGCCGACGTCGTCGTCGGCTTCCTCTGCATCGAGGCGATCGAGGCGGCGCTGCCGATCCTCAAGAAGGCCGGCATCCCGACGCTCGACGTCGGCGTCAGGGCCAACCGGCTGACCGACGACAAGCCCCGCAGCGGCAATCTCCTGTGGCGGATCGCGCCTCGCTCCGACGCCGAAGCGATCGCCGTTTCCCGTTACGTCGCCGCGCGCTGGGCGGACCAGCCCTTCGGCCTCGTCGACGACGGCTCGATCGCCGCCCGCAGCCTGTCGGATTCCGTCCGGCGGCGGCTTGCCGACCAGGGGCTGAAGCCGCAGACGCTCGACAATTTCCGGCCGGCCGAGGAAAAGCAGTTCGGCCTGGCGCGGCGCATGGAACGCAGCGGCGTCACCCGCTTCTTCATCGCCGGCGACAGGCCGGACGTCGCGATCATCGCGCGCGATGCCAAGGAGCTGGGGCTCGACCTTTCCATCGTCGGTTCCGAAGCGCTGTTCGACGAAGCGAGCACCGACACGCCGCTGCCGGCCGGCATCGTCGCCATCGGTCCGCAGACGCGGTTTCCCGAGCTCGAACCGAAGGACGAGGCGGAGGGGACCCGCGACGAGACCGGCCGGCTTCCGCCGCAGGGCTATTTCGGACCGGCCTATGTCGCGACCGAGATCGCCATCGAGGCGGTTCGTCGAAGCCGCGAGGATGGCGGCGACGGCGGCGGGATCGACAAGGCCCTGGCCGGCGGGCCCTTCGAGACCAGTCTCGGCAAGGTGACCTTCGACAAAAAGGGCGACGGCAGTCTCGACCTCTTCCGCGTCTTCGAGTGGCGCGGCGACGAATTCGCGGACGAAACCGGCGGGTAAGCCGCGGCGGCACCCGCTTTGCCATTGCGGGCTCGCCGCAAGCCATGGGCGCCCGGCTGGCGCGGCACTTCGAAGCGACGCTCCGAGGCCCCGACGATTTTTTTGACGCAGGGGCAGCGGCGGCATCGACTTCGCCAGGGCGATAAAATACAATATATTATCCGGTCGACGCTCCTCATCGCGCGCTCTGAACGCCAGAACGCGGCCGGATGCTTCTATCGATCGTATCAGACCATCGCATTGTCCGGAATTCGGGTCCGTGTTTCGGATCGATGCTTCAGGCTGGCGGAGGAAATCTCGATGCGCCGCGTTGTGACGAGTCTTTTCTGCATCTTGCTGCTGCTCTTCCTCGGTGTCGGCGCCTCCCGCGCCGACCAGGAATTCGAGGACAATGTCGACCGCCCCGGCGGCGACTACAAGAATTTCGATCTGAACGACCCGACGCCGGGAAGCTTCGGCGGGCCGGTCGACGCCTGCCGCATCCAGTGCGAGCAGGACGGCGCATGCCGGGCCTGGACCTTCGTCAAGAAGGGCGTCCAGGGTCCGAAGGCCAGATGCTGGCTGAAGACCGCCATTCCCAACGCCGTGCGAAACGGCTGCTGCACATCGGGCGTTCCGGCACGTTCGTTCGAAGCGGGGATCGACCGTCCGGGCGGCGACTACAAGAACTTCGACCTCCCGGCAGCCGATGCCAATCTCTGCGGCAGCGCCTGCAACGGCGAGAACGCCCTCTGCAGGGCCTGGACCTTCGTGCGCCCCGGCGTCCAGGGGCCGAAGCCGCGCTGCTGGCTGAAGAACACGGTCCCGCCGGCGGCGGTCAATGACTGTTGCACCAGCGGCGTGTTGGGCCCTATCGTGCACTGAGGGAGCACGTGCGACATCGAGGCCCCGCCTGGTGCGGATCCCGCGTCGGGTGTCGGATTGGAAGGCTCCATTCGAACCTCCGTCGCGGCGCGTGGCCTGCGGGATCGGCATTCGCCGCGCCGGTCCGGCCGCGGGTCGGCGAAACCAGGAAGCGAACCGCTCTTGCAGAGCCATGGCTGGCATCGGGGTCCGCGCAACCTCATCACCGACGTCGGCGGCGTCTTCGTCGGCAATGCCGGCGACGACGGCCTGAAGAGCGGGACGACCGTCGCGCTCTTCGACCCTCCGGCGGTTGCCGCGGTGGAGATTCTCGGCGGCGCGCCGGGCACGCGCGAAACCGAGCTGCTCGCGCCGGAAAGGCTGGTTCCGGGCGTCGACGCGCTGGTGCTCTCCGGCGGCTCGGCCTTCGGCCTCGACGCGGCCGGCGGCGTCCAGTCCCTGCTGCGCGAGACCGGCCGCGGCTTCGCCGTCGCGGGCTTCAAGGTCCCGATCGTCCCGGCGGCGATCCTCTTCGATCTCGCCAATGGCGGAGACAAGGACTGGGGGCTGCATCCGCCCTATCGCGACTTCGGATATGGAGCGGCGAAAGCCGCCGCGGCGGACTTCGCCATCGGCACGGCGGGAGCCGGCATCGGCTGCACGACGGGGACGGTGAAGGGCGGGCTCGGTTCGGCATCGGTGCGCCTTCCCTCCGGAATCACGGTCGGCGCGCTCGTCGCGGTGAATGCCGTCGGCTCCGCCACCGTCGGCGACACGGCGCATTTCTGGGCCGCGCCCTTCGAGATCGGCGACGAGTTCGGCGGCCTCGGGCTGAATGCCGTCCTGCCCGAGCAGCGGGAGCTGCTGCGCAGCAAGTTCGATCCGAAGCCGGCCGCCAACACGACGATCGGGATCGTCGCCACCGACGCGATCCTCGACAAGGCCGCCGCCAAACGGCTGGCCATCGCCGCCCATGGCGGGCTCGCCCGGGCGATCTGGGCATCGCACACGGCTTTCGACGGCGACCTGGTCTTCGCCGCCGCGACCGGCGCTTCCGGCGTCGCGGTCGACCAGCGCGAGGCGGCGACGATCGAACTCGGCGCCGCGGCTGCAGCCGTCATGGCGCGGGCGATCGCGCGCGGCGTCCATGCGGCCCGCCCCGCCCCGGGAGACGTCGCCCCGGCATGGAGCCAGCGCTTCGGCTGACGGAGCGTCGCCCCATGCGGCGCGGCGGAATTCTTCCGTCAGCAAGCCCCCTCGGCAAAGCCCACCAGCAAACACCATTGTGTTTCTCGCGTCTTGTCGGCAAAGCAGGTCGGTGTGCCCGCCTGAAGTGTTCCAGCCATGCCGATCGCCACCGTCGTTGCCCTCGTCGCCGTCGTCGTCGCCCTCGGCTCGCTGGCGCGGCCGGTGGCGCGCTTCTTCCGGCTGCCGGTGTCGATCGTCCTGGCGGCCGGCGGCCTCGCCCTCGGCCTGCTCTGCCTCTATTCGATCGAGAACCCCGGCTCGATGCTGCCGGCGACGTTCTCGGCCATGGTGCTCGACCTTCCCGTCGGCTCGCACCTCTTCCTTTACGTCTTCCTGCCGACGCTGATCTTCCAGGGCGCGCTCGACGTCGACATGCACAGGATCCGCGAGGACGTCCTGCCGATCGTCATCCTCGCCCTCGTCGCGGTGATCGTCGCGACCTTCGGCGCCGGCCTCGCGCTGTGGCCGCTGGCCGGCATGCCGCTCGTCGCCTGTCTCCTCGTCGCCTCGCTGATCGCCACCACCGATCCGGTCGCGGTCATCGCGATCTTCCGCGAGGTCGGCGCTCCGGAACGGCTGACGCGGCTCGTCGAAGGCGAGAGCCTGTTCAACGACGCCGCGGCGATCTCGCTGTTCCTGATCTTCACCACCGCCCTCACCGCCCCCGGCTCGCTCTCGGCCCTGTCGGTCGCGGCGAGCCTGATCCTCCTGCCGCTCGGCGGCGCCGTGCTCGGCTGGGCCGTCGCCCAGGCCTTCCTCGTCCTGTCGCGCTCGCTCGCGGACGACCGCATCGCCTTCGTCTCGCTCAGCCTCGCCGTCCCCTACCTCGCCTACTGGATCGGCGAGGAGGTGCTGGAGGTCTCCGGCGTCATCGCCGTGGTTTCGGCCGGCGTGACGCTGGCGACCTTCGCCCCCGGCCGGATCGCCGGCGACACCTGGCGCCACCTCAAGGACACCTGGGAACAGCTGGCCTCCTGGTCGGCCATCCTGATCTTCGTGATGACCTCGCTGCTCGTCCCGCGCCTCGTCGGCGGGGCGACGCCGCACGACCTTTTGCTGCTCCTCGTCGTCTTCGCCGCGACGCTCGTCGCGCGCGCCCTGGTGATCTTCGGCTGCTTTCCGCTGCTGTCGCGGTTCGGCCTCTATGACGGGGTGTCCCGCTCCTATGCGGTGGTGATGATCTGGGGCGGCCTGCGGGGGTCGATGACCCTGGCGCTGGCCCTCGCCGTCACCGAGAATCCGGCGATCCCGCGTCCGGTCGCCGCCTTCGTCGCGACGATCGCGACCGGCTACACGCTGGCGACGCTGTTCGTGCAGGGCACCACGCTGCGCCTGCTGATCCAGGGTCTGAGGCTGGACGTCCTTTCCGGCGTCGACCGCGCGATCCGCGATCTCGCGCTGTCGGCGACCTCGGAGAAGGTCGAGGCGCTGGCCCGCTCCATGGCCGAGCGCTTCCGCACCTTCTCGCGCAATGAAAGGATCGGGGACGACGACCTCGACTTCGTCATCGATCCGGTGACCTCCACGGCGAGCCTCTGCGAAGAGGAGAAGCTGCGGCTCGCGCTGATCACCCTGTCCGACCGCCAGCGCGACATCGTCCTCTCCCGCTTTGCCGAAGGCAAGGTCGCGCCGCCGATCGCCCGCGAACTGACGGCCGCCGCCCGGCAGCGCCTCGACCTCGTCCGCGCCCGCGGCGCCGAGGGCTACGACGTCGCCACCCGCAACGAGATCGGCTTCGACCGCCTCGACCGGATGAGCCTGCAACTGCAGCGGCGTCTCGGCTACAGCCGGCTGCTCGCCCGGCGGCTCGGCGACCGCTTCGAGCGCCTGGCCGAGATCTCGCTGGTCATCGACCGGCTGGTGCCCTTCGCCGACGCCGAGCTCAGGCCGGTCCTCGGCGCGGAGCCGGCCGTCGGCGCGACGGCGGCGCTGAAACAGCGCCAGGACGTCGTCGAGCGCGAGATCGCGGCGATCCGCCTGCAATATCCGGCCTATGTCGCGAAACTCGAGCGGATGATCATCGCGCGCTCCATCCGCGCCTTCAAGGCAGCGGAGATCGAGCGGCTGCGCCAGTCCGGCGTCATCAACAGCGAGGTCGAGCGCAGCGTCCTCAAGGGCCTCGGTCCGGCGCGGCTCGTCGAGACGCGGCGGCCGGAGCTCGATCTCGGCCTCGACACGCTCAGCCTGATCGAGCGCTGCGACCTCTTCGCCGGCCTCGACGCGCGGGTGAAAACCGAGCTCGCCCGGCATCTGAGGCCGCATTTCGTGCCGCCCGGCCTCACCGTGATCCGCACCGGTGAGATCGGCGACGCGGCCTATTTCATTGCCTCGGGCGCGATGGAGGTGGAGCGCGGCGACGTCAAGGTTCGGCTCGGCAGCGGCGAGATCTTCGGCGAACTCGCGCTGATCTTCGACATCCGGCGGCAGGCCGACGTCAGGGCGATCGCCTATTCGTCGCTGCTGCGGCTCTCCGCCCAGGACTTCGCGCGGTTCCTCGAGCGCCATCCGGACATACGCGCCAAGATCGAGGCGGTGGCGAGGGCGCGGATGGACGAGAACCAGATGGCGATGCCGAAGGAGCGCGTCGCGATGAGCGAGCCGGTCGCCTGACGCCCGCCGCCCTGCGTCAGGACGCCTCCATCCGGTGCGGGGCCTCTTTCAGGGGCTTGGCGTTCCGGCGCGCTTCGCGGGCGGCGATCGTCGCATGAAGCCCGGCGAGCGCCGGACGGTCGGCGAAGCACGCCGCGTCGCCCCCGCCTTCGCCGGCAAGAAGTGCCTCGACCGCAACATCGAAGCGTTTCCTCGCCTCGTCGCCGAGCGGCTCTACGGACAGCACCGTATAGACCGGCGCGACGCCGCTCCGCCCCTTCACGGCGATGCGGGCGACGAGCAGCGGCGCCAGCCCGGGTGAGATCGCCGCCGCGGTCGCCGCGCCGACGAGCAGCGGCACGGCGCATTCCTTCGAGGCGCTTTCGAGCCTGGAGGCGTAGTTCACGGCATCGCCGAGGACCGAATAGTCGAAGCGGGTCGCCGACCCCATGTTGCCGACGACGCAGGTTCCGGTGTTGATGCCGACGCCGACCGCGAGCTTCGGCGCCGCCGCGCCGAGCTCGGCGCCGAGCTCCGCATTCAGCCCCTCGACGGCCGCGAGCATGGCCAGCCCCGCCTCCACCGCGTGGCGCGCATGGTCGGGATCGTCGAGCGGCGCGTTCCAGAAGGCCATGATGCAGTCACCGATGAACTTGTCGATCGTCCCGCCGCGATCGAGCACCGCCTGCGACAGCGGCGTCAGCAGCCGGTTGATGAGCTGGGTCAGGCGCTCGGGCTCGTCCTTCATCGACTCGGCCAGGGTGGTGAAGTTGCGGATGTCGGAAAACAGGATGGTGAGTTCGCGCCGCTCGCCGCCGAGCTTCAGGGCGGAGGGATCGCGGGCCAGCCGCTCGACCAGGGCCGGCGCGAGATAGTGGCCGAAGGCGCGGATGACGCCGCGGCGCATCGCCCGCTCCTGGGTGATGTCACGCGCGGCGAGCGGCGCGAGCACCGCGGCGACGGCGAGCGAAGGGGCGAGCGGCGGCAGGAACAGCCGCAGGCCGAAGAAGGCCGCGGCGCTGGCGCCGAAGACGGCGGCGACGAGGCAGAGCCCGGCGAGGACGCTCCACAGATCCGCCGGCCGGAAGGCGACGAAGGCCGCGGCGAACGCCGCGACGACGACGAAGCCGGCGACGAGCGGCAGGCCGGCCGGGCGGAGCGTCAAGGCGTGGCGCAGATTGTCGGCGATCGTCGCCTGGATCTCGACACCCGGCACCAGCATTCCGGTCGCCGAGGTAAACGGCGTCGCGAAGCTGTCGGCACCGCCGGTCTCGGCCGGGATCGCCATCTGCAGGCTGCGGCCGACCACGGCGATCTTGCCCTTCAGGAAGCCGGGGGGAAGGAACGTTCCGGGATCGAGCGCCTGATAGTAGGAGACGGTCGGATAGCTGCGGGCCGGGCCCATCGGACGGAGCAGGCCGCCGGCCGCGGCGACAGGCGCCTCGCCGGCCGCTTCGAGAAGCTTTGCGGCAAAGCCGTCCGGCGCGGCCGGCACCCGCCGCAGCACGTTGTCGGGATCGAGCGAGACCGAGGCGAGCCCGACCCGCGCGCCGGCGGCGACGAATTCCGGCAGCGGCTCGGTGCGGATGAGCTGGCTCATCTGCGGCGTCTCGATGACGCTCTCGTCGGCGGCAAGCACCACGTCCGGTCCGAGCGCCTGCGCCAGCGCCGCGTCCGCCGCCTCGCTGGAGGGTTCTGCGAAGACGAGATCGAGGCCGATCGCCCTGACGCCGGCCTGTCTCAGCGCGTCGACCAGCCTGGCATGCAGGTCCCGCGGCCATGGCCATTGCAGGCCGATCTCGGCGAAGGAGGGTTCGTCGATCGCCACGACGACGATGCCGCCGTCACCGTCACCGTCATCCGCCGTCGCGGCCACGGGCGGCGACAGCGTCGCGAAGAGATCGAAGACCCGCGCCTCGGCCATGCGGAAGGGCTGCCAGAGCGACAGGCCGAGGCACAGGAGGATCGCCGCCGCCGCACAGAATGCCGTCTCGACGATGCGCCGGCGTTTCGTCCGGTCCATCTAGAACCGTGCCTGCATCGTCGCGCGGATGGTCCGCTGCGCCGTCGGCACCAGCGGCGCGACCTCGACGGCTTCGTCGAAGAGGTTGTAGACGCCGAGATCGACGGCGAGATGCCGGTCCTCGCTTTCCCACGAGCCGAACACGTCGGTGACGAAGGCGTCGTCGAGCCGCTGGTTGCCGATGTGGGATTCGCGGTGGCCGAGATAGGTCTCGCGGGCGGTGACCTTGATCCGGCTCGGGTCGACATAGGTCAAAGCGACGTTTCCGCCCCAGTCGGGCACATAGGGGATGTCGCCCGTGGCGCCGGCGACGGTTCCCTTCGACCAGCTCCGGGCGAGCGTCGCCGAGGCGCCGAAGCCGCCGCCGAGCCAGCTGTTGACCGTCAGGGACAGCCGGTCGAGCCTGGCGTCGTCGACCGTGACGGCGTCGATATAACCGGGCACTTCGAAGGCGAGACCGGCAAAGTCCTGGTGCTGGTATTCGACCGCCGTGAAGAGGTGCCGCGACCACTCGCTGTCGAGGCGCACGATGGAGGTGTCGACATGTTCGACGCCGCCGCCCAGCGCGTTGGACCGCAGCCCCACGACGCCGATCGGCGCCAGCGTGTAGCTGTCCTGCTCCGGCCGTTCGCGCAGGAAGCCTGCCCTGAGCCACTGCCCCTCGACCGGCATGTAGGCCGCGCCGAAGCGCGGCGCGAGGAACTCGTCCCGCTCCGCCCCGTCGGTCTCGGTCGTCGAGCCGAACAGGCCCGCCTCGAAGCGCAGCGCGTCCGTCGCCTCGAAGGTCGCGTCGATCCAGGCGCGGCCGAAATTCGAACGGCTTTCGGAGGACGCGACCGAGATCAGCCGGGGAATGCCGGCGGCATCGAAGGCGTAGAGTTCGCCGGCGGTCTGCGACCGCTGGCCGCCGTATTCGCCGCCATATTCGAGGGTGAAGGGTTCGAAGCCGACGATGTGCGAGGCGCTGGCCTTCAGGAGGTCCTGCCGGGCGTTGGCGGCATAGGCGCCGAGGACGTTCTGGTAGAGGAGTTCGAGCGGCACCAGCGCCTGCTCGCCGTCGTTCCGCACCCCGAAGACCGCGACGTCGAGGACGTTGTGATAGCCGAAGGTGTGGGAGAAGCCGAGCGTGCCGAGGAAGGTGTCGTCGCGGGCCGTGTCGCCGCGGGTGAACGGGATCGCCTCCAGCGCCTCGTTGCCGGTCCCGCGCGCGGCCGAGACGAAGCCGGCGACGCGGTCGTAAGGGGTGACCTGGAGGCCGAAGCCCCCGACCAGCCGGTAGTTGTCATCGTCCTGGTCGGCATAGTCCGGGGAAGTCGACTCGCCGCTCACCTGCAGCATCATCGAATAGGGCAACGGGTCGTAGCCGAGCGACTGGACGCCCGCACCATACACCCCGCCGGACTGGCCGGCGCGGCTGAGGACGCCGCCGCTGAAGGAGAATTCCGTGAACGGCGTGGTGACGAAGGACGGGCGCAGGTTGGAGCCGGCGAGGCTGAGAGCATCGCCGAGAATGCCCTTGGTCAGGAGCGAGAAGCCCCTGCTGTCGACGTCGGCATCCGGCCCGGCGATCTCGTCGCCGCGGGAGAGCGAGAACGGCGCCGGCGTGCCGTAGAGCGCCCGGTCGAAATAGCCGGCCGATTCGAACGGATCGAAGACCAGTTCGCTCCAGTAGTTGCCCCAGGCGTCGAGCGACAGGAACCCGTAGGCCGAGGCCAGCGCCGAGCCGGAATCGCGCGTCGCATGGATCGACTGGTAGTCGCCGCCGCGGGCGCGGATCCGCTCGACCGCCCGATGCGCGTATTCGATCGCGTCGTCGGCCTGATACTGGTCGACCGCGAGCGCGGCGAGATATTGCGCGGCGAGCACGCTGTTCGGGTCGAGCCGGTCGGCGTCGTCGAAGGCCTGGCGCGCATGCTCGATGTCGCCATTGGCGGCATAGGCCTCGCCGAGGGTGAGAAGCACGTCGGAATAGGCCGGGTTGGTCGCCGAGGCCTTCAGCAGGCTGTCGAGGGCTGCCTTTTCCTCGCCCTCGAGCAGTTGCTGCGTGCCCCGCACCATATAGGCGATGGTGAAGGACGGATCGGCCTCGAAGACCGCGTCCGTCATGGCGCGCGCCTCCGCGACGCGGCCCTGCGCCAGATAGACCATGGCGAGATTGGCGCGGTTGATCGGATCTTCCGGATCGATCTCGACGGCCCTCAGCAGCGCCGCCTCCGCCTCGCGCATCGCCCCGCGTTCCGCGAGCGCCAGGCCGTAGACGTTGAGCAGCGCCGTGTTGCCCGGGGCGAGCGCCAGCCCTCTCTCGAGGTCGGCGATCGCCCCCTTCAGGTCCGATTCGGCATTGGCTCGGTAGTCCGCCCGGGCGGAGAGCACTTCGGGATCGTCCGGATCCAGCGCATAGGCGCGGTCGGCGGCGCGCTTTGCCGTCTTGTAGTCGCTGGCGAACATCGCGACCTTGCTCAAAAGCGCCTCGAATTCCGGGTCGTTGGAAAACCGCGGCTCGGCATCGAGCAGGATCTGCAGCGCCTCGCGCGGGGTCTTGAGGATCGCCGCGATCACCGCCTCGCCGGCGACCGAGATCCGGTCGTTCGGATCGGGCCTCGGCGCCGGCGGCACGTGCCGCGGATCGGCGAGCGAGCGGGCGTAGTAGAGGAAGTAGGTCGCGGTGGTCCGGCGCTCGCCGGAAAGCTGCGGCAGGGCGGCCTCGTAGAGCCTGACGGCCTCGGCGTAGCGCTGCCGGCCCGCGGCGATGTTCGCCTGAAGCAGGGTGAGCCGCGCCGCCCGCGCTGCCGTCAGCGGGCCCTGCCGGGCATCGGCGATCATACGCTCGGCGACCTTCCGCCCGTCGCGGTCGGCGGCGATCTCGGCCGCCAGCACCCGGTCCTCGGCGCTGCGGGAACCGGCGGGGATGGCGGCGAGCCGGCGCTGCTCCTGAAGCAGCCGGCGGTTCGGCAGGGGTGTCGTCGGAAAGGATTCGAAGGCCGAGCGCAGAGAGACGTTGACGAGCATCTGCTCATGCACGTCGTCGGCGACGATGACGTTCTTGGTCGGCGCCTCGCCGAGCGTCGCGGCCGCCGCCTCGCCCTGGCGCACGGTCACCGAGCCCTGCGGGTTGGAAAACTGCACCTCGCCGTCCAGCACCGACAGGGTCGTGCGGCTGCCTTCGGCCTGCATCGCCCAGTCTGTGCCGCGGATCGCCGCGGTGGCGGCGGCCGTCTCGACGAACACGCCGGAGCCGCCGCGCGCCGCACGACCAAAGATCTGGCCGCTCTGCAGCACCAGCTTCGTGTCGCCGCCGGGCACCCGCTCCTTGACGATCAGCGTCGAGTTCCGCCCGACGCGGATCTGCGTCTGGTCGGAGAACAGGATGGCCAGCTGCCCGGCGGAATTCGTCCTGAGGACGTCGCCGGTCTTGACCTCCTGCAGGACCTCGACGCCGCGCCACGCCGGCGCCTCGACGAACTCGATCTCTTCGCCGAGCTTGGTCGCGACGACCGACCCGGCGGCCGGGGCGACCCGCGGAACCGGGTCGGCGCCGGCGGCGGTGGCGGCGAAGCCGCAGGCGGCCAGGAGAGTGAGACGGCAACGCGTCCGATGCATCGCGGGGAAACTCGAGACTTGACGATGCGGCATGAATCTTTGCCGGCCACGTCGCTGTCAATCTGAGGACTGCAGGTTGAGACGCTGCGTCAAGTCGATTCCCGGATTGCGTGACCACGGCGCCACAGACGCCGGACGCGAGTTCCGGCAGAGCGATGATGTCACGTCACCGTCACCCGAATCACGCCTGCTGGAGCGTCGGATGTCCGAACGGCATCTCGTCCATCTCATCGAAGCCAACCGCATCTTCGCCGACCAGATCCGGACGGCCGATCAGAAGGCGGCCTACATCTTCACCTTCATCCTCGCCCTTGTCGTCTGGTCCGCCGAGACGCGGCGCTCTTTCTCGCTGGAGCATCTCGCCGCGGCCGGCCCGGTCAACGCCGTCGCCAGCCTCGTCATGCTGGCGGCGGTGGGCACCGCCCTGATTTCGGCAATCTGCGTCGTCCTGCCCCGCTCGCGCCCGGGCACCAGCTTCCTGTTCTGGGGCGCGTGGCCCGCCGCGGGCGAGGCCCTCGACGCGGCGCGCAGCCGCGACGACACCGAGATCCTCTATCAGGACTATCTCCAGAACACCCGGACGCTCGCGGCGATCTGCCAGGCGAAGTACCGCCTCGTCGCCCTCGCCTTCCGCTCGATGTTCGTGGTTCTGGCGAGCTACATCGCCCTCCTGGTCTCCGGCTGAGGCCGCCGGTCAGCCGGCACCGGCGATCAGCGCCAGGATCGCCAGGACGATCACGGCGGCGCCGAGGAATTCGAGCCGCGTCACCTTCTCGCGGAACCAGAAGACCGACGAGGCGAAGGTAAAGACCAGTTCGATCTGCCCCAGCGCCCGGACATAGGCGACCTTCTGCAGCGTCATTGCGGTAAACCACCCGGCCGAGGCGCTGGCGCCGGCAAGGCCGACCAAAAGGCCCGGTGCCCAGGCGCGGACGACGCGGCAGAGCTCCTCCCGGTCGCGCGCCGCCATCCAAACGAGCATGACCAGCGTCTGGATGGCGAGGGTGACGGCGAGCGTCAGCGCCGCACGCAGCGGGGCCGACCCTTCGTCGAGGGCCAGCGCCGCGGCCCGGAAGAACACCGCCGAAAGGCCGAACAGCGCCCCGGAGGCGATCCCGATCGCTGCCGCCCGCGATGCCAGGCCGCGCAGCACGTTGCCCGGCCCGGCATTGCCGACGGAAATCAGCACGACGCCGACCACCCCGGCGACGACGGCCAGGAGCCCCAGCGGCGCGATGCTCTCGTTCAGGATGAGGAAGCCGAAGAGCGCGGCCTGCACCGGCTCGGTCTTCGAATAGGCGGTGCCGACCATGAAGTTGCGCAGCCCGAAGAGATAGACCAGCAGGAAGGTCGCGCCGATCTGGGCAAGGCCGCCGGCTGCCGCCGCGCCGAGCATCGCGGCGTTCGGCGCGGGCAACTTCTCGGCGTCGATCCAGGCGACGGCGGCGAGATAGAGGAGCGCGAATGGCAGGCCGAAGCCGAAGCGCACGAAGGTCGCGCCGGTCGTCCCCATCCGGCCCTTCAGCCGCTTCTGCAGCCCCGAGCGCAGGTTCTGACAGAAGGCCGCGGCGATGGTGATCGGGATCCAGGCGGGCATGACGCGAATCGTCCTGTTTTTGGCAAGCTCCCGCGTCTATCATCGCCGCATGCTTGAGAAGCCGACAAAATCCGCCAGTCCATCCAGCCCCGCGTCGGGCCACGACGTCCGCACCACGCGCGAAGCGAGGCCGGACGACTTCGCCGGCGTGCGCGACTGGGTGTTCGACCTCGACAACACCCTCTATCCGCGCCACACCAACCTGTTCTCACAGATCGACCAGCGGATGACCTCCTTCGTGGCGGAGTTCCTGCAGCTTCCCAAGGACGAGGCCCGCACGGTCCAGAAGGACTTCTACCGCCGGCATGGAACGACGCTGCGCGGGCTGATGATGGAGCATGCCGTCGATCCGGACGCGTTCCTCGAATACGTCCACGACATCGACTATTCCTGGATCGATCCCGATCCGGCGCTCGGCGCGGTGATCGCCGCCCTGCCCGGCCGCAAGTTCATCTTCACCAACGGCGACCGACGGCACGCCGAGCGCGCCGCCCGCCAGCTCGGCGTGCTCGACCATTTCGAGGACATCTTCGATCTCGTCGCGGCGGACCTCGTCCCGAAGCCGGCGGCGGAGACCTACGACAAGTTCCTCGGCCTGCATCGGGTGGACGCCGCCCATGCCGCGATGTTCGAGGATCTCGCCCGCAATCTGGAAGTCCCTAAGCGCCTCGGCATGCGCACCGTGCTGATCGTCCCGCCGAATTTCGAGGACACCTTCGGCGACGTCTGGGAGCACGAGGGGCAGGACGGCGCGCATATCGACTTCGTCACCGAGGATCTCGCGACCTTCCTGCGCGGCATCAGCTGACGCGATCGGAGCGCCGGCCGGCCGCCGACGGAACGGCCGGCAGACAAACTCCGCGTCTCAGCCGCCGAGAAGCGACCGCCCCTTGCGCACCAGCCCGCGCAGCGACCGGCTGCTCGTGCCTGTGCCGTCCTTTGCGCCCGCCGAACCACCGCCGTCCCGGTTCTGCTTCAGGATCGCGTCCATCTGCTCGCGGCCACCCGCCCCCTCGCCGCGGATCGCGGCGCGCCGGGCCTCGCCGCTCTCCGCGTCGCTGTCGCCGGCTTCCTTGCGCCGCCCTTCGGAGCCGATCTGCTGCGGCGTGTCGCGATCCTGCTGATCACGGACGAGCGTCGGGTCGGTGTCGAGATCGGGCATGGGGTCACTCCTTGGATCCTGCAGGACGGCAGCTGCTCACCCCCGCATCGTAAGGCCGAGCCGAGAGCCGCGCGAACCGTTCGCCTCTTTTGCGAACGGCGGCGCGGCGCGTCGGTTCCGAAGCAACGCCCCCGACCCACCGGCTGGCTTCATCCGCACGACATCGATGGCAGGCAGAAGGGCGCCGACACGACGCAGGCACGACGACGCGGGCACAGGGGCGCCCGGCTGACGGGTCGACGGCAGCGCTCGTCAACCCTCACCGGGGGCGCGGATGACAGTCACGGATTTCGGCGCGGGTCGGCGCGACGACGCTCTCGGCGATGCGCTGCAGGCAATCTCGCACGGAACGGCCGCCGCGGCGGGACGTGCGGCCCAGCTCTTTCCGCCCTATGCCGCAGGCGAACGGCGCGAGGCGCTGCGCCGTCTCGCCGTCGCCGCTGCGAGCGCCCTCGCCGTCATCGTCGGCACGTCGCTCGCCAATCTCGTCGCCCTTCACGCGACCGGCAACATCAACGCCGTCGCGGCCGGCCGCCTCTACCGCTCGGCCACTCTCCCGCCGGCGCGGCTCAACTCGCTGATCGTGACAGAGAGAATACGAACGATCGTCAACCTGCGCGGCGGCGAAGGAAGCGACTGGTACGAGGCCGAGCGCGCGCTCGCGGCGCAGCACCGCCTGGATTTCGTGAGCTTTCATCTCTCGGCGACAAGCGTTCCGGACGAACGGCTTCTCGACGGGATCGTCTTCGTCCTGAAGAACGCGCCGAAGCCGATCCTCATCCATTGCAAGTCAGGCTCGGACCGTACCGGCCTCCTTGCAGCGATATACGAATACGCATTCGAGGGCGAAAGCGCCGGGGCGGCTGCCGGGCAGCTGTCCTTCGACTACGGCCATTTTCCCTGGCTCGGCAGCCGGACGATTGCGATGGACGAAGCCTTTGCGGCCTATGTCGCCAGGCACCGCGCGGGCGATGCTGCAGCGGTAGATGGGAAGTGAGGTTGGAAGAGCCGTCGCCTGCCGTAACAGGCGGGCTGGCGGGCGGCGGTCAGTCGGTGCAGACGACCGGGTAGACCGCGTCCTTCACCTTCGCCGTTGCGTCGGGCACGCTCTCGAGCGCCGCCTTGGGATCGGCGGTCCTGAAGGCGACGCCGTTCTTGTGCAGGAAGGAAGCGACGGCGTCGGGACGGATGGCGAAGTTGATCGACTGCGGGATGTCCCCCGTCGCGTCGGCAACGGCGACGGCGTCGAGCTTGGCGGTGACGACGCCCACCACGCGGCCGGCGAGATCGACCAGCGGACCGCCCGAATTGCCCGGCTGCACCGGGGCCGAGATCTGCAGGTAGCGCGGATCGTTCATCAGGCCGAGCAGCGAGGAGACGTTGCCGCGGGTGACGTTCAGCGAGTCGGCGAGGATCGAGCGCAGCGGGAAGCCGAGGGCGAGGATGTCCTCGCCGAGCCGCGGCTTCGTCGCCGAGATGGCGAGCGGCGTACCGATGCTCGAATTCACATGGACCAGCGCGAGGTCGTTGTCCGCGTCGATGCGGATCTCCGACGCCGGGACATTGGCGCCGACCTCGACCTTGCGGCAGCCGCGCACGACATGGGCATTGGTCAAGAGCCAGCCGTCGGCCACGACGAAGCCGGAGCCCGCCATGTCGAAGGCCGGCGTGCCGGGCTGCGGCGAAACACCCTGGGCCGGCTCGATGGCGGCCTTGCCGTAGCGGCGCTCGCGCGGCAGCTCGAACATGTGAGACCCGGCACCCGCCTCGCCGCCGTCGGCCATCGCATAGCGCGTCTCGCCCCGTTCGGTCGCCCGCCGGTGGGCCAGCATGGCAGAGAACGGCTTGTCGGCATTTTCGGCGACGAGCGGAGCGCTCGGCTCGCCGGCAAACGGTTCGAAGAGGTTGGAAGCGACGGTGACGAAGGGCGCGAGATCGCCCACAGCCTTTTCCGGATAGGACACCGAAAAGCCGCGGAGGTCCGGCCCGGAGCCGGCAAAGCGCATGAAGTAGTGTCGTCCCGCCTCGGTCCCGGCGACGGTGAACCAGTCGCCGGCCTTCTCGGAGTCGAGCACCGACCGCTTGGCCGTCGGCTGGCTGAGGGTCTCGTAGAGACCGGCCAGCGTCTGCCCGGTGTCGGAGATCCGGACGGTCTCGACCTCGACGCTGCCGTCCTCGGCGCGCCAGAGATTGCCGACCTCGGTCCGGCCACGATCGCTGACGAGCTTCAGCGGCAGAGCGAGGCGGGCACCGGTGGCGCCATCGTCGACCATGGCGACGCCGAGATCCTGCTGAACCGTGTCCGAAAGCGAGATCAGCTGCTGCAGCATCACCTCGCTGATGACACCGTCGGCCTGCATGCCGTGCCGCGCCTGGAAGTCGCGGATCGCCCGCAGGGTCGGCGCGGCTATCATGCCGGAGAACGGCCCGGAATAATCGCCGGTCCAGGCGAGCCGGATCTGCAGGCCGCGGCGGAAGGAAAGGTCCGTCTGCGTGTTGTAGGCAAGTGACAGATTGGCCGGGGAGGATGTGGTAGCCGTGACGTGGGAAGACGGCTCACGTGCGAGCGCGGCCGGCGAAGTCGCCAGCACGAATGCCGCAATCATGACCCCCAATCCGCGACGCATATCGTCCCCCTGCGGTGTCGACGTTCCAGCCTACAATGCAGCCAGAGCGGTTTCGATCCGTCTAGCATAATCTTTTTTTAAGGTTTCCAGGCGCTGTTAGCCGTTACGCAGGGGAATGTACAGCTATTCACGCAGCGTTGATTGCCTTGCGAGGCGGGCGCCTGCGTCATGCCGGGCCTTGCTTGCCTGCGTTCGCCGCCCTGCCCTTCGGTCGCGACCGTTCAGCCGCGCGCGCCCGGCGCGGCGATCCCGTCCGGCCGCGTCTCTTCCCCGAGTTCGACGTCGGCGATCCTGCGGCCGCGATGCCGGAGCTTCTCGCTCGACAGGCCGATCTGGTCGACGTCGCGCGAGGCCTGGCCGAAATGCTGGCGCAGCGCCGCGACCCGCGCATCGAGCCGTTCCAGATCTTCGGCGAAGAGCCGGACCTCGGCCTGGATCCGCCCGGCCGAGGCGCGCAGCCTGGCATCCTTGAGCACCGCCTGGACGACCTGGATCGACAGGTTGAGCAGCGACGGCGAGACGATGACGACGCCGGCCCGGTAGGCCTTCTGGACGATATCGTCGAACTCCTCGTGGAGGACGGCGAAGACGGTCTCCGACGGGACGAAGAGGAAGGCGGTGTCCTGGGTCTCGCCGGGGATCAGGTATTTTTCCGCGATCGCCCGGACATGGACGTCCATGTCGCGCCGCAGCCGGGCGCCCGCCGCCGACCGCCCGGCCTCGTCGCCCGCCGCCTCCAGCGCGCTGTAGGCCTCCAGCGGAAACTTCGCGTCGACGACGAGGCCCGGTGCGCCGTTCGGCATGCGGATCAGGCAGTCCGGCCGGCGGCCGTTCGACAGCGTCGCCTGGAACCGGTAGGCCGAGGCCGGCAGGGCATCGGCGACGATCGCCTGCATCCGGCCCTCGCCGAAGGCGCCGCGGCTCTGCTTGTTGGCGAGGACGTCCTTCAGCCGCACCACCTCGCCGGCGAGGTTGCGGATCTCGCTCTGGGCGCGATCGATCACGGCGAGACGTTCGGCAAGGATCGAAAGCGACGCCTTGGTGTCCTTCGTGGTGGAGAGGATCGACTGGCCGACGCGGCTGGTGAGGCCGTCGAGACGGTCCGAGAGCGTCCGTGTCAGGTCTGCCTGCCGGGCGCCGAAGATCTCCGCCATCGTCTGCATCCGCCCGGAGATCTCGGCCTGCGCGCTCAGAACGGCGTCGAGCCGTTCGGCATCCGCCTCGGCCGCCTCGAGCGCCGCCTGCCGCGACCGGGCGCGCCCGGCCGCCCGCAGCCAGAGGACGGCGACGCAGAAAAGCGCCGCGGCGAGGAACAGCGACAGCCCGTCGACCCTCACGCCGAGGAGCGTCGCGACGGGACGGTTCAGTTGTGCGGCGAGATCGGGACTCATGCCCGAGCCTCATAGCATGCAAAGGTTAAGGATGGGACCAAAAGCAGAACGAAACGACGGGAGAAGCCGCCGCAAACACTGCAACCCCGCGCAACAACCGGATTGACCGCCCCCGCGCCAGCGACTACCTCCGCAGCCATGACGATCAAGCCGCTCATCATCCTCCCCGATCCCAAGCTGCGCCAGGTCTCGACGCCCATCGAGCGGGTGGACGAGACGCTGCGCAAATTCGCCGACGACATGCTGGAGACGATGTACGACGCCCCCGGCATCGGCCTTGCCGCGATCCAGGTGGGCGAGCCGATCCGGATGCTCGTCCTCGACGTGTCGAAGGAGGAAGAGGAGAAGACGCCGCGCGTCTTCCTCAATCCCGAGGTCGTCTCGCGGTCCGACGGGCGGAGCACCTACGAGGAGGGCTGCCTCTCCATTCCCGACTATTATGCCGAGGTGGAGCGGCCGGCCGAGGTGACGGTGCGCTATCTCGGCCTCGACGGAGCGATGCACGAGGAAAGCGCGAGCGGGCTCTACGCCACCTGCCTGCAGCACGAGATCGACCATCTCGACGGCATCCTGTTCATCGACCACATCTCGAAGCTCAAGCGCGACATGGTGATCAAGAAGTTCACCAAGCAGGCGCGGCTCAAGGCGGGCTGAGCCGGTGGCGCTCGCCGTCGTCTACATGGGCACGCCGGCCTTCTCGGTGCCGACGCTCGCCGCCGTCGCCGCGGCCGGCCATTCGTTTCGGGCGGTCTATACCCAGCCGCCGCGCAAGGCCGGGCGGCGCGGGCTGAAGCTCACGCCGTCGCCGGTCCATCTCGAGGCGGAGCGCCTGGGCCTTCCCGTCCGCACGCCCCTCGATTTCAAGGATCCGGCGGAGATCGAGGCCTTCGCGGCGCTTCAGGCCGACGTCGCGGTGGTCGTCGCCTACGGCCTCCTCTTGCCGAAGCGGCTTCTCGACGCGCCGCGCTTCGGCTGCCTCAACGGCCACGGCTCGCTGCTGCCGCGCTGGCGCGGCGCCGCGCCCATCCAGCGGGCGATCGAGGCGGGCGACGCGGTGACCGGCATGATGGTGATGCGGATGGAGGCGGGGCTCGACACCGGCCCGGTGGCGCTCACCGCCGAGACGCCGATCGGACCGTCGGAGACGGCGGGCGACCTGCAGGAGCGGCTCAGCCGGCTCTCGGCAACCCTGATGGTCGAGGCGCTGGAAAAGCTCGAAGCCGGCACCCTCGCCTTCGAAGAACAGGCCGCGATCGAAGCCCGCACCGGACGCCGGGCCGTCTATGCCAGAAAGATCGACAAGGCGGAGGCCGAGATCGACTGGTCGGCCGCGGCGGGTGCCGTCGCCGGCAGAATCAACGGCTTTTCGCCGATGCCGGGGGCCTTCACGACCGTCGCGCTCGGCGGCGCGCCGGAGCGGGTAAAGGTCCTGCGGGCGGTCGCCCTCGCCGGAGCCGAACTCTCCGGCGACGCTTGCGAGGCGCCCGGCACCGTGCTCGACGACGGGCTCGCCGTCGCCTGCGGCAGCGGCGCCGTGCGTCTCCTGGAACTGCAGCGTCCCGGCGGCCGGCCGATGCGGGCCGCCGACCTGCTGCGCGGCACGCCGGTCGCCCGCGGCGTGCGCCTCGGCTGAGACCACGATCAGCCGAGCGCCGGCAGGTCGCCTTTTGCCCAGCCTTCCGAGACCTCGGCACAGAAGTCGCCGTAGCGGCCGGCCTCGATCGCCGCCCGGATGCCGGCCATCAGCGACTGGTAGTAGGCAAGGTTGTTCCACGTCAGCAGCATGCCGCCGAGCGACTCGTCCGAGCGCACGAGGTGATGCAGATAGGCCCGCGAATAATCGCGCGCCGCCGGGCAGTCCGACGTCTCGTCGAGCGGCCGCGGGTCCTCGGCATGGCGGGCGTTCTTCAGGTTGATCTTGCCGCGGCGGGAATAGGCGAGGCCGTGCCGGCCGGCTCTGGTCGGCATCACGCAGTCGAACATGTCGATGCCCCGGGCGACGGAGCGGATGATGTCGTCCGGCGTGCCGACACCCATCAGGTAGCGCGGCTTCGCCTCGGGCAGCACCGGCACCGTCTCGTCGAGCGTTTCGAGCATCACCGCCTGCGGCTCGCCGACGGCGAGACCGCCGACGGCGTAGCCCTTGAGGTCCATCGCCGAAAGGCCCGCCGCCGAGCGCTGGCGCAGGTCGATCTCCGTGCCGCCCTGGACGATGCCGAACATCGCCTTGCCGGGCTGGTTGCCGAACGCCGCCTTGCACCGTTCGGCCCAACGCAGCGACAGTTCCATCGCCCGTTCGATCTCCGGCCGCTCGGCCGGCAGGCGGATGCACTCGTCGAGCTGCATCTGGATGTCGGAGTCGAGCAGCCCCTGGATCTCGATCGAGCGTTCCGGCGTCAGCGAATGGACCGAGCCGTCGACATGCGAGCGGAAGGTGACGCCGGTCTCGTCGAGCTTCCTGAGGTCGGCGAGCGACATCACCTGGAAGCCGCCGGAATCGGTCAGGATCGGATAGGGCCAGCGCGCGAATTCGTGCAGGCCGCCGAGCCGGGCGACGCGCTCGGCGCCCGGGCGCAGCATCAGGTGGTAGACGTTTCCGAGGATGATGTCGGCGCCGAGTTCCCGGACCTGGGAGAGATACATCGCCTTGACGGTCCCGGCGGTCCCGACCGGCATGAAGGCGGGCGTGCGCACCGTGCCGCGCGGCATCGCAATCGTGCCGCGGCGGGCGCGACCGTCTGTCGCATGGAGGCGGAAGGAGAAGGCTTCGGTCATGGCCGGCATCGGGTAGCCCGCCGGGCGCCGGCTGGCAACGCGAAAACGCCCGCGGGCGGTTATTTCGCCTCACGGCCCGGCAGGCTCGCGCCTCGCTCGGATCACAAGAGACACGCGGCTTGAGAACTCACGAATGGTTGCGAACAGCAAGGATTTGCGATCCCTCGTCGGGAACGCTCGACGGCTGCCGGGAGTTGTCGGCCCCGAAGGACAATCCAGAAGGATCGAACCGATGAAACGCATCATCCTCGCCGTCGCCGCGATCGCGCTTGCCGCTCCGGCCGCCGTCGCCCAGACGACCACGACGACGACCACCACCGTCGAGACCACCAAGGAGCCCGACTACGACACGATCCGGACCTACGTCACCAAGGAGAAGCACGAGTCCGTGGCGGCTCCCGACGGCTACACCGTGACGGTCGGCACCGCCCTTCCGGAGCCGGTGCCGCTGTACCGTCTTCCGGACAATGTCGGCCCCTACGAATATGCCGTCGTCGACGGCCACACCGTGCTGGTCGACGACAACCGCAACATCGTGAAGATCATCGACTGATACGAGATCAGCTCGATCGGAGCGGGGCCCGTATCAGGCCCGCGCGGCGAATGACCGTCTTTGTTTCCGGCATCACGAAGTGATCTGCCGGAAACCGTATGACGAATTTCGCGCGGCCGCGAGGCTGCAGCGTCCAGTCAGACACCGGGCGGGGCCGCGAGGCTCCGCCCGTTGCGTTTGCGGTGGAGGCGAGCGCATGGCCGAGCGTCGGCTCGCGCTCGGAAGCAGAAGCCGGCGGGCGGGCCAGCCCCGTGCGCTCGATCGTCACGTCGCCCGATCCAGCAGGCAGGCATCGCCATAGGAATAGAAGCGATAGCCGGTCGCGACGGCGTGGGCATAGGCCGACCGCATGGTATCGAGGCCCGAAAAGGCCGAGACCAGCATGAACAGCGTCGAGCGCGGCAGGTGGAAATTCGTCACCAGGCGGTCGACCGCCCTGAAGCGGTAGCCGGGGGTAATGAAGATGTCGGTCGCGCCGGCGAAGGGACGGATGACGCCGTCGCCGCCGGCAGCGCTTTCGAGGAGCCGCAGCGACGTCGTCCCGACGGCGACGATGCGCCCGCCCCGCCGCCTCGCTTCGTTCAGCCGCTCCGCCGTCGCCGCATCGACATGGCCGATCTCCGCGTGCATGCGGTGCTCTGCGGTGTCTTCCGCCTTGACCGGCAGGAACGTGCCGGCCCCGACGTGCAGCGTCAGGAACTCGACGCCGACGCCGCCGGCCTCGAAGCGCTGCATGAGTTCCGGCGTGAAGTGCAGACCCGCCGTCGGCGCCGCGACGGCACCGCTGTTTTTGGCGAAGATCGTCTGGTAGTCGCGCCGGTCGGCCTCGTCGTCCGGCCGCTTCGAGGCGATGTAGGGGGGCAGCGGGATGTGGCCGATGGCGGCGATCGCCTCGTCGAGGACCGGGCCCGCGAGTTCGAAACGCAGCGTCGCCTCGCCGGCTTCGCCCCGCTCTTCGACCTCCGCGACAAGCCGGCCCATCAGGCAGGCGCCGCCCTCCTCGGCCCCGAAGACGATCCGGTCGCCGGCCTTCACCCGCTTCGCCGGGCGCAGAAAGGCCTTCCAGCGATCCGGGTCGAGGCGCATGTGCAGCGTCGCCTCGATGCGGGCGACGCCGTCGCCGGTGGTCACGCCCTCGCGCCGTCGGATGCCGCTCAGGCGTGCCGGGATGACCCTGGTATCATTGAAGACGAGCACGTCGCCCGGACGGCAGAGGCCGGGCAGGTCGCCGACCGTGCGGTCGGCGAGCGAACCCGACGCCGCGACGCAGAGCAGCCGCGCCGCCTCGCGCGGCACGGCCGGCCGAAGCGCGATTCGCTCCTCCGGGAGGTCGAAGTCGAAGAGGTCGACGCGCATCGTCGCAAGGCTCTCATGTCAGGCGCCGCGCATCGCCGGCGCCGCCGCCCGGCCGACGGCCGGCGAGACGCGTTGCCGGGCGGGCGAGGCCTCAGCCTTCGAGGTCTGCCGCGACCCGCATGGTCTTGATCTGGTCGGGATCGCGCACCGGCTCGCCGCGCTTGATCTGGTCGACGTTCTCCATGCCCTCGATCACCTCGCCCCAGACCGAATACTGCTTGTTCAGCCAGGGCGCGTCCTCGAAGCAGATGAAGAACTGCGAGTTCGCCGAATTGGGATTGGCCGTCCGCGCCGCCGAGACGGTTCCGCGCTTGTGCGGCGTGTCCGAGAACTCGGCCTTGAGGTCGGGCTTGTCGGAACCGCCGGCGCCGGTGCCGGTCGGATCGCCGGTCTGCGCCATGAAGCCGTCGATAACCCGGTGAAAGACCACGCCGTCGTAAAAGCCTTCACGCGCGAGTTCCTTCACCCGTGCGACGTGGCCCGGAGCGATGTCCGGCCTCAGCTTGATGACGACCGTGCCCTTGCTCGTCTCGAGTATCAGCGTGTCTTCGGGATTTTCGTAAGCCAACGGAGCGCCCTCTCTTTCCGTGAACATGCCGGCCGTTGCCCGGCCGGCGCGTGAACGGGCTGTTTGGGCGCTTTTGGCGCGAGACGCAAGAGCGCGGCCGGGACGCGCCTGCGACAGCTCGTCCCGCTCCGCCGCCTCAGCCAAGGCTCACGCGCGAAAGACTATTTTTGGTCCGCGGCGACCGTGACCGTCAGCATCTTGTCGGGATCGTCCACCGCGCCGTTGGCCTGGGAGTCGCCCTTCTTGATCTTGTCGACCACGTCCATGCCCTTGGTGACGTTGCCGACCACCGTATACTGGCCGTCGAGGAAATGGCCGTCGGCGAGCATGATGAAGAACTGCGAGTTGGCCGAGTTCGGATCCTGGGCGCGGGCCATGCCGACGGTGCCGCGATCGAAGGGCTCCTTGGAGAACTCCGCCTTGAGGTCCGGCAGCTTCGATCCGCCCATGCCGGCGCGGTCCGGGCTGAAGCCGCTCGATCCTTCCTTGCCGAACTCGACGTCGCCCGTCTGGGCCATGAAGCCGTCGATCACCCGGTGAAAGACGACGCCGTCATAGGCGTGGTCGCGGGCGAGCTGCTTGATCCGCTTGACGTGGTTCGGCGCGAGGTCCGGCCGCAGCTTGACGTCGATCTCGCCGTCCTTCGTCATGATCACCAGCGTGTTCTCCGCCTCGGATTTCGGCGATGCGGCATGGGCCGGCATCGACGCGGCGGAGATCGCGGCCGCAAGGCCGAGCATTGCAACGAGTTTCATCATGTCACCCCAAAATCGAAGCCGGCCTGCGCCGAAGCCGGGAACCGGAGCCGCCGCTTCGCCCCCGGTTTTCCGGCAGCGTCACGACCCTTCGGTATCCATGCCCTGGCGCGGCCCGCGTTTCCCCCTGATCGCCGCAGCGACGTGGGCCGGAACGAAACGCGAAACGTCCCCGCCCATTTTGGCGATCTGCCGAACCAATGTGGCGGTAATGGGCCTGGTGTCGGGCGATGCGGGGAAAAACAGCGTCACGACCTGCGGACGCATCGCGCCGTTCATTCCCGCCATCTGCATCTCGTAATCGAGATCGGTGCCGTCCCTGACACCGCGGATCAGCGCGACGGCGCCCGCTGCGTCGGCCGCATCGACCACCAATCCGTCGAAAGAGACGACGCCGACGCGTTCCGGCGCCGCGCTCGCCGCGACGGCCTCGCGGATCATCGCCACCCGCTCCTCGAAGGAAAACAGCGCCTGCTTGCCGGGATGCACGCCGATGCCGACGACCACCTCGTCGAACACCGCCAGCGCCTGGACGAGCACCGACAGGTGGCCGTTCGTCAGGGGATCGAAGGATCCGGGGTAGAAGCCGCGTCTCGGCATGGGCAGACCGCTCCGTTCACGCTGGTTTGACGGGTAGCGACGAAAGTTCATTGGCGCCCCGAGCGCCTCATATACAAATTACTCATGCGGCGCACCGATGATCTGTCGATCGCAGCCCGCCGGATTACGACTTCGTGACGATCGCCTGGCATCGCGATCGGGAACGAAATGCCCCTCCCGGCGGTTTGGGGATCAAAATGGAGATGCGCAGATGCTGATGATCGCCTTGTCGATGACTTTGGTTCTCACCCTCGCGACCGCGACGGCGATCGCCCTCAGCGAAGACCGCGAGGATGCCCGGATCAAGGTTCTCGCGAAGAACCGCGATGGATTCGGCTTCCGCGTGCAGGACCGCTGACCGGACGGGGACGGGGCAGTAAACTGGTCTCACCGGCCGACAAGGCTTTGGCTCACGCAACACATCGCGACCCGTCTCCGGACGACTTGTGCCGCAACGTGCGCCGGCCACAGGCGGATGCATGACCTGAGTGGATGTATGACCGCTGGCTGATTGCTCACCGCCGGCTGCCGTAAATATCCGGGCCGCTGTCCGACATGCCGGCGCGAGCTGAACAAGAGAAGGGCCATCCCGCACAGGCAGGACGGCCCCTTTTTTTCTTTCGCGAATTCGGACGGCTCAATCGTCCGTGTCACCTGGCTCCTGACCATCCGGACCGGCATCTTCCGGTCCCAAATCGATCGACATGTCGGAACCACCCGGCGCAGCGTCCGGACCCGGATCGCCGTCGAGCCCCGCCCCGTCCTCGCTCTCGCCGGCCTCGTCCGCTCCCTGGTCGGGGATGCGCTCGACCGAAACCACCCGCTCGCCGTCGGCCGTCCGGAAGATCGTGACGCCCCCCGTCGCGCGGCCCTTCATGCCGATGCCCTCGATCGGGACGCGGATCACCTGGCCGCGATCGGTGACGAGGAGGAGCTGGTCCTCGCGATCCACCGGGAAGCCGGCGACGAGCCGTCCCAGCTTGTCGAGGCGGTTGGTGTCGGTAGCGCGGATGCCCTTGCCGCCGCGACCGCTTATCCGGAACTCGTAGGAAGACGAGCGCTTGCCGTAGCCGAACTCGCTCACCGTCAGGATGAACTCCTCGGCGGCGCTAAGTTCGCCGTAGCGCTCGGGGGTGATCGCGACGTCCTCGACGCCCTCTTCCTCGACCACCGGCGCGTCGCCGTTGACGTCGCCGGCGGCCTCGCCTTCGACGGCCCGGCGCATCTTCAGATAGGACGCGCGCTCGGCCGGCGTCGCCTCGACGTGACGCAGGATCGCCATCGAGACGACCGTCTCGCCCTTGCCGAGCGAGATGCCGCGCACGCCCACCGAATTGCGCCCGGCGAAGACCCGGACGTCGGTGGTCGAGAAGCGGATGCACTGGCCGGACGAGGCGGTGAGCAGCACGTCGTCGTCCTCGGTGCAGGTGGCGACGGCGAGAATCTCGTCGCCTTCCTCGTCGAGCTTCATGGCGATCTTGCCGTTGCGGTTCACCTGGACGAAGTCCGACAGCTTGTTGCGGCGGACGGTGCCCCGGGTCGTCGCGAACATCACGTTGAGCCGCTCGGCGGCATCCGGATCGCTCGGCAGCGGCAGGATCGAGGTGATGCGCTCGCCCTTTTCCAGCGGCAGGAGGTTGATCATCGCCTTGCCGCGCGACTGCGGCGTCGCCAGCGGCAGCCGCCAGACCTTTTCCTTGTAGACGATGCCGCGCGAGGAGAAGAACAAGACGGCGGTGTGGGTGTTGGCGACGAACAGCCGCGTCACCGAGTCCTCGTCGTTCTTCAGCGACATGCCGGCGCGGCCCTTGCCGCCGCGCCGCTGCGCCCGGTAGGTGCCGAGCGGCACGCGCTTGATGTAGCCGCCGTGGCTGACCGTGACGACCATGTCCTCGCGGGGGATGAGGTCCTCGTCCTCCATGTCCGCGGCGCCTTCGGTCAGCTGCGTGCGGCGCGGGGTGGAGAACTCGTCGCGGATGGCGATGAGCTCGGCCTTGATGATCTCGCGGACCTTGATCCGCGAGGACAGGATTTCGAGATATTCGCGGATCTCGGCGCCGATCTTGTTCAGCTCGTCGCCGATCTCGTCGCGGCCGAGCGCCGTCAGGCGCTGCAGGCGCAGATCGAGGATCGCCCGCGCCTGCGCTTCCGACAGCCGGTAGGTGCCGTCTTCGGTGATGCGGTGGCGCGGGTCGTCGATCAGCCGGATCAGCGGCGCGACGTCCTTGGCCTCCCAGTTGCGCTCCATCAGCCGTTCGCGCGCCGTCGCCGGATCCGGCGCCTCGCGGATCAGCTTGATCACCTCGTCGATGTTGGCGACGGCGATGGCGAGGCCGACCAGGACATGGGCCCGCTCGCGCGCCTTGCGCAGCAGGAACTTGGTGCGCCGGTTCACCACCTCCTCGCGGAAGGCGATGAAAGCCGACAGCATGTCGGGGAGCGTCAGCTGTTCGGGCTTGCCGCCGTTCAGCGCGACGATGTTGGCGCCGAAGGAGGTCTGCAGCGGCGTGAAGCGATAGAGCTGGTTGAGCACCACGTCGGAGGAGGCGTCGCGCTTCAGCTCGACGACCACGCGGTAACCGTCGCGGTCGCTCTCGTCGCGGATGTCGGAGATGCCCTCGATGCGCTTGTCGCGCACCAGCTCGGCCATCTTCTCGATCATCGAGGCCTTGTTCACCTGATAGGGAACCTCGGTGACGATGATCGCCTCGCGCTCGCCGCGCAGCGTCTCGATGTGGACCTTGCCGCGCATCAGGATCGAGCCGCGGCCGGTCGAATAGGCCGACATGATGCCGGCGCGGCCGAGAACCAGCGCGCCGGTCGGGAAGTCCGGCCCGGGAATGATCTCGACGAGTTCCTCGAGCGTGATCTCCGGATTGTCGATCATCGCGACGCAGCCGTCGATCACCTCGCCGAGATTGTGCGGCGGAATGTTCGTCGCCATGCCGACGGCGATGCCGCCCGAGCCGTTGACGAGAAGGTTCGGGAACCGCGCCGGCAGAACGACGGGCTCGTGTTCGCGGCCGTCGTAGTTCTCCTGGAAATCGACGGTTTCCTTGTCGATGTCCTCGAGCAGCGGGTCGGCGATCTTCTGCAGCCGGCACTCGGTGTAGCGCATCGCCGCGGGGGGATCGCCGTCGATCGAGCCGAAATTGCCCTGCCCGTCGATCACCGGCGCGCGCAGCGACCAGTCCTGCGCCATGCGCACCAGCGCGTCGTAGATCGCCGCGTCGCCGTGCGGGTGGTATTTACCCATCACCTCGCCCACGACGCCGGCGGACTTGCGGTAGGACTTGGTGGAGTTCAGCCCCATCTCGTGCATCGCGTAGAGGATGCGCCGGTGCACCGGCTTCAGGCCGTCTCGCACGTCCGGCAGCGCGCGGCTGACGATCACGCTCATGGCGTAATCGAGATAGCTGCGCTGCATTTCCTCGATGATGGAGATGGTATCGATGCCGCTGCCGGGCCCCGCGGGGGGCGGCTGGATCGGCGGGTCGTTTTCGTCTGCCAAGAAGCTGTCCTGATCGGCAAGATTTCCGTGCGTCCGCTATAGCGCGGCGGCCCGGGAAGCGCAAATCTCCGGCCTTCGTCATCCCGTAAAAATTGTCATATGAAACAATGTCTTATGGAGGCGTCCAAAGAAATGGTCGCGCGCAATGTGTCCGCCCCGTGTCTGGCCCTCGCCGGGAGGGATCGGGGGGCGAATCGCCCGCGTCGCGCGGCCGTCGCACCGGGCCGTGCGCGCCGCTTGCTCTCGCGCCGGAAGCTGCTACCGAAGATGACGACAAACGCCGGGATGCAGAGCCGATGTTCGACGTCCTCCTCAACGGGTTCACGACCCTCTTCGTCATCCTCGACCCGCTCGGCCTGGTGCCGCTGTTCCTCGCGCTGACGCCGGGAGCCGGGTCGCAGACGCGCAGCGCCCTCGCCCTGCGCGCCTCGCTCATCGCCTTCGCCATCCTGGCGCTGTTCGGCCTCACCGGCCTCGCGCTGCTCGAGGTACTCGGCATCACCCTCGGCGCCTTCCGTCTCGCCGGCGGCCTGTTCCTCTTCTGGATCGGCTTCGAGCTGGTGTTCGAAAAGCGCACCGAGCGCAAGCAGAAGAGCGCCAGCCAGGCCGTCGGAGACCCGGACGGCGGCGACGTCGCGGCCTTTCCGCTGGCGATCCCGCTGATGGCCGGGCCCGGCGCGATCTCCGCCGTCATCCTCCTCGCCGGCAACCTGCCGGGCCTCGTCGGCAAGGCGGCGCTCCTCGCCGTGATCTTCGCAGCCGTCGCCTCGACCTTCGCATTCCTCGCCGTCGCCCACCGCCTCGACCGGTTTCTCGGCGTCACCAGCCGCGCGGTCATCTCGCGGCTTCTCGGCGTCCTCCTCGCCGCGCTGGCGGTTCAGTTCGCCGCCGACGGCGCCGCGGCGCTGATGCATTCGACCGCCGCCACCGCTCCGGCGGCGGCTTGAGCCGAGGCCTGCGTGCTTTCGCATCACGACATGCCGGCCGGCACGCCCGGCGACGCCGGTCCGCGATGCGCGAAGTGACGCAACGTTTCGCCTGCTGTCGTGTTGTGTTCCGGATTCACCTTGAGGAGAGCAGCGGATGGCGGAAGCCGCACGAGAAGGCGAGAGTTCAAGCAGTTCCGAGGGCAGCAAGGGCGCGGTGATCGCCGCCGCCGGCGCCAATCTCGCCATCGCCGCGACGAAGCTGGTCGCAGCCCTGTTCACCGGCTCCTCCTCGATGCTCGCCGAGGGCATCCATTCGATCATCGACACCGCCAATCAGGGATTCCTGCTGATCGGCCTGAAGAACTCGAAGAAGCCGCCCGACGACAAGCATCCCTTCGGCTACGGCGCCGAGGTGTATTTCTGGTCGTTTCTCGTCGCCATCTTCATCTTCGCCCTCGGCGCCGGATTTTCCGGCTACGAGGGCGTCATGGGCCTGATCTCCGGAGAGAGCGAACTGACCTCGCCGCTCGTCGCGCTCGGCGTCCTGTTCCTCGCCTTCTGCTTCGAGGGCTATTCGTGGTCGGTCGCCTTCCGCGAGTTCCAGCAACGGCGCCGCGGCCGCGGCTTCCTGCGCGACTTTCGCGACATGAAGGACCCCTCGATCTTCGTCGTCCTGTTCGAGGATTCGGCGGCCTGCATCGGCGTGGTCATCGCGGCGATCGGCATCGGCCTGTCCTGGTCGACGGGCATTCACCAGTTCGACGCGATCGGCTCGATCCTGATCGGCGTCCTGCTCGCCCTGGTCGCGATCTTCCTCGCCATCGAGGTCAAGGGACTGCTGATCGGCGAGACGGCCGGGCCGGAAATCGACCGCCTGGTCCGCGACAAGCTGGGAAGCCATGCGGAGATTGCCGCGATCAACGAGCTGCGCACGCTGCATCTCGGGCCGGAGGACGTGCTTCTGACGATCAGCGTCGACTTCAAGGACGACGTCGTGTCCCAGCGGATCGAATCGATCGTCAGCGAGACCGAACACCTCGTCCGCGAAAAATTCCCGATCGTCCGCAAGGTCTATGTCGAGGTGCAATCGCAGACGGGGCACAAGGCGCTCGCCCGGAAGGACGCCGAGGATCATCCCGACACGTGACGGCTGACGACGCCGTCAGGCGTCGACGTGAGGCGGGCGGCGAGATCACGGCGGGCCGTGCCGGCACGCGGCCGGCGCGGCTCGGCTGCCCCGTGCCTCAGAACGGGATTTCGTCGTCGAGATCGTTCGACCGGCCGCCGCCGCCGTAGTCGCCGCGGTCACGGTCGCCGCCGCCATAGCCGCCACCGCGGTCGGATCCGCCGCGCTCGTAGCCGCCGCCACCGCGCGAACCGCCACCGCCGCCCTCGCCATCGCCGCGCGAATCCAGCATCTGCAGATCGCCGCGGAAACGCTGCAGCACGACCTCGGTGGTGTAGCGCTTCTGGCCGGACTGGTCGTCCCAGCTGCGGGTCTGGAGCTGACCCTCGATATAGACCTTCGAGCCCTTCTTCAGGAACTGCTCGGCGACCTTCACGAGGTTCTCGTTGAAGATCACGACATTGTGCCACTCGGTGCGCTCGCGGCGCTCGCCCGACGACTTGTCGCGCCAGTTCTCCGAGGTGGCGATCCTGAGATTTGCCACCGCGTCGCCGGAGTTGAGGCGCCGGATCTCGGGATCGGCCCCGAGATTGCCCACCAGAATGACCTTGTTGACGCTGCCCGCCATGACCGGACTCCCCATCGCTGAATTTGCCGCGACCCTAGACGAGCCGCATTCGGGACGAAAGGCGGAGGGCCGCGCTCATCCCCACCTACCCGAGCCATCCCGTCGGCATCGCCGGGCGCAGCCCACGACCGCAACGGCGCGTCGCCGGCCCACCGTCGCAAGGCGGCCTGCCGAACCATGCGCCGCCGCCGCGGTCGCAGCCGCCGCACTGCCTTGGCCTGTCCCACGAGTTCCGTCGACCCTCGAGCCCGCATGCTCGCGACGGCTTTTCAACTCATGGAATCCGGTTTATAGAACAAAATACGAACATGCAAGGGTTGAGTCGCAGAGCGCGGCATCTTCGGGACGGCGCCTTGGAGTCTGTCGCCGCGAGCCTTAAGTAGTGCCCTGCCCTGCAGACCGAGACGAACGACGGACCGCGGATTTCATGGCCGAATTGAAGACGATCTCCATTCGCGGCGCGCGCGAGCACAATCTGAAGGGCGTCGACCTCGACCTGCCCCGCGACAGGCTGATCGTCATGACGGGGCTTTCCGGCTCCGGCAAGTCTTCGCTCGCCTTCGACACGATCTATGCCGAAGGGCAGCGGCGCTATGTCGAGAGCCTCTCCGCCTATGCCCGGCAGTTCCTCGAGATGATGCAGAAGCCGGACGTCGACCAGATCGACGGCCTGTCGCCGGCGATCTCGATCGAACAGAAGACGACGTCGAAGAATCCGCGCTCGACGGTCGGCACGGTCACCGAGATCTACGACTATCTCCGGCTTCTCTTCGCCCGGGTCGGCGTGCCCTATTCGCCGGCGACCGGCCTGCCGATCGAGAGCCAGACGGTCAGCCAGATGGTCGACCGGGTGCTTGATCTCGAAGAAGGGACGCGGCTCTATCTGCTGGCGCCGATGATCCGCGGCCGCAAGGGCGAGTACCGCAAGGAGCTTGCGGAGCTTCAGAAGAAGGGCTTCCAGCGGGTCAAGATCGACGGCGCGTATCACGAGATCGCCGACGCCCCGGCCCTCGACAAGAAGTACAAGCACGACATCGACGTCGTCGTCGACCGCATCGTGGTGCGGCCGGACATGAAGTCGCGCCTCGCCGATTCGATCGAGACGGCGCTCGGGCTCGCCGACGGTCTCGCCGTCGCCGAGTTCGCCGACCGGCCGCTGCCGAAGGATCGGCTCGCCGATGCCGGCGCCAACCGCAACAAGAACGAGACGCACGAGCGGCTCTTGTTCTCGGAGAAATTCGCCTGCCCGGTCTCCGGCTTCACCATCCCGGAAATCGAGCCGCGGCTGTTTTCCTTCAACAACCCCTTCGGCGCCTGTCCGACCTGCGACGGCCTCGGCTCGCAGCTCGCCGTCGATCCGAAGCTCGTGGTGCCGAACGAGGCGACGACGCTGAAGGCCGGCGCCATCGCGCCCTGGGCGAAGTCCACCTCGCCCTATTACGGCCAGACGCTCGACGGGCTCGGAAAGGTCTACGGCTTCAAGCAGACCGACCGCTGGGCCGAACTGTCGGAAACGGCGCGGTCGGCGATCCTCTACGGCACGGGCAGGGACAAGATCGAGTTCCGCTACCGGGACGGGATCCGCTCCTATGCGACGACGAAGACCTTCGAGGGCGTCGTCAACAATCTCGCGCGCCGCTGGAAGGAGACCGATTCGGCCTTCATGCGCGAGGAGATCGAGCGCTTCATGTCGGCGACGCCCTGCCCGGCCTGCGGCGGCTACCGGCTGAAGCCCGAGGCTCTGGCGGTGAAGATCGCCGGCCGGCACATCGGCGAGGTCACCGAACTTTCGATCCGCCACGCCGCCGAGTGGTTCGAGGCCCTGCCGGCGGCGATGAACGCCAAGCAGAACGAGATCGCCGTCCGCATCCTGAAGGAGATCCGCGAAAGGCTGCGCTTCCTCAACGACGTCGGGCTGGACTATCTGACCCTGTCGCGCTCCTCCGGCACGCTGTCCGGCGGCGAGAGCCAGCGCATCCGCCTCGCCTCGCAGATCGGCTCCGGCCTGACCGGCGTGCTCTACGTGCTCGACGAACCGTCGATCGGCCTGCACCAGCGCGACAACGCCCGCCTGCTCGACACGCTGAAGCACCTGCGCGACATCGGCAACACCGTCATCGTGGTCGAGCATGACGAGGACGCGATCCTGACCGCCGACCACGTCGTCGACATCGGCCCGGCGGCGGGCATCCACGGCGGCGAAGTGATCGCATCCGGGACGCCGGCCGAAATCATGGCGCATCCGAAGTCGCTGACCGGCCGCTATCTCGCCGGCGACCTCGGCGTGCCGGTGCCGGAGACACGGCGCAAGGCGCCGAAGAACAGGCGCCTGAAGGTCGTCGGCGCGCGCGGCAACAACCTCAAAAACGTCACCGCCGAGGTGCCGCTCGGGGTGTTCTCCTGCGTCACCGGCGTCTCGGGCGGCGGCAAGTCGACTTTCCTGATCGAGACGCTGTTCAAGGCCGCCTCACGCCGCATCGCCAACGGCCGCGACATCCCGGCCGAGCACGACCGGATCGAGGGGCTGGAGCTCCTCGACAAGGTCATCGACATCGACCAGTCGCCGATCGGCCGCACGCCGCGCTCCAACCCGGCGACCTATACCGGCGCCTTCACGCCGATCCGCGACTGGTTCGCCGCACTCCCCGAGGCGAAGGCCAGAGGCTACCAGCCGGGCCGTTTCTCCTTCAACGTCAAGGGCGGGCGCTGCGAGGCCTGCCAGGGCGACGGCGTCATCAAGATCGAGATGCACTTCCTGCCGGACGTCTACGTCACCTGCGACGTCTGCAAGGGCAAGCGCTACAACCGCGAAACGCTGGAGGTCACCTTCAAGGAGAAGTCGATCGCCGACGTCCTCGACATGACGGTCGAGGAAGGCGTGTCGTTCTTCGCGGCGGTGCCGGCGGTGCGCGACAAGCTGGTGACGCTGAACGAGGTCGGCCTCGGCTACATCAAGATCGGCCAGCAGGCGACTACGCTGTCGGGCGGCGAGGCGCAGCGGGTGAAGCTCGCCAAGGAACTGTCGCGCAAGGCCACCGGCAAGACGCTCTACATCCTCGACGAGCCGACGACGGGCCTGCATTTCCACGACGTCGCCAAGCTGCTCGAGGTGCTGCACGACCTCGTCGACCGCGGCAACACGGTGGTGGTCATCGAGCACAATCTCGAGGTCATCAAGACCGCCGACTGGCTGATCGATATCGGCCCCGAGGGCGGCGACGGCGGCGGCGAGATCGTCGCCACCGGCACGCCGGAGGAGGTCATCACGGTCGAGCGCTCCTACACGGGTCAGTTCCTGCGCGAGCTTCTGGAGCGACGGCCGCGGCTGAAGCGGGAAGCGGCGGAGTAGATGGCCGAGACCATCGAGCGTGTTCTAGTGGATTGAATTTGACATTTGAGTCCCGATCGGGTGAGGCGTCGTATCAAATGTCAAATTCGAAAAATCCACTATAATCATAAAACTTGGCAAGTGGTCTTTCGATTCCGACATTTGCTGCACGGTCTCCACAAGACGATACCAAATGTCGGAATCGGACCACTAGCATTGCTGGGCCGCGGCGAGGTGGTTTTTTCGGGCCATGCCCTGAACGAGGTCGAAAGCGACGGAATTCTCGTCACGCCTCTTCTCGATGCCATCGACGATTGGCGGGTCGTCGAGGATTATCCGGAGGCGTTCAAAGGTCCGAGCGTACTGGTAAAGACATTCGATGTGGATGGCTGCCCCGTCCATCTTCTTTGGGGCATCCCGAAGGGTCGGGATGGACCCGCCGTTCTGATCACCGGATACAGGCCGGAACCGAGCCGGTGGAGCGATGACTTTCTGAGCAGGAGGCGGCCATGACCCGGCCAAGCGTTCATCTGATTCATGAAGGCGATCTCGCAGCGGAAGTGCTGGTGCAGCTCGAGGACAGCGCGGGCGAGTGGTCGCCGGCGATCTCTCTTCAGGACATGCGAAAGCTCGATCGCGTCCGTCTGGCGCTCAGAACGGGCGACATCGCGACCGCATCGAAGGACGCGCGCCTTTTCCGCCTGATATGACACCGCTGGCTGTCTGATGCCCGGAGATCCCTCTCGCGGCGCGCCAGCGCGGCTGCCCAGACATTGAATTGCGGGCGATGATCCTGACCGACCACATCGTCGGCTGCGGTAGCCGGTCAGAAGTTCTGCTCCGCCCGATGGGAGTTGATCGTCGACGCCGAAATGGCGGAATAACGGCGGCCCGATTGCATCGCAGAAGCGCCAGGGCGCGAACCGGCTGCCACGCCAGCTTCCTAGCGCCGCCGCGCCAAAGCGCGGCTGACGTGTCGCCCACCGGCGATCACCGCGACGAGCACGACCACCGCAACGAGGCAGAGAACCTCCGTCGAGCCGTCCCCGCCATCGGGGGAGAGACCGAACCACTGCTCGATGAAGTCCATGGCTGAGACCCCCACGATCGCCAGACGCCGACCTTCTAGGCGCGTCAAGGCTGCCCGACAAGCATTTCCTGGCAATGACTTGCGGATGTCGTAAGGTTTTCGCCGGCCGGGACGGCGGACGAGCGCAAGGGGGCTGGCCGCCCCGTCCCGTGAGGGTCGGCGGCTGCAAAAATCGCTCGCGGGCGGATCGGCTTTTCGGGCAGACAATGCGGGTGGCGGCGGCGCGGCCGTTCGGAAAGATCGGCCGGCGCAACGAGACCGAAGGACGAGTGTGATGGGTGACTGCGGCGTGATGCGGACCGGGATCGGAGGCTGGACCTTCGACCCGTGGAACGAGACCTTCTATCCGCCCGATCTGCCGAAGAAGCGGCAGCTCGACTATGCCGCCTCGCGGCTGACGACCATCGAGGTCAACGGCACCTTCTACCGCTCCCAGAAGCCGGAGACCTTCGCCGCCTGGGCGGCCGCTGCGCCGGAAGGCTTCGTCTTCTCGCTGAAGGCACCGCGCTTCGCGGTCAACCGCAAAGTCCTCGCCGAAGGCGGCGAATCGATCCAGCGTTTCGTGAATTCCGGCATCGCCGAACTTGGCGACCATCTCGGCCCGATCCTCTGGCAGTTCGCCGCGACGAAGCAGTTCGACCCGGCGGATTTCGGCGCATTCCTGGACCTTCTGCCGAACGCCGTCGGCGGCATGGCGCTGCGCCACGTCGTCGAACCGCGGCACGAGAGTTTCATCGTGCCGGCCTTCGCCGCGCTGTGCAGGGAGAAGGCCGTCGCCATCGCCGTCGCGGACAGTTCGGAGCATCCGCAGATGGCCGACGTCACCACCGACTTCGTCTATCTCAGGCTGCAGCGGGGCGAGGAAAGCATCGGCACCTGCTACGAGGCTTCCGCGCTCGACACCTGGGCCCGCCGCATCGAGGCCTTCGCGGAAGGCCGCGAGCCCGGCGACCTTCGCAAGGCCGACCCTGCCGCCGTCGCCGATAAAGCCCCGCGCGACGTCTTCGCCTATTTCATCCGCGGCGGCAAACCGCGGGCGCCGCACGGCGCGATGGCGCTGATGGAGCGGCTGCGGGCCGACCGCTCCCGCGGGATGAAGTGAGCTTCGCTCATCCTGCCGCTCCATCTTCCCGTTTCCGCATGATCTCTTCCGAAATCCGGTTGCCACTTTTCGAAATCATGTTCCAGGCCGGACGCCGCGACAGAGCTTCGACAGCACGGTTGCCGCCCCGGGCGCCGCCCGGCCTGCCGAAGCACCGCACGACGTCGGAGCCCGTCAGGTCTTCGCCTGCCAGGCCTTCATCGCCTCCTTGAACACCCGGTCGCCCGGAATGCCCTTCTCGACCGAAATCAGGGCCCGTCGGCCCGTCTGGTAGGCGATCGGGATGTCGATCCATTTCTGGTTCTGGAGCAGCGCCAGATTGTTCTGGACCGCCTGGTCGAGATTGTTCAGCGCGATGATGAAGTAGTTGTCGGAGATCTTGCCGGCGACGCCGATCAGCGGCTCGCCGCGCGCCTGCTCCGTCTCCTTCAGCGCAAGACGCTGGACGTTGGCGACGCTGCCGCCGGAAAAGTCCTGCGGTACGTCGAATTCGAGCTCGATGACGTGGCTCGCGGGGAGCGTCGGATCGCTGTTCCGCTTGATCGTCATCGTCAATTTGAGCTTTTCCTCCGGCACGTCGACGACGGCGCGCACGGCCGGTTCGGCGGGCTTGCCGTTGGCCCCGGATTCGTCGACGAGCGACCAGACGACCGTCCCGGTCTCCTGGGTCCCCGGCAGGTCCTCGGTCCGCTCCTGATAGAACACCGCCTTCTGGCCGACGGCGACGTCGCCGCTCGCCTGTGCGGTCTCGTCGGTGCCGGCAGGTGCCGGCGTCGCGCCCGCTTCAGGGGAGTCCGCCGGCGTCTCCGCACCGTCTGCCGGCGCGCCAGCTTCCGGAGAGTTGTCGCCGGGCGCGGCATTCTCCGCGGGTTCGCCGCCGACGACCGACGGGTTCTGGCCGATCTCGCTCGAAATCGTCGGCGTCGCGTCGGCCGGCGGTTCGCTCTGGTCGACATTCGTCGCGGCGGCGACGTTGGTCCCCTCGTCGAAGGCGTTCGGCGCCTTCTTGGCCGGTCCCTCGTCCACCTCGTCTCCGTCCGGCAGGAGACGCTGGGTGAAGCGCCGCGTCGACGTCGATTCCGGCTCGGCCGACGCCGTCTGGGTGGGCGTCTGCGAAGCCGAGCTGTCGTTCTCCTTGGCGGAATTGTCGGTGCCCGAGCCGGAATTCTGCGCGATCGTGCCGATGTCGCCCGGCGCCACCAGCAGCGCCTCGATGTCGTCGCGGTAGATCCAGCCGGCCGTGCCCGCCGCGCCGAGGAGCAGGATCACGGCAGCGGCGGCGGCGATCTTGCCGCCGCGTCCCGACCGGCGCTCCTGGCGTCGCGGCGCGTAGCGCGGCGCGCTGATGTCCGCCTCGGGAATCTCGCCGTCGTCGAGCCGGATGTCGTGCGGAATCCGGCCGTCCTCGCTGCCATAGGCCGCCTCGTCTTCGGGCGTGTCCGGCCGCGGCGAGGGTGCCGCCGGCCCCTGCCGGGCCTCGGGCACGAGGAACGGCGCACCGATCGCCGGCGGCTGGTCGCCGGCGTCGGGCTCCTCCGTGTCGACGGGGAAATAAGGCTGGCCGCCGCGCGCGTCGGCTTCGCCCGGTTGCGGCCCGGCCGGCGCCGGCTGGCCCGCCGCAGCGCCCGGCATGGTCGCGGGCGGCAGCGATGGCCTTGCCGCGCCGGGCTGCTGCTGGGGCCGGGGCTGCGCCGCGCCGCCGCCGTTACCGGCCTGCTGCGGCTTCGGCTGTCCGGCGGCCGCGGGCTTCGGCTGCTGTGGTGAAGGCGCCTGCCCTCCCGGCTGGGGGACATTGCCACCCATGGCCGGAAGGTCGCGCGGGGTCTCGGGCGAGGTGGCGGCGGGCTGCGCCGGCCGCGGCTGGGCCTGCGGGGCGCCGTTGCCGCCCGGCTGCGGCTGCGGCTTTTCAGCCGGCTGTCCCTGAGGCTTTGCCGGCGCCGGGCCGGGCTGTGCCTGACCGTTGCCCTGGCCAGCCCCTTGGCCGGGCCGGGGACCCTGCGGCTGGCCGCCTCCCTGGGGCTGGCCTGGCCCTGCCTGCGGCTTCGCCGCGGCCGCCTGACCGCCCTGCGGCTGCGGTTTCGCCGCCGGCTGTCCTTGAGGCTTGGGCGCCGCCGGCTGCCCCTGGGGCTTGGGTGCCGCCGGGCCGGGCTGTCCCTGACCGTTGCCCTGGCCAGCGCCCTGGCCGGGCCGCGGGCCTTGCGGCTGACCGCCTCCCTGGGCCTGGCCGGGCCCGGGCTGCGGCTTCGCGGCCCCCGGCTGTGCCCCCTGCGGCTGCGGCTTTGCCTGCGGCGCAGTCTGCTGCGGCGCAGCAGGGTTAGCGGCCGGCGGCGTCGGCTGCGCCGCCGCGGGGGCGGCCCCGGCTTCCGCGGATTCCTGTGCGGAATAATGCTCCTCGGTGCGGGAAATGGCGTCCTCGAGCGCGGCGAGCCGTGCCGCAACGACATTTTCGGCCAGCGGCGGATTGGCCGCGCCGATCTGCCGCTGGATGGCGGCCCGTGCCTTTTCGTAGACCTTTTCCCGCATTTGCGGCGTTGCGCGCGGCAGGCCGTCGATGGTCTTGCGAAGAACGCCGCTCAGATCCGCCATGGAATGCAGTCACTCGCTTGTCGTGGTGGATTAAGTCCCTGCGATCCCGACTCTAGTCCTGAAACGGATCGCGAACAAGTATTGTATCCTCGCGTTCCGGCGAGGTCGAAAGCAGTGTCACGGGGGCTGCGACCAGCTCCTCTATGTGTCTGACATACTTGATCGCCTGCGCCGGAAGATCGCTCCAGCTGCGGGCACCGGCGGTCGTCGCCTGCCATCCTTCGAAGCTTTCGTAGACGGGCTTTACCCGCATCTGCTCGGATAGACTTGCCGGAAGATAATCGATCGGCACCCCGTCCAGTTCATATCGGGTGACGACCTTGATCTCCTCAAGTCCATCGAGAACGTCCAGCTTGGTCAGGGCAAGCCCGTCGATGCCGTTGATCGCCACCGCCTGGCGCACCAGCACGGCGTCGAACCAGCCGCAGCGCCGCTTGCGCCCGGTCACCGTGCCGAATTCGTGGCCCTTCTCGCCGAGGAACTGGCCGATCTCGTTCTGCTGCTCGCTCGGGAACGGCCCCTCCCCGACCCGCGTCGTGTAGGCCTTGGTGATGCCGAGCACGAAGCCGAGGCTTCCCGGGCCGAGGCCGGAGCCGGCGGCCGCCTGGCCGGCCACGGTGTTCGACGAGGTCACGAAGGGATAGGTGCCGTGGTCGATGTCGAGCAGCGAGCCCTGCGCGCCCTCGAAGAGGATGCGCGCGCCGGCCTTGCGGCGTTCGTCGAGAAGCCGCCAGACCCGGTCCATGAAGGGCACGATCTCGCCGGCGACCGACGTCAGCTCCTGAAGAATCGCTCCGGCGTCGATCTCGTCCTGGCCGAGGCCGCGGCGCAGCGCGTTGTGATGGGCAAGCAGCCGCTCGATCCGTTCCGGCAGCGCCTCGGGATGCGCGAGGTCCATCACCCGGATCGCCCGCCGGCCGACCTTGTCCTCGTAGGCCGGCCCGATCCCCCGGCCGGTCGTGCCGATCTTGGTGCCGGAACCGGCGTTCTCCCGGGTCGCGTCCAGTACCCGGTGGAGGGACAGGATCAGCGCGGCATTGTCGGCGATGCGAAGGCTCGTCGGGTCGATCGCGACGCCCTGCGCCTGGAGGCGCTTGCGCTCGGCGACGAAGGCATGCGGGTCGAAGACGACGCCGTTGCCGATCACCGACAGCTTGCCGTGCCGCACGACGCCCGAGGGCAGCAGCGACAGTTTGTAGGAGACGCCGTCGACGACGAGGGTGTGGCCGGCATTGTGACCGCCCTGGAAGCGCACGACGACGTCGGCCCGCTCGGACAGCCAGTCGACGATCTTGCCCTTCCCCTCGTCGCCCCACTGCGACCCGATGACGACGACGTTTGCCATGAACTTCCTCGAATGAACCGTTGGCGGCGCAAAGGGCGCCATCCGAAGCACTTTCGGCGGCGGGCTGCCGCGCGAAGGTTGAGATGCGAGACCTTCGTCAAGCTTGACGGCGGGGATTGCCGTTGCGCTGTAACGCGTCGCCCCCCGCCTGTCCACAAAGACGCAGCGCGCGCTCCCGCGGAGCCGACGCCCACCCGGCCTCGGCGCCGAAGGTCTTCGTCGAGCCGCAAGCCCCTCGCCCGCCTCGCGAAAAACCATAAGTCGGTCTGGCCAGCCGGGTGGATCGCCACTAGACCACCACCAGCCGCGACCGTCGCCCGGATGCAACGAGGGGACAGGCGTCGGCGCAAGGGGAAGAAATGCCGCGCAGTCTCGTCCATCCCTATCTCGTTCTGACGACGGTCGCCCTTTTGTGGGCGGGCAACGCGATCGCTGGCAAGCTCGCCGCCGGCCACATCTCGCCGATGCTGCTCACCCTGATCCGGTGGTTCCTCGCGACGGTGCTCGTCGCGCCCTTCGCCCTGCCGCATGTCAGGGCGGACTTTCAGGCGATCCGGGCGCGGCTCGCCTATCTCTTCCTGCTCGGCGTCGTCGGCTTCGCGTCCTTCAACGCGATCTTCTATCTCGCGGCGAACTTCACGACGGCGATCAACATCACCATCGAACAGTCGGCGATGCCGCTGGTGGTCTTCGTCGCCAACTTCTTCCTGTTCCGCACCGCCGTCGCCCGGCTGCAGATCCTCGGCTTCGCCCTCACCCTCGTCGGCGTGCTTCTGACCACCGCGAACGGCGACCTGTCGACGCTGCTCTCCCTCGACCTCAACCGCGGCGACGCGCTGATGGTGCTCGCGGTGCTGTTCTACGGCGGCTACACGGTGGCGCTGCGATTCAAGCCGCAGATCCACTGGCTGTCGATCATCTTCGTGCTGTCGTCCGCGTCGCTGGTCGCCTCCTTCGCCTACGCCGCCATCGAATTCGCCCTCGGCCTGACGCGCCTGCCGGATTTCCAGGGCGGCGCCGCGGCGCTCTACACCGCGATCTTCCCGTCGCTGATCGCCCAGACGCTCTATATCCGCGGCGTCGAGATGATCGGGCCGAACCGGGCGAATCTGTTCATCAATCTCGTGCCGGTGTTCGGAGCGCTGCTCGCCGTGATGATCGTCGGCGAAAAACTGCACCCCTTCCACGTCGTCGCGCTCGTCTGCGTCCTCGGCGGCATCACGCTGGCCGAAAGGGGCGCGAGGCGGCACCGGAACTGAGCTGCAACCGGAGGATCGTTCTGACAGAGCCTTCACATGCGGCGAAGGAGGCGGCGACATCCAAGCCAAAAGCTCATGCCGTCACAGGAAATTCGCCGAACTCTTTGAAACTGCGTCATACGAGATCCGCTCGATCAGAGCGGGGCTCGTATCGAGCCCGCGCGGCGAATGAGCGTCTTTGTTTCCGGCGTCACGACGTGATCTGCCGCAAACCGTATCATTGGCGCAAATGCCTTTGAAATCGAACGTCTTGGCGGCCGGTCGGAGACGGCGTCCAGGTCGCGCGATCGAGCAAAATGCGCAGGCATGGCAGGATGTCGGTTGCGAGGACACATTCGCAGAACCGCGACGACGAAATAAAAAGGGCCGGACGCGTCCCCCGCATCCGGCCCTTCTTCAGATCGATTCCGGCATGTCGCCGGGGGGGTGTCGGGATCAGATGCCGAGGCCTTCGTAGCGCTTCTTGAAGCGCGAGACGCGGCCGCCGCGGTCCATCAGCTGCTGGTTGCCGCCCGTCCAGGCCGGATGGCTGGTCGGATCGATGTCGAGATTGAGCTTGTCGCCCTCGGAACCCCAGGTCGAGCGGGTCTGGTACTCGGTGCCGTTGGTCATCACCACGGTGATGGTGTGATACTCGGGGTGGATCGACTTCTTCATCGCGCTTGGTCCTCGAACGTCATTCGCCAAAACATCCCCGACGCATTGCCAAGCCGGGCCGGTGGCCCCGAAGCCTGTCGCGATGTCGCGGGGATCGGGAAGCTTTGATCGCTTCCAAAATCGGGTTCGAGCCTATACATCAGACGCGGGGCCGGCACAAGGTCCGGGCGGCCATGCCTGCCCGGCTCCTGGTGAATGGACGACGGAGTTTGTTTTGGGCGATGAAAAGACGGCCGGCAACGGACGGAGTTCGACGCGCCGCAACCTGAAGCCGCTGGGCAGCCTCGTTCCCTTTCTCGGACGATACAAGGCGATGGTCGCCGGCGCCTGCTTCTTTCTGGCGCTCGCGGCTGTGACGACCTTGTCGCTGCCGCTGGCGGTGCGGCGGGTCATCGATCACGGCTTCATCGAATCTGACACCGGGCTGATCAACGACTATTTCGGCATGCTGATGGTGCTCGCGGCGGTCCTCGCGATCGCCAGCGCCGGGCGGTATTTCTTCGTCATCACCCTCGGCGAGCGGGTGGTGGCCGATCTGCGCAAGCATGTCTTCGCACATCTCGCGAAGCTCTCGCCGACCTTCTACGACACCGTCGAATCGGGCGAGATCGTCTCCCGCCTCGCCGCCGACACCACCCAGGTGAAGGCCGCCGTCGGGGCGACGGCCTCGGTGTTCCTGCGCAACGCCATCCTGTTTCTCGGCGCGCTCGCCATGATGATCGCGACGAGCCCCGCCTTGTCGCTCATCGTCATCGCCGCCATCCCCTTCATCGTCCTGCCGCTGGTCGCCTTCGGCCGCGGCGTCCGGCGCAAGTCCCGCCACGCCCAGGATACGCTGGCGACGGCGACGGCCTATGCCTCGGAGGCGATCGGGGCGATGCGCACCGTCCAAGCCTTCACCTCCGAACGGGCCGTCACCGGCCGGTTCGGCGCCGCGGTGGACGAGGCCTTCGGCGCCGCGCGGGCATCGATCAAGGCGCGGGCGCTGCTGACCGCCATCGCCATCTTCCTGATCTTCGCCTCGGTGGTCGCCGTCCTGTGGATCGGCGCGTCCCGCGTCACCGCCGGGACGCTGTCGCCCGGCACGCTCAGCCAGTTCCTGCTCTATGCGGTCTTTGCCGCCGGCGCGCTCGGCCAGCTTTCGGAAGTCTGGGGCGAGCTGTCGCTCGCGGCCGGCGCCGCCGAGCGGCTGTCGGAGCTTTTGGAGGAGCGGCCAGTGATAGTCGCGCCGCAAAGCCCCGTCGCCCTGCCGGTTCCCGCTTCCGGCCGCCTTTCCTTCGAAGACGTCTCCTTCGCCTATCCGAGCCGGCCGGACCTTCCGACGCTCAACGGGCTCTCCTTCAGCGTCGAGCCGGGCGAGACGGTGGCGATCGTCGGACCGTCCGGCGCCGGCAAGTCGACGGTCTTCGCGCTGATCGAGCGCTATTACGATCCGGTCTCGGGCCGCATCCTGGTCGACGGAGTCGACCTCACCGCCGCCGATCCGCTGGAGCTGCGCACGCGCATCGCCCTCGTGCCGCAGGACACGGTGATCTTCGCGGCGTCCGCCCGCGACAACATCGCCTTCGGCGATCCGGGCGCCAGCGACGCGGCGATCGCCGCGGCCGCCCGCCAGGCCCTCGCCGAGGGTTTCGTCACCGCCCTGCCCGAAGGCTACCGCACGCTGCTCGGCGAGCGCGGCGTGACGCTCTCCGGCGGCCAGCGCCAGCGCATCGCGATTGCCCGGGCGCTCTTGCGCGACGCGCCGATCCTGCTCCTCGACGAGGCGACCTCGGCGCTCGACGCCGAGAGCGAGGTGCTGGTGCAGCGGGCGCTGGACGAGCTGATGGTCGGACGCACGACGCTGGTCATCGCCCATCGCCTCTCGACCGTATTGAAGGCCGACCGCATCCTCGTCCTCGACCAGGGACGCCTCGTCGAGGAAGGCACGCACCAGAGCCTGATCGCCAAGGGCGGCATCTATGCACGCCTCGCCAGGCTGCAGTTCGAGGCGGGGCGGCTGGACGACGCGGCGGAGTAGGATCGTGTGACGTGTCTGTGGAGGGGCGGGAAGCGCATTCCCCCTCATCCTGAGGTGCGAGCGAAGCGAGCCTCGAAGGGCAAGGGGCACGCGCCCGCCAACTGCGGGAACGCGGCCGAACCCTTGAAGGAAAATTCCCTCGCCCCTCGAGGCTCCCTGTCGCTTCGCTCGGGTCGCAGCTCGGGATGAGGGAATTCTTGCCGCCCTGCCCTCAGCAGCCCTTCACGCAGGCGCCGCTTTCGTCGAAGGTCATCGTCCGGCCGCTCAGCGGCAGGTAGGCGTTTGCCTTCACCGCCTGCATGAAGGCCTCGGTCTTCGAGCCGGGAACGACTTTGCCGCCCTCGGTGGCCTTTTCGTTGGCGTGCGAGGGGATCACCGAGACCGGCTTGACGATCTCGTCGACAACATAGGCGGCTTCCTTCGGCCCGGTCGTGAAGACGTCGCCGATGTTCATGACGACGAGCTTGGCGCCGTACTGCTTCGAGACCACCGTATCCTGCTCGGCGGTGACGCCCGTGTCGCCCGACAGATAGGCGACGAGACCGTTGGAGAAGGTGAGGACGTAACCGGTGGGCGGGCCGACATAGGCGTTGAGACCGGCGGTCTTCAGGTTCTCGCCGAGCGGGCCGGCGACGAAGTCGCCCGACAGGCCGTTCGAATGCACCGCCGGAACGGTGGTGATCGAGACCCCGCCGATCTTGCGCGAGCCGCCGAAGCGCACGAGCTGCGAATCCGCCGGATCGCCGCCGAGGGCCTTCAGCTTGGAGCCGAGGAAGCTCGCCATCTCGCTGCCGACGACGATCTTGGCGCCCTTGCCCGCGGCGATCTCCGCACTGTTGGAGTTCGGCACCGTCGCAACGCTCGTCTCCGGCTGTGCGCAGGTGCCGGCATTCACCGCGGCGATGCGCTGGTCGCCGAGATGATCGCCATGGACATGGCTGACGAGAACGGCGTCGATCCTGCCGAGGCGCGGATCGTCCGCACCGGCGACGGTGCGCCCGGCATCGTAGAGGATGCGCGTCCCGTCGGGATCCTCGAAGACCATCGCCCGGTCGCGCGAGCAGAACTCGCCGTCGTGGCTGCCGAGCGGCGTCACCGAGACGCCGGCGGCTTCAGCGCCCGCGGGCTTCTCCTCCTGTGCCAGAGCGGGCGCGGCGGCTGCGACGATCATGGTCGCGACGAGCGTCTTCATCATGGTGCTGTGTCTCCCGAAATCCGATGCCGGCGGGCCGGCGGCTTACGTATCGGGAACTAGAAGCCTGCCGCGCCAGGCAAGGCGCGGCAGGCCGGATCGCCGGCCCGGGCCGTTCACGTTCGATCACGATCGCGAAGGCGGCGGGCGAAAAGCAGCGCGGCGGTCAGCCCGCATTGCCGTCGCGCGCGAAGACGCGGATGCGGTTGCCGTCGTCGAGGGCGGCGGTGAACGTATAGCCGAAATCCATCGCCACCGGCTCCTGCAGGATGGTCAGCTGCGCGTCCCAGGCCCGCGTGCAGGCGGCGTCCACCGCCGCGCGGCCGCCTTCCACCGACAGCGCGAATTCCGCCGCGCCCGGGCGGGCCCTCGGCTTCGGCTCGACGTCTTCGAGCTTCCACAGCCCGAGCCTGCCGCCGCCGATCATGAACAGCGCGAAGCCGGGCGAGGCGTCGACGGGCGCAAAGCCGAGGAAGCGCTCGAGCTTGCCGGCAGCGCGCAGGACGTCGTCGGTGTAGAGCAGCGTGTAGGGTACGCCTTCGAGATGGTCGGTCATGGGTCCGTTTCCACGATTGGTTCGAAACGGTCCGAGACTTATGCCCGGCCACTGTCAGATTCCGTCAGCAGTGATGACCGCCCCCGGCGATCGGGCCGGCTAGGCCGCTCAAAACCCTTCGCCGCAGTCGCGGTCGAGCTGCCAGTCGGCGAGAAGCAGCCGGTGGCGCCGCCCCATCGGCCGGCCGGCCGGCGCGATCTGCTCGATTCGGTCGAGGCGAAAGTGGCGGAAATCCTGCCTTAGCTCGCACCAGGCCGCGACGACCTCGGCGGTGTCGAAAAAGCCGACGATCACCGGCCAGATCGCCCGCTCGCTGGCGGCACCCTTCTTGTCGGAATAGGCGATGATCAGCGCTTCCTCCTTGCGGATCGCCTCCCGAATCGCGTCCAGCACCCTGGCCGAGCCGGTGGCCGGCGTGCCGACGAGAAGCTGCACGTCGGCCGCCGAACGGCCGTGCGGAAGCACCGCCTCGATCTTGCCGAGCGCCCGCCGCGCATCGTCGCCGAGCCCGCCCGGCAGCCTTCGTTCGACGAGACGCAGGCCGAGCACGACGGCGTCGAGCTCGTCGACGTCGAAGTTCAGCGGCGGCAGCGTCAGCCCCGGGCCCAGCACGTAGCCGAGTCCCGCCTCGCCGGCGATAGGGACGCCTTCGCCCTGCAGCGTCGCGACGTCCCGATAGAGACTGCGCAGGCTGATGCCGAGCTCCGCAGCGAGGTCCGCCCCGGCGACGGGCCGGCGATGGCTGCGCAGGATCTCGACGAGCTTCAGGAGGCGTGAGGAACGGGACATGGACGATCGGCCCATCGACAGCATGACCGCCCCCGCCCGCATCAGGCGGAGCGTGGCGCGACGACCCTCCGATCCTGACGCCTCACTTCACCTCCGGCAAGGTCGCCTCCACGGTGATCGCCGAAAACCAGGCGGCGAGCTGCAACCCGACCCGTCGTCCGTCCGGAAATCCGAAGCCTGCCGCAGGCGCTCGCCCCGACCATCGACATACGCTTGCGCTTATATAAGCTCGAAGCTATATTTTCCCGGTGATCTGGGACGTGAAATTCGACGAGCGTTTTGCGGAAGAGTTCGCTTCCTTCGCCGACGCGGTACAGGTCGAGATCGAGGCGCTTGCCCGCATGCTCGCCCGTTTCGGGCCGCAGCTCGGACGCCCCCATGCCGACACGCTGAAGGGCTCCAAACACCCGAACATGAAGGAACTGCGGTTCAAGGCCGCCGATGGTGCCTGGCGCGTGGCCTTCGCCTTCGATCCCGAGCGGGCCGCGATCCTGCTCGTCGCCGGCGACAAGGCAGGCAGTTCCGAAAGGCGGTTCTACAAGCAGCTGATCATGACCGCCGACAAGCGGTTTTCCGAGCACCTCGATCGCCTGCCGACGGGAAAAGGAGGATAGGACAATGGCCGTTTCAGCCGAAGACGTGTTCCAGAGGGCGATGACGCCCGAACAGCGCGAGGCTGCCGCACGGCGAGCCGACGAGCTCACGGCGCAATATCTGACACTGCAGGAGCTGCGGAAGGCGCGCGAGCTGACGCAGACGCAGCTTGCCACCGTCATGGGCAAGAGCCAGGTGAACATCGCCCAGCTCGAGAAGCGCGCCGACATGCTGCTTTCGACGCTGCGCAGCTATATTGAGGCGATGGGCGGGAAGCTCAATCTGGTGGTGGAGTTTCCGGACCGGGAACCGCTGTTTCTCACGGGCCTGACGGACGACGAGCCAAAGCCCCTGCCCGCTCGGCATCCTGTCGAGCCGTGAGCGGCTGCGGCTTCGTTCAGCCTTTGCAATAGCCGCAAGCGTCCGACCTACCGACGGACACCCGTCCCCCGCCCGCATCAGGCCGGGCGTGGCGCGACGACCCTGCGATCCTGACGCCTCACTTCACCTCCGGCAAGGTCGCCTCCACGGTGATCGCCGAAAACCAGGCGGCGAGGTCGTCGATGTCCGCGTCGGACAGGCCCTTGGCGATGATCGACATCTGCTCGTGCTGGCGCTTGCCGGCCTTGAAGGCCTTCAGCTGCGCCGTCAGGTAGTAGGCGCTGTCGCCGGCGAGATTCGGCGCGTCCGGCTGCACGGCAATGCCGTTCAGCCCGTGGCAGGGGGCGCATTCGCCGGCCTTCTTCCTGGCAACGGCAAGGTCTGCCGCCTCGGCTGAAACGGCTGCCGCAATAACGAGGGCGAGCGCTGCCGCGCCTCGCGAGACGGTGAGGAGCATGCGTGGTCCTTCGACGCTGGATGGCTGGGGATCGTGGTTTCGGACCGGGCGCCGGAGAGGGTGCCCGAAAATTTCAAACGGGATGATCGATCGGGCCGCCGGCCGCACCGGCGCCCGGCCGACGGAGCGGCGCAGTCTGCCGCGACGCTGCCCGCGCCGTCGCGTATTCCGCGCTTCGGCGCGGGGCGTCGCGGTGGCGAGCGGGTTCCGGCGGCGCTTTTCGCCGCCGGCCCCGATGGCCGGTGCCTATTTTTCGTAGGAGATGCGGTAGACCGCACCGGCGAGGTCGTCGGAAACGAGGAGCGAGCCGTCCTTCATCGTCTCCACGTCCACCGGCCGGCCGATATATTCGCCGCTGCCGGTCAGCCAGCCTTCGGCGAAGACCTCCGGTTCGCCGGCGGTTCCATCCTCCTTCAGCGGCGTGAACATCACCCGCGCTCCGACCGGCGTGGTGCGGTTCCACGAACCGTGCTGGGCCGAGAAGATGCCGCCCCGGTATTTCTGGGGGAACATCGTGCCGGCATAGAAGTCCATGCCGAGATCGGCGGCATGGGCGGTGAACTTCACCTGCGGCATGACGGCGTCGGCCGGTGGTTCCGCGCTCTTGTACTCCTCAGTCCGGACGTCGCCGCCGCCATACCAGGGGAAGCCGAAATTCTCGCCAGCCTTCGTCGCGCGGTTCAGTTCGCCCGGCGGAATGTCGTCGCCCATGCCGTCGACCTGGTTGTCTGTGAACCAGAGGTCGCCATTGGCCGGATTGAACTGCATGCCGACCGAATTGCGGATGCCCGAGACGAAGACCTCGCGGTTCTTGCCGTCGCGATCCATGCGGATGATGCCGCCGATGCCTTCCTTGGCGAAGAGGTCGAGCTTGTCCTCCGGCGGCACGTTGAAGGGCTGGCCGAGGGCGATGTAGAGCTTGTTGTCCGGCCCGATGCGGCAGACGCGGGCGGTGTGATTGAAGGATTCCTCCGACGCCGGGATCAGCTTGCCCTGCGGCACGACCTCGCCGACGGCGACGTCCGGGCTCTCGTAGAAGAACTCCGCCGCCGGCAGGACCAGGACGCGGTTCTGCTCGGCGATGAACAGGAAGCCGTCCTTCGAGAAGCACACGCCGTTCGGAATGGTGAAGCTGATCGAGGGCGCCAGTTCCTTGACCTCGTCGGCGACCCTGTCCTTGTCGCGGTCGGTCGCCACCCAGACGTTCTGCTTGCGGGTGCCGACGAAGACGGCGATGCCCTGGGGTCCGACGGCCATGTGCCGGGCATCGGGCACGACGGCGAACAGATCGATCCTGAAGCCGTCCGGCAGCTTGATCTCTTCGAGGTTCTTGCGCAGCTGCTCGGCGGTCTTGCCGGTCTGGTCGATGGTCTTGAAGTCCATCGACGTGCCGGTCGACTGAAAGGCCTGCAGCTTCTTCATGTTGTCGCTGTCCTGCCCGTGGGCGGCGGATGCGACGAGGAGGCCGAGCACGGCGACCGTGCTCAACAACAAGCGATTCATGGTTCCTCCCTGGCGCATCTGGCGGCGCCGTTCGTCGGGGTTTCTCCCCTTGCGTCAACCATGCTGTCGTCAAATTTGGACATCGTCAACAGGCCCGGCGCCGCGCGACGGCGGGTGGCGGGCGGCGTGACGAATACTTTCGGAAGGCCGGGCGCCCTACCGTTCGGTCAGCTTGAACTCGATGCGGCGATTGCGGGCCCGCGCCTCGGGCGTATCGCCCTCTTCCAGCGGCTGGAACTCGCCGAAGCCCGTGGCGGCGAGCCGATTAGGCGGCACGCCCTGTTCGATGAGGAAGCGCACCACGGCGTCGGCGCGGGCGGTCGAGAGGTCCCAATTGTCCTTGAAGCGGTTGCTGGTGACGGGAACGCTGTCGGTGTGCCCGTCGACCCGGATGATCCAGTTGATGTCGGTCGGGATCTCCTTGACGAGTTCCTTGATGGCGTCGGCGAGCTTGGCCATCTCCGCGCTGCCCTCGGGCTGCAGCACGTCGGAACCGGAGGGAAACAGCACCTCCGACTGGAACACGAAGCGGTCGCCGACGACGCGGATGTTCTCGCGGTCGGAGAGGATCTCCCTCAGCCGGCCGAAGAAGTCCGACCGGTAGCGCGACAGCTCCTGGACCCGCTGCGCCAGCGCGACGTTGAGCCGGCGGCCGAGGTCGGCGATCTTGGTCTGGCTCTGCTTGTCGCGGCTTTCGGAGGCCTGCAGCGCATCCTCCAGCGCGGCGATCTGCTGGCGAAGCGCCGAAAGCTGCTGGTTGAGGAGTTCGATCTGCGAGCGGGCGCGCTGCGAGATGTCCTTCTCGTCGTCGAGGGCGCCCTTCAACGCGTCGACCTGGGCGTTGGCGGTGGCGGCCGAGCCGCTGCCGGTGTCCAGTGCCTGCTGCAGGCGCGAGCGTTCCTCCTCGGCGTTGGCGAGCGAGGCCTGCAGGGTCGCCACCTGATCCTGATAGTCCTGGCTCGAAGACCGCTCGAGGGCGAGAAGCTGGGTCAGTTCGTTGATCTGGCTGTTCAGCCGGTCGAGCACGGCGTCCTTGCCGGTGATCTCGCGGCTGAGCAGGAACTGCGCCAGCACGAAGACCGAGAGCAGGAACATGATGGCGAGCAAGAGGGTCGAAAGCGCGTCGACGAAGCCCGGCCAGTAGTCGATGCTGCGTTCGCTGCGTCGGTTCCGGGCGAGAGCCATCGCGCGTCAGCCCTCCTGGTCGGTGCCGGTGCGCGCCTTGCCAGGGCCGTCGCTCTGGCTGGCGAGGAACGGCTTTTCGCGGCCGATCTGGCCGGCCAGCCGGTCGAGCACCGCCCGCATCTGCCGCTGGTCGTCGGCCTGGCTCTCGACGAAGTCGCGCAGCAGCTGCTGCTCGGAGCGCATGTGCTGGACGAGGCCTTGGATGCTCTCGGCGAGATTGGCCATGGCGGCGCTGGTGCGCGGGCTGGCGTTCTGGTCGCTGATCATCTTGTTGAGCCGGTCGGAGAGCTGGCGCAGTTCCTCTGTGCCGTCGCGGGCCCCGCTTGGCGCCGCCGGCAGCACCATGTCGGAGCCGACGTCGGTGATCGACGACAGCCAGTTCTCGAGCTCGGTGTAGAAGCGGTTCTGCGCCCGGCCGAGCTGCAGGTCGAGGAAGCCGAGGATCAGCGAGCCCGACAGGCCGAAGAGCGAGGAGGAGAACGCCGTGCCCATGCCGGAAAGCGGCGCCGAGAGGCCGGCTTTCAGGGAATTGAGGATCGAGTTGGTGTCGCCGGCCGCCGGATCGAGGCCCTGGATGGTCGCGCCGATCGAGCCGATGGTGCGCAGAAGGCCCCAGAAGGTGCCGAGCAGGCCGAGAAACACCAGGAGGCCGATGAGGTAGCGCGAGATGTCGCGGGTCTCGTCGAGGCGGGTGGCGATCGAATCGAGCATCGAGCGCATCGACATGGTCGACAGCGAGATCGACCGCCGCCGGCCGATCAGGGCGCGCATCGGCGCCAGCAGCACCGGATCGCGCAGCCGCTCGAAATCCGACGAACCGTCGCGATAGGCGTTGACCCACCGCACCTCGCGCGACAGGCGGATCACCTGGACGAGGGCAAGCAGGATGCCGACGCCGAGCACGCCGACGATCAGGCCGTTCAGCCCCGGATTGGTGGTGAAGGCCGTCGAGATCTGCCGGCCGAGGATCGCCGCGACGAATCCCGCCAGCGCCAGGAACACCAGCATCGACCAGAGGAAGACGAGCGGGCTCGACAGCCGGTTCGGATCGAAGTCGGCCGGTCGTCCCGTCTTTTCGGTCGGCGCCTCGAACACCTGCATCTTCAAGATTCACTCAACGCTTTGGCCCGTCGGAACAATTCAGTCTTCGCACGGCAAACGGGCCCTGCCAATGGCGCGGCGCTGCTTCCGGCGGACGGTTCTGACCGGCGATGCCTCGATCCAACGCCCGCGACCATAAAGAAGATCGCCCGCAATGGAAACGTCAGCGACCGAAATGAACCGTCGCGACGGGCAGCGAACGCACCGTCGGCGTCACTTGGCGGCAGCAGCGGTCCCGGCGCCCGCCCGCGCCGCCGCCGCGCGCTTGCGCGTCGCATCGCCGATCAGCCCGACGAGTGCCTTGTGGAGCTGTTCGTTGCCGCAGGCGATGTCGCCGACGACGTGGTCGAACTTGCCGCCCGCCATGTCGGTGACGAAGCCGCCGGCCTCGCGCACCAGGATCGAACCGGCCGCGACGTCCCAGGGCTTCAGCGCCTTTTCCCAGAAACCGTCGAAGCGGCCGGCCGCGACATAGGCGAGGTCGAGGGAGGCTGCGCCCATGCGCCGGATCCCGGCGGTCTCGGAAATCACCTCGCGGAACTCGTAGAGAAAGCCGGCATGGTCGCCGCGGCCGAGGAACGGCGCGCCGGTGCCGAACAGCGCCTCGGGAAGCCGCGTGCGCGCCGAGACGCGGATGCGGCGATCGTTGACGAAGGCGCCGCCGCCCTTCTCGGCGACGAAGAGTTCGTCCTGCGCCGGGTTGAACACCACGCCCGCGACGATCTGCCCGTCGCGCTCGAGCGCGATCGAGACGGCGAAGTTCGGAATGCCGTGCAGGAAGTTGGTGGTGCCGTCCAGAGGATCGACGATCCAGCGGTGCTGCGGGTCCCGGCCCTCGATCGCCCCGCGCTCCTCCATCAGGAAGCCCCAGTCGGGCCTGACGCGGGAGAGTTCCTTGAAGACGATCTCCTCCGACCTCGTGTCGGCGTTGGAGACGAAATCCGCCGGCCCCTTCACCGAGACCTGCAGGTTCTGGACCTCGCCGAAGTCGCGGACGAGCGAGCGGCCGGCCTTCATGGCGGCCTGCGTCATGACGTTGAGCAGCGCGGAACGGGCCATTTCGACCTTTCAGATGTTGTCGCGGGCGAGGCGGCCCGGATCGCCCGGGCCTTCGCGTCGCCGCTGCCGCCGCCTCAGTCGGCGCGGCGCAGATAGGTGATTTCGTTGGTGTCGACGAGGATCTTCTCGCCCGCCTCGATGAAGGGCGGCACCATGACGCGCACGCCGTTCTCCATCACCGCCGGCTTGTAGGACGAGGCGGCGGTCTGGCCCTTCACCACCGGGTCGGCCTCGACGATCTGCAGCACCACCTGGTCGGGCAGCTGGATGCCGATCGGCCGCTCCTCGTAGCTCTCGACGGTGACCGTCATGCCGTCCTGCAGGAAGGCGGCGCGTTCGCCGACGAAATCCTTCTGGAGCTCGAGCTGCTCGAAGGTCTCCGAATCCATGAACACCAGCATCTCGCCCTCGGCATAGAGGAACTGGTAGTCCTTCTGTTCGAGGCGCACGCGCTCGACCGTCTCGGCGGCGCGGAAGCGCTCGTTCAGCTTGGTGCCGTCGATCAGGTTCTTCAGTTCCACCTGGGCGAAGGCGCCGCCCTTGCCGGGCTTGACGTGGGCGGTCTTGACCGCGACCCAGAGGCCGCCATTGTGCTCGATCACGTTGCCGGGGCGGATTTCGTTGCCGTTGATCTTCATCTGATCTCTCGGAATCTTTCAGGATCTGTGCGGCCGCGCGAAACTCGCAGGCCGAAACGCGTTTCGCTGGCTTGCGGACGCGGCGCAGAAGAGCGCTCGTCGACGCATGGCCGAGCGCAAACGGCGTCGGGCCTGCCGGCGGGTGCGCGCTCAAGACCATAAATCGCCGCCCCGTTCAAGCCGTGGCGGCGGTTTCAGCAAGGCTATCGGCTTTCTCCTCTCAGAGCCAGCCGACATCCGGATCCATGCAACACCCAAACGCCACTTCAAGTTCTCAAATGCGATTCCCCTGCGGGTTTCAGGGTCTTGGTCGTTCACGCGGCGCCCTGACCACCTAACTGCATGTTGCGACCGACGCGCTCGGGCAGGCCGTGCGGTTGATCGCCGGGCCGGATCAGAAAAACGACATGGCCCGGGCCAAAGAGCTGATCGAGGGAATCGCAGCCGACAAGACCGTCGCCGACAAGGGCTACGACGCTGACAGCCTGGCCGAAGCCATCGTGGACAAGGGAGGTGAGGCCGTCATCCCGCCGCGCCGTTGCCGCAAGACGCCGCGCGACGACGACAAAGACCTCTATAAGGAGCGAAAAATCGTCGAGCGCTTCTTCAACAAGCTGAAGCAGTTCCGTCCTGTCGCAACACGATACGACAAATTGCTCGCCAACTACCTCGGCTTCGTCAAACTCGCCGCCGTCGCCATCTGGATCAGATAGTCAAATCGTCACCGCAGCCTAGCTGCGACGACGCGGAAGAGACGGAAGAGGGCTGAGCCATGTCCGGCAAATCGATCGACCATGCTTTCACGGCCGAGGCCAGCCACGGCGCCGCCTCCGACCCGACCTATGCCGGCGCCCTCTCCTTCATGCGGCGGCGGCTGACCAAAAAGGTTTCCGGTTCGGACGTGACGGTCTGGGGCATACCCTTCGACAGCGCGGTGTCGAACCGGCCGGGCGCGCGGTTCGGCCCGCAGGCGCTGCGGCGGGCCTCGGCGATCTTCGACAACGATCCGCAATATCCCTTCGGCCGCGACCTGTTCGAGACCCTCGCGGTGGTCGACTACGGCGACTGCCTGCTCGACTACCGGCTGCCCGAGACGGCGCATGCCGCGATCCGGGCGCAGGCCGCCGCCATCCTCGCGGAGACTGGCTTCCTCCTCAGCCTCGGCGGCGACCATTCGATCACCTATCCCCTGCTTCAGGCCCATGCCGAACGGCACGGCCGGCTCTCGCTCGTCCAGTTCGACGCCCATCAGGACACCTGGCCGGTGGCGACGGCCGCGGACGGTTGCGCACGGGTCGATCACGGCTCCTTCGTCCTTCAGGCGGCGGCAGACGGGCTGATCGATTCTGCCACTTCGATCCAGATCGGCATCCGCACCCACGCGCCTCGGACCTGCGGCATCGAGATCGTCACGGGCGCCGAGATCGAGGAGACGACGAGCGCCGAGATCGCGGCGCGCATCTACGAACGCACCGGCGGCGGCAACGTCTATCTCACCTTCGACATCGACTGCCTCGACCCGGCCTTCGCGCCGGGCACGGGGACGCCGGTCGCCGGCGGACCGTCGAGCGCGAAAATGCTCGCCGTCCTGCGGCACCTGAAGAATCTCGAACTCGTCGGGGCCGACGTCGTCGAGGTGGCGCCCGCCTACGACCATGCCGACGTGACCGCCATCGCCGGCTCGGCGGTCGCGATGTATCTCCTCGGCAATCTCTCAGACCGCAAGGCCGGCTGACCCGCCGGCGCGCAGGAGGGCCGGCGGGCGGCATGACATTGCCGAAGGGGCGCGTGTCACCCGGCGCGCGCGATCACCACGTTAAGCCGGCGATACCAAACTTGAATGGCGCACCGGCACAATTTCGCTCACCTGACGGCTTAGCCGTCCGTCAGCGATTCGCGCGATTCCAGAGGCGTTCCAGCATGCAGCCGATCCCCTTCATCGATCTCCAGACCCAGCGCGACCGGATCCGCGACAAGGTGGACCGCCGCATCGCCGCCGTGCTCGACCACGGCGCCTTCATCATGGGACCGGAGATCCGCGAGCTGGAAGCCGAACTCTCGCGCTTCTGCGGCATGGAACACACGCTGTCCTGCGCCTCGGGCACCGACGCCCTGGCGCTGCCGCTGATGGCCTGGGACATCCGGCCGGGCGACGCGGTGTTCTGCCCGAGCTTCACCTTCGCCGCGACCGCCGAGGTCGTCGCCTGGCTCGGCGCGGTGCCGGTGTTCGTCGACGTCGACGCGTCGACCTTCAACATGGATCCCGCCAGCCTCGAACGGGCGATCGCCGCGGTGAAGGCCGAGGGCCGGCTGACGCCGCGGGTGATCATCGCCGTCGATCTCTTCGGCCAGCCCGCCGACTATCCGGCGATCCGCAGTCTCGCCGACGCCGTCGGCCTGAAGCTCATCGCCGACGCCGCGCAGGGCTATGGCGGCACCATCGACGGCCGGCAGGCCAGCCACTGGGCCGACGTCGTCTCGACCAGCTTCTTTCCGGCCAAGCCGCTCGGCTGCTACGGCGACGGCGGCGCGGTGCAGACCAACGACAAAGAGCTTGCCGAGGTGATGACCTCGCTGCGCGTCCACGGCCAGAACCTCGAAGACAAATACGACAACGTCCGCGTCGGCATGAACGGCCGAATGGACACGATCCAGGCGGCGATCCTCCTGGAGAAGCTGGCGATCTTTCCCGGCGAGATCGCCGCCCGCAGCCGCATCGCCGCCCGCTACGGCGAAAGCCTGTCGGGCCTCGTCGCGCCGCAGGCGCTGCTGCGCGACGCGGTCTCGACCTGGGCGCAGTATACCGTCCGCCTGCCGGAGGGCACCGACCGGGCGGGCGTCCAGACAAGCCTGCGCGAGGCCGGGGTGCCCACGGCGATCTACTATCCGAAGCCGCTGCACCGGCAGACCGCCTATCGGCACTTCCCGGTCGAGGGCGGCGAGCTGAAAGTCTCCGACGCGCTGTCGCGCGACGTCCTCAGCCTGCCGATGCATGCCTATCTCGACGAGGCGACGCAGGACCGCATCGTCGAGGCTCTCGCCGCCGCCCTCGGGCGCTGAGCGTAGCCGCCGGCATCGCTACCGGAAGTTCCGGGCCTTCACCCTGATCGTGTCGAGGTGAAGGTCGGGAATGTACATGTCCCTCGCCCGCATGCCGCGCGGCGGCAGGTCGCGGGGATCTTGTGTCGGCGGGCCGTGATGGAACTCGTCGCCCCGCCCGTGCGGCAGCGGAAACGGCGCCTCGCGCTCGCCGATCCCGGCGAGCCAGAGGGAGAGATCCGTCAGCCTGTAGACGACGAGATGCACCACCTCGCCCTCGCGCTGGATGCGGCCGTGGGCCAGGAGCATCGACGCCGTCAGCACGGTGCTGCGGAACTTTTCGAAGATCTTCGGCCAGACGACGAGATTGGCGATGCCGCTCTCGTCCTCCATGGTGATGAACATGACGCCCTTGGCGCTGCCGGGCCGCTGGCGCACCAGGACGAGCCCGGCCGCCTCCAGCCAGCGCCCGTCGCGCGCGGCCATCGCCTCGGCGCAGGGAACCGCACGGCGCCGCGACAGGTCGGGCCTCACGAACGACACCGGATGGGCGCGCAGCGACAGGCCGACATGGCGGTAGTCGCCGACCACCTCGCCGCCTGCCGCCATCTGGCGGAGCGTCACCTGCGGCTCGATCAGTTCCGGCATATGGACGCGGCCGCCCGCCCCGCTTCCGGCTCCCGTTTCTCCGGCGCCCGCTGCTTCGGCCTCCCGGCTTCCCGCCGCGGCGGCGGCAAAGAGCGGCAGCGGCTCGTCCCGCAGCCCCCTGATCGCCCACAGCGCCTCGCGCCGGCCGAGCCCCACGGCCGGGCGGAAGGCATCGGCCTCGGCGAGGCGGGTGAGCGCTGCGACCGGCACGCCCGCCCTTTGCCAGAGATCCTCGACACAGGAGAATGCCGCCTCCCCCCTTGCCGCGACGATCGCCGCCGCGTCCTTGTTGGCGAGGCCTTTGACCATGCGCAGGCCGAGCCGGACGGCGAGATGGCCGTTCGACGGCTTCGACGTCTCCGCAGGTTCCAGCGTCGAATCCCAGCGCGAATGGTTGACCGAGACGGACCGGATCTCGACGCCATGTTCCCGCGCGTCGCGGACGATCTGGGCGGGGGCGTAGAAACCCATCGGCTGGGCGTTGAGCAGCGCCGCGCAGAAGACGTCCGGATGCCAGCATTTCAGCCAGGCCGAGGCATAGGCGACGAGAGCGAAGGAGGCGGCATGGCTCTCCGGAAACCCATAGGAGCCGAAGCCCTCGAGCTGGCGGAAGGTGCGCTCGGCGAAGTCCTTCTGGTAGCCGTTTTGGGTCATTCCGGCGACCAGCTTGTCGCGGAAGGCCGAGACGCCGCCGCTGAACTTGAAGGTCGCCATGGACTTTCTGAGCTGGTCGGCCTCGCCGGGGGTGAAGCCGGCGCATTCGATGGCGACGCGCATCGCCTGTTCCTGGAACAGCGGAACGCCCAGGGTCTTGCCGAGCACCTTTTCGAGCTCGGGTTTCGGATAGTCGACCTTCTCCTTGCCCTCGCGGCGCCGCAGATAGGGATGCACCATGTCGCCCTGGATCGGGCCGGGCCTGACGATCGCCACCTGGATGACGAGGTCGTAATAGGTGGTCGGCTTGAGGCGCGGCAGCATCGACATCTGGGCTCTGGATTCGATCTGGAAGGTGCCGAGCGTGTCGGCCCTGCGGATCATCGCATAGGTCGCGGGATCCTCGGCCGGGATGGTCGCAAGATCGAGGTCGAGGCGCTTGTGCGCCTTCAGAAGATCGAGGCCGCGCTTCATGCAGGAGAGCATCCCCAGCGCCAGAACGTCGACCTTCATGAACTTCAGGACGTCGATGTCGTCCTTGTCCCATTCGATCACCTGTCGCCCGTCCATCGCCGCCGGCTCGATCGGCACGAGGTCGTCGAGCCGGTCGTTGGTCAGGACGAAGCCGCCCGGATGCTGGGAGAGATGGCGCGGAAAGCCGCGTAATTCTGCGGCGAGGTCGAGCGCCAGCTTCAGCCGCCGGTCGGCGAGGTTGAGGTTCAGTTCCTTCAGCTGGCCGGGGTCGACCGGCCCCTCCGACCAGCCCCAGACCTGGCCGGAGATCTGCGAAATCAGGTCTTCCGGCAGGCCCAGCGCCTTGCCGACGTCGCGCAGCGCCCCCTTGGTGCGGTAGCGGATGACGGTGGAACACAAGGCCGCCCGGTCGCGGCCATAGGTGTCGAAGATCCACTGGATGACGATCTCGCGCCGCTCGTGCTCGAAATCGACGTCGATGTCCGGCGGCTCGCGGCGCTCCTCCGAGACGAAGCGCTCGAAGAGAAGGTCGCAGCGCGACGGATCGATGGCGGTGATGCCGAGGACGAAGCAGACGGCGGAGTTGGCGGCCGAGCCGCGGCCCTGGCAGAGGATGTCCTTGGACCTGGCGAAGCGGACGATGGAATTCACCGTCAGGAAATAGGGGGCATAGTTCAGCTTCGCGATCAGGGTGAGTTCGTGTTTCAGGCTCGCCGCGACGCGCTCCGGCACGCCTTGCGGAAACCGCCTTTCCGCCCCCTCCCAGGTGAGCTTTTCCAGGGTCTGCTGCGGCGTCAGCGCCGGATCGTCGCGCTCTTCGGGATACTGATAGGCGATTTCCTGCATCGAGAAGCGGCAGCGCCCGGCGATCTCGAGGGTCCGGGCGAGCGCCTCGGGATGCTGCGAAAACAGCCGGTGCATCTCCTCGGGCGGCTTCAGGTGCCGGTCGGCATGGCGCTCGCGGCGAAAGCCCAGTTCGTCGATGGTGACGTTGTGGCGAATGGCGGTGACGACGTCCTGCAGCACGCGCCGGCCGGGCTCGTGGAAGAGGACGTCGTTGGTGACCACCGGGGCGATGCCGGCCCTTGCGGCGAGATCCGCCAGTTCGTGGAGGCGCAGCCGGTCCCCCGGCCGGCGCGAGAGGGTGAGCGCCAGATAGGCCCGGTCGCCGAAGGCGCCCGCCAGCCGCTCTGCCTGGCGCCGGCAGTCCGCGTCGGCGGCGCCCGGAAGCAGCACGGCGACCAACCCTTCTTGACGGCTTTCGAGATCGGCCCATTCGAGATGGCACTTGCCCTTGCCGGCCCGGCTCTTGCCGAGCGACAGCAGGCGGCAGAGCCGCGAATAGGCGGAAAGCTCCGTCGGATAGACAAGGACTGAGAGGCTGTCCACAAGGTCGAGCCGGCAGCCGACCAGAAGCCGCACGCCGGTCGCCTTCGCCGCCTCGTGGGCGCGCACCATGCCGGCGAGGGAATTGCGGTCGGCGATGCCGAGCGCCGCGATGCCCATCGCCGCCGCGGTGGCAAACAGCTCCTCCGGCGACGACGCCCCGCGCAGGAAGCTGAAATGGCTGGTCACCTGCAGCTCGGCATAGGCCGGGCCGGCGCCAGCCGGGCGGAGCATGCGCGCCGGCCCGCTCACGCGAACAGACCGTGCAGGAACCAGTGCTGCGAGCCGGTGGAAAGATCCTCGCCGTCGCCGGCGCGGAAGATCCAGAAGCGCTCGCCGTCCTCGGCTTCGACCTGGAAATAGTCGCGCACGGCGGCAAGCTCCGCATCGCGCTTCCACCATTCGCCGAAGATCCGCTCCGGACCGTCTGCCGCCCGCACCCGGCGCCGCACGCCCCGCCAGGTGAAGGAGGCCGGCGGATGGTCCGGGAGCAGCGCCAGCGTCTCGATCGGCTCGGGACGGCGGAGCAGCCGGACAGGCCGCGGCCAGTCGCGCCGCCAGTTCGTGCCGGTCTCCGGAGCGAGCGGCGGAATGCGCTTCACCGAGCGTTCCGGCACGTCGCTCTCGACCGGGGCGAGGCGATAGAGCCGGCCCTCGCCCACCCGGTTGGCGATGACGTCGACGAGGCTGGCGACGTCGGGAAGGATCTCCTCGGTCAGCGAAGCGAGCTTCTGGCCGGGCTCGAGCGGCTCGGCGAGCGTCGCGACGAGGGTCATCTTCTCGATGCCGAAGCCCGGGGCGATCGTCTCGATCCTGTCGCAGAGGAGCCGGGTCAGCCGGGCGACGTCGCGCACCGGACGGGCGGTCGAGACGCGCACCGCCTCGACCCGGTCGTCCACCCGGCGGCAGATGAGATCGAGCCGGCGCACGCCGAGGCCGCCTTCCTCGAGTTCGGCGCAGAGACAGACGACCAGCTTGCCGATGTAGCGGGCGATCGTCTCGGCCGCGCCGATCGGCTCGCCGAAATTGCGCTCCGCGACGAGCGTCTCCTGCGGACGCAGGGGCTCGATCGGCTCCGAGCGCCGGCCGGCCGCCTGGTCGAGGCGTCGGGTGAGCCCGGCGCCGAAACGCAGCGCCAGCGGCGCCCGCGGCGCGGCGAGAAGCTCACCGACGGTTAAAAAGCCGAGATCGCGCAGGCCCTCCACGGTGTCGGCGGGAAGGCGCAGCGCCTCGACGGGCAGCGCGTCGAGGATCGCGGGCCCGTGCCGCGGCGGCGCGACGAAAACGGGGTCGGCGCCGTGGCGGGCCAGCGCATGGGCGGCGCCCCAGCTGTCGGCGACGGCGGCGCGCGCGGCGATGCCGGCGGTTGAAAGACGCCGGACGAGCGTCTGCAGCATCGCCGCCTCGCCGCCGTGAAGATGGTCCGCGCCGGTGGAATCGAGGACGATCCCGTCCGTCCCGTCGACGGCGACGATCGGCGAGAACCGTTCGAGGATCCAGACGGCGAGCCGGACGAGCGCTTCGGCGTCGGCTGCCGGATCGTGCTCTTCGGCTTCGAGCCTTGCGACCGCAGCCGTCGCACGCGCCGCGGCCATGCCGACGCGCAGGCCTCCGGCCCGCGCCGCGGCGTCCGCCGCCGTCACCACGCGGCGGTTCTTCTCGCGCCCGAACAGGACGAGCGGCAGGTCGGCGGCCCCGGCATCCATGCCGTCAGGCGCTTGCCCGGCGCTTCGGGCGTGCCGCAGGCGGCGCAGCCGATCGGTCGGAAAGCTCGGAAAGAACAGCGAGACGACCCGTCTCATCGCAGGCCTCCAGTTCGAGATCGAAGGTCCCGCCGCCACGGGAGCGCACCAGTTCCACCCGCCACCGGGCCCGGCCGACGCCGGGAACCGGCAGCGGCGCCGCGGCAAGGGCCGAGATCCGCCACCGCGTGGCGGCAGCCGTCGGCCGGCCGAATTCGCCGGCATCGTTCGGCCGCGACCAGCGCCGCAGGCAGACGCCGAGGCAGCCGGTCTTCTCCGCCGCAAGATTCAGGCGCCGCGAGGCGGTCATCGACAAGCGCGCCACCTCGCCGACCACCACCGCCGGCCCGCCATGGGCGAGACCCTCCTCCATCGCGGCGAGGACGGTCTTCTCGTCGCGGGCCTCGACATAGATCACCCGGTCGGGCGCGAGACCGACCTGGGCGAGCGCCGGGGCGAAGAGATCCGGCCGCGAGAGGCACCACAGCACCTTGCCTCTGGTGCGCGCGGCGATCCCCGCGGCGAAGAGCGCGGCGGCAGGCCCGTCGCCGCCGCCCCGGCCGCCGCCGGCGATCTCGTGCAGCACGCCGCGCTGGAGCCCGCCTTCCGGCAGCCGGTCGTCGAGCGCGGCGAGGCCGAAGGCAAGCGCCGATCGGGTGCGCCTGCGGCCGCTCTGGATCGTATCGATCCGGGCGCGCAATGACTCTATGGCAGCTCTGCACGACACCTTGCCTGGACTCCGGGACGGGCTTCATGTTCCACTTTTGTTCTATGAAATTCCCGCCCCGAGTCAAGCGCGGCGGAGTCGGATTTCCCGCCGCCCCCCGCCGGCGCGCGGCCGCGCCAGCCGCCGGGGCTCGCCGGGCCACGACCGGTTTTCATAAGGCCGGGCGGACCCGCCGCGCATATCGAAGCGGGGGCGGCAGACGCGCCGACTGGACGCGGCAGCGAAATGCGTTAAACCCCGCCGCGACACTCGGGCGCAGGATGTTCACCAGACGGCGCCGTAGCGATGGAGATGGCCATGGCCGAAAAGATCAGGATCGGCGTCCTCGGCGCCAGCGGCTACACCGGCGCCGACCTCGTGCGCCTCGCCGCCCGGCACCCGAACATGGAGATCGCGGTGCTGACGGCGAACAGCCATGCCGGCAAGCCGATGCGCGCGGTGTTCCGGCACTTCGCCCATATCGCCCTGCCGGACCTCGTCACCGTCGAGGAGGCCGACTGGGGCTCGGTGGACGCGGTCTTCTGCGGCCTGCCGCACGGCACGACCCACAAGATCACGCGGGAGATCTTCGGCGCCTTTCCGGCCGTGAAGATCATCGACATGTCGGCGGATTTCCGGTTGCGCGATCCGGCGGTCTATCAGGACTGGTACGGCGTCGAGCACACGGCGACGGACATCCAGCCGGAAGCCGTCTACGGCCTCACCGAGGTCTATCGCGATCAGATCCGGGATGCGCGGCTGATCGCCTGCCCTGGCTGTTACCCGACGGCGGTGCTGCTGTCGCTCGTCCCGCTCGCCAGGGCCCGGCTGATCGACGCCGAGGACATCGTCATCGACGCCAAGTCGGGCGTTTCCGGCGCCGGGCGGGGCCTGAAGGAGAACACCCTGTTCTGCGAGGCGGGCGAAGGACTGTCGCCCTATTCGGTCGGCAAGCACCGGCACATGGCCGAAATCGAGCAGGAGGTCGGGCTCGCCGCCGGCATCGCCGATCTTCGCGTCAATTTCACCCCGCATCTCATCCCGATGAGCCGGGGCGAACTCTGCACCAGCTACGTCAGGCTTTCCGGCGGCGCGAAGCCTGCCGACCTCAGGCAGGCGCTCGTCGAGGCCTATCGCGACGAGCCCTTCGTCACCGTCGCCGACGAGGGAGTCCTGCCGCAGACCCAGATGGTGCGCGGCTCGAACTACGTCGTCGTCAACGTCGTGCCGGACCGCATTCCCGGCCGGGCGATCGTCATCTCGACGCTCGACAATCTGGTGAAGGGCTCCGCCGGTCAGGCGGTGCAGAACTTCAACCTCGCCTTCGGCATCGACGAGACGACCGGGATCGAGCAGCTGCCGCTGTTTCCGTGAGGGAGGGCGGGACGTGGGGGCCCCGGGTACGGACCGCCCCGCCTCGAAAGCGCCGCGACCGCCAAGCCCGGCCTTCATTCACCGAAGATACCCGACGAGCCGGGGTCCCGAATCGAACGAGCGTCCAAAACGGCCGCGGTCAGCCCCATCATCCTCGAGAGCTGAGGGCCCTGCCCTCAGCTCTGCTTGCCGAGATACCGCCCCAGAAACCCCTGAAGCGCGTTCCACGATTCCTCGTCGGCGACCTTGCGGTAGCTCTTGGAGTCGAAGACCGTGAAGGCGTGCGGCGCGCCGGAATAGACCTCGAGTTCGTAAGGGATCTTCTCGTCCTCGAGGGTCTTGACCAACGAATAGGCCTCGCTCGGCGGCACCGAGGTGTCGCCGCCGCCCTGGGCGATCAGGATCGGCGCGGTGCCTTCCGGATAGCTCTGGCCGTCGGGAGTCGCCAGCGTGCCGTGGAAGGTGGCGTAGCCGGCGACGTCCTTCGCCTTGCCGGAGCGGGCGAGTTCGAGGACGCCGGCGCCGCCGAAGCAGTAGCCGATCACCGCCGCCGCCTCCTTGCCGCTTTCCTTGCGCGCCTCCTCGAGCCCCGCCTCGACCCGGGTCAGCATCGCCTCGCGATCCTTGTAGAGCTTGCCAGTCTCGGCCTTCTTGGCATCCGTCGTCTCGGGCCGGTTGCCTTTGCCGAAGAGATCGAGCGCGAAGGCGTCGTAGCCGAGGCCTGCCAGCATGTCGGCACGCTTCTTCTCGTAGTCGGTGAGGCCATCCCAGTCGTGGATGACGAGGACGAGGCCCTTCGCCTCCCCCTCGGCCGGCGCGTAATAGCCCTCGTAATCGGCGCCCGCCGCCTGATAGGTAACGGCTTCGCCCGCCGCGGCGGGTGCCGTGGCGCCGACGGCGAGAATCGCCGAAAGCGAAGCGGTGGCGACGGAAAGCCTGGCGAGCGTCGTCATGGGGGTCCCTCCTTCGGAATGTTTGCGGCGGCAAGTTTGCGGCCTGGCCCGGAAGGCTAGCTCACCGGTCGCCGGATGAAAGGAGGCGCGCCGGCCGAAGAGCGCGGCTGTCGATCAAAGCTTCGTGCAGCGCGCCGTGATCCGGCGCCCCGGCGGCGGGACCGCGCACCGCTCCGCAGAGGCACGAAGGCGATTGCGCGCGGCCGGCAACCGGCGCATCGAAGGCCGGCTGAAGCGAGAGATTCGCGCAACAAGGACGACGGACAATGAACGAGATCTGGTTCCGCACCGGCGAGGCGACGGTGCTCGCAGCCGAAGGGCAATTCACCGATGCGATGCCGGAGGTCCTGATCGGCTCGGTCAGGGGCCCGGTCGGCCAGGCCTTCGCCGCGATGATGGGACAGGTCCAGGGCCACACCCGCATGTTCGTCGTCCGCGACATCAACCAGATGGTCCGGCCGGCGACGATGATGACGACCAAGGCGACGATCGAATCGCTCGCCTATGTGGAACTCCTCGGCGGCGTCGTGCAGGCGGCGACCGGCGACGCCATCGTCGACTGCCTGATCGACGGGACGCTGCCGAAGGAAAGCGCCGACGAGATCTGCATGATCGTCATGATCTGGCTCGACCCGCGCTGCGCCGACCATGCCGAGCTCGACCAGAAAGATCTCTACCGCACCAACTACGAGGCGACGAAGCTCGCCATCGCACGGGCCATGAAGGGCGAGCCCAGCGTCGAGACGCTGATCGCCAACCGGAAGTCGGTGAAGCACTACGCGCTCGAAGGCGTCGTCGACTACGATTGAGGGGCGATGCGCCTCATCTGCCATGTTTCGACACGGTGCCGATATGTCGGCTGACGCATGTGGCAGCCGACGCCGAAGGGCATCCGTGGCGGATGAGAATGGAGCCCGGCCCGTCGGAAATGCGTCATCCTCGGGCTTGTCCCGAGGACGACGCCGCGGCGGATTGCGCCGTCCGATTCCAGCTTGCGAACCGCGAATTTTCAGCCGGGTGACGCCGAGCATCTCGCAGCACGCAAACGCCTTCGGCTCAAGGAAAAACCGCAGCCTAGGCGGCGGCGGAAACGGCCGGGTAGCTTCCCCACAAGCTCCGTGCGTGGACGACCGTCGCCGCGAGCACGATCAGCCCGCCGGCCTGGTGCATCAGCGCCAGATCGAGCGGCACCACCATCAGAAGCGTGGTGATGCCGATCGCCGCCTGGGCGAGGACGACGAGAAACAGCAGACCGGCCCCCCCGGCATGGCGCGTCGCGGGAACCATGCGCCACAGCGCGAGGGCGTGAACGAGCGTCGCCCCGAGGAGGAGATAGGCGCCGCAGCGATGCATGAACTGCACCGTCAGGACGTTCTCGAAGAAGTTCCGCCAAAGAGGCTCCATCGAGAAGAGTCCGGACGGCACGATCGCCCCGTCGATCAGCGGCCAGGTGTTGTAGATCAGACCGGCCCGGAGCCCGGCGACGAGGCCGCCGAGATAGATCTGGCAGAGCGCCATGACCACGATGGCGACGGAAAGCCGGCGCGAGGCGGCCGGCGCCGGCCTTGCCGCCGCGTCGCGCGGCGTCAGCCCGCGCGCCACCCAGAGCGTTGCGGCGAAGATCACGCAGGCGATGGTGAGATGGGTGGCGAGGCGGTACTGGCTGACCTCGGTCCGCTCGGAAAGGCCTGAGGCGACCATCCACCAGCCGACGGCCCCCTGCAGGCCGCCGAGGCACAGCAGCCCGAGAAGCCGCGGCTTCAGGAACGGCTCGAGCCGCCCGGTCAGCCAGAAGAAGGCGAGCGGCAAAGCGAAGACGAAGCCGACGCCGCGGGCGAGCAGCCGGTGGCTCCACTCCCACCAGTAGATCGTCTTGAAGCCGTCGAGCGACATGCCGCGGTTCATCTGCTCGTATTGCGGAATGCGCTTGTAGAGCTCGAATTCCTCCTGCCACTCGGCGGCGGAGAGCGGCGGAACGACCCCGTGGATCGGCTTCCATTCGGTGATGGAGAGGCCGGATTCGGTGAGGCGCGTCGCCCCGCCGACGAGGACGAGGGCGAAGACGACGAGCGCGACGGCGTAGAGCCAGAGCCGCACGGCGCGGCGGTTGCGGGCCGCCGCCGTGGTTGCGGGCTGACGTTCGAGACGATAGGCAAGGCTGCTCATGAAGAGCGCTTTGCACCCAAAGCGCGGCCCGATCAAGAACGCCGGGACGGCCGCGGGGCCCGCAAGGCCGTGAGGGGCCCGGCGCGCATCCGGCTGCGCTTGGCAGGGAGGACGGATGCCCGTCAGGCTGAAGAAGTTCATCGGCACGATCCTGATGATCCTGCTCGTCGTCGTCTATGCCGTCCTCGCCACCGCCTATGCCTCGCTGCATCTCGCCGAGGCGAGCGGCTGGATCCACCTCGTCTACTTCTTCTTCACCGGCATCCTCTGGGTCGTGCCGGCGATGTTCCTGATCCGCTGGATGGAGACCGGGCCGAAGCGCTGACGCCGCGGCATCCCCGCCGTCAGGCTCCCGGCTGGCGGCGGATCAGCGGCATGAAGACGATGTCGTCGATGCCGATCATCCGCAGATCGTCGGCGACGTCGATCATCCGGTCGTCGACATGCGGCAGTCCGGCGATGACGACGGCGCTGTTGCCGTCGAGGATCGCCGGGAGTTCGGGAATGTCGAGGGCGTCCGCCTCGACCACGGCGTAGTCGTAGGCTTCGTCGAAAGCGGCAAGGACATGGGCGAGATGGCCGAGCGTCGTTTCGTCGGCCCGCTCGAATTCGAAGCCGCCCGAGGGGACGAAATGCGTCGCGGTGTGGTGGTCGCGATAGATGATGTCGGCGAGCCCCGCCCCGCCGGCCAGAAGGTCGGCATAGCCGAGGGCGTCGGCGGCAAGGCCCATGCGCCCGGCGAGCCAGCCGTCCGGCGTAAGGTCGATGAGCACGGTCGCCTTGCCGGCGGCCGAGAGGCGCCGCGCCAGTTCGAGGCCGCCGAAGCTGCCGAGTTCGCGATGCGTCGACAGGACGACGATGCGGACGATTTCGGTCGCCTGGAGGGCCGCGACGAGTTCGCTGGCGGTGGCGATCTGCTCGCCCGCCTCGCCGGACGCGGCCTCGGCCGGCGCGCGCTCGTCGGCAGGCGCCTCGCGGCCGGCGGCCTCGGGCGGGTGGCGGAGGCCGGTCCGGCCCTTGCCGTCCCAGGCAAATCCCGCATTGTGGGGCTGCTCGATGGTCATCGCACGTCTCCGGCAAGCTCGTCCGGAGAATTCGGAGCGCGGCCGCAAGGCAGGCGCTGCTTGGCTCAGCGGCGCGGCGCGATACGGACCGACGACCCTCGACGCGAACTCCGGACAAGCGCTTCAGGTTGCCCGAAACAATGCCCCCTCGGCCGTAACCGCGAGGTTAAGTTGCTGCCCGATCGACATCCGCCGCCTGCGGTTTACCGGCGGTTAACCCTAATGAATTCATAATCTGCCCATGCGGTCGCGTTTCGGCGGCAATTCACCGGGCTAGAGCACCATGAAACTTCGGCTGGCGATCCTCGCCCTTTCGGCCCTGACCCTGCTTCCGGCCTGTGCGTCGTACCGGCCGGCGCCGGACGCCTTTCATCAGAGCCTCGCGCAGCCCTATCGTCTCGACAGCGGCGACCGGCTGAAGATCATCGTCTTCGGCGAGGACGGGCTGACCAACACCTATACCGTGGACAAGGCGGGCTTCGTCGCCTTCCCGCTGGTCGGCGACGTTCCGGCGCGCGGCCGCTCGCCCGAACAGGTGCAGGCGGAGATCACCCAGCGCCTCGCCGACGGCTATCTCGTCAAGCCCGACGTGACGGTGGAGGTCGACCAGTACCGGCCGTTCTTCATCATGGGGGAAGTGACGAACGGCGGCCAGTACAACTACGTCCCCGGCATGACGGTGCAGAACGCGGTGGCGATCGCCGGCGGCTTCACGCCGCGCGCCGAGCAGGAAAATGCCGACGTCACCCGCCAGAACAGCGGCCGCATCGTCACCGGTCGGGCCCTGCCCTCGGACCCGCTGATGCCCGGCGACACGGTCTATGTCCGCGAGCGGTGGTTCTGACGAAAGCTTTTCCCGCCGCGCCGCAAAGGCCGCCGGTCACGCCCTGACGACGCGGGCCTGCAGCTCCGGCGAGAGCGCCCGCGACGCGCCGCGGCTGTCGACGACGAGCGGCACGCTCTTCACCAGGGTCGCAAGGTCGATGCCGTCATGGTCGGTGGCGATCAGCGCCGCGTCGTAGCCCGCGAGCGCCTCCGGGCTCCAGCCGATGGAGGCCCTGCCCTCGAATTCGCCGTGTTTGCGCGTGCGCCGCATCACCGGCACGAAGGGATCGTAATAGTCGACCAGCGCGCCGCGCTCCTCCAGCATCTCCATCAGGACGAGCGACGGGCTCTCGCGCACGTCGTCGACGTTCTTCTTGTAGGCGAGGCCGACGACGAGGACGCGGGCGCCGCGGATCGGCTTGCCGAGACGGTCGGAGAGCGCCGAAACCAGCCGGCCGACGACCCATTGCGGCATGCCGGAATTGATCTCGCCGGCGAGCTCGATGAAGCGGGTGTGGATGCCGAATTCCCGCGCCTTCCAGGTGAGGTAGAACGGGTCGACGGGGATGCAGTGGCCGCCGATTCCGGGCCCCGGATAGAAGGGCATGAAGCCGAAGGGCTTGGTCTTGGCCGCGTCGATGACGTCGAAGACGTCGATGCCCATCTGGTCGAAGATCACCTTCAGCTCGTTGACGAGGGCGATGTTCACGGCGCGGAACACGTTCTCCGTCAGCTTCACCGCCTCCGCCGTGCGCATCGAGGCGACGCGCACCACCCGCGCCGTCACCGTCGCATAGAGCGCTTCGGCCATGTCGCCGGCGGCCGCCGTGTCGGCCCCGACCACCTTGGGAATGCTGTTGGTGTCGAAATCCGGATTGCCTGGATCCTCGCGCTCCGGCGAATAGGCGATGGCGAAGTCGCGGCCGGCCTGAAGGCCGGAGCCCTGTTCGAGAATCGCCGCGAGCAGGTCCTCGCTGGTCATCGGATAGGTGGTGGATTCCAGCGTCACCAGCTGGCCGGCCCGCAGATGCGGGGCGATCGCCTCGGCGGTCGCGACGACGAAGCTCATGTCGGGATCGCGGTAGCGCGTCAGCGGCGTCGGCACGCAGATCAGCATCGCGTCGACCTCGGCGATCCGCGAATAGTCCGTGGTCAGCACCGTGCGGCCGGAGCCGACGAGCGCCGCGATGCGCTTTTCGGCGATGTGGTGGATGTAGCTCTTCCCGCCCTGGAGCTTCTCGATCTTCGCCGGATCGATGTCGAAACCGAAGGTGCGAAAGCCGGCCGCGTGGAAGGCGAGGAGCAGCGGCAGGCCGACATAGCCGAGACCGACGATCCCGACCTTCGCCTCGCGGCTTTCGACACGGCCGACGAAGGCGGCGGCCATGTCGTCGCGTGCGGATGTCTCTTCGGTCTGCATGGCAAGCCCCAGCAAGCGCTATCGTCCGGCCCGGCCGGTTTGCGCCCTCACTGGCGCAATTTGGGGGCTGGCGGCAAGGGCGGCGAGAAAGCTGCTGCCGCAAGAACGGCCGTGGCGGCGTCTCGCTCACCGTCGCATCGGCCGAGGGGAACGGGTCCGGGTCGTTCATGCGTCGCCGTCCGTCGGCCCTATTCGAAGCGACTCCACGCCTGCCGAGAAAGCGGCTTCCGCTGAAGAAACTGGAGCGAAACCATTGAAATTGCGTCATCCTCGGGCTTGTCCGTACGAGACTCACGCATTTGTTGAACGATAGTCGCAGCCAGGTTGCGTGCTGAGGCAGGCGGACTGAAATTCGCCGAAAACCTCGAAAGTGCGTCATCCTCGGGCTTGTCCCGAGGATCTACTGCCGGCTCAAGGACAGAATCCTTGCAGTTGTCCTTCAGCGGCGAAGTGCGCAACGCTCAACCCGCAGTAGATCCTCGGGACAAGCCCGAGGATGACGGCGCGGTGGAGCGGAGCCGGGAAGCGGCCGCCTCGAGCGCAGAGCAGTAACGCGCCCCGCGCCACCCCTGCCCTCACGCCCGCTCCAGCCCGATCGCGATGCCCTGCCCGACGCCGATGCACATCGTCGCCAGCGCCAGCTTCTTGCCGGTCAGCTGCAGTTCCAGCGCCGCCGTGCCGGCGATCCGCGCCCCGGACATGCCGAGCGGATGGCCGAGGGCGATCGCTCCGCCGTTCGGATTGACGCGGTCGTCGTCGTCGGGGACGCCGAGGCTGCGCAGCGTCGCGAGCCCCTGCGAGGCGAAGGCCTCGTTGAGCTCGACGACGTCGAACTCCTCGACCTTGAGGCCGAGCCGCGCCATCAGCTTCCGCGCGGCCGGCGCGGGGCCGATGCCCATGATGCGCGGCGGAACCCCCGCCGTCGCCCCGCCCATGATCCTTGCGATCGGCGTCAGCCCGTGGCTCTTCACCGCCTCGCTGGAGGCGACGATCAGCGCCGCCGCCCCGTCATTGACGCCACTGGCGTTGCCGGCCGTCACCGAGCCGCCGTCGCGGAACGGCGCCTTCAGCCGGGCGAGCGCCTCGATCGTCGTGTCCGGCCGCGGATGCTCGTCGGCGTCGACGATCCTTGGCTCGCCGCGCTTCTGCGCGATCTCCACCGGCACGATCTCGCGGGAAAGCCGGCCGTTCGCCATCGCCCTTCCCGCCTTCTGCTGGGACCTCAGGGCGAAGGCGTCCTGATCCTCGCGGCCGACCGCGAAGTCTTCGGCGACGTTCTCGCCAGTCTCCGGCATCGAATCGACGCCGTACTGCCGCGTCAGGAGCGGATTGACGAAGCGCCAGCCGATCGTCGTGTCGTAGATCTCCGCCTGGCGGCTGAAGGCGGTGTCGGCCTTGCCCATGACGAAGGGCGCCCGCGACATCGATTCGACGCCGCCGGCGATCGCGAGATCCATCTCCCCGGCCCGGATCGCCCGGGCGGCCGAAACGATCGCGTCCATGCCGGAGCCGCAGAGGCGGTTGATCGTCGTCCCCGGCACGGTGGCCGGCAGCCCGGCGAGCAGCAGCGACATGCGGGCGACGTTGCGGTTGTCCTCGCCGGCCTGGTTGGCGCAGCCGTAGAACACCTCCTCGACCGCGGCGAAGTCGATGTCGTGACGCTTCGTCAGGGCACGGATCGGGATCGCCCCGAGATCGTCGGCCCGCACGCTTGCGAGAGCCCCTGCGTAGCGGCCGATCGGCGTGCGGACATAGCCGCAGATATAGGCGTCGCGCATCAGGACAGCTCCGGAACTTCGAGGTTGCCGACTTCGCCCTCGACATGGAGCTTCGCGCCGGTGACAAATTGCAGGTCGTCCATCGACAGATGGGGCAGTTTTTCGCGAAGCACGAAGCGCGCGGCGGGAATGTCGACGTCGATCACGGCGAGCGAGGTGTAGATGCGGGTGACGCAGCCGACGCCGGTGAGCGGGAAGGTGCATCGCTCGACGAGCTTCGGCGCGCCGTCGCGGGCGACGTGGTCGGTCAGCACCGCGACGCGCTTGGCGCCGTTGACGAGATCCATCGCGCCGCCGACCGCCGGCACGCCCTTGCTCCCGACCCGCCAGTTGGCGAGGTCGCCGTTCGAGGCGACCTGAAGCGCGCCGAGGATGGCGACGTCGAGATGGCCGCCGCGGATCATCGCGAAGCTCGTCGCATGATCGAAGAAGGCGGCGCCGGGCTTCAGCGTGATCGCCTTCTTGCCGGCATTGATAAGGTCCCAGTCCTCCTCGCCCTTCGCCGGCGCGCGGCCGAAGCCGAGGACGCCGTTCTCGGTGTGGAAGATCGGCTCGCGGCCTTTCACCGTGTAGGCGGCGACCTTTTCCGGAAAGCCGATGCCGAGATTGACGTACTGGCCGTCCTCGATGTCCTGCGCGGCACGCCAGGCGATCTGTTCCTGATTGAGCTGTCCTCGAACGTTCATGGGTAGCGCGCCTCCGCCTGGTTCAGCACTTCCTCCTGGGCGGGATCGGCGATCTCGACCAGACGGTTGACGAAGATCCCCGGCGTGACGACGGCTTCCGGCTCGATGCCGCCCGCGTCGACCAGCCGGCCGACCTGGGCGATCGTCTGGCCGGCCGCCATCGCCATCAACGGACTGAAGTTCCGCGCCGCGAGGCGATAGGTCAGATTGCCGTAGGGGTCGCCCAGTTCGGCCTTGATCAGCGCATAGTCGGCCTTGAGCCAGCGCTCCTGGAGATAGGGCCTGCCGTCGAACTCCGCGACCGGCTTGCCCTCGCCGAGCTCGGTGCCGTAGGCCGTCGGCGTGTAGAAGGCGGGAATGCCGGCGCCGCCGGCGCGGATGCGCTCGGCGAGCGTTCCCTGCGGCGCGAGCTCCAGCTCGATCCGACCCGCGAGATAGCGCTCACTGAAGGCCGTCGGGTCCTTGCTCTTCGGAAACGAGCAGATCAGCTTGTCGACCATCCCCTGTTCGATCATCGCGGCGAGGCCGACATGGCCGTTGCCGGCATTGTTGTTGACCACCGTCAGGTGCTTCGGGCCGGCGTCGATCAGCGCGTGGATCAGTTCGATCGGCGCCCCGGAGCCGCCGAAGCCGCCGATCATCACGGTCGCACCGTCACAGATGTCGGCGACCGCCTCAGCCGCCGAGGCGTAATGCTTGTTCACCCGCTTCTCCTCCTCCGCCTGCCGCTCCGGCCTGCGCCTCTTCGAGCCCCGTGCGTCCCGCAGGAACGCGGCCGAACGCCCGGCCAGTCTTGATTGACGCGTCGCGCGCACCGACGATCGATTCCGATTTCCGGGCCGATGCTTCAGCTCGCAGATAGCCCAGGGCCGCCGGAGCCGCCAAGGCGGTTCGTGCGCATGGTGACGTTTGCTCGGATGCCGGGCGAAGGCGGACGCATGGAGAACGGGCCGGCCGGCGTCGTCGCCTCGCCGGCGACGGCGCTGCGGCTCGTCGAACCCTTTCGCCCCGGACGGCCGCGACTTGGAGCGGACGTCGGGGGACGCCTCGCGGCGGGTGCTCCGAAGAGCCGGAGCACACTTGGATCGGGACATTTCGCAGTGGAAAAAGGCTCTTGCCGCCGTTTCCTGACGTATCGCAGGAACTTCGCTCAATAATGCAGGAAATTCGGAGCGGGCGAAAAGCCCGGCCCTCAGAAGTTCAGGTCAGCCCGCAGTTTGTCGAGGGCGAGGCCGGCATAGACCTGATAGCCGGCGGGCGTGAAGTGCACCCCGTCGCTCGCCCGGATGATGGTGCTCTTGCCGTCGACCGTGAAGGTCGCGGAGTAGTCGCCGTTCTCGTCGGCGAAGGCGTTCCAGGCGTCGATGAAGGTCGCGCCGTTGGCCTCGGCCTCCTCCTTGAAGATCTCGTTCAGATAGGCGTAGTCCTTCTGGAACCGGTTCTTGCGCGTGATCGGCAGCGACAGCCAGTAGACCTTGATGCCGCGGTCGGTGAAGGCCTTGACGATGTGGGCGACGCGCTTGCGGTATTTCTCCTCCCACGCCGCCTGCTTGTAATAGTAGGCCTTGCCGCTTTCGCGGATGGTCTGGAGATCGTTGGCGCCGAAAACTAGCAGCGCCGCGTCCATCGGATTTTCGGCGAGTTCGTCGACCGCCTCCGGCCAGTCGTAGCGGTCGCTGCGGGCGATGCCGGTGTTGACCCGCGCATATTTCTTCACCGCGATGTTCGGCTCGCCGCGCACCAGCTGGGCGAGCCCCGAATAGACGCCTTCGCCGAGCGAGTCTCCGAGGACGGCGATGCGGAAGTCGCGCGGCTTCGGGGCCTCCTGCGGCTCGGTCGCGACCTCCGCGGCGCTCGTCTGCGTCAGTCCCGGGCCGGAGGCGGCCACGTCGACCGTCCCGGCCGGCACGGAGGAAGACGCCGCAAGGGCCAGAATGAATTGCAAAGCAAATGAAACCGTTGCGAAACGACTGCCCCTGCTGTCGAAAAGCTTCATCGAACCGATCCCCAGATGAATGCTACCGCCCCGGTGGGTTGCGAATATACAGGCAGAGACCCGCAAGATGAAGATCGTGATCGGCGGCGTCGAACTTTCGCCGCAGTCGTTGCATTTTTAGCATTGACGGGGATCGTTAAGCCGTAAGGGGCGGCGTTAACGGAAAATTACCCATACTGTTCGAGGTTCGGTGATCGGACCTTTCGTCGTGTGCCGGAGAGCAGTCATCTCGGATTGGGGGCAATCGTGACAGATCGGAACGTTGCAGCGCCTTTGACGGGCGGCTTGCACGCCGCGGCCGTCGTCGGGCGTCACCGGACGGGATGGCGGATCGCCGCGCTGCTCGGCGTCGCCGCGGTTCTCGGTGGTTGCTACGACAAGTCGGTCGACATGGGCGAAACCTTTCATTCGGCCGAAGCGGCCGCCAAGGCCGAACGGCGGACCGCCGACACGCGTCAGGCGCCGGTGGCCGACGGCCGCCTCGCGCTCGGCAAGACCGGACGCGTGCTCATTCGCCCGGATACCAGGGGCGCGGCAGCGATCGCCGAGGCCCGTGCCGAGCTCGCCTCGCCGCCGCCGATGCTCCGCGCGAGCGACGAGACGAAGGCGCGGATGGCCGCGAGCTTTCCGGTTCCCGAAGCCGAGATCGCCCCGCTCCCTGCGCCGTCGCTGCTCGTCGCCGCTGCTTACGGCTCGGACGGCGTCGATCGCGGCCTGTCGCAGCAAAGCCTGTTCGACCGCCGGGGCGGCGAGGCTCCCGCCGCGGGCGACGGACCGCTGGCGCGCTTCCACGCAAAGCTCGAGGCGCTGAAGAACGGCACCCGCACCGAGCCGGTGACCGTCCTCCACATCGGCGATTCCCACATCGCCGCCGACTCCTTCACCCGCGGCATCCGCTCGCGTCTGCAGGACGCCTATGGCGACGCCGGCCGCGGCGCGACGATCCCGCCGAAGGTCTTCCCTTACGCCGCCGCCGCCGAGGTGACGATGAACCGCTCGGGCCCGTGGCAGGCCGCGTCGAGCCTCAAGGTCGCCTCCGGCCCCTACGGCGTCTCCGGCGTCCGCCTCGCCTCGCGCTCGAAGGGCGCCAAGCTGACGCTTTCCAGCGACACCGGGCCGTTCGACTATGCCGAGGTGACGATGGTGACCGGGCCGAAGGCCGGCGGCGTGACGATCAGCGCCGGCGGCAAGAGCGAGACCTTCTCGGCGAAGGCCGACAAGCCGGGCTCGACGACGGTGCGGCTCGAGGCGAAGGCCGACAGCGTGACGGTCAACCCGGCTGGCGACGGCACGACGACGATCCTCAACTGGGGCACAGGCCGCCACAAGCCGGGCGTGCGCTACGTCAATTTCGGCATCGTCGGCGCGACCGTCGACGTCACCAAGCGCTGGGACGAGACGCTCGTCGCCAACGACGTCAAGGCGATCAAGCCGGATCTCATCGTCTACGGCTACGGCACCAACGAGGGCTTCAACGACAATCTCGACCTCGACGCCTATCGCAAGACCGCAGCTCACTTCGTCTCGATCCTGAAGGCTGCGGCGCCGCAGGCCGACTTCGCCTTCGCCGGCGCCGCCGACGGCCTGACCAAGCGCTCGAGCCGCGGCCCGAGCTGCCCCGGCGGCTGGCGCTCCCCGGTCAAGCTCGGCCCCCTCCGCGACACCATCGAGGCGCTCGCCAAGGACGAGAATGCCGGCTTCTGGAACTGGTCGGAAGCGATGGGCGGGCGCTGCAAGATGGATGTCTGGGCGCGCCGCGGCTTTGCCGCCGGCGACCGCGTGCACCTCACCGCCAAGGGCTACGACAGGAGCGCCGAAAGCTTCGTCAACGGCCTCTTGATGCCGGAGGCCAAGGGCGACACGCCGGTCGCGTCGCTGAACTGACGCCGGCGGGACGGGCAGGCCCGGCACGGCACGGGGCGCCCGAACCGAAATGCCGGGCTCCTTCTCCGGCTGCGCACCGCGGGAACCACGCGCCGCGGGGCTCGCAACTTCCCTTGCGTCGCATTCGTGCAACGGCCGGCGGAAACGTTAACGAAACCTGTCGATTCCGGGAGAAAACGGTGGGCGGCGGGGCGATTTGATTGCCGCGCCGGGCTAGACTGGAGGCGGCCGCCATGGCCGCATCAAGGTCCCGCCAAGGCTCTTCCGCTTGCTCTTCCCGACGCTCGATTTCGCCGTCTTCTTCCTGGTGGTCTTCGCGCTGGCCTGGGCCATGCGGGGCACGGCGACACCGCGCAAGCTGTTTCTTCTGGTCGCGAGCTACTTCTTCTACGGCTACTGGGACTGGCGGTTCTGCTTCCTGCTCTTCGGCGCCTCGCTGATCGCCTATGTCGCGGGCCTCGCCATCGCCGCCTGCGAGGCCGAGCGGGGCCGCCGCGCGCTCGTCGCCGCCGCCGTCGGCCTGCTTCTCGTCGTCCTCGGCTTCTTCAAATATTACGACTTCTTCCTCCAGTCGCTCGGCGACCTCCTGCGCCAGGCCGGGATCGAGCGCGACCTGCCGCTGATGGTGGTGATCCTGCCCGTCGGCATCTCCTTCTTCACCTTCCAGGCGATCTCCTACGTCGTCGACGTCTATCGCCGCGAGATCGCGCCGCAGCGCTCGCCGCTGGACCTTCTGCTCTACGTCTCGTTCTTTCCCCAGCTCGTCGCCGGGCCGATCGTGCGCGCCGCCGACTTCATGCCGCAGCTCGCCGAGCGGCCGCGGCTGACCCGCTTCATGCTCTCTTACGGCCTGGTGCTGGTCATCGTCGGCCTGTTGAAGAAGATGGTCATCGCCAACTGGCTCGCGACCCACCTCGTCGACGAGGTGTTTCTCGTGCCCGAGAATTACGACGCGCCGACGCTGCTCCTCGCCGCCTACGGCTACGCGGTGCAGATCTATTGCGATTTCTCCGGATACAGCGACATCGCGATCGGCACCGCGGCGCTGCTCGGCTATCATTTCCGCGAGAACTTCCGGCAGCCCTATCGCGCCGCCTCGCTGCAGGAATTCTGGCGGCGCTGGCACATCTCGCTGTCGCAATGGCTGCGCGACTATCTCTACAAGCCGCTCGGCGGCAGCCGGGGCGGCCGCTTCGCCACCTACCGCAACCTGTTCCTGACGATGTTCCTCGGCGGCCTCTGGCACGGCGCGGCCTACACCTTCGTGATCTGGGGCACGATGCACGGAGCGATGCTCGGCATCGAACGGGCGGTGCGCGAGCGCTTCTCCACCCGGCCGGACGGGCCGCGCGACGCCGCCTTCAAGCGGATCGCGTGGGCGCCGCGGCCCTGGCACGGCCACGGCCTCGTCCGTCTCGCGGCGATCCTCGCGACCTTCCATTTCGTGACGCTCGCCTGGATCTTCTTCCGCTCCGAGAACCTTCAGACCGCCCTCGCCTATCTTACCGGCCTCGCGTCGTTCGCCGGGACGTTCGAGGCCTGGACGCCCTTTCACGTCGTCCTCGTGTTCCTGCCGCTCGCCTTCCACTTCACGCCCTACGACCTCGATCTCAGGATCGGCCGGGCGCTCCGCCGCTGGCCGACGCTCGCGCTGGCGCTCGCCTTTGCCGCCGCCCTCGTGGCGATCCAGCTGATCGCGCCGCCGGGCACGGCTCCCTTCATCTATTTCCAGTTCTAGGAAGAAAGAGCGATGCTGCCGACCGCCCCGCAGCCCCGTCGTCCATCGCCGCCGCGCCACCGCGAGGGGAAGCGCGTCCGTCGGCCGTGGCGCGCCCGGGCCACCGCGGCCAACGTCGCGGCGGGGCTCGTCGTCTATCTCTTCGCCTTTCTCGGCCTCGCCGTCTTCCGCTCCGGCGATCTCGTGAGCACCACCTACGACCTGCCGCCGGGCGCGGCGAGCGAGACGGTCATTGCGGCGGCCGAAACCTGGAACGGCTGGATGGAGGATCTCGGGACGGCGGGTCTCGGCGAGGAGGTGGTCGAGACGGTCGGCGCCTTTGCCAGCGGGGAGCTGTTCGAGGGCGCTGAGGAATAGGCCGACGAGATAAGGGTGGTCCTGGGCCTGCGGGTGAATGTGGGCCGGAGCAACCGAAGCAGGGTCTCGGCATGGGCCGCGACCATCGCGCCGAACCATCGCGAGGCCGCCGACGCGATACCGGCCGCCGTCGGCAGCACCGCGACCAGCGTTCTTCACGGGCAACAGCGTCGTCCTTGGGCTTGTCTCGACGGGATCACAGATTTTTTCGAGAGACAGTCGTAGCCAGGTTGCTTCTCAGGCAGGCAGGCCGAAATTCGCCGGAAGCGTCGAAAATGCGTCATCCTCGGGCTTGTCCCACTGCTGTCCGGTTTAATTTTATGGACAGAGTGCATGACATTGATTCTACTCGGTTCCAGACGTTTCGCGGCGTTCGGGACACGAGATTGGAGATCAATGTCATGCGGCACGACAATAGCGTTTTTCACGGGCTGCAGAAACACATTCC
>NZ_JAFMPY010000024.1 GCF_017353515.1 Jiella sonneratiae
CAGATGCGGTTCGATGATCTCCCATTCCTGGTCGCTCAGTTCGTGACGGCGCATGGCAATCTCCTTTCAAAGGAGATTGAATCAAATCAACCACCGAACGTGAACCCGGTTATGGGGATGCGACCTAGGCTGCCGTCGACAATATCCCGCAGCGGTAGTTACAGAGGAACCGGCCAGCATGACAGCCATCAGCCGCCGTTCGGCACTTTTCGCCATTGCGGCGTCGGCGCTCGGGCCGATCGGTTCGGCCGCCGCCAGGGCGGGCGACATCGACGATCCCGCAACCGACGTCCTCTCGGTGAGCGACGCTTCCGGCCGCAGCGCGCATTACAGCCGGCAGGACCTCGCCGCGCTGAAGCAGACCCGCTTCGAGACCAAAGCCCCCTGGATCGAGGAGCCGGCGGTCGTCGAAGGGCCGTCGGTCGCCGAGCTGCTGCGCGCCTTCGCCCCCCGCGCCTCCTACGAGGCGATCGCCATCACGGCGCTCGACGACTATCTCGTCAAGGCCGACGTCGCGCAGATCGTCGCCGACGACGCCGTCCTCGCCATCCGCCAGGGCGGGGCCTTCCTGCCGGTGTCGAAGAAGGGTCCGGCCTTTCTGATCTTCCCCTTCGACGACCGGCCCGATCTCGCCGACAAGCCGCATTTCGGCCTGTGCATCTGGCAGATCGCGCGGATCACCCTCTCATGATCCGGCGATGGTGGTCGGCGATCAGAGGCCTCGATCGCTTCACCCGGATCCTTTTGTTCGCCACCTGCGCCCTCGCCGGGATCGCGATCGTCACGAGCATCGAGATCCAGAGCACGCAGAGGGAGATCGCCGACATCTCCAACTACAATCTCTCCTATGTCTATGCGCGCAACCAGGTCGAGATCCTGAGGCTTCGGGCGGCGATCGGCGACGCGATGCTGGAGGGAGGCAACCCTGCCGCGGCAAGGCTGAGATGGGCCATCGTCAAGGGCCGGGTCTCGACGATCCCGGCCGCCTACGGCCCGGTCGCGGTTCCCGAGGCGGCGGCGGCCCGCCGCCATCTGGAAGAGACCCTCGACTCCATCGCGCCGCTGCTCGCCTCGCTCCAGGATCCGGGGACCGGCGCCAGGGCGCTTCGCCGGCTCGACGCGCTGGCCGACGAATTCACCCGCCTGACCGCCCTCACCAACGTCCGCCAGTCGAGCCTCACCGAGCGGGAGCAGGCGCTCCTCGCCGCGACGATGACCTGGCTGAGCGCCAGCATCCTCGCCTTGTGCTGCATCGGGCTGGCGCTTCTCGCCCTGGTGTTTCGCCAGAAGCGGCACCTGAAGGAGATGGCGGCGACCGACGTCCTGACCGGCCTGCCGAACCGGGTGGCGATCAACGCCTGGAGACCGGTGAACGCACGGTCGGTGGCGGTCGCCCTGGCGGTGATCGACGTCGACCGGTTCAAGGAGGTCAACGACACGCTCGGTCATGCGAGCGGCGACGATCTCCTGCGCCGACTGGGAAGCGTCCTGCGCGAAGAGGCGGGCGGAGACGCGCTGGCGGTCCGCCTCGGCGGCGACGAGTTCGTGGTGATCTTCACCGGCGCCGACGCCTGGAAAAGGGTCGAAGGCCGCACCGCAGCGATCGAGGCCGGCTTCCGTACGGCATGCAAAGATACCGAATTCGCCTGGGCGACGCTCAGCATCGGCATGGCCCTCGGCCAGGCGGCGACGCCCGCCGACCTCGAAGCCCTGATAACCCAGGCCGACGGCGCGATGTATGCCGCCAAACGCGGCGGCCGGCAGTCACGCGGCGCCGTGGCCGCGCGAGAGGCGGACGCGGCGAAGGCGCCGCTGGCGCCGGAGATCGATCCGTCCCTCAACGGCGGCGCGCTGGTGCGGCGCACCGGCTGAGGCGCGCCGGGGCCGCGTGTGACGCCCGCTGCTGCCGCGCGGCACGGCGAGTGACGCCTTCCGGCCGGGCGGCGCGCTTCAGGATCAGAACAAAAAGTAGCGCTGGGCCATCGGCAGCACCGTCGCCGGGTCGCAGGTGAGCAGCACGCCGTCGGCGCGCACCTCGTAGGTCTCCGGATGCACCTCGATCGTCGGGGTCGCGGCATTGTGGATCATCGAGGCCTTGGTGATGCCGCCGCGCGTGTTTCTCACCGGCAGGAACGCCTTGTCGCAGCCGAGGGCGCTCCGCAGCCCCTTCGCCATCGCCGCCTCGGAGACGAAGGTGACGCCCGAAACGCCGATCGCCTTGCCGAAGGCGCCGAACATCGGCCGGTAGTGCACCGGCTGCGGCGTCGGAATCGAGGCGTTGGGATCGCCCATGGGCGCGGCGACGATCATGCCGCCGAGGAGCACCATCATCGGCTTGACGCCGAAGAAGGCCGGATCCCACAGGACGAGATCGGCCCGCTTGCCGACCTCGATCGAGCCGATCTCCCGCGACATGCCGTGGGCGATGGCGGGATTGATCGTGTATTTCGCGACGTAGCGCCTCGCCCGGAAGTTGTCGTTGTCGCCCGTCTCTTCCGACAGCCGGCCGCGCTGGCGCTTCATCTTGTCGGCGGTCTGCCAGGTGCGGACGATCACCTCGCCCACCCGGCCCATCGCCTGCGAATCCGAGGCGATGATCGAGAAGGCGCCCATGTCGTGCAGGATGTCCTCCGCCGCGATCGTCTCCTTGCGGATGCGCGATTCGGCGAAGGCGATGTCCTCGGGGATCGAGGCGTCGAGATGGTGGCACACCATGAGCATGTCGAGATGCTCTTCGAGTGTGTTGACCGTGTAGGGCCTTGTCGGGTTGGTCGAGGACGGCAGGACGTTGGAAAGCCCGCAGACCTTGATGATGTCGGGCGCATGGCCGCCGCCGGCGCCTTCCGTGTGGAAGGCATGGATCGTCCGCCCCTTGAAGGCGTCGACGGTGTTCTCGACGAAGCCGCTCTCGTTCAGCGTGTCGGTGTGGATCATCACTTGGACGTCGTGGTCGTCGGCGACCGACAGGCAGTTGTCGATCGCCGCCGGCGTGGTGCCCCAGTCCTCGTGCAGCTTCATCGCACAGGCGCCGCCCTCGACCATCTCGATCAGCGGCGCGGGGAGCGAGGCGTTGCCCTTGCAGGAAAAGCCGAGATTTATCGGAAAGGCGTCTGCGGCCTGGATCATCCGGCCGAGATGCCACGCGCCGGGGGTGCAGGTGGTGGCGAGCGTGCCGTGCGCCGGGCCGGTGCCGCCGCCGAGCATGGTGGTGACGCCGGAATAGAGCGCCTCCTCGATCTGCTGCGGGCAGATGAAATGGATGTGGCTGTCGAAGCCGCCGGCCGTGACGATCTTGCCCTCGCCGGCGATGGCCTCGGTGCCCGGGCCGACGACGATGGTGACGTTCGGCTGGGTATCGGGATTGCCGGCCTTGCCGATCGCCGCGATGCGCCCGTCCCGAAGGCCGATGTCGGCCTTGTAGATGCCGGTATGGTCGAGGATCGTCGCGTTGGTGATCACCGTGTCGACCGCGCCGTCGGCTCTGGAATGCTGCGACTGGCCCATGCCGTCGCGGATCACCTTGCCGCCGCCGAATTTCACCTCCTCGCCATAGGTCGTCAGGTCCTTCTCGACCTCGATGAAGATCTCGGTGTCCGCGAGCCGGACCCTGTCTCCGGTCGTCGGGCCGAACATGGCGGCGTAGGAAGCGCGCGTGATCCTGGCGGGCATGGGCATCTCTCTGGTTCGGGCGGAAAGCCGGCAGGGCGATCATGACGCAGTGCGATGACACGCCGCAAGAGCCGCACCATATGTCGACGTGGAAGAGCCGCTGTCTTCAGGCCGCCGAATGGCCGCTTGAGGCGTGCGGCCGGCGAAAGCGGCGGCTACGGGCGATCAGGAGGACGACGACATGCGGGCTCTCGCCATCCAGGCCGCCATCGCCGCCGCAGCGCTCGGCGCCGTGCCGGCGGTGTCCCAGCCCTTCGACCCGGGCCCGCAGGTCTTCGTGCCCGGCCAGTCGATGGCGGGCGCGCGGATCGGCGGGGCGCCGCCGCGGCCGAACGTCGGCATTCCGAACGCCAAAATTCATGGCGACACCGTCGAGGAGCGGGCCTATGGCCGTCCCTATGACGACAGCTATCTCAGGCCGAAGATCCCAAAGGGAACGCCGGGCATCGAGGAGACCGAAAGGCGGGCGACCGAGGGCAGCGGCCGGCTCGACGACGTCAATGCGGGCAGCTTCGCCCGGGAGGGACCGGCTGCAATCGGATCGAGCGCGGTGACGCGCGGCCGGTCGAAGAAGTCGCACCGGGCGATCATCCGCCGCTGACTCCCAGGGCGCCCTCCCCGCGGCAGACGCAACGGCGCAGCCGTTCCCGCGACAGGCAAAACGCGGTCTGCACTCCGGAAGCCGACGGCCATCCGGGCGCCGATACCCCCTGTGGAAAATCCGGCGTGACGACCCAGATCAATCAGGCGGACCTTTTGTGTCCCACGGCGCCACGGCGCCTTCCGCCATGGAGAATCCTCATGCGTGTTCTTTCCGCCGCGTTGCTCTGCGCCGCCTCGCTCGCCGCCGCGATGCCGGCTGCGGCACAACAGGCCGGGGCGATCGGTGGCGGCGTTCAGACCGGCAACACCGCCTCGCCCAGCGCGACGCAGATGCAGGCGACCGAGGGTGCCTCGACGATCAACAGCACCAATGTCGACGCGCTGGCGAGGTCCGGCAATGTCGGAACGAGCGCGGCGGATTCGCTGGGCGGTTCCAGCGATCCGCTAAACGCGAACTATTCGGCGCAGCTTTCGCCGGGCCCGGTGGCAGCGCCGCGGCTGCCCACCCCGAAGGTCGGCATCGATCTCGATGCGATCCGCCACGGCCTCGCGGCGGCGCCGAGCGCGACGCCGAATTCCGCCGGCGACTGATACCGACTGACATCGGCGGGCGGCGCGCGCGATCAGAGCGCGCCCATCACCTTCGCATTGAAGCCGAAGACCTTGCGGTCGCCGCGCAGCGGCACCAGCGACACTTCGCGGGTCTGTCCCGGCTCGAAGCGGACGGCGGTTCCGGCCGCGATGTCGAGGCGCATGCCCCGCGCCGTCTCGCGGTCGAAGGCGAGAGCCGGATTGGTCTCGGCGAAATGATAGTGGCTGCCCACCTGTATCGGCCGATCACCGGTGTTGCTGACGGTGAGCGTCACGGCGGTCTGCCCCTCGTTCAGGGTCAGTTCGCCGTCTCTGGTGACGATTTCGCCCGGGATCATGCGCGATGTTCCTTCGAGGGGACGGCCGAAGCCGCAGGCAGACGGTCAGTCGCGGTCCGGCGGCGCGATCGGCGCCACCGGAGCGCCGGGGCCGGAGCCGGAGCCGGAGCCGGAGCCGACAGGGCGGCCCCGCCCGGCCTTTCCGTCAGGAGACGAAGAGCGCCAGGCCGGTGGCGACGCCGACGAGCCCGGCGGCCCTGATCGCCACGGGCTGGGCATGGCGCACCGCCACCGAGCCGATCCAGACGCCGGCACCGTGCAGGACGGCCGTCGCCGCGGCGAAGCCGCAGGCATAGGAAAGCGCGCCGGCGGTGCCGAGCTCGGAGCCGTGGGCGTGACCGTGGAAGATGGCGAAGATGCCGACGATCGCCGCGGCACCCATGGCCGGGACCCGGACCGCGAGAGCGACGAGCAGCCCGATGGCGACCACCGAGGCGAGGACCGTCGGCTCGACGAAGGGCAGCGCGACGCCGGCCATGGCAAGGCCGAAGCCGACGAGCATCATCACCACGAAGGCGGCGGGGATGGCGAAACGGGCGGTCCTGCCGAAGGTCGCCGCCCAGACGCCGACGAGGACCATCACCGCGATGTGGTCGAGGCCGGTGAGCGGATGCGAGACGCCGGCGAGCAGCGAGCCGTGCTCGGCCGGATTGAGATGGGCGAAGGCCGGCAGCGGCGTCGCGAGAAGCGCTGCGGCGGCAAGAAGCGTGCGTTTCGGCATGTTGTCCCTCGGATTTCGGTCGACCGGCGCCCCGGATTGGGTCGCGCCCCAGCCGTCGATTGATGGTCGGGCGATCGGCGCTGCCGATCGTCGATGGCAGGACGCGCCGCTGCGGCGGCGCCCTGGCCGGGGATGATGTTGGCGCGGAAGCCGCCTGTCAAAGGCTTTTTCGCAGATGCACAGGCTTCGTTCACCCTCAGCGTCGAAAGCCGCCACGTCTCGGCCTTCCACTCGCCTTTCGGAAGTTTCGGGCATCGCCTCGGGCCGGTCCGGCAACCACTTCCTCACGAATTCGTTCTATTGAACGTGATCTGCCGAAACGGCAGAATTCAAGGGGAAAGCCAAGCGTCGGCGTCTAGGATCGAGGCAGCTTCCCACGACAGGTTGGAGCCATACCATGAGCCGTCGCACCATTCGCGGCCTCATAGCCGTTGCCGTCTTGGCCGTGATCGCCGTCGGTGCGCGCCCCGCCGGGGCGCCGCAACCCCTCATCGTTCGCGTCGTGACCATGGGAGACCATACGGGTCCGGCGTTCTATTCTCTCATCGAACAGGGTTACCGCTTCATCGACGGCAACGCCGCAGCGGATACCGACCGCTTCATGACAGGCGCCGTAAGGGAAGCGTCCGCCGCGACGGCGGCGGCGGCACTCGTGACGGCCGACGCCCGGGGCCGCCCGGCGCGCTGACCCCCCGCTGCCCCGTCGGCCCCTGCACACCTGTCAGAGCGTTGCCTGCAGCTGGTCGAGCCCCTTGCGCGTCGCCTCGACGATCGTGTCGACATGCTCCCGCTCGACGATCAGCGGCGGGCAGAAGGCGAGAGCGTCGCCGATGGCGCGCGAGATGACGCCGTTTTTCTGGATCAGGCCGAAGGCGGCCGCCGCCATCGATCCCGGCGGCTGCATCGCGACCTTGGCGGCCTTGTCGGTGACGAGCTCGACCGCCGCGATCAGGCCGACGCCCCGGACTTCGCCGACCAGCGGATGGTCCTGGAGCGAGCCAAGCGCTTCCTGGAAATAGGGAGCGATCTCGGCGGCATGCTCGACGAGGCGCTTTTCTTCGATGATCGCGAGATTTTCCAGCGCGACGGCCGCCGCGACCGGATGGCCGGAAGCCGTATAGCCGTGGCCGAAGGTGCCGATCTCCGACGACTGTTCGGCGACCGGTGCATAGACCCGCTCGTTGATCAGCAGGGCCGAGATCGGCAGATACGACGAGGACAGCGCCTTCGAGAGGGTCATGATGTCCGGCTCGATGCCGTAGGTCTCGCAGCCGAACATCCGCCCGGTGCGGCCGAAGCCGCAGATCACCTCGTCGGCGACGAGGAGGACGTCGTGCTTCTTCAGGACGGCCTGGATCTTCTGCCAGTAGCCGCGCGGCGGCACGATGACGCCGCCCGCCCCCATCACCGGCTCGCCGATGAAGGCGGCAACGGTGTCGGGGCCCTCGGCCTCGATCAGCGCGTCGAGATCCTCGGCGCAGCGGGTGGCGAAATCCTCCTCGCTCTCGCCCGGCCGGCCCTCGCGCCAGTGGTGCGGACAGGTGGTGTGGAGGACGCCCTCCATCGGCAGGTCGAAGGCGCGATGGTTGTTGGGCAGCCCCGTAAGGCTCGCCGAGGCCAGCGTCACGCCGTGATAGCCCTTGATGCGGCTGATGATCTTCTTCTTGCGCGGCTGGCCGAGCGCGTTCGAGCGATAGCGCACGAGCTTGACCATCGTGTCGTTGGCCTCGGAGCCGGAATTGGTGAAATAGGCCTTCGACATCGGCACCGGCGCCATGGCGACCAGCTTCTCGGCAAGCTCGATCGCCGGGGTGTGCGACTTGTGGGTGAAGGTGTGGTAGAAGTTCAGCTTCTGCATCTGGCGGGCCGCCGCTTCCGCGAGGCGCTTCTCGCCGAAGCCGACGGCCACCGACCAAAGCCCGGCCATCGCCTCGATGTAGCGGTTGCCGTCGGTGTCGGTGACGTGCATCCCCTCGCCGCTCTCGATGACGATCGGGCCGATCTCCTCGTGGCGGCGGGCATTGGTGTAGCTGTGGAGATGATAGGCGACGTCGCGCGCCTCGATCGAGTTCGGATTGAGGGTCATGGCGGACTCCAGGGGAAAACCACCTCCGACCTACAGCATCGGCCCGAAAATCGAAACGGGTTTCGGGCGGCCCCCTCGTCGAGCCCCGGGGTTTCGGTCCGACCGTGCAGCGCCCCTCGCCCTTCGAGGCTCGCTACGCTCGCACCTCAGGATGAGGGGCGACGGAGAGGCCGCTCTCCGTCCTGCCCATGGCAGTTGAGTCAGCCGGCAAAGACGAGCCGACCGTGCAGCGCCCCTCGTCCTCCGAGGCTCGCTGCGCTCGCACCTCAGGATGAGGGGTGTCGGAGAAGCCGCGTCGAATCCCGCCGATCGGTGTGCTTCGGCCGCGCGGGTCGGAGGCAGGTCGCGGCGTCCGGAGTCCCTCATCCTGAGCTGCGCGCCGAGCGCCGCGAGGCAAGTCTCGGACCGCGAGGGACTTCGAACGATCCAGTCCTGCCCGAACCCGAAACGCGGGCCGCCGAAGCGCCCGCCTCCAGAGCATGATCCCGAAAGGTGGGAACCGGTTTTCGGAAGAGATCATACGGAAACGGGACGATGGAGCGCGAGGATGAGCGAAGCTCATGTCATCCCACTCTAAAGACGCCGCAGCGGTCGCCTCACGGCGTCTTCAGCAGCCGCTCCAGATAGTCGCGCTCCTGCTGCGGCGAGAGCTGGTTGCCGAGGCGCTTGCGGATCTCGTCGAGGATGCGGCGGGCGCGCTGGGTGTCGATCTCGTCGGGAACGCCGACGTCCTGCCCGAAGTCCGGCCCCTGGGTGCTGCGCTGACGGCCGAGCGGATCGCGGTTCGACTGGTTCATCTGGCGGCCGCCGAAGCCCTGGCCCATCTGGCCCTGGCCGGGCTGCTGCCCCTGCTGCATCGCCTGTTGCATCTGCTGCATCATGTCCTTGGCGCCGCGGCGCATGGCGTCGAGCGCCTTGCCCTGATGGCCGAAGGCCTCGCCGTCGCGGCCCTTGCCGAGGGAGCCCTCGGCATTGCCCATCTCGCGGCCGGCCTCGCCGAACTCGCCCGACGGCTCCATGCCCATGCCCTCCAGCGCCTTGCGCATGGCGTCGAGTTCCTGCTGCAGCTGCCCCTGCTGCTTCTGCAGATCCTTCATCATCTGCTGCAGCTGTTCGGCGCTCATCTCGCCCGGCTGCTGGCCGCCGCCCTGCTGCGGCTCGCCCTGCTGCGGCTCGCCGTTCTGTCCCTGCTGCTGCTGCTGGTTCCGGCCACCCTGCTGCTGGCGATACATCTGGCGGCCGAGATCGTAGGTCTGGTCGCGCAGCTGCTGCTGGCGCTGCAGCAGCTCGCCGAGCTTGTTCATCTGCTGCTGCATCGGGTTCTGCTGGCCCTGCCCCATCTGCGGCTGGCCGGGACGCATGGCCTGGAGATTGTCCATCATCTGCTGCAGTTCGGACAAGAGCTGCTGGGCCGCGTCCTTGGAGCCGGACTTCGCCAGGTTCTCGATCTGGTCGAGCATCTTCTGCAGGTCCTGCGGCCGGATTTCCTGGAGGTTCTGCGCCTGCATCTGCTCCTGGCTCATCGGCGGCATGTTCTTCATCTGCTCGGCGAGCGCCTGCATGTATTCCTGCATGGCCTCGCGCAGCTCCTGCATGAGCTTGTCGATCTCCTCGTTCGAGGCGCCGTTTTCCAGCGCTTCCGAAAGGCGCTCACGGGCGTCGCGCAGCCGCCGCTCGGCGAGCGACAGGTCGCCGTCCTCGATGCCGAGGGCGATCTGCCACATGAAATCCACCGCCGAGCGCAGCGTGTCGTCGTTTGCGGCGGCGGCAATGCGGGTGCGCACCGCCTTCAGGGCGAGATAGTCCGTCGGGTTCGGGATGAACTCGTCGCCGCGCAGCGTCACCGCGTCGAGCAGTTCGACCACCCGCGGCGCTGCGTTGGCGTCGAGCGCCAGGATCCGGCGCTGCTCGACGACGGCCCTGGCCAGCGGATTGAGGAAACGCCGCTCGGGCAGCGTGATCACCTTGGTCCCGGAGCGGCCGGTCTGTCCGGCCTCGTCCTCGGCGACGAGGGTGAGCGCGACCTTCGCGCCGGCATAGGGGCTTTCGGTCAGGTCGACGCTGGTCTTCGCCTCGGCCTTGTCCTTGCCGCGGCGGGGCAGCGCGAGGCGCATCTCCGGCGCCGGATAGAGCGGCCGCGCCCCCGCCGCACGGTCGCCTTCCAGCACGATCTCGCCGCGGGCCTTGCGCACGCCATAGTCGTCGCCGACCTCGTAGGCGAGCTGCAGCGCGCCGTTCCTCGCCTCTGTGGGCTCGGCCTTGAAGGCGATGGTCGGATCGGCGTCCGGCGTCACGTCGAACCGCCACGCACCGAGGGAGGAAAAGCTCGTCCCGACCGCGAGCAGCCCGCCTTCGGCAAGGGTGTATTCGTAGTCGCGCGGGCCGCCGACGGCGACCTCGGACGCCGGCTTGCCCGGCTCGCCGGAAGCCGCGTTCCCTGAAGCCGGCGATCCGCCCTTCTCCTTGCCTCCGGAGGCTCCCTTGCCGGCCGCGGCCGCGGCAGCCTCGGCCGCCTTCGTCTCGGCGGTCGAGCGGACCGGCACGGCCGCCGCGCCCTCACGGGCCGGCCGGAAGCTGACGTCGACATTTTCGCCGTCGCTGACCCGCAGCGAGAATTTGCTGTTTTCCGGCACGGTGACGGTCTTGGTGTCGGCGGCGGTCAGAAAGATCGGCGCACGGCCGGTATAGGCCGGCGGCGTCACCCAGGCGTCGACCCGCCGCCCGGCCGCCATGGCCGGCTCGGGCCGCAGAAACGCATCGCCGATGCGCCCGCCGCCCGGGCCGAAGGAAAAGGCGAAGGCGGTGACGAGGAGAAGCGCCACGACGGCGCGCAGGCCGATCGGATCGACGCGTTCGCTGCGGGTGGCGGGGCCGCCGCCGGACAGATGCCGGAGCCTTGCCTCCATGCGCCGCTGGTGCTCGCGCCACAGCGCGGCGGCGAAGGGATCGGCGCTCGCCGGCCGCTCGCTCTGGGCGCGCAGCGGCTGATGCTCAAGCCGGCTGGTCGCCTCGATCCGGGCGTCGACTTCCGCCCGCGAGGGCAGCCGCGCGCGGAACTTTCCGACGAACAGCGAGCCGAGGGCCGCGAGCGCGGCAAGGCCGAAGACGGCGAGAATGACGAGGCGCAACACGTCCGGCATCAGCCTGAACAGGCCGAACCAGGCGAGCGTCAGAAAGAGAGCCGCCGTCGCGGCGAGGACGAGCACCGCCGGCCATGAGCGTTCGACGAGGATCGAGGCGTATGTCGCCCGGCGGGTGAGGCCGAGCACCCGGCCCGGCTGCCATGTCCCTGTCGCGTCTTTTTGCGCCATCGCCTCGTCCGCCTTGCCCGTCGATGACGACCCTAGCAGGATTTGAGGCGAAGTGGAGGCGCCTGACGGCACTGTGAAGAGGCTGCCCGGTCAGAGGCTTGGCCGCCCGTGGCAGGCGGCATGGGAGGGAGTGGGAGCGCAGCGAGACGAGGAGGGCTCAGCCCTCGCCGCCAAGCCACTCCGGCAGCCGGTCGAGACCGATCAGTTCGTCGATGGTCTGGCGGGGGCGCACCACGGCGAAGTCGGCGCCCCGGACCAGAACCTCCGCGACCAGCGGCCGGGTGTTGTAGGTCGAGGACTGCACCGCCCCGTAGGCGCCGGCGGAGGCGACCTGGACGAGGTCGCCGGCGGCAACGCGCGGCATCTCGCGTTCCTTGGCGAGGAAGTCGCCGCTCTCGCAGACCGGGCCGACGACGTCGACGGTGAAGCGCTCGTCGCCGACCTCCCCGCGCACCGGCAGGATGTCGTGCCAGGCGTCGTAGAGCGTCGGGCGGATCAGATCGTTCATCCCCGCATCGAGGACGACGAAGGTCTTGCCCTCGGTCTCCTTCACATAGACCACCCGCGAGACCAGGATGCCCGCATTGGCGGCGATCAGCCGGCCGGGCTCGAACACCACCTGGCAGCCGAGATCGCGCACGTGGCGCTTGACGATCTCGGCATAGGCCGGCGGCTCGGGCGGCGGCTGGTTGTCGCGGCGATAGGGCACGCCGAGGCCGCCGCCGACGTCGACATGGCTGATCTCGTGGCCGGTCTCGCGCAGCCGGCGCACCAGCGACGCGAGCCGGTCGAAGGCCCGGTCGAACGGCTCCAGCGCCTCGATCTGGCTGCCGATGTGCATGTCGATGCCGGTGACGGCGATGCCGGGAAGCGCCCGCGCCCGCGCATAGATCGTTTCGGCCTCGCCATAGGGGATGCCGAACTTGTCGGTCTTCTTGCCGGTGGAGATCTTGGCGTGGCCGCCGGCATCGACGTCGGGATTGATCCGGAAGGAGACCCGGGCCTTCGTCCCGGCCAGCGCCGCCCGCGCCGACAGCGCCTCGAGCTCCGGCGCCGATTCGACGTTGAAGCAGAAGATGCCGGCCGCCAGCGCGATGTCGATCTCGGCGACGGTCTTGCCGACGCCGGAGAACATGATCTTCTCGGCCGGAATGCCCGCCCGCAGCGCCCGCACCAGCTCACCGCCGGAGACGACGTCGGCGCCCGCCCCGAGCCGCGCCAGGGTGGCGATGACGCCCTGGTTGGAATTTGCCTTCAGCGCATAGCAGACGAGGGCGTCGATGTCGGAGAAGGCGTTGGCGAAGACCCGGTAATGCCGGGTCAGCGTCGCCGTCGAATAGCAGTAGAACGGCGTGCCGACTTCCGCCGCGATGGTCTCGATCGCCACGTCCTCGGCGAAGAGGCCGCCGTCCCGATAGCCGAAGTGGTTCATGGTTCTCGCAAATTCCGGTGCGCGTCGTCAGTTGAGGAGCGGATCGAGGATGAACGGCCGCGCCGGCACGTCGTTCTTCGACACCTCCGCCGCGCTGATCGAGACGTTGCGGCTCGCCGAGGTCAGCGATTCGGGCCTCAGCAGCTTGGCGGTGTCGCCGCTCCGGCTCTTGTCCTCGCTTCCCGAGACGACCGGCGGCACCGTCTTGGTCGTCGGTCCGACCGGCAGGTTCTTGACGCCGCAGCCGGACAGCAGAGCGGCCGCGAGGATGGCCGTCCAAACGAGCTTCACGGATCGCTGTGTCATTTCGGAATGCCCCCGGCTCCCCGCCAAACCCTGATCGTCGCGACGGTGATAGCGGGTTTGAGGGGCAAAAGCATCCGCCGAAGCGCACGATCTCACTCAGCGGCGAGGCGCTGTCGCCAGTAGGCCACTTGCCGGCGGACGTTTTCCGGCGCGGTGCCGCCGAAGCTGGTGCGGCTCGCGACCGAGGCATCGACGCCGAGGACGGCGTAGACCCCCTCGCCGATGCGCGCATCCAGCGATTTCAGGACGTCGAGCGGCAGGTCCTCGAGACCGAGGCCCGACTTTTCGGCGAGCGACACCGCCCGGCCGGTGACGTGATGGGCCTCGCGGAAGGGCAGGCCGAGCTCGCGCACCAGATAGTCGGCGAGATCGGTGGCGGTCGCATAGCCGTGGCCGGCCGCCTTGCGCATCGCCGTCTCGTTTACGGTCAGGTCGCGCACCATGCCGGTTGCGGCGGCCAGCGCCAGGGCGAGCGAGTCGACCGCGTCGAAGAGCTGCTCCTTGTCCTCCTGCATGTCCTTCGAATAGGTCAGCGGCAGGCCCTTCATCACCGTCAGCAGCGAGATCAGCGCGCCGTTGATTCGCCCTGGCTTCGCCCGGACGAGCTCGGCGGCGTCGGGATTGCGCTTCTGGGGCATGATCGAGGAGCCGGTGGAGAACGCGTCCGACAGCCTGACGAAGCCGAACTGCGGCGTCGACCAGATGACGATCTCCTCGGCGAGGCGGGAAAGATGCGTGGCGCAGATCGCCGCGACCGACAGGAACTCCAGGGCGAAGTCGCGATCCGAGACCGAATCCAGCGAATTGCGCGTCGGCGTCGAAAAGCCCAGCGCCGCCGCGGTCATGTGGCGGTCGATCGGAAAGCCGGTGCCGGCGAGCGCGGCGGCGCCGAGCGGGCACTCGTCGAGACGCGCGAGGGCGTCGCGGCAGCGCGAACGGTCGCGTGCCGCCATCTCGACATAGGCGAGGCAGTGGTGGCCGAAGGTCACCGGCTGAGCGACCTGGAGATGGGTGAAGCCCGGCATGACGGTCTCGGCATGGGCCTCGGCCTTGTCGAGAAGCGCGGCGATGAAGTCGCCGAGCTTCGCCTCGAGCGCGGTGAAGGCGCCCCGCACGTGCATGCGGAAGTCGACCGCCACCTGATCGTTGCGCGAGCGCGCCGTGTGCAGGCGCCCGGCGGCGGGGCCGATCAGTTCGGCGAGCCGCTGCTCGACGTTCATGTGGATGTCCTCGAGCCGTCGCGAGAACGTGAACGTGCCGGCCTCGATCTCGGCCTCGATCTCCGTCAGACCCGCGACGATCCTTTCGGCATCCTCGGCGGTGACGATGCCGCGATGCGCCAGCATCTCGGCATGGGCCTTGGAACCGGCGATGTCCTCGCGATAAAGCCTCTTGTCGAAATCGATCGAGGCGTTGATCTCCTCCATGATCGCGTCGGGGCCGGAGGCGAAGCGCCCGCCCCACATCTCGTTGCTGGTTTTCTGGCTCATCGGATCCGTTGGGCGAAGCTTTGGGAGTAATCGGATATGGCGGCAGACAAGCGCGAGCGTCTCGACAGGCGGGTTCTCGGCATGGCCGGGCTGGCGCTCGTGCTCGGCGTCGCGGCGGGCGTCGGCGTCGTATACGTGAGAGAAAGCGGGTCTGGCAACGCGCTCGCTTCCTCCTGCCCGCGAGACGACGCCTTCAACGCCGCCGTCGACGCCGGGGCGACCGGCGAGGTCGCGGCCGTGCGCGCGCTGGACGAGCCGTTCGACGCCAGGGCGATCAGCTTCGAGGACGGCGACGGGAAGAAGGTCTCGCTCGCGGCGCTGTCGGGCAAGACGCTGCTCGTCAACGTCTGGGCGACGTGGTGCGTGCCCTGCCGCGAGGAGATGCCGGCCCTCGACGCGCTCGAGAAAGAGCGCGGCGGCGACGACTTCGGTGTCGTTCCGATCAATGTCGACATCGGCGATGCGAAAAAGCCGAAGAAGTTCTATGCGGAGACGAAGCTCGCGACCCTGCCGCTCTATCACGACGGCTCGCTCGCGACCTTCAACGACCTGAAGACGAAGGGGCTGACCCTCGGCCTGCCGGTGTCGCTGCTGGTGACCCCGGACGGCTGTGCGCGCGGGGTGATCGCCGGCCCGGCGGAATGGGCAAGCCCGGACGCGGTCAGGTTGATCGACGCGGTGACGAAGGCCGGCGAGACCGGCGCCTGACTTGATGCCGCCGGGCCGTCGGTCGCCGCCGCGGGGCGGCGGATCCGCGGCGGCCGCGGCCCTTTCGTGCACCCCCAATGTTGCTGCTGTCCGGCAGACGGCCTATCTTCTCGCTACAGTCGGAGATTGCGCCATGACCACCACCTTGACGCTCGGCGAGCGGGGCGAAGTGATCCTCGCCAAGGACGTGCTCGATCACCTCGGCGTCAAGCCTGGGGCGACACTTGCGATCGACCTCGACCCCGCCGGGAGGATCAGCATCCGCGCAGCCGAGGGCTCGGCGCCCGGGAACGAAGCGCCGCGCTCCGGGCGCATCGAGGACACGTTCGGGATGTTGAAGCAATATTACGACGGCCCGCCATTGACGATCGACGAGATCAACGAAGCCATTGCCGACGGCTGGGCCGGCAAGCGTTGAACATCATCGCCGACACAAATCTACTCGTGCGGGCGATCATTGCCGACGATCCCGCAGCGGGCGACCGTCGCCCGGACGAAGCTGAATAACTCCCGGGCAACCGCGGTTCCTACTGTCACATTCTGCGAATTTGGCTGGGTGGCGACGAGAACCTACAAGTCGCCCCGTCCCGCTGTCGCCTCGGCGATCCGGTCGCTTCTTGCCGACCCCAAAGTCGTCTGCGACCGCAATGCCGTCGCGGCGGGGCTGGCGATCCTCGATCGCGGCGGCGACTTCGCCGACGGCGTCATCGCCTTCGAAGGCAGGCGGCTCGGCTGCCCGGTCTTCGCGACCTTCGACCGCAAGGCCGCCGCGCTGCTTGCGGCGGAAGGCCATGCGGTGGACCTGCTGACCGCCGCGCCGTGACGCGAAAGCGGGATGAAATGAGCTTCGCTCATCCTCCCGCTCCATCTTCCTGTTTCCGCATGATCTCTTCCGAAAACCGGTTCCCGCCTGTCGGGATCATGCTCTGATACGCGATCCGCTCGATCGGAGCGGGTCTCGTATCAAGCCCGCGCGACGAATGAGCGTCTTTGTTTCCGGCATCACGAAGTGATCTGCCGGAAACCGTATGAGACGCGCCTACCGCGTCGGCACCGGCTCGTCGCCGCGATAGTCGTAGAAGCCGCGCCCGGCCTTGCGGCCGAGCCAGCCGGCCTCGACGTATTTCACCAGGAGCGGGCACGGCCGGTACTTGGAGTCGGCGAGCCCGTCATAGAGCACCTGCATGATCGACAGGCAGGTGTCGAGGCCGATGAAGTCGGCGAGCTGCAGCGGTCCCATCGGATGGTTGGCGCCGAGCTTCATCGCCGTGTCGATGGAGGTCACCGAGCCGACGCCCTCGTAGAGCGTGTAGATCGCCTCGTTGATCATCGGCAGCAGGATGCGGTTGACGATGAAGGCCGGGAAATCCTCCGACACGGTGATCGTCTTGTCGAGCGCGGCGACGAAGGTCCGCGCCGCCTCGAAGGTCTCCTCCTCGGTGGCGATGCCGCGCACCAGCTCGACGAGCTTCATCACCGGCACCGGGTTCATGAAGTGGATGCCCATGAACCGCTCCGGCCGGTCGGTCGCCGCCGCAAGCCGGGTGATCGAGATCGACGAGGTGTTGGTGGCGAGCATCGCGTCCGGCTTCAGGACCGGGCAGATCTCGCGATAGATCTTGCGCTTGACGGTCTCGTCCTCCGTCGCCGCCTCGATGACGAGGTCGCGGTCGCCCATTCCGGCGACGTCCGTCGTCCCGGCGATCCGGGCAAAAGCCGCGGCCTTGTCCGCTTCGGTGATCTTCTCCGAGGCGAGCTGGCGGCCCATCGACTTGTCGATGCGCTGCATCCCCGCGGCGATCCGGTCCTCCGAGAGATCGTAGAGCTTGACGTCGAAGCCCGCGAGCGCCGCGACATGCGCGATCCCCGCCCCCATCTGGCCCGCACCGACGACGCCGACCGTCCTGATCTCAGAGGCCATTTCCGCTCACTCCCATCACTTTTGTTGCGCTGCAGCATAATCGCCGGAAGGGTAGCGATCAAGCGGCGGATGCGGTCAGAGCTTGTCCTTCATCTCCGGCAGGATCTGGAAGAGGTCGCCGACGAGGCCGTAGTCGGCGACCTGGAAGATCGGCGCCTCCTCGTCCTTGTTGATGGCGACGATGACCTTGGAATCCTTCATGCCGGCGAGATGCTGGATCGCGCCCGAGATCCCGGCGGCGATGTAGAGTTCGGGGGCGACGACCTTGCCGGTCTGGCCGACCTGCCAGTCGTTCGGCGCGTAGCCCGCATCGACGGCGGCGCGCGAGGCGCCGACCGCCGCACCCAGCTTGTCGGCGAGCGGCAGGACGTATTCGTCGAACTTCTCCTTGGAGCCGAGCGCCCGCCCCCCGGAGACGATGATCTTCGCGGCGGTCAGCTCCGGCCGGTCGCTTTCGGCGAGCCTCTCCTCGACGAAGCTCGACAGCCCCGGATCGCCCGCCGCCGCCACCTGTTCCGTCGCGGCCGAGCCGCCGCTCTCGGCTGCCTGGAAGGCCGAGGTGCGCACCGTGATGACCTTCTTGGCATCCTTCGACTTCACCGTCTGGACGGCGTTGCCGGCATAGATCGGCCGCTCGAATGTATCGGGCGCGACCACGGCGGTGACGTCGGAGACCTGCATGACGTCGAGCAGCGCGGCGACGCGGGGCGCGACGTTCTTGCCGGTGGTCGTCGCGGCGAAGACGATCGCGTCGTAGCCGCCGGCGAGCTTCACCACGAGATCGGCCAGCGGCTCGGCCAGCTGGTGGGCGTAGGCGGCATCGTCGGCGACGAGCACCTTGGCGACGCCGGAAAGCTTCGCCGCCGCTTCGGCGGCGGCGGAGGCGCCGGAGCCGGCGACGAGGACGTCGACGTCGCCTCCGAGCTTGCTGGCGGCCGACAGCGCCTTGGCGGTCTGCTCGGAAAGCGCCTGGTTGTCGTGTTCGGCGATCAAAAGTGTGGTCATCGGCAATGGTCCAATCGTGGTTCGCCGGCAGATCTTTCGTCAGACCGCGGCGGAAATGGTGACGGCGCGGGCACTCCAGACGGCGCCGATCGCATCCGGGCCTCCTCGCGTCGAAGCGTCGAAGCGTCGAAGCCTCAGAGCACCCCGGCTTCGTTCTTCAGCTTGTCGAGCAGCTCGTCGACGGAGGCCACCTTGACCCCGGCCTGACGGCCCTTCGGCTCCGCGGTCTTGAGGATTTCAAGGCGCGGCGCCACGTCGACGCCGAAATCTCCCGGGCTCTTCTCGTCGATCGGCTTCTTCTTGGCCTTCATGATGTTCGGCAGCGAGGCGTAGCGCGGCTCGTTCAGACGAAGATCGGTGGTGACGATCGCCGGCATCTTCAGATCGACCGTCTGCAGGCCGCCGTCGACCTCCCGCGTCACCTTGGCCCGGCCGTCGGAAAGCTCGACCTTGTTGGCGAAGGTGCCCTGGCTCCAGCCGAGCAGCGCCGCCAGCATCTGGCCGGTCTGGTTGGCGTCGTCGTCGATCGCCTGCTTGCCGAGGATGACGAGGTCCGGGCTCTCGGCCTCGACGACGCCCTTCAGGATCTTGGCGACGGCGAGCGGCTCGGTCGGCTGGTCGGTCTTCACCAGGATGCCGCGGTCGGCGCCCATGGCGAGCGCCGTGCGGAGCGTCTCCTGCGCTTGGCTCGGACCGACGGAGACGGCGACGACCTCGCTCGCCGTCCCGGCCTCCTTCAGGCGGATCGCCTCCTCGACGGCGATTTCGTCGAAGGGGTTCATCGACATCTTCACATTGGCGAGTTCGACGCCCGAACCGTCCGACTTCACGCGGATCTTGACGTTGTAGTCGACCACCCGCTTCACTGCGACGAGAATCTTCATGGGCGGCATGTCTCCTCAATATCGTATCGGCGGCGTTTCGATGCGGCTTCTTGGCGCAAAGAGCGCCGGTTTGGCAAGCGCCGGCGGCCCTTCGGCGCTTCGCAGCGGCTCAGCGGCTGCCGCCCGGCACCCAGAGGACGTCGCCCCTGCCCTCGTCATTGGCGATGCGGGCGGCGACGAAGAGATGGTCTGACAGGCGGTTGACGTAGCGGATCGCCGTCGCGGCGACGGGCTCGCCGGGCTTGGCCATGAGGGCGATCATCAGCCGCTCGGCGCGCCGCGCGACGGTGCGGGCGTGGTGGAGATGCGCCGCGGCCGGCGAACCGGCCGGCAGGACGAAGGACTTCAGCGGTTCGAGCCGGGCATTCATCGCGTCGATCTCGGCCTCGAGCCGTTCGACCTGCGTATCGACGACCTTCAGCGGCTCGAATTCCAGCTTTCTGCCGGTGTCAGGCGTCGCGAGTTCCGCGCCGAGGTCGAACAGCTCGTTCTGGATGCGGGCGAGCATCCGGTCGAGCGCTTCGCCGGCATGCAGCCGGGCAAGGCCGATCACCGCGTTGAGCTCGTCGACCGTGCCGTAGGTCTCGACCCTGAGATCCGCCTTCGACCGCCTTTCGCCGTTGCCGAGCGCCGTCTCGCCGGCATCGCCGGTGCGCGTATAGATCCTGTTGAGCCGAACCACGTCGCTCTCCCTCGATGCGCCGCTTGCCGCGGCATGGATGCCGGTGGTCCGGGTCAGTGCCTGGCGAGAAGCAGGACGCCGACGATGAGAATCACCGCAAGGCCCTGCAGCATGACCCGGGCCCGCATCAGCTTCTGCGACGTGTTGCCCGAACCGCCACGCATCATGTTGACCAGACCGGCGAGAAGAACCCCCGCCGTGACGATCATCACGAGGAGGGCGAGATAGGTCAGAAAACTGGACATGCCGTCCTTTCGGCGTCGAAACTGGGGTGGTCCAAGGATCATATAAGGGCGAGGCCGGATTCTGCGACGCCGGCCCTCGGATGAACCCGCCCGCCGATTCTCACCCCCCGGTGGTGCAGGATACCTCGAGATGGGCCCTCGTGGCCCGATGCAGGCTCAAAGTGAGCCGATCACGGAGCGATCTCCGCGTATCAAGCGACCGTCGGCCGTGATAGGCTGGGCGAAACGGAGGGCCTTATGTCCGCGACGACGAAGCGCAGCATCGATCTGCCGGCGGAGCACGCCGCCTATGTGGACGATCTCGTCGCTTCCGGCGCCTATGCTTCCGAGAGCGACGTCGTCGGGGCGGCACTTCTGGCACTGCGGGACCGCGACATGGCGGTCGAGCATTGGCTCAGAACGGCGGTTGCGCCGGCCTATGACGCGGCCGAGGCAGATCCGGAGCGAGCGATCGGTCTCGACGAGGTCTTCGCCGACCTGCGTGCGCGGCACGCAAATCGCCTGGCGGGGCACGATTGAGACGGCGTGCCGTCGATTTTCACCAGAAGCCCTGCAGGATCTGCGCGATCTCTACGACTTCGTCGCCGACAGGGCCGGCCCTGCGGTCGCCATCCGCTACGTCGAGCGCATCGAAACTTCCTGCCGGGCCATGGCGACGGCCGCCGAACGGGGCCAGAGGCGGGACGACATCCGTCCAGGACTTCGGATCGTCGGTTTCGAACGGCGTGTGATACGGTTTCCGGCAGATCACGTCGTGATGCCGGAAACAACGACGCTCATTCGCCGCGCGGGCTTGATACGAGCCCCCCCTCTGATCGAGCGGATCTCGTATGACGATCGCCTTCAGGGTCTCGGAATCGCAGGTCCTGATCCTGCGCCTGTTCTATGGCGGCCAGGACTGGGCGAAATCGTTCGACTGACCGGTTGGAGAGCAGGGTGATGGGTGGAGCCCGTCTCACCGCGCTTCAGGCGCGCGGCCGCGTCCGCCCCATCGCCGCCGCGACGCCCGCCCCGGCGAGGAGCAGCCCCGCGAGCTGCACGAGGGTCAGCGTCTCGCCGAACAGCAGATAGCCCATCACCGCGGTGACGCCCGGCGTCAGATACATCAGCGAGGCGACCTTCGACACGGCGCCCTCGCGGATGAGGACCATCATCAGGAAGATCGCCCCGATCGACAGGACGACCGTCAGCCAGAACAGCGCGAAGACCACCGCGCCGTTCCACTCGACCCGCATCGTCTCGGTGAGGGCGGCGAGCGCGACGACGGGCACCAGCGCACCGACATACTGGAAGAACGTGCCGGTGCGCACGTCGACCCCGGTGGCAAAGCGCTTCTGCCAGATCGTGCCGAGCGAGATCGCCAGCGCCGAGAGACAGGCCGGCGCGACGTTGACGACGTGATAATCGCCGCCCGCCCCGAGCTTCGGCAGGATGACGAGCGCCACGCCGACGAGCCCGAGAACGAGCCCCACCGCATGGCGCGGACGGATCGACTCGCCGAGCACCGGCGCGGCGACGATGGCGGTGATGATCGGCTGCAGCCCGACGATCAGCGCGACGACGCCGGCATTGAGGCCGTGCCGGACGGCGAAGAACACGCCGCCGAGATAGATGCCGTGGATCAGGCTGCCGGCGACCATCGAATGGAAGGCGAGGCGCGGCCGCGGCCAGGCAGCGCCGGCGACCAGCGCCATCGCGCCGAGGACGAGGAGCGCCAGGCCGAAGCGGATCGACAGGAAGGTGAAGGGCTCGGCATAGGGCATCGCGTAGCGCGCGCCGATGAAGCCGGTCGACCAGAGGAGCACGAAGACGCCGGGAAAGAGGGGAAGAAAGCGCTGCACGACGGGACGGGAACACTCGGGCCGGAGATCGCCGCGGTGGCTTCCCGCCGCGGCCGGGGCCTTCTATAGGCGCCGCCGCGCCGCCTGTCACACGCGGGCAACAGGCCCGCCACGCGCTGACGATTCGTCTTATACGATTACGTTTCCTTGACGCTTTTCGGCGAGTTTATCTCAAATCGTGCCGATACCAAGGGAGACAAACTCAAGTGTTCGCGCGCCTCCGCCGCAAGGAAGCCGATTACGGCCAACAGATCGCCGATCTGGTCTTCAAGCACTCCCCCGATGCCTATTACGTCTTCGAAGACGGCCGGATGACGGAATGCAATCCCGCCACCGAAACCATGCTGCGCGCCAAGCGCGACCAGCTGGTCGGCCGCCGCCCGGAGGAACTGGCGCCGGAGAAGCAGCCCTGCGGCACGGCGTCGGCCGAGAAGTCCCGCCAGATGAGCGAATCGGCCCTGCGCGACGGCATCGTCCGCTTCGAGTGGCAGATGCGGCGGCCGGACGGCTCGACCTTCCCGGGCTTCCTGACGCTGGTGCGTTCGAGCGTCGACGGCCGTCCCGTCATCGTCGCCTTTCTCGTCGACATGACGATCATGGTGGAGATGCGCGAGCAGCAGGAAAAGGCCCGCCAGGCCGAGGAAGCCGCGGCGAAGCGGCAGTCCGGCGCCTTCGACCTTCTCGCCCGGGGCCTCGCCAAGGTCGCCTCCGGCGATCTGGCGGTCCGCGTCGGCCCGCAGATGCCCGCCGGCTTCGAAGGCATCGGCAGGGACTTCGACGCCGCCGTCGGGTCGCTTGGCACGGCGATGCGGGAGGTCACCGATTCGGTCCGCGCCGTCGCCGCGACGTCGAACGAGATCGCGGCGACGGCCGACGACCTGTCCCGGCGCACCGAGCAGCAGGCGGCCACGCTGGAAGAGACCGTCGCCGCGCTGAACGAGATCTCGACCGCCGTCAACGCCACCGCGAAGAACGCCAATTCGGCCGAGAGAATCGCCACGACCGCCCGCGAGAAGGCCGAGCGCGGCGGCAACGTCGTCGCCTCGGCGATCGAGGCGATGAACCGGATCGAGGCGTCGTCGAACCAGATCTCGCAGATCATCGGCGTCATCGACGAGATCGCCTTCCAGACCAACCTCCTGGCGCTGAATGCCGGCGTCGAGGCCGCCCGGGCGGGCGAAGCCGGCAAGGGTTTCGCCGTGGTCGCCCAGGAAGTGCGGGCGCTGGCCCAGCGTTCGGCCGAGGCCGCCAAGGAGATCAAGGCGCTGATCTCGACCTCGTCCGAGCAGGTGGAAAACGGCGTCGAACTGGTGACGGCTTCGGGCAAGAGCCTCGAGGAGATCGTCGCCGAGGTGTCGCTGATGTCCGAGACGATCAACCAGATCGCCGGCTCGGCCGGCCAGCAGGCGACGAGCCTCAACGAGCTCTCCTCGGCGGCCGACGCGATGGACAAGGCGACCCAGCAGAACGCCGCGATCGTCGAGGAAGCGACGGCCTCGGCCCGGACGCTTGCCGGCGAAGCCGACCGTCTGGACGAGATCGTGCAGAAGTTCCAGGTCGAGCGCGCGCCGGCACGCGGCGCAGGGGTCCAGCGCCTCGCCGCCTGACGGCGGCCGGGCGCCTCCCCATCGAGCCGGGCGTTTCTCGGCGATCGATTAAGATCGTCGTTCTTGCGGAAGCGTGGACGTAAGGAGTTTCGATACACGATCGCCGGGACTGTCCACCCGGGAGAGACCGTGATTTCCATCGAAGCCCTGCGACCGGTCGCGGCACGGCAGAACGCCGCTGCGACCGACCAGCCTCGAAGCCGGGGCGAGCCCCTCGGCGTCGATGCGGCCGCCGGTGCGGCAGCGGGAACGGCGGGCTCCCGGAACGGCCTGGCGGGGAACATGTCGCTCGCGAACCGGGCCGGTCCGACGGGGCCTTCGACCAACGCCGCCGACCGCGCCGCCACCGCCGGTGCCGCCCTCATCTTCGTCGCCGAAGACCGGCGTGCCCTCCTTGCCGGCTCGCTGCGTTCGCCCGCCATCAACGACGCCTTCATCGACGACGCGAAGGCCAAAGCGGAGGAACGCGCCACGGCCCTCCGCTTCACCCGCAGCATGCGCAGCCTCGCCGGCCTCGCGGCGGAAAACGCGCTCGCCGTCCGGGAGGGTCAGGAGCGCCCCGACGCCGTCGCCTCTACCGGCGGAAAGGCCGGCGAGGTCGCCCTCGCCCGCGCCGCCTATGGCGAGGCGACGTGACGGCGAAAGGCGCGCCGCGCCGGCCCGATCTTCTGCCTCAGGCGGCCTTCTTCTCGGCCTCGTCGACGAAGCGGGCGAGATTTGTCGCCACCGTCGCGGCGCCGTTGAGGCGCTTTTCCGGGGTTGGCCAATCGCGGATGAGGACGATCGACTGGTCGGGGCGGATCTTCGCCGAGGCGCCCTGCTCGCCGATGTAACGCACCAGCGCCGCCGGATTGGCGAAGTTCTTCTCGCGGAAGGAGATGACGACGCCCTTCGGCCCGGCGTCGAGCTTCTCGATGTTGGCCTTGCGGCAGAGCGCCTTGATGTAGACGACCTTCAGCAGATGCTCGACCTCGGTCGGCAGCGGGCCGAAGCGGTCGATCAGCTCGGCGCCGAAGCCGTCGATCTCGCGCGCATCGGTCAGGTCGGCAAGCCGGCGATAGAGCGTCATCCTCAGCTGCAGGTCGGGGACGTAGGTCTCGGGGATCATCACCGCCGTGCCGAGGGTGATCTGCGGCGACCACTGGCCGCTGGTCTCCGGCTCGGTGCCCTTCATTTCCGCCACCGCCTCTTCCAGCATCTGCTGGTAGAGCTCGAAGCCGACCTCCTTGATGTGGCCGGACTGCTCGTCGCCGAGGAGATTGCCGGCGCCGCGCTGGTCGAGGTCGTGGGAGGCGAGCTGGAAGCCGGCGCCGAGCGTGTCGAGCGACTGCAGCACCTTCAGCCTCAGATCGGCGCCCTTGGTCGGCGTCTTGTTGGCCGGCAGGGTCAACAGCGCATAGGCCCGCTGCTTCGAGCGCCCGACCCGGCCGCGGATCTGGTAGAGCTGGGCGAGGCCGAACATGTCGGCGCGATGGACGACGAGGGTGTTCGCCGTCGGGATGTCGAGGCCGGATTCGACGATCGTCGTCGCGAGCAGCACGTCGTACTGCCCCTCGTAAAAGGCGTTCATGATGTCGTCGAGCTCGCCCGCCGCCATCTGGCCGTGGGCGACGGCGACCTTCAGCTCCGGCACGTGGGCGTCGAGGAACTCCTTCACCGAGGAAAGGTCGGAGACCCGCGGACAGACGTAGAAGCTCTGGCCGCCGCGATAGCGCTCGCGCAGCAGCGTCTCGCGCACCACCATGGCGTCGAAGGGCGAGACGAAGGTGCGGACCGCCATGCGGTCGACCGGCGGCGTGGTGATCAGCGACAGTTCGCGCACGCCCGTGAGCGCCAGTTGCAGCGTGCGCGGGATCGGCGTGGCGGACAGGGTGAGCACGTGGACGTCCGACTTCAGCTCCTTCAGCCGCTCCTTGTGCTTGACGCCGAAATGCTGCTCCTCGTCGACGATGAGCAGGCCGAGCTGTTTGAAGCTGACATTCTTGCCGAGCAGCGCATGGGTGCCGACCACGATGTCGAGCGTGCCGTCGGCGATCCCCTTCTTGACGCCCGCGAGCTCCTTCGACGTGACGAGGCGCGACGCCTGGCCGACCTGGATCGGCAGGCCGCGGAAGCGCTCGGCAAAGGTCTTGTAGTGCTGGCGGGCGAGCAGCGTCGTCGGCACGACGACGGCGACCTGCAGCCCGTTCATCGCCGCGACGAAGGCGGCCCGCAGCGCCACTTCCGTCTTGCCGAAGCCGACGTCGCCGCAGACGAGGCGATCCATCGGCTTGCCGACGGCGAGATCGTCGGTGACGGCGTCGATGGCGCCGAGCTGATCCTCCGTCTCCTCATAGGGAAAGCGCGCGGCGAATTCGTCCCAGAGGCCGTCCGGCGGAACCAGCTTCGGCGCCCCGCGCATCTCGCGCTCGGCGGCGATCTTGATCAGCCCGGCCGCCATGTCGAGCAGCTTCTTCTTCAGCTTGGCCTTGCGGGCCTGCCAGGCGCCGCCGCCGAGCCGGTCGAGCGCCGCCTCGGTCCCCTCGCCGCCATAGCGCGAGAGGAGCTCGATGTTCTCGACCGGCAGGAACAGCCGGTCGTCGCCGTGATAGCGCAGTTCCAGGCAGTCGTGCGGCGCCCCCGCCGCCTCGATGGTCTTCAGCCCGACGAAGCGGCCGATGCCGTGATCGACATGGACAACGATGTCGCCCTCGTTGAGGCCGGAGACCTCCGAGATGAAGTCGGAATTCTTGCGCCGCTTGCGGCCGCGCCGCACCAGCCGGTCGCCGAGGATGTCCTGCTCGGCGACGACGATGAGATCGTCGGTTTCGAAGCCCGCCTCGATCCCGAGGACGGCCGTGACGACGAAGTTCTTCGGCGCCTCGCGCACCTGCTTCAGGTTCTCGACCGGCTTGACGTTGCCGAGGCCGTGCTCCTCGAGCACCTGCGTCAGCCGCTCGCGCGAGCCCTCGCTCCAGCCCGCGAGAAGCACCCGTCCGCCTTCGGCGCGGCGCCTGGCGATGTGTTCGACGGCGACGGAAAAGACGTTGACGCCCTCGGCGGTGCGCTCGCCGGAAAAATTCCGGCCGCGTTTGTAGTCGAGATTGAACGCCTGGCGGCCGATGACGTCCGACACGCCATAGGCCGAGAGCCGCACCGGCTCGGCGATCGCCAGCGCGCCGGCGAGTTCGTCGTCGCCGAGATAGAGCGCGTCCGGCTCGACCGGATGGTAGGGAACGCCACCCTCGCCGAAGGATTCGGTGCCGCCGCGCTTGCGTGCCTGATAGTGATCGTCGATCAGCGTCCGCCGCTCGGCCACCGCCTCCATCGTCAGATGGTCGAGGACGAAGGCAAAGCCCCGGCAGTGGTCGAAGAGCGTGTCGAGCCGTTCGTAGAACAGCGGCAGCCAGTGCTCCATGCCGGAAAAACGTCTGCCTTCGGAGATCGATTCGTAGAGCGCATCGCCGCGCTGGGCAGCGCCGAAGCGCTTGATGTAGTTCGAGCGGAAGCGGCTGATCGTCTCGTCGGTGAGCGTCACTTCCGAGACCGGCGACAATTCGAAGCGCTTCAGCTGCCTGGTCGTGCGCTGGCTCGCCGGATCGAAGGCCCGCACCGTCTCCAGCGTGTCGCCGAAGAAGTCGAGCCTGACCGGCTCCTCCGCCCCCGGCGCGAAGACGTCGAGGATGCCGCCCCTCACGGCATATTCGCCGCGCTCGCGCACCGTCGCCACCCGCTCGAAGCCGCCCCTCGTCAGCGCCGTGACGATCTTCTCCATCGCCATGCGGCCGCCCGCGCCGACGGCGATCGCCTCCTCCGAGAGAACCTTTGCCGGCGGCATCTTCTGGATCAGCGCGTTCGCCGTCGTCAGGATCACCGCCCGGTGCGGCGCCTCGCGCAGCGCGGCGAGCGAGGCCATCGCCGCAAGCCTCCGGGCGGCGGCATCGGCGGAGGGGCCGACGCGGTCGTAGGGAAGGCAGTCCCAGGCCGGCAGGGTCAGAACCGGAAGGTCCGGCGCGACGAATTTCAGCGCTTCCTCGACCTCCGGCAGCCGGTTGCCGTCGCGCATGACGAAGACCAGCGGCCGCTTCTTGGCGCGGTGGCGGGCGACGTCGGCGAGGACGAAGGCCTCGGCCCCGTCGACGACGCCGCCGATGTCGAGGGCGCCGTCCCTTTCGAGGGCCTTCTTCAGGGGCTCGGGCAGGCTCACCTGGCAGTCTCCGCAGCACTTGCCGCACCTGCCGGCTTCCAGCCGCCGACATGGAATTCGCGGATCTGCCGGAACACCGCCGTGTCGAAATTCTGAGGCGTTTCGGCCTCGCCGGTCAGCCAGGCGAAGATGTCGCGATCCGGCGCCTCCATCAGCTGCTCGAAATCGGCAAGGTCGGCGTCGCTCATCTCGGCGATCCTCGCATCGGCGAACTGGCCGAGCACGAGATCCATCTCCCTTATCCCGCGGTGCCAGGAGCGGAACAGCGCCTTGCGGCGACGGATGTCGAGATCGCGCGACGAGCGCTCAATGCCTGTCATGGGAAACCTGTGATCTGGAATGCCCCGCATATAGAGACGAACCTCGCGGCTGTCAGCCTCGCGAGCGCTTGAGGAAGGCAGGGCGCGCTTCTTCCGGGAACGAGCCCGACGAGCGGAGCTCGGTTCACGGCGATGAGCCGCAGCGATCCACCGGCGTGTCTTCAACCGGCATCGAACCGCAATCCATTCCAAGTTTCCGAAGCGATGGGCAGTACATGCAACGGATCGCACACATGGGGCCGTGCCACCGGCTCCGTCCGACGATGGCGCTTCGGGCGAGCCCTCGCAGCCGGGGCCGGCGCTCGCCCCGCGACGGCGCCCGCCGGCTTGCAATGACGGCCCGTTGCGGTCAAATCCGCCCCATGCGCCCCTCCCTCCTCGACCCCCTCTTTGCCGCAGTCACCACCCTCGACGGCGTCGGGCCGAAGCTCGCCGGCCTGCTGCAGACGCTGCTGGTGCGCCCCGGCGAGACGCTGCGTATCCGCGACCTGATCTTTCACCTGCCCACCGGCCTGATCGACCGACGCAAGCGCGCCGAGATCGCCACCGCCCCGGAAGGCGCGATCGTCACGCTCACCGTCCGGATCGACCGCCACCAGCCGCCCGGCCGGGCGCAGAAGTCGGCGCCCTACCGGGTCTTCGCCTTCGACGAGACTGGCGAGATCGCGCTCACCTATTTTCGCGCCCAGGCGGGCTGGATGGAAAAGCTGCTTCCCGTCGGCGAGACGATGCTCGTCTCGGGCAAGGTCGAGTGGTTCAACGGCCGGCCGTCCATGGTCCATCCGGATTTTACCGCGCCGCTCGCCGAGGCCGAGACCATGAGCCTCGTCGAGCCGGTCTATCCGATGACCGCCGGGCTCTCCCCCAAGGTGCTGCGCAAGGCGATCGGCCAGGCGCTGGAGCGAATGCCGGCCTTTGCCGAATGGATCGACGCCTCGGTGATGCAGCGCCAGAGCTTCCCGGCCTTCCCTGATGCCCTGCGCCGCCTGCACGATCCGGCCGACCAGATCGACATTGCACCGGAAAGCGCCGCCTTTCGCCGCATCGCCTATGACGAATATCTGGCGAGCCAGCTCGCCCTCGCTCTGTCGCGGCAGAACCAGAAGGCGGTGCCCGGGCGGGCGATGCGCGACGCGGCCGGCCGGCTGGCGAGGGTCAAGGCGGCACTCCCTTTCGCGCTCACCGCCGGCCAGGAGCAGGCCTTCGCCGAGATCGCCGCCGACATGGCAAGTCCCGAACGCATGCTGCGGCTGCTGCAGGGCGACGTCGGCGCCGGCAAGACCGTCGTCGCGCTGATGGCGATGGCGGTGGCGGCCGGCTCAAGCTGCCAGTCGGCGCTGCTTAGCCCCACCGAGATCCTCGCCCGCCAGCATTTTGCCGGCCTCTCGAAGCTTGCCGACGCGGCGGGCCTCACCATGACCCTCCTCACCGGCCGCGACAACGGCAAGGCGCGTGCCGCCAAGCTCGAGGCCATTGCAAACGGCGAGACCGACATCGTCGTCGGCACCCACGCGCTGTTTCAGGAGGACGTCGAATATGGCGATCTCGGCCTCGTCATCGTCGACGAGCAGCACCGCTTCGGCGTCCATCAGCGGCTGTCGCTGACGAGAAAGGGCCGCGGCGCCGACCTTCTGGTGATGACCGCGACGCCGATCCCGCGCACCCTCGTCCTCTCCGCCTTCGGCGACATGGAGGTCTCGCGGCTCGCCGAAAAACCGAGAGGGCGAAAGCCCATCGCCACCGTGGCGCTCCCCACCGACCGCATTGCGGAGGTGATCGAGCGCATCGGCAACGCCATTGCGGCGGGGAGCCGGGTCTACTGGGTCTGCCCGCTGGTCGAGGAGAGCGACAAGAGCGACCTGATGGCCGCCGAGGAGCGCGGCCGCCAGCTCGCCGAGGTCTTCGGCCCGGAGACCGTCGGCGTCGTCCACGGCCGGATGAACGCCGAGGAGAAGGACGCCGTCATGGGCGCCTTCAAGCGCGGCGAGAAGCACCTCGTCGTCGCCACCACCGTCATCGAGGTCGGCGTCGACGTGCCGGAGGCGACGATCATCGTCATCGAACACGCCGAGCGCTTCGGCCTCTCCCAGCTCCACCAATTGAGAGGCCGCGTCGGCCGCGGCGACAAGGCGTCGGCCTGCGTCCTCCTCTATCGCGGCCCCCTGGGCGAAACCGCAGCCGCCCGCCTGAAAGTCATGCGCGAAACCGAAGACGGCTTCCGCATCGCCGAGGAAGACCTGAAACTCAGGGGCGAAGGCGACCTCCTCGGCACTCAGCAGTCCGGCATGCCGTTCTTCCGCATCGCGAGGACCGAGCACCACGCCGACCTGATGGAGATCGCCCGCGACGACGCGCGGCTGGTGCTGGCGACCGACCCGGAATTGAAGGGCGAACGCGGCGAGGCGCTCAGAGCGCTGCTCTATCTGTTCGGCAAGGACGAGGCGGTCAGGTTGCTGCGGTCGGGGTGAGATGGTCGATCACGCCCCCCTCTTCCCCCGCAATCGCTCCGCCATCCCCTCCGGATCATCATAAACGAGATCGATCATCGTCAGCCCCAACGCGTCAGGCTTCGTTCGGTGCTGCTCCCAGTTGCGGAGCGTCGCGGTCGGAATCTGAAGGAGCGCGGCGAAGTCGGCTTGGCTAGCGGTGAGCCGAGCGCGCGTCGCCTTCAGCTTGGCGGCATAATCCAGCGGCTCGGCGGGAAAGTCGCTCCAGTCCGGGTTGTCGTCCTCAATGTCATCCATAGCGCTTCACCTCGCGTTCGTTCGCCTTGCGGACAGAGATCAGGCGGGTGACGTCGTCCCGTACCGTGTACCCGTACCGTGTAGACGCAGGCGTAGAGCCGGCCTTCGACCCGCCCGAAGCATACGAAACGGTCCTCGCCATAGTCGCGCCGCGTGTCGAGGAACTCCGACCTCCGGCCTGCCAGAACCTTCGCTCCGAACGACAGCGGCAGACCGTGCTTTTCCCGGTTCGCCCGATCCTTGCCCGAGTCGAAGGAAACATCCATAGCCGTTTTTACGCTGACAGCGCATCCCTCTCAAGCACTGAAGCGACGCACCTGTCTCGCCGTGGGCGGCGAAAACGAAAGGGACCGGCACGCTCTCATCAGCCGGCTTCGGCGGCGTCCTGTTGCTCGCTTCTTGGCGCGATGGGGACGTCCGTGATCAGCCGCGGCGGCGACGCCCGGCCGATCTCCCCCCTTGCGGGGGAGATGCCCGGCAGGGCAGAGGGGGGTCCGCGGCGCGTCATCCTCGCCGGACAGAACGATCGCAAGCGCGACGCCCGTAACGCACCGAAGGGACATCGCCCATGCCCGACCTTGCCACCGTCGTCGCCGAGATCGCCGCGGAAATGGCCGCGCGGGAGGATCGCGGCACGGTCGCGACCTACATCCCCGAGCTCGGCCGGGTGGACCCGGACCAGTTCGCCATCGCGGTGGCGCTCGCCGACGGATCGGTCGTCGAGGGTGGCGCCTGCGAGACCTTCTTCTCCATCCAGAGCGTCTCGAAGGTGTTCACGCTGACGCTCGCTCTCGGCCTCGCAGGCGACAGGCTGTGGAACCGGGTCGGGCGCGAGCCGTCGGGCTCACGGTTCAACTCGATCGTCCAGCTCGAGCAGGAGCGCGGCATCCCGCGCAATCCCTTCATCAATGCCGGGGCGATCGCCGTCACCGACACCATCCTCTCCGGCCACCAGCCGAAGGAGGCACTGGGCGAGATCCTGCGTTTCCTGCAGTTCGTGGCGAATGACGACGCGGTCTTCATCGACCGGCAGGTGGCGGCGTCGGAGGAGCGGACCGGCTTCAACAACCGCGCGCTCGCCAATTTCATGAAGGGCTTCGGCGTCCTCGACCATCCGGTGGAACACGTGCTCGGCGTCTATTTCCACCACTGCGCCATCGCCATGACCGCCCGCCAGCTCGCCCGCGCCGGCAGCTTCCTCGCCCATCAGGGCAGGAATCCGGCCACCGGCCATCGGGTGGTGACGGCCGAGCGGGCGCGACGGATCAACGCCGTCATGCTCACCTGCGGCCACTATGACGGCTCCGGCGAATTCGCCTATCGGGTGGGCCTGCCGGGCAAGAGCGGCGTCGGCGGCGCGATCCTCGCCATCGTTCCCGGCAAGGCCTCGGTGGCGGTGTGGTCGCCGGGCCTCGACGCCTCCGGCAACTCGCATCTCGGGCGCATCGCACTGGAGAGGTTGACCGCCCGCATGGGCTGGTCGGTGTTCGGGGCCTCAGTGGCCGGAGACCCGCCCTGATTGCCGGCCTCGAGCGGAACGTCCCTGCCTGACGTCTCGACCTACTCGAAACTGCGGCCGTTCCAGCGGACGGTTCCGCCGCCTCCGCCATGAGCGCTGAGATAGATGGAAGGGATGCGGCCGGAGCGAACTTCCACGTTCGCACCCAGCATCTCGTGAACCTTCACAAGCAGGTCTCCGCGGCGGATGTAGAACAGCACCGTACAAACCTGCATGCCGCAGGCGAGGCTTCGATAATGCTTTTCGCACCTGATCGCGCCATGCGAGATGATCAGATCCGCGCGCCCGTCGCCGTTCAGGTCGCGTTCGATGACGCCCACCGGATCGATCGAACCGCGCCCGGTTTCGCAAGCTCCCGCAATCTCCTCATTCACAAGCCATTGCGCGGCTTTGGAACGGGCCGAGGCTTCCCTTGCGGCGAAGGTGCAACCCAAAGCGAGAATGGCGAGGAACAGCATTCGAAACATTCGACAGCACCCGAAAATCGACGAAAGACTGTCAGAGCATAACCTTGAATTGTATCGACGTCACTATCGCCTCTTAAATCTGGGTCGCCGTCGTCCCTCACGCCGCCGGCTCGATCTCCCGTTCGCGGCTCTGGCGTGCGGCGACGATCTTCGCCGCCTCGTCGATCGAGATCCGCGCCGCCGGATCGTCCGGCGTGACGAGGCCGGAGGAGACGACGAGCTTCAGCGCGTTCTCGATGCTCATGTCGAGGATCCTGAGGTCGGAGCGCGGCACGAAGAGCAGGAAGCCGGAGGTCGGGTTCGGCGCCGGCGGCAGGAAGACGGCGATCATCTCGTCGGATTCGTCGGCGAGAACCTTGGCGATCTCTCCCCGCGCATCGGTTGCGACGAGAACGACGCACCAGACGCCCTTGCGCGGATATTCCATCAGTGCGGCGGTCTTGAACGACGTCGAGCGGTCGGCGAGCACGGTTTCGAAGATCTGCTTCAGCGCCATGTAGACGGTCCTGACCAGCGGCGTGCGCGACAACAGCCGCTCGCCCCAGCCGATCACCGTCCGGCCGATGATGTTGGCGGTCAGAAAGCCGATCAGCGTGATCAGGATCAGCGCGACGACGAGGCCGAAGCCCGGAATCGCGAAGGGGAGGTAGGAGTCCGGCCAGTAGCGGGCCGGGATGTAGGGCTTCACCCAGGAATCGACCCAGCCCATGAAGGACCAGGTGATCCAGGCGGTGATCGCCAGCGGCGCACAGACGATGAAGCCCGTGAGGAAGTAGTTTCTGAGCCGCATCATGCTCTGATCGTCACCCTTCGGCCCGCCGCCGCAGGAAAGCGACCGTCGCGCCACGCATCAACCCGTCCGGCAGAATCATCGTTCCCCGCCGGGGCGAATGCAAGCCGACTTTCGCAGCCGCAGCATGGCGGCGGCGCTGCCTATTCCACGGTGACGGATTTCGCCAGGTTGCGCGGCTGGTCGACGTCGGTGCCCATCTGGATCGCCGTGTGGTAGGCGAGGAGCTGCAGCGGGATGGCGTAGACGATCGGCGTCAGGATTTCCGGCATTTCCGGCAGGACGATCACTTCGGCGAGATCGACGATGCCGCTCGCCGCGCCCCTGGCGTCGGTGAAGAGGATGATCTCGCCGCCGCGCGCCGCCACTTCCTGGACGTTGGAGGCGGTCTTTTCGAAGCTGCGATCGTGCGGCGCGACGACGACCACCGGCATCGTCTCGTCGATCAGCGCGATCGGCCCGTGCTTCAGCTCGCCCGCGGCGTAGCCCTCGGCGTGGATGTAGCTGATCTCCTTGAGCTTCAGCGCCCCCTCCATGGCCAGCGGGAAGGAGAAGCCGCGGCCGAGGAAGAGCGCGTGCTTCTTCGTCGCCATCGTGCGCGACAGCGCCTCGATCGCCCCTTCCAGCCGGATCGCCTCGTTGGCGAGGCGCGGCGCCTCGGCGAGGATGCGGGTGAGCTCCGTCTCGCGCTCCGGCGCGATGACGCCGCGGTCGACGCCGGCCCGGATCGCCAGCGCCGCCAGCGCCATCAGCTGGCAGGTGAAGGCCTTGGTCGAGGCGACGCCGATCTCCGGCCCCGCCAGCGTCGGGAAGACGAGATCGGCCTCGCGGGCAATGGTCGATTCCTCGACATTGACGATGGCGGCGGTCGTCAGCCCCTCGCCCTTGGCATAGCGCAATGATGCGAGCGTGTCGGCGGTCTCGCCCGACTGGGAGACGAAGAGCGCCAGGTCGACGTCGGCAAGCGGGCTCTCGCGGTAGCGGAACTCCGAGGCGACGTCGAGGTCGCAGGGGATGCGGGCGTAGCGCTCGAAGAAGTAGCGCCCGACCAGCGCCGCATAGTAGCCGGTGCCGCAGGCCGACAGCGCGATGCGCCGCACCTTGGAAAAGTCGATCCCCTGGCCCTTGGGCAGCCGCGTCCGGCCGGTGGTGAAGTCGACGAAGGCGCCGAGCGTGTGGGAGAGGACCTCCGGCTGCTCGTAGATCTCCTTCTGCATGAAATGGCGGTAGTTGCCCTTGTCGACGTAGAAGGCCTTGCCGCCGGAACGCTTGACGGGGCGCGTCACCTCGGCGCCGTGATCGTCGAAGATGGTGATGCGGCCGTGTTCGAGGACGGCCACGTCGCCCTCTTCGAGATAGCGGACGGTGTCGGTGAAGGGCGACAGCGCGATGCCGTCGGAGCCGAGGAACATCTCGCCTTCGCCTTCGCCGACGGCGAGCGGGCTGCCGCGGCGCGCTCCGATCAGGAGTTCCTCGTCGCCGTCGAACAGGAAGGCGAGCGAGAACGCGCCTTCGAGCCGCGCCAGAACCGCCTGCACGGCCTCTTTCGGCGGCAGGCCGCGCTCCAGCTCGCGGGTCACGAGATGGGCGACGGTCTCGGTGTCGGTCTGGCTCTCGAAGCTCGTCCCCTCGGCCTCGAGCTCGGCCTTCAGTTCGCGGTAGTTTTCGATGATGCCGTTGTGGACGATCGCCAGCCGCTTCGTCGCGTGCGGATGGGCGTTGGAGATGGTCGGAGCGCCGTGGGTCGCCCAGCGCGTGTGGCCGATGCCGATCGTGCCTTCGAGCGGCCGCTCGGCGACGAGCTTCGCGAGGTTCGACAGCTTGCCCTCGGCGCGGCGGCGGCTCAGCCGGCCGTTCTCCAGCGTCGCGATGCCGGCGGAATCATAGCCGCGATATTCGAGGCGCTTCAGGGCGCCGACGAGCCGATCGGCGACCGGTTGACGACTGATGATGCCGACGATGCCGCACATTGTGGCTGACCCCCTCGTTCTGGCCGCCCGCCGGGGCCGGCCCCTGGAGCGGGACGAGACGAGCTGCGCTCGTCATCCTGCTCTCTCGTCTCGTGTGCGCATGATCCTTTCCGAAAGCCGGTTCCGACGTTTCGGGATCATGCCGTTGCGTCGCTCCGGACCGGCCGGCAGGCAAGGCTGGCAACGCCGATGCGGCGATGTGAATTATGGCTTATCCGAAATTCTCGCCGATCCGGAATAACGATTGGTGACCCGACGTTACGATCGTGACGGGGGCCCGCGGCGCGCGCCCTGCCGCGGCTCGCGGCTCTGCTCCGGCTTCTCCGCCTTCTCCGTCCTCGCGGACTTCGTCTCGCCGGGCGCCCTTGCCGCCCTGGCCGGCTTGGCCGCCTTGGCACTCTTGGCGGTGTCGGCGGCGCCGGCCTTGGCGGCGCGGTTGCGCTCGATGATCTGGCGGCCGCGGTCCTCCTTGGTGACCTGGCGTTCCCGGGCGATCGCCAGGGCGCCCGCCGGCACGTCGTCGGTGATGACGCTTCCGGTCCCGACATAGGCGCCGTCGCCGATCGTGACCGGGGCGACGAGGGACGTGTCGGATCCGATGAAGGCACCGGCGCCGATGACGGTGCGGTGCTTGCGCGAGCCGTCGTAGTTGCAGGTGATGGTGCCGGCGCCGACATTGGTCGCGGCGCCGATCTCAGCGTCGCCGATATAGCTCAGATGGCTGACCTTGGCGCCTTCCCCGAGGCTGGCATTCTTCACCTCGCAGAAATTGCCGACCTTCGAGCCTTCGAGAAGCTCCGTTCCCTCGCGCAGCCGCGCGAACGGGCCGACCGACACCCCCGGCGCGATCGTCGCCCCGGCGATGTGGGAGAAGGCATGGATCACCGCGCCTTCGCCGACTGCGACGCCGGGGCCGAAGACGACGTTGGGCTCGACGACGACGTCGCGCGACAGCCGGGTGTCATGGGAGAAGGTCACCGTTTCGGGCGCGATCAGCGTCACCCCCTCCTCGATCATGGCGCGGCGGCGGCGCCGCTCCTGCCAGGTCGCCTCGACGGCGGCGAGTTCGGCGCGGTTGTTGACGCCCGCCACCTCGAAGGCCTCGGCCTCGATCGCCCTGACCTTCAGCCCGGCGCGCCGCGCGATCTCGATCGCGTCGGTGAGATAGTATTCGCCCTTGGCGTTGGCGTTGCCGATCTCGCCGAGGACGGCGAGGGCGGTGTCTCCGGCGAGCGCCATGACGCCGGCATTGCAGAAGTCGATGGCCTTTTCCGCCTCGCTGGCGTCCTTGTCCTCGCGGATTGCCAGAAGCTCGCCGTCGCGCTCGATCAGCCGGCCGTAGCCGCTCGGATTCTGCGGCCTAAAGCCGATGACGCAGATGGCGTTGCCGGCGATCAGCGAGGCGCGCGCCCGGGCGAGCGTTTCGGGCCGGATCAGCGGTGTGTCGGCGAAGAGGACAAGCACGTCGTCGGCCCCGGCCTCGATCGCCGCCCGCGCCGCCAGGACGGCGTGAGCCGTGCCGAGCCGCTCCTCCTGGACGTAGTGGCCCGTATCGTCCCGGTCCCTGCGCACGGCCTCGACCACCGCCTCGCCGTCCTTGCCGGAGACGACGGCGATCGTGTCGGAACCGGCGGCTGCCGCCGCCGCGACGACGTGGCGGACCATGGCGAGCCCCGCCACCTCGTGCAGCACCTTGGAACGGGCGGACTTCATCCGCGTGCCTTCGCCAGCGGCGAGGATGATGGACAGGCAGCGTCTCGCCATCAAGGACCTTTCGAACACTTCAGCGTCGATTGACGGCGGCGCTTAGCATGGAATCCGGCGAAAACGCGAGCAAAGCCGCGCGATATGGTTTCAGCCGATCGCCTGCAGCGCCGGAAAGGTCTCGAGCAGCCAGAACGAGATCTGCTGCATGCCGCCGGTGAGGAACAGGAAGCCGGTGACGACGAGGAGGCCGCCCATGGCCTTCTCGACCATGCCGAGATGCCGTCTGAAGCCCATCATCCAGCGGAAGAAGACGCCGGAAAAGGCGGCGGCGAGGATGAAGGGGATGCCGAGGCCCGCCGAATAGAAGGCGAGCATGGTCGCGCCCTCGCCGACGGTTCCCCTGGCGCCGGCGAGCCCGAGGATCGCGCCGAGGACCGGGCCGATGCAGGGCGTCCAGCCGAAGGCGAAGGCAAGGCCCATCAGATAGGCGCCGACGAGGCTCTTCGGCCGGTCCGGGGCGGCAAAGCGCGCCTCGCGGGAGAGCAGCGACAGGCGGAAGACGCCGAGGAAATTCAGCCCCATGACGATGATCGCGATGCCGGCGACGAAGCCCAGCCAGTCGAGGTTCTGCCTGAGCAGCTGGCCGATCGAACTCGCGCCGGCGCCGAGCGCGACGAACACCGTCGAGAAACCGAGGACGAAGGTGACGGAGGAGCCGATGAGGCGGGTGAAGCCGGTCGAGCCGACCGCCGGGCCGGTCTTCAGGTCGTCCGCCGAGACGCCGGCCATGTAGCAGAGATAGGGCGGCACCAGCGGCAGCACGCAGGGTGACAGGAAGGACAGCGCCCCGCCGAGAACCGCCGTCGGATAGGATAGATCTGCTCCCAAGACTCGTCACCTTCTTCCGATGGTCCTGCCGGTCAACGCCGCGCGCCATCCGTTCCGCCGAGGTTGCGGACGACGCGGCAAGGATTGCGCACCGTACCCCCCTCTGCCCTGCCGGGCATCTCCCCCTCACGGGGGGAGATCGACCCTCGTTCGAGCGTTTCAGCCCTTCCGTCCGCGACGGTGAGGGGCGGAACCTCCGGCTCGTCGACATTGCTCGGAGCCGCCATGACCGCTTCGGATCTCCCCCCTTGCGGGGGAGATGCCCGGCAGGGCAGAGGGGGGTCACAGGCCCCGCCCCTCCTCTTCGCCCGCCACCCGGGCCACGTTACACCACGACTGCACCCCCGCGACCCTCGATCCGCGAGGGCCGCCATCCTCAGCCGAGGCTCGCCAGCGCCGCGGCAAGCTTCTCGGCCTCGAGCCGGTAGCCCTCGCGCTTTTCGCGCTCCTGCTCGACGATCTCCGCCGGCGCATTGGCGACGAAGCGCTCGTTCATGAGCTTCTTGTCGATGCGGGCGACCTCGTCCTCGGCCTTCTTCTTCGCCTTGGCGAGGCGCGCGCGCTCGGCCTCGACGTCGATCATGCCGGCGAGCGGCAGGGCGAAACTCGCGCCGGCGACGATCACCTGCGCCGACTGGGCGGGCGCCGCCGTGCCGGTGGAGACCGAGGCGAGACGGGCGAGACGGCGGAGATGCAGGTCGTGGCGCTCGAGGCGCGCCGCGGTCTCCGGATCCGGCGAGACCGCGACGAGCGAGGCCTCGGCACCCTGCGGCACGTTCATCTGCGCCCGCACCGAGCGGATCTCCGAGACCAGCTCGACCAGCCAGTTGACGTCGCTCGCAGCCTCGGAATCGGTGAAGTCCAGCGTCGGCCAGGCGGTGTGGCAGAGCAGGCGTTCGCGGCCGCCCTCCCCGGCCGTCACCTGCCAGAGCTCCTCCGTCACGAAGGGCATGAAGGGGTGCAGCAGCGCGAAGACCTGGTCGAGCACGAAGCCGGTGACGTGGCGCACCTCGGCGGCGGCGTCCGCATCGGCGCCGGACAGCGTCGGCTTCGACAGTTCGACATACCAGTCGCAGAAGAGGTTCCAGACGAAGCGGTAGATCGCGCTCGCCGCGTCGTTGAAGCGGTAGCCGGCCAGCGCCTCGTCGGTCTCGGCGACGGTGCGCGAGAGTTCGGTGACGATCCAGCGGTTGAGCGGCAGCGTCAGGCTGTGCGGGCTGAGCGGCGCGCCGTGGACGGCGCCGTTCATGCCGGCAAAGCGCGTCGCGTTCCACAGCTTGGTGCCGAAGTTGCGGTAGCCGGCGATCCGCTGCGGGTCGAGCTTCACGTCGCGCCCCTGCGCGGCCATGATGGCGAGGGTGAAGCGCAGGGCGTCGGCGCCGTATTCGTCGATGAGCTCGAGCGGGTCGATGACGTTGCCCTTCGACTTCGACATCTTGGCCCCGTCCTTGTCGCGCACGAGCGCATGGACATAGACCGTCCCGAAGGGCTCCTTTTCCATGAATTCGAGGCCCATCATCATCATCCGGGCGACCCAGAAGAAGATGATGTCGAAGCCGGTGACGAGCACCGACGTCGGATAGTAGGTGGCGAGTTCCTTCGTCTCGTCGGGCCAGCCGAGCGTCGAGAAAGGCCACAGCGCCGAGGAGAACCAAGTATCAAGGACGTCCTCGTCGCGCCTCAGGAACCCGTCGCGCCTGTCCGGATCCGCAGCCATCGCGCGGGCTTCCTCGTCGGTGATCGTCTCGTTGGTGACGTAGTGGGCGAGCGCGGCTGCGACCGCCTCCTCCTCGCTCTTTTCGACGAAGATCGAGCCGTCCGGGCCGTACCAGGCCGGGATGCGGTGGCCCCACCAGAGCTGGCGCGAGACGCACCAGGGCTCGATGTTCTCCATCCACTGGTAGTAGGTCTTCGACCAGGCCTCGGGCACGAACTTCGTCCGCCCCTCGCGCACGGCGGCGATCGCCGGCTCCGCCAGCGTCTTGGCGTCGGCGAACCACTGGTCGGTGAGCATCGGCTCGATGACCACCCCCGACCGGTCGCCGAAGGGCTGCATGATCTTCTTGTCCTCGACCGTGATCATCAGGCCTTCGGCGTCGATCTCGGCAACCACCTTCTGGCGCGCGGCGAACCGGTCGAGGCCGCGGAACTCGTCCGGCACGAGGTTGATCTCGTCGACGGTTCCGGCCTCCGGCGTCTCGCCGGATCGGACGATCGCGGCGGCGCGGGCCGCCGCCTCGGCATAGGTCTCGCCGTCGGCGCGCATCGCGCCCTTCTCGTCCATCAGCCGGTAGCAGGGAATGCCGTTGCGCCGCGCCACAGAATAGTCGTTGAAGTCGTGGGCGCCGGTGATCTTCACCGCGCCCGAGCCGAAATTCATGTCCGGATATTCGTCGGTGACGATCGGAATCAGCCGCCGGTGCTCTTTCGGGCCGACGGGGATCTCGCAGAGCTTGCCGACGATCGGCCGGTAGCGCTCGTCGTCCGGATGGACCGCAACCGCGCCGTCGCCGAGCATCGTCTCCGGGCGCGTCGTCGCGATCGAGATGTAGTCGCGCGTCTCGCGCAGGATCTCGTTTCCGTCCGCGTCCTTCTCGACATAGTCATAGGCCTCGCCGCCGGCGAGCGGATATTTGAAGTGCCACATGTGGCCGTCGACTTCGCGGTTCTCGACCTCGAGGTCGGAGATCGCGGTCTCGAACTTCGGATCCCAGTTGACGAGCCGCTTGTCCTTGTAGATCAGGCTCTTGCGGTAGAGCTCGACGAAGACGTGGAGGACGGCCCTGGAGAGGCCCTCGTCCATGGTGAAGCGCTCGCGCGACCAGTCGCAGGAGGCGCCGAGACGGCGGAGCTGGCCGAGGATCGTGCCGCCCGATTCCGCCTTCCACTGCCAGACCTTGTCGATGAAGGCTTCGCGGCCGAGCTCGCGCCGGGTGACGTTCGCCCCCGACGCCGCCATCTGCCGTTCGACGACCATCTGCGTGGCGATGCCGGCATGGTCGAGGCCGGGCTGCCAGAGGACGTTGCGCCCGCGCATGCGCATGACCCGGACGAGAATGTCCTGGAGCGTGTCGTTGAGCGCGTGGCCCATGTGCAGCGAACCGGTGACGTTCGGCGGCGGGATGACGATCGAATAGGGCTCCGCCCCCTCCTTCGCCCCGGCGCCGGCCGCAAAGGCGCCGGCGTCCTCCCATCGGGCGGCGATGCGCGGCTCGATGGCGGCCGCGTCGTAGGTCTTGTCGATCATCGAATGTCCAGAAAGCGTTGTCCTCGCGTCGCTTCGGGCTAGAGCATCGGTGTTGCGCCTGTCAACGCGAAGCGGGGCGCCACACCGCAAGGTGAGCGCCCCGCCCCGAAGCTGAAGAATTCCGTTCTCGCCGCGCTCAGCGCTTGCCGCCGCGGGCGATGCGCTCGATCTCCTCGCGCACGAGGCTTTCCACCAGCCGCGGCAGGTTCTCGTCCAGCCACTCCTGCAGCATCGGCCGGAGCACCTCGCGGACGATGGAATCGGTGTCGCGCAGATGTTCGTCGCGGATCGCCGCCGCGAGATCGGAGAAGGAGGCCGCGACCCGCTCGCCGGCATCGCGCGAGACGAGAGCGTGGGCGACGCGGATGCCCTCGTCGAGCGGCGCTGCGGCAACGTGCTCGGCGTGTTCGGCGTGCGCAGGCGCGGCGGCGGCCGGGGCGAAATGTCCTTGCGTCTCGGCCTCGTCCTCGGCTTCGTCCTGCCATGCCTCGGCGGTTTCCGCCTGCATCTCGCCCGCAGCCGGCTGCGCTTCGCCGTTGACCGCGCCCCGCAACAGCTCGTCGGCGAAACCCGTCTCGTCGAACTCGTCGACGAACATCTCGGCGACGGCCTCGACGTAGCGGTCGTTGGCGGCGATCGCCTGCGGCCATTCCGGCATAGCGTCGGCGCCGCCGGGCGCCGGGCGCCGGATCGCCCGCGGCGCGTTGGCCGAGACGCGCGAGGCATCCGACATCGGCAAGGCCGCGCGGGCCTCGTCGTTGAAAGCCTGTTCGCCGGCAGAAAGCAGCTTTTCGGCGCGCAGCCGGGCTTCGGCGATCTCGTCCCCTGCCGGCGCCGGCTCGTGGCCGGGCATTGCCGCGACGTCGGCGGCCCGTCCGGAGACGGCCGCGCCGCTGCCGCTCGTCGGTCGCTCCGGCGCATGGGCGACGGACTTGACCGCCGAGGCCTGACGCGCCAGGCGCTCGTCCCCGGTTTCGATGATCCGGCGGATCGAAGCCAGGATCTCGTCCATCGATTGATCTCGGGCCGGCAGCGCGTTGCTCATGAAAGGCTCCCGCAGGGTTGGCGTCGATCGTTTGGTAACTCCCGAATCATGCGCGAAGCCTATGTCGTTCATCGCCCGAGGTGAATCCCCGCAGGGCCGGCCGCAACCCGGTTTCACCAGCTTTCCGCGCGATCCGCCGCGGTCGGCCGGCCGCCGCCGCCTCGGCCCGCCCTTGTCGAGCGGGCACTCGTGACCGAAAACGGCCGCAACCTCGCATTCTTCCGGAAGGACGTCGCCTTGACGCATACCGACAGGCCGGCCGCGGCCGAACCCGATCCGCGCCGCTGGATCATTCTCGCAGTGCTGCTCCTCGCCGGCTTCATGAATCTCATCGACGTCACCATCGTCAACGTCGCGATCCCCAGCCTTCGCGAGGATCTCGGCGCGGCGAGCTCCGAGATCGAGTGGGTGGTCGCGGGCTACATCATCGCCTTCGCGCTCGGCCTCCTGCCCTTCGGCCGGCTCGGCGACGTCGTCGGCCGCAAGCGGATGTTCCTCCTCGGCGTCGCCGGCTTCACGCTCGGCTCGGCCTTCTGCGGCGTCAGCCCGACGACGGAGACGCTGATCGCCGCCCGGCTCTTCCAGGGACTGACGGCGGCGATGATGATGCCGCAGGTCCTCGCCCTCGTGCAGGTGACCTTCCCGCCGAAGGAGCGGGGCTTTGCCTTCTCCTTCTTCGGCGTCACCGCCGGCATCGCCTCGGTCGCAGGCCCGCTCGCCGGCGGAGCGCTGATCTCGGCCGACTTCTACCACCTCGCCTGGCGGCCGATCTTCCTGGTGAACCTGCCGATCGGCATCTTCGCGGTGCTCGCCGGCTGGCGGCTGATCCCCGACGTCGCGCCCGGCCGGCGCGAGCCGGTCGACGTCGTCGGCGTGCTCTTCGCCGCCGCCACGGTCTTTGCGATCATCATTCCGCTGGTCGAGGGACGCGAATTCGGCTGGCCGCTCTGGTGCTTCGCGTCGATGGCCGCCTCGGTCGGCTTCGCCACCGCCTTCGTGTTCTGGGAACGGCACCGGGAGCGGCAGCGGGCGACGCAGCTCTTGCCGATCAGCCTCATCCGCAACCGCCATTTCCTGCTCGGCCTCGCCATGACGGCGAGCCTCTTTGCCGGCATTCCCGGCTTCTTCTTCGTCATCGCGGTGTTTCTGCAGGTCGGCTACGGCTATTCGCCGCTCGAATCCGGCCTGGCGACCGTCCCCTTCCCGATCGGCGTGTTCATCGCCTCGCTGATCGCCGGCCGCTTCGGATCGCGCTTCGCCAAGGCCCGGCTGATCGCCGGGCCGCTGGTGCTCGCGGCGGGCATGGCGGGCCTCTCCGTCGTCGTCTCCGGGGTGACGGACGAGATCGGCCACTGGAGCATCTTCGGCCCGCTGCTCTTCTGCGGCCTCGGCATGGGGACGACCGTCGCGCCGCTCTTCGCGACCATCCTGACGGTCGTCGAGACCCGCGACGCCGGCTCGGGATCCGGCGCGCTGCAGTCCTTCCAGCAGGTCGGCGCGGCACTCGGCGTCGCGGTGAACGGCGAGATCTTCTTCGGAACGGTCGGCAGGGCGGCGAGCGGCGCGACCGCCTATCGCGACGCCTTCGGTGCCTCGATCTGGTACGAGGTGGCGATCTTCCTCGTCCTCGCCCTGCTGTCGAGCCGGCTGCGGACAGGCATCCGCCACGGCGGAGAGGCGGGCGAAGGCCGTGCCCCGGCCGAGCCGGCGCCCGAGGTCTGACGGCCGCAGTTTCCACCGTCCGGGCCGCGCGCTCGGGCCCGGGCGGTCAGACCCAAAAAGGTCAGGCGAACCTAACGACGCAGGGCGGCCCGGCTCAGCGGCCGTCGGGCGTGCGCAGGCCGAACCATTTGTCCTCGACCTCGATATAGTGGTCGTTCGGCTCATATTTGGTCGCCGCGAGCTTCAGGTGGTCGAGGGTGAGCAGCCCGACCGAGGACATCAGCGTGTAGGCGGCGACCACCTCGTCGCGCTCCGAGCCGACGAGCAGGATCTGCGCCGAGATCAGGTCGGCCTGCGAATCGAGCACGTCGAGGGTCGTGCGCTGGCCGACGTTGCGCTCCTCGATCACGCCCTGCAGGGCAAGGCGGGCGGCCCGGACCTGCGCCTGATAGCCGGTGATGTTCGCCTTGGCGGCCTCGAGCTGCGCCCAGGAAGAGGCGACGGCGGCGCGCACCTCGTCGCGCGTCGAATCGACCTCGATCCGGCGCTGGCCGAGCGTCTCCTTGTACTGGCGGACCAGCGAGCTCGCCGCGCCGCCCTGATAGATCGGGATGGTGATCTGGGCGCCGACCGTCGCCGAGACCTCGTTCGAGGTCTGGACGTCCACGCCGGGCAGGCTCGACGGGTTCGGGTCCGTGTCGCTCGCCGCATAGCTGTTGGTGACGTTGCCCGACAGGCTGACCTGCGGCAGCAGCGCGCCTTCCGCCGACTTCACCTGGTAGGCCGCCGCATCGACCGAGGCGAGGGTCGCGAGGATCGCCGGATGCTGACGCTGCGCCAGCGAATAGGCGTTGGCGACCGAGCGCGGCAGCAGCCGGAGCGGCGCGCTGGCCGGCGACAGCTTGGTCGGCGCGTCGCCGACGTCCTGGAAATAGGACGCCTCGCTCGAGGCGACGGCGGACAGCGCGCTGTTGAGCAGCGCCGTCGCCAGCGCCTGCTGCGACTCGGCCTGGGCGACGTCGGTGCGGGTGCCCTCGCCGACCTCGAAGCGGGCCCGCGCCGCCCGGACCTGCTCGCTGAGGAAGTTGAGGTTCTGGCGCCTCAGATCGGCGATCTGCCGGTCGCGGATGACGTTCATGTAGTCCGTGACGGCGCTGAGCAGCGTGTTCTGCGTCGTGTTGACCAGGTTGAACTGCGACGCCTTCACCTGCGCCTTGGCGGAGCGGATGTTGTTGGGGGTCTGGAAGCCGTCGAAGATCGTCTGGTTGATCTGAATGCCGGCACTCCACGCATAGGTGGTGTTCTTCACGCTGGGAATGCCGTCGCCGTAGGTCGTCCGGCTCTTCGTCGCGCTCAGATTGCCGACGCCCGAGACCGTCGGGCGCAGGCCGGCCTTCGCCTGGGGCACACTCTCGTCGGTGGCACGGAGCTGGGCCCGCGCCGCATTGAGGTCCTGGTTGTTGGAATAGGCCTTGGCGAGGGCCCCGGACAAGGTTTCCGCGCTAACGGGGAGGCTGGCTCCGACCATCGCGGATGCCGAGAGGAGGGCGAGGAGGGAAAACTTCTTCAGCACCAATCGATACTCCGGGCTGGAACGCGATCCGGTCCGGCGAGGTCATCGTAAGCGCGATGTCCCGATTTCGAACCGCCTGCCCGAAGCTAATAGCCGAAGCGATGAACGAACCGGTCTCACTTTGACGCAACAGGGCCGCTTTTCATGCGACCGGGACAAATCTGCAACGCACCCTAACAATGTTTAGAAAACGAATTCCAGCTTGCGGCGGAAGCTCGGCAGAGGCTTGACCGCGCAGTTGAAGGCGAAGCGCTCGGACACCACGCCCTCGGCGTCCTTCACGTAGAGCATAGCATCGGCGGAATTGCCGACGCCGCGCACGACGACCATCCGGCCGCCGTTCTTCAACTGCGCGAAATAGGTGTCCGGCAGCGTCTCGACCGATCCTTCGAAGAAGATGACGTCGTAGGGCGCCTCGGCCGGGCAGCCCTCCACCAGGGCGTTCTCGACGACGGCGCAGGTGACGTAGTCGAGCCTGGCGAGATTATCGGTCGCGGCTGCGGCGAGTTCCGGATTCTCCTCCAGCGCCACGACGGAACTCGCCAGATGCGAGATGATCGCCGACGAGTAGCCGGTGTTGCAGCCGACGTCGAGGACGACGTCGTCCCTGTCGATGGCCGCGAGCTGCAGCAGCTTGGCGAGGGGCGACGGCTCCATCACGTAGCGACCGTCGCCGAGCGGCACGTCGTCGTCGATATAGGCGAGCGAGCGGCGCGAAGCCGGGAGGAACTCCTCGCGCTTGACCTCCAGGAACGCCCTCAGGATCTGGTGACTGGTGACGTCCGTCGTCCTGATCTGATTGTCGACCATCCTGATGCGGGCCGCCTCGAAATCCATCGCCGAATTCCTGTTCTCGTCGCGTCGCTCGCGCCTGTCGCGCGCCCGTTCCATGGTCGCGAGGCGCAGGAGGCGCAAGCGCGCCAGCCTCGACCGCGCCGCCGGAAAGCTCGCAGGCCGGCTGCCGGGCGCGACGAAACGGGGCGGCCGTCGCCAGCCGCCCCGAACGCATGATACGCGATCCGCTCGATGAGAGCGGGGCTCGTATCGAGCCCGCGCGGCGAATGAGCGTCTTTGTTTCCGGCTTCACGAAGTGATCTGCCGGAAACCGCATGAGTTCAAAAATCCTGCCGGACGCTCAGGTCGCCGGCTGCGGGCGCGGATGGCGCCGCGCCTCGCCGGCGAGCCGCTCCTCGGCCGCGTGGTCGATGTCGAGATCGTGGTCGGTCTCGATCCCGGCGTTCGGATCATCGAAGACCGCCTGGTCGAACTCGCCCTCCATCTTGGCGACGATGGTCGAGACCACCGCGTCGCCGGTGATGTTCACCGCCGTGCGGATCATGTCCATCAGCCGGTCGACTCCGAGGATCAGCGCGATGCCCTCGATCGGCAGGCCGACCTGGTTGAGCACCATTGTCAGCATCACCAGGCCGACGCCCGGCACGCCGGCGGTACCGATCGAGGCGAGAACGGCCATGGCGATCACCGTCAGATAGCCGGAGATGCCGAGCTCGATGCCGTAGACATTGGCGAGGAAGACGGTGGCGACGCCCTGCATGATCGCCGTGCCGTCCATGTTGATCGTCGCCCCGAAGGGAATCGTGAAGGAGGCGACGGAGTTCTTCACGCCGATGCGCTCGGTCACGCATTGCAGGGTGACCGGGATGGTGGCGTTGGAGCTCGCGGTCGAGAAGGCGAAGATCTGGGCCGGCCGCATCTTTCGCATGAAGGTGAAGGGGTTGAGCCCCGACAGAAGCTTCAGGAGGATCATCAGCGTGACGAAGAGATGCAGGAACAGCGCTCCGACCAGCGTGCCGACATAGGCCATCACCGGCACGAACAGATCGATGCCCTGTTCGGCGAAGGTCTTGGCGATCAGGCAGAAGACGCCATAGGGGGCGGCGGCCATGACGATGGAGACGATCTTCATCATCACCTCGTTCATGTATTCGCAGGCGCGGATGAACGGCGCCGACTGGTCACCCAGCATCACCACGGCGACGCCGAGCAGCACCGTGTAGAAGATGATCTGCAGCATCTCGCCCGCGGCGAAGGCCTGGATCGGGTTGGTGGGAACGATGTTGGCGAAGACCTCCCAGACCGACGGCGCCTCCTTGGCGGTGACGCTGCCGGCCTCGACACCCTGCATCTCGAAGCCCTGTCCCGGGCCGACGATCTGAGCAATCAGGATGGCGATGGCGATCGCCACCGCCGTGGTGAAGATGTAGAGGCCGAAAGATTTGCCGCCGACCCGGCCGAGCAGCCGGATATCGCCGATGCCGGCGACGCCGCAGATCAGCGAGAAGAACACCAGCGGCACGACCAGCAGCTTCAAGGCGTTGACGAACATCGTGCCGATCATGGCGAAGAAGCCGCCGACGACGTAGTCGTTCAGGAAGGCCACGTCAGCCGTGTTGATTGCCGCGCCGACGACGACGCCGGCGAGCATTCCGATCAAAATCTTCATGGTAAGGGACATGCGGGATTCCTTTCCGCGACGAGCGTACCGGCCGTCCGCCGAGCTCAGAAAATCGCAACGAGACGTCGACGCCTCGAAAGAAAGAACCCATCCACGTCAGAGACGAGCGCGAAGAGTTGCCTCGCTGCACAAACGAAAGGCATGCATTTTGATTGAGCTATCGTGCTAGGCTTTTGATTAGTCGTCAACTCTCTTTACGATCTGCGAGACTATCCACAGGCAGCCGCAGCGATGCCGCAAGACGTCCGGCAAGAGAGCAGAGATCGCATTCACCAAGGATCGGGCGAAGCCATGGCCGCGAGAGCGCGGGGCTCTCCCGGCCGAAATGCGCGCTTCAGGGCAGGCGAGCGACAGCGTGGACGGCCGCCGCGTCAATCTGCCGCGACGGTTCGATGTCCAACTTAAAGCGCCGGTGTCAGGCCGCCTCGGCCTTCTTCGCCCGGGCCTTCTGGATCAGCGCCTCCTGGCGCTGCATGCGGGCGATCTCGGCCGACGTCCCGCGGGTCTCCGAGTAGAGGGCGAGGTTCAACTCGTCCGCATCGGGCGGGGTGATGGCGAGGTCGCGATACTCCCCGGCGGCCGGATCGGCCCAGATCCGGTCGGCCATCCGCTTCATCCGCACGTAGTCCCTGAACATCAGGACGATCGCCCGCGCCTCCGAGAAGGCGTAGCGCGGATAGAAGATCAGCGGATTTTCCGGCTTCATGCCGTGGCGGCGGTCGCGCCGCGACTTGACCCGCAGATAGCCGCCTTCCAGCGGATGGACGCCGTAGATCATGTGATAGTTGCGATAGCCGAGGATGCGGAACAGCAGCATCATCTTGCGGACGGATCCGGTCGCCCGCATCCGCTTCATGATCGTCGCGATGTGATCCCACGAATAGAAGCGGCCCCAGACCTCCTCATAGACCTTGTCCCATTCGGCGTCCGACATCTTCTCGTGATGGGTGACGCGGTGGTTGAGGTCGTATTTGTTGAGGTCCGGGTCCATCCAGACGCCCTTCTTCGACAGGGTCTGGTGGTCTTCGCTGCCCGGCAGCGGCGTCAGGTTGGTGAAATAGATGAGGTCGATCGGCAGCTCGCGCTTGATCACGTCGACGTCGTGCAGGATCGATTCCCGCGTGTCGTTCGGAAAGCCGATGATGTAGCCGACGGTGATCATCACCGAGCGCTGCTTCCACTCCAGAAACATCTCGCGATATTCGACGATCTTGTTTTGGTTCTTCTTCACCGCCATGAGGTTGTCGGGATTGATGTTCTCCATCCCGACGAAGACCTGGTCGACGCCGGCGCGCACCGCCTTGTCGATGAAGCCGGGGATCTTGTGGCAGCGCGTGTCCACCTGGATCTGCATGCGGATCTTGATGCCGTGCTTTTCCCGCAACAGGATCAGCCGGTCGAAGAAGGCCTCCCAGTTGCGGTTGCGGGCGAGATTGTCGTCGGTGACGAAGAACAGGTCGACGCCGATCGCCCAGTTGGCGCGCACGATCTTCTCCAAATCGTCGGCGGACCGGAACCGGCTGACCCGCCCCTGCACGTTGATGATGGTGCAGAAGGAGCACTGGAAGGGGCAGCCGCGGCCGATGTCGAAGCTCGAATAGAGGCCGAAGGTCTTCTCGACCTGCGCACGGTCGAGGAACGGGATTTCCGATCCCTCGAGGTTCGGAAGGTCGGCCCCGTGCCGGTAGTAGGGCTGCAGCCTGCCGGCATGGGCGTCGCGCAGCACCTGGTCGAAGCGGCCGCCCTCGGCCTCGCCGACGAACATCGAGATGCCCATGCGGCTGGCTTCCTCGATCTCCGGCGGAATGCCGTCCAGCATCGCCAGCGATCCGGCGACGTGGAAACCGCCGAGACAGACGGGCACGCCGGCGGCGAGGAACGGCCGCGCGAGATCGACGGCGCGGGGAAACTGGTTCGACTGGACGCCGACGAGGGCGAGCATGCCCCGGCCGCCGTCGGCAGCGATCATCTCGATGATCTTCTTCGGCCGGATGCGGGTATTCGTCTCGTCGATCGTGTGGATGACCACCTCGGTATCGCCGAGCACCTTTCGCCGGATACAGTCCTTCGCAATACCGTTGAGGCACGCGAGCGAATTGGCCGGGATGGTGGAACGCCTCCACTGCAGCGGATAGCCGTCGTCGTCGTAATGCGTCGGTTTGACGAATACGATGTGGAACTTTTCCCCCTCGGCCATCTGCCCTCCCCACTGGTCGCGAGTCAAAACACTTCCGTCGATCTTTCGCGTCTGCGAAGATCATGTTGAAAGTTGGGAGATTATGCAAGCGCGGGCAGAATTCTTCGCGGCATCGGCCGGGGATGACGGCAGATCTACCCGGACCTGCCCCGCTGTCCCGTCGCGTTCATCGCGGCCGGTCGAGGAAGATCCTGATTCCGTTCTCTGACCTGACTGTCAGGCGCGAGACCGGTTCGGGCTCGTGGCCGGCGACGGGGCGGATCTCGAAGCGGCGCAGGATCTCGGCGAGCACCAGCGTCGCCTCCTGCATGGCGAAGGCCGCACCGACGCAGACCCGCGCGCCCATCGAGAACGGCATGTAGGCGCAGCGCTGCGCCTCGCGCGTCTCGGGCCTGGTGAAGCGGTCGGGCTGGAAGTCGTTGGCGTCCTGCCAGTAGCCGGTGTGGCGATGCATCAGCCAGATCGGCACGACCACCGGCGAGCCGCAGGGAACCTCCTGGTCGCCCAGCCGCTCGGGCTTTTCGGTGTCGCGGGAGAGATAGGCGATCGGCGGATAGAGGCGCAGCACCTCGCGGAACACGTCGCGGGTCTTTTCGAGCCGCTTCATGTCGGAAAATTCCGGCTGACGGTCGCCGAGGACCGCCCGCGCCTCCGCCCGCATCTCGACCTGCGTGTCCAGCCGGTGCGCCAGGCAGTAGAGCGCCCAGGCAAGTCCCGCCGCCGAGGTCTCGTGGCCGGCGAGGAACAGCATGGCGATCTGGTCGAGCAGTTCCTCGCCCTCGAACTTCGTCCGGGTGACGGGGTCTTCGGCGGTCATCAGCACGGAGAGGATGTCGTTGGTCGGCACCGGCCTGCCCTCGCGCACCGCCTTCAGCCGGCGCTGCAGAGGGCCGTTCAGGACGTCGCGGATCTCCCGCGCCATCCTGCGGGCCCGCCGGTTCGACCACAGCCAGTGGATCGGCACGCCGACGAGGCCGATCATCCCCTGTGCGAAGGCGATCGCCTGGAAGGCGTCGAAGGCCGAAAAGATCCGCCGCGCGTCGTCGCTCGACATCGGCTCGGAAAAGATCGTGCGGAAGATGACGTCGCCGGCGAAATGCGTCATCTCGGCGTCGATGGCGATCTCGCGGCCGGTGCCGGCGTCGGCCGAGAGGCGGGCGATCGAGGCATCGGCGGCGTCGCGCATGAGGCCGAAGACGTTCCTCACGCCGGCATTGTCGAAGGCCTGGTCGACGATGCGCCGGTGCCTTTCCCACGCCTCGCCGTTCGAAACGAAGATGGAATAGCCGGAGAGCTTGCGCATCATCCGCTCCATCATCTCGCCTTTCGGAAACTCCCTGTAGCGCTTGACGAGGATCTCGCGGATCACCTCCGGATCGCGGACGTTGTAGAGCTCCCTGCGGCGCACGAAGGGCAGCTTCGGGATGGCATGCCGGCTGACGCCGACGAAGTCGTAGCTGCCTTTCAGGAACAGTCCGAGGCTCGACCGCAGATGCCCGCGGATGCGCTCCAGCGGGTGCGTCGGGTGGGCCTCCTGCGCCTTCGGCAGGACGGGGGAGAACTTTTCGCCGCGGTCGTTCATGGCTGAAGAATGCTCGTCTCGATCGGGCACGGACGGGTGACGAGTTCGAAATAGTCGAAGCCGTGGCCGCGCTCTGAGGGTTTGAGATACTGGAAGTGGAAGTCGAGCGGCCGCATGCGGATGCGGCGGAAGGTTTCCGGCTCGAGGATGTCGTGGAAGTCCGGCTCGCGCGAGATCACGCGGCTCTGGCGGCCCGAAAGGTCGATCCCCTCGATCAGCGGGATGCGGCAGCTCGAGCCCGGATCGGAGCCGGAGGTGACGTCGAGCAGCCGCACCCGCTCGCTGGTGGCGAGCGCCGAAAGGTCGCGGCGGAAGGCCGCGTCGCCGCCGAGCAGCGTATAGAGCGGCACCGTGTGTCCGAGAGTCAGGAGCACGATCCTCGGCGCGTTCTCCGCCGCCCGTGCCTCCCCGGGAAGCAGGTCGAGGAGCCGCGCCGCCGCACGCACCAGCCAGACCGCACCCAGGCTGTGGCCGACGACGAGGATTTCGTCCGCCTCGCCGCTCTCCCACACGGCGAGCATGCGCCTTGCAAATTCTTCCGCCCTCTCCCCGGAGCGTTCGAACCGTCCGTCCGCCATGCCGCGAAGATAGCCGAGAAAGCGGGTGACCCACCAGATGTTGAGCCAGGCGCGCAGGCGATTCCATCCGGCCGCGACGCCGAGAACGACGGCGAGCGCGGCGAAAAGGCCGGCAAAGGCCGCGACGAAGCCCGTCGCGCCGAGGAAAGTGGCGGCCGCCGCCGCACCGGCGCCGGCGAGCGTGGCGGTCAGCGCCCCGAAAACCAGCGTTGCGAGAATCAATGCGGGCGTCATCAGGATCGCGACGAACAACGCCCAGGCCGGCCGGTAGAAGCGCTTCAGGATGCCGCGCCTGAAGGTCGTCCAGGCAAAGCGGAAGGCTTCGCCGGCAAGCCGGAGCTGGCGGCGGGGAAACCAGTAGCGGCCGACGATGTCGGTCCAGTCGAGCATCTCGTAGCGGGTCTCGACCAGCGGACCGTCGGGCGCCGCATGCGACGTCACGGTCCAGGCGCCGTGCGCCAGCGCCTCCGCGTCGGTCCCGGCGATCACGATCGCGCGTCCCCAGCGGCGCGAGGCAGGCCGAAGGCCGTCGCGGAAATGGCCGTAATAGACCGGCGTGCCGCGGGGGTCGAAGCCGTGGATGTAGAAGACGTGGCGGCGAAAATCCGGGCCCGCCGCCGCCCTCTTCGTCGCATCCGGCGTCTCGTTCATGTCGGGCGTTCCCCTCGGCGCCGGGACGGCAGTACCCCTCAAGCAAGGATGAGGGGCCTCGCCCGCCGTCCCGCTCTCTCTTTTCTCATTTCCGCATGATCTCTTCCGAAAACCGGTTCCCACTTTTCGGGATCATGCGCGAGGCGCGCTGGCGCGCCCTCCCCGCGGACAGGACAAGCAGAAGACCCGGCCGCAGTTCAAGCCGCAATTTCCCGGACATTGCCGCGTGGAGCCGGCGATGCCCGGCATCGCGACGCGCCAGACGAAACGGCGACGGGCGGCGCTCACTCGCCCGGCTGTTCACCCTCCCCTGCGGCCCCCGCCCCGGCAGCCGTGCGCTCTTCGGCGGCCCTTTGGCGCGCGGCGCGCCGGCGCCGATAGGTGCGGCGGAGCGCCCGTCCCCGCACCCGCAGCCAGAAGCCGAGATCCTCGACGTCTTCGACCCGATCCTCGTAGATCTCCGCCAGCGCTTCGCGAAACTGCCGGTAGCCGAAGCGCGCCTCGCCCTCGATGTGCCGGGTCAGCGCCATCCAGGCCGGCGAGACCAGCAGGGTGATCGCCGTGACCGCCAGAGCAAGACGATAGACGTCGCCGCCGATCGCGCGCGAGGCATAGGCCGCCGCCGCCAGGACGAAGGAGAATTCGCCGATCTGCGCCATCGACAGGCCGGCCTCGACGGCGGTCTTGTGCGGCAGTCCGGCGAGGCGGATGAACAGGACGTTGAAGATCGTCTTGACGAGGACGACGAAGACCGCCGCCACGGCGACGAGTTCGACATTCTCGACGATGTAGTCGAGATCGATGAGGAGACCGATCGACAGGAAAAACACCACGAGGAGAATCGACTGGATCGGTTCGACGACGTGGATCACCGGCGAGCGCAGCGTCGAGGCACCGACGACGAGGCCGGCGATGAAGGCGCCGTAGGCGGGTGAGAGGCCGATCCAGCCGGAGACCGAGGCGGCGGCGAAACAGAAGGCGAGCGATCCGAGGGCGAGGATCTCGACCTTGTCCTCGACAGCCGCCGCGAAGGACGGCTTCAGCTTCGGCCGCCGGCCGAGATACCACAGAAGGCCGGCGAGCACCGCCACGGCCACCATGATCTTCAGGCAGAGGCTGAACCATGCGACCTCGCCGCTGCCGCCGAGCGAGGTCGCGACGAGCAGCATCGGCACCACCGCGAGATCCTGGGCGATGAGCACGCCGACGGCGATCCGCCCGGGCTCGGACCTCAGCTCGCCGATGTCCTCGAGCATCTTCATCGCGACCACGGTCGACGACAGCGCGATGATGAAGCCGAGGATGATCGCCTCGGCATAGGTGGCGTCGGAGATGAGCTTCAGCCCGAAGGTGATCGCCATGGCGGCGGCGAGCTGGCCGCCGGCGATGAGCAAAGCCGGTTTCAGCGTCGCGACGAAGGCTTTCAGCGAGAGTTCCATGCCGATGAAGAACAGCAGCATGAGCACGCCCATCTCGGCGAGCAGCGTGACGTTCTCGTCGGCGGTCGACACGAAGCCGAGGCCGGACGGGCCGAGCAGGACGCCGGCGAGGATGAAGCCGACGAGCGGCGGCTGCTTCAGCCGCATCAGGCCGAGGCCCGCCAGCACCGCGACGAGGATGACGAAGGCGATGACGGTCAGGTCGACGGGGGCCCCGCCGGCGGTCTCTTCCATGGGCGTCTCCAGCCGAATCGCGTCAGGGGGCGGTTGTAGCAGAACGAGCATGCGGGCGATCGCCCGATGCCTTCAACCGCCGCCGCGATCGGACCGGCCTTGCCGCAAGAACGCCGGTCAGTTGGCCCGCCATCGAGAAGGTCGCGGAACGGAATGGGACGGCCGCCGGAGGATTTGTCGGAGCGCGGCTCTTTCGATCAAGGAACCGCCCACCCATATCGCGTGTTGACCCGTCGCGGCCAGAACGGCGACGAGACCACGGGAGACGTCTTCAAGATGAGCGCGACTTTTGCCCATGCCGGTGCTTTCCACGAGGCGGATCATCTTCGCCGGCTGCGGCGCGTCGCGAGGGTCGCCCGGCTGATGGACACGGCGATCCGCATTCCCGGCACCGGGATCAGCTTCGGCGGCGATTCGATCGTCGGCCTGGTTCCCGGCGTCGGCGACGCCGCCACCGCGATGGTCTCGCTGTGGATCGTCAACGAGGCGAGACGCCTCGGTTTGCCCGCCCACAAGCTCGCCCGGATGCTGGCCAATGTCGGCATCGACACGTTCGGCGGCGCGATCCCGCTCGTCGGCGACGTCTTCGACTTCTTCTTCAAGTCGAACCGCAAGAATCTCGCGATCATCCTCGACCACTTCGGCGAGGACGGCCTGATCGACGACCGGGGCGACGTGCGGCCGATGAAGGACATCACCCCGAAACGGTGACGCGCCGCGGCAGGGCGGCGGCTCGGCCGAAGGACCGACCGAGGCGGATCAATCCGCCATCGTCTCGAGGCTGGCGTAGCCCTCGGCCGCCTCGCCCTCGTCGAAGGGCGTCGCCACCGTCACGAAGGTGTCCGGGTAGAAGCCGTTGAAGCGGGTCCTCAGCGACAGGGAATAGGCGCCGATGTGGCCGATCTCGATCCAGTCGCCGGTGTCGACGGTCTCGGGCAGCCAGAACGGCCGCGACAGGATGTCGACCGAATCGCAGGTCGCGCCGCAGACCTTGAACGCGCCGATCTTTTCCGGGTCGCCGTTGCGGCTGTTGCGGGCGGGGTCGGGGATGAAGCGCGCCGGCAGGGTGATCTTGCCGGTCCACGAATCCGACAATGACGCCCAGATGCCGTCGTTGATGTAGAGCCGGCGGCCCTTCCTCAGAAGCACCCGGACGATGAGCGAGAAGGCCCTGGCGACGACGACCCGGCCGGGCTCGGCGACCAGCGGCAGGTCGGAAAAGCCCCATTCGCCGAGATCGGCCTTCAGCCGCTCCATGATGTCGGCAAAGCCCGGCATCTCCTTCTTCCTGCGGCGCGGATCGTGGCCGTATTCGGCCGGGAACCCGCCGCCGACGTCGAGGCCGGCGAGCGGCACGTCGGCGCGGTTGCGCACCCAGTCGGCCGAGGCGAGCGCCCGCTCGTAGGTGTCGGGATCCTCGATCTGCGAGCCGACATGGAAGCACAGGCCGACCTTGAAGCCGATCTTGTGGCAACGCTGCAGCAACTCGACCGCATGGGCGGGCGCGGCACCGAACTTCTTCGACAATTCGTAGGCGGCGTGGCCCTTGGTCTGGATGCGGACGAAGAGGGTGACGGTGCCCGGATCGATGTCGAGCGCCCGCACGATCCTGAGGATCTTCGCCACCTCGTCCTCGTGGTCGAGCGAGAGGGTGCGGATACCATAGGTCTCGAGCGCGAGACGGATGTCCGACTGCGCCTTCACCGGATGCATGTAGAGCATCTCGGCCCCTGGCATCGCCGCCCGGACGGCGGCGAACTCGCCGGGCGAGGCGACGTCGAAGGTCGCAATCCCCGCTTTTGCCAGCGTCTCGAGCACCATCGGCTCGCCGTTCGTCTTGACGGCATAGGCCGTCTTGCCCGGAAACGCCGTCACGAAGGACCGCGCGTCGGCGGTCAGGACGTCTGGCCGGAAGCAATAGACCGGCGCATCCGGGCGCAGGGTCAGGGCGGCGTCCTTCGCCGTGGCAAAGCTCTGCAAGCGCTCGTCTCCGAGATGGTGCGGGCGGGAACATGGGGCATCCGGCGCGAAGGTCGAACCCTGCCGGGCATGTCCGGCCGGGCTGGACCGTGTCGGTCCGGCAGGCTCAAGGCCGCGCCTGCTTGCGGCGTGCGGGTCCCGATGCTCTAACGGCCGGGGCCTTGAGCCGGTCCGCCCGCCAAACCGAGGGAATACCCGACCATGCCCGACCGCCACGACGTGCCCGCACCGAGACTTGCGACGATCGTCGCGGCCGTCGCTCAGGGGCGATCGAACCCGGCGGCCGAGATTGCCGCCGCCCGCGCGCGCGTTGCGGCCGGCGACGCGGCGATCGGGGCCTTCCTGCGGCTCGCCCCGGAGGAGAGCCTTGCGGCCGCCGGAGCCGCGACGGGCCCGCTCGCCGGCGTCGCCGTCGGCGTCAAGGACATCTACGATACGCGGGACATGGCGACCGAACACGGTTCGCCGGTCTATCGCGACCATCGGCCGGTGGCGGACGCCTCGCTGGTCTCGATGGCACGGCTCGCGGGCGCCGCGATCCTCGGCAAGACGACGACGACCGAATTTGCGAGCCTCGATCCGACGCCGACGCGCAATCCCCGCAATCTCGCGCACACGCCCGGCGGCTCGTCCTCGGGCTCGGCGGCGGCGGTCGCGGCGGGCATGGTGCCGCTCGCCTTCGGCTCGCAGACCGGCGGCTCGGTGATCCGCCCCGCCTCGTTCTGCGGCGTCGCGGCGTTCAAGCCGAGCTTTCGCCTGCTGCCGACGATCGGCATGAAGACCTTCTCCTACACCCTCGACACCGCCGGGCTCTTCGCGGCGACCGTCGCCGACCTCGCCTTCGCCGCCTCGGCGATCACCGGCCGCGACCTTTCCGGCGAGCGCGTCCGGGACGACGATGCGAGCGGCCTGACGGTCGGCGTCTATCGAAGCGCCGTCGACGACGCGGTCGAGCCGATGATGCACGACGCCGTCGCCGAGGCGGCGCGGCTGTTGGAGGCGTCCGGCGCCCGCCTCGTCACGGTGGAGGAACCGGGCGCCCTTGCCGAAGCGCGCGACGCGCACGGGACGGTGCAGGGATACGAGGCGGTGCTCGACCTGTCGGACGAGTTTCGCAACCATCGCCAGCGGCTCGGGCCGAAGCTCGGCGCGATCCTCGACCAGGGCGCGACGATCGCGCCGGCGGCCTACGACGAGGCCCGGCGGGCGGCACGCATCGGCCGCAAGGCCGCATCGGCGCTGTTCGAGACGGTCGACGTCCTGATCGCGCCGTCGGCGCTCGGCCCGGCGCCGCTGACGCTGGAAAGCACCGGCGACGCGCTGATGAACAAGCTCTGGACCCTGACCGGCAATCCCGTCGTCAACGTCGCCGGCATCGCGTCGGCCGCGGGTCTCCCCCTCGGGGTCTCCGTCGTCGCGCGATTCGGCCGGGACGCTCTGGCGCTGAGCGTCGCCACACGTCTCGAACGGCTGATCGACGCGCCGATTTCTCAACAAAAGTGACGAGAGTCTGACACGAATAGTCGGGAACAATGTCCCGATTCGGGACGATTCGCGCCGCAACTGAAGCATTCGCAGCAACGCGTTTTCCCAATATTCCGCGGAACTTGGCCGCCCGCCATGGTTTCATGCGGCGGTGCAGCGACGATTTTGCCTTTACGGATCGCCGCCGTCGATTAACCTGTCCCCATGAATGCCACGAGGAGCCAGACAGCCATGCAACTCACGCGTTCGCTGAATGTCATCATGATCTGCGCGGCCTTCGCCTTCCTCGCCGCCATGGTGGCCGGATATCTGCCCTGACGGGCGGCCCCGGCGAAATGGCGGCAGAGCGGTCCTGACCGACAGGACGGGCCGCTTGCAGCCGCGGATGGAGCCGCAGACCAGACCCCGCGCATCGACGCGGGAGAAACGGAAAAGGCCGGGGCGAACCCGGCCTTTTCTCTGTCCGATCGATGGTCCGGCGGGCCGGAGCGGATCTTTCGTCAGGCGGCGGCCGCCTTCGCCTGTCCGGTCGGCAGCGCCGCGCGCAGGCCGAGGATGTGGCAGATCGAATAGACGAGGTCGGCCCGGTTCATCGTGTAGAAATGGAAGTCCGAAATGCCGCGGCGCGTCAGGTCGAGGACCTGCTCGGCGCAGAAGGCGGCCGCGACGTGGGAGCGGGTCTTTTCGTCGGTCTCCAGCCCGTCGAAGCGGCGGGCCAGCCAGTCGGGAATGCCGGCGCCGCAGGCCCCGGCGAAACGCGCGATTTTGGTGAAGTCGTGGATCGGCGCGATGCCCGGAACGATCGGGATGTAGATGCCCGCCCGGCGGGCGCGCTCGACGTAGCGCTCGAAGACGTCGTTGTCGAAGAAGAACTGGGTGATCGCCCGCGTCGCGCCGGCGTCGACCTTGCGCTTCAAGAGATCGATGTCGGTGGCGAAGTCCGGGCTCTCGGGATGCTTCTCGGGATAGGCCGAGACCGAGATCTCGAAGTCGTCGATCGCCTTGAGGCCGGCGACGAGTTCGGCGGCGTTGCGGTAGCCGTCGGCGCGCGGAACGTAGGTGCCGCCGACGCCCGCCTGGCTGTCGCCGCGCAGCGCCACGAAATGCCTCACGCCGGTGTCGCGATACTGGCGCACCACTTCGTCGACCTCCTCGCGCGAAGCGTCGACGCAGGTCAGATGCGCCGCCGGCACCAGCGCCGTCTCGGCGAGGATGCGCTCGATGGTGTGGTGGGTGCGCTCGCGCGTCGAGCCGCCGGCGCCATAGGTGACCGAGACGAATTTCGGCTGCATCGGAGCGAGCCGCTCGATCGAATGCCACAGCGTCTCCTCCATCTTCTCCGTCTTCGGCGGGAAGAATTCGAACGAGACGTTGATGCCGGAATTCGACAGGACGTTGGCAGGGCTCATGGCGTTTGTCCTCAGCTTGTCATGGAGGTGTGGCGGGCGTCGCCGGCGACGAGCAACCGCTCGTCCTCGGCGAGAAGGATCGTCACGGTGAGCTCGGCGGCGTCCGTGCGCTTCGATTCCAGATGGCGCAGCAGCCGCAGCCGCAGGCCGGCCGCCTCGACGAAGGATGACAGCGACTGTTCGGAAAAGCCGAGCCGCAGATGCGCATGCTGGCTGCGAAGGAATTCCAGATCGTGCGGCGCGAAGTCGATGATCAGCAGCCGCCCGCCCGGCGCCAGCGCCCCCGCCGCCTCGCGCACGGCCCGGGCCGGATCGTCGAGATAGTGCAGCACCTGATGGATGACGACGAGGTCGAAGCCGCCCCGCTCGATCGGCAGGTGATAGACGCTGCCGAGGCGCACCTGGGCGTTGCCGATCTTGGCGGAGTCGAGCTTGGCGCGGGCCACCGCCAGCATCTCGCGGGAGGAGTCGATCCCGACGGCCCGCTCGGCCCGCGGCGCGAAGAGCTCGAGCATCCGGCCGGTACCGGTCCCGACGTCGAGCAGCGTGTCGAAGCGCTTGGTCCCGAGCGCCTCGACGATGGCGGCCTCGACCTCGGCATCCGAGACGTGCAGCTTGCGGATGCCGTCCCATTCCTCGGCATTGCGGGCGAAATAGTCCGCCGCCCGTTCCGCACGCCGTGCCCGCACGTCTTCCAGCCGCTCGGCGTCGCGGGCGAGCACCGGGTCGCCCGGATCCACCCAGCCGACCAGCGCGCGCAGGATCGGCAGCGCGACCGGATCGTCGGAGGCGCGGAAGAACGCCCAGGATCCCTCCTGGTAGCGCGAGATCAGGCCGGCTTCGGCAAGCAGCTTCAGATGACGCGAAATCCGAGGCTGCGACTGGCCGAGAATCGTCGTAAGCTCGCTGACGGTCAGATCGGCCGCCGAGAGCACGACGAGCAGCCGCAGCCGCGTCGGCTCGGCGGCGGCGCGAAGCAGATCGACGAATGGCTCGAAGGCGGATTTGCGGATGTCCAGCATGGCTCGCTCGATTACGATATAAAGATATGTTTATGTGAAGCGGCTTCATGATGCAAGGAAATTCCGATTGAGCGTGCAAGAAAACCGTCCGCCCCGGGCTGCCCGGGCTGTCCGGCGAGATGACGGCGCCGCGGCGAGCCGGCGGTCCGTCCGGCCGCAACGCCGAGATCCGGGAGACCGCATCTGACGACATCGCTCTCACGCCCCACCCGCCCCGGCGAAGAACCGTTCTCCGCCGCAGTGCCCGCGCCCGACGATGCCCGCCTCGGCTTCATCGGCCGGCTGCGCTCGCCCTACCGGACGCTCGACCAGTGCCCGAAGAACCGCCGCGCGGCGCTGGCGGCGGGACATGCGGGCGCGGCGTGGCTCGAGGTCGACGCGCCGTTCCGCGAGGCGCTCGCCGGCCTTGCCGCCGGCGATCACGTCTTCTGCCTCAGCTGGCTGCACGGCGCGCGGCGCGACCTCGCCCTGCAGAAGCCGCGCCATCTGGAGGCGGCGCGCGGCACCTTCTCGCTGCGTTCGCCCGTCCGGCCGAACCCGATCGGGCTTCACCTGGCGCGGATCGAATCCATCGACGTCGCGGCCGGTATCGTGCGGCTCGACGCGATCGACGTCGTCGACGAGACGCCGCTCGTCGACGTGAAACCGTATCACGCCTCGGTCGACCGGCCGGACGCGGAGTGAGGCGATGGCGACGGAGCGACAGCGGCGGATCGCCCGGGCGGTGACGGCGATGATCCCGCGCGCGCCCTTCATTGACGCCGAGCACATCCGCGAGGCCGCGCGGTCGCGCCACATGCGCAGCCTTCCGGCCGAGACCGCCGTCTGGCTGGCGGCGGTCGCGCGCGCCCGACACGAATACACCGACTACGACGCGTTGATGGACGACGGCTACGATCGGGACGCCGCGCGCTTCTTCGTCGCCGGCGACATCAATGCCGTCCTCGATCGATGGGGTGCGCGGCGGCGGGTCGACCCGAACGCCGCGGAACCGGAGGAGGACGGCATCGGCGTCGAAGATGGCGGCGACGACGAACCGGATTGATCGACGGCCGATCCAAGGAACCGGCGAGACGGGCCGTTGCCGGGCCCGCGCAGGCCGCGGCCGGCGAGGCCGGGGTCAGGAGGCCGGGGTCAGGAGGCCGGAAGCGCCGCCGTCATCGCGCCGCGTGCGCGCACCTCGGCAAGGCTGACCACCGGATGCTCGCCGCGCCGCCGTGCGTGCCCGGCCGGCACGGCCTGCCGCCGGAACCGGACGAAGCTCGCAATGTCGATCGGCCGCGAGAGATGGAAACCCTGGACGTAGCCGACCGAGGGATGGTTGCGCCGCAGCTGCTGGAGCCGCTCCTCGGTCTCGATTCCCTCGACGACGATCGTGCGGCCCGCCGTTTCGATCATCTCGATGGCGAGATCCAGCATCTTCGCCGCCACCGTGCCGTCGGGCGCCATGGCGAAGCCGCGGTCGATCTTCACCCCGTCCACCGAGATGTCGGCGAGGTTCTTGATGTTCGAGTAGCCCGAGCCGAAGTCGTCGATCAGGACCTTGATCCCGGCCGCCCGCAGATCGTCGATCTGCGCCTGCATGGCGGCGGCGTCGATCTCCTCGCTCTCGACGAGTTCCGCCACCGCGACGAACCGCTCCGGCTGGCCGGCGAAGGGCGCGAAGATGGCCGCGAGCCCCGGCTTGGGGAGGTCGCAGGGGAAAACGTTGAAGGTGACGTAGATCGGCGGGCCGTCGAGGTCGCTCGCCGAGAGTTCGCGATAGGCGCGCTCGACCACCATGCGGGTGAATTCCAGTGTCAGCCCGCTTTTTTCGACGATCGGGATGAAGTTGCCGGGCGCGACGATGCTGCCGTCGACGTCGCGCCAGCGGGCGAGCACCTCGCACGCCTCGACCTCGCCGGTGGCGAGGCTGACGATCGGCTGGTAGAGGCAGAAGACGGTGTCGGGCCCGAGGGTACGGAGGAAGCGGGACCGGAACGACCAGCGGCGGGCCAGCGCATCCCGCGTCTGGCCGGCGATGCCGAGCGCCGCGAGCGTCGCCAGCACGAGGCCGATCGCGAGGAACGGCCATCCTTCCGCCGCGAGCGCCGCAAGCGGTGCCGCCGCAACGACGCAGAGATTACCCGCCTCCTCGTCGCAGACACTGGCGTGGATGGCCGGCACCAGCGACAGGAGATCCCAGGCCGGCAGGCCGGCAGTTGCTTCGTAGAGACCCTCGGCGCCGCCGCGATGCCAGAATCGGCCGGTCGCGTCCTTCAGACCCCATTCCGCGTTGAGCCAGGGGAGTGACGGCGCGGGATCGTTCGGCCTCGGATAGGCGATCGCGAAGGACCCCCTCTTGACGATCGTGCCGCTGACGCCGGCAAAGCCGAATTCGCCGAGATCGAGGTCCATCCACAAGTCGGTCGCGATGTCTTTCCCCGGCAGTGTCGTGTCCGGATCTTCGAGCCGGACCGGCCGGGTCAGGCGCCCGGCGCTGACGGAGCACAGGACCTCGCCGCCGCGGACATAGGCGAATTCGTGCAAGCCGTCCGGCCGCAGCGAAATGCGGCGCATTTCTTCGACGAACTGCGGGCTGCACGGCGCCGCCGTCATCTCGGTCTGGAGACTGGCGAACACCGAAACCATGTTCCGACTGCGATCGACGAGCGGCTGCAGCAGCTGCCGGCTCTCGCGATCGATCGCCGTATCGGCAATATGCAGCCCCAGATTGGCGAGGCCGAGGCAGAGCAAGACGAAGGCAACAAGACCCGCCGCAAGCGCCGCGAGTTGCTGGCGCTTGACGGAAATGAGGTTGATGATCGCCCTCGACATGACGTCTCTCCGCTTTCGGCTGGAAGGAGAGCATTCAACCGTCAACGGTGAATTAAAGTCGCCCCTGAATCATTCTTTACATTGGAATCATTCCTCAAGATGGATTTCGCTTCGTCACCCTCGCCGGGCGTCCGTCAGGCGGGTGATCCGCTTCCGCCAAACGCACTGGGCGTGCCGGGCGGGGCGGGCGACGGGCGCAGGTCGCGCGGCGGTCCGGAGCCTTTTGTGGCCGCTGCGGCACTCTCCGGCGGACGCTGGGTTTCGTCCATGTATTGCGGAGCGCCGGCGAAAACGTCGGCATGACGCAGAATTCCGTAGCCGGGTAACTAGACACTCAGAAATACGATATATCTCAACAGAAGCGCCAGCCGGATCGACCCGGGATCGTCTGCAGGTGCGACGCTGCCCCTGCGTCCGGTCGCGGCCGAGCGGAGCGGATCGTCGCCCCCGCTCGCCCGCCCGCTGCTCGCTCCCGAGCCTTTAATGCGGGATGCGCTGGAAATACTGTCGCTGGCCCGGAGAGGCGCCGTCGACATCGGCTGGAAGGTGGACGGATGACTCCGGTGTCGGCTCCCCGCATCGCAATCGGCGGGTTCCTTCACGAAACGAACACGTTCGCGCCGACGATGGCGGACCTCGCCGCCTTCACGGACGGCGACGGCGGCCTGCCGCTCTGCACCGGCGACGACATCATTGCAGTGACGCGCGGCAACGACGTGGCGACGGCCGGCTTCGTCGCGGAGGCAGGGTCGCGGGGCTGGCTGCTCGCCCCGACGCTCTGGTGCGCCACCGCGTCATGCGCCCACGTCACCGAGGACGCCTTCGAGACGATCGCGGCGAGGCTGATCGCGGCGCTCGCCGCGGCGCTCCCCCTCGACGGCGTCTATCTCGACCTCAGCGGCGCGATGGTCGCCGAACATATCGACGACGGCGACGGCGAGCTCCTGGCGCGGGTGCGGGAGGTCGTCGGCCCAAAGGTGCCGATCGTCGCCAGCGTCGATCTCCACGCCAACCTCTCGGCGACGCTGATCGACCAGGCCGACGCGCTGGTCGCATGCCGAACCTGCCCGCATACCGACATGGCCGCGACCGGCCGGCAAGCCGCCGTGCTTCTGTCCTCGATGCTTGCCGGAACCCGTTACGCCAGGAGCGTCAGGCACCTGCCGTTCCTCATCCCGCTCGTCTGGCAGCCGACGGGCATGGAGCCCAGCGCCTCGCTCTACCGGATGGTCGCCGAGCTCTGCGGCGGTCCCGTCGCCTCGCTGAATTTCCTCAGCGGCTTTCCCGTCGCCGACGTGCCGCATTGCGGCCCCTCGGTCGTCGCCTATGCCGATGACGAGGCGGCCGCCGGGACTGCCGCGGCCGCCGTCTACGACAAGGTCTGCGCGATGCGCCTCGCCTATGCCGGCACGACCTTCGAGCCGCTCGAAGCCGTCGAGGAGGCCCGGCGCATCGCGGCGTGCGCCTCGCGGCCGGTCGTCGTGGCCGACGTCCAGGACGACCCCGACTGCGGCAGCGACGCCAACACCACCGGCATGCTGAAGGCGCTCGTCGAAACCGGGGCGGAGCGGGCCGCGATCGGCGCGATCTTCGATCCGGCCGTCGCCGCACTCGCCCACGAAGCCGGCGTCGGGGCGACGATCGTCGCCTCGCTCGGCGGCTCGAAGGCGGTCTTCGGCGACAGCCCCTTCCCCGGCGTCTTCGAGGTGACGGCGATTGCCGACGGTAGCTTTTCCATGGTCGAAGGCCCGCGCCGCTCCAGGCGCATGCTGGCCGGCAGATCCGCCTGCCTCAGGATCGGCGGCGTCTCGATCGTGGTGACGAGCCGCCGGCTGCCCATGACCGGCCCGGAGATGTTCCGCTTCGTCGGGATCGATCCGGCGGCGCAGGCAATCCTCGTGGTCAAGAGTTCGGCCGGCTTCAGGCCCGGCTTCGAGCCGATGGCGGCGGCGATCCTCCTGGCGACGGCGCCCGGCCCCGTCCCGCTGTCGCCGGCGCAGCTCGCCTTCACCAAGCCGCGACGCGGCATCGACCTCTCGCCGACCGGCCCCGCCTTCGTATGAATTGGCCGTCGGGCGCATCGGGGAGACGGGCCGGGCCTTCGCCACGGAGATCGGGCGCAAAGCCCGGCGCCGCCGGGCTTTCATGCTCACTCGACGCATCAAGATCGCGGGAAATCGGCCATAGGATTGACAAATTGCCCCTGACTTTCGGGGGCAATCGAGAGAGCGCCTCAGGCGCCGGAACGTGTGCGTAGTAAGGGACGACAGCACATGCATGATGACACCGAAGCGCCGCGTCGACCGGCGCCGGCGGCGGGCAGCGCCATGCTCGACCGCAGGTCTTTCCTGACGGCTGCGGCCGCCCTCGGCCTTCTCCCGGCGACGGGGCGGGCACGGGCGGAAGAGGCCCTTCTCTCGTTCGAGAGCCCGAAGCCGTTCTCGTTCCAGCTCCTCTCCGACCATGCGCGCCGGATGGCGATGCAGCCCTATGTCGCGCCGCGGCCGCGCGATCCGAAGGTGCTCGACGCGATCGACTTCGATGCGCACTGGAAGATCAAGTATCGGCCCGAGGCGACGCTGAAGGTCGCCGACGGCGAGGCGCCGGTGCGGCTCTTCCATCTCGGCCGCTACTTCCAGCTTCCGGTCGGCATCCACGTCGTCGACGGCGAGAATTCCCGCGAGCTGCGCTACGACCCGGCGGTCTTCGAGATGCCCGCCGACAGCCCGGCCCGCAAGCTGCCGAAGGACATCGGCTATGCCGGGCTCAGGGTCATGGCGCCCGACGAGAAGACCGACTGGCTGGCCTTTCTCGGCGCGGCCTATTTCCGCTCCGCCGGCGAACTGAACCAGTACGGCCTCTCGGCCCGGGCCCTGGCGATCGACGTCGCCATGCCGACGCCGGAAGAGTTTCCCCGCTTCACCGACTATTTCCTCGAGCGCTCGACGACGCCCGGCCGCGATCTCGTCATCACCTGCCTGATCGACTCGCCGCGCATCACCGGCGTCTTCCGCATCGATGTCGGCAAGCACGGGCCGGTGGTCATGGACATCGACAGCCGGTTCTACGCCCGCGACCGGATCGAGCGCGTCGGCCTCGCGCCGCTCACCTCGATGTTCTGGTTCTCCGAGACGGACCGGCCGGATCGCGTCGACTGGCGGCCGGAAGTCCACGACAGCGACGGTCTCGCCATCTGGACGGGCGCCAACGAACGCATCTGGCGGCCGCTCAACAACCCGCCGTCGGTGCGCACCTCGAGCTTTGCCGACAAGGACCCCAAGGGCTTCGGCCTGCTGCAGCGCGACCGCGCCTTCGAGAACTACGAGGACGACGGCGTCTTCTACGAGAAGCGCCCGAGCGTCTGGATCGAGCCAAAGGGCGGCTGGGGCGCCGGCGAGCTGCAGCTCGTCGAGATTCCGACCGACGACGAGATCCACGACAACATCGTCGCTTATTGGGTGTCGGGAAAGCCGGTCGGCCGGGGCGACGAGATCCCCCTCTCCTACCGCCTGACCTGGGCGAAGGACGAACCCCACGTGCCGGAGGTCGGCACCGTGCGGGCGACGCGCATCGGGCGCGGCGGCATACCCGGCCAGCCGCGGCCGAAGGGCGTCGTCAAGTTCGCGGTGGACTTCGACGGCGGCTGCATCGGCGGCCTCGATCGCGACACGCAGGGCGTCAAGGCGGTGGTCGACGCCTCGCGCGGCGAATTGTCGAACGTCGACTGCTATTCGGTCAAGATCGGCACCGCCTGGCGCCTGACCTTCGACGTCAAGGCCGGGGATCCCGATCCCGTCGACCTCAGGGCCTATCTGAAGCGCGGCGACGAGACGCTCACCGAGACCTGGCTCTACCAGTATCTGCCGGAGCCCGAATCGGCGTCGTGACGCCGCGTCCCGAAGGCGGCCGGCGGGGGTGATCCCGGCATCGCGGCCGCCGCGATCCGTCCTGCGGGGGCGCCCCGCGCCCCCGGGCCGAAGCGGTGCCGGCGGCAGGAATCGCTCGAACTCGCCGGACGGGCGAAACCGATCCTTCACGACTGCTCTTTATCGTGACGCCACGGCGCAATCCGGGCGACTGCCGTAACGGACGATTAAGTCATCCTCCCTTAGCATGACGCGTCCGCCGATCCCGATGTCGGGAGAGCCGTGCGGCCGTTAAATGCGGGCTCGGGGCGCCAGTCGCCGCCTCGGCCGACGTGCAGGGGGACGCAGTTTGCATCCGATCGCAATCCTCGGCGCCGGCATCGCCGGCCTCACTGCCGCGGCCGAGTTGAACCGCCGCGGCCTGCCGGTCACCGTCTTCGAGGCCGGTCCGTCGGTCGGCGGCATGATGGCCTCGTTCAAGGACCCGGCCGGCTTCACCTACGATTTCGGCGCGCATTTCGTGAACAACCGCCTCGCGGCGGCGCTCGGGGCGGCGAAGGTCTGCCGGCCGGTGAAGCACTATGGCGAGGCGGTGCATGTCGACGGCGCGGATTACGGCTATCCCTTCGGCCTGATGCGCTCGCCGCGCTTCGTGCGCAGCGCGCTGGCGGGACGGCTGAAGCACGGCCGGCCGGTCGAAAATGCCGAGGACTGGTTCCGCGACCATTACGGCGACGCGCTTGCCGAGAAGGTGGCGATCCCGATCGCGGAAGCCTGGTCCGGCACGCCTGCCCGGGAACTCGCGCCGGCGGTCGGCGAGAAGATGGCGAACGGCACCCTGAAGACGCTCTATCTGAAGGCGGCTGCGCGCCTCACCGGCCGTGCCGTCTGCATCGGCTACTCCCACGAGCTGCGCGAGAACGCCGGCATCCATCACGTCTATCCCGAAGGCGGCATCGCCCAGCTGCTCGAGCCGACGCTGAACGAGGTCCGGCATCTGGTGCGCCTTGCCTCGCCGGTGGAGAAGATCCTGGTCGAGGACGGCCGGGTGAAGGGCCTGCGTGTCGGCGGCGAGACGATCGAGGCTTCGGCGGTGGTCTCCACCGCGCCGGTCAACATGCTGCCGAAGCTGATCGAGGGCTCGAACGCGCTCGATCACCTGAAGCGCTTCCGCTACCGGCCGATGATCTTCGTCAACCTGCATTTCGAGGGCCGCCACCACCTGCCCGACACGATGCTTTGGGTGCCCGGCGGCAAGCTGCCGTTCTTCCGGCTGACCGAGACGCCGATCTCGATGCCCTGGCTCGCACCGGCCGGCAAGACGCTGATCACCTTCGACATCGGCTGCGAGGTCGGCGACGCACTCTGGAGCCTTTCCGACGCCGAACTCGCCGCGCTCTGCCTCGACGGCATTTCGGAGCTTTATCCGCTTCTGCGCGGCAAGTATCTCGGCGCCGGCGGCATCATGAAGACGCCGATCTCCTACCCGGTCTACCGGCTGGAATACGAGGCGGAGCGCCAGCGCTTTGCCCGCGCGAGCGGGATCGACGGGCTCTACAGCATCGGCCGCAACGGCGAGTTCGCCCACATCCTCATGGAGGACGTCTATTGCCGCGCAGTGAGGCGCATGGCCGACGTCGCGGCCTATGTGGCGCGGCCGCAGGCCCGCGACGCGGCGATCGAGGGACTGCAGGATGTTCACCGCATGATGGCGGCAGAGACGGCTTCGGCAGGATCGATCGAGGCGGCGTGAGGCAGCGTCCGGCCGTGCCGGCCGCCGCCCCGCCGCGCGTCGCCTGATCGCCTCAGAACAGGCCTTCGATCTCGCCCTGGTCGTTGAGATAGATCGTCTCGGCCGCGGGCTGCGAGGGCAGGCCCGGCATGGTCATGATCTGCCCGCAGATCGCGACGACGAAGCCGGCGCCGGCGGAAAGCCGCACCTCGCGCACATGCACGGTGAAGCCCTCCGGCGCGCCGCGCAGCGTCGGATCGGTTGAGAAGGAGTACTGGGTCTTCGCCATGCAGACCGGCAGGTTGCCGTAGCCCGCCTCCTCGAAGCCGGAAAGCTGGTCGCGGACCGACTGGTCGGCGGTCACCGCCGCGCCGCGGTAGATCTTCTTCACCACCGTCTCGATCTTTTCGAAGAGCCCCATCTCGTCGGGATAGATCGGCTTGAAGTCGGCGCTGCCGCCATCGGCGAGTTCGACCACCTTGCGGGCGAGGTCCTCGATGCCGGCCGACCCCTCGGCCCAGTGCCGGCAGAGGATCGCCTCGGCGCCGAGCGAGGCGACGTAGTCCTTCACAGCGGCGATCTCCGCCTCGGTGTCGGCCGAGAAATGGTTGATCGCGACGACCACCGGCACGCCGAAGCCTTTGACGTTCTCGACATGGCGGCCGAGATTGGCGCAGCCGGCCTTCACCGCGCCGACGTTCTCGGCGCCGAGATCGGCCTTGGCGACGCCGCCGTTCATCTTCATCGCCCTCACCGTCGCGACGACGACGGCGGCGGCCGGCTTGAGCCCGGCCTTGCGACACTTGATGTCGAAGAACTTCTCGGCCCCGAGATCGGCGCCGAAGCCGGCTTCGGTGACGACGTAATCGGCAAGCTTCAGCGCCGCCCTCGTCGCCACCACCGAATTGCAGCCATGGGCGATGTTGGCGAAGGGCCCCCCATGGACGAAGGCCGGATTGTTCTCCAGCGTCTGCACGAGGTTCGGCTGGATCGCGTCCTTCAGGAGGACTGCCATCGCGCCGTCGGCCTTGAGGTCGCGCGCCGTGACCGGCGTCTTGTCGCGGCGATAGGCGACGATGATGTCGCCGAGGCGCCGTTCGAGATCCTTCAGGTCCGCCGAAAGGCAGAGGATCGCCATGACTTCCGAAGCGACGGTGATGTCGAAGCCGGTCTCGCGCGGAAAGCCGTTGGCGACGCCGCCGAGCGAGGTGACGACGCTGCGAAGCGCCCGGTCGTTCATGTCGAGGACACGCCGCCAGGTGACGCGGCGGGAATCGATCTGCAGCTCGTTGCCCCAGTAGATGTGGTTGTCGATCATCGCCGAGAGCAGGTTGTGGGCGGTGGTGATCGCATGGAAGTCGCCGGTGAAGTGGAGGTTCATCTCCTCCATCGGCACGACCTGGGCGTAGCCGCCGCCGGCCGCCCCGCCCTTGACGCCGAAGCAGGGGCCGAGCGACGCCTCGCGGATGCAGATGAGAGCGTTCTTGCCGATGCGGTTCAGCCCGTCGCCGAGCCCGACGGTCGTCGTCGTCTTGCCCTCGCCCGCCGGCGTCGGGTTGACGGCGGTGACGAGGATCAGCCTGCCGTCCGGCCGGCCTTCCAGCGACTTCAGGAAGGGCGCCGCAATCTTCGCCTTGTCGTGACCGTAGGGGACGATGTCCTCTTCGCCCATGCCGAGACGCGCGGCGATCTCCTTGATCGGCTTCTTCCTGGCGGCCCGGGCGATGGCGATGTCGGAGTTCGGTGCGCTCACGGCGTTTCCCTTTTGCTGGATCCTTTTGCACCCACCATACGCAAGCCGCCGCGCCATGGCCACCGGGCGCCGGCGGTGCGAAGGCCTGCCCCGCCCGGACGCCGGGGCGCTTCCGCGCCTTCCGCATTGCAGCAAAATCAGGCACGCACAAAAAAGCGGCCGAGCCCGTTGCGAGCAGATATTTTATGTGTAAACTAATTTTGCGGGCGGATGGCGGTCGTCCCCGCGCAACGTCGCGAACCGCCGGTTCGGGCCTGTCGAACGCCCTGCCGCCGAGGAACTTCGCATGGGAGATGCAGGAATGACAAGAATCCGCACCGTCGCCATCGGCCTTCTCGCGGCGAGCGCCCTCGCCGGCTCGGCTTTCGCCGAAGAGGCCTCCGATGCGAAGCTGAAGGTCGGGCTGATGCTGACCCTGTCCGGTCCGGCGGCGGTGCTCGGCGAGCAGGCCCGCGACGGCTTCATGCTGGCGGTCGAGGACATGGGCGGCAAGCTCGGCGGCCTCGACACCGAGGTGACGACGGTCGACGACGAGCTGAAGCCGGACGTCGCGGCCAACAAGGCGCGCGAGCTCGTCGAACGCGACGGCGCCGACTTCGTCGTCGGTCCGATCTTCTCCAACATCCTCATCGCCATCGCCAAGCCGGTGACCGAGGGCGGCGCCTTCCTGATCAGCCCGAACGCCGGCACCTCCAACTTCGCCGGCAAGGACTGCAACGAGAACCTCTTCGTCTCTTCCTACCAGAACGACCAGGTCCACGAGGTGCTCGGCAAATACGCCGAGGACGAGGGATACAAGCGCGTCTTCCTGATGGCGCCGAACTACCAGGCCGGCAAGGACGCGCTGGCCGGCTTCAAGCATTCCTACAAGGGCGAGGTGGTGGGCGAGCTCTACACGCCGCTCGGCCAGCTCGACTTTTCCGGCGAGCTCGCCCAGATCGCCGCGATGCAGCCGGACGCGGTCTACACCTTCATGCCGGGCGGCATGGGCGTGAACCTCGTCAAGCAGTATCGCCAGGCCGGCCTCGAGACGATCCCCTTCCTCTCCGCCTTCACCGTCGACGAGACGACGCTGCCGGCCCAGAAGGACGCCGCCGTCGGCTTCTACGGCGGCGCCAACTGGGCGCCGGACATGGACAACGAGAAGTCCAAGGCCTTCGTCGCCGCCTTCGAGAAGAAATACGGCATGGTGCCGGGCACCTACGCCATGCAGGCCTACGACGCGGCGCAGATGATCGACGCGGCGATCAAGGGCGCCGGCGGCAAGCTCGACGACAAGGACGCGATCCGCAAGGGCCTCGCGGCCGCCGACTTCACCTCGCTGCGCGGCGAGTTCAAGATCGGCCCGAACCACTATCCGATCCAGAACTTCTACCTCGTCAAGGTGGCCAAGCGCGACGATGGCAAGTACCAGACCGAGATCGAGAAGAAGATCTTCTCGGACTATGCCGACAACTACGCCAAGGACTGCAAGATGCAGTGACGGGGAGCGAGCCCGGCTTTTCAGGCCGCTTCGGCGGATGGCAGAGCCCGGGCGTGCGACCGTTACAGGCACGTCGCGGTCCTTCCCGCTTCGTCATCCCGGGCTTGACCCGGGATCCATTCCAAGCCGTCTGGCGAGGGATGCATCGACGACAGAACGTGAGTTCGTTTGAACACCGGCTCGGCGGCTCGAAAGATTTGGCATGGATCCCGGGTCAAGCCCGGGATGACGAAGCTTGAATGATGGGCGCTCATCCGTCCCGCGGGGTCAGCGGCGCGGCGGGCCGAAGCAGCGCAGCGGATCGGTAGCCCCTCATCCTGAGGTGCGACACGAGCGGAGCGAGGGGAGCCTCGAAGGGCGGGGGGCGCTTGCCGCGACTCTGCCGCGCTGGTGATCGTCGATCGGACCGGTCGGCGCCCGCCCCTCGCCCTTCGAGGCTCGCTTCGCTCGCACCTCAGGATGAGGTGCGTCCGGCGCCGCAGGCGCTTTCTCGTCAGACGCTGGGACGGAAGCGTCAACTTCGGTGCATAGTCGAACGCTCCAGGGGCATGAGAACGACGCAGGATCGATGTTCAACCTCTTCCTCCTCCAGGCGCTGAACGGCGCCCAGTTCGGGATCCTGCTCTTCCTCGTCGCGGCGGGGCTGACGCTGATCTTCGGCATCATGGACCTCATCAACCTCGCCCATGGCGTCCTCTACATGGTCGGCGCCTATTTCGCCGCGACCTTCACCGGGCTCACCGGCGACTTCCTCCTCGGCCTCGCCCTGGCGCTGCCGGCCTGCCTCCTCTTCGGCATCGTCCTCGAAGTCCTCGTCTTCCGGCGTCTTTACGAGCGCGACCACCTCGACCAGGTGCTCGCAACCTTCGGCCTCATCCTGATGCTCAACGAGGCGGTCAAGATCGTCTGGGGCGCGGCGCCGATGAGCGTGCCGATCCCCGACCTCCTCTCCGGCTCGATCCCGCTGATCGGCCCGCTGCAATATCCGTTCTACCGCGTCGTCATCATCGCCGCGGGGCTTCTCTCCGCATTCGGCCTGTGGGTGCTCGTCAACCATACCCGGATCGGCATGCTGCTTAGGGCCGGGGCGGTGAACGCGCCGATGGTCTCGGCGCTCGGCGTCGACATTCGCCGCCTGTTCATGCTGGTCTTCGGCTTCGGGGCGATGCTGGCGGGCTTTGCCGGCGCGATGGTGGCGCCGATCCTCTCGGTCGAACCGGGCATGGGCGACAGCGTTCTGATCCTCACCTTCGTCGTCATCGTCATCGGCGGCGTCGGCTCGGTGCGCGGCGCCTTCGTCGCGGCGATCCTCGTCGGGCTGGTCGACACGCTGGGGCGGACCTTCGGGCCGATCGTGCTGCGGAGCCTGATGGACCCTTCCGCCGCCTCCCAGACCGGCCGCACCCTCGCCCCGATGCTGATCTACATCCTGATGGCGGCGGTGCTGTTCTTCCGGCCTTCCGGCCTGTTCCCCGCGAAAGGCGCCGCCGCATGAGGACGAGGCCGTGAGCGCGGGACTGAGCGAGGCAGCGTTCGACACGGCCGGGCGCGTCGGCCCCGGCCGGCGGGCCGGGCTTTTCGCCGGGGGCGGCGCGACGCTCGCCGCCGGGCTGATCTTCCTCGCCCTCGCTCTGCTTCCGCCGGTGGCGACGCTCATCGACGATCCGTTCCTCGTCGTCACCGCGACCCGGATCATGATCTTCGCCATCGCCGCCCTGTCGCTCGACCTCGTCCTCGGCTACGGCGCGATGGTCTCCTTCGGCCATGCCGCCTTCCTCGGCATCGGCGCCTATGCGGTCGCGATCCTCGCGGCGAACGGCATCGACGACCTTTTCCTCCAGGCGGTGGCGGCAATCCTCGCCGCCGCGCTCTTCGCCTTCGTCACCGGCGCGATCTCGCTGAGGACCAAAGGCGTCTACTTCATCATGATCACGCTCGCCTTCGGGCAGATGGCGTATTTCTTCATGGTCTCGCTCTCGGCCTATGGCGGCGACGACGGCATCACCCTCGATGCCCGCTCGACGCTTTTCGGCCTGCCGGTTCTGGCCGGCGACCTCGGCCTCTTCTACCTCGTCCTCGCCGTGCTCGTCGTCGCCTTCGCCGGGCTCCGGGCACTGACGCTGTCGCGCTTCGGCCGGGTGCTGCGCGGCACGAGGGAAAATCCGGTCCGCATGCAGGCGATCGGCTTTGCCCCCTTCCGCTATCAGCTGACCGCCTACGTCATCGCCGGGGCGCTCGCCGGCGTCGCGGGCGTCCTCCTCGCCAACCAGGCCGAGTTCGTCTCGCCCGCCTATATGAGCTGGCAGCGCTCGGGCGAACTCATCGTCATGGTGGTGCTCGGCGGGATGGGGACGCTTGCCGGCGCGATCGGCGGCGCGATCGCCTTCATGCTCCTCGAGGACTGGCTGGCGCTCGCCTCCGAGCACTGGAAGCTCGGTCTCGGCCTCCTCCTCGTGCTTCTGGTGCTGTTCAGCCGGGGCGGCATCGCCGGCGCGATCGGCCGGCTTGCCGGCAGGAGCGAGGCATGACCGCGCCGCCGCTCCTCAGCGTCCGCGGCCTGAACAAAGCGTACGGCGCGCTGCGGGTGACCGACGACGTCAGCTTCGACGTCGCCGAGGGCGAACTGCACGCGATCATCGGGCCGAACGGCGCCGGCAAGACGACGCTGATCCACCAGCTTTCCGGCAGGCTTGCCAGCGACGGCGGAACCGTGCGCTTCGCCGGCAGCGACGTCACGCGGCTGTCGATGGAGGAAAGGGTCCGGCGCGGCCTCGCCCGCTCCTTCCAGATCACCTCGATCCTCGACGGGTTCACGGTCCTCGAGAACGCCGCGCTCGCCGTCCAGGCGCGCTCGGGCTCGAGCTTCCGCTTCTTCCGGCCGGCGGCGCGCGAGACCCGGCTGAACGAGGCGGCGATGGCGGCGCTCGCCCAGGTGAAGCTCGACGACCGCGCCCATCGGCGGGCGGGCAGCCTGTCGCACGGTGAGAAGCGCCAGCTCGAAATCGCCGTGGCTCTCGCCACCGGGGCGCGGCTCCTGCTGCTCGACGAGCCGCTCGCCGGCACCGGCCACGAGGAAACGGCCGTCCTCGTCGACCTGATGCAGGCGTTGAAAGAGACCCACACGATCGTCCTCATCGAACACGACATGGACGCCGTCTTCGCCCTCGCCGACCGGGTAAGCGTCCTCGTCTACGGCCGGCTGATCGCCACCGGAACGCCGGCCGACGTGCGCTCGAACCGCGAGGTGCGGGCCGCCTATCTCGGCGAGGAGGAGGCCGCCTGATGACGAAGGTCGCCCCATGCTGAAGGTCGAGGCCCTCGAAAGCGCCTATGGCGACAGCCGCATCCTCTTCGGCATCGACCTCTTCGTCGGCGCCGGCGAGGTGGTGACGCTGCTCGGGCGCAACGGCATGGGCAAGACGACGACGGTGAAGTCGATCTTCGGCCTCCTGAAGCCGCGCGGCGGCCGGGTGACGATCGACGGCGAGGACGTCACCGGCCGGGCGCCGCACGTCGTCGCCAAGCGCGGCCTCGGACTGGTGCCGGAAGGCCGGCAGATCTTTCCGACCCTGTCGGTCGAGGAAAATCTCGTCGCGACCCATCGCAGAGGCTGGAGCGGCGGGCCGACCGGCCCCGCCAAATGGACGCTCGACGGCGTCTACCGGCTGTTTCCCCGGCTGAAGGAGCGCCGGCGCAACATGGGCAACCAGCTTTCCGGCGGCGAGCAGCAGATGCTGGCGATCGGCCGGGCGCTGATGACCAATCCGCGGCTCGTGGTGCTCGACGAGGCGACGGAGGGCCTGGCGCCGCTGATCCGCGAGGAGATCTGGGCCTGCCTCACCGCGATCAGGGACGCCGGCGAGGCGATCCTCGTCATCGACAAGAACGTCGACGCCCTCGCCAGATTCGCCGACCGCCACGTGGTGATCGAGAAGGGCCGCGTCGCCTGGTCGGGGACGACCGCCGAACTGAAGGCGACGCCCGCGGTGAAGGAGCGCTTCCTGCATGTGTGAGGTGCAGCACTCCCGCTCCCCGACGGGCCAAAAGAGTGGCCAGCGCCATGGAAGGACCTCCATCCATTCCTCGCTGACCCAGTGTGGCGATCCGCAACGTCCCATCACCCGAAGCGCCATCACCCAAGACGGCGTCATCCTCGGCCTTGTCCCAAGGATCCACTGCGGTTCGATCGTCGGACGATCCGTGGGCGGAAGGGCGTCCGGCAGAGATTCTGGTGCGGCGGCGACAGCAGATCCTCGGGACAAGCCCGAGGATGACGAAGTTTCAATGGGTTCGGCCAGTCTACGCACGCCGATGCGGGGGCGGCGGCGCTGCGCCCGCAGACTTGGGGTCGTCCAGCGCTCCGGCCCCCAACGCGGCGTCATCCTCGGGCTTGTCCCGAGGATCCACTGCGGTGGGATCGTCGGACGATCCGTGGGCGGAAGGGCGTCCGGCAGAGATTCTGGTGCGGTGACGGCGGTAGATCCTCGGGACAAGCCCACTGCTGTCCGGTTTAATTTTATGGACAGAGTGCATGACATTGATTCTACTCGGTTCCAGACGTTTCGCGGCGTTCGGGACACGAGATTGGAGATCAATGTCATGCGGCACGACAATAGCGTTTTTCACGGGCTGCAGAAACACATTCC
>NZ_JAFMPY010000025.1 GCF_017353515.1 Jiella sonneratiae
CAGATGCGGTTCGATGATCTCCCATTCCTGGTCGCTCAGTTCGTGACGGCGCATGGCAATCTCCTTTCAAAGGAGATTGAATCAAATCAACCACCGAACGTGAACCCGGTTATGGGGATGCGACCTAGGAGTTGGGCGGCGCGCATCGTCGTCCAAACCTTGAGAATGGCAAGAGAGGGGTTTCCCCGGTTCCGCCGCCGCGACCGAGACGAAGGGGGGCGCATCCTCAGGCCGCGTTGCGTGGGCGGCCACGGTGAAACCCCTCTCTTGCGATTTCTAACGCTTAGCCGCTTCGCGCCTAAGACGATGAAATCGCTTTCTCTCCCACAAAGGGGAGAGAGGGCGCGTTTTCGCAGGCATCCGCGTATGGTTGAGCGCCGGCCTCGACGCTCCGTCATTCTCGGGACGGGGGCCTGCGAGCTGCACTCATCTCGCCGGATCCTTCGACGCGGATGCCGGCTTCAATCAGAACGGTTTGCCAAGACGGATGACATTCGGGCGCCGACATCGCCACGTCGTCATCCTCGGGCTTGTCCCGAGGATCTACTGCGGGTTGATTTTTGGGCACTTCGCGGTCCGGGGCCAAACTGCATGGATTTTGTCGCCGAGCCGGCAGTAGATCCTCGGGACAAGCCCGAGGATGACGCATTTCCAGCGCTTTCGGCGAATTTCAAGCGGCCTGCCTCGGCATGCAACCTGGCCGCGACGGTCTCTCGACAAATGTGTGAAGCTTGCAGGGCCCTGTCCCGAGAATGACGAAGCGGCGGGTGGCGCGTATCGTCCGGAACCGAGGCGGCGGCTCCACCAGTGAAACCCCCTCGGCTTGCCTTCCGCGAAGGCGACAGAGCCGCCATCCGCCAAGGCTCGATGGTCCGGCCTCTGCGGTGCGATGAAGCTAGCCGGAAGATCGCTTCAGATAGCGACCCGGCGTCGTTCCGAATTGCCTGCGAAACAGCTCGATGAACGAACTGACGGTTTCGTAGCCGAGATCGATGGCAACCGCTGTCACGGACTCTCCGGCGATCAGCATCTCCACAGACCGCAGCAGGAGGCAGCGCCGACGCCACGCGCTGAAGGTGAGGCCCGTCTCCAGAACGAAGCGGCGGCTGAGCGTGCGTGGCGCGAGGCCCGCCCAGGCGGCCCACTCCTCCATGCGTCGCTGCTCGGATGGAGCATCCGCGAGCGCTCGCGCGATGCGTTGCAACCGGGGATCTGCGGGCATCGGCAACCCGAGGGGCTCTTCAGGCGTCGAGGCGATCTCATCCAGAATGACGCTCGCAAGATGACTTTGCGCGGGAGACAGAGGACCTTCCGTCCAGGCGGCCGCACGCAGCACCGCTTCGTGGAGGAGGCCAGAATGGCCGATGACGCGTGCAGAGCGCGGCAAGGCTTCACAGGACGGCCGTGCGACATAGACGCTCCAGCCGCGAAACGCGCCATCCGAGGTAAGCCAATGCTCCAGACGGGGCGGAAGCCAAATGGCGTTAACGGGCGGCACGACCCAATGGCCCTGATCGGTGCCCACACTGATCACCCCGTGCAGGCTGCCCAGCAGCTGGCCCCGCTCATGGCTGTGCCTCGGCGTCTGCCGCCGTTCGATCTGCTCGCGAAGAACGGCGACGATGATCGGGTCGTCGCAAGCAACGAGGCGCATTCGATCTTGAAGGGAATCGGACATGGCCTCAAAACCGTATCGAATGGCATCGATACGTTAGTACCGCCGCCATGGAAAGCCTAGCGTCGACCCTCTCTCAATGGACGACGACGCATGGGACCCCTGACATGACCGATGATGCGATGACGCGGGACGAGGTTCACGATCTCCTGCGACGGATGTTCGCCGCATTCACCGACCCGGCAGCGGCGCCGAAGGACTTTGCCGAACTGCTGACGCCCGACTACGTCCAGTATGTCGATGGCGAGCAGTTGGATTATGCAGGTTTCCTCGCACATCACGAGGCTCTCCGGCAGAGTGTCGTCTCGGCAAGCGTCAGTTTCGAACATGTCGTCACCGACGGCGCCTCGGCCGCAACGGTGCACGTCGCCGAGGCCGTGAAGCTCTCGGGCGAGCGGGTTCGTCTCAAAGTGATCGCCTATTTCCAGTTTCGCGACCATCGCATCTGCGTGGTCGACGAACTGACCCACATGCTCGAAGGCGAGGCGAGAGATCGAGACCTGGGATCGCGAACGCTGCGTCGGTGACAAGGGCAGGTTTCGGCGACGGACACCATCTCACCGAATGGGATCGACGTTGCGCCTCCCCGTCGATCCGTCCCCCCCCCCCCGCTCCGACCGTCTGGTGACGGCGTGGACCAGCGGGCTTTTGCGTTTGCCGGCACGCCACTTTCGCAGTCGCATCCCAGCGTCGCGGCGATCACTCTGCACCGCCCCCCTCGCCAACCAACCACGCCCTTTCATTCTCCAACAATCCTTGTATACTCGCATTCATGGAAGACACCCGCGCCGTCACCGCGCTTGCCGCTCTTGCCCATGCCGACCGCCTGCGGGCCTTTCGGCTGCTGGTGAGGGCCGGGCCGGGCGGCCTGCCATCGGGCGAGATCGCCGAGCGGCTGGCGATCATGCCGACGCGGATGAGCTTTCATCTGGCGGGGCTCGACCGCTCCGGCCTCGTCCATTCCTGGCGCGAGGGGCGGCAGGTGCGCTATGCGGTGCAGTTCGAGGCGATGCGGGCGCTGCTCGGCTTCCTGGCGGAGGACTGCTGCGGCGGGCATCCGGAGATCTGCGGCGTCGGCGCGGCGGGCTGTGGCCCTGCGACGGGCTCTGCGCCGGCGGCGGGCGGCGCTTCCGATGCAGCGGCGCGCCGTGCCCCGCAGGCGGCGAAAATGGCGGCGAAGCCATGAGCGCGCCGCCGCCCTTCGACCTGCCCCGCCGGCTTGCCGCCGAAGCGCTCGGCACCGGCCTCCTCGTTGCGACCGTCATCGGCTCGGGGATCATGGCCGAGCGGCTGACGGAGGACGCCGCCCTCGCGCTCCTCGGCAACACCCTGCCGACCGGGGCGATCCTCGTCGTTCTGATCACCGTTCTCGGGCCGATCTCCGGCGCGCACTTCAATCCGGCGGTGACCCTCGCCTTCTGGCTGCGGCGCGCGATCGGCCGGGACGACGCCTGGCGCTACGTCGCCGCGCAGCTCGCCGGCGGGCTTGCGGGGACGCTCGCCGCGCATCTGATGTTCGGCCTTTCGCCTTTTTCCCTGTCGACCCACGTGCGGACCGGCCCTGCCCAGTGGTGGGCGGAGGTGGTCGCGGGGTTCGGGCTGGTCGGCGTCATTCTCGGCGGCCTGCGCTTCGATGCCCGCGCAGTTCCCTGGCTGGTCGGCCTCTTCATCACCGCCGCCTACTGGTTCACCGCCTCGACGAGCTTCGCCAATCCGGCCGTCGCGCTCGCCCGCGCCTTCACCGACACGTTTTCCGGCATCCGGCCGGTCGACGTCCCGGCCTTCGTCCTTGCCGAATGCCTTGGCGCCGTGCTGGCCACCGCGCTATTTGGCTGGCTGCTCAATCCCGGCACCCGGCCGACCATCCGCGGCGCCCTCAGCGGCGACTGATCCGCCATTCGAAACGAAAGCCTCCGATGACCGTCACGATCTTCCACAACCCCGCCTGCGAGACCTCCCGCAACACGCTGGCGATGATCCGAAAGTCCGGCGAGGAGCCGGAGGTGATCGAATATCTGAAGACGCCGCCGAGCCGCGAGACGCTGATCGAGCTGCTCGACATGATGGGCATGAAGCCGCGCGAGCTGTTGCGCGAAAAGGGCACGCCCTATCGCGAGCTCGGCCTCGACGATCCGCAGCTTTCCGACGAGGAGATCCTGCAGGCGATGATGGAGCACCCGATCCTGATCAACCGCCCGATCGTCGTCACCGACAAGGGCGTTAGGCTGTGCCGGCCGTCGGAAAAGGTCCTCGACATCCTGCCCAACGCCGATATCGGCGCCTTCGCCAAGGAGAGCGGCGACGTTGTGCCCGCCCGCAACTGACCGGCACGGACGGCCGCTCGAAACGATGCTCTCCAACCTTCCCAACCTTGCCGCCGGCGCGCTGGCGCCGATCGATCCTGCCGCCTATGCCGCGCCGGGCGATCCGGGCCATCCGCCGCGCATCCTGACGCTCTACGGCTCGCTTCGGGAGCGCTCCTATTCGCGCCTCGTCTCCGAGGAGGCCGGCCGGCTCCTTGCCTTTCTCGGCTGCGAGGTGAAGAGCTTCGACCCGCACGGCCTGCCGCTGCCGGATGCAGCGCCCGCCGACCATCCGAAGGTCGCGGAGCTGCGCGAGCTTACGCGATGGTCGGAAGGCATGGTCTGGGTGAGCCCCGAGCGGCACGGGGCGATGACCGGCATCATGAAGGCGCAGATCGACTGGATCCCGCTCTCGGAGGGCGCGGTGCGGCCGACCCAGGGCAAGACGCTGGCGGTGATGCAGGTCTCGGGCGGCTCCCAGAGCTTCAACGCCGTCAACCAGCTGCGCATCCTCGGCCGCTGGATGCGGATGGTGACGATCCCCAACCAGTCGTCGGTCCCGAAGGCATTTAACGAGTTCGACGAGGCCGGGCGGATGAAGCCGTCGGCCTATTACGCCCGGATCGTCGACGTCTGCGAGGAACTGGTGAAGTTCACCTACATGACGCGCGGCCGGTCTTTTGCCCTCACCGACCGCTATTCGGAACGGGTCGAGACCGCCGCGCAGCTCTCCGAGCGGGTGAACCAGCGGGCGATCTGAGGTTTCGGGGGCTTGGGGCCGATCTGTCCGACGCCCCGCCGCCCGCCGCGGTCACGCCTCGTCCCCGACGGCAATCGCTCGAAGGTCAGCGCCAGCGGCGACGCCCAGCGGCGCCCCGGCGATGCCGGAGATCAGAAGCCCCGCATCAGGCCGGCGCCGACCTCGCCGAAGTCCGGCTTCACGTTCAGGAAGGTCGCGGCGCCGCGGACGATGTTGCCGACCATCGGCGCGGCGTTCCAGCCCGCCTGGGCGTTCGGCTTGCCCTTCTCGACCTTCGGCTCGTCGATGATCGACATGACGATGTAGCGCGGCTTGTCGATCGGGAAGGCGCCGACGAAGGCGTTGAAGCGCTTGTCGTGGTTGTAGCGGCCGTGCTCGACCTTCTCGGCCGTGCCGGTCTTGCCGCCGACATGGTAGCCCTCGACATTCGCCTGGCGGCCGGTGCCCTCCTCGCCGTTCAGCTTGAAGATCGCCCGCATGTCCTGCGACGTCGTCGGCCTGGCGATCTGTTTGCGGATGGCGTTCGCCTCTTCCACGCTGCGCGGCAGGAAGGTCGGCGGGATATAGTAGCCGCCGTTGATCAGCGCCGCCGCGGCGACGGCGGTGTTGAGCGGGGTCGTCGAGACGCCGTGGCCGAAGGCGATGGTCATCGAATTGATCTTCTTCCAGCTCTTCGGCTGGGTCGGCATCGCGACCTCGGGCAGCTCGGTCTGCATCTTCGAGAGCAGGCCGAGCCGGGTGAGGAATTCCTGGTGGCGCTCGACGCCGACCATGTCGGCCTCCCGCGCCGAACCGACGTTGGAGGAATATTTGAAGATCTCCGGGACGGTCAGCGAACTGCCCTCGTTGTGAAACTCGCGGATCGTGTGGCCGGCAACGGTGAAGGGGGTCGTCGCGACGCGGGAATTGATCGACACGACGCCGAAGTCGAGGGCCATCGCGGTGGTGAAGATCTTGAAGGTCGAGCCCATCTCGAAGGTGCCCGCCGACATCCGGTTGAGGTTTTCCTTCTGCAGCGGCGCGTTGCCGGCCTCGTTCAGGTCGTAGTCGGGCAGCGAGGCCATGGCGATGATTTCGCCGGTATCGACGTCGAGGACGACGCCGCCGGCCGCGATCGCCCGGTATTCCTGCATCGCCCGCACGAGCTCCTGATGAACGACATGCTGGACGTTGCGGTCGATCGACAGCTTGAAGGCGCTGAGCCCGTCCTGGCTGGCGAGGCCGGTCGCCTGCAGCGCCCTGAAGCCGCTGTCGTCGAGATATTTCTCCATGCCGGAGATGCCGTGGTTGTCGATGTTGGTGAGGCCGAGGACGTGCGCGGCCTCGGCGCCGCCGGGATAGAAGCGGCGGCGTTCGGTGCGGAAGCCGATGCCGGGAATGCCGAGATTGAAGATCGCCTGCTGCTGCGTCGGGGTCAGGCCGCGGCTGAGCCAGGCAAAGCCCGCCTTCGAGTTCAGCTTCTTGTAGAGGACGCCGGCATCGAGGTCGGGAAGCACGGTCAGCACCGCCTCGGTCGCCTCGTCGGCGTCGACGATGCGCCGCGGCTCGGCATAGAGCGAGGCCGTCTTTAGATCCGTCGCGAGGATCTGGCCGTTGCGGTCGACGATGTCCGGCCGGTCCGACACCGGCAGGCTCGACGTGAACATGCCGTCGATCCCGTTCTGCCCCGTCACGCCGAACCAGACGAGCCGGCCGAGGATCGTCGAGAACACCGAGAAGAAGATGATCGAGGTGAGAAAGGTGCGCGACCGGTGGTGCTGCGGGTGCGGGCGCTCGGTGCGCTTCGACCGGCCGACAATCCGTGCGGTGGCAATGGAAAGAAACTTCATGGCGCCGTGCGATCCACGCGATTGATCCGTTCCGCTGCGCAAGACCCGTGTGAGCAGCCGGGATTTCCCGCCAAACACATGCGGCCATCATGCTTACGAAACCGTGAATCCCGCGGCCGGGGACGCAAACCCCATCCGCCCGGCGGCGCTGACCTTCCCCTTCGCCCGCATGCGGCGACCGGCGCCGGTGATCGCGGCCGCTGGAGTCATGCGCAGCCGGCGCTGGCCGGCGCGCAGATGCGCGGCGTGAAGAGAGGCCCAAGGCCTGCGACCATTCGCGCCGGGTGCGGCAACGGAACGACCTGAAAACTCAATGAGTTGACGTCTTGTCAACGCCGCTTTGCGCGGCCAGCCGGAAGCCATCTGCCATGAGCCGCACGGTTCTCGAACGAACGCCGCGCGATGATCCGTCGCGTCCCTTCCGCGGGCCCGTCCCGGGCCGCCTTCCGGGCGTCGCCCGCAACGGCGAGCCGAAAGCCGAACGGTCTGACGCCGCTCTCCCGCGAATTCTCGGCCTCGGCACGACCGTCCCGCCGCACAGGCTGTCGCAGACCGACGTCGTCTCCTATGCCGAGGAGGTCTTCGGCGGCCGGTTCACCGATTTCGAGCGGCTGCGGCCGGTCTTCGAGAACACCGGGATCGAGATGCGCTACTCGGTCCAGCCGATCGACTGGTTCTACCGGCCGCAGAACTGGCAGCAGCGCACGGACGCCTATCTCGACGGCGCGACCGCGCTTTTCGTCGATGCCGCGACGAAGGCGCTGGCCGCGGCCGAGCTTTCCCCCGACGCGATCGACGTGGTGGTCACGGTCAGTTCGACCGGCATCGCAACGCCGACCCTCGAGGCCCGCGCCCACGGGAAGCTGGGCTTTCGCCCGGACGTGCGCCGGGTGCCGCTCTTCGGCCTCGGCTGCGCCGGCGGCGCCACCGGTCTCGCGCTGGCCGCGCGCCTCGCCGGCGCCGAACCCGGCGCCAAGGTCCTGCTGGTCGTGGTCGAGACCTGCACCCTCGCCTTCCGGGACGACGCCTTGACCAAGAGCAACATCGTCGCGACGGCGCTGTTCGGCGACGGCGCCGCGGCCCTCGTCCTTGCAGCCGGCGGTGACGGGACCGGCCCGAAAATCCTTGCGTCCGGCGAGCATCTCTGGCCGAAGACCCTCGACGTCATGGGCTGGAACGTCGACCCCGTCGGCTTCGGCGCCGTCTTCGCGACGTCGATCCCGACCCTCGTCACCGAGCGCATGCGCCCCGCCGCGAGCGCGATGCTCGCCAAGGGCGGCGAAACTCTGTCGGATGTCGAGGGCTACGTCTTCCACCCCGGCGGAACGAAGGTGGTCGAGGCGCTCGAACCCGCTTTCGACCTTCCCGAAAATTCCCTTGATGTCGAACGTCGGGTCCTGCGGGAGTTCGGCAACATGTCGGCGCCGACGGTGCTCTTCGTGCTTCAACGCAAACTCGCGGCCGGGCTCGCCGGGCGGACCCTCCTCGCGGCGCTCGGTCCGGGCTTCACCGGGAGTTTCGTCCGGCTGGATGCCTGACATGGTCGACGCCGCCGCCCCGCTCGCCGTGGCGATCCTCGCCTACGTGACGGCCCAGCGCCTCTTCGAACTCGTCGTCGCCGCGCGCAACACGCGGCGGCTTCTCGAAAGCGGCGGATACGAGGTCGGCGCCGGGCACTATCCGGCGATCGTCGCCCTGCATGCCGCCTGGCTCGCCGCCCTGTGGATCTTTTCGCCCGGCAGGCCGGTCGATCTTCTGCTTCTTGCGCTCTTCGTCCTCGTCCAGTTGCTGCGTTTCTGGACCCTCGCCTCGATCGGCAGGCGCTGGACGACGCGCATCATCGTCCTGCCCGGCGAGCGTCTCGTCGCAACGGGACCCTATCGCTTCCTGCCGCATCCGAACTACGTCGTGGTGGTCTGCGAAATTTTCCTCCTGCCCGCCGTCTTCGGCCTCTGGGCGATCGCCATCCTGTTCTCGCTTCTCAACGCGGCGGTACTGATGATCCGGATCCCGGCCGAGACGTCCGCGCTGCAACGGACCCGCGGATGACGTCCCGCCGCCGATCCCGGACGGCGCCGCGATGACGGCGCCCGACCCCACCGCGGAAGAAGCGCAGGCCGAACGGCTGTCGGTCGGCACCTGGCTCGGCTTTGCCGCCATGTGCCTCGGCATGTTCATGGCGGTGCTCGACATCCAGGTCGTCGCCACCTCGCTGCCGGCGATCCGGACCGCGCTCGGCATCGCGGACGATCGGATGAGCTGGATCCAGACGGCCTATCTGATCGCCGAGATCATCGCGATTCCGCTGACCGGCCTCCTGACCCGGGCGATCAGCATGCGGCGGCTCTTCGCCGCCGCAGTCGGCGTCTTCACCCTCGCCTCGATCGGCTGCGCCGCAAGCACGGGCTTCGCTACGCTGATCGCCGGGCGGGTGGTGCAGGGCTTTTCCGGCGGCATGCTGATCCCGCTGGTGTTCTCCGCGGTGTTCCTCCTGTTCCCCTTGCGGTTCCAGGGCGTCGCGACGACCCTTGCCGGCATGCTGGCGGTGCTGGCGCCGACGGTCGGCCCGATCGTCGGCGGCTGGATCACCGAGACCGGCTCGTGGCACTGGCTGTTCCTCGTCAACGTCGTGCCCGGCATCCTGGCTTTTCTCCTCGGCCTCGCCACGCTGCGGCGGGAGGCCGGCCACCCGACGCTGCTGCGCAGCCTCGACGTCGGGGGGCTGGCGCTCCTCGCGCTTTCTCTCGCGAGCCTTCAGATCGGGTTGAAACAGGCGCCCGACGACGGCTGGCTGTCCGCCCCGGTCCTCGGCCTCCTCGGCGCCAGCCTGCTCGCCGGGGCCTGGTTCGTCGCCCGCATGCTCGGCGCCGGCACGCCGATCGTCCAGCTCCGGACGTTCCGCGACCGGGGTTTTGCCGTCGGCTGCGGATTGAGCTTCATTCTCGGCATGGGGCTCTACGGGTCGGTCTATCTGATGCCGGTCTTCCTCGCATTCATGCGCGAGCACGGGCCGCTCGAAATCGGCATCGTCATGCTGGTCACGGGGGTCACGCAGCTCCTGACCGCCCCGCTCGCCGTCGCGCTCGAACAGCGGGCCGATGCGCGCCTCCTGACCCTCGGCGGATTCCTGTTGTTCGGGGCGGGGCTGGCAATGAGCGGCTTTGCGACACGCCAGACGGATTTCGACGGGATGTTCTGGCCGCAGGTGGTGCGCGGCGGGGCGATCATGTTCTGCCTCCTGCCGCCGACGCGGCTCGCCCTCGGCGGGCTCCTGCCGGAGGCCGTGCCCGATGCCAGCGGCGTCTTCAACCTGATGCGCAATCTCGGCGGCGCCATCGGCATCGCGCTGATCGACACGGTGATCTACGGCCGCTCCCCGGTGATCGCCGAAGCCCTGGCTCAGCGCCTGGTCGACAGCGACGCGAAGGCTTTCGTCATCGTCGGCCTGCCCCTCGACCGGCTGAAGGACGCGGCGACCCTCGCCAACGATCCCGACATCCAGGACAAGGTCCTGCCGCTGATCCAGAAGGCCGCACTCGTCGAGGCGATCGACGAGGCCTGGATCATGCTTGCCGCCATCACCTTTGCCGGCTGCGCGCTCACCCTTCTCGCCCCGCGCGGCGCCGCCTCCGGCAAGCCGATGCCGGGCCATTGACCGCGGCGAGCGGCGGCGCCGATCGCCGGCGGAAGGCAATCGCCGGCGCGATCAGCCCCTCGGCTTGTAGGTATGTTCCTCGGCCGGGAAGCTGCGCTGGCGCACCTCGGCGGCATAGGCCTTGACGGCCTCGCTCACCGCCTCGCCGATCGCGCCGTAGCGCTTGACGAACTTCGGCACGCGCGGCGTCAGCCCGAGCATGTCGTTGATGACGAGGATCTGCCCGTCGCAGGCGCTCGACGCCCCGATGCCGATGGTCGGAATCGCCACCGCCCCGGTGATCTCGGCGGCAAGCGGCGCGACGACCCCCTCGACCACCACGGCGAAGGCCCCTGCTTCGGCGACGGCCACCGCGTCGGCGACGATCTTCCGGCGTGCCGCCTCGTCGTGGCCCTGGCTCTTGAAGCCGCCGAGCATGTTCACCGCCTGCGGCGTCAGCCCAACATGGGCCATCACCGGGATGCCGCGGCTGGCGAGGAAGGCGATGGTCTCGGCCATCGCGACGCCGCCCTCAAGCTTGACGGCGCCGCATCCGGTCTCGGCCATGACCCGCGCGGCGGAGGAAAACGCCTGTTCGCGCGACGCCTCGTAGGCACCGAAGGGCAGGTCGACGACGATCAGCGCCTCGGTCGTCGAACGCACCACCGCGCGGCCATGGGCGATCATCAGGTCGAGGTCGACCTCGACGGTCGATTCCATGCCGTGCTCGACCATGCCGAGGCTGTCGCCGACGAGGATGAAGTCGCAGAGCGGATCGACGAGCGGGGCGAAGGCCGCATTGTAGGCGGTGAGCGAGACGATCGGCTGGCCGCCCTTCATCGCCCGGATCGCCGGCGCCGTCCGGCGCCGCAGCGGCTTTTCTGCACTCATGGCATGTCTCCCGTCTCCTTGTCCTTCAGCCCGGCCCGGGCCTTGCCGTGCGCTGGTCGATGAGGAGCACCGGACCGACCTCGGCCGTCACGAGGATCACCACCGGGCCGTCGATCCGCGGGGCGGGGTCGAGCGTCTCGGCGGCGCGGATGTCGAGCGAGCGGAGCGTCACGCCCGGCTCGGCGCCGAACCGCGCCCGCATCGCCGCGAGAACCGGGGCCGGGTCGCGCTCGCCGGCCTCGATCATCGCCGCGCCTTCGGCGAGCGCCGCCGACAGGACCCGCGCAGCGTGCCGCCCGCCGGGCGTGAGCCGCACGTTGCGCGACGACATGGCGAGCCCGTCGGGCTCCCTGACGGTCGGAACCCCGACGATCGCGACCGGCAGGTTGAGATCCGCGACCATGCGGCGAATGACGGTGAGCTGCTGAAAATCCTTCTCGCCGAAATACGCCTTGTCGGGCTGGACGATGTTGAACAGCTTCGTCACCACCGTCGCCACCCCGGCGAAGTGGCCCGGGCGGACCTTACCGATCAGGATCTCGCCGAGCGGCTTCAGCGACACCGACGTCTGCAGCGGCCGCGGATACATCTCCTCGACGGTCGGGGCGAAGACGACGTCGACCTTCGCCTCGCGCAAGAGCGCGAGGTCGCGGTCCGGGTCGCGCGGATAGGTGGCGAAGTCCTCGCTCGGGCCGAACTGCGTCGGATTGACGAAGATCGACACCACGACGACGTCGTTCTCCAGCATGGCGCGGCGGACGAGTTCCAGATGCCCGGCATGCAGGAAGCCCATGGTCGGCACCAGGCCGACGGTCTTGCCGGCCCGCCGGGCGGCACCGAGCGCCCCTCTGAGCTCCGCGATCGTCTCGTATCGTTCCACGGGTCTTCGTCCGTTTCCTCGCCGGACGGCGTTCTATCGGCAAGCGGGACGAAGCGAAAGGCCGCGGGATCTCGCTCCTACCCATATGCATGGAGGAGATGCGAGAAATTCTCCTGCCTCCTGCGTGAGCCCCGGTGCTCGTCGGCCCGGTCGTCGCGGCACGATCGATCGGACCCGGTGCCCGATCCCTGTGGTGCACCGAAAGAACGGGGCACGTCGGCTGCCCTTCAGAGCGCGGTCCGGCATCAGCGCCGCAGGCCGAACCATCCGCGCAGCCGTGCGGACACCGCCTGCCACCGCGTGTCGTCCGCAGACGCCTCCCTGCTTCTCAGCGTCGCTTCGAGATCCTCGACCGCACGCATGGTCGCCTCGTCCTCCGGCAGCACCCGCTGTGCGATTCTGAGCAGCGCCAGGACGTCGCCGGCCCCCGGGCGCTGACGCGCGGCGATCTTCAGCGCGGCATCCCTGAGGCAGCGGGCGTCCTCCGGTGCCAGCAGGCCTTGGAGCTTCGCCCCGATCGATGCCGCCAGGACGTCCATCTGCCGCTCGGACAGCGTGATCGCGTCTCCCGCCTTGGGGTTGAACGATCTCTCCAGCGCCTCGTACGGCTCGATCAGCAGATGGTCGGCCGGATCGAGCTTGGCGTTGATGGCGTCGACGGTGCGGCGGTATCTTGCGGCGACGGCCTCGTAGCTCGCCCTCTCGATATAGGGGATCTCGGCGCGGATGGTCGGGAGCCTGTTGACCAGCTGGTCGCTGATATACGACGCCGACCGGGTCACGTGTCTGTTGAAGGCGGCCTGCAGCCGGTATTCGCTTTCGGTCAGCGAGCGGTTCACCGGCTCCTTCGGATAGGTCATCTCCTGCAGCAGCTCCGGCGCCGCCTCTCCGAATGCCGCGACTGCAAAGTGGTCGAACAGCGCCGCCTTGCGGTTCGAGTAATTGGCGAGCGCGAGCGGAAAACCGTATCGGCCCGCAGCATCGATCCACCACAGAACGCGGGCGTGATGTCCGTCGCGGCGGTCGCGCAGAAAGGTGTTCAGATCGTCGGACTTTCCGCCCCGCTTGACGCTTTGCCCCCAACTCGAGACGAGCATGTCGAAGACGTTTCGCGCGTAGAGGATCACCCTGACCGGGCAGTCGTGACGCAGCAGGTGCTGCTCGATCGCGGCATCCTTTGCCAGTTGGTGGAACAAGCTCTCGCCCGAGACGACGATTCGCCTGTCGGCGGCGAAATCGCTGCCGAGCAGCACGGCGCCGTTGCCGCTGCTGACGAAGCCTTTTGCGGCGACCGCAAAACTCGGATGCTGCGGATAGGTCCAGCCGAATTCTTCCAAGCGAGCGCGGTTGATGGCGAGTGTCGACTGGATGAAACTCGTTCCGGTTTTTCCGTGTCCGATATGGATCACCAGTTCCCGAGCCATCCCTCACCTTCCGGTTCTGCGATCGCGGCAGCGCCGCGACGTCGCGGATCGCGGCGACAGCCTCGTGCTGCATTGCCCCGCCCATGTCTTTCGTTGATCCGCGCTATTACCAAAATGCGATAGGTTTCGGGGCCGCTTGACGATAGTGGTCGGTCTCACCTTTCTCAGACCGGGAGCCGGGATCAATGGACGCGATCGCCACCAGACGAGGCCCCCGGAACGCCGAACTCGCCGCCATCGGCGCCGGCTGCCTGATCGCCCTCCTCACCTTCGGCCCGCGCTCGGCGATCGGCTTCTTCCAGCTGCCGATGCTGACCGACACCGGCTGGAGCCGCGACGAGTTCGGCTTCGCCATCGCCATCCAGAATCTCTGCTGGGGCGCGGGCCAGCCGCTGTTCGGCGCGATCGCCGACAAATGGGGCACGGCGCGGGTGCTGATCCTCTCGGGTCTCCTCTATGCCGCCGGCCTTGCGCTGACAGCCGTCGCCCCCTCGCCCTTTTTCCTGACGGTCGGCGCCGGCGTCCTCGTCGGCCTCGGCGTCGCGGCGGGATCATTCGGCATCGTGCTCGCGGCCTTCGCCAGGCGGGTGAGCGCCGAACAGCGTTCCTTCGTCTTCGGCCTCGGCACGGCGGCGGGCTCGGCCGGGATGTTCCTCTTCGCGCCGCTCTCCCAGGCGCTGATCGAGAGCTATGGCTGGTCCGACGCCCTCCTCGTCCTCTCCGCCGTTATGCTCCTCGTCCCGCTGCTCGGCTTCGCGCTGCGCGGCACCGGCCGGACGAGCCGGGATCTCGCGCCCGAGATCGAGCAAACGATGGGCGCAGCGCTGCGCGAGGCCTTCGCGACGAAGAGCTATATGCTGCTGACCGCCGGCTTCTTCGTCTGCGGCTTCCAGGTCGCCTTCATCACCGCGCATTTCCCGGCCTTTCTCGCCGATGTCGGCATCGCGCCGAAATGGGCGGTGATCGCGATGGCGCTGATCGGCTTCTTCAACATCGTCGGCTCGATCGCCTCCGGCCTCATCGGCCAGCGGGTGTCGAAGCCGCACTTCCTCGCCTGGATCTACATTTTCCGGTCGATCGTCGTGACGGTCTTCCTGATGACGCCGATCACCCCGGCGACGGTCGTCGTCTTCGCCGTCGTCATGGGGCTGCTCTGGCTCTCCACCGTGCCGCCGACCAACGCGCTGGTGGCGATCATGTTCGGCACGAAATATCTCGGCCTGCTCGGCGGGCTGGTGTTTCTGTCGCACCAGATCGGCTCGTTCCTCGGCGTCTGGCTCGGCGGCTATTTCTACGAGCTCTCCGGCTCCTACGACCCGGTCTGGTGGCTCGGCGTGGCGCTTGGCCTGTTCGCCGCGCTCATGCACTGGCCGATCCGCGAGACGCCGGTGGAGCGGCTGGCGCTGGCGGTGTGATATCGGCAGACCAGTTCAACTGGACAACGACACCCACGTATCTTATCATGATACTATGAGGGCGTTGCCGTGATCCGCTCTTGGAAAGGCCGCGCGATCGAACTCCTGGCGGCCGGTCGATCGGTGAAGGGGTTTCCGGCAGACCTCATCCGGCCTGCGCAACGCAAACTCCGCTATCTGGCAGATGCAGCGCGTCTGAGTGATTTGGCGTCGCCGCCGGGGAACCGCTTGGAGGCGCTGAAGGGTGATCGTAACGGGCAGTTCTCCATCCGCATCGATGATCAGTGGCGCATCTGCTTTCGGTGGACCGACGAGGGAGCGGAAGACATCGAAATCGTCGACTACCATTGATGGAGCGGCTGCCTGAACCAAATCGAGTTCATGGAATGGATCTGAAACTACCGCTCATTCATCCCGGCGAGATTCTGCGAGAGGACTTTCTCGCGCCGCTTGCGATGGCGCCCTATGGCCTGGCGAAAGCATTGCATGTTCCGCGGACCCGGATCGAGCGGTTGGCGCGCGAGGAAACCCCCGTCACTGTCGACACGGCCCTCAGGCTGGCGCGCTATTTCGGCACGACGCCGGAGCTGTGGCTGAATCTCCAGAGATCATACGACCTGCAATTGGAAACCGATCGCAAGCGCGACGAGATTGCCGCGATCATCCCTCGGCCGCCGGATTGCGAGGCGGCCTGACGCCGCCTCTTCCGAGAGCAGCCAAAAGCCCGTGTCGCGCGTCGGGCTCCTTGATGCCGCGCGGCGTAAAGACGTTGCGGGCGAGGAAGTAACCCGTCAGCTGGAACGCCTGCGCAAGCGCGCCGGCGTCCTCGGCGCTGCCCTCTTCCGCAAGGAACTGCGGCAGCGGCAGCAGCCTGTCGTGCCAGGGCGCACCGGCCTCGCGGCTGACGGCGCGGCCGGTCCTCGGCGACACGTAGACGAGATCGTGGCGCTGGCCGGTGGCGGCGCATCGGGCGAGGTCGAGTCCGAAGCCGAGTTCCTCCAGAAGCGCGATTTCGAACCGCAGCATCAGGGCCGCAGCCTTGTGCGGCGCATCGAGATGCTCGACGATGACGGAAAGCCCGTCATAAAGGCGCGGGTGCGGATCGCGCTCGGGCAGGAGCCTCAGATGCGCCGCGGCGAGCTGAATGGCGTTGAGCGCCGCGGCGCTTTCGATCAGCGAGGCGGCACGCAGGGTGACCGGTTCGATGAGGAAGGTGCCCATGTGCTCGTCGAGCCGCGCCCGCCAGGAGGCCTCGACCGAGTTGCCCGGCTGGAGGACGGGCTGCTGGCGCCGCGAGCGCCCGCCTCTGACGATGCCGAGATGGCGCCCGCGGCCGCGCGTCATCACTTCGGCGATGACGCTGGTCTCGCCATGGCGCCGGACGCCGAGAACGATCGCCTCCTCACGCCATTCCATCGCCTGACGCGCCTATAATCTCAGCTCGGATAGTCGAGCCCCATCTCGCGGTAGCGCTCCGGGTCGTCGCCCCAGTTCTCGCGCACCTTGACGAAGAGGAAGAGGTGGACCTTCTGCTCCGCCGCTTCCGTGATCTCCTTGCGCGCCGCCTCGCCGATCGCCCTGATCGTCTCGCCCTTGTGGCCGATCACGATGCGTTTCTGGCTGTCGCGCTCGACATAGATCGTCTGTTCGAGCCGCACCGACCCGTCAGGCCGGGTCTCCCAGAGCTCGGTCTCGACGTGGCTGGCATAGGGAAGTTCCTGATGCAGCCTCAGATAGAGCTTCTCCCGGGTGATCTCGGCGGCGAGCTGGCGCATCGGCAGGTCGGAGACCTGATCCTCCGGATAGTACCACGGCCCCTCGGGAAGCGTCGCCGCAAGCCAGTCCATCAGATCACCGCAGCCCGAACCGTCGAGGGCGGAGATCATGAAGACCCGGTCGAAGGCGGCCCTGTCGGTGAGCTCCTTGGTCAGGCCGAGCAACCGGTCGCGCTTGATCCGGTCGACCTTGTTGAGGAGCAGCGCCCGGGTCGTCTGCCTTTCGGAGAGCCGGCCGAGGATCCGCTCGACATCCTCGCTGACGCCGCGTTCCGAATCGACGATCGCCAGCACCACGTCGGCATCGCGCGCCCCGGACCAGGCGGTCTTGACCATCGCCCGGTCGAGCCGGCGCTTCGGCCTGAACACGCCCGGCGTGTCGACGAAGACGATCTGGGCGTTGCGGTGCATGGCGATGCCGCGCACCAGCGCCCGGGTGGTCTGGACCTTGTGGGTGACGATCGACACCTTGGTGCCGACGAGCTGGTTGACGAGGGTCGACTTGCCGGCATTCGGCGCCCCGAGCAGCGCGACGAAGCCGGAGCGTCGTGCCCCGGCCGCGCCCGTCTCCTTGCCCGCGGCAGAAGTCGCTGCCGCGGCTTCGCCCGCTGCCTCGGCGTTTGCCGGTGCCTGCTCCGCTTCGTCGCTCAATCCGCGTCCTTCCAGACCCCTTCGCGCCGCAACACGGCGGCGGCTGCCTCCTGTTCCGCGATCCGCTTCGAGCGGCCCTGCCCCTCGGCAGACTCGACGCCCTCGATCAAGACCCGGATGGTGAAGACCGGCTCGTGATCCGGCCCCGAGCGGTCGGTCGTCTCGTAGCGCGGCAGCGACGGCCCGCGCTGATGCGCCCATTCCTGCAGCGCCGTCTTGGCGTCGCGCCGCGCCACCACGTCGGCATCGAGCCGCTCGCCCCAGTGGCGGGTGACGAAGTCGCGCGCCGTCTCGAGCCCTTCGCCGAGATAGATGGCGGCGATCAGCGACTCGACGAGATCGGCGCGGATGTTCTTCGTCCGCTCGCCCTTCAGCTTCTTCAGGTCGCCGCCCTGGCGGACATAGTCGAACAGGCCGATCGCGTCGGCGATCTCGGCACAGGCCTCGGCGCTGACCAGCGCGTTGAGCCGCAGCGACAACTCGCCCTCGTCGGCCTCCGGAAACTGCGCGAACAGGCGCTCGGCGATGACCAGCCCCAGAACCCGGTCGCCGAGGAACTCCAGCCGCTCGTAGCTTCTGGTCGCCCCCTCGCCGGTCAGGCTCGAATGGGTGAGCGCGCGTTCGAAGCGGTCCCTGTCGCGGATCGGCACGCCGATCCTTCGTTCGAGCTCTTCGAGGGCCCGCTCGCGCTTCATCCGAGCCATGTGAAGAAGCGGCTCGGCCTCAGGTCGGTCGGCCACTGCCAGACTTCGAGCGGCGACACGTCGTCCTTGATCGAGAAGAAGATCACGCGCGCCTTGCCGACGAAATTCTCGAACGGCACGTAGCCGACGTCGAAACGGCTGTCGAGCGAGTTGTCGCGGTTGTCGCCCATCATGAAATAGTGGTCGGGCGGCACGACGAATTCGCGGGTGTTGTCGCCGGGCGAGTTCGGCGAAAGGTCGAGCGTGACGTAGGAGACGCCGTTCGGCAGCGTCTCGCGAAACTCCCTGGCGGTGGTGCCGTCCTCGAAGGTGAACGCGCCGGAGGGCTCGCGCGGCACGGCCTTGCCGTTGAGATAGAGGATTCCCTCGCGCATCTGGATATGGTCGCCCGGCAGGCCGATCAGCCGCTTGATGTAGTCGACGTCCTCCTCGTGCGGCTTGCGGAACACCACGACGTCGCCGCGATGCGGCTCGAAGGAAAGCACCCGCCCTTCGAAGATGTCCGGCGAGAAGGGGAAGGAGTATTTCGAGAAGCCGTAGCTCCACTTCGTCACGAACAGATAGTCGCCGACGAGCAGCGTCGGCATCATCGACCCCGACGGAATGGAAAAGGGCTGGAAGAGGAAGGTCCTGATGACCAGCGCGAGGATGAGCGCCTGGATGATGACCCAGACGGTTTCGCCGAAGCCGCCCTTTTCCGTCCGTTCGGCTTGGTCGACCATCGCACTCTCTTCTCGTCAATTCATCGTCGCGCGGGCCCGCCGCAGAGCGCCTTCTAACCAGTTGACGGGCGCCCCGCAACGGCGCTGCGATCAAACTTTGTCGGGCTTGGCGCCGCCCGGCCCGCCGTCCCTGCGGGCGACGTAGAAGCCCGCGTCGGCGGTGGCCTCGAGAGCCCCGGCCGCCTTTCGGGCCGCCGGCGTCCTGCCGCTCGCGATCTTGCGCCGGCGGTGCGCCTGGAAGCTGACGACGGCCGAACGCACCAGCACATAGGCAAGGGTGCCGGAGGCGATGCCGAGCGGCAGCGAGCCGATCAGCATCGGCTTCACCACCGGCTCCCAGATCGAAAGCAGGTTGGAGGGCGACAGCATCGAACCGAAGGCGGCCGGATGCGGTGCCGGTCCGGCGTCGCGATCGGCGAGGAAATGACCGACCTCGTAGGTCGCCGCCCAGATGAAGGGGAAGGTCGCGGGGTTGCCGACGGCGGTGCCGAGCGCTGCCGCCGCCATGTTGCCGGCGATCAGATAGGCGATCGCGAAGGCGATCAGGAAGTGGAAGCCGACGAAGGGCGTGAAGGAGGCGACGACGCCCGCGGCAAAGCCCGCCGCGACGGCGTGGGGCGCCGCGTCGAGGCGCACGACGCGCTTGACGAAGTAGCGATAGGAGCGCCGGAACGACCGCCGCGGCCAGAGGAACGTGCGCAATCGCGCCCACCGGCCTTCGGGCACGCGCCGCCGAAACAACATTGAGGTCCGCCAACTCCGAAGCGATCGAACCGACGCCGAATTCCGCCGCCCTGCAGATCGCAGCCCTCGCCCCTGGGGCGCCGCCGGCAGTCTGCCACAGGGCAAGGCTTAGGGCATGGCTTTGCGGCGAAATTCTCGTCCGCTTTCGTCGCGGCGTCGGGTTTCGTGCAGCCGGGTGGCGCGAGGGCGCCTCAGAGCGAGCGGCTGCCGGGCTTGACCGGCGGGATTGCGGCGAGCTCCGGCGGCAGCGCATCGGCCGGATAGGCCGGCACCTCGTATTCGGCAAGCGCGATCAGCGGCACGCCGACGTCGACCTTGCCGGCGGACCGGTCGATGATGCAGGCCGCGGCGACAACCTCGGCGCCGAGATCGCGCATGCAGGCGACGGTCTCGCGGATCGACAGGCCCGTGGTGACGATGTCCTCGACGATGACGACCCGCGCGCCGGGCGCGATCTCGAACCGCCGCAGCCGGAAGGCGCCGTTCTCGCGCTCCACCCAGATCGCCGGGCTGCCGAGATGGCGCGAGGTCTCGTAGGCGGGAATGAGGCCGCCGACCGCCGGGCCGACGACGAAGTCGATCGCCCCATCGGTCTCGTTGCGGATGCGCTCTGCCAGCGCCCGGCAGAGCCTTTCGGTCAGGGTCGGATGCATGAAGACGCGGGCCTTCTGCAGGAAGACCGGGCTCCTGAGGCCCGAGGTCAGGATGAAGTGCCCCTCGAGATAGGCCCCCGCCTGCCGGAAGATATCGAGGACGTCCTCGTTGGTCATGCTCGCTCCCTTCGCCGCCCGCGGCCCTCGTTATCCGGCGGCCGCCTGCCGTTCAAGCCAGCTTCTCAGCCGTTGACCCGGGTGACGTCGGCGACGCAGGACTTCGCCCGCAGCTGGCGGAGCGTCTGGTTGAGGTGCTGGATGTCCCACACCTCGACGTCGATGATCATCTTGGTGAAGTCCGGCGCCGTCGAGACCATCGACAGATTGTGGATATTGGCGTCGTTGACGGCGATCGTCTCTGCGATCTCGGCGAGCGAGCCCGGCTCGTTCTTCGCCGACAGGACGATGCGGGCGGGAAAGCGCTCGCTCATCGCCTCGTCGATGTCCCACCTGACGTCGATCCAGCGCTCCGGCTCGTCGTCATAGGCGGTCAGGGCAGGCGACTGGATCGGATAGATGGTGATTCCCTTGCCCGGCTCAATGATGCCGACGATGCGGTCGCCGGGCACCGCCCCGTCGGGCCCGAAGCGCACCGGCATGTCGTCGCCGGCGCCGCGGATCGGGATGGCGTTGCCGTTCCTGCGCGGCTTGACCCGTGCGCGGCCGGGCATGCGGAAGATCATGCCGGCGGCGGTGCGCAGGTTGAACCAGCCCTCGTCCTCGGCCCGCTCCATCGCCTTGGTGACCCGGCTCTCCTGAAAATCCGGAAACGCCGCCCTGAGAACGTCCGTCGACTTCAGCTCGCCGCGGCCGACGGCGGCGAGCGCGTCCTCGATCTCCCGGTGGCCGAGCTTGCCGAGCAACGGTTTCAGCGCGTCGCGCGAGAACGCCTTGCCGGCCCGCGCGAAGGTGCGCTCGAGGATCTGCTGGCCAATGCCGGAATACTGCTTGCGGATCTGCGTGCGCGCCGCGCGGCGGATCGCCGCCCGCGCCTTGCCGGTGACGGCGATGTTCTCCCAGGCCTGCGGCGGCGTCTGCCCCTTCGCCGTGATCACCTCCACCTCGTCGCCATTGGCGAGCTCGGTGACCACCGGCATGATGCGACCGTCGATCTTGCAGCCGACGCAGGCGTCGCCGACCTCGGAATGGACGGCATAGGCGAAGTCGATCGGCGTCGCGCCGCGCGGCAGGGCGATCAGCCGCCCCTTCGGGGTGAAGCAGAACACCTGGTCCTGGAACAGCTCGAGCTTGGTGTGTTCGAGAAACTCTTCCGGATTGTCGCCCGAGGCGAGCAGCTCGATGGTGCGCCGCAGCCACCCATAGGCATTGGAGTCCTTCGACAGGTGCACCGCACCGGACGCCGCCCGGTCCTTGTAGACGGCATGGGCGGCGACGCCGTATTCGGCGACCTCGTGCATCGCCCGGGTGCGGATCTGCAGTTCGACGCGCTGGCGCGAGGGCCCGACGATGGTGGTGTGGAGGGAACGGTAGTCGTTCTGCTTCGGCGTCGAGATGTAGTCCTTGAACCGCCCGGGCACCATCGGCCAGGAACGGTGGACGATGCCGAGCGTCCGGTAGCAGGCCTCCTCGCCGTCGACGATCACCCGAAAGCCGAAGATGTCGGAGAGCTGTTCCAGGGACAGCGCCTTGCGCTGCATCTTGGAGAACACCGAATAGGCGGTCTTCTGGCGCCCGGAGACCGTCGCCTGGATGCCGTTCTCCTTCAGCTTGGCGGTCAGGTCGCGTTCGATCGCGGCGATCGTCTCGGCATGGCGGTCCTTCAGCTCGGCGAGCCGCGCGGTGATCGTCTCGAAGGCGTCGAGGTTGAGATGGCGGAAGGACAGCTGCTCGAGCTCGTCGCGCATGTCCTGCATGCCCATGCGGCCGGCCAGCGGCGCATAGATGTCCATCGTCTCCTGGGCGATGCGGGCGCGCTTTTCCGGCGCCATCGGGCCGAGCGTGCGCATGTTGTGCAGCCGGTCGGCGAGCTTGACCAGAAGGACGCGGATGTCGTCGGCGATCGCCAAGAGCAGCTTGCGCAGGTTCTCCGCCTGCGCCGCCTTCTTGGAGACGAGGTCGAGCCGCTTCAGCTTGGTCAGGCCCTCGACCAGCTGGCCGATCTTCGGGCCGAAGAGATGGTCGATCTCCTTGCGGGTGGCGTCGGTATCCTCGATCGTGTCGTGCAGGAGCGCCACGGCGATCGTCGCCTCGTCGAGATGCATCTCGGTGAGGATCGCGGCGACTTCGAGGGGATGCGAGAAATACGGATCGCCGCTGGCGCGCTTCTGCGAGCCGTGCTTCTGCATGGCGTAGACATAGGCCCGGTTGAGAAGCGCTTCGTCGAGCTCCGGCTTGTAGGCCGCGACCTTCTCGACGAGTTCGTACTGCCGCATCATGGGCTTGTGGCGATGGTCCCTGGGGTGAGCGTGAAACGAAAAGGGGGCGCCGTCACGGTCGGACGACACCCCCAATATAGTGCCTTATGGTGCCGCCCTTGAAGAGGCCTGGCACCCGCAATCTCAATAATCGTCGGTCTTTTCCGGCGGCACGAGGCCCTCGATGCCGGCAAGCAGGTCTTCCTCGGACATCCGGTCGAAGGAAACCGCCTCGGCGTCCTCCGCCGCGGGCTCGACATGGGCGGGAACCTCCGCCGCCGCCGCGGCGACGAGGCGCTGATTCTCGTCGCGGCGGTCCTGGTCGGGCCGCGGCTCCGGCTCGTCCACCTCGACATGCTTCTGCAGCGAGTGGATCAGGTCTTCCTTGAGATCGCCCGGGGAAAGCGTCTCGTCGGCGATCTCGCGAAGCGCGACGACCGGGTTCTTGTCGTTGTCGCGATCGACGGTTATCGTCTGGCCTTGCGAGATCTGGCGCGCCCTGTGACTGGCGAGAAGGACCAGCTCGAACCGGTTCTCGACCTTGTCGACGCAATCTTCGACGGTGACGCGGGCCATGCCTGTCTCCTGAAACAAGTCAATTCTGCTGGCGAAGGCCCGCACATAGACGTTTCGCACCTGCGGGGCAAGTGCCGGACTTACGATCTTCCACCCGTGCAGTCTTGCGACGGCCCGGAACACCGGACCGGAAACGATCGGCGACAGCGCTTCGCTCTTGCCGCCGCCCACGAAAACCTGCTACGGCCGCTTCACGAAGTGGAACGACCCGGCGATGCTGCAAATCTGCCGTTTTTCCTGCGAATTTTACCCGATTTTCCAACCCGAGTTGCAAAAAATGTTTGATCAGCGCGAGAAACTTGCTCTATTCATCGACGGCGCCAATCTTTACGCGACGTCAAAAAATCTTGGATTCGATATCGACTACAAGAAGATGCTGGTGTGGTTCCAGCGTCAGGCCTATGTGCTTCGGGCATACTACTACACGGCTTTGATCGAGGACAACGAGTACTCGTCGATCCGGCCGCTGATCGACTGGCTCGACTACAACGGCTACCGCGTCGTCACCAAGCCGGCCAAGGAATTCACCGACCAGTCCGGCCGCCGCAAGATCAAGGGCAACATGGACATCGAGCTGGCGATCGATGCCATGCAGCTGGTCGAGACGGTCGACCACTTCGTGCTGTTCTCCGGCGACGGCGACTTCCGGTCGCTGGTCGAGGCGCTGCAGCGCAGGGGCCGCAAGGTTTCGGTGGTCTCGACGCTGACCTCATCGCCGCCGATGATCTCCGACGATCTCAGGCGCCAGGCCGACCACTTCATCGACATCGTCACGCTGCGCGGCGAGATCGGCCGCAATCCGGCCGAGCGCGAGGCCCGCGCCGCCCGTCGGGCCGAGCCCGTCGGAGAGGACGACGACGACTACTGAGCCGCATCCCGGCTGCCGAAACCGTGCCGACCCGAACGCCCCCGATGGCCGCCCGCCCCGGCGCGGCGCATCGCTTCGCCGGAACTCCGGCCGAGCCGCCCCGCGACTGTCCGCTCTGTCCGCGCCTCGCCGCCTTCCGGAACGAGTGGCGGGCGAAGGAGCCGGCCTGGCACAACGCGCCGGTGCCGAGTTTCCTGCCGCAGGGCGGGCCGGAGGCGGTGCGCCTCCTCGTCGTCGGCCTCGCGCCGGGGCTGCGTGGCGCCAACCGCACCGGGCGGCCCTTCACCGGCGACTATGCCGGCGACCTCCTCTATGCGACGCTGTCGAAATTCGGCTTCGCCAACCACCGCTTCGACGCCCGACCCGACGACGGGCTCGAGCTCTACGGGGCGGCGATCACCAACGCGGTGCGATGCGTCCCGCCGCAGAACAAGCCGGTCGGGGCCGAGATCAATGCCTGCCGCGGCTTCCTGGCGCCGACGCTCGCGGGCTTTCCCGAGCTCCGCGCCGTCGTCACCCTCGGCAAGATCGCCCACGAGTCGACCGTCCGGGCGCTCGGCGGCCGCATCGCCGCCCACCCGTTCCGCCACGGCGGAGCGAGCGACCTCGCCGGGCTGCGGCTCTTCCCGACCTATCACTGCTCGCGCTACAACACCAACACCGGCCGGCTGACGACGGCGATGTTCGAGGCGGTGTTCACAGAGGCGGCGGCGTTTCTGGAAACGTGAAGCGCCGGCGCGAGCGGCTCGTGCCATCCCGCCTCCCCGGCGAAGACGAGCGGGAGATGCGCCCGGCGGCGAAACGCGGCAGCCGCCTTGCAATCCCCTCAGACGAGGCGCACATTTGCCTCAACTGAGACGGAGTGTCCGATGGCCTTCCAGCCCGCATCGATCGAGGCGCTGCTCGGCGTCGCTCTCCCGCCGAGAGCGACGCGGCTTGCCGTCGTCGCCTCCATCGAGGCCGGTCTGCCGGTGGCGGCGCTCGACCGGCTGGCGGAGACCGTGGCGCCCGACGACGCGCAGTTCAAGTTCCGCCTCGTTCCCAAGGCGACCCTGGAACGCCGGCGCAGATCGGCCGACAAGCGGCTGACGAGCGAAGAGGGTGATCGCCTGGCACGCCTCGCCAAAGTCTTCGGCTTTGCGCTGGAGGTCTTCAAAAGCCCGGAAAAGGCCCGCGAATTTCTCGGCCGGCCGCATCCCATGCTGGAGGGCAAGCCGCCCCTCGACGTGGCGCTCGGCACCAGCCCCGGCGCGGATCTCGTCGTCAATCTGCTCGGACGGGCGGCCTATGGCGGCGGCGTGTGAGAGGCAGCCGGACGGACCGCGTTCTCACCGCGTACCGCATCGGCGATCCCGACGGCGCCTATCCGATCTTCGACAGCGAGGGCTCCCGCCTCTATCCGGGACGTTGGAACACCGCCGGTAGCCCGGTGATCTACACGTCGGAGCATTATTCCACGGCGATGCTGGAGAAACTCGTCCACGCCAATCAGGTGCTGCCGCCGAACCAGCACTACATCTGGATCACCATCCCGAACGGCACGAGCTACGAGGTCTTCCAGCCGGAGTCTCACCCCGGCTGGGACGGCGCGGACGAAGGCATCTGCAAGGCGTTTGGCGTGACTTGGCATGAGCAGGGACGCACCGCGCTGCTGATCGTCCCGTCGATTCCGGCCCGGATCGAGCGCAACATCCTCATCAATCCCCGCCATCCGGAGGTCCGTCGCATCACCCACGAACTGCCCGAGCCGGTCTGGTGGGACGAGCGGCTCTACGGGTAGCCGGCGCGGCGCTGGCCGTTCGCGATGGCGGCCTGTCGGATCGAATTCGACATTCGAGTCCCGATCGGGTGAGGCGTCGCATCAAGTGTCAAATTCGGAAAAATCCACGAGGATCATAAACTTCGCTGACGGTCCTCGATTCCGAGATTTGCCGGGCGATCTTCCTGCGACGACACCGAACGGCTGAACCGGACCATCAACCGATCGCGTGGATCGTCGGCGTCATCGCCCCATCCTCGATCACGATGGTAGCGACCGTCACCGGCAGCTTGAATCGCCTGCGCCCGGCGCTGCCGGGATTGAGAAAGAGTACGCCGTCGACCGTCTCGATGCCCGGCTTGTGCGAGTGACCGGAAATGACGGCGTGATAGCCTTCCGGCGCAGGATCGAAGGCAAGATCACCCCGGTCGTGGATGACGAAGAAGCGCTGGCCGAACAGCTCGACCGACGCCGTCTCGGGAAAGGCGCGCGTCCATTTCGCCTTGTCGACATTGCCGCGGATCGCCGTGACCGGCGCGATCTCCTCGAGCCGCGGAACGATCTCCTCCGCTCCGATGTCGCCGGCATGGATGATGTGCGCCGCGCCCTGAAGCGGCACGAGTGCTTCAGACCGCAACAGGCCGTGGGTATCCGAGATGATTCCAATGACGGGCATGGGGCGGGCCGATCCTTGCAGTCTGCGGGATGATCGCCTTCGCTCAGCCGCACGAGGCCGAGGGCGGCGGCGGGCCCGGCGGAACCGCCGCGGCGGCAGAGGCGCGTCACGCCGCGGGCGCGGCCCGGCGTTCCCCTGCCCTCACCCTTCCTTCAGGATCCGCTGCTTCTGGCGGTTCCAGTCTCGTTCCTTGATGGTCTGGCGCTTGTCGGGGGCGTTCTTGCCCCTTGCGACCGCGAGTTCCAGCTTGGCGACGCCGCGGTCGTTGAAATAGATCTTCAGGGGCACGAGCGTCATGCCGTCCTTCTGGACGGCGCCGGCCAGCCGGTTGAGCTGCGTCTTGTGGACCAGCAGCTTGCGACGGCGCTTCGGATTGTGGTTGAAGCGGTTCGCCTGCAGATATTCCGGCAGGTTCGAATTGATCAGCCAGAGCTCGCCCTGCTCCTCCGTGGCATAGGCCTCGGCAATCGAGGCCTTGCCGTCGCGCAGCGACTTCACCTCGGTGCCGGTCAGCGACAGACCGGCCTCCAGCGTGTCGACGATCTCGTAGTTGAACCGCGCCTTGCGGTTTTCGGCCGCGACGTTCGAGGCGGTGGATTTCTTCTTGGCCATGGCATGACGACGTGCGCGCCGGGCGCACATCCCTTTCGTGGTCGGGCAGACCGCCGGAGCGGGATTAAACGAGCGTCGCCCGGACGGCCGCGGTCAGTTCAGCAGGCCGGCGTGGCGCAGCGCCCGGTCGATCGTCTCGGCGGTCGAGGCTTCCACCGGCACCAGCGGCAGGCGGACGGAATTCTTCACCTTGCCGAGCTTGTCGAGGGCGTATTTCACCCCCGTGGGGCTCGGCTCGATGAACAGCGCCTTGTGCAGCGGCATCAGCCGGTCCTGGATCTCGCGCGCCGAAGGATAGTCGCCGCGGGCGCAGGCGGCCTGCATCTCGGCGCAGAGCCGCGGCGCGACGTTCGCCGTCACGGAGATGCAGCCCGTCCCGCCATGGGCGTTGAAGCCGAGCGCGGTCGCATCCTCGCCCGACAGCTGGACGAAGTCGGTGCCGCAGGTCTGCCGCTGCTCGGAGACCCGGTCGACCTTGGCGGTGGCGTCCTTGACCCCGACGATGTTGGAAAAGTCGGCGGCGAGCCGGCCCATCGTCTCGGGCGTCATGTCGATGATCGAGCGACCCGGAATGTTGTAGATCAGGATCGGCAGCGACACCGCCCGGGCGATCGCCGCGTAATGGGCGTAAAGGCCGCGCTGGTTCGGCTTGTTGTAATAGGGCGTGACGACGAGAAGCCCGTCGGCGCCGGCCTTTTCGGCGAATTTCGCGAGATCGATCGCCTCGTCGGTGTTGTTGGAGCCGGCACCGGCGATCACGGGAACGCGACCGGCCGCGACCTTGACGCAGACTTCGACGACGCGCTTGTGTTCGTCATGGCTGAGGGTCGGGCTCTCGCCCGTGGTGCCGACCGGCACGACGCCGGTCGATCCTTCTGAGATCTGCCATTCGACGAAACGCGAAAAGACGTCCTCGGCAAAGCCGCCTTCTTCGTCGAACGGCGTCACCAGCGCCGGAATCGAGCCATTGAACATCATTCACTCCCACCGCTCCCGGTCCGTGCCGAAGAGCTCGTTCTTACGTCGGGAAAGCTTCCAGCCATCGCCGCGCGACCTCGAAAGCGACCGCTCCCGCGCGGGACGCGTAGCGTCGCAGACCTTTCGCTGGTCGCGCGAACATATTGAAGCTCGCCGGCCGAAACAAGCGGCCTCGTCAATCGCTCGCGGATCAGCGACAATGGCCGCGGTAACACGAGCTTAACGGCGATCGTGAGAGCATTGGCAACCATGCCGGAGAAAGAACCCGCCGGCCTTCAGACCGTTGTTCGCCAGCCGATGAGAACGTCCATGCAGAGACTTCCGCGCGCCGCCCGATGCCTCGCAATGACGCTGGCGGCATCGCTCTTGGCGCAGCCTTCCCTCGCCCAGCCGGACCTGCTGCCGCAGGTCGGCCCGGTGCCGGCCGCGCGCCCGGCGGGTTTCGACGCCGATACCGGCCTCGACACGGCGCGGTTCGGCGCGCCGGTGCCGGGCGAGGTGCCGATCCCGCGTCGGCCGCCCGAGGAGCTTTCGGCCGACGCCACCGCCTTCACCGCCTCGATCGCGGCGGTGCCGCAGATGGTCCGGCCGGTCTCGGCGATCGGCGGCGACCTGAAGGACGGGCTGCAGGCGCTGTCGGACGGCAACGCCGTGCGCGCCCGCTCGATCCGCGAGGGCATGACCCCCGGCACGCTCGACCGCGACATCCTGACCTGGGCGATCGCGCTCAACGGCGGCCGCGACGTGCCGGCGGTGGAGATCGCCGACGCGGCGCGTTCGCTCTCCGGCTGGCCCGGCATGAAGGCGCTGCGGATCAATTCGGAAAAGGCGATCTGGCGCGAGAACCACGGCCCGCGCGAGGTGCTCGCCGCCTTCGCCAACACCGCGCCGGAAAGCCCCGAGGGCGCCATGGCGCTCGCCAAGGCCTGGCTCGGCGTCGGCGAGGTGAAGCGCGCCAAGCAGCTAGTCTCGGCGACCTGGCGCAACGAGGTGATGGACGCCTCGACCGAGCGCCAGATGCTCTCGACCTTCGGCACGCTGCTCGGGCCGGCCGACCACAAGCACCGCATGGACATGCTGCTCTACCGCGAGCGGGTGAGCGATGCCGCGCGCGCCGCCAAACTCGCCGGGGCGAACGAGCTCTATGCCGCCCGCGCCGCCGTCATCCGCAACCAGGCGAATGCCGGGCGGCTGCTTGCCGCCGTGCCGCGCTCGCAGCGCTCCGACCCGGGCTATCTCCTCGCCCGCGTCGAATACGACCGCAAGGCCGGAAAGGTCGACGAGGCGGCCGAGATCCTGGCAAACGTGCCGCGCGACCCGGCCGTGCTGATCGATCCCGACGCCTGGTGGAACGAGCGGCGCATCGTCGCGCGCGACCTCCTCGACCTCGGCAAGACCAAGATGGCCTACCGCATCGCCGCCGGCCATTCGGCGCTCGATTCGGCCGAGGCGGTGGAGGCCGAGTTCCATGCCGGCTGGATCGCTTTGCGCTTCCTCGGCGACGCCTCGACGGCGTCGCGGCACTTCGCCAGCATCCTGAGAATGTCCAACAAGCCGCTGTCGCTGTCGCGCGGCTATTACTGGCTCGGCCGGGCGGCGGAAGCCGGCGGCGGCGGCGATGCCCGCGGCTACTACCAGCGCGCCGCCCACTATGCGGCGACCTTCTACGGCCAGCTCGCGGCCGCGCGCCTCGGCCACAGCCCCGGCGCCATCGAGTTCCCGAGCCCCAGCAGCAGCGAGCGCCAGCGCTTTTCCTCGCGAGAGGCGGTGCGGGCGATCCAGCGGCTCGAGGCGATCGGCTCCGACTGGCGCGCCGACATCCTCTACCGCGACCTCGCCGAGGAGCTCCAGAGCCCGGGCGAGCTCGGCCTGCTCGCGGTGATGGCCGAGCGGCGCGGCGACTATCATCTCGTGCTCTCGATCGGCAAGATCGCCTATTGGCGGGGCGTCGACGCCCCGGCCCTCGCCTTCCCGACCGGCGTCATCCCCGCCAATGCCAACATCTCGGCGGCCGGCAAGGCGCTCGCCTATGCGATCGCCCGGCAGGAAAGCGGCTTCAACCCGCAGGCGCGGTCGGCGGCCGGGGCGCTCGGCCTGCTGCAGCTGATGCCGGGCACGGCGAAGACCATGGCGCAGAAGATCGGCGTGTCCTATTCGCCGCAGCGGCTGACCTCCGACCCCGGCTACAACGCCGCCCTCGGGGCACGCTATCTCGGCGACCAGATCGACAATTTCGACGGGTCCTACGTGCTGACCTTCGCCGCCTACAATGCCGGACCGCGCCGGGCGCGCGAGTGGATCGAGCGCTTCGGCGATCCGCGCCGCATGTCGCTCGACCAGGTCGTCGACTGGGTGGAGCGCATCCCCTACACCGAGACGCGCAACTACGTGCAGCGGATCATGGAGAATTACGAGGTCTACAAGATCCGCCTCGGCGCGCCCTTCTCGATCGAGAGCGATCTCGTCAACGGCCGCAGGGGATAAGGAGCGCGCGGACGCGGCTTTGCGCAGATTGCGCAGATCGCACCGGCCGGCTCGAAACCGGCCGCTGCCGCGATAGCTTGCCCGGCAAAGCGCGCAGCGACCTGCCGCCGCGACGGAGCTTGAGGAGCCGGGATGGCGACGAGTGACGGCGAGCCGTTCTTCTTCGAGCATGGCGGGCTGCGCCTTGCCGGCCGCGCCTGGGGGGAGATTCCCGGCAGGGCGGCGGCCCCGCTGCCGCTCGTCTGCCTGCCGGGCCTCACCCGCAACTCCCGCGACTTCGCCGCCTTCGCCCGCCATGTGCGGGAACGCGATCCCGCCCGCGCGGTGGTCGCCGTCGACTATCGCGGCCGCGGCCTCTCGGAATGGGCCGAAGACGCCGAGGCCTACAGCGTCCCGGCGGAGGCCGCCGACACGCTGGCGGGCCTCGACCATCTCGGCATTTCCCGCGCCGTCTTCGTCGGCACCTCGCGCGGAACGCTCGTCATCCACCTGATCGCGGCGATGCGCCTCGACGTCATCGCCGGGGCGGTCTTCAACGACGCCGGTCCGCGGCTGGAGACGGCGGGGCTGAAGCTCATCCGGGACACGGTCGGCGTCACCGAATCCTTTGCGGACTGGGAGAGCGCCGTCGACGCCGTGGTCGCGGCCAACGCCGCGGGCTTTCCGGCGTCGCCGCGCGCCGACTTCGAGCGCATGGCGCGGGCCGGTTTCGTCGCGCGCGACGGCCGGATCCATGGCGACTACGACCCGGCGCTGCTCCTGCCGCTCCGCACCATGGATCTCGACCAGCCGCTGCCCGAACTCTGGGAGGCCTTCGACCTGTTGAAGGCCGTGCCGCTCCTCGTCATCCGCGGCGGGCATTCGGCGCTGTTTTCCGTCGAGACCGTCGCCGAGATGAAAACCCGCCACCCTAACCTTGCAGCGATCGAGATTGCCGGCCAGGGCCATGCGCCCTTCCTCGAGACCGCAGATTTGCCCGAACGGATCCTGCACCTCGCTCGGGAAGCGGATCGCGCGGTGCCCGCACATCCCCCTCATCCTGAGGTGCGACGCTGAGCAGAGCGAAGCGGAGCCTCGAAGGGCGAGGGTCTTCTGCCGGCTGACGAGGTTGCGGCCCCGGAAGGAAGCCCCTCACTCCCCCGGCAACAGCAGCGCCTGGCGGTTCTCCGCCGCCCGGTAGACGCCGAGATTGCGATATTCGGCGGAGAAGAACCTCAGTTCCTCCAGCGCCCGGCCGAGCGCCGGGTCGTGCGGATGGCCCTCGACGTCGGCGTAAAACAGCGTCGCAGAGAAGGAGCCGCCGAGCTGGTAGCTCTCGAGCTTGGTCATGTTGATGCCGTTGGTGGCAAAGCCGCCGAGCGCCTTGTAGAGGGCCGCCGGGATGTTCTTCACCCGAAACACGAAGGTCGTCACCACGTCGCGGCTGATCATCTGGCGGCCGTCCTCGCCGAGCACCGGATCACGCGGCGCCCAGAGCCGCACCCGCCGCTCGTCCGGGTCGGTGTAGGGCTGGTGCTCGGGATTGGCGAGGATGACGAAGCGGGTGACGTTGTTCGCCGCGTCCTCGACGTCCTCTTCGAGGATCGACAGGCCGTAATACTGCGCCGCGAGCCGCGGCGCCAGCGCCGCCCGCGTCCGGTCCCGCGCCTCGGCCACCTCGCGCGCCGCCCCGGCGGTGTCGCCGGAGACCTGCGGCTTCCAGCCGTTCGAGCGCAGATATTTGCGGCACTGTCCGAGCGCGTGGATGTGGCTGGAAACCGTGCGGATCTCGCTCTTTGCGACGCCCGGCAGGGCCATGAGCTGAAAATGGATCGGCATGAAGTATTCGCCGACGATCTGCAGCCCGGAATCCGGCATCAGGAGATGGATGTCGGCGACCCGGCCGGCGAGCGTGTTCTCGATCGGAATCATCGCCCGCTCGACCCGCCGGTCCCGGCCGCCCTGCTCGACCGATCCCGCCTTGAGCGCCGCGAAGGCGTCGTCGAAGGAGGGGCATGGCAGCGCTTCGTAGGCGCTGCCGAAGACGTCTCCGACGGCCATGTCGGAATTGGCGCCGGGTTCGCCCTGGAAGGCGATCAACGGACGGTCGTCGGCCATGGTCATGCTCCGTAGATTTCGCGGGCGCGCACGAGATCGTCCGGACCGTCGACCCCGAGCGGCACGGTATCGACGATCTCGGCGTCGATTCGCATCCCGTTTTCCAGCGCCCGCAGCTGTTCGAGCTTCTCCCGCTTCTCCAGCGTCGAGGGCGCCAGCGAAACGAAGCGCTCCAGGCTCTCGCGGCGATAGGCGTAGAGCCCGATGTGATGGTGGTGCGGCCCCTCGCCCCAGGGCGCGCGCGCCCGCGTGAAGTAGAGCGCATGCAGCCGCCGCGGGCCGATCGGCGAGCCGACCAGCTTGACGACGTTGGGATTGTCGCGCTCGGCCTCGTGGGTGATCACCGCCGCGAGCGTCGCGATGTCGCACCGCGCGTCCTCGAAGGGCGCGACGGAGCGGCGGATTGTCTCCGGATCGATGGTCGGCAGGTCGCCCTGGACGTTGATGATCGTCTCGGCCTCGCCGCGCGGATCGACCGCCTGCAGCGCCTCGAAGATCCGGTCGGAGCCCGACTGATGCTCGACGGAGGTCATCACCGCCTCGAAACCCGCCGAAACGACCGCCGCCCGGATCTCCTCGGCGTCGGTGGCGACGACGACGCGGCCGGCCGCGGCGGCCGCTGCCCGCTCGGCGACGCGGACCACCATCGGCCGGCCGGCGATGTCGGCCAGCGCCTTCCTGGGCAGGCGCGTCGAACCGAGCCGGGCGGGGATGAGAATGAGTGTCGACATGACGCGTTGCCTGAACCGATGATCCTCTCGCCGGATGCTTGAGCCGAAGTTTGGAAAGTGACAAAAGTGCCCGGCGGCGTGCTTTCTACAGGTGTTGCCTTGAATCGGCAAAACACCTACGGTCCGCCCGTCTCAGTGGGGGTCTGCCCTAAGCGGCAGGTGATGGCAAATGATGGGGAGGGTCAGTCCCGCCAATGGATTCGTTTGAGGCCAACAAGATCTTCGGCGCCATTCTCGGCACCGTGTTCGTCGTCTTCGGCGGCAGCATTCTCGCCGAAGGGCTGTTCCATTCCGAGGCCCCCGAAAAGCCAGGCTACGAGATCGTCGCCGCCGAACCGTCCGAGGCCTCCGGCGGCGGCGAGAAGGCCGCGGCCGAAGACCCGCCGATCGCCACCCTCCTGCAGAAGGCCAGCGCCGACAACGGCGCCAACATCTTCAAGAAGTGCGGCGCCTGCCACTCCGGCGAGAAGGGCGGCCCGAACAAGGTCGGCCCGCATCTGTGGGACGTCGTCATGCGGCCGGTCGCCTCGGTCTCCGACTTCAACTATTCGGCCGGCATGAAGGAGTTTTCCGAAGGCGGCTCGAAGAAGTGGGACTACGACCACCTCTATCACTTCCTGAAGAACCCCAAGGGCTACGTGAAGGGCACGGCGATGGGCTTCGCCGGCCTGCCGAAGCCCGAGGACCGGGCCGACGTCATCGCCTATCTGCACACTCTGTCGGACAGCCCGGCGCCGCTGCCGGAGGCGCCCGCCGAAGGCGAAGCCGCAGCCGAGGGCGGCGATAAGGCCGCGACCGAGACCAACGCTGCGACCACCACCGAATCCGGCGCCAATGCCGGCGGCGAGGCGGCGCAGGCGCCGGCCGAGGCCGGCGCGGCACCGCAAGCGCCGCCGGCCGAGAGCGGCGAGAAGACCACCGAGGTCAAGACGCCGGCGGACGGCGCCAAGGGCGAGCAGCCGGCGCAGCCGGCCGCCGACGCCGCGGCATCCGGCGACAAGGCCGCGGCGCCGCAGGAACAGCAGGCGGCTGCCCAGCCGAAGGGTGAGGCCGGCGGTGAGGCTGGCGGTCAGGCAGCCGACGCTTCCGGCGGTCAGACAGCTCCGGCCGCCGCGGGCGGTGCCGCCGCCGGCGGCGAAGCGGCGGGTGGCGATGCCGGCGCGACCGAGGTCGCCGGCGATCCCGCCGCGGGCGAGAAGGTCTTCAACAAGTGCAAGGCGTGCCATTCGATCGGCGAAGGCGCGAAGAACAAGATCGGTCCCGAGCTGAACGGCATCCTCGGCGAGAAGATCGCCGCCGTCGACGGCTACAGCTTCTCCTCGGCGCTGCAGACCTACGCCAAGGACCATCCGACCTGGACGGTGGAGGAGCTGCATTCCTGGCTCTCCGATCCGAAGGCGGTGGCGCCCGGCACCAAGATGTCGTTCCCCGGCCTGAAGGACCAGAAGGACATCGACAACGTCATCGCCTATCTCGCGAGCTTCGACGAGAGCGGCAAGAAGAAGGGCGAGTAGCGGGCTGCGGCCTGCCGCCCGCGGTCATTCGGAAAGCCCCGGTCAGTGCCGGGGCTTTTTCGTACCCGCATCGCGCCGAGCCGAGCGGTGCCATGCGGCCTCCGCCCGGCAGGCCGCCGGCCTCACGGAATATCGATGAAACTTTCGTCACTTGGCAAAGTCCTCCCATGGTCGCCATAAAGAGCGGCGAGAACGGTAGGACGCAATCGCAACGCCAGACGGAGAGCCCCGCCCTTGCCGATCACGACGCGCGCCACCCGCCTTCTCGCCGCCTCATGCATGGCCTTCGTCATGGCCCTCACCGCCGCACGGGCCGAGGAACAGGGGTCCGCCGCCGCCGGATCGAACGACGCAGCCTCCGCGACGAGCGCTTCCGACACGGCGGCGAAGGCCGCGGCGCCGGACGCCGAGGCGGGCGAATGGCGGACGTCGATGTCGCTTGCCGAGCCGTCGAAATATCCGGCCGACTTCCAGCATTACGACTACGTCAATCCCGACGCGCCGAAGGGCGGGACGCTGAACCAGATCGCCGTCGGCTCCTATGACAGCTTCAATCCCTTCGTGGTGCGCGGCACGCCGGCGGCGGGCCTCGCCAATTTCGGCGGCGGGCTGCTCTACGACACGCTGATGGAGCAGTCGACCGACGAGCCCTCCGTCGTCTATGCGATGATCGCCGAGGCGGTCCGCTATCCCGAGGACAAGTCGTCGGTGACCTTCCGGCTCGATCCGCGGGCGAAGTGGCACGACGGCCAGCCGATCACCGTCGAGGACGTGATCTGGAGCTTCGACACGCTGAAGAAGCTGCATCCGCAATGGGCGGCTTACTACAAGAACGTCGTCAAGGCGGAAAAGACCGGCGAGCGCGAGGTGACCTTCACCTTCGACCAGACCGGCAACCGCGAACTGCCGCACATCATGGGCGATCTCACCGTGCTGCCGAAGCACTGGTGGGAAGGCACCGGCCCGGACGGCAAGAAGCGCGACATCTCGCAGCCCGGCCTGGAGCCGCCGCTCGGCTCCGGCCCCTACGAGATCGGCCGCTTCGTCACCGGACAGTCGATCGAGTGGAACCGCGTCAAGGACTACTGGGCCGCCGACGTCGCGCCGCACAAGGGGCGCTACAACTACGACACCATCGACTACACCTATCTGCGGGATTCCAACGCGTCCTGGGAGGCGTTCAAGAAGGGCGGCCTCGACGACTACCGGGTGGAGAACATCTCGCGGCGCTGGGCGACCGAATACGACTTTCCGGCCTTCAAGAACGGCGAGGTGAAGAAGACCACGATCCCCGACCACCAGGTCGAGTCGATGCAGGCCTACGTCCTCAACAACCGCCTTGCGAAGTTCCAGGACCGGCGGGTGCGCGAGGCGCTGACGCTGGCCTACAATTTCGAGGACATGAACCGCACGCTGTTCTTCAACCTTTACCAGCGGATGACGAGCTATTTCGACAACAGCGAGCTCGCCTCGCGCGGCCTGCCCGACGAGCGGGAACTGAAGTTCCTCGAGCCGCTGAAATCCGAGATCCCGCCGGAAGTCTTCACGCAGGAATTCAAACTGCCGGTCTACACCGACAACCAGTCGACCCGCGAAAACCTGCGCAAGGCCTACGAACTCCTGAAGGAGGCGGGCTACGAGCGGAAGGGCTCGCGTCTCGTCAATGCCAAGACCGGAGAGCCCTTTACCATCGAGATGCTCGGCGACGACCCGACCGACGCGCGCACGCTGCAGCCCTTCGCCGACAGCCTGAAGCGCCTCGGCATCGACGCCTCGATCCGCATCGTCGACAGCAACCAGTATATCGAGCGGCTGACCAACTTCAATTTCGAGCTGGTCGGGATCAAGTACTATCCGCAGTCGCTGTCGCCGGGCAACGAGCAGCGGGACTTCTGGTCGAGCCAGGCCGCCGATTCTCCCGGCAGCCGCAACTATGCCGGCATCAAGAACCCGGCGATCGACAAGCTCGTCAACGACATCGTCTACGCCAAGGACCGCGAGGACCTCGTCGCCGCGACGCACGCGCTCGACCGGGTGATGCTCTGGGAATATTACGTCGTCCCGCAGTGGTACAAGGCCGAGACCTGGCTCGCCTATTGGGACAAGTTCGGCATGACCGGCAGGCACCCGGCCTATTCGACGGTCGATCCCTTCGCCTGGTGGGCGAAATCCGCCGAAAAGTCGCCGCAGAAGGACGCGGCGAACTGATGGGGACGGTGCTGCGGCTCACCCGCCGAAGCTTCGGCCAACTGGCGCTCGGCGCGGCGGCGGCGGCGGCCCTGCCCGGCCGGGGCTTCGCCGACGTCAAGACCGACACACCGCTGCACGGGCTCTCAGCCTTTGGCGAACTGAAATATCCCGCAGACTACAGCCATTTCGACTATGCGAGCCCCGATGCTCCCGCCGGCGGCCAGTTCGACATGGCCGTCTCCTCCTGGGTGCTGAACCAGTCGCCCTTTACCTTCGACACGTTGAACACCTTCGTCCTCCGCGGCAACGCACCGCCCCGGATCGAAAATCTCTACGACGCGCTGATGACATCTTCGCTCGACGAGCCCGACGCGCTGTACTGCGCGCTCGCTGAAAGCGTCGAAGTGTCGAAGGACAAGCGCAGCTTCAAGTTTCGCCTGCGGCCGCAGGCGCTGTTCTCGACCGGGGCAAAGGTGACGGCCGAGGATATCGTTTTCACCTACAAAGCGCTGAAAGCGGACGGCCATCCGAGCCTTCAGGTTACGCTCCGCGAGCTGGACGAGATCGTTGCGAACGATCCGGACACCGTCCGGCTGATATTCTCTGAGCGTCAGAGCTACCAGGACGCCTTGCTTGCCTTGGGAATGCCGATCATTCCGAAGGCCTTTTTCGACGGCCGCAAACTCACCGACATCGCCAATGAGATCATCCCCGGCAGCGGCGGCTTCAAGATCGGCCGTTTCGAATATGGCCGCTATATCGAATACGAAAAGCGCGACGACTATTGGGCGAAGGACATGCCCTTCAACCGCGGCCTTGACCATTTCCAGACCCTGAGGATCGACTTCTTCCGCGATCGCCAGCCGGCATTCGAGGCCTTCAAAAAGGGGGTCATCACCTTTCGCGAGGAGTTTACGACCAAGGACTGGGCGACCGGATACGACTTCCCCGCCGTCCGGCGCGGCGCCGTCGTCAAGCGCGAGTTTCCGGACGGGAAGCTGCCGAGCTTCCAGTGTTGGGCGCTCAACCAGCGGCGTGAGCGCTTCGCTGACGCCGGCATACGCCGTGCGATCAACATGTGCTTCAATTTCGAGTGGACGAACGCCAATCTCCTGTTCGGATTGCGTATCCACTCCGATTCACCGTTCCAGGGTTCGGAATTCCATGCAATGGGCGAACCGTCCGCAGCGGAGCTCAAGCTGCTCGAGCCGCTTCGCGGAAGCATTCCAGACGAGGTCTTCGGCGAGGTCTGGACCCAGCCCGTGAGCAATGCGTCGGGTCTCGACCGCAAGCTAATGCGCGAGGCGATCCGTCTTTTCGGCGAGGCCGGCTGGAAGCAAAAGGGCGGCCAGATGGCCAGTGCCAACGGCGAAGTCTTCAAGATCGAGTTCCTGACTACCGGCCAGGAGCAGGTGCGGGTCTATTCGCGGTTTTTCGACACGCTGCGCAAGATCGGCCTCGATGCCTCGATCCGCCTCGTCGACGCCGCCCAATATCAGGAACGGGTCAACCGCTTCGACTACGACATGATCCTCGCGGCCTTTTCGCTCGGCGCAACACCGACGAAGGAAAGTCTGGCCCTGTTCTTCGGATCGAACTCCAAGGACAGGCCGGGAAGCTACAACTATCCGGGCATGGCGAGCGACGCCGTCGACAAGCTGATCGACAAAGCCGGCGCGGCTCAAAGCCGAGAGGAACTCGTCACGGCCATTCGCGTCCTCGACCGGGTCCTGCGCTGGCGGCTCGACTGGCTTCCCAACATCAACACCGACGTTCGTCGCGCCGCCTACTGGGACATCTTCGGATTCAAGGAGCCCAAACCCGACTACGGCTGGCCGGTCGAGCGGCTCTGGTGGATCGATCCCGACAAGGCGAAGGCGCTCGGCAAGGCCTGAGCAAGCAAGGCGCGGTCAGGATCGCGCCCGCTGCGGCGCGGTTTTGCGCCATGCCGCCGGAATGGTTTACAAGGGCGAAACACGGCTGACTGCCGCCCCGCGCCGACCCGGCGGGCGACGACCGGAGACGAAAAGACCCCTCATGGGCGCCTACATCCTTCGCAGACTGCTCCTGATGATCCCGACCATCCTCGGGATCATGGCCATTTCCTTCGTCGTCGTGCAGTTCGCGCCGGGAGGGCCGATCGAGCAGGTCGTGGCGAGCCTCAGGGGCGAAGCCGGCGGCGCTGCCGACCGCGTGTCCGGCGTCAGCTCAGACTTCGGCTCGTCCTCGGCGTCGAGCCAGGATTCCGGCTATCGCGGCGCGCAGGGGCTCGATCCGGCCTTCATCAAGAAGCTCGAACAGCAGTTCGGCTTCGACAAGCCGCCGCTCGAGCGCTTCGCCCTGATGATCTGGAACTATGCCCGCTTCGACTTCGGCGAGAGCTACTTCCGCTCGATCGGGGTGTGGGACCTGATCCTCGAAAAGATGCCGGTGTCGATCTCGCTCGGCCTGTGGATCACGCTCCTGTCCTATCTCATCTCGATCCCGCTCGGCATCCGCAAGGCGCTGAAGGACGGTTCGACCTTCGACGTCTGGACGTCGGGCATCGTCATCGTCGCCTATGCGATCCCGGGCTTCATCTTCGCCGTTTTGCTGATGGTGCTCTTCGCCGGCGGCTCCTTCCTCGACTGGTTCCCGCTGCGCGGCCTTCTGTCGGACGGGGTGAGCGGCGCCTGGTGCGCGCCCTGGTCGGCGAAGTTCGACGCCGGGGCCTGTATCACCCGGACGATCCCGGACTATTTCTGGCACCTGACCCTGCCGCTGATCGCGCTGTCGCTGTCTGCCTTCGCGACGACGACGCTTTTGACCAAGAACTCCTTCCTCGACGAGATCGGCAAGCAATATGTGACGACGGCCCGGGCGAAGGGCCTTTCCGAACACCGCGTGCTCTACGGCCACGTCTTCCGCAACGCCATGCTGATCATCATCGCCGGCTTTCCGGGGGCCTTCATCTCCGCCTTCTTCACCGGCTCGCTGCTGATCGAGACGATCTTCTCCCTCGACGGCCTCGGCTATCTCGGCTTCGATTCGATCTACAAGCGCGACTATCCGGTGGTCTTCGCGACGCTCTACATCTTCTCGCTGATCGGCCTCCTGACGACGCTGATCTCCGACCTCACCTACACCTGGGTCGATCCGCGCATCGACTTCGAGAAGCGGGAGGTCTGAGCATGGCTGCGAAAAGTGGCAACCGGTTTTCGGCCAGAGCCTTGCGGCGGGAGGTCTGATGATGGACGACGCTCTCCGCGACCGCCTGAAGCAGGAAAACCATGGCCGCGAGCTGCCGGAGGAACGGGCGGCCGAGATCGCCCGCGAACAGACGAGCGGCATCGCCCAGCTCGCCCCGGAAGGCGAGATGGTCAAGCGGCCGCGGCTGTCGCCGATCAACCAGCGGCGCTGGCGGAACTTCAAGGCGAACAGGCGCGGCTACTGGTCGCTCTGGATCTTCGGCATCCTGTTCATCCTCACGCTTTTCGCCGAATTCATCGCCAACGACCGGCCGCTCCTCGTCGAATACAAGGGCGACTTCTACTATCCGGTCTTCGTCGACTATCCGGAGGAGGTGTTCGGCGGCTTCCTGCCGGTCACCGATTACCGCGATCCGGTGAACCAGGAAGAGATCAACTCGAACGGCTGGATGATCTGGCCGCCGATCCGCTATTCCTACGACACCAAGAACCTCGAGCCGCCGACGCCCGCCCCCTCGCCGCCCTTCTGGATGCTGTCGAAGGAGGAGCGCTGCCAGGGCTATCCGAAGGGCGTCGACGACCCGGGCTGCACCATCGGCAACATGAACTGGCTCGGCACCGACGATCAGGTGCGCGACGTTCTCGCCCGGGTGATCTACGGCTTCCGCATCTCGGTGCTGTTCGGCCTCGCGCTGACCGTCGGCTCGGCGCTGATCGGCGTCTCGGCCGGGGCGATCCAGGGTTATTTCGGCGGCTGGGTCGACCTTCTCTTCCAGCGCTTCATCGAGATCTGGTCGTCGATCCCGGTGCTCTACCTGCTCCTGATCATCGCCGCCGTGCTGCCGCCCGGATTCTGGGTGCTGCTCGGCATCATGATGCTGTTTTCCTGGGTCGCCTTCGTCGGCGTCGTCAGGGCGGAATTCTTGCGCGCCCGCAACTTCGAATATGTCAACGCCGCACGGGCGCTGGGCGTCGGCGACTTCACCATCATGTTCCGCCACCTCCTGCCCAACGCCATGGTGGCGACGCTGACCTTCCTGCCCTTCATCCTTTCGGGTTCGATCACCACCTTGACGGCGCTCGACTTCCTCGGCCTCGGCCTGCCGCCCGGCTCGCCGTCGCTCGGCGAACTGCTCGCCCAGGGCAAGAACAACCTGCAGGCGCCGTGGCTCGGCTTTTCCGGCTTCATCGTGCTCGCCCTGATGCTATCCTTGCTCGTCTTCATCGGCGAGGCGGTGCGCGACGCCTTCGACCCGAGGAAGAGCCTCAGGTAAGGCGCGGAGGATGACCTCATGAGCGAACAGACCAAAATCGTGGTCGACGACTACCCGGTGGACAACCTGCCGGAAGAGGTTCGGCGCGGCATCGGCGCAGGAGAGCGGGTGCGCGTGACCGTCGAGACCGGCGCGCCCCTCCCCCGCTACCTCCGGTTCCATGGCATCGCCGCTCACAAGAAGACGACGGTCGAGGAGGCCGTCGCCCGTGTCCGGTCCCTTCGCGACGAGTGGGACTGACGATGCCGCGATGGAGGGTCTATCTGGACGCCAACGCCCTGATCAGCTTTGTCGAGAACGATCACGACACGGTCGTGCGCGTATTCGAGATGGTGAAGCCCGGCCTGGCCGAACTCTTCACCAGCGAACTGACACTTTCGGAGGTGCTTGTCGGACCCCTGCGTCAGGGAGACGACGCTCTCGTCGCAACCTACGACGAATTTCTGGTCAGCGACGAGACCCTGACCGTCGTTCCGATAACGCGCGACATTCTGCGCGAGGCTGCAGAGCTGCGCGCAGCGATCGGCAACAAGACGCCCGATGCGATCCATGTCGCCACGGCAGTTGCGCGCAACTGCAACGTCATCGTCTCCTCGGACGAGCGCCTCCGTGTTCCGGCCTCGGCGAAGCGCATCTCGGCAAACGATGTGGGTGATATGGACCAGTGGCCTTGATTGCCCGCCCCGTCGAACTGACAGATCCATGCGTGCCGATCAACGGAAGGATGTTCCTCGCGTGATTACTGCCAATACAGCATCCGTATCGGCATCCGACGCCCTCCTTTCCGTCGACGACCTCTCCGTCGCCTTCGGCCAGGGCGCCAAGGCGACGCTCGCCGTCGACCGCGTCTCCTTTTCGATCGCCAAGGGCGAGACGCTCGCCCTCGTCGGCGAGTCGGGATCCGGCAAGTCGGTCTCCGCCCTGTCGATCCTCAAGCTCCTGCCCTATCCGGCGGCCAGCCACCCGACGGGCGCGATCTATTTCGAGGGCGAAAACCTCATCGGCGGCGACACGAAGGAACTTCGCAAGGTGCGCGGCAACCGCATCTCGATGATCTTCCAGGAGCCGATGTCCTCGCTCAACCCGCTGCACACGATCGAGAAGCAGGTCGGCGAGGTGCTGAAGCTGCATCGCGGCCTTAGCGAGAAGGCGGCGCGGGCCCGCACCCTCGAACTCCTCACCCAGGTCGGCATCCGCAACGCCGAGGAGCGGCTCGGCGCCTATCCGCACCAGCTCTCCGGCGGCCAGCGCCAGCGCGTGATGATCGCCATGGCGCTCGCCAACGATCCCGATCTCCTCATCGCCGACGAGCCCACCACCGCCCTCGACGTCACCGTCCAGGCGCAGATCCTGGAACTGTTGAAGAAGCTCCAGGCCGAGCACGGCATGGCGATGCTGTTCATCACCCACGATCTCGGCATCGTCCGGCGCATCGCCGACCGGGTCTGCGTGATGTATCGCGGCAAGATCGTCGAGGAGGGGCCGACGCGGCGGATCTTCGAGGCGCCCGGCCACGAATACACGCGCCATCTCCTCGCCGCCGAGCCGAAGGGCCGGCCGCCCGCGGCCAACGCCAACGCCCCGGTGGTGATGGAGGCGAAGGACCTCAAGGTCTGGTTTCCGATCAGGAGCGGGCTGCTGCGCCGGACCAGCGGCTACGTGAAGGCCGTCGACGGCATCGACCTGACGCTTCGCGCCGGCCAGACCGTCGGGGTCGTCGGCGAGTCCGGCTCCGGCAAGACGACGCTCGGCCTCGCGCTTTCGCGGATGATCTCCTCGACGGGCGAGATCCGCTTCGACGGCGAGCGCATCGACGACCGCTCCTTCCGCTCGATGCGGCCGCTGCGCGAAAAGATGCAGATCGTCTTCCAGGATCCCTACGGCTCGCTGAGCCCGCGCATGTCGATCGCCGACATCGTCGCCGAGGGGCTGTCGATCCACGAACGCAACCTGTCGCCGGATGCGCGCGACGCCCGCGTCGTCGAGGTGCTGCGCGAGGTCGGCCTCGATCCCGCGGCGCGCTTCAGGTTTCCCCACGAGTTCTCCGGCGGCCAGCGCCAGCGCGTCGCGATCGCCCGGGCGATGATCCTCAATCCGCGTTTCGTCATGCTGGACGAGCCGACCTCGGCGCTCGACATGAGCGTCCAGGCGCAGGTCGTCGATCTCCTGCGCGACCTGCAGAAGAAGCACGACCTCGCCTATCTCTTCATCTCCCACGATCTCAAGGTGGTCAGGGCGCTGGCCAACGAGGTGATCGTCATGCGAAACGGCGTGGTGGTCGAGCGCGGACCGGCGGCGGAGATCTTCGATCGTCCGCGCACCGACTACACGAAGGCATTGATGGCCGCCGCCTTCGACATCAAGGCGGCGCCGACGGGAGTGGTTTCGGAATGAGCGGACACTATCGCGACCAGCTTCGCGACCAGCCGCTGGACGTCGAATTTCTTTGCGAAGAAACCGTCTACAGCGGCTTTCGCGACTACAGCGTCGCCGAACTCAGACACGCCCGCCTCGGCGAGGGCCGGCCGATCGGTCCCATGAAGCGGGAATTTCTGACGATCGGCGAGGTCGCGATCATCATTCCCTACGATCCCAGGCGCGATTCGATCGTGGTCATCCGCCAGTTCCGGCTCGGGGCGGCGAAGCTGACGCCGAACGGCGCCGCGATCGAACTGCCGGCCGGCCTCGTCGATCCCGGCGAGACGGCGGACGAGACGGCGGCGAGGGAGCTGACGGAGGAAACCGGCCTCGAGGCGCTGGCGATCGAGCGCTGCTTCTCGCTGCTTCCCTCGCCCGGCATGCTGCTCGAACACGCGAATTTCTACCTCGCCATCGTCGACGCCTCGAACCTTGCTTACAAAGCCGGCGAAGCGGACGAGCACGAGGACATCCACCCGATCCTCGCGCCGGTCGACGACATCCTCGCCGCGGTCGACGAGGGCCGCGTCCTCAACGGCTTCCTGATCACCGGGCTCCACTGGTTCGCCCGCAAGGGCAGAGCGCGCGCACAGGCGCTGCAGGGCACGCTCTTCGACGATCAGGAGGGCACGTGATGGCCATCCTCCTCTCCGTCACCGGCTTCGACCCGTCGCGATGGTGGCAGGCGCTGCACGACGCCGCCCCGGAGCGCCTGATCGTCCTCGATCCCGCCGACGCCGGCAGCGAGCCGATTACCCACGCGGTCGTCTGGAAGCAGCCGCCCGGCCTCCTCGCGACGCTTCCGCAGCTCGAGGCGGTGTTTTCGCTGGGAGCCGGCGTCGATCACATCCTCGCCGATCGCCAGCTGCCGGACGTGCCGATTGTCCGCATCGTCGCGGACGACCTGAAGGAACGGATGAGCGAATACGTCGTCTGGCGTGTGCTCGACCATCTTCGACGCGGCCGGTCCTACCGCCAGCAGCAGACGCAGAAGATCTGGCACGAGCGTGTCCAGCCGGCGGCCCGCGAGATCACCGTCGGCATCATGGGCCTCGGCGTCCTCGGCCTCGACGCCGCCGAGAAGCTGCGCGTGATGGGCTTCAGGGTGGCCGGCTGGGGCCGCAGCGAAAAGACCGTCGCTGGCGTCGCGACCTTCGCAGGCGAACAGGGCCTCGGGCCTTTCCTTGCCGAAACCGACATCCTCGTCGTGTTGCTGCCGCTCACCGCCGACACCCGCGGCGTCATCGGTGCCGGACTGCTGTCCAGGCTGAAGCGCGACACGCCGCTCGGCGGGCCGGTGCTGATCAATGCCGGCCGCGGCGCGCTGCAGGACGAGGCCGCAATCCTCGCCGCGCTCGACGAGGGCCGCCTGATGGAGGCGTCGCTCGACGTCTTCACCGTCGAGCCGCTGCCGCCCCAGTCCCGGCTCTGGTCGCATCCGAAGGTCTTCGTGACGCCGCATGCCGCGGCGCTGTCCGATCCCGATGCCCTGGCACCGCTCATCATGCGCCAGATCGCGGCGCAGGAACGGGGCGAGCCGCTCGGCAACGTCGTCGACCGCAGCGCCGGCTACTGATTGAGGCGGCGTCCGGTCGACGCGGCGGGCGAACCGACTAGTGGATTGAATTTGACATTTGAGTCCCGATCGGGTGAGGCGTCGTATCAAATGTCAAATTCGAAAAATCCACTAGGATCATATACTTGGCTATTGGCCTTTCGATTCCGACATTTGTGTCGCGGTCTTCACAGGACGGTACCAAATGTCGGAATCGGACCACTAGCGCCGGCGCGGCGGCGGCCTGTCTCGATGCCAAGCGTTCCGACGGATCGGCCAGACTTCGCCGGATTGCGCCGGGACCGCGCGTCGATGAAGATTTGGTTGGCCGGGCGCGATTGCCGAACCCTCGCCGCGTCGACGCGTTTCGGGTCGTGTATTTGAGACACGGAGCCCGCCATGACCGGCATCGACACCCATTCGCCCGAAAGACGGGGCGCACCCGCCGACGATCCTGCGGCCGAGAGGAAGACACACAAGTCGGCCGAGGAGGCAAGGCACGAGGAAGAGGAGCTGGACGAGGCTCTCGACGAGACCTTTCCGGCTTCGGACCCCGTCGCCCCGCCGCGGATCGACGGGCCGAAGAACTGAAGACGACGGTGCGGGGTTTGAACGGTCCCCGCGTCATCTCCGGTCCGCCGGCGCCGCCTCAGTCGGCCTTCGCCGTCCCCTGTGCGGCCATGCGGGCCGCCATCGCCGCGAGCTCGTCCCGTAGGCGGCCGAGTTCGCCAGCTTCGAGCCCGGTGCGGCATTCAACCACCTGCTGGGCGTCATAGGCGGCGCGTTCCAGCGCGATGCCGCGTTCGGTCGGCTCGATGTGGACGACGCGGCGATCGGCGCTGTCGCGGATGCGGGCGATCAGGCCGGTTTCCTCGAGCCGATCGAGCAGCGGGCTGATGGCGTTGGCCGAGAGCTGCAGGCGGGATGCGATGTCGCGCGAGGTCGACCGGCCGTCCTGCCACAGAACAAGCATCACCAGATATTGCGGATAGGTCAGGTCGAGCTCGGCGAGAAGCGGCCGATAGGCCCGCGTCACGGCGTTCGTCGCGGCATAGAGCGCAAAACACAGCTGCTCGTCCAGCCGAAGCCTGCCGTCAACGTCGTCCATTGCGACCTTCCGTTTTCACCTCGCCCTGTTGCCGGCAGAACCTGTCCTGCATGAACGTGGCACTTGCAAATTGTGTCGTCGACCGCGCCAATTGGCGCAGTCCCTCTTAACGCCGAGAAACCGGCGCGAGGCAAGATGTCGCAGTGCAAAAGCCGCGAATAAAGGCCGGCCGAAACGTGCGGCCGGCCGGACGCTTCGGGCGGAACCGCCGCCGAACGCCGTCAGGCGGCCTTGCGGCTCTTTTCGAAGCGCTTGCGCTCGTGCGGGTCGAGGTAGAGCTTGCGCAGCCGGATGGTCTTCGGGGTCACCTCGACCAGCTCGTCGTCCTGGATCCAGGAAAGGGCCCGGTCGAGCGTCATTCGGATCGGCGGGGTGAGCTTCACCGCCTCGTCCTTGCCGGAAGCGCGCATGTTGGTCAGCTTCTTGCCCTTCAGGACGTTGACCTCGAGGTCGTTGTCGCGGGTGTGGATGCCGATGATCATGCCGGCATAGACCTTCACGCCGGCATCGATGACCATCGGGCCGCGGTCTTCCAGATTGAACAGCGCGTAGGCGACGCTCTCGCCGTCTTCGGACGAGATCAGGACGCCGTTGTTGCGGCCGGCGAGCTCGCCCTTGTAGGGCTGGTAGGAATGGAACAGGCGGTTCATGACCGCCGTGCCGCGGGTGTCGGTCAGAAGCTCCGACTGATAGCCGATCAGGCCGCGGGTCGGCGCATGGAAGACCAGGCGCTGGCGGTTGCCGCCCGACGGGCGCAGCTCGACCATCTCGGCCTTGCGCTCCGACATCTTCTGGACGACGACGCCGGAATGCTCCTCGTCGACGTCGATGACGACCTCCTCGATCGGCTCGAGCATCTCGCCGTTCTCGCCCTCCTTCATGACGACCCGCGGCCGCGAGATGCCGAGTTCGAACCCTTCGCGGCGCATCGTCTCGATGAGGACGGCGAGCTGCAGTTCGCCGCGGCCGGAGACGTAGAAGGAATCCTTGTCTGCGGCTTCCTCGATCTTCAGCGCGACGTTACCCTCGGCCTCCTTCAACAGGCGGTCGCGAATGACGCGGCTCGTCACCTTGTCGCCTTCGGTGCCGGCGAGCGGCGAGTCGTTGACGATGAAGGACATCGTCACCGTCGGCGGATCGATCGGCTGGGCGTGCAGCGGCTCGGCGACCTGCGGATCGCAGAAGGTGTCGGCGACGGTGCCCTTGGAAAGGCCGGCGATGGCGACGATGTCGCCCGCCTCGGCATAGTCCAGCGGGACGCGTTCGAGGCCGCGGAAGGCGAGAATCTTGGAGATCCGGCCGGATTCCAGCTGCTTGCCGTCGCGGCCGAGCACCTTGACCGCCTGGTTCGGCTTGATCGAGCCGGCCTGGATGCGTCCGGTGATCAGCCGGCCGAGGAAGGGATTGGCCTCGAGGATCGTGCCGATCATCTTGAACGGCTCGTCCTTGCCGGCGGTGTCCGGCTCCGGCACGTGCTTCAAAATCAGATCGAACAGCGGGGTGAGACCCTGGTCCTGCGGCCCCTCCGGCTGCTCGGCCATCCAGCCGCCGCGGCCCGAGCCGTAGAGGACCGGGAAGTCGAGCTGTTCTTCGGTCGCGTCGAGAGCGACGAAGAGATCGAAGATCTCGTCGAGCACTTCCTTGTGCCGCTCGTCCTGACGGTCGATCTTGTTGATCGCGACGATCGGCTTGAGGCCGACCTTCAGCGCCTTGCCGAGGACGAACTTGGTCTGCGGCATCGGCCCTTCCGACGCATCCACGAGGATCACCGCGCCGTCGACCATATTGAGGATGCGCTCGACCTCGCCGCCGAAGTCGGCGTGGCCCGGCGTATCGACGATGTTGATCCGGGTGTCCTTCCACTCGACCGACGTCGCTTTTGCGAGGATGGTGATGCCACGCTCCCGTTCGAGGTCGTTGGAATCCATCGCCCGCTCTTCCTGGCGCTGATTGTCGCGGAACGTGCCGGACTGGGCGAGAAGTTTGTCGACGAGGGTGGTCTTGCCGTGGTCGACATGCGCGATGATCGCGATATTGCGAAGCTTCATGGGAATATCCGGTGTCTTTCGGGCGCGCAAAGAGCCCCGCCGGCCGGCAGGGCGCAGATTCTCGGCGATCGGGGTTGTAGCGATCGAGGCTCGCGCGAGCCCATACACGATTTTTCGCACCTGCGAAAGGCTCAGCTGCTCGCGTGCATCACCGCGTCTACGCCACGAGAGACGAAGCGCGCCGCAACCTCTTCGCCGACATCGAAGGCTTCGAGAATGCACACCGCCTGCATTCCGCGATAGGATTCAGATCACCGGCCGACACGGAACGTTCGTGTCCCCTGTCGTGGTGTAGCTGACGGCGTCGCACCGCGGTTCCGGCTAGGCCGGATTGATCAGCGGGCCACGGCTGGCAGGCTGATGAGAGGATCATCGCTCAAGGGAGCGACGGATTCCAGTGTCATATACCTAGCCCGCTGAACGGCCCACTCATCGTTCTGCTCGAGCAGCAAAGCGCCGACGAGACGCAGAATGGCCTCGTCATTGGGGAAGATGCCGACGACATCGGTGCGCCGCTTGATCTCGCCGTTCAGCCGTTCGATGGGATTCGTGCTGTGCAGCTTGGCACGATGCTCTCTGGGGAAGGTCATGTAGGCCAACACGTCGGGCTCGGCGTCGTCGAGGATGGCGGCGAGTTTGGGCACCTTCGGCCGGATCTGGTCGGCGACGGAACGCCATTGCAGGCTGGCGGCCTCGGGCGTTTCCTGAGCGAAGGCGGTGGCGATGAAGGCCGACACGACGCGCCGTCCGCTCTTGCCGGCATGGGCCAGCACGTTGCGCATGAAGTGCACCCGGCATCGCTGCCATGTCGCCGTCAGAACCTTGGTGACGGCCGCCTTGATGCCCTCGTGCGCATCGGACACGACGAGCTTCACGCCGCGCAGACCACGGCGGGTCAGCTTGCGCAGAAACTCGGTCCAGATCGGCTCCGCCTCGGATGTGCCGATTTCCATGCCCAGCACCTCGCGTCGGCCGTCGGTGTTGACGCCGACAGCGATGATGACGGCGACCGATACGATACGACCGCCACGACGGACCTTCAGATAGGTGGCGTCGATCCAGAGATAGGGCCAGTCGCCCTCGATCGGCCGTTCGAGGAAGGCTTTCACCTTGCCGTCGATCTCCTCGCAGAGCCTCGACACCTGGCTCTTCGAGATGCCGGTCATGCCCATCGCCTTGACGAGATCGTCGACCGAGCGCGTCGAGATGCCCTGCACATACGCCTCTTGAATGACAGCGGTCAGGGCCTTCTCGGCCATGCGTCGTGGCTCCAGGAAACCTGGAAAGTAGCTCCCCTTGCGCAGCTTCGGAATGCGTAGCTCGACCGTGCCGGCACGCGTCTGCCAATCTCGGTCGCGGTAGCCGTTGCGCTGGGCGAGGCGCTCGGCGCTCTTCTCGCCATAGCCAGCGCCGGTCGCAGCGCCAACCTCCAGCTCCATCAGACGCTCGGCGGCAAAGCCGATCATCTCGCGCAGAAGATCGGCGTCCGGGGTCTTCTCCAGAAGGCTACGAAGGCTCATCATGTCATCGGTCATCAGGGGATCTCCGGTTGCGGTTAGGTCTCGCAACCCAAGCCTACCCGGAAACCGCTGGTGACCACCGCGCCGCCAATCCCGTCCTACAGCGCAATGAAGGGCGCGGACGTGATCGGCGACGCTACCGCCGAGCTACACCACTTAGCGTAATCGCCATGTCCCCGACACTGCATATCGTAGTGCAGGATGACTGCAGCTCGGTGTGTCGCCGGGCGCCGAACATGGAGGCGACGATGACTGTATTTGCTGCTCTTGATGTATCACAAGACCTGACGGCGATCTGCGTGGTCGATGGCGCGGGAACGGTCTTGGCAGAAGCCAAGGTGCAGACCTGCCCCGACGCGATCTCGGCATGGCTCGCACGGCAGCCGGAGGACATAGGACGCGTCGGCATGGAAACGGGTCCGCTGGCTGTCTGGCTCTGGAACGCGCTGACTGAGCGGGGTCTACCGGTCGTCTGCCTCGATGCCCGTCATGCCAATGGCGTGCTGAAGATGATGCCCAACAAGACGGACAGGTTGGATGCCCGTGGCCTCGCGCAGATCGTCCGGACCGGCTGGTTCCGGGCCGTGCAGATCAAGAGCCACGACGCCTACGTGACCCGCGCCTTACTGACGGCCAGGGACACGCTGGTCGGCATGCGCGTCCGGCTGGAGAATGAAGTCCGGGGGCTTTTGAAGACCTTTGGCGTGATGTTCGGAAAGCGGGTCGGCGGCTTCAAGCGCCGCGCCGAGGAGATCATCGCGAGGGATCTCGCGGTTTCGCCCGAGCTCGTCCCTATCTTCGAGGCCTTGATGCGCGCCCGACGCGACATCCTGGCCAGGATAGCCGATCTCGATCGCCGGATTCGGGTGATTGCCAGACGCCACCAGACCGTCCGTCTTCTGATGACCACACCGGGCGTCGGACCTATTACTGCGATGGCGGTTGTCGCGGCCTTCGACGATGCCGGGCGGTTCCGTCGTTCGTCGAGTGCCGGGGCCTACCTTGGCCTGACGCCGCGCCGTTACGAGTCAGGCGAGATCAGCCGGAACGGGCGCGTCTCGAAGCGCGGCGATGCCTTCACCAGGAAATGCCTCTTCGAGGCGGCCAACGCAATCTACTGCCGGAATCTTGGTGGCGGGCGCCTGCGCGACTGGGCCAAGGCCATCGCGGAACGAACCGGACCGCGGAAGGCAAAGGTCGCGTTGGCAAGGAAGCTGGCCGTCACCCTGCACGCCATGTGGCGCACCGGAATGCCATTCCGGGAACAGGCTACCATCTGAACGTGCCAGATCCGCAACGCTGACTTCGCCACACCCGAATGCGTCCAGCCGGGACGCGCGGCGAGGGCAAGATCGTTCCGAGGACTGCGGCCATGACCGCGCACACCACTTCGATCCGCCCGACCCTGAACGCAAACATGCGGCGCCTACTACGGTGACCGCGGAGAGAACCCAAGAGCCCGGCACGCACAAGGATCAGCGATGAGATCAGCTCTTGACCAAAGCGATTAGAGAACGGGCGGGGACACGACCCACGGAACGTATGGCGGCTGACCCCGTCCACTTTTCGGGGCAGGATCATACCAACACACCACCCGGACAATGCGGAAAAGAAATCCAGCTTTTGCGGAGTTTTGGCTGCTATCCGGACCGTATTGGACCGTCTCGGACAGGGAAATGGTGCCCAGGAAAGGACTCGAACCTTCACGCCTCGCGGCACACGGACCTGAACCGTGCGCGTCTACCAATTCCGCCACCTGGGCACGGCCGGACCTTTAGAAGCTGGCTTCGTGGGTGTCAACGCGGTTTTCGCTGGAACTGGCTGCCAACGCATATGACAGGAGGTGGCGCATCGGGTTCCTCCGATCTCGTGGCCGCTCTGCATCGTGCTATTGCCCTTCGCAGGCCGCCGGCAGGGCTGATCCACCGCAGCGATCGCAGCAGCCACTCCTGCTCCATCGACTACCTGGCCGAGTTGAACAAGCACGCTGTCCCGATCTCGATGTCCGGCCCGGGAAATTGCTTCGATAACGCCCTGGGCGAGACGTGCTTCGAGACGCTGAAGGCCGCAATGGTCTGGCGAACCATCGTCCACAGCCGAGCCCAGGCCACCGTGGCGATCGGCCGATGCTTCACTTCGACGGCTTCTGCAATCCCGTCCGACGCCATTCGGCGCCCGACTTCATCAGCCCGCTGCAATGCCAGAAAGAGGTCGCCAAAAATCGAAATCGCTCTCCACTTTCCCGGGGCAAGTCCACTTCCCGACCGACGATGAAGGAACGTGCGGAAGTCCCTCCCATTCCCCTTCGCACCGGACGCGCCGATCCATCGCCCCTCTTCGGAATTGCGGAGGTTTTGCGGCCGGTGAAGATTATTTGTTCTTAATTTGCCCGGCGTTAGCGGCGGTCGTAGCGATTGGGGCGAAGCCGGGAAGCGCCGGCGGCACTCTTTTGCGAGGCCGCGACGCGACGCGACCTGACGGCTTCGATGCGGCCGGTTCGATCGCGCCCCGTTGCGCACGGCCGGCCATCGACGAGGATGAACCCATGCGTCGTCTCACCCTTTCCGCAACACTGGCAGCCGGCCTGATCGCCGCGACCTCGGCCTTCGCCGCCTCGCCGACGATGTCGAGCGACGCGATGGCGGGCAGCAGCAAGTCCGCCACCGCGACGTCGAGCGCGACGCCGATGAAGCACGTGGCCGCCAAGACCTCGACGCATGTCGCGACCGGCAAGATCAAGTCGATCGACACCGCCGCCAACATGCTGACGCTGACCAACGGCAAGAAGTTCACCCTGCCTGCCGATTTCGCCGCGACGTCCTACAAGACCGGCGAGCGGGTGAAGGTGAAGTACCAGACCGGCGGCAAGCAGATGGCGGCGCTGTCGGTCGTCGCCGCCAAGTAGCCCGCGGCGGCATCCCGCTCCCCGCCGCCCGGCGAACGGCATCGGAGGCGCCGCGCCATGACCGACGCGGCGGCCTGTGCCGCCCGAGGACTTTTTAATCCCCCGAGCCTTGTTCCAATGCTTTTTCCCTTGGCGCTGCGGGTTCACCCTCGCCCGGCGGTGCCGACAGGACCGGAGGCCCCCGCCTCCGGTCCGCCTGTTTTTGCCATAGCGCGTCGGGCCTTGCGGAAAGGATCGCGGGCATTCGACCGGAGCCGTGAGACGAGATCCGCTCGATCAGAGCGGGGCTCGTATCAAGCCCGTGCGGCGGATGAGCGTCTTTGTTACCGGCATCACGACGTGATCTGCCGGAAACCGTATGAGACGTCCGTCGTCCGCAGCTGCCGCGTTACCCGCAACTGCCGCGGACCGGGACCTCTTCCTTCTTGTCTCCCCAGAACACCGTCATCGTCCCGGTATACTGCGTCTGGTCGTTGAGCTTGGCGGTCCCGGTGAGGATCAGGCCGACGGAAATGCGCGGCTCGCCGGCGGCGCGCCAGTTGGTGACCACCGACTTTTCCTTGCCGGCCGAGGTCTTGCCGCGCTCGAGCTCGCGCACCAGGCCGTTCGCCATGACGTAGCCGCGCTCCAGCGGCTGGCCCTCGCCGGCGGAGTCGGCCACCATGGTGACGAAGACGAAGCGGCCGAAGCCCTTGCCGGGCTCCGTTTTGCCGGCATCGGCCGCGTCGCCGTTTCCGCCGCCGGCCCGCACGAAGGTGCAGCGGCTGGCGATCGGCGCCCAGTCGAGCTCGCCGAGGGTGAGCCCGCGCGGCGTCAGCCCCGAGGACGGGTCCTGGCTCTGGCCGGGCTTGGGCGGGGCGAAGGGCGAACTCTCGAGATCGATCCCGCCGGTCGCCGCGGCCTTCGGCTGCCCCTGCCCTTGCCCCTGCCCCTGCGCAAAGGCGCCGACTGCGGTGATCAGCACGGCAGACGCCGCCATTGCCAGCTTCAGGTCGCGTCGCAGATTCGCCATCTCGGGCACCCTCCCAGAACTTCGCCCCCTCATGCGTTTACCGCATGTCTCACAGAAAGCTCTGCGGGTCCACGTCGATCTGCAGCTGCACCGACCCGCGCGGGCGCGGCGCCCGCGCGAGCGTCTCGCGCAGATAGGCCTGCAGCGGGGCGCGGCGGCTCGCCTCGACGAGAAGGCGGAAGCGATGGCGCCCGCGCACCACCGCGAGCGGCGCCTCGGCCGGCCCGAGCATTTCGATCTCCGCCGTCTCCGGCGCCGCGGCGCGGATCTCGCGGGCGTGGCTCTCGGCATCCTTGCGGCTGTCGGCCGAGACGATGATCGCGGCGAGCCGGCCGAAGGGCGGCAGGCCGGAGCGGCGGCGCTCGTCGATCTCGCTTTCGTAGAAGCTCTCGGGATCGGCGGCGACGAGCGCCTGCATCACCGGATGCTGCGGCTGGTAGGTCTGGATCAGGCCGCGGCTCGCCAGCCCCGTCCGCCCCGCCCGGCCGGTGACCTGATGCAGCAGCTGGAAGGTGCGCTCGGCGGCGCGCGGATCGCCATTGGCAAGGCCGAGATCGGCGTCGATCGCCCCGACCAGCGTCATCTTCGGGAAGTGATGGCCCTTGGCGACGAGCTGGGTGCCGATGACGATGTCCGTCTCGCCGTCGGCGACGGCCTCGAGCTCGCGCCTGAGCCGCCGCGGGCCGCCGGCGATGTCGGAGGAAAGCACGATGGTGCGGGCCTCGGGAAAATCCTCGACGATCTCCTCGGCGATGCGTTCGACCCCCGGCCCGCAGGCGACGAGATGGTCGAGCGTCCCGCATTCGGGACAGGCCTCCGGCCGCGGCATCGAGAAGCCGCAGTGGTGGCACTGCAGGATGCCCCGGAGGCGGTGGTCGACCAGCCAGGTCGAACAGTTGCGGCACTGGAAGCGATGCCCGCAGACCCGGCAGAGCGTCAGCGGCGCATAGCCGCGCCGGTTGAGGAAGAGCAGCGCCTGTTCGCCCCGCGCGAAGGCCTCGCGGATGGAGGTCTTGAGCACCGGAGAGACGAAGTGTCCGCGCAGCGGCGGGTGGCGGCGCATGTCGACGAGAGAAAGCTCCGGCAGCGCGGCGTCGCCGTGCCGCGCCTTCAGCCGGACATGCGCGTAGCGGCCGGTCTCGGCGTTGACCCGGCTTTCGACGGAAGGCGTCGCCGAGGCGAGCACGATCGGAAAGCCGCCGAGCGAGGCCCGCACCACCGCCATGTCGCGGGCGTGATAGAAGGTGCGGTCCTCCTGCTTGTAGGCCGGGTCGTGCTCCTCGTCGACGACGACGAGGCCGAGTTCCCTGAACGGCAGGAACAGCGACGACCTGGCGCCAGCGACGATCCTGACCCGCCCCTCCGCCACCTGCCGCCAGATCGCCTCGCGCTTTCGCGGCGGAACGTCGGAATGCCACTCGGCCGGCGGCGCCCCGAAGCGGGCGTGGAAACGGTCGATGAAGCTCTGGGTGAGCGCGATTTCCGGCAGCAGGATCAGCACCTGCCTGCCGGCATCCAGCGCCGCGGCGACGGCTTCGAAATAGACCTCCGTCTTGCCCGAACCGGTCGCGCCTTCGAGGAGGATCGGCGCGAAGGCGCCGCCCTCCACCGCCGAAACGAGCGCGCCCGCCGCCCTGGCCTGGTCCTCGCTGAGCGCAGCGCGCCCGAACCCCGTGTCCGGCTCGGCGACGGCCGGGGGCGGCGGAAAGCGGGCCGTGCGGAAGACGCCCTGCCTGAGGAGGCCGTCGACCACCGAGGCGCTGACGCCGGCGGCATGGGCAAGGCCGCTCTTCGACCAGGCCGGCGCCTCCTCGGCAGCGACGATGACCCGCCGGCGCGCCGGCGTCAGCCGGTCCGGCGCCTCGCCCGTCGCCTCGATGCCCTCGAGCCATGGCTCCGGATCGAAGGCGGCGGGCGCCCGCAGCGCCATGCGCACGACGAGCCCCGGCGGCGACAGGGTGTATTCCGCGACCCAGTCGACGAAGCGCCGCATCGTCTCGTCGAGCGGCGGGCAGTCGAAGACGTGGGTGATCGGGCGAAGCTTCTTCGCCTCGACGCCGTCCGTCGGCCCGTCCCAGACCACCCCGGCCACCTGCCGCGGCCCGAGCGGCACCTGGACGATCGAGCCCGGCCGGACGCTCATTCCTTCCGGCACCGTATAGGAATAGGGCCTGTCGCTCGGCAGCGGCACGAGGACGGGCACGACGGTCTCGGGAAAGAGCTGATCGGTGAGGGCCAAGGCGGCTCCGCGCGACAAAGGAAGGCGGCGCCGGCGAATCGCTGCCGCGCCTCGATCGAACCTACCCGATCGAATGCGACATTCGACCCCGGCCCCGCCGGAACGCGCCGTCGCCTGGTACGCGAGGCGTGCGAGCCGCATACCCCTCGCGATCGCGACCAAATGTCCTATATCCGGCAAGAAAGCATCCGGCCGGCCACCGCGACATGAGGATCATGGTGGCGCCGGCCGCCGCGTCGCCTATAAGGACGCGGCCAACCCAACCGGAAGCGCGCGAAGGGCACTCCCATGAAATTCTTTGTCGACACCGCCGACGTCGCCGAAATCCGCGAACTGGCCGATGCCGGGCTTCTCGACGGCGTGACCACCAACCCGTCGCTGATCAAGAAGGCGAACCGCCCGATGCGCGACATCGTCGCCGAGATCTGCGACGTCGTCGAAGGCCCCGTCTCGGCCGAGGTGACGGCGCTCGAAACCGCCGAGATGATCCGCGAGGGCAAGATCCTCGCCGGCATCGCCGACAATGTCTGCATCAAGCTGCCTCTGACCCTCGACGGGCTGAAGGCCTGCAAGGAGCTGACCGGCGAGGGCTTCCTCGTCAACGTCACGCTCTGCTTCTCGGCGGTGCAGGCGCTGATGGCGGCAAAGGCCGGCGCGACCTTCATCTCGCCGTTCATCGGCCGGCTCGACGACATCAATCTCGACGGCATGGAGCTGATCGCCGACATCCGCCGGATCTACGACAATTACGGCTTCGACACCGAGATCCTCGCCGCCTCGATCCGGACGATCAACCACGTGCGCGAAGCGGCGCTGATCGGCGCCGACGTCGCCACGGTGCCCCCGTCGACGCTGAAGGCCCTCGTCAAGCACCCGCTGACCGACAAGGGGCTCGACCAGTTCCTCGCCGACTGGAAGGCGACGGGCCAGTCGATCGCCTGAGAAGGCGACACGCTTCCGCTCGTGGGCCGCGATCGCCGTCGAGGGGGCGGGCCCCACTCTTTTCGAGGGCTGCGGTCGGCCAAAAATGATACGGCAGCGGCTGGGTACCCCCCTCTGCCCTGCCGGGCATCTCCCCCTCAAGGGGGGAGATCGATCTTGCACCGGACCGCATGACCCTTCTCGACCACGCCACAGTCCTGCAGCGACGTGAAACGGAAATGCCTCGGTTCGAAGGAACGAGCGGTAGCAGCGACGCTGCCAATCTCCCCCCTTGCGGGGGAGATGTCCGGCAGGACAGAGGGGGGTGCCTCGGCACAGACCCGACCATCTATGAATCTTCACCCCGTCGCGCCCTCACCCGCCTTCGCCACCTCCTCACGCGGTGGATCGCCGCCCTCCGGGCGCACGGCGCGGCGCACGAGCCGCTCCAGCGTCATCCCCTGGACCAGCACCGAGAAAATGACGACGGCATAGGTCGCGGTGACGATCAGGTCCCGCGCCGCCCCCTCGGGCAGCGACAGAGCGAGCGCCACCGAGATGCCGCCGCGCACGCCGCCCCAGCTGAGGACCGCGACGATGCCGCGGGAGAAGCGCTCGCGCAGCCGCACGATCTGGAACGGCAGATAGACGGCGAGAAACCGCGCGAACAAAACCAGCGGGATCGCCAGCGCCGCGAGGGCCGCGGTCTGCCAGGTGAAGTCGACGAGGAGCAGTTCCAGCCCGATCAGCATGAACAGGACGGCGTTCAATATGTCGTCGACCAGCGTCCAGAAGCCGTGGAGATAGCGCTGGGTGAGGTCGCTCATCGCATAGGCGACGCCGCGATTGCCGATCAAGAGGCCGGCGACGACGACGGCGATCGGGCCGGAAAGGCCGAGCTTGTGGGCGCTCGCATAGGTTCCCATGACGAGGGCGATCGAGATCATCACCTCGACCGGATAATCGTCGATCTTCAGCATCATGCGATAGGCGAGGAACCCGGTCATCGCGCCGAAGACGGCGCCGCCGAAGGCTTCGACGACGAAATGCTGCAGCGCCATCGGCACGGTGAGATGCTCGCCGGACGAGCCCGTTGCGACCCCGACGAGGATGGTGAAGACGACGACCCCGACGCCGTCGTTGAACAGCGACTCGCCGGCCATGTCGATCTCGAGGCGCTTCGGCACGCCGCTCATCGCCTTCAGCGTCGCGAGCACAGCCACCGGATCGGTGGGTGAGATCAGCGCGCCGAAGACGAGCGCCCAGGCAAAATCGATCGGTACGCCGACCTGTCCGGCGAGGAAGTAGAAGCCGGCGCCGCAGATCGCCGTGGAGATCAGGACGCCGAAGGTCGCCATCAGGCCGACCGACAGGCTGCGCGATTTCAGCGCTGCCCAGTCGACATGGAGGGCGCCGGCAAACAGCAGAAAGCCGAGCATCCCCTCCATCAGCGTCTGGTTGAAGTCGATGTCGGCGACGGCCCGCCTGACCGCGACCGGAAAACCGAGATGCGGGAAGGCCCATGTCAGCCCGATCAGCACGAGCGAGCCGACGAGGCCGAGGATCAGGAGCCCGGCATTGCTCGGCAGGGCGATATAGCGCTTGTTGAAATAGCCGAAGGTCGCGGCGAGGACGAGCAGGAGGGCGGCCAGATCGAAGAGGGTCAGCATGGGCGGATCCGATCGTCGGTCGTCGAAAACCAAAAGGGGCGACGCCCCGCGCCGCCCCTCCTGAAGAACATGCAACCGGCCCGAAGGCCAGAGCCTTCGAACGCCCCGTCCGCGATCAGGACTGGAAATGGCTCTCGAGGAAGTAGATCGACTTGTCGAGGCCGCGGGCGACTTCCGTCAAGAGGTCCTCGGTCAGGGCGTCGCCGGCCTCCGACGCCTCCTCGATGCCTTCCTGCGCGGCCTTGCTCCAGGCCGAATAGGAGTCGGCGAGCCGCCTCAGGTGATCCTCGGACTTCACCAGATCGAGGGGATAGGGCTCGAGAATGGTGTTTCCGGCCGACGCCTGGACGGTTCCGTGCGCCTGGCCGCCGAGGGCCGTCAGCCGTTCGGCGATCTTGTCGACATAGTCCTCGACCACCTCGTGCAGGTCGTCGAACAGTTCGTGGACGGCGATGAAGTTCATGCCCTTCACGTTCCAGTGCGCCTGCTTGGTCTGGTAGGTGATGTCGATGGACGTCGCGAGATGGGTCTGGAGGAGTTCGACCATCGAGCCCCGGATGTTTTCGGAAATCGGGTTCTTGGTCGAATGCAGCTTGCTCGCGCCGGTCTTGTTGGTCTTCGTGGCCTTGGCCATGGAATGCTCCCTTCATGCGATGAGACGTGAACGCCCACCCCGCCGCCGGCGGGCGCAGAATTCGGGGCGATAACCGGTAAGTCTGAGGGAGGTTCCAGCGCAGTGGCGCCGACCGGAGAGAGTGGCCGGTGTTCCGGACAGAGATGCGCGGGCTGCGCCGCGCGGGAAAGGATGGCGCAAGCGCGCCCCGTCGAGACCGGCCTGAAACCGGCCGGGGCGGCCTCGTCCGCCGCCCCTGACGCCCGTCGCGCCTCTCGACGTTCGGCCGGGCTCAGCCGATCTCGTCCTTGATGCCCATATAGGCCTTGTCGCCCCAGACGCTCTTGACGCGGTCGTTGCGGCCGCAGCCGGTGCGGTAGAAGCGATATTTCACCGGATTCTTCTTGTAGTAGTCCTGATGATAGCCCTCCGCCGGCCAGAAGGTCGGGGCCATGGCGATCTCCGTCGCCACCTGGCCGAGATCCTTCTTCACCGCCGCCTCGGAGGCCTTGGCCTCTTTCATCTGCGCGGCCGAGGTGGCGTAGATCGCGGTCGTATAGGCGTGGCCGCGGTCGCAGAACTGGCCGCCCGCATCGGTCGGATCGACGGAATGCCAGTAGACCTCGAGCAGCTTGTCGTAGCTCACCTTCGAGGGGTCGTAGGTGATGCGCACCGCCTCGCGAAAACCCTCGTGGTCGTAGTAGGTCGGGTTCTGGGCCTTGCCGCCGATATAGCCCGAGGTGGTGTCGAGAACGCCCGCCACGTGGTCGAAGTCGCTCTCGACGCACCAGAAGCAGCCGCCGGCGAAGATCGCCGTCTCGCTCTTCTGCGCGACCGCCGGCCCGGCCAGCGCGGCGAGGCCGAGCGACAGGGTGGCGGCGCCGGCCAGCGCCCATGGGGTTATCCGCTTCATGCCCGTCTCCTCGATCGGTGTTGGTCGTGCCCCCCCGGCGGGCGGGCCGGACGGCATTGCTGGCCCGAGCGACGCCGCCTTTTTCCAGAGGGCGCGCATCTCCGGGCGTCTGTGTCGTCGAAGATTTCGCACGCGCCGGCGCGATGGTTTCACCCGAGACGCATCAACTCTCCCGTGATCGCATCACTTGCGCGCGCCATGCACACAGCATTCCCGTCGCGTCGCCCGGCCGACGCGGCGCCGCGACCCGATCAGCCGCCGTCGGCCGCAAACCCCGCCGCCTCGATCCCGGCGATCGCTGCCGCCTCGTCATTGTCGGAGGTGTCGCCGGTCACGCCGACCGCACCGAGGATGGCGCCGCCCTGGCCGCGCACCAGGACACCGCCCGGCACCGGCACCAGCACGCCGCCGGCCAGGGCGTTCATCGCCTGGACGAAATAGGCCTGCTCCTCCGCCCGCTTGTGGATCGCCCGCGAGCCCATGCCGAGGCCGATCGCCCCGTTCGCCTTGCCGATGGCGATGTCGGGGCGCATGCGCGACGAGCCGTCCGAGCGCTCCAGCGCGACCAGCGCGCCGCCGGCATCGAGCACCGCCACGGTCAGCGGCTTGAACCCCTTGGCGGCACCGGCCTTGAGGGCCTCGGCGACGATGATGCGAGCCTTGTCGAGGGTGAGCATTCTCTCTCCTTTTGGTTCGAGACAATGCAGATAGGCCTGGTGCCGCCGGCGTCATCCTCGTGGGCGCCCGGCGGGCCGGCCGGGCGCGGGCCGCCTCCGGCTTTTCTCAGCGGTTGACCAAGAGGATCTGCACCCGGCGGTTTTCCGCGCCGTCCGGATCGTAGGGGTTCTTGAGGTCGCGCTCGCCGCGGCCCGAGGTCACGAAGCGGTCGCGCGGCAGGCCCGACGCCCGCACCAGCGCGTCCGCCAGGGATTCGGCGCGCCGCTGCGACAGGTCGAGATTGTAGTTGTCGCTGCCGGCCGCGTCGGTGTGGCCGAGAAGCACGAAGCGCTTGTCGGCGAGCCGCGGGTCCTGCAGCGCCGTGGCGAGCTCGTAGATCTTGCCGTATTCCGCCGAGAGCGGCTGGTCGTTATTGTAGGCGAACAGCACCTCGATATCGATCGACGGCAGCGGCTTGGAATTTTCGACGGCGATCGCCGCGCGAACTTCCTGCGCTTTCTGCGGGGTCGCGGCCTGCCTGACGGCCACCGGCTCCGGCTCTTCCTCGATCACCCCGAGATTCTGGAGATCGTCGAGCGAGAACGACTTGGACGACTTCGAGGCGCTGCCGGAGCAGGCCGAGCCGCCGGTGACGAGGCAGTCGCTGAGCTTGCTGCCGCCCTGTGCCGACGGCCTGGCCGCGGCCTGGCCCTTCGACACCGAGGGCGCGGTGGAATCGAGGTCGAAACTGTCGAGCGACATGCCCTGCGCCATCGCGGCGCCGCCGCCCAGCAACAACGCGGTGGCGACGGCCCCCGCAAGGGCCGCCGCGCGCCCCGTCGCGCCGGGCAGGTGTCGTCCCCTGCCCCCGATACCGAACATCCGATCGATCGCTTGCGTTCTCATCTCCTGCTCCCAACCGTCCTCAGTTGACCTTTTCCACCGAACCGAACGCGTAGCCGACGCCGCCCGGCAGCGTCGACGTCGACGAGCGGCGATCGCTCTCGAGTTCGTCGCGGATGCCGCGCAGCCAGCCGACGACGTCCTTCTGCGTCGGCGCGGCGATGCATTTCGAACAGAACAGCACGATCTTGTTCAGCCCCACCGGATCCTCCTTCTGCAGCACCAGCTTCTTGCGGGTGTGCGGCGAAGCCTCGTAGGCGGTCGTGTCGCCGCCCTCGGCGCTCGTCTCGAAGACGCTGGTCGGGATCGGCGTCACCTTGCCGGAGGCAAAAGCGAAGAAGGCCGGCGTGCACTGGCGCACCAGGGCCTTGAGGGCCAGGCGGTCGCCGGTGTGGCCGACCGAGGGCGCGACCGAAAAGTCCAGGATCTCGCCGTCCTCGCTGCAGGACGGCGGAAGCGGGTCGGGGACGGTGATCGGCTGCGGCGTGTCGTCCAGCGCAGCGACGGCGCCTGCCACGCCGCCATCGGACGTCCCGCCGGGTTCGTCGACCGAGGCGACCGGCACCGGAACGGTCGGGATGGTTCCGTCGGCGCCCGGCGTCGGGTCGGTCGAGACGCCGGAGGCTTTGTTCCCGGCCACTTTCGCCTGCGCCTCGGTGCCCGCGCCCGCCCCCGTGGAGGGCACGCCTTCGGCGCCGTCCGTGGGCACGGCGGACCTCGAGCCGTCGCCGGCGGCGGCGCCATCCGCGGCAGGCTTTCCGGCGCTCGCATCGGCGGTGCTTGTCGTCGCGGCGTCATCCTTCGCCGCCTCGCCGGCGTCGGACTTGCCCGGCACCTCGACGACCGGCTCGGGCCTGGCGCGGCATTCGTCGAGTTCGTCCGATTCCGCCGCCACCGCGAAGCGCTGGCGCGACAGCAGCCGTCCCTTCGCTCTCAGCGAAGCGAGGATGCCGAAGGTGTCGTCCGGCCGGTCGGGAACCGTGAAGGCGAGCTCCAGCGTCGCCGCGTCGCTGTCGGCGCCGGGCGCGTCGATGAGGAGATCCGGCAGGGTCCGGTTCGTCCGGCCGGCGGCGAAATCCATCTGGCCGCTGCCGTAATAGGCGTCCTCGAAGCGCTCGACCGCCCGCTCGACATAGGCGCAGGAGGGCGTTTCCGACGGCTTCAGATAGACGCCGGAGACATTGCCGAGCCGCGGCGCCAGCTGGTCGAGCGCCAGCCGGTAGGCGCCGTCGAGCGTCACGTAGTCGCGGGCGCCCCGCGTGTCGGCCATCGGCTCCAGCGTGTCGAGCGCCAGGTTGAAGGAGATGCTGCGGTTGCAGCCATAGGCGCCGGCACCGCCGCGGGCGAAGACCGACAGGTCGAGCCGCGCGACACCGGGCTCCGGCCGGCTCGCCTTGAGGACGCTCGGAAAGGTCGACGAGCCGAGCTTGTCGAGGGCCGCGGCGAGCTGGTTCTGGTCGGTGGTGCCGAGGCCGGTGATCGGCGCGAGCGCCCCGGCATTGGCGGCCGCGCTGACGCTCTTTTGGACGCTGCTCGGCGCCTGCAGCCCGTCGAGCACGAGCTGGTTGATCCGGTTGCGGTCGCCGTCGGTGAAATGCGGGTCGCCGGCCGGAATGCCGTAGAAGGTCGCCTCGTAGGGCCGGCGCTCCTCCGGCCCGATGCAGTTGCTGGAGGAGAAACCGGCAAAGGCCCGCTCGAACTCGCTGGCGACGAGCCTCACCGCGTCGTCGCGCCCTGCCGCCGAAGCAGGGCCGGCGCGAAGGCCGAGCGGCACGGCGATGAGGGCCGCAAGTACCAGCCGCGCCGAAAGGGCGAGACACGGCGAAGCCGCGCCACGACGCATCGCGAGGCGAGCCCCGCCGACCCCCCAGAAGGCGGTGAGGGAAGCGGCCGGAGAAGCAGCCGGAGAAGCAGCCGGAGAAGCAGATTGTCGAACGCTGGTCATGCCGTCCCTTCGTCCAGGCGGGTTTTTCGATGCGACTGGAAACGCCAGACGCCCTTTCGTCCTGCAGGCGAGCCGCCCGGCCAGGCTTCCCGCGGCCGGCGCGGCTCCGCCCGCCCTGCGGCGCCGACGCCTCACTTCTTTGCGCAAGGCAGCGCCGCCGCCTCGAACCTTGCCGAGCAGGCGATCCTGCCGATCAGCGCCTGCGCCTCGCGCGAGGCACGTCCGTCCGCGCCGAGCAGGAACTTCATCCGGATCGTCGCCGCGGTAGCGCCGCCGTCGAGCCCGAGATTGTAGAAGCCGGACCGCCGGTCGGGGGCGACGCCCGAATAGACGAAGGCGCCGGCGAAATCCTTGGCGTAGGTGAGATGGCGCCGGTCGATCGCGCCGCGCCGCGCCTTCTCGTCGGCAAGCAGCGCCGCCGGCCCGACCTCGAGCTCGACGTCGAGATCGCCGAAGCGGTAGATCCTGAGGCCTTCCTGTTCGATGAGCGGCGTCGCGCCCGCCAGCCCGTCGGCCGAGAAGGCCGCAAAGGGATCGGCCCTCGCCGCGACGGCGACCGGCCGGTCCTTTGCCGCATCGCCCGTCGCGGCCACCTCCTGCGGCTCGGGATCTGCCGGCGGCGCGACGCCCCGCTTGTCTGCCTCGATGATCGCCCGCACCCGCTCCGGCAGATCGGCGATCTTCATGTCCTTCGGCAGCACCCAGGAGACCATGGGCGTCAGCCTGAGGACGCTCTGGCTGGCGCGCTGGCCGTCATAGGCGGCCTGGTTCCAGCCGGTCGCCGAGAAGACGAAGCTGGTGAAGGGCTCGGTGTAGGTGTCGCTGACGTCCTCCTTCCAGGCCATGCGGGCGAGCGAGACGGTGAAGTCTGATGAGGGGATCGTCTGGGAGGCGGTGGCGCCGCAGAAGGCGAGGGTCAGGGGCCGGTCGTCGATGTCGTAGCCGAGGAACGCCTCCCCCTCCCTGGTCTTGCCGGTCGAGGCCTCGCCGAAGTTCGAAGCGAGCGCCCCCACCCCGTCGAGGCCGGTGCGATAGTGCAGCGCCAGCAGCTTCTCGCAGACGTTCCGGGTGATCGCCGCGCGATCGAGGGAGAGCGCCGAGAGCGGCACCTTGGGCAGTTCGCCGCCGAAGGCGACGACGTCGGCCACCGTGTCGATCGCCATCACCGCGTCCGGCCCCATGGCGACGATCCGGTCGATGACCAGCGGATTGACGTTGAATTCGGCGAGGAAGCCGACGAGGGCCGAGATGCCGAGCCTCAGGCCGCTCGCCTGGGTCTCCAGCCGCTCGGCATCCGGCAAAGCGGCGATCGCCGCGGGCGAGACATAGGGCGAGTGGAAGCCGATGCGGGCGCCCGGCTCGACGAAGCGGTCGACATAGGTGCCGACGCCGCCGGTCGCATGGAAGCTCGACCCGCCGAGCCAGGCGAGCGCGCAGGCCGAGAGGCAGACATGGCCGGCCTCGACGACGGAGGCGACGTTCTTCTCGCGCATGGCCCTGGCAAGGGCGATGCCCTCGGTGAAGGTGCCGCCGGGGCTGTCGAGGGTGAGCATCGCGGCGGTGTTCTGGACGTCGCATTCGCGGCTGCGGCAGAGCGTCTCGACCAGCGCGACCAGCTTTTCCGCGTCGCCCTTGGCGATCGTCCCGGTCAGCGCGATGACCGGCTCCTCGCGGCTGGCGCCGTAGGCATTGCGCAGCAGGCGGAGTTCGGCGGCGGAAGCCGGGGTCCAAACGCTCGCGATCGCGAGATACGAGCCCGCCACGAGGCCCGAGAGCAGGATAAAAGTCGCGCTTCGCCGAGTGGCGCTCGGGCGTATCCGCCCGACACCCTCCGCCGGCGCACGCATCGCCGAACCGGCGTTACGACGCAGGAGCCGGTTCGCAAGGGCAACTGCCATAAGGCCCATTTGATCGCTCCTCCTCCCGGACGATTGCGGCGAAGGCCTGACCGAGACGTCTGCGGACGCCGACGCTGCACTTGGCGGAAACCTCGCGGCCTCAACGTCTGCCCGGAGGGAAGATAGCAGCTCGGCCGACCGATGGAAATGACGCGCCGGCAGGCACAAGGCCGGCTGCGATCGCGAAACTTCGCGTCTTGACGTGGCGCGTCGATTGTCATCATTGAGACCAAATCGAAATGCCTGCATGGCTTTTCGCGGCAGCAGGGGCGGCCTCGACCGGCCGAATTCCCCTTCGCAGCAACCAGATGAAAGCGATTGACTCTCGAACAAACGGAACCTCGACTGGTGGATGGCCGAGACTAAGGACATACCGCGAAAGGCGCGGACGTCTCGCCATGGTCGCCGATGGCATCGAAAGGCAACGAATGCTTCGCCGATGGGAGGGGTAGGTGATTTGGTGTTTTGAAGAATGAACGAGCGAGCGGCCTTGACCAAAGTCGATCCATCCGAACTACTCAAACAAGGCGTGACTCTCAGGAATGCTGGCGACCTTCGGGGCGCCGAATATGCATTGTCCGCGGCAAAGGATGCCATGCCGGACCACTTTCAACCAAGTTACGAGCTGGGAATACTTTACCAGAACGAGAAGCGGAAGTCCGAGGCGCTGTCGGCCTTTTCCTACGCTTACGAGCGTGATCCGGCCGAGCCCCGGGTGATCATGGCCTTTGCCCTTCATCTCGCGACCGACGGCCATACCCAGGCCGCGCTCGACGTTCTCGAGATGGCGCGACCGAGAAAACTCGAAACGGTCCGAAACATCGGGCTCGCCTCGCATTTCGTCCGCTTTGCGATCGACTTTCCGCTGGAAAAGGCCCAGACGCTCGCCGACCAGGCCCGTGCCGCCTATCTGCCGATCAAGGAAGTCACCGCGCGGATCCAGAACGCCGTGCAGAACAGCACACCCTTCGCGATGATCCGCTTTGGTGACGGCGAGGGGACTTGGCTGCATCGGTCGACCCGGGACGAGGTTCGCTATAGCGCTCTTTACGAACGCAACCGGCAGGAATTCTGGAACGTCTGGTTCGGCGCCGATCAAGCGTCCGAGCAGGACGGGTTCTACACCGCTCTCGCCGATCTGCGCCATCTCGCCAGGACCGCCGACATTATCGGCGCGCCGTCGATCAATTGGATCAGGCACGAATACGAGATCGCCAGCCTGCGCGGCGTCCCCGGAACGCTCAACGCCCTGCGTTGCGCACTAGAGGTCAAATCCCGCCAGACGGCACTCTACTCGGAGTCGCTCCATTATCAGTTGGAATCCTCCGGCTTCCTGCGTGAGTTGTTGAAATCGCAGACCCGGATCGGCGTAATGTCGTGCCACCCGGCCATCGTCGACTTCATGAAGACAGAATTTGGGTTGAAGGATGTCTACTATTACCCCATTCCAGGCGAGCCCTCGCGCCGGCACCTGCATGGCGACGCGACGATCACCGGCCGCCACTTTCCGGAATACTTCCGCAAGAACATGAGCCTGATCACTCAGAACGACCGCCAGCGCGGCCAGATCGTGCTCGTCGGTGGCGGTATTCTCGGCAAGCTCTACGCGCTGCGCCTCAAGCAGGCGGGAGCGATCGCGCTTGACATCGGCTCGCTTGCCGACAAGTGGATGGGCAAGAAGACGCGGCCGGGATTTTAAATTATAAAGACGACAACTACCCCAAAGGTAACTTGTGTGAGAAACGAGATTGCTGCATCCGAGCTTATTGCCTGTACCATTAGGGCAATTTTAGCTTCCGGCATTAACTTGGTCATAGACGGATCGTTTCATATTGAGATCGGTCCTCTTGTGGCGAAGGCAAGTGAGGCCATTCATAGGCCGGAAGATCTGCTAGCGATCGAGAGCAAACGTGGCGCGACCACCCTTCTAGATTTTGGTTGCGGCACGGGAGCTTATCGTAGGCTCTGCGAAAGTCACGGCTTTCAATGGACGGGCTTGAACTACGCCGAAGGAATGTCGGATGGCGCACGAGCGGCTGCTAAGAGGTTAGATGACATTGCTTTCTATGACGGGAGATGCATACCAGCCGAAGACAACTGCTTCGACGTTGTCTTTTCGATGCAGGTCTTCGAGCATTTGACCGATATTGCGGCTACGTTCTCGGAACTCGCCCGAGTGATGCGGCCGGGAGGGGCCATCGTTGGATCCGTATCGCAGCTAGAACAGATGCACGACTACAGCACGTTCAACTTCACTCCTTACGGCCTCAAGACCGCAAGCGAAGCGGCGGGACTACGATTAGAGAAGGTATATCCTCGGTTCGACGCTTTCACTTTTCTTTTCCGCCGCCTGCTGATCGTCACAAGTGGGACTAACGAGAACTCCCTATCGATGGAGTTGCGGCACGACAATATGGTGATGCAAGAGTTCGAGCGATACGGAAAGCGGATCGGAATGGACGAGGTTCGCACCAGCTTGATGAAACTGATGTTTTCGTCGCACTTTGCATTTGTCGTGCGAAAAGAGAAATAGCGCGTGAGATATGACATCGGCAGTTGTGCTGGAGAAGAATCTTTTTGATCATTGCGAAGCGCCCTTAGTCAAACGATAGGCCGTCAAACGTTGCCTATGGAATGCGCCCTCAACGTCTTGATCGGCGATGGCATCCGAAAATTAGGAAATTGGCTTTCTAAACAGCGACAAATACGATTTTTAGCAGTGCGACTATTGGATGCCTCAGTTTCAGCATGTTACGGCAGGCTTCTTGTACGGGCTCGATCAAAAGTGTTGGCTCTTTCCGGAGCACTTGGCACTAGGAGTGCCAATTCGAGTACTGTATCACTAACGCGCTAATCAATCTAACGATGCATCCCAGTATTCATGCAAGGTGTCGCTAATGTTACTTCTGGTATCAGGATCGCATTCGGCTTACAGTCGTTTCGGATTTGCAGCGGTTCAAGCAATTGCGCGCGCGGCTTACGGAACGATTCAGCCGGCGCAGTTTTCCAAGCTAGAACAGTTCTATAGCGCCTATAGGGACCGCAAGAGCGAAACGCTCGTTGCCTTCATCCAGGCTGGCGACGAGCGTATCGCGAGACTGCTTCAAAGGACACAATCCAAAATCGTTCTCTTTGAAGACGACCTGACGAACACAGTGGGACGGTTGATGATCGATCCCCGCCATACGTTTCGAAAGGCAGTCTGCTCCGCCACCATGGCGTCCGCCTCGCTGACCCATCTGGCCGAGACGACCAACGCCGTTGTCTATCCCTGCCCGATGCCGCAGTCGCTGATGCTGCCCTTCATCCAATCGCTGGCGTGGTTCTTCGGAATCGAGCCCGACCAAGCGCTTGTCGACAAAGTGGCGGTATCAATGAAGCTGGGCTCGGTCGACCCACGCACATCGATGATCGAGGCAATGGACGCCTTCGCCTCGGACTATGCGGATACGCAGGCGGTGCTCAAGAGTTTTGCACCGCAGCACATGGCGATAATGGAAGCGCTGAGGCGTAGCTACGGCACACGGGCCAGCGAGGATGCGAGAAAGACGCTGTCCTGGCCCATTCAAGCCCTGTTCGATCCTCGCAACCGGGAGGACTTCCTCCCTGACGAGATCGAGATGCAGGGCAAGGCGCGGACGCTGATCAGCGGGCCCGAATACCGCCTCGTGCCGGGCTCCTGGCTTACCGAGGTCGTATTGGGCATTAATGACAACCGTTCCGGTAATAAGATGGTCTGGACTATCGTCGAGGGAAAGGCGGTGCGCGCCCGGCTGAACTTCGAATTACCTTCCGAGGGAAGGCTGAAACTTACCCAAGCCTTCGACGTCGAAGATCCCTGCAGCCCGGTATCCTTCATCTTTGATATAAAAGAGGGAGCGATCGAAGGACGGCTCTCAATCCAATCAATCCGCTTGCGCCGACTGCGGCAACAACCGGTGCTCGCTGCCGAAGAGATAGCGTGATAGACTGAGGTACAGTGTCCCCGCCTTATTATTTGAGCCTTTGAGCAAACAGAGAGGGAGTGTCTCTCCGAGTGAGTGGACGAGCCTCAGTATCGTAAAAACCTGACTCGCTCGATGTCGCGGCCGCGCAACTCCCGCGAAAAGCCGAGCGGCCGTTGCCGTCAGGAGAACCGGGCCGTTGCGTGGAACAATCCGCGGTCGATCTCGCGCTGGCGGCGCTCGAGGTCGGCCATCGAGACGGACTGCTCGAGATAGGCGCGCTCGCGCGACTGGCGGCTGTTCGCGGCGAAGGCGCTGCGGAGGCGTTCGGTGATCTTCATGGCTTTTCTCCTTTGTCCGCCACGAAGCTAGGATCGATTGTGCAGCGCAGCAATCGGCGCAGCCGCAAGGCTCCCATGCATGGCTGCAAGGCAGCGGCGCGGCTCGCCCGCCCCTTGCTTTCCGGGTAGTCCCTCGGGCCGATGCGTTTCACGGCGCGGGCTGCGCCGTCCGCCTACGGCGGAGGCCGCCTTGCGGCGAGTAAGTTTCCGGCATGAGAACAGTGCGTATGGACAGGAATACGTCATCCGTGAAGTATCGATAACGGCTTGATAGGGTTTGGCTTTTTGGCTTCGGCAAGGTTTCGATTTTGCAGGAAAGCTGGGTTTTGACACCGGGTTTCTTGCGATTTCGGATTCCCAATTCCGCCGGTTTGTGGTCCGATTCACCTCGCGATCAGCGGAGGGTTCG
>NZ_JAFMPY010000026.1 GCF_017353515.1 Jiella sonneratiae
TCGACGGGAACCAGCAGATAGCCGTCGCGCCACTGCACCGCGCTCTCGTCGACATTGCCGACGAAGGCGCCGGCCGTCGGCCCCGCCGAGGGCAGCGCCGCGCAGCCGGACAACAGCCCCGCCGCCAACCCCGCCAGAACCAGCCGCGCGCAGCCGCCCCGCGCCCTCACGGCCTTCCTGCGCACGACCTCGCCCCCGGGCATCGTCTTCGACGTGTGCCCCCGCAAAGCGCCATTGGCCGCCATCCAGTTTCCCCCTGCCGTCACTGTCTTCTGCGCGGCTGACGATGATGCGCACCGCCGCGCTTCGTCCCGTCGTTCCGGCCGGACCCGTACCCCCACGGGCCCTGCCGGGCACTTCGAGTCATTTCCTGGCGCCACTTCTATCACAGCCTCCTCAAGGAGAGGTTCATCCGGACGGCCGGCAAACTGCGCAGTGACGTTTTGGCCCGGCTGTGTGCGCAATTCGACACAGGGCGCATCCGCCTCGCGCCGTTCCCGCCGCCGCCCCCGCCTCTTGCATGGCACCGACCATCTGCTATGCGTGCTGCAAAGCAGCAAGAAAGTTTCGTCCGCGCGGCTTTTCCGGCTGAGCTTCCGGCGAAGATTGCCGTCGCGGCCGGTTTTCCGTAAGGGAACCGTCGATCGGCATCGAGACAGGAATGGGTTCGCTTTGACGCTTTCAGAACTGGCCGCGATCGCCCTTGCGGGCGGAGAGGAAATACTCGCGGTCTATGCGACCTCCTTCGACACCGCGACCAAGGCGGACGCCTCGCCGGTGACGCAGGCCGACATCAATTGCGAGGCGGTGATGCGGCCGCGGCTCGCCGGCCTCGCCCCCGACGTCGTCGTCGTCGCCGAGGAAGCGGTCTCCGCCGGCGAGATACCGGCCGAGGCCGATCGCCTGTTCCTCGTCGACCCGCTCGACGGGACCAAGGAATTCATCAACCGCAACGGCGACTTCACCGTCAACATCGCGCTGGTCGAAGCCGGCGTGCCGGTGGCCGGCGTCGTCTATGCACCGGCGATCGGGCTCTTGTGGGCGGGTTCGGCCGGCGAAGGCGCCTTCAAGGCGCGCGTCGAGGACGGCGCCATCGTCTCGACGGAGCCGATCGCCGCCCGGCCGGCGCCGCCGCGGATCGTCGCGGTCGGCAGCCGCTCGCACGGCTCGGCCGAGACCGAAAGATGGCTGGAGCGCTACGACGTCGCATCCTTCGTCTCGCGCGGCTCGTCCCTGAAGTTCTGCCTCCTCGCCGAGGGTGCGGCGGACGTCTATCCGCGGCTCGGACGGACGATGGAATGGGACACGGCCGCGGGCGACGCCGTCCTGCGGGCCGCCGGCGGCATCGTCACCACCCTCGACGGCCGTCCCCTCGCCTATGGCAAGCGGCGCCAGAGCGGCGACGTCGATTTTGCCAATCCGCATTTCGTCGGCTTCGCCGATCCGCGCCTCGCCACGAAATTGGCACAGGAAGCAGGCTGAAAGCCGGTCGAGCGTCGCGAAGCCGCGACGGATGCGAATGATCGGCGCATGGCGCCGGAACCAGGGACTGATCGTAAGATGTCGGCATCGACGGCCATCAACGCAACGCAACTCACCCATCTCCAGCGCCTCGAGGCGGAATCGATCCACGTGATGCGGGAGGTCGCCTCCGAGTTCCGCAATCCGGTCATGCTCTATTCGATCGGCAAGGACTCCTCGGTGATGCTGCATCTCGCCAAGAAGGCCTTCTATCCCTCGCCGCCGCCCTTCCCGCTGCTGCACGTCGACACGACCTGGAAGTTCCGCGAGATGATCGCCTTCCGCGACCAGGCCGCCAAGGACGCACGCATGGACCTCATCGTCCATACCAACCAGGAAGGCGTCAGGCAGGGGGTCACCCCCTTCACCCACGGCTCGTCGGCCTACACCAACATCATGAAGACCGACGCGCTCAAGGAAGCCCTGACCAAATACGGCTTCGACGCCGCCTTCGGCGGGGCGCGCCGCGACGAGGAGAAGAGCCGCGCCAAGGAGCGCATCTTCTCCTTCCGGACGCAGAACCACGGCTGGGACCCGAAGAACCAGCGGCCGGAACTCTGGAACATCTACAACGCCCGGGTCCGCAAGGGCGAGTCGATCCGCGCCTTCCCGCTGTCGAACTGGACAGAGCTCGACATCTGGCAGTACATCCTGAAGGAGGACATCCCGATCGTGCCGCTGTATTTCGCGGCGAAGCGCCCGGTGGTGCATCGCGACGGCCAGCTGATCATGGTCGACGACGCGCGGATGCCGCTCGCCGAGGGCGAGACGCCGGAGATGCGGCTGATCCGCTTCCGCACCCTCGGCTGCTACCCGCTGACCGCGGCGATGGAATCGCCCGCCGCGACGCTGCCGGAGATCGTCCACGAGATGCTGATCGCCCGCACCTCCGAGCGCTCGGGCCGGCTGATCGACCACGACGAGGCCGGGTCGATGGAGAAGAAGAAGCGCGAGGGCTATTTCTGATGGACAATTTCGATCCCGCGGCCTTCGCCGAATATCTCTCCCGCCAGGAGCGCAAGGACCTTCTGCGCTTCCTCACCTGCGGCTCGGTCGACGACGGCAAGTCGACGCTGATCGGCCGGCTGCTCTACGACACCAAGCTGCTCTTCGAGGATCAGCTGGCGACGCTGCAGAAGGATTCGGCCAAGCACGGCACGGTCGGCGAGGACATCGACTTCGCGCTGCTCGTCGACGGTCTCGAGGCCGAGCGCGAGCAGGGCATCACCATCGACGTCGCCTATCGCTTCTTCGCCACCGAGAAGCGCAAGTTCATCGTCGCCGACACGCCCGGCCACGAGCAGTACACCCGCAACATGGCGACCGGCGCCTCCAACGCCGACCTCGCGGTGATCCTGATCGACGCACGCAAGGGCGTCCTCACCCAGACCCGCCGGCACTCCTACATCGCCTCGCTGCTCGGCATCAGGAACGTCGTCCTGGCGATCAACAAGATCGACCTCGTCGGCTATTCCGAGGAAGTCTTCAACGAGATCCTCGACGACTACGGTTCCTTCGCCCACGAGCTCGCCTTCGAAACCATCCAGCCGATCCCGATGTCGGCGCGCTTCGGCGACAACGTCACCCAGCGCGGCGACAATCTCGGCTGGTACAAGGGCCCGACCCTGCTCGAGCACATCGAGACGGTGGAGGTGCGCGGCACCGAGGCCGAGCGGCCGATGCGCTTCCCGGTGCAGTGGGTCAACCGCCCCAATCTCGACTTCCGCGGCTATTCCGGCACCCTCGCCTCGGGCACGGTGTCGGTGGGCGAGGAACTCGTCGTCGCCGCCTCGGGTCGCAAGAGCACGGTCAAGTCGATCGTCACCTACGACGGCGAGCGCGACAGCGCCGTCGCCGGCGAAGCGGTGACGATCACCCTTGCCGACGAGATCGACATCTCCCGCGGCGATCTTCTGTGCGACGCCGACCAGCGGCCGGAAGTCGCCGACCAGTTCTCCGCGCATCTGATCTGGATGCATGACGAGCCGCTGGTGCCGGGGCGACCCTATCTCTTCAAGATCGCCACCAAGACCGTCGCCGGCTCGGTCACCGAGATCAAGTACAACGTCGACGTCAACTCGTTCCAGCATCTGGCCGCCAAGAAGGTCGGGCTGAACGAGGTGTCGGTGGTCAACCTCTCGTTCCGCGAGCCGATCGCCTTCGACGCCTACGCGGCGGACCCGGCGACCGGCGGCTTCATCGTCATCGACCGGCTGTCGAACCTGACGGTCGGCGCCGGGATGATCGACTTCGCGCTGCGGCGCGCTTCGAACATCCACTGGCAGGCGGTCGACCTCGACAAGCAGCGCCGCGGCGAGGCGATGGGCCAGCGGCCGGCGGCGATCTGGTTCACCGGCCTTTCCGGCGCCGGCAAGTCGACGGTCGCCAACCTCGTCGAGAAGCGGCTGTTCGCCCTTGGCAAGCACACCTATCTCCTCGACGGCGACAACGTCCGCCACGGGCTGAACCGCGACCTCGGCTTCACCGAGGAGGACCGCGTCGAGAACATCCGCCGCGTCGCCGAGACGGCCCGGCTGTTCGTCGACGCCGGCGTCATCGTGCTGTGCTCCTTCATCTCGCCCTTCCGTTCCGAACGGCAGATGGCGCGCGACCTGCTCGAGCCGGGCGAATTCGTCGAGGTCTTCGTCGACACGCCGCTGCACGTCGCCGAGAAGCGCGATCCGAAGGGCCTCTACCGCAAGGCGCGGGAGGGCCGGATCAAGAACTTCACCGGCATCGACAGCCCCTACGAGACGCCCGAGCGGGCCGAGATCACGCTGGCCGGCGGCATGGCGTCGCCGGAAGAGCTCGCCGACAAGGTCGTCGACTACCTGCGCGAGCAGGGCTACATCTGATCCCGGCGGACATCGCCGGACGCCATCCATCGGCCCGCCTCTTTCACGAAGAGGCGGGCCGATCGCGTTCCGCGAGGCCGCCTCCCGCCCGCCCCGCGCGGCACGCGGGGCGCCGCCATCCTGTGGGCGAACCTTACCGGACTGTCATGAAGGGTTCCGGCCGGGCCGATTGCTGGTTATGGTCCGACCTCTTCGCAGTCCAGACCCCACAGAGGAGGAACCAGCCCATGCGGTTTTCGATGAAGCAGACACTGATCGCGGCCGGTGCCGCCGTCACCATCGGCGCCCTCGCCGTCGGCGGCTCCTTCGCCCAGGACATGAAGTTCTTCCGCATCGCCACCGGCGGCACCGCCGGCACCTACTTCCCGATCGGCGGACTTCTCGCCAACGCCATCTCCAACCCGCCGGGGTCGCGCGCCTGCGACGAGGGCGGAAGCTGCGGCGTGCCGGGCCTCGTCGCCACCGCCATCGCCTCGAACGGCTCGGTCGCCAACGTCAACGCCATCGGCTCGGGCACGCTCGAATCCGGCTTTTCGCAATCCGATGTCGCCTACTGGGCGCAGACCGGCACCGGCGTCTTCGAGGGCAAGGGCAAGGTCGAGAAGCTCAGGGCGATCGCCAATCTCTATCCCGAGAGCATCCATCTCGTCGCCAAGAAGGATTCCGGCATCACCTCGGTCGCCGACCTCAAGGGCAAGCGCGTCTCGCTCGACGAGCCGGGCTCCGGCACGCTGGTCGACGCCCGCCTCATCCTCGAGGCCTACGGCATCACCGAGAAGGACATCGAGCCGGAATATCTGAAGCCCAACCAGGCGGCCGACCGGATGCGCGACGGGGCGATGGACGCCTTCTTCTTCGTCGGCGGATTCCCGGCGGGCGCGATCGTCGAGCTCGCCTCGAACACGCCGATCACCATCGTGCCGATCGCCGGCGACGAGGCGAAGAAGGTGACCACCGACTACGAGTTCTTCGCCAAGAACACGATCCCGGCCGGCACCTATGACGGCCAGGACGGCGACGTCGAGACCCTGTCCGTCGGCGCCCAGTGGGTGACCAGCGCCGATCAGCCGGAAGAGCTGATCTACGAGGTCACCAAGGCGCTGTGGAACGACAACACCCGCAAGCTGCTCGACGCCGGCCACGCCAAGGGCAAGGAGATCACCAAGGAGACGGCGCTGAACGGCGTCGCCATCCCGCTGCATCCGGGCGCCAAGAAGTTCTACGACGAAGCCGGCATCACCGCCTCGAAGTAAGCTTTTCCGCATCGCCGGCCGCCCTCGCGCCCCGCGCCGGGCGGCCGGTCCGCCTTCCACCTCCCCGGACGGCCGGACCCGGCCACGTCGAGAGCCGATGACCAAGACCGCCGAGTTCGATCCGGACAAGACCAAGGAGCTGGAGGAGCGCTTCGACCCGGAAGTGCGTTTTCGCCCGCTCGGCAAGGCGGCGAGCTTCGTCGCCGCGCTGCTGCTCTTCTCGCTGTCGCTCTTCCACTACTACACCGCCGGCTTCGGCCTGCTGCGCGAGGCGACCCATCGCGGCGTCCATCTCGCCTTCGTCCTGTCGCTGATCTTCATCGTCTTCGCAGCGACGCCGAAGGGCCAGGAAAGGCTCTATCCGTCGTCGCTCCTGCGGCCCTTCGGCCTGCCGATCCTCGACTGGCTCTTCGCCGTCGCGGCCGTGGTCTCGGCGCTCTACGTGCCGTACATCTTCGACGACCTCGCGTTCCGGGTCGGCAACCCGCTGCCGATCGACGTCGTCATGGGGACGATCCTGATCGTCGTCCTGCTCGAGGCGACGCGCCGCTCGATGGGCTGGCCGCTGGCGGCGATCGCCGTCCTCGTCATGGCCTACGGCATCTTCGGGCGCTATGCGCCGGGCGTCCTCGTGCATCCCGGCGCCGACTGGAAGACCCTCGTCAACCATCTCTACCTCACCAGCCAGGGCATCTACGGCCTGCCGGTCGGCGTCGTGGCGACCTACGTCTTCCATTTCGTGCTGTTCGGCGTGCTGGCGACGCGCATCGGCCTCGGCCGGCTGTTCATCGACCTCGCCTCGGCGCTGGCCGGCCGCTTCTCCGGCGGGCCGGCGAAGGTCTCGGTGTTCTCCTCGGCGCTGCTCGGCTCGATCTCCGGCTCGTCGATCGCCAACACCGTCACCACCGGCTCGCTGACCATCCCGGCGATGATCCGCATCGGCTATCCGCGCCACTTCGCGGCGGCCGTGGAGGCAGCGGCCTCGACGGGCGGGCAGATCACTCCGCCGGTGATGGGCGCCGCCGCCTTCCTGATGATCGAGTTCCTCGGCGTCTCCTACACGACGATCATCACCGCGGCGATCGTGCCGGCCTTCATGCATTTCTTCGGCGTCCTGGTGCAGGTGCATCTGGAGGCCAAGCGCCTCGGCCTGCGCGGCCTGACGAAGGAGGAACTGCCGAAGGTCGGGGCGGTGCTGAAGCGCGACTGGCCGACGGTCGTGCCGCTGATCCTCCTGATCGCCATCCTGATGCAGGGCTACACGCCCTATCTCGCGGCCTTCTGGGGGATCACCGCCTGCATCGTCGTCGGCCTCGTCAACCCGCTCAACCGGATCGGCCCGCGCGACGTCTTCGACGCCTTCGTGCTCGGCGCGAAATACGCGCTTGCCGTCGGCGCCGCGGCGGCGACCGTCGGCATCATCATCGGCGTCGTGACTCTGACCGGCGTCTCCTTCAAGATCGCCTACATGGTGACGTCGACCGCCGGCGGCTGGGCGGCGGCGATCGCCCCCTTCGTCCCCTTCGACGTGATGGGGGTTCCGACGCTGACGCTGCTGATCACCCTCATCCTGACGGCGATCGTCTGCATCGTCATGGGCTGCGGCATCCCGACGACCGCGACCTATCTGATCATGGTGTCGGTGGCCGCGCCGGTCCTCGGCCTCCTCGGCATCGCGCCGCTGGTCGCGCATTTCTTCGTCTTCTACTACGGCGTCCTCGCCGACGTGACGCCGCCGGTGGCGCTCGCCGCCTATGCCGGCGCCGGCATCGCCAACGCCAACCCGTTCAAGGCCGGCAACACCGCCTTCCGGCTGTCGATGGGCAAGGCGCTGGTGCCCTTCGTCTTCGTCTTCGCACCGTCGCTGCTCCTGGTGACCGACGGCTTCACCTGGCAGGCCTTCGCGCTCGCCTTTTCCGGCACGATCATCGGCATCGTCGCCCTGTCGGCAGCGTTCGCCGGCTGGCTCGCCGGGCCGCTCTACGCCGTGGAGCGCTGGGTGCTGGCGGCAGCGGCGATGCTGCTCGTCGCGCCGGAGCTCGTCTCGACGCTGATCGGGCTCGCGATCGTCGGGCTGATCGTCCTGCGGCAGACGCTGATGCCGAAGGACGGCGAGCCAGCCGCTGCCGTGTGAGGAAGTGGAGAGTCGGGTCGGTCTGTGGACCTGAGGGTTTTTGTCGGCCTGCGCGTGATCGCCCCCCTCTGCCCTGCCGGGCATCTCCCCCGCAAGGGGGGAGATCGACCCTGCGCCAATGTCCCTGCTGCCCGCAAAAGTCGGCAGGTTGCAGAACGAATGACGGAAGAGAGCCGAACTTCGACGCTTCCGATCTCCCCCCTTGCGGGGGAGATGTCCGGCAGGACAGAGGGGGGTGGTCCCGCGCAATCGCCGAAACAGCGACCCCCTCCAGATCAATCCTCGCGGAAATCGTCCGGGTCGAATTCGTAGTGCGTGCCGCAGAATTCGCAGGTGACCTTGATCACCCCGTCCTCGACGCTCTCCTCGATCTCCTCGGCGGTGAAGCTCGACAGCACGCTGCCGATCCGCTCGCGCGAGCAGGAACAGTCGTCGATCACCCTGTCGGTCGGGAACACCCGCACGCCGCGCTCGTGGAACAGGCGGAAGAGCAGGCGCTCGACGCCGACCTCGGGGTCGGTGAGTTCCGAGGCGTCGACCGTGTCGACGAGGGCCCGCACCTCCAGCCAGGCGTCGTCGAACTCGTCGCCGTCGTCGTATTCCTCGACGCCTTCCGGCAGATCGCCGCCCGGAAGGTCCGGCATGCGCATGCGTTCGGGCGACTCCGGCAGGAACTGGGCGATCAGGCCGCCGGCCCGCCAGCTCTCGACGAAGCCCTTCTCGCCGCGCCGGGCGATCTTGGCGACGGCGAGCTTCACCGTGGTCGGGATCTGCTCGGACTGGCGGAAATAGGTCTCGGCGACGGCCTCGATGTCCTCGCCGTTCAATTCGACGATACCCTGATAGCGCTGGGTGTAGACGCCCTGGTCGACGGTCAGCGCCAGAGTACCCTTGCCGAGGAGGTCCTCCGAGCTGGTGGCGCCGCTCGCGACCGCCTCGGCGAGGGCTTCCTCGTCGTAGCGGGCATAGGCGCGCACGCTCGCCGGCGTCGAGAAGTCGACGACGAGGAGATCCACCGGCCCGTCGGTCTGGGTCTGGACGATGAACTTGCCCTCGAACTTCAGCGAGGTGCCGAGCAGCACCGTCAGGACGATCATCTCGGCGAGGAGCCGCGACACCGGCTCGGGATAGGCGTGCCGGTCGAGGATCTGGTTCAACATCGGGCCGAGCTGCACGCCGCGGCCGCGCGCGTCCAGCGCCTCGACGGCGAAGGGCACGACGGCATCGTCGCCGGCAAGATCGCCCGCCGTCAGGAAGCGCTCGTTCTCAGCCATGGGCCGCCATGCCGGGGGTCTCGCCGAAACACCAGGCGAGGATCGCCTTCTGCGCATGCAGGCGGTTTTCGGCCTCGTCGAACACCACCGACTGCGGGCCGTCGATGACGCCGTCGGTCACCTCCTCACCGCGATGGGCGGGCAGGCAGTGCATGAACAGGGCGTCGGGCCGTGCGTGGCGCATCAGGGCCTCGTTGACCTGATAGGGCATGAACACGTTGTGGCCGCGCGCCCGGTCCTCGCGCCCCATCGACACCCAGGTGTCGGTGACGACGCAGTCGGCCCCGGCGACCGCCTCGAGCGGATCGGTGGTGGTGAGGATCTTCGCCCCCGCGCCGCGGGCCCAGTCGACGAAGCGGCCGTCGAGGTCGGAGCCCTCCGGCGTCGCGATCCTGAGCTCGAAATCGAAGCGCGCCGACGCCTCGGCGAAGGAGGCGAGGACGTTGTTGCCGTCGCCGGACCAGGCGAAGACCTTGCCCTTCACCGCCCCGCGCTTTTCCTCGAAGGTCATCAGGTCGGCCATGATCTGGCAGGGATGGGTGTCGTCTGTCAGGCCGTTGATGACCGGCACCGTCGCATGCTCGGCCATCTCCAGCAGCCGGTCGTGGCTGGTGGTCCGGATCATGATGGCGTCGACGTAGCGCGACAGCACGCGGGCGGTGTCGGCGATGGTCTCCGAACGGCCGAGCTGCATCTCGGCGCCGGAGAGGAACAGCGTCTCGCCGCCGAGCTGGCGCATCGCCACGTCGAAGGAGACGCGGGTGCGGGTCGAGGGCTTGTCGAAGATCATCGCCAGCATCTTGCCGGCGAGCGGCTTGTCGCCGGCCGGCAGCTTCGCCTTGCGGCTGACGGCGTCGTCGATGATGCGGCGCAGCTCTTCGCGCGAGACCTTCGAGATGTCGAGGAAATGGCGGGGGTCGGAACTCGTCGTCATGGTCATCGGCATCTCATGCACTGGCGCGCTGGAGCGGCGCCGAAAGATCGGCGGCCGCGCTCTCGATCCGCTCCATCGCCAGGCGGATCTCCTCCACGGTGATGGTGAGGGGCGGCAACAGCCGCACGACGTTGTCGCCGGCCGGCGCCGCGACGACGCCCGCATCGCGGAGCGCGGCGATCATCCGGGTGTTCGGCACATGCATCTTCAGGCCGATCAGGAGGCCCTCGCCGCGGATCGACTCGATCACGTCGGGGAAGCGGTCGGCGAGCGAGGCGAGCGACTGCTTGAAGAGGAGCGCCTTGCGGCGGACCTCTTCGAGGAAGCCCTCGGCGAGCACGACGTCGAGCACGGCGTTGCCGACGGCCATGGCCAGCGGATTGCCGCCATAGGTCGTGCCGTGGGTGCCGGCCGTCATGCCCTTCGCCGCCTCGTTCGTCGCGAGGCACACGCCCATCGGAAAGCCGCCGCCGATCCCCTTGGCCGAGGCCATGATGTCGGGGGCCGCGCCCGAATGTTCGTAGGCGTAGAACCTGCCGGTGCGCCCGACGCCGGTCTGCACCTCGTCGTAGATCAGGAGGATGCCGTGCTCGTCGCAGAGCTGGCGCAGGCCGACGAGGCACTGCGGCGGCACGCCGCGGATGCCGCCCTCGCCCTGGATCGGCTCGATGAGGATCGCCGCCACCTCCGATCCCGTCGCCGCCAGACGCAGCGCCTCGTGATCGCCGAAACGAAGCTGGTCGAAGCCTTCGACCTTGGGGCCGAAGCCTTCGAGATACTTCGCCTGGCCGCCGGCCGCGATCGTCGCCAGCGTGCGGCCGTGGAAGGCGCCCTCGAAGGTGATGATCCGGTAGCGCTCGGGATGGCCGGAGACGTAGTGGTAGCGCCGCGCGGTCTTGATCGCGCATTCCAGCGCCTCGGCGCCGGAATTGGTGAAGAACGCCTTGTCGGCGAAGGTGTTTTCGATCAGCCGCTCGGCGAGCCGCGTCTGCCCGGGGATCTCGAAGAGGTTCGAGGTGTGCCAGAGCTTCTCGGCCTGCGCCTTCAGCGCCTCGACGAGGTGGGGATGGGCATGGCCGAGGAGATTGACGGCGATGCCGCCGGACAGATCGAGGAAACGTCGCCCGTCGCGCGACTCCAGCCAGACGCCCTCGCCGCGCTCGAAGGCGAGCGGTGCGCGTGCGTAGGTCTGAAAGAGCGGCGAATTGTCCTGCGACGACTGATCCATCTTGTTCAACTCTTGCAAAAGCGCCTCGACGAAGCGCCCGAAAACGTCAAAGCCTGCCGCGGGGCAGGCTTTCCGTACGTCTCCGATGTCTCGGATGACTTCCTATAACATGCCGGTCCGGGCTGTGCGAGGCAAGGGACTGCGGATTTTTGCGGCATTTTCCGCATCTGCCGGCATGGCCGCCCCTGAATATTCGCAGACGGGTCCCCATATTGCTTGGGGAAAAAGCATCGACACGCGCTTTTGCCGGCGGCACGACTCTTGCCAGCGAGTCCAGCGATACGGTAAATTCCGTGCCTAGATACTAGACTTCGAGCGGCGGACCTAGTTTCACCATACATGTTGTATCTCCCTCTGCGCATGGGGCCTTGCGCAGACGGGTGGTGGATTCCGATCGCCGCTTGCTTGACGAAGGAGCAAGCCAATGGGTTGGACAGACGAACGCGTCGACATGCTGCGTCAACTCTGGTCCGAGGGTCACAGCGCCAGCCAGATCGCCGAAAAGCTCGGCGGCGTCAGCCGGAATGCGGTGATCGGCAAGGTGCATCGCCTGAAACTCGAATCCCGCGCCAAGGCGCCCGCCGCCGAGGCGAAGCCGGTCGTCGCCGTGGTGGCGGAGCCGGTGGTCGCGGCCGCCGCGTCGCGGATCCTGACGCCGCAGGTGGTCGCCGCGCAGGCGATCCAGCCGAGCCGCACCGTGGCCCGGACCGTCGGCGCCACGGCGCTGAAGGTTGAACTCGACCATGAAGCCGAAGAGGCTGCCGAACCGATCGCCCGCAAGGGCGAGGTGGTGCCGATGATGCGCAAGCTGACGCTGGTGCAACTGACCGAACGGACCTGCAAGTGGCCGATCGGCGATCCGCTGTCGCCGGACTTCCACTTCTGCGGCGATCATTCCGGCGAGGGAACGCCCTATTGCAGCTTCCACGCCAAGCTCGCCTTCCAGGCGGTCACGGAGCGGCGCCGGGTCCGCTGACGCCGGTCCGACATCGCCGGCATGCCCCCGAAAGCCCGCGGCTTCGTGCCTCGGGCTTTTCGTTTGGGGTTTGCAGGGACGGCGGGGACGGCCGCCGGTCGCCGCGCAATCGGGCGGCATCTCCCTATAAGGTGGTCATCTTTTGAGGTCGTCATCTTGCCCGGTCGCCATCCTCGCACGCCATCGGACGGACCCATGGACAACGAAACCATCCTCGCCAATGCCCGCATCGTCCTTGCGGATGCGGTCGTCGAGGGTGCGGTCGGGATCGTCGGCGGGCGCATCGCCGAGATCCTGCCCGGCCGGCTCACCGGCGGCACGGACCTTGCCGGCGACCTTCTCCTGCCCGGTCTCGTCGAACTCCACACCGACCAGATCGAAGGCCACCACCATCCGCGCTCGAGCGTCGTCTGGAACGACATGGCGGCGATCCAGGCCCATGACGGACAGATCGCGACGTCGGGCATCACCACCGTCTTCGACGCGATGCGGGTGGGGACGGACGAGAACACCCGCTCCGACGCCGAAACGGTCGCCCGGCTCGCCACAGCGCTCGATCGCGCGGCGGCGGAAGGGCGGCTGCGCGCCGATCACTTCCTGCATCTGCGCTGCGAGGTCTCGGCCGACGACGTGATCGACGGATTCGACCTGTTGAAGGACAATCCGCGTCTCAGGCTCGTCTCGCTCATGGACCATGCGCCCGGCCAGCGGCAGTTCCACGATCTCGGCAAGCTGAAGGCCTATCTCGCCGACAAGTTCGGCATGGACGACGCGGCGTTCGAGGCCTTCGCCGCGGCCCGCATCGCCCAGTCGCAGAAGAACGCCGCGCCGCATCGCCGGGCGATCGCGGCGGAATGCCGGCGGCGCTCCATCGCCCTCGCCTCGCATGACGACGCGACGCTCGCCCATGTCGAGGAGTCGATCGCCCTCGAGACGCTGATCGCGGAGTTTCCGACCTCGGTCGCCGCGGCAAGTGCCTCCCGGGAGGCGGGCATGAAGGTGCTGATGGGCGCGCCCAACGTCGTGCGCGGCGGATCGCATTCCGGCAACGTTTCGGCGATCGAACTCCTGCGCGCCGGGCTGCTCGACATCCTCTCCTCCGACTACGTGCCGTTCAGCCTGATCCAGGCGGTGTTCGCACTGGCGGAGACCGGCGCCGTCTCGCTGCCGGCCGCAACGCGGCTCGCCGCGACGAACCCGGCCGCGGCCGTCGGGCTGACGGATCGCGGGATCATCGATGCGGGGATGCGGGCGGATCTGATCCGGGTCGCCCACACGCCCGGCGAGCCGCCGGTGGTGCGGTCGGTGTGGCGCGAGGGGCGACGGGTGGCGTGAGGCCGGCAGTGGGGTGAAGGCGAAGCATGCTCATCCCGCCGTGGACGCTTCCTCGTCTGCACCGCCGGGACGGTTTCGGCGCTGAGGCATGGATCCCGGGTCAAGCCCGGGATGACGACGCTTCGAGGATCGATCCCTTTCCTGACAAGGCGATGCACGCCTGACGCAGGACCGAGGTGGGACAGCGTGACGAAGCCGGCAGCGCCACAGACGCTTCGTCATCCCGGGCTTGACCCGGGATCCATTCCAGACCGTCGACCCTGCCGATACGGAAGACCGCCGCATGCCGAACTGCCGGGAGGGTCACGGCGGCGGGGGCAAGCCCGGGATGACGAGGCTTCGAGGATCGATCCCTTTCCTGACAAGGCGGTGCACGCCTGACGCAGGACCGAGGTGGGACAGTGTGACGAAGCCGGCAGCGCCACAGACGCTTCGTCATCCCGGGCTTGACCCGGGATCCATTCCAGAGCGTCGACCCTGCCGCCACGGAAGACAGCCATCTTCCGCGCTGCCGGGAGGGTCACGGCGGCGGGGGCAAGCCCGGGGATGACGACGCTCGGATGCCCTCACGCCGGGTTCTGGTAGGTCAGGAACCGGTTCTCGCGCACGTCGAAGATCTTCCCCGTCTCGGTGACGTCGGGAAACGCCAGCGGCACGATCTTCGCGGCGACCTCGCGGGCGGTCGGCAGCGTCTTCGGGTCCTCGCCCGGCATCGCCTCGGCCCGCATGCGGGTGCGGGTCGCGCCGGGATTGACGGCGTTGACCCGCAGCTGCGTGTTCATCGTCTCGTTCGCCCAGGAGCGCACCATCGCCTCGCAGGCCGCCTTGGTCGCGGCATAGAGCGACCAGTAGGCCTTGGCGGAATGGGCAGCGCCCGAGGACATGACGATGGCCCGGCCGGCATCGGACGCCCGCAGCAGCGGATCGAGCGAGCGGATGAGGCGCCAGGTGGCGGTGACGTTCACCGTCATCGTCTTCTCGAAGACCTTCGCCTCGATGTGGCCGATCGGCGAGAGAATGCCGAGGAGGCCGGCATTGGCGACCATCACGTCGAGCCTGCCCCAGCGCTCCTTGATGGCGCCGCCGAGCCGGTCGATGCCGCCCATGTCGGAAAGGTCGAGGGGCACGAGGGTGGCGCTGCCGCCGGCCGAGCGGATCTCGTCGTCGAGTTCTTCGAGGCCGCCGACGGTGCGGGCGAGCGCGACGACGTGAGCGCCCTCTCCCGCCAGCTGCCTGGCGATCTGGTAGCCGATGCCGCGCGATGCGCCGGTCACCAGCGCGATCCTGCCTTCGAGCCTCCCGCCCATGGTCAGACCCTTCCGTCCTTCGTTCCCGTCATCCGGCGCGCAAGCGGCCGGCCGCCGCTCAGCCGCCGCTCAGCCGGCGCCGCCGAGCAGCGACAGCTGCCGGACGTTGTCCGCTCCGTCCTGGTCGGTGAGCGACGTCGGGTAGTCGCCGGTGAAGCAGGCGTCGCAGAACTGCGGCGAGATCTTCGAGCGGCCGGCCTCGCCGCAGGCGCGGTAGAGCCCGTCGATCGAAAGAAACGCCAGCGAATCCACCTGGATGAAGTCGGCCATCTCCGCGATGCTCATGCGCGAGGCGAGGAGCTTGGCCTTTTCCGGCGTGTCGACGCCGTAGAAGCACGAGGCGGAGGTCGGCGGCGAGGCGATCCGCATGTGCACCTCGCTTGCGCCCGCCTCGCGGACCATCTGGACGATCTTCTGGCTGGTGGTGCCGCGGACGATCGAATCGTCGACGAGCACGACGCGCTTGCCCTCGATCATCGAGCGGTTGGCGTTGTGCTTCAGCTTGACGCCCATGTGGCGGATGGAATCCGTCGGCTGGATGAAGGTGCGGCCGACATAATGGTTGCGGATGATGCCGAGCTCGAAGGGAAGCGCCGCCTCCTGGCCGTAGCCGATGGCCGCCGGCACGCCGGAATCGGGCACCGGCACGACGACGTCGGCGTCGACATGGCTCTCGCGGGCGAGCTCGATGCCGATCTTCTTGCGGATGTCGTAGACGTTGCGGCCTTCGACGTTGGAATCCGGCCGGGCGAAATAGACGTATTCGAAGATGCAGAAGCGTCGCCGGCGGGCCTGGAACGGGAAGATGCTCTCGACGCCGCTCTCGGTGATGACGACCATCTCGCCCGGCTCGATGTCGCGGACGAACTCGGCGCCGATGATGTCGAGGGCGCAGGTCTCCGAGGCGAGGATCGGCGCGCCCTCGAACTCGCCGAGGACCAGCGGCCGGATGCCGAGCGGATCGCGCACGCCGATCATCGAGCTCGACGAGAGCCCGACCAGCGAGAAGGCGCCCTCGAGCCTGGACAGGGCGTCGATCAGCTTGTCGACGAACATCCGCGCGCCGCTGGTCGCGACGAGATGCAGGATCGTCTCGGTGTCGGAGGTCGAGGAGAAGATCGAGCCGCGCCGCTGCAGCTCGCGCTGCACCGTCAGGGCGTTGGTGATGTTGCCGTTGTGGGCGACGGCGAAGCCGCCGGCCGAGAGCTCGGCGAAGAACGGCTGGACGTTTCGAAGGCCGCCGCCTCCGGTGGTGGCGTAGCGGGTGTGGCCGATCGCCGCCGTGCCCGGCAGACGCTCCAGCACCGCGGCCTTGGTGAAGGTGTCGCCGATCAGGCCGGCATGGCGCTCGACGTGGAACTGCGCCCCGTCATGGGACACGATCCCCGCCGCCTCCTGGCCGCGATGCTGGAGCGCATGCAGCCCGAGCGTCACGACGGCGGCGGCGTCCGCCCTCTGGAAAATGCCGAACACGCCGCATTCCTCATGCAGCGTGTCGTCGCCGAATGGCGTTTCGTCCATGGCCTATCTGCGTTCCGCTCGCTGGGATTCGAATGGCTCTGATATAGTCCGTGCGGCGGGCAAGCGCGAGTCGCGCGCCGGAAAACGCCCGTCCGCCCTTTCGCCGGTCAATTGGCCGGGGCTCCGTCGGTGTCGGGCGCCGGGTTGGCGGCATCCGGCTGGGCGGGCTCGGCGCCCTGGATCGCGCCTTCGACGGAGGTCGGCTCGTCGCCGGCCGGCGCCTGACCCTCCCCGGTTCCCGGCTCGCCTTCCTTCAGCTTGTCGATCTGGTCCATGATCAGCCCTTCCGGATTGTCCGGCAGGGCGGCGACGAGCTGCTTGCCGAGATCGTCGAGATAGGGCTTCGAGGCGGCGTTGGTGATCCAGGACGGCTGGTTCTCCGGCGCCAGCCAGTTGAAGAACAGCATGGCGACGACGACGAGGAGCAGGCCCCGCACCGCGCCGAAGATGAAGCCGAGCACCCGGTCGAGGGCGCCGATGCGGCTGTCGATGATGAAATCGGCGATTCTCAGCGTGATGAAGGAGACGATGATCAGCGTGACGATGAAGATCACCGCCGCCGAGCCGGCCATCGCGACGGTCCGCGATGAGACGTATTGCTGGGCATAGGGGGTGAGCTCGCCGTAGAACAGGAAGGCGACGATCGCCGCGACCGCCCAGGCGACGATCGACAGCACCTCGCGGGAGAAGCCGCGCACCATGGCGAGCAGTGCCGAGACCAGCATGATCGCAACGAGGATCGCGTCGAGGAGGGTGACGGGCATCAGGAACCTTCGAGACCAGTGACGTCGGGCCCGGCTGCATCCGGGCACGACACCCATTAGCGTCTTGCGGCCGGATTTTCACTAAGAGATTCGCACAAAGCTCAAGCGCCCTCCTCCGGGCGGGGGATCGAGCCGCCCGCCACCTGCGCCACGAGATCGGGCAGCGCCTCGACCTCGCCGACCCGCATGGCGTGGGATTTCGGCAGGTCGGCGCTCGCCGCCGGCAGGACCGAGCGGGAAAAGCCGAGCTTTTCCGCCTCCTTCAGCCGCTGCGCCGCATGGGCGACGGGGCGCACCGCGCCTGACAGGCTGATCTCGCCGAAATAGACGCAGTCGGGCGGCAGCGGCGCCCCGGAGAGCGACGAGACGAGGGCGGCGGCGACCGCGAGATCGGCCGCCGGCTCGGATATGCGGAAGCCGCCGGCGACGTTCAGATAGACGTCGTGCTGGGAAAGCCGCACCCCGCAATGGGCGTCGAGCACGGCGAGCACCATGGCGAGCCGCGGCTGATCCCAGCCGACGACCGCCCGCCGCGGCGTCCCGAGCGCCGAGGGCGCGACGAGCGCCTGGATCTCGACCAGCACCGGCCGCGTGCCCTCCATACCGGCGAAGACGGCGGCGCCCGGCGCCTTGGCGTTGCGCTCGCCGAGAAAGAGCTCGGACGGGTTGGCGACTTCCCTCAGCCCCTCCCCGCCCATCTCGAAGACGCCGATCTCGTCGGTCGGGCCGAAGCGGTTCTTCACCGTCCTCAGGATGCGGAAATGGTGGCCGCCCTCGCCCTCGAAATAGAGGACGGCATCGACCATGTGCTCGACGACGCGCGGGCCGGCGATCTGGCCGTCCTTGGTGACGTGGCCGACGAGGATCACCGCCGCGCCGGAGGCCTTGGCGAAGCGGATCATCAGCTGGGCGGCGGTGCGCACCTGGGTGACCGTACCCGGGGCGGCCTCGGCGGCGTCGCTCCACAGCGTCTGGATCGAATCGACGATGACGAGATCCGGCCGCCTCGCCTCGGCGAGGGTCGCGAGGATGTCCTCCACATTGGTCTCGGCGAGGAGCTCGACGGCGGTGTCGGCGGCGGCAAGCCGCTGGGCCCTCAGCCGCACCTGTGCCACCGCCTCCTCGCCCGACACGTAGACGACCCGGTGGCCGCGCCGCGACAGGGCGGCGGCCGCCTGCATCAGGAGCGTCGACTTGCCGATGCCGGGATCGCCGCCGATGAGGATCGCCGAGCCGCGGACGATGCCGCCGCCGGTCGCCCGGTCGAACTCGGCGATGCCGGTGACGACCCGCGGCGCCTCCTCGATCTCGCCGGAAAGCGGCAGCAGCGCCGAGGGCCGGCCCTTGCGCCGGGCGCCGCGCTGCGGCCCGCCGCCGATGCCGCCCGAAGCGTTCTCCTCGACGATGGTGTTCCACTCGCCGCAGGCGTCGCACTTGCCTTGCCAGCGCGTATAGACCGCGCCGCAGGCCTGGCAGATGAAGGTGAGCTTGGGTTTCGCCATCAGCGGGGATTAGCGGATGGCGGGCGCGGGCGGAAGGGCGCCGACGCGGCCACTCCACGATCGCTGTCATTCCCATTCCCCTGTGCCGGAACGCGATCGGTATGGAACGTCGCCCGATCCTCGGGGCAAGCGAGCGTCACATCCAGAGCGTCACAACGGGAGTGCTGCACGGCCGACTCAGCGCTCGAGGGTTCCCGCCGTCGGTTCGATGACGCCGTCTCTTGGATATTCCGCCCATACAGACCGCTCGTCGGGCCATTCACGGGCATGGTCGAGATCGACCCGTTCAGATTTCCCAAACCGACAAAATCGTCAGGATGTTCGGCGGCGCATCAATTCAACGACTTGAGGAGCAACTCGGTCGCATACATCAGGCCCACCACGCCGACACCCACAATGACGGCTTCGAGCCCATGCCGGCGCATATAGACGAATACCCCGTGAAATGCCTCGCCCCAGGTCTCTTCACTTCGAGGATTTTCCAACCCACCCTCCTGAAAAAGCCAGGCTCACGGCCGTGATTATTCCGGGAATATAAACCTGGACCAAACGACTATCAATTTTCGCCTTTTCGCTGCCTGCAACCAATATGACGCAGACGATGAAGCAGGCCAAAGGAACGATGGCGTAGACGGTGATGTCCTTTTTGTCGACGACTGGCTGGGACAGCAGCGCGGTTGCGCCGAGAATGAAGGCCGTGACGATGAATTCGATCCACGCCGGACGGAGATAGACTTCCTGGATGTGATCGAGAAGATCACCCGCCGGCTGGTCGATGAGTGCAAACTTCAGCCCGACGCCCAGCACCAACGGGAGAAATGGCAGCACCCCGCGGCCGATGATTCCCAAACTTGCATTCACCTGTCGACCCGATCGTGGTGGAAGTGCGTCTTTCGATTGGTGCACGGGGCGTGCGTGACTGCAAACTGCAATTCAGACGAATACCCGTTCCACCCGCCTCCCCAGACCCGTCAGCAATTCATACGCGATCGTCCCCGCCGCATCGGCGACGTCGTCGATCGCAACGTTCGGCCCGAAGAATTCCGCCCGTGTCCCCGGCTCCAACAGGTCTGCCGGCACGTCGGTGACGTCGAGCAGCGTCAGGTCCATCGACACGCGGCCGAGCACCGGCACGCGATGCCCGGCGACGAAGGCCGTCGCGCCCGGGCGGGTCTCGCGCAAAGGCACGCCCGCGCCGGAGGCAGCGCGAAGATAGCCGTCGGCATAGCCGAGGCCGACGGTGGCGATGCGCGTGTCGCGGGCAAGCTTCGCCGCCGCGCCGTAGCCGGCGGCTTCGCCGGCCCTGGCGGTGCGGATCTGCAGGATCGCGGCGGTGAGCGTCGCGACGGGCTGCAGCCGGCCGAGCGAGGCAGGTCCCGCTCGGCCGCCATAGAGCGCGATGCCCGGCCGGGTGAGGTCAAAGGCGTAGTCGGGCCCGAGGAAGGCGCCGCAGGAATTGGCAAGCGAGCGCTCGACGCCGGGAAAATGCGCGCAGACCGCCGAGAACTCCCGAAGCTGCGCCGCGGTCTGCCGGCGGTCCTCGTCGGCGCTGGCGAGGTGGCTCATGATCAGGCGAAGGTCGAGCGCGCCGCCCGCGACGGCAGCCTCGACGATCGGGATCTCGGCCAATTCCAGGCCGAGGCGGTTCATCCCGGTCTCGAACTGCAGGGCGGCGGGGGCCTGCGCGCCGGCCCGCTCCAGCCCCTCGCACCAGGCCGCGACGTCGGCGAGGTTCGAGAGCACCGGGATCAGCCGGGCCGCGACGAAGGCCGGAACCTCCGCAAGCTCCAGCCCCTGCAGCACATGGATGCGGGCGTTCGTCGCCCCCGCCGCGTCGAGCCCTGCGCGCAGTTCGACGCCCTCTTCCAGCCAGGCGACGAAGAAGTCCCGGCAGCCGGCCTCGTGGAGCGCCTCGGCGACGCGCACGGCGCCGAGGCCGTAGCCGTCGGCCTTCACCGCCGCGCCGGTGCGACCGGCAGCGTTGAGGGAAGCGACGAGGCGCCAGTTCGCCTTCAGCGCCGCAAGATCGATCGCGACCCGGGGCATACGCGAGGGGGCGTGGTGAGAGGCGGGGACGGCGGGGGTGGATGCGGCCATTCAAGTGTCTTTCGGATCGCTTCGCCGGATCCGGCGCCTCCCCGCCCGATCGACCGACCGCCAGCCTAGCAGAAAACCCCCGCCGGACGGCAATCGCCGAAACCTGCCTGAAAGGCGGATTCTGCCGCGATCGCCCGGCCGCGCGCGACGCCATGCCGCCGGGGTCCGCCGAAGGGATCGCTCGACGCAGCAGCGACTGCCCGCGCAGAGCGCTGCTTTTTGCCGATTCGGGGACAGCGGCCCGGGCGGCGATGTGCAGCAAAAGCGGAAGCCGGGCGGGCGACCAAGCCGGGCCAACGCTGACCGGACGCACGGCCGAAGCCAGACGGAACAGCCCCGACGGCGGGAGCTTCGCGTGGCATCCGTTCCGAGCCCTTCGACGGCCGCATCTTCAGCCGAACGACGAAAAGCATCGGGTGAAAGAATAGAAAGGCCGTATGTCTCTGGAACGGTTGGAAACGGTCACCCGACATGACCTTAAAGGCATCGCTCAGCTCCGAGGAGCACTGCCCATGTCAAAGGGGAACGGTCATCAACGCTAGCAGAGCTTGGGAGCAAAGGACGGTGATGGCCCGTCGGGCTCGACACCTGTCAGCTCACTGAATCGGAGCCATGCAGAAAACTGCTCGGCCCGCTCCCGCAGATCCTTCACGTCAGCATCGAGCTTCTCAATTCGCTCGTCGAATTCATGATGTTTCGCTTTCATCGCGCGGCCATACGTACCGGGTTCGGGGATCTCCCGGCCGAGCTTATTATATGTATCGATCCATTCGGCGTAGGCATCTCGGAGATTGGCAAGAGCCTCTTCCGGCGTTTCTCCATCCGACATGCAGCCCTGCAAATCAGGAATGTACGCAACATACCCGCCACCGTCTGCGTCGGGCAGAGGAGCGATCAAGATCCGGTACTCGTTCACTCCACGCCTCCTTGTCCGCGTCGGGCCCGATCGTGCGCCTTTACCAAGCTTACGAACTGACGAATGTATGTCGGTTTAATGGGTCGTTTGCTCGGGATGGGCAAAACGCCATGCAGCAACAGACTGTATGCCTTGAAATGGCTTCCGCTCGTGGGTGGGTCAAGCTCTAATCCGTGTTGGGAGCAGACGGCACGGATGTCGCTGATAGTCCAATCGGCCCGAGGATTCGCCTCCATTCGCTGGAGGATCTTGTCTTTTCTCGCCAAGCCGAATCCTCGGAATGCCCAGTCCGTTTGCAGATCCCCATTGCCGACCCCCTCTGCCACGAAGTTGCAGCCCCCTCGAAAAGGCTGGCAAGTCGAACCAAAGCGCTCGGGCTCTCGATGATGGGGAATGTACAACCTGAACGCAAGCGTTCGCGCATTGGCAGGGTCGCGCTTGCCGGGGGCGGGCCGGCCCGCCAAGCGGCGCGTTTCCCGCCCGACCCGGAAACGGCGCGGAAACGGCGGTGGAAACGGCTCGAAAGCCTCTCGAAACGCGACGACGACCCGCAACGCGCCGACAAGCGACGCTTTTTGCACATGTTCGACGTCTTCTGGAGGAAACGGCGCAAACCGTTGAATGGATTGGTGGGTGATGTAGGGTTCGAACCTACGACCCGCTGATTAAGAGTCAGCTGCTCTACCAACTGAGCTAATCACCCGCCGGCCGCCTTCGCGGTTGGCGGCTATATAAAGAGGGGTTTTCCGGCTGTCCACCCTCGAATCGATGCCTTGCCGAACAATTCTCCCCGGCTCGGCGCGGGTGCCGCCTCGGCTCGGTTCGGGCCGCAAGCAGCGGCCGGCATGGCGGCGGACACTCGGCGAACGAAGTCGGCGACGCGTGAGGTGGCGCTCAGGCCCCGGCCCGGGGGCTCCTGCGCCAGGCGAAGCGGCTGGTGAGCGCGTCCGGCAGGCGTTCGGGAACGATCCGGCGGATCGTCGCGCGGCGCTCGCCCTCGGGCTCCTGCGCCGCGGCTGCGGCCGGCGGCTGCTCGGGCGCGGTGCGGACCGCGGGCGCCGACAGGCCATGCTCGCCGATGTCGAGGAACCGGATGCCGGCGAACATCGACCGGCGATAGATCAGCTCGGCCGGCCGCGTCGCCGGCTCCTCGCCGATGCGGATGCGGAAGTCCTTGGGCAGGTGGACGCTGTCGTCGATGGTCAGGAGCGCGCCGGTCGCCGAAATGTTCCTGACGATGCAGTCGAAGGTGGAAAAGCCGTTGTTGAAGATCAGCTTGGCGCGCTTGAGGACGCGCATGCGCGGCGCCGCGCGGCGCTCGGCTCCCTCGTATTCAGGTGCTGTCGCGTTCATGCTGTGCCTCCGGACCCGTCCTGCAAGCCAGATTGTCGCAGTTCAGGGTTTCGAATCCATGAAGGCGGGACTCGCAACTCGAGACGATCGGTCGGAATGAAAGCGGATCGGCGCGTTTCGCCCTTCGATCAGTCGCGCGCCTTGTCGACCATGGCGTTGGCATTGGTCCGAGAACATTCGCTCGATGCAGCAGCCAGACAGGGTGATTTGGCTTCCTTCGGGGGAGATGCCGCCCTTCTGGAGGCACAGCGGGGAGTATCTTGGCACCGGACTTTTGAACGATGGCGCGGCACCCCCCTCTGGGTTGCCACCCATCTCCCCCGCAAGAGTAGAGATCGAAGCGTCGCCGATGGCGCTAGCCTTCAAACGATTGCCGTGGCCTTGATCCCCCGCCCGCCCGCAGCGGCGAAGCCGCGACGACGGGCAGAGAAAGCGGCCGTGGATCGGACCGCGGGCGCAGCGCCGAGATCAGTTGCGCGCCTTGTCGACCAGGGCATTGGCTTTGATCCCCCGCCCGCCCGCAGCGGTGAAGCCGCGAGGACGGGCACAGAAAGCGGCCGTGGATTGGACCGCGGGCGCGAGGCCTCGATCAGTTGCGCGCCTTGTCGACCAGGGCGTTGGCTTTGATCCACGGCATCATGCCGCGCAGCTTCTCGCCGACTTCCTCAATCTGGTGCCGGTCGTTGCGGCGGCGGATGCCCTTGAAGCGCGCGGCGCCCGAGCGGTACTCCTGCATCCATTCCGAGGTGAAGCGGCCGGTCTGGATGTCGGTGAGGATGCGCTTCATCTCCGCCTTGGTTTCGGGCGTGATGATGCGCGGGCCGGAGACGTATTCGCCCCATTCGGCGGTGTTGGAGATCGAGTAGTTCATGTTGGCGATGCCGCCCTCATAGATGAGGTCGACGATCAGCTTCACCTCGTGCAGGCACTCGAAATAGGCCATCTCCGGGGCGTAGCCGGCCTCGACCAGCGTCTCGAAACCAGCCCGGATCAGCTCGACGAGGCCGCCGCAGAGCACCACCTGCTCGCCGAAGAGATCGGTCTCGCACTCTTCCTGGAAGGTCGTCTCGATGATGCCCGAGCGCCCACCGCCGACGCCGGAAGCATAGGAGAGGCCGAGGTCGAGGGCGTTGCCGGAAGCGTCCTGATGGACGGCGACAAGGCAGGGCACGCCGCCGCCGCGCTGGTATTCGGAGCGCACCGTGTGGCCGGGGCCCTTCGGCGCGACCATCAGGACGTCGACCGTCGCCTTCGGCTCGATCAGGCCGAAATGGACGTTGAGGCCGTGGGCGAAGGCGATCGCCGCGCCGTCCCTGATGTTGGGGGCGATCTCGTTCCTGTAGATGTCGGCCTGGAGCTCGTCGGGCGTCGCCATCATCATCAGGTCGGCCCATTTGGCCACCTCGGCGACCGACATGACCTTGAAGCCGTCGGCCTCGGCCTTCTTGGCCGTCGCCGAACCCTCGCGCAGCGCGATGGCGATCTCCGGCACGCCGGAATCCTTCAGGTTCAGCGCATGGGCGCGGCCCTGCGAGCCGTAGCCGATGACGGCGACCTTCTTGCCCTTGATGAGATTGAGATCGGCGTCGCGATCGTAATAGACGCGCATGGTCATTCCTTCCCTTTGTTTGCCGTGTCGGGGTTTTCTGATCCCGGCCCTGCGGGCCGCTCTTCGGCCCCGTAGAGGGCCAGAAAATGTCGCGCCGCGCGCTCTGCCGCGGCGCGAATGTCGTTTGATGTCAGATCCAGCCGGTCACCGAGCAGCAGGCGGATCTGCACGTCGCGGACGACCAGGCCGAAGAAGTCGCGGAACGCCTCGCCCGCGTCGTCGAAGGCGAGAAGGCCGGCCTCACGGCCGAGTTCGAGCAGCGGGACGAGCCGCCGGCCCATGGCGACGGGGCCGTTCTCGACGACGATCCGCCCGAGATTGCGGCCGCTGCCGCCTCCCGCGGCCTCGCCGATGGCGAGGCGGTTGAGCGCCACCGAGGTGTTTCCGGAAATCACCGTCAGCCAGTCGCCGGCGAAGCGTTCGAGACTTTCCCTCAGGGCTTCGCGGTCGAGCTCGTCGCGCGACAGCGGCCGGCCGCGCACCTTGGCGGCCTGCCACCGCACGGTCGCGGTGAGCAGCCCGTCGCGATCGCCGAACCACTTGTAGAGCGATTCCTTCGAACAGGAGGCGGCGCGGGCGAGGCTCGACATGGTCAGCGCCGCCTTCGGATCGACGATGAGGGCGAGCGCAGCGTCGAGCACAGCCTTCTGGCGCGGCGTCGGATCTTCACAGACGTCGCTCGCCCTGCTCTCGCCGTCATTGATCGCCGCTGCCAGGTTCATCAGTACCGTACCGTACGTTACGGTCGGTGCTTTAGTGGCTTCTCAGCGCAGGTGCAAGCGCTTCTCGAAAATCTGCATCGCCACCAGGTTGCAGCCACGTGCATTCGGGCCACCGCGTCTATTCCTGGAGGACAAGGCAGGGGGGAAATGTCGGTGTCGCTGAGGCTCGACTGCTCGAAGGTTGAGATTGATTGGTGGAGCAGCGAGGGGCCGATCGTCCGCGATGCCCAGTCGACGCCCACGAACCAGTCCGACTTCCGGTCGTCAATGACGACCTCCTCCGTCACGTCCGGGCCACCGCAGTGCCTGTCGATCCCTGGACTGGCGCTCGAAGGCGCAAACTCCCCACGAGGCATCCACCGTGGCCTTCCGCCGAGGCACGGGTCCCCCCAGGTGTCCACGACACTGGGCGCGATGGGCTGCTCCCGGCAGGCTGGCCCGATCCGAGCAGCTTATGACAAAATCGATCGGATCATGATGAGGGGTACAGGGGGCGGCCGACACACGGTCCTGACGCGGTCGCCGCCGGCAAATCGCCGTCTGCCCACCGAAAGCGCTGGGTGACGGTGCGCTCCAGCGTCGCTTGGCGGGCCCCCGCGGCGAAACCCCGCCGCTTCGCTGCCCTCAGGCCGATCGCAGAAGCAGCTTGGAAGAGGCCACCGCCTGGGCGATGCGCTGGTAGTGCGGCGCGAGCGCTGCCGACTTGGCCCTCTGGAGAGCATTGACGGCCTTGTCGATCGCCTGCTGCGCCTGTTGGTTGGCCTTCGCAAGATCCGACCGCCTGACGGCGCGATATTCCAGGTCCGTCCGGCGGATGGTCGGGCGCGGCGACCGCGCGCGGGGTGCCTGGCGATCGAGATTCTGGTCGACCACGCGCCCGAGGTCACGCGACAAGCCGTTCAGGATCGTCGCAGCTTCCCGATAGTCGGGGCCGAGCCTCTCGGCCTGGGCCGCCACCCATTCGTAGGAGGCGCGCAGGCAGTCGATGCGATACACGGGCTCCAGGCTGGAACAATGGCTGTTGCCGTCGTTGATCCGCGCGATGATGGAGCGCGTATAGCCGTCGCTCACGACGAGGGTGAAGACGGGATCCGTCGCACCGCCGAGATGACTGCCTCGACCGGAATAGAATGGGCCGCCCCGGGCCTCCGTGCCGATGACGCTGGATGAGACGGCCAGACCCGACGTCAGAATGAAGACGCACAGACGTCGAGCGAGGCGGTGGTGGCGATTGCCGAAGGCAGCCATGGAGATCCTTTCCGGCCGAGATCGAGCCCGTTGTCTGCGTCAGGCCGATCGCAGCAGCACCTTCGAGGAATCCACGGCCTCGGCGATCCGCTGATAGGCGGCTGCCCGCCTTCCCGTGGCGGAGCGCTGCAGAGCCTTGACCGCCTTGTCGATCGCCTGCACCGCCTCGGCATTGGCCTTGGCGAGGTTCTCGCGCTTGACCGCCCGGTATTGGGTGTCCTTCTTGCGGATCGCCGGACGCGGCGAGCGCGCCCTCGGCGCCTCCGTGTCGAGGTTCTCCGTGACCACCCGGTCGAGGTCGCTGGAGAGTTCGCCGAGGATGACCGCGGCTTCGGCATATTCGGGGCCGAGCTTGGCGGCTTCTTCGGCGACCCAGGCATAGCTCGCCCGCAGGCAGTCGATCCGGTAGACCGGATCGAGCTCGGAACAGTGCCGGTTTCCGTCCTCGATGCGGCGGACGATCGCCTGGGTGGCGCCGGAGTCCGGGCCGGGCAGGATCTTGACGATGTCGGAGCCGTCATAATGCCCGTAGTCGTCGCTGCGGGAACTGCTGGACGACGTCTGGGCAGCGGCGTGCTTCACGCCGGCCGATGCCGCGACGACGAACGCGAGGAGAAGCAGGACGAAGCCGCGGGACATCACCGATCGGACGGTCTTGAACAGGGACAATGTCAACCTCTCACTGTTGCGGAACGGGATCGTCGGGTGATTTGCCCGCGGCCAGCTGGAGGCCGCGGTTCGAGCGGGGGCCGAGGGCGCCGTCGATGGAGCCGTCGTAGAAGTCGAACTCCCGCAGGCGGCGCTGCAGCGCCTGGATGGCCTCGGCGCTGAACATCTTCGGGTTCTTCGTCAGGATCCTGACGGCGTCTTCGTTGCCCGCCCGGATCGAATCATAGAGATAGGCGCCGGCCTCGCTCCGCCCGCGGCCCGGCACCTTGCCGTCGTCGATCATCGCCGCGTAGTTGAAGAGCGCCTCGGGATGCCGCTTTTCGGCAGCCTTGGCGAAATAGTCGATGCTCTTGCGTTCGTCCCGCAGGAGGCCGTCGGCGCCCTGGGCGTAGAGCCAGCCGAGATCGTTGAGGGCGTCGGCGAAGCCCTGGTCGGCGGAGGCCCGGTACCAGCGCAGCGCCTCGGCCATGTCCGGGTCGATGCCGATTCCCCGCTCGTATGCCCGGGCGAGCTCGAACTGGCCGGTCGGATCGCCGGCTGCCGCCGCCTTTCTCAGATGCTCGAAGGCCTGTCTCGGATCGTAGCGCGGATCGTTGGGATTCTGCTCGATATAGGCGAGCGCGACCAGCGACCGCGTGTCGCCGTCGCGCGCCATGGCGGCGAGCTGGTCGGTGAGGTCGGCGCGGACCGAGGCCCATTGCCGCCGCCAGTCGCCGGTCTCGGCCTGGCCCTGCCGCGCCAGGAACAGCGGCACGCCGGAGAGCGACCCGTAGATGTGCGGTTCCTGCCGGTTGTCCGTCTCCTGCAGGACGTCGTCGCGGACCATGCGGAACATCATCCCGACCTCGAGCTCGGGATCCTTCATCCGCTTCAAAAGCGCTTCGGCGAAGGGGCTGTGATTTCCAGAGCCGTCCAGCGCCACCGTGCCGTGCTTCGCCGCATAGGCGACGAGGGTTCCCTGCGCCGGGGACGGCGCCGCGAGGCCGCCCGTGACGGCAGCGGCGTCCGCCGTGGAGACGTCGCCGCCGGAGCGCGTCGCCGGGCCGAACTGGCGCGTCGAGGCGACGTCGATCCGCAGATCGTCGTCATTCGCCGCGGCGGTGCCCTGAAACGGGTCGGCCCGGCAGGAATCGAGGATGATGATGCGCAGCTTGCGCGCCCGCGAAACGCTTTCCAGGACGTCGCCGAGCGAGGGTGCCGCGCGCTCGATGTCGGATGGTTTCGCCGCCTTGATGTCGCGGCCGAGCAGAAAGTTCTTGCCGCGGATTTCGACGCCGTGGCCGGCATAGTAGATGATCGCCGTGTCGGCGGCCTCCGCCCGAAACGCGAAGGCCTGCAGGGCCGAGAAGATGTCGCGGTCGGTGGGGTTCGTCAGGATTTCGGTCTTGAAGCCGAGATCGGTGAGGCTCGCGCCGATCGCCTTGGCGTCCGCCTCGGTGTTGACGAGGGGGGTGACGGAGTCATAGGCCGCAACCCCCACGACGAGGGCGACCCGCTCCTCGGCCAGGCAAGGCGTGACTGCCGCCAGAAATCCGACAATCACAATCAGAATTCGAGCCGGCGCGGTTCGCGGTCTACGAGCAGTGCCTGCTTTCGAGCAGAGATCGGTTGAATTCGACGCCGCCATCAACACCCCCCGTGCGACAGATCAGATCACCCTGCGTCAGAAGATCGCAGTCCGACGCAAGCCGTCTTTCCGGCATGTTGCGTCGAATACGCGACGTTACAGTGAAAATCCATATACGACCTTACGTCATGTCGCAACGATGGATCACCAATACATCGGCATCGGACCGGCTTGCCGATTGATCCCGTTACGATATCGGCGTTTGGCGGTGCGCCGCGCCGCCGCTCGGGGAGGCCGGGGAGACGAGAACCACGACGCCGCCGTCAAAGCACCTTGGATGGCCGAAAAGCGACACGCTATCCGGCAGCGAGCTTGCGCCAATCGGGCTCGACGGCGCCGGCGCCCGGCAATGGATCGACGAGCGTGCCGCAGACGATCTGCCCGAGGAGACGGCGAAGCGGCGGCGTGCTTGCGAGGCCCGGCACGAGACGGTCCCGCAGCCACGGCAGGAGCGCCGAATCGGACTGGTAGACCGGCGTGAACAGCCGCGACAGAAGCTGGTAGAGCCTGAGGTGTGTCCTGCGGCGGCGGACATAGCCCGCCAGCGCCGCTTCGAGCGTCGGTGCGGCCTCGAACGCCGCCGCCAGCGCCGCCGCGTCGAGCAGCGCCATGTTGGCACCCTGGCCGAGCTGCGGGCTTGCCGAATGGGCGGCGTCGCCGACCAGCACCAGCCGCTCGCCGATGGGTCTGGCGACGGTGTGATGGCCGTAGCGGGCAAGGGTGAAGGCCTCGAAGCCGGGCGCCCGGCGAAACAGCGGCGCCGCTTCCGGAAAAAGCGCGTCGACGCGATCGCAGAAGGCCGGATAGCCAGCCTCCCGAAGCGCGTCGTAATCCTCCGGCCTGAGGCTCCAGAAGAGTGCGGCCTTCTCCCCTTCCCCGCTCCCGCCGCCGCCTTTCCCACCGCCGGCGCCGGACGGATCGCCGACCGGCAGGACGCCGATCATCACGCTCGCCCGGCGGTAGCGTTGGACGAGCCGGTCGGGCGCGGTCTCGCCGGCAAAGGCAACGCTCGTCCAGATCGCGCCATAGGGGAGCGGCCGCGGCTCATGCGCGCCGGGCAGGAGGGCACGAAGCCGCGACTTTGCCCCGCTGGCGTCGACGACGCAGTCAAAGCGGGCGCTGCGGGCACCGGCGCGCGAGACGAGGACGATGCCGCCGTCGCAGAGGTCGGTTTCGGCACAGTCGAAGCCGGTCTCGAAGGCGACGTTCCGCCCGGCCGCCGCCGCGAAGAGGATCTCGAACAGAGCGTGGCGATGGATCCCGAGGCCGAAGCGGCCGGCACCGCCGTCGCCATAGCCGATGTCGAGGACGCGCCGGAAGGCCGCCGCGTCGCGTCCCTCCAGCCGGCGGATCACCCGGCCGCGCCGCATCGTCCCGTCGAGCAGCCCGAGCGCCGCGATCACCGCCAGCCCGGTCGGCTGCAGCATCAGGCCGGAGCCGACCGGCTGCGGCTCGACGAAGCGCTCGAAGAGGGTGATGCGGTGGCCCTTTTCCGCCAGAAGCGCGGCGGCGGCAAGCCCTGCCGGCCCGGCGCCGGCGACGGCGATCGCGAGCTTCTTCATCGGCAGGAGACCGCCGGCCGGGCCCGCCGGATCACACCGCCTGCCCGCAGGCCCGGCGGAACCGCCGCACGGTTTCGGCCATGCCGTGTTCCAGCGCGTCGGCGGTCAGCCCGTGGCCGATCGAGACCTCGGCGAGATGCGGGATACGGGCGACGAGCGGCGGCAGGTTGGCGACGGTGAGGTCGTGGCCGGCATTGACGCCGAGGCCGAGCGACAGCGCCGCGTCGGCGGTCGCCCCCAGCCGCCCGATCCATTCCCGCGCCGCCGCCGGATCGTCGAAGGTGCCGCCATAGGGGCCGGTATAGAGTTCGACCCGGTCGCAGGAGGTGGCGGCGGCGGCCTCCATCTGGGATGGATCGGCGTCGGCAAACAGCGAGACTCGGGCGCCCGCGCCCTTCAGCCTCTCGACGACGGGGACCAGGAAGCTCCCCTGCGCGGCGAAATCCCAGCCGTGATCGGAGGTCGGCTGCGAGGGATCGTCGGGAACGAGCGTCACCTGCTCGGGCCGCACCGACAGAGCGAGCTCGACGAACTCCGGCGTCGGATAGCCCTCGATGTTGAACTCGGCGCCGGGAAATTCCTCGTCGATCAGCGCCCGGATCTCCGGCAGGTCGGAAAAGCGGATGTGCCGCTGGTCGGGCCGCGGATGGACGGTGAGGCCGTGAGCGCCGGCGACAAGCGCGATGCGGCCGAGGCCGGTGACCGAGGGCCAGGGCAGGTCGCGGCGGTTGCGCAGCATCGCCACCGCATTGAGATTAACCGAAAGCTCGACCGTCATGCGATCCTCCTGTCTGCGGCGTCGCCGAGCCGCCGCGCCGCTCCGCCGCATCCTGCCGGAGCGGGGGTTCTTGCCCCGCGAACCGACACGAAGCGGCCGCTTGCTGCAGGCGCCCGGCGGGGCTCATGGCCACCGGCGAAGCCCCCGAAGCGACCGCGTCGATCGTGGCCATCGGACGCGCCGGCCATCCGCGCGAAGATCTGATCCGGCCGCCCGACGACAAGGGCGGGTGCAAAAAAACTTGCTTTGACGCTTCCCGCGGTTGACTTCCGCCGGCTTCCTGAGTCCTTTCAAGGCCTCCACAAAATCCCCCGGGAGGTAGATTGCATGGGCGGCTCGAAATTCATTCCGATCGTCGTCGCGCTCGTCGTCGGCCTGTTCATCGGTTGGTTGCTCGGTCCGGACGTCGACGACGTGCGCGAGGACGTCGACAGCCAGATCGCGTCGCTGAAGGGCCCGATCGACGAGACGCGCAGCGGCGTCCAGTCGGTCTCCGACGAGATCGGCGCCAAGCTGGACGCGACGGGCAAGAGCGTCACCGACGCGCTCGCCGGGCTGAAGACCCAGATGGATCAGCTCGGCCAGAGCGTCGACACCAAGACCAGCCAGATCGCCGAGGCGGTGCAGCCGAAGCCGGGCGAGGAAGACGCGACCGGCCAGGGCATCGCGGATCTGAAGTCCGAGATCGCCAAGCTGCAGGACAGCGTTTCCAGGCTCTCCGAAAGCCAGAAGGCACAGGCCGAGCAGGCGCAGCAGCAGGGCGGCGGTTCGGCCGGCGGCGGCGACGTCGCCGGGCTGGTGAAGTCGGTGGGTGCGACGGGCGCGATCCTCGTTCCCGGCCAGTCGGCGATCTTCGGTTCGGGCCAGGTATCGGTGGCCGAGGTCGGCGACGGCTCGGCCAAGATCGCGGCCGGCGGCGGCGAGGCGAAGGACGTGAAGGCCGGCTCCTCGATCGACGTCGGCAATGGCTGCTCGGTGACGCTTTCCGGCGTTTTGTCCGGCGTGGCCTTCCTGTCGTCCAAGGGCTGCGAGGGCGGCGCGGGCGAAAGTGCCGCGGGCGCTTCGTCGCAGGGCGGCGAGCAGCAGGCGGCCGCCGGCGGAGAGTCGAAGGCGGCCGAAAAGCCCGCGGGCGGCGAGCAGAAGGCGGCTGCGGCCGGCGCTGCTTCCGACAGCGGCCAGGGCGGCAGCGGCGAGAGCGGCGGCCAGGGCGGCGCGGCCGGCGGCAGCGGCGGCCCGGTGTCCGTCGGCGGCACGGCGACCTTCGGCAAGACGCGGGTCTTCGTTTCCGGCATCGACGACAACGGCGCGACGCTGATGGTCGTCGGCGGCAAGCGCCAGCAGGTGGCGACCGGTTCCAGCCTCGACGCCGGCAACGGCTGCAGCGTCACCCTCGACAGCGTCGAGAACGGTGCCGCGTCGCTCTCGGCCAAGGGCTGCGAGGGCGGCGGCGACGCCGGACAGGCTGCGCAGCAGGGCGGCGAGGCGGAGAAGTCGGGTCAGGCCGGCCAGTCCGAGACGTCCGACCAGTCGAGCGAACAGCAGGGCGGCGGCGACAAGGCGGCAGCGGCGCCCTCGGGCTCCGGCGACGCGTCGAAGGCCGGCGGCAGCGGGCAGCAGGCGAGCGCCGCTCCGGCCGAGGGCGCGGCCCCGCCTTCCGGCGAACAGTCGAAGTCCGGCGACAGCTTCAATGCCGGCCAGACCGCGATCTTCGGCAAGAACCGGATCTTCGTCTCCGGCGTCGGTGAAAACGACGCGACGCTGTTCCTCGTCGGCGGCGGCGGTCGCAAGACCGTCGAGGTCGGCAAGAGCGTCGACGTCGGCAATGGCTGCTCGGTGACGCTGGATTCGATCGAGGACCAGAAGGCGAAGCTTTCCGCCAAGGGCTGCGACGGCGAGGCCGCCGCGACGGGCCAGTCACAGGAGGCATCGTCGTCCGATCAGGCCTCCGCCGCCAGCGGCGCGGCGGAAGGCTCCGCGGCGACGGCCGACGGTTCTTCGCAGGAGGCCGCAATGTCCGGCGATGCGGCAGCTGCGTCCTCCGGCGAGCAGAAACAGCCGGCCGGCGCCTCGGGCGATCAGGCCGCAGCCGGCGCCTCGGGCGATCAGGCCGCCGCCGGCGGCCAGGACAAGGCTGCGTCCGACCAGCCGGCGGCCGCCGATCAGTCGGCAGCCTCCGGCAGCGACGCAGCCGCCGCCTCGAATGCCGACACCCAGACCGCGGCCGCCGGCTCGGGCGAAGGCGTCGAGCCCGGCGAGACCAAGAGCTTCGGCGATCACAAGGTGTTCGTCTCGGCGGTCTCGGACCAGGGCGCGACGCTCTACGTTCTCGGCGCCGGCCGCAAGGAAGTCGCCAGCGGCAAGTCGCTCGATCTCGGCGGCGGCTGTTCGGTGAAGGTCGACGGCGTCTCGGACGGCAGCGCGATGCTGTCGAGCGCGGGCTGCTGAGGCACTCCCGATCATTCGCCCCGGCCGGCTGACGGCCGGGCGAGTCGTCGGCCGACGGCACGACCGGCCGAGGTGCCCGCGACATGCGATCATCTGAAGAACGTAAAGAGCGGCGGCTCCGATCGGAGCCGCCGCTCTTTTTCGTTTTCGTTCGGCCGGTGCGGGAGCGCCGTGGCTGCGCTCCCGCCGGACGGTCGGTCATACGGTTTCCGGCAGATCACTTCGTGATGCCGGAAACAACGACGCTCATTCGCCGCGCGGGCTTGATCCGAGCCCGGCTCTGATCGAGCGGACCTCGCATCAGAAGTCCGATTCGTCGCCGGGAACGAGCGTCGGACCGTAGGCGTAGCCGAGGATCGCGTCCGGTTCGCTCGACTGGTTGATCGCCTTCTGCTGCGGCGAGGCGGTGGTCGGGTAGCTCACCCGGGTCCCGTGGGCGAAGACCGTCTGCTGCCTGACGGCCACGTGATGATGGCGGTGCAGCGTCGCGGCCGAGGCAGGAAGCGCCGCGGCCGACAGGGCCAGGACGGCGAGGCTGGTTGCAGTGAGGATACGCATCAAAAATACTCCTTGCGCCGGGCGGCGGACGTCCCGTCGCGGGTCCGTCGGCCCGGCCGGCGCTCGAATGGATCGCTGTTTGCGATCGGGCGGAGCCGTCTGACCGGGTCGCGTCGCGGGCACTGCCCGCCGGCCCCGTCCGGCTTCGTCCTCAAAACGCCGAGCCGCGCTCGCGGTGGCATGAACGATCGGAAATGTTGTTACGATACCTTGCAGCCCCTGCCCCGGCTCTCCGGCGGAGGGCGCCGGTTCTTCCTCAATTGACGAGGGAGGCGCGCCGCCGCGGCCGGGCAGGCTCCAACACGTCGGCAGGAAACGGCAGATCGGGCGCCGCCTGGCGCGCTTCCTGAGCGGCCGGCAGCGGAGCGTCGGCGGGCGCTGCCCTCGGCTGCTCCCCGGCATCCTCGGCCTCCGCGGCGCCCCTCGCCAGCGGCCGCGTGGCGTGCACCGCCTCGTAGAGCAGCGCACCCGACCAGGCGAGGAGCAGCAGGCCGTCGACCGGCTCGATGCTCGCCAGGAGCCGGATGTCGCCGACCGGGATGATGTCGCCATAGCCGAGCGAGGTGTAGGTCTCGGCGGCGAAGTAGAAGATCTCGGCGAAACCGATCGGCCCGCTGCCGTTGAGGAGACCGATCCGCAGCACGTCGCGGGCCAGCCAGAAGGCGCCGGCATAGGCGCCGATCTCGAGAAGATGCGTCGCGACGAGGACGGAGAGCGCCACCGGCAGGATTCGGCGCATGCGGTGGCCGTTGCGGCCGAAGCGGTCGGAGATGCCGACGATCACTTCGTAATGGATCATCGTCGTCACCGCGAGCGCGGCGACGGTCAGGCCGATCATCCAGAGCATCGCACGCCTTTCACGACACGGGCCGATGCGACGAGGGGTGATCCGCGATGGTGGCCAAATTCGGTCGCGGGCGGCAACCGCCGGCGGCGGCCCCCATCCGCTGCGCTCACTCGGCGGGGGCCGGGGCCGCAGCCGCTGCCGCGCGGCGCCCGCGCCGGCGCACGAAATCCGACATCCGCTCGATCTCGACGAAGATCACCGGGGTGATGAACAGCGTCAGCACCTGGCTGACGACGAGGCCGCCGACGATGGCGACGCCGAGCGGCTGGCGAAGCTCCGAACTCGCGCCTGCCCCGATCGCCACCGGCAGCGCCCCGAGCAGCGCACAGAAGGTCGTCATCATGATCGGGCGGAAGCGCCGCACGGCCGCCTCATGGATGGCGGCGAGCGGCGTCTGCCGTTCCTCGCGCTGCAGCGCCAGGGCGACGTCGATCATCATGATGGCGTTCTTCTTGACGATGCCGATCAGCATCAGCAGGCCGATGAGCGCGATGATCGACAGGTCGAAGCCGCAGAGCTGCAGGGTGGCGAGCGCGCCGAAGGCGGCGGCGGGAAGGCCGGAGAGGATCGTCAGCGGATGCGCGAAGCTCTCGTAGAGGACGCCGAGGACGACGTAGATCGTCAGGATCGCCGCGCCGATCAGCAGCGGCGTGTTCGAGGTCGATTCCTGGAAGATCTGGGCGGTGCCGCCATAGCTGGTCTGGACCGTCGCCGGCAGGCCGAGGCTGAGCTTCAGCGCGTCGATCGCCGCGGTGGCGGTGCCGAGGGAGGTTCCGGCCGGCAGGTTGAAGGAGACCGTGACGGAGGTGAGCTGGCCGGTCTGGTTGACCGTCACCGGCCCTGAGGTCCGGGCGACCGTCGCAAAGCTCGCGAGCGGCACCAGCGTGCCCGCCGAGGTCGGCACGCGGATCGCCGCGAGGCTGTTCTCGTCCCAGTGGAAGGCGGGATCGTATTCGACGATGACGTCGTAGCTGTCGCCGGTCGACTGGATCTGGGTCGCGACATAGGTTCCGAAGCCCGCCTCCATCGCCGTGCGCACCGCCTGTGAGGAGATGCCCAGCGCGTCGGCCTTCTGCCGGTCGACGTCGACCGTCGCCTGCAGGCCGTTCTGCTGCAGGTCGGAGGCGACGTCGACGAAATGCCCGGGATCGGCCCGCATGGCGTCGGCGAGTTTCACCGACCAGTCGCGTGCCGCGCCGGCGTCGAGCGACTGGACGACGAGCTGGTACTGGCTCTGGGTCGAACGGCCGCCGAATCTGAGGCTCTGCGACGGCGTGATGAAGCTCTGCAGCCCCGGCAGGTCGCCGAGCCCGCGCCGCATCGCGGCGATCGTCGCGTCGACCGGCGGCCGCTCCGCCCTCGGCTTCAGCTCGACGAACATCCGGCCGGTGTTGAAGGTCGAACCGCCGGGGCCTGAACCGAGCGAGGACGTCACGTGCTCGACCGCCGGATCCTTCGAGACGATGGCGGCCGCCCTGCCCTGCAGCTCCTGCATGGCATCGTAGGAAATGTCCTGCCGCGCCTGGGTGGAGACCATCAGCATGCCGATGTCCTCCTGCGGGAAGAAGCTGCGCGGCATCGAGGCCATCAGCCACACCGAACCGGCGACGGAGGCGAAGAACAACAGGATTACGACGAAGCGGTGGCGCAGGCACCAGCCGACGCTCCGGTCGTAGCGGCGCGTCACCCGGTCGAAGGCGCGGGTGAACGCCCCGGCAATGCCGCGGCTCGACGGATGGCCGCCCGGAAGCCGCGCCGCCATCATCGGCGTCACCGTCAGGGAGACGACGGCGGAGGCGAGGATCGCCAGCGTCACGACGACGCCGAACTCGTTGAAGATCCGCCCGACGACGCCGCCCATCAGGAGGATCGGCAGAAAGACCGCGACGAGCGACAGCGACATGGAGACGATCGTCCCCGCCACCTCGGAGCTGCCGAGGATCGCCGCCTCGAAGGGCGACATCCCGGCCTCGACGTGGCGGACGATGTTCTCCAGCATGACGATCGCGTCGTCGACCACCAGCCCGACCGACAGCGTCAAGGCGAGCAGCGAGATGTTGTCGATCGAAAAGCCGAGGAGATACATCGCCCCGAAGGTCGCGATGAGCGACAGCGGCACCGCGACGGCCGGGATCGCCGTCGCGCTCAGCCGGGCGAGGAACAGGTAGATGACGAAGATCACCAGTGCGATGGTGATCGCCAGCGTCACCTCGACGTCGGACACGGCGGCGCGGATCGGCCGCGAGGCGTCGTTCATCACCGTGATGCCGGCGCCGCCGGGAAGGTTCGCCTCGATCTCGGGGAGCTTCGCCTTGACCGCGTCGACGACGTCGACGGTGTTGGCGCCGGGCTGGCGCTGGACGGCGAGGACGATGGCCGGCTTGCCGTCGAGCCAGGCCCCCTGGTTGACGTTGTCGACGCTGTCGCGGACGCTCGCGACGTCCTCGAGCCGCACGACGTTGCCGTCCGGCCGGGCGATGACGAGCGTCTTGAATGCCGCGGCATTCGTCCGCTGGGTCGGCACGGCGATGGTCAGCGCCTGAGCGGCGTTCTGCAGCGTGCCGACCGGCGTCTGGTCGTTGGCCGAGGCGAGCGCCGAGGAGACGTCGGTCAGCGACAGGCCGCGGCCGGCGAGCAGCGCCGGATCGACGTCCACCCTGACGGCATAGGTGCGCGATCCGAAGACCTGCGCCTGGGCGACGCCGGAGATCGTCGACAGCGCCGGCGCGACGACGTTCTCTGCGATGTCGTCGACCTTGGTCAGCGGCACGCCCTCGGCGGTCAGCGCCAAGAGCGCCACCGGCGCGTCGGCCGGGTTGGTCTTGCGATAGCTCGGGGGCGTCGTCAGATTGTCGGGAAGCTGGCGCTGGGCCCGCGCGATCGCCGCCTGGACGTCGGCGGCCGCGGCGTCGATGTCGCGCGTCAGCACGAACTGGATGGTGATCGAGGTGTTGCCGAGGGACGAACTCGCGGTGATCGTGTCGACGCCGTCGATCGTCTCGAACTGCTTGATCAGCGGCGTCGCCACCGAGGTCGCCATGGTGTCGGGCGAGGCGCCGGCGAGCTGGGCGGAGACGTTGACCGTCGGAAAGTCCGCCTCAGGCAGGGCGGCCACCGGCAGCAGGCGATAGGCGAAGACGCCGGCGAGGATCACCCCGAGGGCGAGCAGGATCGTCGCGACCGGCCGGCGGATGAACAGCGCCGAGACGTTCACGAGGCCGCTCCCCCGCCGGCATGGCCGGCATGGCCGGCGCCCTTCTGTCTCGGCGTGTCGCCGCCGCCTTTCGCCTTGTCGCCGGCGACGACGACGCGCATGCCGCGAGCGAGGTTGAGCTGGCCTTCGGTGACGACCTTCTCCCCCGGCTTCAGCCCGTCGGAGATGCCCGCGACGTCGCCCGCCCGCAGCGCCACGGTGACCTTGCGGACGTCGACGGTGCCATCCTCGCCGACGACGTAGACGATCGAGCCTTCGTCGCGCGGCTCGACCGCCACCCCGGGTACGAGAACCAGGCCGTCGCGAGAGCCGAAATGCACCCGCACCGTCAGGAACTGGCCGGGCAGCAGCGCCTCGTCGTCGTTGGGAAAGGTCGCGCGGAGCTTGAAGCTCGCCGAGACCTGGTCGACGGCATTGTCGAGGAAGGTCACCTTGCCCGTCGGGTCGGCATCGGCGCTGGCGACGAGGGCGCCCTCGCCCGCCGGGCGCGCGGCGACGTTGGCGGCGACCCGGGCCCCGGCGGAATCGGCGACGCCCGCGGTCGGCGTGACGTCGGCGAAGAGATCGCCCCTGGCGAAGGTCTGCCGCGCCGCGGCAAGCGTCGCTTCCGGCAGCGTGAACTGGGCGTAGACCGGCCGGAGCTGATTGAGCGTCACGATCGCCGTTCCCGGCTGCACGAGGGCGCCGACCGAGACCTGCAGGGCACCGAGCCGGCCGTCGAAGGGCGCCGTGATGCGGGTGTTGGAGAGGGTGACCTCGTCGGCGGCGATGGCCGCCTCGTCGACGCCGATCGTCGCCTCGGCCTGGCGCACGGCGGCGAGCGCGTCGTCGCCCTGCTGCTTGGTGTCGGCGCCGGACTTGACCAGCCGCTGGATCCGGTCGGACGAGGCCCGGGCGTTCTGAAGCGTCGCCTGGTCGCGCTCCCAGGCGGCACGATCCTTGGCGACGACCGCCTGCGCGGCGCGATCGTCGAGCCGGACGAGGAGGTCGCCCTTCTTCACCCGGGCGCCGTCCGCCACGGCGATCTCCGCGACGATGCCGATGACCTGGCTGTTCAGCGTCGCCGAGGCGACCGGCACGATGCTGCCGATGGTGTCGAAGGTGATCGGCAGGCTGCCGGCGGTCGCCGCCGCGACGCTCACCGCGGGGGGCGGGCGATCGTGGCGGCCGTGCGAGCCCGCAGACGCGCGGGCGCCTGCTGCGTCGCCGCGGCCGGCGTCGCCGCCGCCCTTTGACGCTGTGCTTTGCGGCTCGCCCAAAAGGCTCGCGACGAATGGAAGAGACGCCAGGTCGAGGCGGTCCCGCTCAACGAACAGGACTGCCGCCACGACACAGACGAGCAAGACGAACAACCGCATCATCGCCGCCCTCGATCCGCGAAGACGCAGGAGACCTGCCTCGCGGGACGCAAGCTAGTTCATTCTCAGGCGGTTGTGCGCGCTGTTACGATTTTTAATATTCCGGCCAACGGCGGCAGCGGCGCTCCCTGCCGCCGCCGCCGCCGGCCGGCATTCGCCAGCCGGTGTTCGTCAGGTTTCGCTCGTCAGCCGTAGCTCGACACGGCCGATCCGGCGAGCGCCGCGGTATTGAGGAGGCCGCGGACGGTGACGCCGGGCGTCACGATGTGGGCGCGGTTGCCCATGCCCATCAGGATCGGCCCGACCTCGAGGCCGCCGGCGACCGACTTCAGGATGTTGCGCACGGCGCCCGCCGCGTCGGAATTGGCATAGACGAGAACGTTGGCCCGCCCCTCCAGCCGTCCGCCGGGATACAGCCGGTCGCGCAGATCGGCGTCGAGGGCGGTGTCCGTGGTCATCTCGCCCTCATAGGGAAAGTCGAGCGCCTTGGCGTCGAGGATCTTCAAGGCGCCGCGCATCACCCGGCCGGACTCGTTGTCGAGATTGCCGAACTGCGAACTGGAGCAGAGAGCGATCTTCGGCTCGACGCCGAAGCGCCGGACGTGGCGGGCCGCGGCGATCACCGTCTCGGCGACCTGGGTGGAATCCGGCGTCATGTGCACATGGGTGTCGGCGATGAACAGCGGTCCCTTGTCGAGGATGATCAGCGACAGCGCCGCGACGGGATGCAGGTCGCCGGCCGCGAGGATCTGGCTGACATAGTTCAGATGCCAGCGATATTCGCCGAAGGTGCCGCAGATCATGCTGTCTGCCTCGCCGCGTTGCACCATGACGGCGGCGATCGCGGTGGTGTTGGTGCGCATCACCGCGCGGGCGAGATCGGGGGAGACGCCGCGCCGGCGCATCAGCTCGTAATACGTCCCCCAATAGTCGCGATAGCGCGGGTCGTCCTCGGGATTGACGATCTCGAAATCCGTGCCGGCCTTGATCTTCAGTCCTTCCCGCTCGAGCCGGGCGTTGACGACGTCCGGCCGCCCGATGAGGATCGGCCGGTCCTGGGTCTCCTCGACCATCGCCTGGGCGGTCCGCAGCACGCGGTCGTCCTCGCCCTCGGCGAAGACGATCCGCCGGGTGGAGGCCCGCGCCGCGTCGAACACCCGGCGCATCACCGAATAGGACCGGTAGACCTGGCCGTTCAGCCGCGCCGTATAGGCGTCGAGGTCGATCGGCCGGGTGGCGACGCCGGACTGCATCGCCGCCTTGGCGACGGCATGGGCGATCGTCGGCAAGAGCCGCGGATCGAACGGCTTCGGGATCAGATAGTCCGGCCCGAACGTCAGCCGCTCGCCGCGATAGGCGTGCCCGACCTCCGCCGAGGCGGTCTCGCGGGCGAGCCCGGCGATCGCCTCGACGCAGGCGAGCTTCATCTCGTCGTTGATCTCCGTCGCCCCGACGTCGAGCGCGCCGCGGAAGATGAAGGGGAAGCAGAGGACGTTGTTGACCTGGTTGGGATAGTCGGAGCGGCCGGTGGCGATCAGCGCGCCGGGCGAGGCCGCGCGCGCCTCCTCCGGCATGATCTCGGGGGTCGGATTGGCGAGCGCGAAGATGATCGGCCGCTCGGCCATTCTCGCCACCATCTCCCTGGTCAAGAGCCCGGGGCCGGAAACGCCGAGGAAAAGGTCGGCCCCCTCCATCGCGTCGAGGGTCGTCCGCATCTCGGTGTCGCGGGCAAATTCGGCCTTTTCCGCCGACAGGTCGTTGCGCCGCTTGTGCACCACGCCCTTGGAATCGAGCATGGTGATGTTGTCCTTCCGCGCGCCCATGACGAGCAGCATCTTCAGGCAGGCGATGCCCGCAGCGCCCGCCCCGAGCGCGACGATCCGGATGTCCTCGATGTTCTTGCCGGCGACCTTCAGCGCGTTGAGCGCCGCGGCCGAGGCGACGATGGCGGTGCCATGCTGGTCGTCGTGGAAGACCGGGATGTTCATCCTCTCGCGGCAGAGCCGCTCGACCAGGAAGCAGTCCGGCGCCTTGATGTCTTCGAGGTTCACCGCGCCGAAGGTCGGCTCGAGGCTCGCGACGATCTCGGCGAGGCGTTCGGGATCGGTCTCGTTCACCTCGATGTCGAAGCAGTCGACGCCGGCGAACTTCTTGAAGAGCACCGCCTTGCCCTCCATCACCGGCTTGGAGGCCTGGGCGCCGATGTTGCCGAGGCCGAGGACGGCGGTGCCGTTGGAGACGACGGCGACGAGATTGCCCTTGGCGGTGTAGCGCGCCGCGTCGGCGGGGTTCCTCTCGATCTCCAGGCACGCCTCGGCGACGCCCGGCGAATAGGCGTTGGAAAGGTCCCGCCCCGTCGTCATCGGCTTGGTGGCGTGGATCTCGAGCTTACCGGGCCGCGGAAACTCGTGATAGTCGAGCGCCTCCTGGCGCTTCGACACGGGCGTCGTCTCGTCCTTGGACATCAGGCGTCTCTCTTCCCCATATCTCGCTGGCCGATCATGCGTGCCATTTCCAGCATTCTGCATGAGAAGCCCCATTCGTTGTCGTACCAACCGAACACTCTGAGAAGCCCCCCGGCAAGCGATGTTTCGGCTCCGGCGACGACGATCGACTCCGGCCGGGCCCGAAGGTCCGACGAAACCAGCGGTCTGTCGGTCCAGCCGAAGACCGGCGAGGCGGCCGCTTTCGCCTTCAGCATCCGATTGACGGCGTCGACGCTCGCCGGCCGCCGCGTCGCGACGGTGAGGTCGATCGCCGAGACGGAGGCCGTCGGCACGCGGATCGCCCGCGCCTCGACGCGGCCCGCGAGCGCCGGCAGGACCTCGCCGATCAGCCGGCCGGCGCTGGTCGTCGTCGGCACCATGGAGAGCGCCGCCGCGCGGCTGCGCGCCGCGTCGCCGCGCGGCTTGTCGACGGTCGGCTGGCTGCCGGTGTAGCAGTGGACGGTGGTCATCTGGCCGGAAACGACGCCGAACGCCTCGTCGAGCGCCTTCAGGAGCGGCGCCAGCGCGTTGGTGGTGCAGGAGGCGTTGGAGACGATCCGCGCCTCGCCCAGACAATCCTCGTTGGCGCCGATCACGACGGTGACGTCGGCCGCCCGGGACGGACCGGAGACCAGCACCGATCCGGCCCCGGCCCGCAATCCGCGCTCCAGCGTGTCGCGATCGTCGTTGTGGCCGGTGCATTCGAGGACGACGTCGACGCCGGAAAGGTCGAGGGCCGAGAGGTCGCGGGCATTGGCGAAGGCGATCTCTCGCCCGTCGACGGAGAGGACGCCCGGCCGCGCCTCGACCGTGCCGGGAAAGGGGCCGAAGACCGAATCATATTCGAACAGATAGGCGCAGGCGTCGAGCGGCTCGATGTCGTTGACCAGCAGGAGTTCGAGATCGTCCGGGGCGGTTGTGGCGAGAATGCGGGTGATGGTCCGGCCGATGCGGCCGAAACCGTTGATCGCCAGTCTGAGGGGTCGGGAGGTCATGATCGTCCGGAGGAAAAGGGGCGGCGATGCGCCGCGGCGCAGAAGGACCTAGTGGATGGAATTCGACATTTGAGTCCCGATCGGGTGAGGCGTCGTATCAAATGTCAAATTCGAAAAATCCACTAGGATCATATACTTGGGAAGTGGTCTTTCGATTCCGACATTTGCGTCGCGGTCCTTACAGGACGGTACCAAATGTCGGAATCGGACCACTAGACCGTTTCGCCGGGCGATGGAAAGGCCGGAAAACGTCCCGGAGACAGGTTAGTCCCGGCGGCCCGGAGGCCTGCGACGCGGCCTCGCTCCGTGGGGCCGCGACCGCGATCGCGACGGCCTGCATCGACGGCCGAAGACGCAGGCAGCATTTTCGGTCTGGCCTTCGGCCTGCTCGTTGCGTCAAGCTCCATTCAGCAATTCAGGGCGATCCGGGCGCCGGCATGCCCGCGAGCAAGCGGATTGCACCGTGGACACATTTTGGGTACACTTGCCGAGGTTACCGCGTGGCGACGGACGTGACGTTCGAGTGGGACGACGACAAGGCGCGGTCCAGCCTCGACAAGCATGGCGTGGACTTCATCGATGCGGCGCAGATTTTCTTCGGTCCTATCATGCAGGCCATCGACGACCGCGAAGATTACGGCGAGACACGGATCCGCGCTGTCGGCGCGCATGACGGGCAGGTCTACGTCGTCGTCTACACCATGAGGCGAAACGCCGTCCGCTTGATTTCAGCATGGAAGGCAGGACGACATGACCGCAAAAGCTATTACGAGAGCGTCACTGCGTGACCTTGCGGGTCGCAGGGGTGAAACCCGGGCCGACGCCCCCGAGGGGCCCGAGCTCGGGCCGGAATTCTGGGCGAAGGCCGAACGCGTCGAGCCGCGCGGAAAAAAGTCGGTGCATCTGCGCGTCGATCAGGCGGTCTACGACTACTTCAAGGCCGAAGGGCCTGGTCACCTCACCCGCATGAACGCCGTCTTGCGGGCTTATGTCGACGCCAAAGGCCAGGGGTGAGCGACCGGCGGAAGCGACGGCCGAAGCCGCCGATTTGCGCCCTTTTCCCTGCGCAGACGGCCCGTCGGCGATTTCCGAAAATGCATAAAGCACTGTATAATTTGATGATTTACCGCAACCTGCCTCGTTTCGGCGCAGCGCGGAAAATTGTTCACCGATGTCGCTTTTGAAACGTTCCAGTTCGCTTTTGCGTTAGTCAAAAATGCCTTACTCTGCGCATTGTCCGCCATGGTCAGCGGGGGCAAGAGATGCGCCGGTTTTCACTCCAGACCCTTCTGAAGGAAGCGGCTTCCGGCCATCAGGGCTGGCAGCGCCAGTGGCGCGCGCCCGAGCCGAAGAAGGAGTACGACGTCGTCATCGTCGGCGGCGGCGGCCATGGCCTCGCGACGGCCTACTATCTCGCGACCGTGCACGGCGTCACCAACGTCGCGGTCATCGAAAAGGGCTGGATCGGCGGCGGCAACACCGGCCGCAACACGACGATCGTCCGCTCGAACTATCTCTTCGACGAATCCGCCGGGCTCTACGAGCATGCGATGAAGCTCTGGGAGGGCCTCTCCCAGGAGCTGAACTACAACGTCATGTTCTCCCAGCGCGGCGTCCTGATGCTCGCGCACAACCATCACGACGTCATCTCCTTCAAGCGCCACGTCTATGCCAACCGGCTGAACGGCATCGACAACGAGTGGCTGACGCCGGAAGAGTGCAAGGCCTTCTGCCCGCCGCTGTCGATCTCGCCGGATCTTCGCTACCCGGTGCTCGGCGGCGCGCTGCAGCGGCGCGGCGGCACCGCCCGCCACGACGCGGTCGCCTGGGGCTATGCGCGCGGCGCAGATTCCCGCGGCGTCGACATCATCCAGAACTGCGAGGTGCTCGGCCTGAAGCGCCATCCCGACGGCTCGGTCGCCGGAGTCGAGACCAGCCGCGGCACGATCGGGGCGAAGCGCGTCGGCGTCGTCGCGGCGGGACATACCGGCGTCGTCATGGGCCGCTTCGGCCTCAGGATGCCGGTCGAGAGCGTGCCGTTGCAGGCGCTCGTGTCGGAGCCGGTGAAGCCGGTCTTTCCCTGCGTCGTCATGTCGAACGCCGTCCATGCCTACATCTCGCAGTCGGACAAGGGCGAGCTCGTCATCGGCGCCGGCACCGACCAGTACGTCTCCTATTCGCAGCAGGGCGGCATCCAGATCATCAACCACACGCTCGACGCGATCTGCGAGCTCTTCCCGCAGTTCGGCCGGATGCGCATGCTGCGCTCCTGGGGCGGCATCGTCGACGTGACGCCCGACCGCTCGCCGATCATCGGCAAGACGCCGATCAAGGGCCTCTACGTCAATTGCGGCTGGGGCACCGGCGGCTTCAAGGCGACGCCGGGCTCCGGCCACGTCTTCGCCCATACGCTGGCGACCGGCGAGCCGCACAAGATCAATGCGCCCTTCAGCCTCGACCGGTTCCGCACCGGCCGGCTGATCGACGAGGCCGCCGCCGCGGCCGTGGCGCATTGAGGGAGTGGGATGATGACTGCGCGCGCGGTTACCCTCCTCTGCCCTGCCGGGCTTTCGACGCCGCGTCCCGGCATCGTACCCCCCTCTGTCCTACCGGACATCTCCCCCACAAGGGGGGAGATCGACCTCGCTCTGATACCGCGACCATCCGTCATCGCCAAGTTTGGCACAAACGTCGGCGTTGAGGCGCCATGCGCCAAAGCCTCCGTTCTCCCCCCTTGTGGGGGAGATGCCGGCAGGCAGAGGGGGGTGCCTCGGCTCAACCTTCTCCGAGTGAACCGAAACCACCCCCACCCGACCGCACTCCCCATCGCGAGGGCACCGTCATGCTCCTGATCGACTGCCCCTATTGCGGCAAGCGCCCCGAGGTGGAGTTCCATTGCGGCGGCGAGGCCCACATCGCCCGGCCCGAGACGCCGGCGGCGGTGGAAGACGCCGACTGGGGCTCGTTCCTCTACTACCGCACGAACCCCAAAGGCCTCCACGCCGAGCGCTGGCTGCACGGCCATGGCTGCGGGCGCTGGTTCAACGCGCTGCGCGACACGGTCAGCGACGCCTTCGTCGCGACCTACGAAATGGGCAGGCCGCGGCCAGACCGCGACGCCGCCTCGCAACCCTCGAACGCCTGACCGGGGCCCCCATGAGCCAGCCCTTTCGCCTCTCTTCCGGCGGCCGGATCGACCGCACCCGCCCGCTCTCGGTCAGCTTCGACGGCAGGAAGCTCGAAGGCTTCGCCGGCGACACGATCGCCTCGATGCTGATCGCCTCCGGCGAGCATCTCGCCGGCCGCTCGTTCAAATATCACCGGCCGCGCGGCATCCTCTCGCACGGCTCCGACGAGCCGAGCGCCCTCCTCTCGGTCGACTGGCGCGCCGATCGCGGCCCCGGCTACCGCGACCCGAACAACCGGGCGAGCGTCGTCGAGGCCCGCGACGGGCTGGTGGTGAAGAGCCAGAACCGCTGGCCGTCGCTCGAAACCGACATCGGCGCGGTCAACGATCTCCTGTCGCCGGTCTTCGTCGCCGGCTTCTACTACAAGACCTTCATGTGGCCGCGGAAGTTCTGGGACCGCGTCTACGAGCCGGTGATCCGCCGCGCCGCCGGCCTCGGCGAGGCACCGGAGACACGTGATCCGGACCGCTATTCCAACCGCCATGCCCACTGCGACGTGCTCGTCGTCGGCGCCGGCCCGGCTGGCCTCGCGGCCGCGCTCGCAGCCTCGGCCGACGGGGAGAAGCGCGTCATCCTCGCCGACGAGGGCGCAGAGCCGGGTGGCGCGCTGCTCAACGACGTGACGTCGACGATCGACGGCAGGCCGGCGATGGAATGGGTGGCCGAGACCATCGCCACGCTCGATGCGCGGGAGAACGTCGTCCTCCTGCCGCGCACCACCGCTTTTGGATACTACAACCACAACCACGTCTGCCTGGTGGAGCGGGTCTCCGACCATATCGCCGACGCTCCGGAAGGGATCGCCCGCGAGCGGCTCTGGCAGGTGCGGGCCGGCGACGTGGTTCTCGCCACCGGCAGCCACGAGCGGCCGCTGGTCTTCGAGAACAACGACCGGCCGGGCATCATGCTGGCCGAGAGCGTCAGGGCCTACATCAATCGCTGGGCCGTCCTGCCGGGCCGGGAACTCGTCGTCGCCACCGCCTCGGCTTCCGCCTATCGCACCGCCCTCGACGCCAAGGCGGCGGGCATGCGCGTCGCGATCGTCGACCTCCGGCTCGACGCCGATTGCGGCCCGGAACTCGCCGCCGCGCGCGAGGCCGGCATCGTCGTGCGCACCGGCCACACCGTCATCCGCGCCCTCGGCAGGAAGCGGGTCGACGGTCTGGTGGTGGCGCGGATCGGGACCGACGGCTCCGTCGGCGAAAAGGCGACGCTCGCTTGCGACTGCGTCGCCATGTCCGGCGGCTGGACGCCCTCGGTCCACCTCTTCTCCCAGTCGCGCGGCAAGCTCGTCTTCGACGTCGAACGCGACGCCTTCCTGCCCGGCACCGCGGCGCAGGCGACGCGTTCGGCCGGCGCCTGCCGCGGCGTCTACGATCTTGCCGCCGTCATCGCCGACGGCGCGCAAGCAGGCGGCGGATCGGCGGCGCCGCAGGCCTCGGCCACCTTCACCGGCTTCCAGCCGGTGCGGGTGCTGCCGACCGACGCCGATCCTTCCCGCGTCAAGGCCTTCGTCGACTTCCAGAACGACGTCACCGCCAAGGACATCAAGCTGGCGGTACGCGAGGGCTTCGAATCGATCGAGCACGTCAAGCGCTACACCACGACAGGCATGGCGACCGACCAGGGCAAGACGTCGAACATGAACGCGCTCGGCCTCGTCGCCGGCATTCTCGACCGGCCGCTGCCGGCCGTCGGCACCACGACCTTCCGCCCGCCCTATACGCCGGTCTCGTTCGGCGCCCTCATCGGCCCGGCGCGGGACGAGCTGTTCGATCCCGTCCGCAAGACGCCGATCGACGGCTGGGCGGAGAAGCACGGCGCGGTGTTCGAGCCGGTCGCCCTGTGGCGCCGCGCGAAATACTTTCCCCGCGCCGGCGAGGACATGGCAGCCGCCGTCGCCCGCGAGACGAAGGCAGTGCGGACGAATGTCGGCATCTTCGACGCCTCGACCCTCGGCAAGATCGAGGTCGTCGGGCCGGACGCGGCCGAATTCATGAACCGCATCTACACCAATGCCTGGCTGAAGCTGAAGGTCGGCGGCTGCCGCTACGGGCTGATGCTGCGCGAGGACGGCTTCGTCTATGACGACGGCGTCGTCGCCCGCCTCGCCGAGGACCGCTTCCACGTGACGACGACGACCGGCGGCGCGCCGCGGGTGCTCCGCCACATGGAGGATTATCTCCAGACCGAGTGGCCGGATCTCGACGTCTTCCTGACCTCGATCACCGAGCAATGGGCGGTCATCGCCCTGCAGGGGCCGAAGGCGCGCCAGGTCCTCGAGCCCTTCGTCAGCGACATCGACCTTTCCGAGGCCGCCTTCCCGCACATGACGGTGAAGACCGGCTATGTCTGCGGCGTTCCCTGCCGGCTGTTCCGCGTCTCCTTCACCGGCGAGCTCGGCTTCGAGGTGAACGTTCCCGCCGATTACGGCGAGGCGGTCTGGAAGACGCTGTTCGAGGCCGGCGGCCGGCACGGCATCACGCCCTACGGCACCGAGGCGATGCACGTGCTTCGGGCCGAGGTCGGCTACGTCGTCGTCGGCCAGGAGACCGACGGCACGGTGACGGCCGACGATCTCGGCCTTTCCGGTCTCGTCTCGAAGGCCAAGGCCGACTTCGTCGGCAAGCGCTCGCTCGCCCGGCCGGACATGGTGGCGGCCGGCCGCCGCCAGCTCGTCGGCCTCTTGACGAAGGACCCGAGCGAGGTGCTCGACGAAGGCGCACAGGTGGTCGACGATCCGGGCCAGCCGATCCCGATGAAGATGGTCGGCCACGTCACCTCCAGCTACCGTTCGGAAAATTGCGGCCGGTCGATCGCCATGGCGCTGATCGAGGCCGGGCGGGAAAGGCTCGGCGAAACGGTCTTCGTCACGACGCCGGGCGGCTTCACCGAGGCGGTGATCTCGAAGGCCGTCTTCTACGAGGTGAAGGGAGAGACCGCCGATGCTTGAGGTCAACGTCGCAAGGCGGGCGCCGGCGCTGTCGCCCGTCGTTTCGCAGGCGAGTGTCGCCATCGCCCAGTCGGCGCCGCAGGGCCGCCTCGCCTTCCGCATCAGGCCGGCGGCGCTTGCCGGACGCAGCGACATCGACGGCTTCGACCTGACCGGCCCGATCAATTCGCGGATCTCGGCGGGCGAAGGCGACGGCGCCGGCCGGCGCACCGCGCTGCGTCTCGGCCCGGACGAGTGGCTGCTGCTCGTCGGAGCCGACGAGGTGGACGAACGCTCGGAGGCCATCGGAGCCGCGCTTTCCGGCGCCGCCTTCTCGCTGGTCGACGTCTCGCATCGCGACGTGACCTTCGAGGTCACGGGCGAAGGCGCCGACGTCGTGATCAATGCCGGCTGCCCGATCGACCTGTCGGCGAAGGCGTTCCCCGTCGGCTCGGCGACGCGCACTCTCCTCGGCAAGGCCGAGATCGTGCTGCAGCGGCTCGGGCCGGACAGCTTCACCGTGACCAGCTGGCGCTCCTTCGCGCCCTACGTCCGCGGCTTCCTGATCGAGGCCGCGCGACACCCGCACTGACGGATGCCGGCCGCCTGCGGCCGGTGCGAGACATTCCGATCAACAGGGGCGCGGCCGGCGCCCGGTAACCGGCTCCGATAGGGTGCAGCATGATGATGAACGACCTCGTCGCCCGCCTGACCCACCGCAGGAAGGGCTATACGCTCGAAGCCCCCTTCTACACGGATCCGGAGATCTTCGACGCCGACATGGAGGTGATCTTCGGCCGGCACTGGCTGTTCGTCGGCGTCGAGCCGGACGTGCCGGAGCCGGGCGACGTCATGGTCGTCGACATCGGCAAGAACTCCGTCGCCATCGTCAGGGACGACGACGGCGAAATCCGCGCCTTCCACAATGTCTGCCGGCATCGCGGCGCGCGCCTCGTCCACGAGGAGAAGTCCACCGTCGGCAACCTCGTCTGCCGCTACCACTCCTGGGTCTACGACACGACGGGCAAGCTGATCCATGCCGAGCACATGGGCGAGACCTTCGACAAGTCGTGCCATGGGCTGAAGCCGGTGCACGTCCGCTCGCTCGAGGGGCTGCTCTTCATCTGCCTCGCCGACAACCCGCCGCAGGACTTCGACGAGCTCGAGCGGGTGATGGCTCCCTACCTTAAGCCCCACAATCTGCGCGAGACCAAGGTCGCCTACCAGCACGACCTGATCGAGCCGGGCAACTGGAAGCTGACGATGGAGAACAACCGCGAGTGCTATCACTGCGGCGCGAACCATCCCGAGCTCACCGTGCCGCTGTTCGCCTACGGCTTCGGCTTCGCGCCGGAAGAGCTCGACGACAGCGAGCGCGAGCATGCCGCGCAATATGCCTGCATGCTGAACGACAACCACCGCGACTGGGAGGCCGCCGGCCTGCCCTCGCGCGAGGTCGACCGGCTCGACGACATGGTGACCGGGTTCCGCACCGAGCGCCTGCCGCTCGCCGGCGCCGGCGAGAGCCACACCATCGACACCAAGCGCGCCTGCAACAAGCTGATGGGCAACCTCTCCAACGCCAAGGCGGGCGGTCTGCACTTCTGGACACAGCCGAATTCCTGGCACCATTTCATGGGCGACCACGCGGTGGTGTTCTCCGTCCTGCCGCTCGACGCCGAGCGCTCGCTGCTGAGGACCAAATGGCTGGTCCACAAGGACGCGGTCGAGGGCGTCGACTACGACCTGCAGAATCTCATCGGCGTCTGGATGGCGACCAACCAGCAGGATTCCGACCTCGTCGGCTACTGCCAGGACGGCGCGCGGATGACGGGCTACGCGCAGGGCCCCTATTCGCCGCATACCGAGATGCTCGTCGAGAAGTTCATCAACTGGTATGTCGGCCGGATGCTGTCGCATCTCGCCGAGACCCGCGCCGTCGCCTGAAGGGTGCCAAGCGATGGATGCTCCGGTTCCCAAGAACGTCACCGTCGGCCCCGTGCCCACCGGCTATTACCGCTGGGAGCCGGAGGAGGACGACGTCCTGATCTGCCGTGCCGTCCGTGAGGAGACGCACGACGTCAAGACCTTCGTCTTCGCCCCGCGGCACAAGCGCCAGTTCGAATTCGTCTCCGGCCAGTTCCTGACCTTCGAGTTCGAGATCGCCGGCGAGACGATCCATCGCTGCTACACGATCTCGTCGCCGCCGACCCGGCCCGACACGGTGTCGATCACCGTCAAGCGCGTGCCGGGCGGGCCGGTGTCGAACTTCCTGCACGCCGAGTTCCAGCCGGGCATGATGCTGAAGGCGACGGTGCCGATGGGCGTCTTCTCCTGGTCGGGCATGCAGGCGACGAAGTATCTCTTCATCTCCGGCGGCTCGGGCATCACGCCGATGATGTCGATGACCCGGGCCTCCTTCGACCTCGCGCTGATCTCCGACATCGCCTTCGTCCACGCCGCGCGCTCGCCCGCCGACATCATCTTCCGCGACGAGCTCGACTATATGAGCCGGCGCAACCGCTCGATCCGCCCGACCTTCATCGTCGAGGACGACGCGCCGCGCGAGAGCTGGGGCGGCTATCGCGGTCGTCTCGACGGAAACAAGCTGGCGATGATCTGCCCGGATTTCCGCGAGCGGACCGTCTTCGTCTGCGGCCCCGCGCCGTTCATGAAGGCGGTGAAGACGACGCTGAAGGAAGCCGGCTTCGACATGGGCCGCTACTTCCAGGAAAGCTTCAACTTCGACGACTTCACCGAAGAGGCGCAGGAGAAGATCACCGAGGCGGCCGAGGAGATCGATTCCGGCGTCAGGATCTTCCAGCTCGAATTCACCAAGACCGGCAGGACGATCGAATGCCCGGAGGGCATGACGGTGCTGGAAGCGGCGCGGCGCGCCGGCATGCGCCTGCCCTCCTCCTGCTCGAAGGGGCTTTGCGGCACCTGCAAGTCGAAGCTGACCGCCGGCTCCGTCGAAATGAAGCACGGCGGCGGCATCCGCCAGCGCGAGATCGACGCCGGCATGGCGCTCCTGTGCTGCTCGAAGCCGAAGACGGACCTGGTGATCGAGCGGTGAGTGGATGGGCGCTCATGGCCGGCTTGGCTGACGCAGGACGCGGGCGTCGTCGCTCTACGATCCCCTGGATTCTCGGGACGGGGCCCGAGAATGACGGCCGGGGGGGAAGGATCGGCGCCTCTTCCTGCAGCGCCGAGACTGCCACAGACGTCTCAGGACAGGCGACACCACCCACGCTTCGTCATTCTCGGGCCCCGTCCCGAGAATCCAGGGCGGCCTCACCGACCGATGACCACAAGCGCCAGAACCGTCAGCCGGAGGCGTAGGCGACCATGGGAGGCTGGGTGTACATCATGGCGTCGGGTCGGAACGGCACGCTCTATGTCGGTGTCACCTCCGACCTGCACCGCCGCGTCCAAGAGCATCGCGAAGGCGACCTCGGCGGCTTCACGGCCCGGCACGGCTGCAAGACCCTCGTCTGGCACGAACGCCACGACGACATCGAGAGCGCCATCCAGCGCGAGACGTCGATCAAGCGCTACCGCCGCGCCTGGAAGCTCAGGCTGATCGAGAATCTGAACCCGCGATGGCTGGACTTGTTCGAACGGTTTTCGGACGAGGACAATCCCTACAGGCCGTCTTTCGTGCGGTCATTCGAGGAGCTGCCGTCGGCACCCGACGCTCCCCTGGATTCTCGGGACGGGGCCCGAGAATGACGACCGGGAGGGAACGTGCAGCGCCTTCTCCTGCGACGCCGAGGCTTCCGCCGACGGTGCAGGACGAGTGTCGCCGCCAACGCTTCGTCATTCTCGGGCCCCGTCCCGAGAATCCAGGGGCGGCCGGGCGCGATCGGTCCAACCGCGTCCCTTCGTGCACGAAGCCTGACCCGACCAGGCCGGCGCCGAGCGCCGAAGCAGCGCGCCGCCACACCGCCACCGCCATCACCCACGAGAGCCCCCGCCCATGATCGCCAATGCCGAAGCTCTCCTGAAGCCGCTGACCATCAAGGGCGTCACCTTCCGCAACCGGGTGATGTCGACGAGCCATGCCCCATCCTACGGTAAGGACGGCAAGCCGCAGCAGCGCTATCAGCTCTATCACGAGGAAAAGGCCAAGGGCGGCATCGGCCTGACGATGTTCGGCGGCTCGTCCTCGGTGTCGGTCGACAGCCCGGCGGCGCCGTGGAACCAGATTTCGGTCGCCGACGACAGCGTCGTGCCGTTCTTCCGGGAGTTCTCCGAGCGCATCCACAGACACGGCGCCAGGCTGATGGTCCAGCTGACCCATATGGGCCGGCGCACCAAGTGGGACACCGAGCACTGGCTGCCGGTGAAGTCGGCCTCCGTCACGCGCGAACCGGCGTCGCGGGCGATCGCGAAAGCGCTGGAGCAGGAGGAGATCGACCGCATCGTCGCCGACTTCTCCGCCGCGGCGAAGCGCTGCAGGGAGGGCGGGCTCGACGGCTGCGAGATCTCCGCCGCCCACGGCCATCTGGTCGACCAGTTCTGGTCGCCGAACTCCAACCACCGCACCGACAAATACGGCGGCAGCCTCGAAAACCGCATGCGCTTCGGCATCGAGGTCCTCACCGCCATGCGCGAGGCGGTGGGCGACGACTATCTGATCGGCATGCGCATGTCCGGCGACGAGATGCTGAAGGGCGGCCTTTCCCACGAGGACTGCGTCGCCATCGCGGTGGAATACACCTCGCGCGGCCTCGTCGACTTCCTCAACGTCGTCGGCGGCCAGGCGCGCGACCACATCGCCCACGCGATCTGCCTGCCCAACATGTCCTTTCCGGTGGCGCCGTTCCTGCCGCTGCCCTCGGCGATCAAGCGCGAGGTCGACGTGCCGATCTTCCACGCCCAGCGCGTGACGGATCTCGCCACCGGCGCCCGCGCCGTCGCGGAAGGCCATGTCGACATGATCGCCATGACGCGGGCTCACATCGCCGATCCGCATCTCGTCAAGAAACTGTCCGAAGGCCGCGCCGACGACATCCGGCAATGCGTCGGCGCCGGCTACTGCATCGACCGGATCTATGTCGGCGGCGACGCGCTCTGCATCCAGAACGCCGCGACCGGCCGCGAGGCGACCATGCCGCACGTCATCGCAAAGGCCTCTGCGGCAAAGACCGCGGTGGTCGTCGGCGGCGGCGTCGGCGGTCTCGAGGCGGCGCGGGTTCTCGCCGAGCGCGGCCACAAGGTGACGCTGTTCGAGAAGTCTGGCCGCCTCGGCGGCCAGGTCAACGTCGCGGCGAAGGCGACCTGGCGCGAGGCGCTGTCGGGAATTCCGCGCTGGCTGGCCGGCCAGGTCCAGAAGCTCGGCGTCGACGTCCGCCTGAACACCGAGGCGGGGGAGGCCGAGATCGCGGCGCTCTCGCCCGACATCGTCGTCGTCGCCACCGGCGGCCTGCCGCAGCGGGGCGAGGCGAAGGGCTTCGAACACGCCGTCACCACCTGGGACGTTCTGGAAGGACGCTCCGACCCGTCGGGCACGGTGCTTCTCTACGACGAGATCGGCGGCCACAACGCCGCCTCCACCGCCGAGGTGCTGGCGAAGAAGGGCTGCCTCGTCGAACTCGTCACCCACGACCGGATGATCGGCGAGGAGATCGGCCCGACCAACCAGCCGGTGCATCTGCGCGAGCTCTACAAGCTCGGCGTCCTGATGACGCCGAATTCCGAGCTGATCGAGATCTATCCGGAAGGCAACCGGCTGATCGCCGCGATCCGCAATACCATGACCGACGCCGAGGAGGAGCGGGTGGTCGACGCCGTGGTCGTCGACTACGGCACCGTGCCGGTGGACGACCTCCACTTCGCGCTGAAGGAGCGGTCGAAGAACAAGGGGCTGACCGACCTTCAGGCGATGATCGCCGGCCGGCCGCAGCCTTTCGAGGCGAACGGGGCGGGCGCGGCCGCGGGCTACACGCTCTACCGCATCGGCGACGCCGTCGCCGGCCGCAACATCCACGCCGCCATCTACGACGCCCTGCGCCTCTGCAAGGATCTGTGAGGATGGGCGGGGCTACGCGATCTGGATCACCTCCCTCTGCCCTGCCGGGCATCTCCCCCACAAGGGGGGAGATCAACATTGCGCCAGTGCCACCCCGACTCGCTAACGCTTCGACTCTGCATCGACGTCGAAGACCTGGCAGCGTTGGCGAAGCTGCTGATCTCCCCCCTTGTGGGGGAGATGGGCGGCAGCCCAGAGGGGGGTACCGCTCGCAGAACCTCTCCCGATCTCCTTCCGCAACCGGCGACCGGCGATGACCGCCGCGGCCTTCCTCCCCTGGCTCACCGTCGCGATGGTTCTCGTCGCCGCCGTGCAGATCGGCCGGCGCGTCATTTTGTGGCGAGGCGGCGGGCCGGCGGCGGTCGACTGGCGCGCCGGGCTGACGGCGCTGCCGCGCCGCTATCTCGTCGACGTCCACCACGTCGTCGATCGCGACAGATCCGCCTCGCGCATGCACGTTCCGACGGCGGGCGGGCTGGTTCTTGCATGCGGCCTCCTCGTCCTCGGTCTCGTTCCGGCGATCGCCGCTTCGCGCCTCTACTTCGCCCTCGTCGCCCTCGCCTTCCTGACGATGGCGGCCGGCGTCTTCCTCGAGGCACGGCGGCGCTATCCCCGCGCCCTGCCGCGGCTGTCGCTCGGCCGCTGGCAGCGGCTGCCGGTCTATCTCGGCGTCTTCGCCCTCGGCGGCTTCGCCACCGCCTTGCTCGCAGCCCTCGGCAATCCGCTGCCGGCGCTGTCGTTCCTCACCTTCTTTGCCGCCGCGGCCGCCGGCCTCGCCCTGGCGGGCACGGCCGCCACCGGACCGATGCGCCATGCGCTGGCCGGCGCGGCGCATCTCGTGGCGCATCCCCGCCCCGCCCGCTTCGAAGGCGGACGATCGACCGATCTCGCGCCGCTCGACCTCGACGCCGCGAAGCTCGGCGCCGAAACGCCCGCCGACTTTGGGTGGAACCGGCTTCTCGGCTTCGACGCCTGCGTCCAGTGCGGGCGCTGCGAGGCCGCCTGCCCGGCCTTTGCCGCCGGCCAGCCGCTCAGCCCCAAGCATCTCGTCGCCGATCTCGCGGCGGCGGCTGGCGGCGGGCATGCGCGGCCCTATGCCGGCATGCCCTATCCGAACCAGCGGCCGACCGGCGGCGCCGCCGGCCTGCATGCCGCCGTCATCTCGCCGGAAGGCCTCGTCCACCCCGATACGCTGTGGTCCTGCACCACCTGCCGGGCCTGCGTCGAGGAATGCCCGATGATGATCGAGCATGTCGACGCGATCGTCGATCTCCGCCGCTTCCAGACGCTGGAACTCGGCGCCGTGCCCTCGAAGGCCGAGGAGCCGCTCGAAAATCTCCGCGGCTGCGACGAGCCGAACGGGCGCAGGCTCTCAGAGCGGACGGACTTCGCCGCCGGTCTCTCCCTGCCCCGCATCGCCGAGACGGGAGAGGCGGACGTCGTTCTCTGGCTGGGCCAGGCGGCCTTCGACCTGCGCGGCCAGCGCACGCTGAAAGCCCTGATCCGGACGCTGCACGCCGCCGGCGTCGACTTCGCCGTGCTCGGCGAAGAGGAGCGCGACTGCGGCGATCTCGCCCGCCGGCTCGGCGACGAGGCGACCTTCCAGCGGCTCGCGGCGGCGAACATCGAGGCGCTGTCGCGCCACCGCTTCCGCCGCATCCTCACCGCCGACCCGCACGCGCTGCACGTCATCCGCAACGAATATCCGGCACTCGGCGGCAGCTACGACGTCGTCCATCATACCGCCTTCCTGGCGGAACTGGTCGCGGCCGGGCGCCTCGCCCCTGCGGCGCTCGCCGGCCGCGCCGTGACCTATCACGACCCCTGCTATCTCGGCCGCTACAACGGCGAGGTCGAAGCGCCCCGCGCGCTTCTCGACGCGCTCGGCCTCGAACGCCGCGAGATGGCGCGTTCGGGCAAGCGGTCGATGTGCTGCGGCGGCGGCGGCGGCGCCCCTTCCGCCGACATTCCCGGCGACACGCGTATCCCCGACATCCGCATGGACCAGGCAAAGACCACCGGCGCGCGGATCGTCGCCGTCGCCTGCCCGCAATGCACGGCGATGCTCGAAGGCGTCACCGGCGAGCGGCCGGAGGTCAGGGACGTCGCCGAGCTCGTCTGGGAAGCGCTGGAGGCCGGCGGCGCGGCGGCCACGGCCCGGGCAAAGGAGCTCGAACCCGCATGAGCCGGCCCCGCCGAGACCCGCGCGGCGAGCGCGCGACAAAGACGATCACGGCTGCCGGGCGGATCCGCCTCGACGTCGCCCTGCGCGCCGCCCGCGCCGCCGCCTCCGGCCGGCCGCGCCGCGATCCTTGGCGCGAATGGGCGGCGAGCCTCGTCGACGAGACCCATCGCAAGCGCTACGACCGCTCGCAGCGGCAGATGAGCCGCGAGGAAGCGGCACGTTTTTCGACGGTGCGCGACACCATCGAGGCGACCGCGATCAGCCCCGGCCAGCCGGCCCTGAGGGTGATCGAAAAGCCGGCCTTCCTGGTCTTCGCCGTCGTCGAGGCCGCGGGCGGCCGGTTGTCGCGCTTCGACCGCCAGGTGCTCGGCGCCGCGCGTCTTCTCGCCGACGCGGGCGACGGCGGCGGTGCGGTCGTCGCCGTCATCGCGGCCGGCGCCACGGCCGGCGACGCAGCCCGCGGCGACGATCACGAAACCGGCCTCGGCGCGGCGGGGGCGGACCGTGTCCTCGTGCTTGAAGGCGGTGCGAGCCCCTCCGGCCGCTCCGCTGCGATGCTTTCCGCCGTCGAGGGCCTCTCGCCCCGCCATGTCGTCTTCGCCGAGGACGGCGACGGCGCCGATCTCGCCCGCCGCCTTTCGGTCTGCCTCGGCGAGGCCCTGTTTCCCGCGGTCGAGCATCTGACCGCCCGCCAGGCGGTGCGGGCACTCCGCCATGCGAAGGCCGAGATCGGCCTCGCCCCTCCCCGGCTGATGACGATCGGCGAGGACCGGGCGAAACCCTACGAGGCGATCCCGTGCGAGGCGCGGCGGCTCGATCTCGGGCCGTTCGCCGGCGCAGGCGGCACCGCGGCGCGCGGCGACGACTCGGCGATACTGTCGGTCGAGATCATTCCCGGCGATCCGGCGCGCCTCTCCTTGTCGGAGACCGACTTCGTCGTCTCCGCCGGCAACGGCGTCAGCGATTTTACGGCCTTCCGCGCGCTGGCCGCAAAGTTGCGGGCGACGCCCGGCGCGAGCCGGGTCGTCTGCGACGCCGGCCTGATGCCCCGCGCCGCACAGGTCGGCGCGTCGGGAACGGTGCTTTCCGCCGACTGCTATCTGGCGCTGGGCATCTCCGGCGCGCCGCAGCATCTCCAGGGCATCGTCGGCTGCGAGCACGTGATCGCCGTCAACACCGACCTCCATGCCGCGATGATCGAGCGGGCCGGCCTCGCCATCGTGGCGGACGCGCAGCGCGTCATGCCGGCGCTGCTGAAACTCCTCGGGGAGGCCGGGGCATGAAGACGGTGGTGCTGCTTTCCGACGCGCGCCACGCGATTTCCGGCAGGGCGACGCTTTCCGGCCTCGAAGCCCGGGCGATCAGCCTTGCGGCGGCGCTCGATCCGGCGCCGCGCGGGCTGCATGCGGGCGGCGGCGCGGAAGGCGTCTCGGCCGGGCTCGGCCATGGGCTTCAGGGTCTCGACGTCCTCGATCTGCCGGAGGGCGCCGATCCGGTGCCGGCCCTCGCCGCCCATCTGCAAGCCGCACTCGGGAAAAACGATGCGCCCGGCATCGTGCTTGCCGGCCGCCGCGGCGAAGGCGGCCTCGAAACCGGGCTCGTGCCCTATCTCCTCGCCGATGCGCTCGGCCTGCCGATCCTCGCCGACGCCGTGGCGCTCCGCCAGGGCGAGGCGGCCGGGACGCTGGTCGTCGATCAGGCGATGCAAAAGGGCGCCCGGCGGCGCGTGACGATCCGCCTGCCGGCCGTCGTCACCGTCCACCCCCTCGCCCCGCCGCCGCGTCCCTTCGCCTATGCGAAGATGCGCCGCGGCGAGATCCGCTTCCTGCCGACGGCCGAGGCAATCGGCGATACGGCGGGCGGCGGCAACGGGAGCGGGAGCGGCGAAGAACGCCCGCATCGCGCCCGGCCGAAGCTGATGCGCACCGGCGGCACAGCCGCCGGCGCCCACAACCTTCACGTCGGCCCCGAACCGGAAGAGGCGGCGCGGCTGATCCTCGACTATCTCGAAGCCAACGGCATCCGGCGGTATGGCGACACGCGGGGCTGAGGACCGTAGGGGCGCTTTGCCTTGAATGCATCGGCCGGAAAGCCTTGAACCGCCGCGGCGGTGGTACCCCCCTCTGCCTGCCGGCATCTCCCCCGCAAGGGGGGAGATCGGATGACCGGTGCGGTCGTGCCCGTGCTCTCTCGTCGTGACAGGCGACAGGAAGGCGACAAGCGACAGGCATGTCGGTCCAATGTCCAGAGGGCGCCGCCACCGCAGCCGCCGATCTCCCCCCTTGAGGGGGAGATGCCCGGCAAGGCAGAGGGGGGTGCCTCGGCGCAACACCGACAGGACGGGCCCCTGAAGCGCGCCCCCGGCGCCATCCTCGCCGGACGGCCGCCCCCAAGCCCGACGCCTCAGCGCCCCGCGCTCACGCCCCGTGGGCGGCGAAGTCGCGGTTGGCGGCGGCGACGGCGCGGCCCTTGAGGCTGCGCCGCGACTGTGCCGCCGCGACCTCGCCGGCGATCATCTCCGCCGTGATCGCCGACAGCGTCCAGCCGAGATGGCCGTGGCCGGTGTTGTAGAAGACGCCGGGCCGGCGGCCGGCCCGCACCCGCGGCATCATGTCCGGCATCATCGGGCGAAGGCCCGCCCAGGGCACCACCGAGGCGGTCGAGGCGCCCGGGAAGCGGAGCCGGCACCACTCGACCAGCGGGCGGATGCGATCGGCACGGATGTCGCGGTTTTCGCCGGAAAACTCGGCCGTGCCGGCGATCCGCAGCCTGTCGGCGCCAAGCCGCGAGGTGACGATCTTGGCGTGGTCGTCGAGGATGCTGACATGCGGCGCCGCGGCTCGGCTCTCCTCGTCGCCGAGATTGACGGTGATCGAATAGCCCTTCACCGGATAGACGTTCACCCGGTCGCCGAGCTGGGCGGCGAAGCGGCGGCTCGCAACGCCGGCACAGACGACGACGGCGTCGAAATGCTCGCGCCGCGCCTCGCCGGCAACGCCCGGCCGCCAGGCGACCTCGACACCGTTCTCCCCGAGCGACCTCAGCCGCGACACGTCTGCCCCGAATGCGAGCCGCGCGCCGTGGCGGCGGCAGGCCTCGGCGAGATTGCGGGTGTATTTGTGAATGTCGCCGGTGAAGTCGGATTCGGTGAAGTAGCCGCCGACGAACCGGCCGTGGATGGCCGGCTCGATCGCCGCGATCTCCTGCGGCGAGACGGCGACGCGCTTCAGCCCGCCGCGCGCGAGCAGCCGGTTCACCCGCGCCGCGTGGTCGAGCTCCTTCTTCTCCTCGTAGACATGCAGAATGCCGCGCTTTTCGACGTCGAAGGAAAAGCCCTCGCGCTCGGCCATGCCGGTGAGGTGCTCGCGCGCCGCGATGGCGAGCTTCGTCGTCGCGACGGTGTTTTCCTCGTAGTTCCGCGCGGCGAGCACGAACTCGGCCATCCAGGACAGCTTGTGCCAGGAGGGCTTCGGATCGACGAGCAGCGGCGCGTCCTTCGTCAGCATCCACTTGATGCCCTTGAGGAAGGTCGACGGCTGGTTCCAGACTTCGGCGTTGGAAGCGGAGAGCTGCCCGCCATTGGCGAAGGAGGTCTCCATCGCGGCATAGGGCTGCCGGTCGAAGACGGTCACGGCGAAGCCGCGGGCGATGAGCTTGTAGGCGGTGGTGATGCCGGTGATGCCGGCGCCGATGACGGCGATGGAGGTCATGACGAGCCCTTCTTCCGCTTCAGCGGAAATCCGTGCTGCCCCTCCGTCATGAGCCTGAGAGCTTCACCCGGGCGCGGGGTCATTCCCGGCCGGGCTTTCTCCTTCGGCGGGCGACCCGTTGCCGAGGCCGCCGCTCTTCGGATTTTTCTGACGGATCGGTCCTTCTGCCTGAGAGTTTCCGGGGCGGTTGCTCCTTCGGCGCCGGCCTTGCGGCCGATCTCTCCCGTGTCCGTCGCTGGCGAGGACTCTATGCCGGATCACCTTGCCCGACAATGACGGCGAATCGTCGAATTTTCGCATGGCTGCCATGCACGATCGGCGGCGGTCGCGGCGGAGACGGCCCGACCACCCTGCCCCGGCCGTTTCGCAAGCGTCAGTCCAACTCGCGGCGCTAAAGCTCTCGGACGATCGTCGTGTCCGGCCAAAATTTTGCGGCCGGCGCGCCGTCGCCGAACCGCAGGGCCCGGAGGGGTCGAGCCCGGCGAGGCCAGAGAGAAGAGATTCGGTGCGCGTGGGCATCAGGGGCAGGATCATCGTCGCATTCTTGCCGGTCGCGATCATGGCGGCCGGCCTCGGCGTCGTCGCGGAACTGACGATGCGAGACGTCGCGCCCCGCGCCCTCCCCGGGCAGCCGGTCGCGCCGGCGCCGTCCGCGAGCCAGCCCGAAGCCCAATCCGCAGCCCAATCCGCAGCCGACGACGAGGGCCCGGCCCGTGCCCTCGCCGGCCGGGTAGAGGGTAACCTCGAGGCGGTGCGCCTCGCCGCGGTGGACTATGTCGAGGACGGCACGCGGGAGAGCTACGACCGGTTCCACGCCGCGGCGAGCGATCTCCTCGCGCTTTCGGGCGAAGAGCGCAGTCTTATCGACGCGGCGCCCGAAGACGCCGCCGCGTGGCGCGACGTCGAGACCGGCGTCGCCGCCTGGCGCTCGACTGTCGACATGCTGGCGGGGCTGAGATCCGGGGAGACCAAGGCGACGGCCGCCATCGCCGAGGCCGGGCCGCTCGCCGTCTCGGCGATGTCCGACGTCATCCGGCTCGCCTGGCGCGCCTTCGACATCGAGGCGCTGTACCAGGCGACCGCGACCTTCGAATCCCTCAATGCCAGCCTCGTTGCGGCCGAGCGTTTCCTGCGAACCGCCGATCGCGCCGCCTTCGACACCGCCCAGTCGAAACTCAGCGAGGCGACCGGCCGCCATGCGGCGATGACCAAGCTGATGACCGACCCGGCGCAGCTCGAGCGGGCCCGCGACTCGCTCGAAAAGATGAAGGACTACGGCGACAAGCTCTCCGCCACCCGCGATCTTGCGGCGAAGATGCGCGAGCTGCGCGCGGGCCTCCTTCTCAGCCTGCCGCGCAAGCTCGCCGGCAACGTCGCGCGCCTGCGTCCGGCCCTCGCCGAGGCCGCGCCGCGGCCGGCCGCCGCGATGCCGGAGGCCGCCGCGACGAAAGACGCCGACGCCGGAACGGAGGCCGACACGACCGAAGGCGAAGCCGCACCGGATGCGGCGGTCGTCGCCGACGCGCTTTCGATCACCAACGGCCGCGCCGCCCTTGCCGGCGGCCTGCTCCTCGCCGTCGCCGCTTTGGCGAGCGGTCTCTTCGCGGCGCTGCGGATCGGGACCCCGCTCACGCGGCTTGCAGCGGAGCTTTCGCGCCGCGACGGCGGCGAGGCGGAAGCGGCCGAAGTTTCGGGAGCGGAACGGCGCGACGAGATCGGCGCCATCGCCCGTGCCGTCCAGTCGATCGAGGCGCGCGGGCGCAGCGACAGCGCCGCCGCGGCAGCCGCCGGGCACCTGCGCGAAAGCGAGGGCCGGGAGAAGATCGAACGCGAGAGCGCCGCGTTCGCCACGGAACGGGCGAAGATCGAGGCCGAGCTCGACGTCATCGCGACGGGGCTCGACCGCCTCGCCGAGGGCGAGCTGGCGACGCGCGTCGCCGAGCGGCTCGAGGTCGCCAACCACGTCGGCAGACGCTTCGACCGCCTCGCCGTCAATCTCGAACAGACCTTCTCCTCGCTCCACATCGCCAACGCCTCGCTGTCGACGGGTCTTTCGGAGATCTTCGAGGCGACCGACGATCTCGCCCGGCGCACCGAACAGCAGGCGGCCAATCTGGAACAGACGGTCGCCGCGCTCGGCGACGTCTCCAGCGCCGTCGCCGAGACCGCCGAGGGGGCGCGGCAGGCGGAGCTCGCCGCCGCCACCGCCCGCGACACCGCCGGAGAAGGCGGCGCGATCGTCGGCAAGGCGATCGGCGCGATGTCGGCGATCGAGCAGTCGTCCCACAAGGTGGTCAAGATCATCGGCGTCATCGACGAGATCGCCTTCCAGACCAACCTCCTCGCGCTGAATGCCGGCGTCGAGGCGGCGCGGGCCGGCGAGGCGGGCCGCGGCTTCGCCGTGGTCGCGCAGGAGGTCCGGGGGCTCGCCCAGCGCTCGGCCGACGCGGCCAAGGAGATCAAGCAGCTGATCAACGCCTCCAACGGCCAGGTGAAGGAAGGCGTGGCGCTGGTCACGGCGTCGGGCCGGTCGCTGGACGAGATCGTCGAGAAGGTCGCCGAAGTCAGCCGGCTCGTCGCCGAGATCGCCCGGCGGGCGAACGACCAGGCCGCCAATCTGAAGGAAGTGTCGAGCGCCGCCGACCAGATGGACAAGAACACCCAGCAGAACGCCGCGATGGTCGAGGAGACGACGGCCGCGGCGCAGCAGCTGAAGACCGAGAACGAGACGCTGGCAATCCTCATCCGCAACTTCGTCGCCACCAGAACCGCAGCGTCGGGCCGGCCTGCGCGCGGGCCGGCCGGCCCAAGCCGGGCGGGCCAGAATGCCGCGCCGGCCGCGCGCGCCGCGGCGGCGGCACCGGCACGCGGCGGCCGGGACGCGCGTGACGAAGAGGACGACGGCATGACGCTCTGGGTGCCGGCGCCCCGCCCTGTCGCACGGACCACCGGCCCCGCCGCGTCCGGTGCCGCAGCCGCCCTGCCCCGCGCGACGCCGGACGTCGACGGCTGGGAGGAGTTCTAGTGGTCCGATTTCGACATTTGGTACCGTCCTGTGAAGACCGCGACGCAAATGTCAAAATCGAAAGACCACTAGCTAAGCATATGATCCTAGTAGATTTTTCGAATTTGACATTTGATACGACGCCTCACCGGATCGGGACTCAAATGTCAAATTCAATCCACTAGGGCCTCAGGCGTTCGGGGCCCCCCGCGCGGCAAGAGGGCGCGCGGATGTCGCGTCAGCCTCTGCGCAGGCGAGGCGTCGACGCGGCGGGTCGAGGTCCTTGCGGGCGGCCGGCGCCGCGCCCTTCGGGTGGCCGGCGCAGCTTCGGCAAGGCCGAAATCATTCCGTGGCCGGCCCCGCGACCGTCTCCTCGATGGCGACGTCGCCGCCCTCGTTCCCCGCCACCCGCTGCGTGACCGCCTCGTAGATCGCGAGGTCGACGGTGTTGTCCGCCAGGAGCCGGGCGGCGACGTCCTCGTCCATTTCCCCCATCACCTGCTGCAGCTTGTCGGCGACGCTGCGGTCCGAGGCATCGGTGACGTTGGCCCGGGTGGTGAAGGCGCTGAATTTCGGGAAATGCGGCTTGAGATAGTCCTCCATCCGCCGGCAGGAGGCGTCGAAATCCTCGACCAGCCCGACGAAGGGCAGGCTGTCCAGCGCCGTGAACGCCGCCGAGCGCAGATCCGTGCAGACCCGCGCGTGGAAGGACGCGATCCGGCGCGCCTGGAAATCGCGGAACGCGTAGTCGTTGGAGCGATCGAGCCTCGCCCTGACATAGTCGGAGAAGCTGTTTTCCTTGGCGAGCTTCGCCCCCAGCGTGTCGGCGACCTGCTTGCGCTCGAACGAATAGGCCGAGCGGATCCGCAGGATCGGGTGCCTGAGGAAGACGATCGGCAGCACCGTCACCGCCGCGTCATTGTGGCCGAGCCAGCAGTCGCCGGTATGGGTCGAGACCGCGTCGAGTCCGTTGAAGGTCCGCACGAAGGTGTTGGTCAGATCGGCGTTGGAAAAGCCGGCCCGGGCGGGAAATTCCGTCTCCTTCCAGCGTTTGCCGAAATTTGACCTGAGCAACACGTCGACCGACGAGCCGGCATTCTTGAAGATATGGCAGTGCAGCACGACCTTGCGCCCGCGCCGCTGGGCGACGTTGAACCCCGGGGTCGGCCGCGGCTCGGGCAAGAGATAGCTGTCGCCGCGATAGAGCTTCTGGGCGCGCCGCAACTGACCGAAGCGCTTGGCGAGCGCGACCGGCTCCGGCGGGAGCGTCGCGCCGTGCGCCGCCGGCAGCAGCCGGTCGCATTCGCGCAGGAAGTCCGGCATGAAGGCCGGCGGGATGGCGCCCGTCGGGGCGCGCGAATCGTCCTTGCGCACGTAGCGGCGCAGCTCCTCGCGCTGCTCCGGCGCGGCGACCGGCAGGCCGAGGGTTTCGAGCGTTGCGGCGGGATCTTCCCGGAAGGCGTCGTAGCCGACGACGCGCGCATCCGCCGGCGCGTGATGGAGCATTGCCTCCCAATAGTCGGCGACGAGATCCGCCGCGCCCTCGAATTCCATGCGGTTGCGGCGGGCGAGCGAGGCCATGATCGCGATCGACGGGCGATGGACCAGAAGCACTTTCGGCGCAAAGCCGTTGGCTTCGGCAGCCTTCAGCCAGACCGGCAGCGTCAGGGCGAGGCGCGGATCCTTGCAGACGACGTCTCCCTCCAACGCCTGGAACGTGTCGTGCCAGACCTTCTCGGCGGTCTCGGCGAAGGTTTCCGCGCACCATCTGCCGAAATCCGCCCGGGCGAAATTCGCCCAGTGCATCCAGAAGGGCACCTTGTTCCACGCTGCGCCGGCGAGGTTGAGCATCCGCTCGTTCATCCGCACCACCGGCAGCGGTTCGAAGAAACCGTCCGGATTGTCGGCGGCGGCGGGCATCAGGTCGGGACTGTGCTGAAGTCCCGCAAATCGCAGGGCACCTGCCAGAGCGGACGTGCCGGACCGATGCATCCCGACGACGATGATTGCATTTCGCGTCATTGCGGCCTTCTGAACCCGTGAATTCGTTGCGCGGTTTCTTACCATTGACGCACGCACGATCAAGTTGCCAGTCCGCCCCTCGGCGCCCCCTCTCCCGGCCCTTGAAGGAGCGGCCCGCCCGATCGCTCCGGGGCGCGACCGGCTCGGCCGGGGCGCGACCGCCGGAAGGAAGGCGCGAGCGCCGCGCCGCGGGGGTCGTCCTCGATTCGCCGCAACGCCTGTCCGCCGGCCGCGCCGAGAGACAAAGGGGACGGCCTCCCAAAGCGGGCCGATCGCCCGCGCCCTCCCTTCGCAGCGCCCGACGCCCCGTCCATCCCTGCGTACGCCTACGGCGGAGGCCGCCTTGCGGCGAGTAGGTTTCGGGCATGAGAACAGTGCGTATGGACAGGAATACGCACAGAGCTTTCGAGCGGCTTGAGATTGTCGAAACGGGTCGGCGTCGTCGCTGGAGCGACGAAGAGAAGCTGAAGATTGTCGTCGAGAGCATGGCGGCCCCGCGGCTGGTCTCGGCGACG
>NZ_JAFMPY010000027.1 GCF_017353515.1 Jiella sonneratiae
GCACCATCGCCAGAGCCAGCATCCGCCGCGCCGCCTTCACGTTCGGCGCCTTCGCCGAAGCCGCCCGAAGCTCGGACGAACTCATCTCCAAACGCGTGATCTCGATCCCTGCCATCGACGCCTCCCTGTCGCAAATCACAGAGAGTCAGACTTTCAGCGCCGTGGGAATCCACCCAGAGTCAGAATCCGGTGCGGTTGGTATTATGTGACGTCTGATGGGCCGGGCTATGGATCGGGCGCGTCCGGGACGCTATTGCTCGGCCCTGCCTGCTTCGCCGACCGATCGCAACAGCTCCAGGTGACCGACCCATGACGCGACCCACGACCCCGTCGCCCACCATCATCCCGATCATCATGGCCGGTGGCGCCGGCTCGCGGCTGTGGCCGGTGTCGCGCGACACCATGCCGAAGCAGTTCATCGAACTCCTCGACGACGGGCTGTCGGCCTTCCAGGCGACCCTGCGCCGGGTGGTCGGGGAGGGCTTCGGCAAGCCGATCGTCGTCACCAACAACGACTTCCGCTTCACCGCCGCCGAGCAGCTCGCGCGCCTCGGCATCGAGGCCGAGATCGTGCTCGAGCCGGAGCGCCGCGACAGCGCCCCGGCGGTGGCGATCGGGGCGCTGCTCGCCGAACGTCAGGGCGCCGGCGGCATCTGCCTGCTGCTCGCCTCCGACCACGTCATCCGCGACGAGGCAGGGTTCCTCGACGCGGTGCGCAAGGCCGCCGTGGTCGCCGCCAGCGGCCGGATCATGACCCTCGGCATCACCCCGGACCATCCCTCGACGGCCTATGGCTACATCCATCCGGGCTCGAAGGAGCTCGGGGAGGGCGCCCGCTCGATCGAGCGCTTCGTCGAAAAGCCCGACCGGCCGACGGCCGAGGGCTACATCGCCGAGGGCTATGTCTGGAACTCGGGCAACTTCGCCTTTTCCACGGACGTGATGCTGCGCGAGCTCGAGAGCTTCGCCCCGAACGTCCTCGCCGCCGCCCGCGAGGCGCTTGACAAGGCGGTGCTCGATCTCGACTTCGTGCGCCTCGACGCGGCCGCCTTTGCCGCCTCGCCGACGATCTCGATCGACTATGCGGTGATGGAGCGGACGCGGGCGGGCGGCGTGCTCGCCGCCGAATTCGGCTGGTCGGACATCGGGTCCTGGGATTCGCTCCACGACGTCAAGGACAAGGACGCCGACGGCAACTGCCTCGAGGGCGACGTCGTCGCCATCGACACGAAGAACAGCTTCGTGCGGTCGGAGGAGACGCTGACCACCGTCCTCGGCCTTCAGGACGTCGTCGTCGTCACCACCCACGACGCGGTGCTGGTCGCCTCGATGCAGGCGGCCCCGAAGGTCAAGACCCTCGTCGCCGAACTGAAGAAGACCGGCCGCCGCGAGGCCAGCGAGCACATGCGCATCCACCGGCCCTGGGGCTGGTACCAGCGCATCGACATCGGCGACCGCTTCCAGGTCAAGCACATCTGCGTCAAGCCGGGCGGCCGGCTGTCGCTGCAGCGCCACCATCACCGCGCCGAGCATTGGGTGGTCGTGCACGGCACGGCGGAAGTGACGATCGACGGGACGACGAAGTTCTACCACGAGAACGAGGCGGCTTATCTGCCGATCGGCTGCGTCCACCGGCTGCACAATCCCGGCAAGATCGACCTGAAGCTCATCGAGGTGCAGGTCGGCAGCTATACCGGCGAGGACGACATCGTGCGGATCGAGGACGTCTATGCCCGTGCCTGACGGGAGGCGCCAGCCGCCTCGGCGGTTTCGGCGGGCGACGCGAAGACCCACGGGATGACGGAATGAGCAGTCTGAAATTCGGCACCAGCGGCCTGCGCGGCCTCGTCACCGACCTTCGCGGCTGGCCGAGCTACGGCTACAGCCTCGCCTTCCTGCGCCATCTCGACGTCGCGGGCCTCGCCCGGGCCTCGCGGCAGGTGCTGGTCGGCCGAGACCTCAGATCGAGCAGTCCGGAGATCGCCGGCCTCGTCGTCGCGGCGGCTCAGACGGCCGGCTTCGAGCCGATCGACTGCGGCGCGGTCCCGACGCCGGCATTGGCTCTCGCAGCGCTGGAGCGCAAAGCCGCGGCGATCATGGTCACCGGCAGCCACATTCCCGACGACCGCAACGGCCTGAAATTCTATTCGCCGGCCGGCGAGATCGGCAAAGCGGACGAGGCCGGCATCCTCGAAGCCTTCGCGGCCCTCGGCGAGCGGGACCTTCTCGAATTCGAGGCGCGCGAGGAGTGGCAGCGACCGGCCGAGACACTCGACGCGGCGAGCCCCTATGTCGAGCGCTATGCGGCGTTCTTCGGACCCGCGGCCCTTTCGGGCCTCACCGTCGGAATCTACGAGCACTCCTCGGTCGCCCGCGACATCCTCGGCGACGTGCTGGCGCGGCTCGGGGCAGAGGCCGTCGTCTACGGCCGTTCGGAGCGCTTCATCCCGGTCGATACCGAGGCGCACCGGCCGGAGGATCTGGCGCTGCTTCGGGAATGGGCCGGGGAGGGCCGCTGCGATGCGTTCGTCTCGACCGACGGCGACGCCGACCGGCCGCTTCTCGCCGATGCCGCCGGCAAGGTGCTGCGCGGCGACGTCGTCGGGATGCTGACGGCAAGGCATCTCAATCTTTCGACCATCGTCACGCCGGTGACGTCGAGCTCGGCCATCGAGCGCTCGGGCGTCGCCGGCGCCGTCCGGCGCACCAAGGTCGGCAGCCCCTTCGTCATTGCCGGGATGGCGGAAGCGGCGGAGGCCGGCGAGCCGGGCATCGTCGGCTTCGAGGCGAATGGCGGCCTGCTTCTCGGCTCGAAGGCGGAGCGCGCCGGCCGGGCGCTGGATGCCCTGCCGACGCGGGATGCCGTCCTGCCGATCGTCGCGGTCCTCGCCGAGATGGTCGAACGGGCCATGCCGCTCGCCGCGCTCGTTGACGGGCTCGACGCGGGCTTTGCCGCCGCGCATCGGCTGAAGGAGGTCCCCGCCATCGAAAGTGGGCCGCTGCTCGCGCGGCTTTCGGACGACGAGAGGTTCCGCAGCGAATTCTTCGCCGGGGCGGGCGAGGTCGGTGCGATCGACCGTCTCGACGGTCTGCGGGTCACGCTGGGCTCGGGCGAAACGGTGCATTACCGTGCGTCGGGCAACGCGCCGGAACTCAGGTGCTATGTCGAGGCGGCGGATGCCGAGGCGGCCGAGAGGCTTCTCGCCTGGGGACTGCGGGCCGCCGAAGCGGCGCTCGGGCGTTCCGGCGCCATCGCTGGCGGCTGAACCAAAGACGCCCCGCCGGCGATGCCGACGGGGCGCGTATTCTCACTTCAAAGCATTCCGTGCCGCGTCGCAGCGGCAGGGGAGCGGCAGGCCTGTCGGCGCTGCCGGCCGTCGGGGCATCTTCAAGCCCCGGAGAAAGGCGTCAGGCCGCGGAGCCGCGCAGATGGGCGCGCAGCATCCAGGCGAACTTGTCATGCGCCTCGATCCGCGCCGTCGCCATGTCGTTGGTCGCCCAGTCGCCGTGCTGGTCCGCCACTTCGCAGAGCGCCGAGAGCGTCGAGGACAGCGTCTCCTGATCCTTGAGCAGGATCTCGATCATCGTCTTGGCGTCGGTCTTGCCGTCGTGCTCGGTGATGGCGCTGCGCGCCAGGAAGGCGCTGAGGCGGCCCTCGGCATGGGCGTCCATCGCCTTGATGCGCTCGGCGAGGAAGTCCTGGCCCTCGAAATGATCCTCGTAGATCTTCTGGAACAGCTCGTGCAGCGGGCCGAAGGCCATGCCGGTGACGTTCCAGTGGAAGTTCTGCGCCTTCATGGTCTCGACCGCGGTCTCGGCAAGCGCCTGGGTCAGGCCCTCGACGATCTCCTCCTTGGCGGTCGGTTCCATCTTCGCGGCGACGAGAGCCATGAGAATCTCCTTCTAATAATGCTCGATGCGCTCGGACCCATAAACGGGCTGCTGAACCTTTCTTAGAACAGCTCTAAAGAAGATGGAAGAGGCTCGGAACGCCTTTTCGAGTGGTGGCCGCAGGGCCGACCCTCCGACGCAAGGACGCGGCGCGGCTGCGCGTCTGCGACGAGGTACGGTCTGCGCGCGCCCGGGCGGGCGAACAGTCGTGGCTTCCGGAGGGCGCTTTCGGACCGGCGATCGCCATCGGCACCCCTTCGCGGCTCAGAGGCGGGCGGAAACGGCTTCGGCGAGGAAGCGCAGCCAGCGGCGTCCGGCCGGCTTGACCCGCCAGGCGACAAGCGCCGACCCGGCCTTGCGCTCCCTCGAGCGCCAGGCGCCCAGCATGCGCAGCAGCCAGACCTCGTCCTCGGAAGGGTGGCGCGCACCGGGGCGATAGATCGCGAGTTCGCGCGTCGCATGCTCGCCGAGCGCGCGGAAGAAGATCGTCGCCAGATGCTCGACGCTCGGCTCGGCCTGGGCCGACAGAACGAGGCAGGCCCGCTCGACGTCCGGCTGCGGCGCAAGCCGGCTCTTCAGCGCGAGCCAGCGCAGGCGGTTCAGCCGGTCGCGATCCTCTTCCGAGAGATTCGGCACGCGCTGCGCCACCGTCGGACACTGCAAGGTGCCGTCCCGGTGGGGAAAACGGAGAACCACGCCGCTTGTCGGGAGAAGATCACTATAGGCGAATGCTGCGCTCATCATGCCGTCCGTCAGGGTTCCACACCGGCGACGACTCGCGTGCCAGTTTGGATCCATTCTAAAACTTGACAATTGCCGTCAGCCTTTATAGCAGGCCGGGCCCGCCGGTCAAAGACGCCCATGGTGCGATTTTCGACGGCGGGTTGCTTTTCCGGGACAATGCGTTCCGATGGCCTGTCCATGTCGGGAGTGGTTCGTGGCGAAGAGATGGGCCAAGGCGCCGTCGCCCTGCATCGGCGTCTGCAAGTTTCGCGGCGAAGCCGGATCCTGCATCGGCTGCTCCATGACGCGGCCGGAAAAGAAGCGGTTCAAGCGGCTGGAAAAGAAGCGCAAGAAGAAGGACTTCCTGCGCATGCTCGTCGCCCGCCTGACCGAACGCGGGCGGCTGTCGCGCTGGGAACGGGTCTATCGGCGCAAATGCGACCGCAAGGCTGTGCCCTGTCCGCTGGATCGCCTCTGAGCCGCGAGGCGGGGCCGGGAAGCCACCCGGCGCCTTTCTTGGAGCGGCGGCGATTCGCGCGCGAGGGCCGGCTCCGTCGCCTGGCTTGCGGCCGCGGCGGCGCCCTGTCGAAGGCGGTGCCGACGGCGGAAAAATTTCGGCAAGTCCGCGGCCGGTCTTAACCAGACTTCAAGGCTTCGATTGCACCGCTTGTCGCAAGGGGCGAGAAAAGGCGACCGGGAAACTCACGGAAGCGGCACCGCAGTCTGCGACGGACGAGGGAGGCCCGCCTTGCATTTCAGGATCTTCGACTGCTGGCGTTTCGTCGCGGCGGTCCTGATCATGGCCTATCACTTCCTGTTCTGGGCGCCCTACGGCGTCGAGACCGGCACGGGCGTCCTCTATCGCCTGCTGCCGCTGCTCGACATGTTCTTCATGATCTCGGGCTTCTTCATCACCATCCGCTATCGCGAGCGGATCGGGGACCTGCGGGACTACCTCCGCTTCATGCGCTCGCGGGCGGCGCGGCTTCTGCCGCTGCACTATGCGATCACGCTGTTCTTCGCTGCCGTGGCGCTGCTCGCCTGGGCGAAGGGCGCGCCGAACTATCCCTGGCGCCACGATCTCCAGGCCCTGCCGTTCCACCTTCTTCTCCTGCATGCGCTGGGGGCGACGGACGGCCTCGCGCTGAACTATCCGTCCTGGTCGATCAGCGCCGAGTTCTTCTCCTATGCGTTGTTTCCGCTGATCCTCATCGTCCTGCGCCATGGCGGGCTGCGCGGGCTTTGCGTCGCCATTGCCGCCTGGATCGTCCTCCTCGAACTTGCTTCGGCACGCGGCTGGTTTCCCTCCGGCCACTGGACGACGGCCGATTCGGCCGGCGCCTACCGGGCCTTCGCCGACTTCATGATCGGCGCCGCGGTGGCGGTCGTGGTCGAGCGCCGCGCCCTGTCGGTCGGCAGCCACTGGCCGGGCCTCGCCGCCACCGCCCTGGTGGTCGCGGCGATGTTCCTCGGCTACCACTATGTCCTGGTCATGCCGCTGATGGTGGTGGCGCTGACCTTCACCGCGCTCGCCGAGGCCGCGGATCCGCGGTCGACCGCCTTCCTCGCGCCGCTAGCGCCTTTGACCGGAGTCGCCTTCGGCATCTACCTCATCCACCCGGTCATGGAGTTCTTCTTTCTCGAGGTCGTCTGGTTTCACGGCCTGCGCGATACCGGCCTCGTCGACTTCTACGTTTTCTGGACGCTGCCGATGCTCGCGACGATCGTCGTCGCCCTCGTCTCGGCGCGCAGTTTCGAGCCGTTCTGCGCGCGCGTCCTTTCGCCGGCGAGGGCTCGGCGCGAAGCCGCCGGCGGGCGCCTCGCCTCGGTCTGAGCGCGGCGCCGCCTGCGGCCAGCGGCGCCCTTTGCCGTGGGAAACGACGTTGCGGCTGCCCCTATGCCTCTTCTGCGGCCTATGGTATCGGCCAACCAGCGTTCCTAGATGAACGATCAGTCATCGGCGGGTTCTTCCGGCACGTGCGGTCCAGCGACCGGCGTGCGTGGCGGATCGGCTGCCGGCATGAGATTGGGGCGGCAAATTCGATCCTTCCGAGGTGCTTCGCCTCCGCTGCAGGCGACGGCGCGCTCCGCGCGACGTCGGGACCTCGCGGATGCGGCTGCGCAGGCGGGGCCGTCGCCCGACGCAAGTGGATTCCGGGCCTGCCGGCAGCGCCGTGGCGCCCCTGACACGAAACCGATGGAAGCGTGAATGAAGGCCGATTACTACGAAATGCTCGGCGTCGCCCGCGACGTGGACGACAAGGGTCTGAAGAGCGCATTTCGCAAGCTCGCCATGAAATACCACCCGGACCGCAATCCCGGCGACTCCGAGGCCGAGGTCCGGTTCAAGGAACTCGGCGAGGCCTACGAGGTGCTGAAGGACCCCCAGAAGCGCGCCGCCTACGACCGGTTCGGCCATGCCGCCTTCCAGAACGGCGGGGCGGGTGCGGCGGGCTTCCGGGGCGATTTCGCCTCGTCGATGGCCGACATCTTCGACGACATCTTCGGCGAGATGATGGGTGGGCGGGCCCGCGGCCGGCAGGGGACGGGCGGCCGCGAGCGCGGCTCCGACCTTCGCTACAACATGGAGATCAGCCTCGAGGAGGCCTATGCCGGCAAGACCGCCGAGATCGGCGTGCCGACCACCGTCCAGTGCGACGAATGCTCGGGATCCGGCGCGCGGCCGGGATCCTCGCCCAAGGCGTGCCCGACCTGCGGCGGCGTCGGCCGCGTGCGGGCGGCCCAGGGCTTCTTCTCGATCGAACGCACCTGTCCGACCTGCCAGGGGCGCGGCCAGGTGATCACCGATCCGTGCGGCAAGTGCGCGGGCGAGGGCAGGCTTCCGGAGGAGCGCTCGCTTTCGGTCAACATCCCGGCCGGCATCGAGGATGGCACCCGCATCCGGCTCGCGGGCGAAGGCGAGGCGGGGCTTCGCGGCGGTCCGTCCGGCGACCTCTACATCTTTCTGTCGATCCGGCCGCACGAATTCTTCCAGCGCGACGGCTCCGACCTCTTCTGCAAGGTGCCGGTCTCGATGACCACCGCCGCGCTCGGCGGCAACATCGACGTCCAGACGCTCGACGCGAACACCAGCCGCGTGAAGATCCCCGAAGGCACCCAGAGCGGCACGCAGTTCCGCCTGCGCGGCAAGGGCATGCCGGTGCTGCGCTCCGCCCAGACCGGCGATCTGTTCATCCAGGTGGCGATCGAGACCCCGCAGAATCTCTCCCGCCGCCAGCGGGAACTTCTCGAGGAATTCGAAAAGATCTCCTCCACCGACAATTCTCCCCAGTCGAGCGGCTTCTTTGCCCGCATGAAGGAATTCTTCGAAGGGTTGAGCGAGACCTGATCCGCTCCATTTTCCGAGGAAATACCGGGACATGTCGGTCGACCGCCCTCGTCGCCGCCGATGCCCGCGGCAGACCGCCCGCGGTCGATCCGGTCAGTACACCCGAGGGACGGAGGCAGACGCGTGCTGGAACTGAGGCAGCGGCAGGCAAGAACGGCTACCCGCCCGCGCATCGAGGACCCTTGCGAGAAGAAGGGGCCGCGCATCAAGGTGAGCGACGAGGCCCGGTTCTTCCGCGGCTGGCTGCAGCGCCCGCTGATCACCGGCGCGGTGTCGCCTTCTTCCCGGGCTCTCGGCCGCGCCATGGCCGCCTACGTGCCCGATCCCGCGACGTTCACGCCGGAATCGAAGGTGCTCGAACTCGGCCCCGGCACCGGCGTCGTCACCCAGATGCTGATCGCCCGCGGCGTGCCGGAGCGCTCGCTCGTCCTCGTCGAATATTCGCGCGAGTTCGCCCGGCTCCTGAGGGTGCGCTTTCCGCACGCCACGATCATCCAGGGCGACGCCTATGACATCGCCCGCTCGATGCCCAGCTGGGTGGGCGCCGCGAAGCTCGAGGCGGTGGTGTCCAGCCTGCCGCTGTTCACGCGGCCGGACGAGATGCGCGAGGCGGTGGTGGCGCATTCGCTCGAACGCATGCAGCCGGGCGCGCCGTTCATCCAGTTCTCCTATGCGCTCACCCAGCCGGTGAAGCCGGAGCGGGTCGGCGCGAGGCTCGAGGTCAGCCCGTGGATCAAGCGCAACCTGCCGCCGGCGCGCGTTCTCGTCTATCGCTCTTGAGTGACGCCGATCGGTGCGGCACGAAGGCCCGTCTTGTTCCCAGGAGTTGAAGCGATGAGCCGATCGAAGACCGAGACGAGGCAGGGCGACTGGCTGCCGTTTCTGGCGACCTGGGTCCGCAGCCCGCTGAAGATGGGGGCGGTGGCGCCGTCGAGCCGGGCCTATTGCCGGATGATGGTGCGCCACGCGACCACGAAGCTCGACGGCCCGATCCTCGAACTCGGCCCCGGCCTCGGCGTCGTCACCCGCACGCTGCTCGAACAGGGAGTTGCCCCGGAGCGCATCACCTCGATCGAATACGACCGCGACTTCGCCCGCAAGCTGCAGCAGCGCTTCCCGGGGGTGAACGTCATCCAGGGCGACGGGCTCGATCTCGACAAGACGCTGGGTCCCGCCGCGACGAGCCCGCATTTCGCCGCCATCCTCTTCGCCATCCCGATCGTCAACATGCCGCAGGCCAAGCGCCAGGCGCTGTTCTCGCACTATTTCGAGCGGCTGAAGCCGGGCGGCAACCTGACCCAGCTCTCCTATATGGTGACGCCGCCGGTGCGGCCTGTGCCGGGGGTCTTTTCTGTCGGCTCCTCGCGCCGCGTCTGGTCAAACATCCCGCCGGCGCGGGTCTGGATCTACAGCCGCGACGAGGCCGGAAAGCCAGAGGCGAGGGCCGCTTGAGCCGCAACATCCTGATCCTGCCGGGGTCGGCGCGTCTCGGCTCCTACAATCGCAAGCTCGCCTCGGAGGCGATGCGGATCCTCTCGGTGAGCGACGCGGTGGTGAGCCGCATCGACCTCGCCGACTATCCCCTGCCGATCTACGACGGCGACTTCGAGGCCGACACAGGCGTGCCGCAGAACGCCCAGCTGATGGCGCAGCGCATCGCCGCCCAGGACGGTCTCCTGATCGTCTCGCCGGAATACAACGCCTCGATCCCGCCGCTCCTGAAGAACGCCATCGACTGGACGAGCCGGGTGCGCAAGGTGCACGAGCGCCCGGTCCAGCCGTTCAAGGGGCTGGTCGTCGGGCTCGCCTCGGCCTCGCCCGGCCGCTTCGGCGGCATGCGCGGCCTCGAAGCGATCCGCCTCGTCATGCGGGCACTCGGCGCCGAGGTGATGACCCAGCAATGTCTGGTGCCGAGGGCGGCCGAGGGCTTCGACGAGGACGGGCGGCTGCGCGACGACGTCGCGCGTACGAGCCTCGAAGCCCTGTGCGACAAGCTCCTCGACACGGCGCGCAGCCTCAGCCGCAACGCCTGACACGTCACGTCGGAGGGCTCGCGGCGCAGTCGTCGCCGGTGCAGGTCTGCGGCCGGCCGGGCGGGAACGATCGGCGGCGCCGGCGACGTGCCGGAATGTGAAGGCGGCCCCGACCCCGGGACCGCCCGAAGGGCGAAGCAGGAGGGACCGAGCATGGTGATCGAACCCGGCGCAAACGACCCGGCGCAGCGCCGCGAGGCGGTGCGGGCGGTGCAGCGCTATCTCCACGACCACTGGAAATACTATGCCTTCCAGGGGGCGGTGATGATCGTCGTCGGCATTCTCGCGGTGCTCGTGCCCTTCGCGGCGACGCTCGCGACGACGCTGTTCTTCGGCTGGCTGCTGATTTTCGGCGGCATCGTCGGCTGCGTCGCCGCCTTCCGGTCGCGCGAGGCGCCGGGCTTCTGGTCCAACCTCCTGCTCGCCGCGCTCTGCGCCGTCCTCGGCGCGATCATCCTCTACGATCCGCTCGCCGGCACCGTGACACTCACCTGGCTGCTCGCGGCGTTTCTCCTGCTTTCCGGCGTCATCAATTTCTCGATCGCGCGGGCCGTGCGGCTGTCGACCAGCCGCTTCTGGCTGGTCGTCCTGTCCGGGGTGATCGACGTCCTTCTCGCCGTCGTCCTGATCCTCGGCCTGCCGGGCACGGCGGTCTGGGCGGTCGGCGTCTTCCTCGGCATCTCCTTCGTGACCTCCGGATTCGGACTGCTGATCTCGGCGCTCGACGCGCGCAGGAACCCTCCGGCATCGCGGCTGTGACCATGGCGGGATCGGCCGAAAGGGCAGGGATCGTCGAGGCGCTCATGAAGCGCACACCCCAGACATTCGCCGAGCAGATGGGCCTCGACCTCACGAAGAACACGCCGATGCCGCTGTTCCTGTGGCTGGTTGCGGCGAATCTCTTTTCCGCGCGGATTTCCGCGGATCAGGCCCTGCGGGCCGCAAAGGCGCTGAAAGAGGCGGGGCTGACGACCGCCGACCACATGGCCGAGGCCACCTGGAAGGAGCGGGTCGTCATCCTCAACCGCAACGGCTATGCGCGCTTCGACGAGAAGACGTCGCGTTTCCTGCAGGACATGGCGGATCACTGCCGCGCCGAATATGGCGGAGACCTTCGCCGGCTGCGCGAGGCGGCCGGGCGAGATCCCGGCTCGGAGCGGCGGCTCCTCAAGGAATTCAAGGGAATCGGCGAGACCGGCGTCGACATCTTCTTCCGCGAGGCGCAGGTCGCCTGGGACGAACTCCATCCCTTCGCCGACGCGCGCTCGCTCGATGCGGCGAGGGCGCTCGGCCTCGGCGACAGCGCCGAGGCGGTGGCGGACCTCGTTCCCCGGGAGAAGCTTCCGACGCTCCTGACGGCGCTGCTTCGCGCCGACCTCGACGGTGCGCTGGACGAGATCCGGAAGAGCTGACGATCCTGCATCGGGACCGGTCGGCCCCGTAAGGCTCACACGTGCTGGCCGCCGTTGATGTGCAGTTCCGAGCCGCTCACATAGCTCGACTGGGTCGAGCAGAGAAAATAGATGACGTCGGCGACTTCCGCCGTCTGGCCGAGCCGGCGCAGCGGGATGTCGTCGATCAGCTTCTCGGTCCCCGGCGACAGGATCGCCGTCTCGATCTCTCCCGGCGCGATGGCATTCACCCGAATCCCGGCGGGGCCGAAGTCGTGGGCCATTTCCCGCGTCAGCGAGTTGAGCGCCGCCTTGGACGTCGCATAGGCGGTGCCGGCGAACGGGTGGACGCGGCTGCCGGCGATCGAGGTGACGTTGACGATCGACCCCTTGGCCTTCGACAGTTCCCGCGACAGCCCGCGCGCCAGCATGATCGGCGCGAAGAAGTTCACCTGGAAGACGTCGCGCCACATGTGCATCGGCGTCTGGATCGAATCGAGCCGCGAGCCGCCCTGGCCCTTGGGCGAGATCGCCGCGTTGTTGACGAGGGCGTGCAGCTGCGAATCGTTTGCCTCCAGCCTGCGGCGGATCTCCGAGACGGCATAGCCGACGTCCTCCTGGTCGGAGAGGTCGACGCGGATGTGGTCCTCGGGCCCGGCCGGCCAGGGACAGTTCTCCGCGAAATCCTGGCGCGAGCAGGTGATCACCCGCCAGCCCTCGCGGGAAAATCGCTTGACCGTGGCGTGGCCGATGCCGCGGGAGGCTCCCGTCAGCACCAGGGTCTTGCGCTCGTCGCGATCGGTCATCTGGCGTCTCCGGCCGCAGGTCCCCGGCGGGGCCGCGGCGTTCGTGTGGTACTCCTGCCATCCCATAGCGGAAGCCGAAGCCGTTGGCACCGGCCCGCTCTGCCTGTTTAGGGGGCATTGCGGAGCGAAACAATTTGCCTCCGCGCGCGAAGCTATGAACACTCGGTTTCATCGGCCGAGAGGATCGACAGCCCGGGAGAGGATATGGTTCGTTTTCGCAGTGTCGCCATGGCCGTCATGTCTTGCCTCGCTCTCGCGGGCGCCGGCCGGCCGGCCGAGGCCGCCGGATCCGCAGGAGCTGCCGCGCAGGGCTGGGATGCGGTGCTCGCCGAGGCGCGGGGCGAGACCGTCTATTTCGACGCCTGGGGCGGCTCGCAGAACATCAACGACTACATCGCCTGGGTCGGCAGCGAGGTCTCGGATCGCTTCGACATCACCCTGAAGCACGTCAAGCTCGACGACACCGCCAGTGCCGTCGCCACGGTGCTCGCCGAAAAGGCCGCCGGCAAGGGCGAGAACGGCTCCATCGATCTCATCTGGATCAACGGCGAGAATTTCGCGTCGATGCAGGAGAACGGCCTCCTCGCGGAGGGCTTTGCCACCGCGCTTCCGAACTGGCGCTACGTCGACACGAGAAATCCCACCGTCACGGTCGACTTCACGCTACCGACCCGGGGCCAGGAATCGCCCTGGGGCGGGGCGAAGCTGGTGTTCTTCTCCGATACCGCCCGGTCCGGCCCGGTCGACGCGATGCCGAAGAACGCGGACGAACTCCTCGCCTGGGCCAAGGCCCATCCGGGACGTTTCTCCTATCCCGCGCCGCCCGACTTCATCGGATCGAGCTTCCTGAAACAGGTGCTCATCGAAAAGGTCGCCGATCCCGCAGTGCTGCAACGGCCGGTCGACGACGCGAATTTTGCGGCGGTGACGCAGCCGCTCTGGGACTGGCTCGACGCCATCCGGCCGGTGCTCTGGCGGTCCGGCCGCGATCATCCGCAGAACTATCCGGCGATGAAGCAGCTTCTCGCCGACGGCGAACTCGACATCATCTTCGCCTTCAATCCGGCCGAGGCGTCGTCGGCGATCGCGGCCGGCGAACTGCCGGATACGGTGCGCTCCTTCACGTTTCCGGGTGGTACGCTCGGCAACACGCATTTCGTCGCGATCCCCTACAACTCTTCGGCAAAGGCGGCGGCACAGGTCGTTGCCGACTTCCTGATCTCGCCCGAGGCGCAGCTTCGCAAGGAGGATCCGCGCTATTGGGGCGATCCGACCGTGCTCGCCATGGACAGGCTGCCGCCGGCCGATCGCGACGCCTTCGCCGAGATCGACCGCGGCGTCGCTACGCTGCCGCCATCGAAGCTCGGCCCGGTTCTCGCCGAGCCGCACCCTTCCTGGATGACGCGTATCGAGGAGGAGTGGAAGAGACGCTACGGCGGCTGAGGCGAAAGGGGTGACGCAAGCGGAGCCTGCGCCATCGGCCCGTCGCGGTGCCGCCTGCCGATGCCTGTGAGGTCGACGACGGTGGTGGCCGGGTGACGAAGGCTTTCAACTGGCTGGTGCCGGCGCTTCTCGCCTTGCCGGTCGCGATCGGGCTCGTCGGCGTCGTGCTGCCGGCCTTCGGCTATCTGCCGGCCCTCGGCGGCGCGGAGTTCTCTCTCGATGCCTTCCGGCGGCTTCTCGCCATGCCCGGCCTTTCCACCTCCGTCTTCCTGTCGCTTGCCGGCGGTCTCGTCACGACGGCGATCTCGACCCTCGGCGTCGCGCTGTTTCTCGCCGCCTTCCACGGCACGGCGGCCGAGCGCTTCGCCCGCAGGGCGCTGGCGCCCCTCCTTGCCGTTCCGCATGCCGCGGCGGCCTTCGGCCTCGCATTCCTGATCGCCCCGTCCGGCATGCTTGCCCGTCTGGTCGCCGCACCGCTCGGGATCGCGCGGCCGCCGGATCTCCTGATCGTCGGCGATCCGCTGGGCCTTGCGATGATGGCGGGGCTGATCGCCAAGGAGATGCCGTTCCTGCTTCTCGTCGCCTTCGCGGCACTGCCGCAGGCCGATCCGGTGCGGCGCATGCGGCTCGCGGCCTCCCTCGGCTACGGCCGGATGGCGGCTTTTCTCCTCACCGTCTGGCCCGGCGTCTACCGCCAGATCCGGCTGCCGGTGCTGGCGGTCGCCGCCTATGCGTCCGGCGTCGTCGACGTCGCGCTGATCCTCGGACCGTCGCTGCCGGCGCCGCTCGCCGTCCGCATCGTCGGCTGGATGAACGATGCGGATCTGTCGCTGCGTTTCGTCGCCTCGGCCGGCGCGCTGCTGCAGCTCGGCGTCACCGCTGCGGTCCTCCTCGCCTTCGTCCTCGGCGAGCGCCTCGCCGGCGCGCTGCGGCGCCGCCAGACGGTGACGGGAAACCGCATGCCGCGCGACGGCTGCGCGCGGCTTTTCGCCATGCTGCCGGTCGGGCTCGCCGCGGGGGCGGTGTTTCTCGGCCTCGTCGCGCTGGCTCTCTGGTCGTTCGCCGGCTTCTGGGGCTTTCCCGATCTCCTGCCGCGCCAGCTCGGCCTCGCCACCTGGATGCGGAGCCTGCCGGCGGCCGCCGGCCCGCTCGCGACGACCTTCGTGGTGGCGATCGTCTCGGCCGGCGCGGCACTCCTCCTCGTCGTCTGGCTGCTCGAGAGCCGGCGGAAAGCGGTCCGCGCCACCGTCGGAAGGCCCGCCCGGCTGCCGCCGGCCGTGGCAGGCCTCGTCTATCTGCCGCTGATCGTGCCGCAGATCGCCTTCCTCTTCGGCCTGCAGGTGGCGATCATCTCGCTCGGGCTGACCCCGTCGCTGCTTCTGCTTTCGGCGGTCCATCTGGTCTTCGTCGCGCCCTATGTCGCCCTGGCGCTCGCCGATCCGTGGTTCGCGCTCGACCCGCGTTACGAGCAGATCGCCGCGAGCCTCGGGCACGGCACCGCCGCGACGCTGGTCCGGGTCCGGCTGCCGATCCTGACGAGAGCGGTGCTGACGGCGCTCGCCATCGGCTTTGCCACCTCGGTCGGCCAGTATCTGCCGACGCTCCTGATCGGCGCCGGCCGGCTTCCGACTATCACCACCGAGGCGGTGGCGCTCGCCGCCGGCGGCAACCGCCGGGTCATCGGCGCCTATGCGCTGTTGCAGACGCTGCTGCCGCTTCTCGCCTTCACCCTGTCGGGAGGCCTGCCGCGCTTGCTCTCCGGCGGTCGAGCCGGCATGAAGCGGCCATGAACCGTCTCGCACCCATCGGCGCCGCGGCGCGCCCGGCGACGATGCGCTCCACGCCCGGTAAGGCGGAGGCCGGCGCGACGCCGGCGGGCCTCGTGCTCGACGGCGTCGAGATCCGGCTCGAAGGGCGCAGCCTGCTGGCGCTCGACCGCACCGTCCTGCCCGGCGAGACGCTGACCGTCATGGGCCCCTCCGGCTCCGGCAAGTCGACGCTCTTCGCCTTCCTCGCCGGTTTCCTCGATCCCGCCTTCACGGCGCGGGGCAGGGTGCTCCTCGACGGGCGCGACCTCACCGGTCTGTCGCCGCAGGCGCGGCGCGTCGGCCTGATGTTCCAGGATGCGCTGCTGTTTCCCCACATGTCGGTCGGCGGAAACCTGCTCTTTGCCGTGCCGGGGCGGGTGAAGGGCCGGAAGCTGCGCCACGCCGCCGTCGAAGCGATGCTTTCCGACGTCGGGCTCGACGGTTTCTTCGCCCGCGATCCCGCGACGCTCTCCGGCGGCCAGGCGGCCCGGGTGGCGCTGGCGCGCACGCTCATCGCCGAACCCCGGGCGCTGCTCCTCGACGAGCCGTTCTCGCCTCTCGACCAGGCGCTCCGGGCCGCGACGCGCGACCTCGTCTTCGACCGTATCGAGGCCCGCAACATCCCGGCGATCCTCGTCACCCACGACCCGGCAGATGCGAAGGCCGCCCGCGGCGCGATCGTCGAGATCGGCGGTGCGCAGGCCGAGCTGCAGGCGACGCCCGCCGCGGCCGCCGCCGGATCGCGGGCCGCCCGATGAGCCGAGATCCGCTGCCTGATCTTCCCGCCGAAGCGCTGGGCCTTCCCGTCGTCGAGGCGCTGCCGGCGCTCGCCGCGGCGCTCGGCCGAAAGCGCAGCGCCGTCCTCGTCGCGCCGCCCGGCGCAGGCAAGACCACGCTGGTGCCGATCCACCTCCTCAGATCGGGCATGGCCGGCAAGATCCTGCTCGTCGAACCGCGCCGTCTCACGGCGCGCGCCGCCGCCCGCCGGATGGCGGCGCTGCTATGCGAGGAAGTCGGCGCGACGGTCGGCTGGCGGATGCGGCTCGACACGAAGGTCTCGGCGAGAACCCGCATCGAGGTGGTGACCGAAGGCGTCTTCACCCGCCAGATCCTCGACGATCCGGGGCTTTCGGGCATCGGCGCGGTGATCTTCGACGAGTTTCACGAGCGCTCGCTCGACGCCGACTTCGGCCTTGCTTTGGCGATCGACGTCGCGACGGTGCTGCGCGACGACCTGAAGCTCGTCGTCATGTCGGCGACGCTGGACGGCGCCCGCGTGGCGGCGCTGCTGGGCGATGCGGAGGTGATCGAGAGCGCGGGCAGGGCCTTTCCGGTGCGGATCGAATATCGCGACCGGCCGGGCACCGTCGCTTTGGAGGACGCCGTGGCCGCGACGGTCCGCGATGTGCTCGCCGCCGAGAAGGGCAGCGTCCTCGTCTTTCTGCCGGGGCAGAAGGAGATTGCCCGCGTCGCCGAACGGCTTGCCGGCGTCCTGCCGGACGATGCGACGCTCGCTCCGCTCTATGGCGCTCTCGACGCCGCCGAGCAGGACCGGGCGGTGCGGCCGGCGCCCGGCGGCGCCCGCAAGGTCGTGCTTGCGACCGACATCGCCGAGACGTCGCTGACCATCGAGGGCGTCCGCATCGTCGTCGACGCCGGGCTGAAGCGGCGCCCGGCCTTCGAACCCGCCACCGGCCTGACGCGGCTGGAGACGGTGCGCGTCTCGCGGGCCTCGGCCGACCAGCGGGCCGGGCGCGCCGGGCGGACGGAGCCGGGCCTTGCCATCCGTCTCTGGCGGGCTGAACAGACCGCCGGGCTCGAAGCCTTCGACCGGCCGGAGATCCTGGCGACCGACCTTTCGGGCCTGATGCTCGACTGCGCGGCCTGGGGCGTCGCCGATCCCTCACAGCTCGCGCTGCTCGACGAGCCGCCGGCGGCGGCCGTCGCCGAGGCGGTGGCGCTGCTCGGCGATCTCGGCGCGCTCGACGGGGCGGGCCGCCTGACGCAGGCCGGCGAGGCGATGCGCCGGCTGCCCTTGCCGCCGCGCCTCGCCCACATGGTGGCGACGGCCGATCCGGCCGACCGGCTGAGTGCCGCGGACCTTGCCGTCCTTCTGACCGAACGCGGCCTCGGCTCGAACGACGTCGATCTCGACGAGCGGCTGCGCCGGCTTCGCGGCGGCCGCGATCCGCGATCGAAGGATGCGATGGCGCTCGCCCGGCGGATCGCGGCGACGGGCGGCAAAAGCACCGAAGCCCGTCCGGCGGAAACCGGTGGCTGGGCGACCGCCGGCTCGACCGGCCTCCTCGTGGCGCTGGCCTTTCCCGACCGGGTGGCCTTTGCGCAGGGCGCGCCCGGGCACTTCACTCTCGCGAACGGCCGCGGCGGAAGCCTTGATCCCGCCCATCCGCTGGCGCGGGCAAGAGCGTTGGCCGTCGCGGAAATCCAGGGGCCGGCCGCCGGCGGCAGGATCGTTGCTGCGGCCGAACTCGATCCGGAGGCCGTCGACCGCCTGCTTGCCGCCCGTGGCGCGGTCGAGGAGGCGGTCGTCTTCGTCGACGCCGCGCGGGCGGTGCGGGCCTTCCGGGCGACGCGTTTCGGCAAGGCGGTGGTGAGCCGCGTTCCGATCCCCGTGCCGAACGACGCTCGGACGGAACTGGCGCTCGCCGACGGCATCCGCCGCCTCGGCCTCGCACGGCTCGATTTCGGCAAGGAGAACGAGCGGCTGCTGGCGAGGATCAGGTTCGTCGCCGGCGCCTGCGGCCCGCCCTGGCCGGACTGTTCGGAGAGAGCGCTCGCCGAGGGTGTACGCGACTGGCTGCTGCCTTACGTGCCGGGCGCTGCCGCCTTCGACCAGATCACGCCGGAGCGGCTGCGCGCGGCGCTGGAGGGGCTCGTGCCGGGCGAATTCAGGGGCCGCCTCGACGAACTCGCGCCCAGCCACTTCGACGCACCCTCGGGATCGAGGGTGCCGATCCGCTACGAAAGCGACCAGCCGGTGCTGTCGATCAGGGTGCAGGAGCTCTTCGGCCTGAGGCACCACCCCGCCGTCGCGGGCGGGCGCCTGCCGCTGACGCTCGAACTGCTCTCGCCGGCGCATCGGCCGATCCAGATCACCCGTGACCTGCCGGGGTTCTGGAACGGATCCTGGGCGGACGTGCGATCGGATCTGCGCGGTCGCTATCCGAAGCACGAATGGCCGGAGGAGCCGGCCGCGGCAACCGCCACGGCGCGGGCGAAGCCGCGCCGCTGAACGACGAAGAAAGGCCCCCGCCGCGAACGCGCGGCGAGGGCCCCTCGTGATGCCCGAAAGGCGCCGGCCCGGAAGACGCCGCGTCCGCGGGGAGCGGGCGACGGACCGGCCGGTGTTGAACGGCTATCCCGGTGCCTGCGGCGTCAGGCGGCCGCCTCGTTGATGCCGAACTCGGCGAGTTCCGACATCGTCTGGTCGCCATGCGCCGTGGCATCGAGGCACTTCTGCAGCTTGACGGCATCCTCGGTCAGATCGAGACGCTTGGCGAAGGCGACGAGGCAGCCGTAGCCCGCGATGCCGTAATGCGCCATGCGCTGATACTGGGTGATGATCATCGCGTCCCGCACGTCGGCGTCCGAGATTTCCTCTTCCAGAGCGTGGGAACGGGCCTCCTTCACGAGGCCCTCCATGCCCTTGCAGAACTCCCCGCTCGGGTCGGCGCCATGGGCTCCGATGATTTCGGCGAGGGTGCGACGGCCTTCCTCGATACCCTCGACGCCGGCCTGGAGCGCCTTCTTCAGCTTCGGATTGTGCGCAGCCTCGGCCAGTTCGCGCGTCACCTTGGCAGCCTGGCCGTCGGCGCTGTAGATGTCCTGCATCTGGTCGATGTAGATGTCTTTCAGGCTGTTGAGAGCCATCGTCGTCTCCTTCCGATTGGTGCCGGTGCGGCGCGCGCTCGGATCGCCCGGCTGCCGGCCCGGCGCCCGCGCGCGTCCCGGCGGTTTCGATGGCTAAAAGAGCCGCGGAGCGGCTGCCGTTCCGCGCGGCGCGGCCGCGCTTTTTTGGCTGGCTAACGATCGCTCGGCGGCCGCTGTGCGTCATTGGGGCCGGGGGATGCGACATGGCACCCTGCGGTCGGCGGGGCAGGACGCGCTATTCTCGCTCACGGATGCAACTGGAAATCGGGACTGACGGACCTCGCAATGGATCAGGCAAGTCTGCACGGGGAGGGGCACGGTCCCTTCGACGTCATCTCCGGCATGCGCGAGAGCCAGCGGCTGCGTCTCGCGACGCTGGTCAGGCTCCGCTGGCTGTCGGTGGCGGGGCAGGCCATCGCCTGCGTCAGCGTGGCCTGGGTGCTGTGGTGGCCGTTTCCCGTGGTTCCGTGCTTTGCCCTCATCGCCCTGTCGGCAGGCCTCAACGTCTATCTCGCCGGTCGTTATTCCGGCAGCTACCGCCTGTCCTCGAACGCTGCTTTGACCGTTCTCACCTTCGACATCATGCAGCCGGCGGGCCTTCTGATGCTGACCGGCGGCATCCAGAATCCCTTCACCGTCTTCCTGATGGTGCCGGCGGTCATCGCCTCGGCGACCCAGCCGCCGCTCACCGTCTTTGCGATCACGGGTTTTGCCGTCGTCGCCACGACGGCGATCGCGGCGGTGCACATGCCGCTTCCCTGGCCGGTGGAGGGCGGGCTGCTGCTGCCGCCCGGCTATGTCGGGGGGCTGTGGTTCGCGATCGTCGCCACCCTCGTCTTCGCCTCCGTCTACATCTACCGCGTGGCGGCGGAGTCCCGCGTGCTTGCCGACGCGCTGGCCGCCACCGAACTCGTCCTGCAGCGCGAGCAGCATCTTTCCGCCCTCGACGGCCTCGCCGCCGCCGCCGCGCACGAACTCGGCACGCCGCTGTCGACCATCGCCCTCGTCGCCAAGGAGATGAAGCGTTCGGTGCCGAAGGACCAGCCGATTTCGGACGACGTGACGCTGCTGGTCGAGCAGACCGAGCGCTGCCGCCTTATCCTCGGACGGCTGACCTCGCTGTCATCGTCGAGCGAGAGCCATCTCGCCAACCTCTCGCTGCTCGCTTTGATCGACGAGGTGGCCGAGCCGCACCGCAACTTCGGCGTCGACCTGCAGGTCGAGGTGGTCGAACGTCTCGGCTCCGAACCCGTCGCGCGCCGCAACGCCGCGGTTCTGTCGGGCGTCGGAAACCTCGTCGAGAACGCCGTCGACTTCGCCCAGTCGGTGGTGCTGATCCGGGCGGGCTGGAACCATGCATCGGTCTGGATCGAGGTGCTCGACGACGGGCCGGGCTTCCCGGCCGCGATGCTCGACCGCGTCGGCGATCCCTACATGTCGCGCCGCGAAGCCCGCGACCAGCGCCATGGCGGCGGCCTCGGGCTCGGACTGTTCATCGCGGTGACCCTGCTGCAGCGCTCGGGCGCGACCGTGACCATCGACAATCGGCCCAGAAAAGGGGCAATCGCCTCGGTCGTCTGGCCGCGCGCTGCGTATTCCGCGAGCACCGCGGCTCCGGTCGACCGCGCTCTGGTCGCCGGGTAGCGCCTTTGATTCGGCGAGGCGTGAACCGACGATCGCTCACTCGTCCGGCCATGCGCCATCGTGTCGCACACCCTCGCGCTTGCAACATCGCTTTTCCATCAAAAGTGGTCATGGCGTGCGAACGTCAGAAGAATCAGCGATTTATCGAAACGTTGCCGGAGTTGTGCTCCGGCGGTTCGGCGGCCGGTCCATGACGGCGGGCCGCAAGCTGCTGTTTTGTTGCGGTTTTGCGCGCCGGCCCGTGGCCCGGACCTTTCGCCTGCCGGCGGCCGCCACATGCGGCCACCGTCAAGTCGATGATGCGACAGACATGCGAGCTTACGGTTTCCGACGGCGATTGACCGCGACGTCGGCACGCTGCGCGGGAATTCGGCAGATCAAAATAAATTTAGTTCATGCTTGCGGCATCTGCGCGATTAGTCGCAGCGTATCTCCGGCGTCGATAAGTCGCATGCCCCGTCCTGGGAGTGGCCGGAGTGAAACGCAGCTCGACGGACGCGCGGACCGGGCAACCCATCGCTCAGGGCGGGAAGTGGTGTGAGAAGAGTGAACCGAGGCAGAGAATGCTAGATCACACGATATTGTCCTTCGAAGTGCCGCTGCCGGTCAGCGATCCGACGCTCCTGCTCGTCGATGACGACAAGCCGTTCCTGCAGCGCATGAGCCGCGCGCTCGACCAGCGCGGCTTTATCGTCACGACGGCCGACAGCATCGCCGGGGGCCTGAGCGCGCTCGAGGACAGTGCGCCCGCCCATGCGGTCGTCGACATGCGCCTCGCGGACGGGAACGGCCTCGACGTCGTCGCCGCGCTGCAGCGCAAGCGCCCGGACGCCCGCGCCATCGTCCTGACCGGCTACGGCAACATCGCGACGGCGGTGACGGCGGTGAAGCTCGGCGCGATCGACTATCTGGCAAAGCCTGCCGATGCCGACGACGTGACCGCGGCGCTGCTGCGCTCCTCAGGCTTCAACGTCGAGGTGCCCGAAAATCCGATGTCGGCCGACCGCGTCCGCTGGGAACACATCCAGCGGGTCTACGAGCTGTGCGACCGCAACGTCTCGGAAACCGCCCGGCGCCTCTCCATGCACCGCCGCACGCTGCAGCGCATCCTCGCGAAGCGCGCGCCCCGCTGAAAAGTCTCCGCCCGTCGCACGAAGCGGGCGGGCGACCCGCTCACATTTTCCCGGCGGCGCGTGGCGGGTCGATGTGACGTGGCATGCCGCAACCTCGGCAGCGACCGGAGCGGGACGAACGGAGACGCGCCGGGACGGGGTCGCTGATTTTTTTCCGCCTGCGTCGAACTGCCCGCGCAGCGACCCGCGCAGCGGCTGCGATGGACCGCGTTCTTCGCCTTGGCCGCCGCCCCGTTTTGGCGCAATCCGCCCGGGAGAAAGGCGCCGTCGATGCGCTCCGGCCGGCCGCCTTTGCCCGGGCGGTGTGTGGGAAACCGCCAAAGCCTGCCGCGCCGACGGACTGCTGCGCCTGACGCTTGCCGTGGACATGGCCGCCGATCCGCGGGTCAGGCCGATCTTTCACGGGACGGCGGGCCGGGTCTGGGCGTACAGAAGTCCGTCTGTCTCAAACTGAAAATCGGCTGTCGCAAGATGATACATCAATAGTCGCGACGGCGGCGTAGAAAATCCTGTCACGTTGCCCGTTCCTGGCGGCTTTGGATCGGTCGTCCCTGGTCGTCTTCGCTGTTTGCAACAGATTCGATCTGGATAAGCGCGACAATTCCGATATTTATGCTTAATGAAGTGTAAAAATCGGAGTTAAAATGCGATGAGTGTCGCGCATCTCGATACCGGCCGGTGGGTCAAGCCAGACCCGATGAGCAATCCGCACAGCATCGAAAGGCGCTTCCGGGCGAACCGCTTCCGGCACGTCCGGCGCCTCCTCGAGGCGGCGCTCGAAGAAAGGGAGCGGATCGAGGTTCTCGATCTCGGCGGCACCGAGGCCTACTGGGCGATCGCCGAGGATTTCCTGTCTGAGCATCGCGGCCGGATCGGCATCACGCTGGTCAACAACGAACCGATCGAGGCGCCGAAGGATCCGGTCTTTCGCCCGGTCTTCGGCGATGCCTGCGACGGCAACCTCTTCGGCGGCAAGCGCTTCGACCTCGTCCATTCGAATTCGGTGATCGAGCATGTCGGCGAGGAGCACCGCATGCGGGCGTTCGCCGACAATGTAAGGCGCCTTTCCGACCGTTATTTCATCCAGACACCGAATTACTGGTTCCCGCTCGAGCCGCATTTCCGCGTCGTCGGTTTCCAGTGGATGCCGCTTCGCCTGCGCGCCGCCCTGATGCGGCGCGCCAATCTGGGCTTCTTCCCGCGGGCGAAGACCGCCGAGGAAGCCTGGAACAACGTCGCGGAGATCCGTCTCCTCGACAAGAAGCTGATGCGCCGGCTGTTTCCCGAGGCGGATCTCAGGGAAGAGCGGGTCGCCGGCCTGACAAAGTCGCTCATGGCCGTGCGCGACGCCGGCTGAGCCGGCAGGAGCCGAAGGGGCGGGGCACGGCGGGTCGATGCCGTGCCGCGCCGCTCGCTTTCATGCGCCGGCCTGCGGTCCTTCAACCCCGGCAGCCGGTCGCTTTCGGCCGGGTGCCGCGGTCCGGGCGGGGATCACGCCGAGGGCGTGTCGGCCGCCTCTTCCGGCGCCTTGCGCCAGACTTCGACCGGGCCCTTCAGCTTGATGGTCAGCGGCTTGCCCTTGCGATCGCGGGCCTTGCCGGCCTGGACGCGGATCCAGCCTTCGCTGACGCAATATTCCTCGACATTGGTCTTCTCCGCGCCCTTGAAGCGGACGCCGACGCCTTCGCCGATGGCGGTCTCGTCGTAATAGGGGCTGTCGGGATCGATGCTGAGCCGGTCCGGCAGGGCGTTGGTCATGTCGTGCTCTCCGTCTGTGATGGCGCCCCCATACCACCGCCCGGCGGCGGACGCACGATCGGCGACGACGGGAAGTCGTCTCGGCTTTCCACTTGTCGCCGTGCCGCACCGCGTTCGTTCCGTCGCCAATGCCCGGCGGCGACGTCGCGGTCGCTGCCGCCGGCCATCTTCATGTCCGGTTCACATGGCAAGCTTCAGGTTCGAAAAGGGGTATTTCCTTAAGGCTGGGCGACGAATCACCTGCGCCGGTGCGGCGAAGCGACGCTCGCGGCCGAAGCGCGACGACTTGGAAGGACGATCGAGTTGACCACGAGACTGAAGCGGGCGGGTCTGGCGGGACTGTATCTTCTGGCGCTTCCGGCCGGAACGACCGTCGCCGCCGAAACCGATGCCGCGCCGGTGCGGGTGGCGCAGGCTTTCGACTTCAACGTCCCCGACGGGGCGGTCGAGGTCTATGTCGATCAGTACGGCCAGCGCGTCTATCTCGACGGGCGCGGCCGGGTGGTCGGCGTCGACCGGCCGCGGCGCGGCTTCCAGGGCCGCCGCGACCGCTTCAGGGATCGTCGTGACGCGATCATCGACGCGCCGCCGCCGCCGGGCGTGACGGTGGAGGGCCGCGTCGACGTCGCGCCGGGCCGGGATTTCGGCCGGGTGCCGGATCGCCGCCGGCCGGCGACGATCGATCCCTATGACGATCCGGGCTTCGGCCCCGACGACGGCTATACCGAGCCGCGCTACGAAGACCGGGGGCCGGTGGAGGCCTCGCCGCTGCCCGCCCCGGGTGGGGCCGACGGGACCGACACCGTGCGCGAGGCGGGGCTGCCGCAAGACGGCGCCGATCGCGGCCTGCCGGCGGCGGGATCCGACGGCCCGGCACAGGATACCCTCGGCTCGGAGCCGCTGTCCGGCGACGACGGACAGACCATCGAGGAGAGCAATCCGGCCCCGGCCGTCGCCTCCCCGGGCAACCAGAACGACCGGACGCAGGTCGCCGCGCTCCAGATCCTGCTCGATCGGGCCGGCATGTCGCCCGGCGTCATCGACGGCCGCATGGGCGGCAACGTCAACAAGGCCGTCGCCGCCTATCGCGAGAAGTTCGGCAAGACGCTGCAGACCGGCGACGCGCAGGTCCTCGCGGAGGACCTCGACGCCACCGGCGGGCCGCCGATCATCGAATACGAGATCACCAACGAGGACGTCGCCGGGCCCTATGTCGCGTCTATTCCGAGCGACTACGGCGAGAAGGCAAAACTGCCCGAGATGAGCTTCGAGCGGGTCTCGGAGCGGCTCGCCGAGCGCTTCCACATGGACGAGAGCTACCTCACCTCGATCAATCCGGGCGCCGACTTCAGCCGCGCCGGAACGAAGATCAAGGTGGCGAATGTCGGCAGCAACGTCTCCGGCGAGGTGGCGAAGATCATCGCCGACAAGGGCCGCGAGCAGGTTCGCGCCTATGCGGCGGACGGCACGTTGATCGCCGCCTATCCGGCGACGATCGGCTCGACCGACACGCCGTCTCCCTCCGGCACGGTGCAGGTGAACCGGATCGCCTTCAATCCGAACTACACCTACAATCCGAAGGTGAACTTCAAGCAGGGGTCGAACGACAAGGTACTGACCATTCCGCCGGGCCCGAACGGCCCCGTCGGCACCGTCTGGATCGCGCTGTCGAAGCCCACCTACGGCATCCACGGGACGCCGGAACCCTCGAAGATCGGCAAGACCAACAGCCATGGCTGCGTGCGCCTGACCAACTGGGACGCGATGGAACTCGCCAAGCTGGTGAAGCCCGGCGTCACCGTCGAATTCACAGAATAGCGGCGTTTCGCGGCCGGCGGGCCGGCGGGCCGCCGTGCGGCCCTCAGACCGGCCCCGGCGGGTTCATCCCGCCGGGGCCTTTCGGCGCACCAGCGCGACGAGATAGGCCCCCCCGACCAGCGCGGCGACGAGGCCGGTCGGCAGCTGGTAGGGGAAGGCGAGGCTGCGGGCCGCCGTATCCGTCACGATCATCAGCAGGGCTCCGACGAGCGCCGATGCGGCGAGCTGGTCGCGCGGCCTCGAGAAACCGACCGTGCGGGCGAGATGCGGCGCCATCAGCCCGACGAAGGAGAGCGGCCCCACGGCAAGCGTCGCGGCGGCGGTCGCGACGGCCGCAAGTGCGACCAGCAATCCTCCGGCCCGTTGCGGCGAGATGCCGAGACCGATGGCCGTCGCCTCGCCGAGCTGCAGGATCGCGAGCCACCGGTGGCCGAAAAGCGCCAGCGGGACGAGGACGATGGCGAGAAGCGCCTCGGCGACAGCGACGCCGGGCGTCACGCGCAGGGTCGAGCCGCTCATCCAGTCAAGAAGCCGCGTCGCTTCCGGGCCGCCGCGGGAAAGGACGAGCGTCACGCCGGCACCCGCGAGCGAGGCGACGGCGATCCCGCCGAGGATCAGCCGTTCGGGGCCGAGTCGTGCGGCGTGGGCGAAGGCGAGGATCGCGGCGAGGGCGGCCAGTGAGCCGCCGGCCGCGGCGGCGAAGGTCGGACCGCTTCCGGCAAGGGGATCGATGACCAGCAGGGCGGCGAGGCCGAGGCCGGCGCCGGTGCTGATGCCGAGAACCTCCGGGCTGGCGATCGGATTGGCGGTGACGCGCTGCAGGATGGTGCCGGCGGCTCCGAGCAGGGCTCCCGCGGCCGCGCCGGAGACGAGGCGTGGCCAGCGAAGCGGCATCAGGGTTTCGGCAAGGTCTGCCGAGGAGAGGAACGCCCGGCCGTCGGGGGCGAGGTAAAGCGAGACGAGCGTTGCGGCGGCGGTGGCGGCGGCGAGAGCCGCAAGGCCGAGGGAAACGGCGCGGATCCGCCGGGCCGGGGCGGGAAGCGTGGAGACCGACCGGTGCGGCAGGCGCGGCAGCAGCCAGAGGAGCACCGGCCCGCCGAGCAGCGCCGTCACTGCGCCGGTGGGGATGGTCGTGCCGGCGAGCTGCTGCAGCGCGAGGACGGCCGCGTCGGTCGCAAACAACAGGACGGCGCCGATCAGCGGCGCCGCGACGAGCCGGGCGGAGGCGCTGCGGGCGCCGGAGAGCCGCGCCAGATTGGCCGCGGCCAGGCCGACGAAGCCGACGATGCCGACGGAAGCGATGACGCCCGTCGCGAGCACCGTCGCAAGGACGGCCGCCGCCAGCCGGATCGCCCCCGTCGCGACGCCGACGCCCCTGGCGCTCTCGTCCGAAAGGGAGAGGATCGCAAGCGGCCGGCGCATGAGGAAGACCGCGGGAGCGGCGACGCCGAGCATGAGGCCGATGGCCGCGTCGCTGCGCCAGCCGCTCTGGTCGAGCGCCCCGCCGCCCCAGAGATAGAGCGACATCATGTAGTCGCCGCCGGCAAGGATCAGCGTCGCCGAGAGGGACGAGGCGACGAGCGAGACGACGAGACCGCAGAGGATCATCGTCACGGGGTCGTAGTTGCGGCGCCGCGACAGGATGAGGACGAGGGCCAGCGCGGCCGCTCCGCCGGCGAAGGCGACGAGGACCTTCGCCCCGGCGAGAAGCGCCGGCGCGAGAAGCGTCGCTATACCGAGCGCGAGCTGCGCCCCGGCGCCGATGCCGAGGGTCGACGGGTCGGCGGCAGGGTTGCGCAGCGCCTGCTGCAGGAGCGCGCCGGCAAGCCCGAGGGCGGCGCCGCCGAGGAGGGCGAAAACGCCGCGCGGCAACAGGCCGGCGATCAGGAATGTCTCGGAAAAACCCGGAGCGAGGCCGACGGTGGCGCTCTTCGCGGCGAGCGCGAAGACGGCGAGGGACGCCGCGAAAAGCGCGAGCCAGCCCGCCGCCGCGACGCCCCGCCCGCGCATCCGGGCGGCGGCGGATTTCAGATCCTGTCTCATCCGGCCGACCGGCCGCTTCGGTGAAGCAGGGCGTCGGTCAGGAAGCCGGCGAACCGCGTCGCCGCGGGCAGCGCGCCGAAGGCGTCGCAGGGCGGCAGAAGCGCGAAGCGGCCGGCCGCGACGGCGGGCAGCGCCCGCCAGAGGGCGCCGGTCTCGATGGCGCGCCGGGCGTCCGGCGGCACGGGGCCCACGCCGACGAGGAAGGCGTCGGGGAAGGCCGCGAGCCGCTCGATCCCGACCGGCGCGTTGGCGCTGTAGCGTGTGCCGCCCCGCCAGGCGTTCTCGAGGCCGAGGCGCGACAGCGTGTCGCCGAACAGCGAGTCGGCGCCGAAGACCCTGACGTGGCCGGCATCGCCGACGTCGACGAGGAGCACCGGCGGGGCCGATGCCGTGCGAAGCGCCTCGCGCGCTTCGGCAAATCGGCGCGCGCCATCGGCGACGAGGCCTCGCCCCCGCCCGGCGATCCCGCACTCCGCCGCGACGGCGACCGTCATCGCCTCGATCCTTGCGAGCGGCGGCTCGCCCGGCAGGAACAGGTCGAAAATCCGGAAACGGGCGATCCGCTCGATCTGGGGCGCGGCCCAGGCGCTGTAGTTGCTGCCGTAGACGACGTCCGGGCGGATCATTGCAAGGCGCTCGAAGGAAAGCGCCCCGCGCAGGCCGAGGTCGGCGACCGTTTCCGGCACCGCGGGCTCGACGACCAGGCGGCGATAGAGGATCAGTTCTGGCGCCGCGGCAGGGGGGAGGCCGAGCGCGAGGAAGGTTTCGAGAAGCGCCCAGTCGACGACGGCGACGCGGCCCGCCCCCGCGACGCCCGCGGCGTCCGCCCGAGGGACCCGGCCGGCGAAGGCGCTCGCGCCAAGCCCGGCAAGCGCCGCCCGGCGCGTGATCTGCGAAACCTGTGCCGTCACTTGACGTAGCCGATCGGCGGGCCGGCGTCCGGCCGCTTCAGAATGCCCATCCTGACGCCGTAGATCGCCTCGAGCACCTCGGGGCGCATGATCGCCGCCGGGCCGCCGTCGGCGACGATGCGTCCCTCGCGCAGCGCGACGAGGCGGTCGCAGATCTGCGCCGCCATGTTGATGTCGTGGAGGACGATGACGACGGAAAGTCGGCGGTCCTGCGAGAGCCTTCGCACGAGGCCGAGCATCTCCGCCTGGTGGGCGACGTCGAGGGCCGAGGTCGGTTCGTCGAGGACGAGGCACCCGGTCTCCTGGGCGAGCAGCATGGCCAGCCAGACGCGCTGGCGTTCGCCGCCGGAAAGCTCCGAGACCTGGCGGTCGGCGAAGCCCTCGGTGTCGGTGCGCGCCATCGCCGCCTCGATCGCGTCCCGGTCGCCTCGGCCGAGCCGACCGAGCGGGCCGTGCCAGGGATAGCGTCCGAGGGCGACGAGTTCGCGGCCGGTCATGCCGTCGGTCGCCGGCGGCGTCTGCGGCAGATAGGCGAGCCGCCGCGCGAAGTCGCGTCGTCCGAAGCCTTCGATCGGGCGCCCGGCGAAGCATATCGTGCCCCGGCTCGGCACGGTCTGGCGGGCGAGCAGCCTGACGAGGGTCGACTTGCCGGAACCGTTCGGGCCGATCAGCCCGTGGACGAGACCCGGCTCGAGACGAAGCGAGAGGTCTCTGAGGATCGGCCGGCCACCTGCCGCAAAGCCGACGTCCTCGACGCGGAAGAGCGGCACGTCTGCGGTGTCTTCCCGACTGTCCGGGGGGCTTTCGGCAAGCTGCATCGTCATGCCGGCGGACGCGGACGCCGAGGCGTCCGCTCGCCCGATGCGGAACCGAGGATCATGCGACGCCTCTCGGTGTCAGAAGCTGAAATGCGTCTTCAGGAGCGCCGTGCGTCCTTCGCCATAGGCGCAGCTGTAGGCGCTCTGGCAGCCGGACACGTATTCCTTGTCGAAGACGTTGTTGACGTTGAGCGACACGCCCCAGTCGTCCTGTTCGTAGCCGAGCTTGACGTCGAAGACCGTCGCGTCCGGAACCTTCAGCGTGTTCTCGTTGTCGGCGTAGCTGTCGCCCTGATAGCGGATGCCGGCGCCGGCCGTCACCCCCTTCAGGCGGCCGCTCGGCACGGTGTAGTTCAGCCAGGCCGAGGCGAGGATCTCCGGGATGAGATAGGGGCGATTGCCGACGATCGCCGCGTTGGCGTCCTCGGTGATTTCGAGGTCGTAGGCGGTGAAGGCGCCCTTGACGTTCCACGCCTCGTCGAGATTGACGTTCGCCTCCACCTCGACGCCGCGCGAGCGGACCTCGCCGAGCGCCGCCGTCACGTACTGGCCGTTGAGGACGCGCGTCTGCAGTGTGTTGCGGCGGGTCAGGTCGAACAGCGAGGCGGTCAGCGTCGCATCGAGGAAGGTCGGCGAATATTTCAGGCCGACCTCGTACTGTTCGCCGGTCTGCGGACCGACGGGCTCGCCGGCCGTGTCGGTGCCGATCTGCGGCTCGAAGAAGCGCGCCACGCTGACATAGGGGGTGAGGCCGCCGGCAAACTCGTAGGCGAGGCCGGCGCGGCCGGAGACCGAGCCGTCTTCGCGGTCGTAGTCGTTGTTCGTCGCCGTCTGGTCGTCGCGGTCGATCCAGACCTCGTCGTAGCGGCCGTTCAGGGTGAGGACCCATCCGTCGCCGAACTTCGCCTGCTCCTGGGCGTAGAAGCCGAGCTGGTTCATGTCGAGCGTCTCGTCGACATAGGGATCGTAGAGCGCGCCGAGATTGTCGGTGTAGACCGGATCGATCGGGTCGAGCTGGTCGGCAGGGCCGGTCGCCTGCCACTGGTCGATCCGATAGTATTTGTAGTCGACGCCGGCGAGGAGCTGGTGGTGCACCGCGCCGATCTGATCCTCGAACACCAGCTGGTTGTCGGTCTCGACGAGATCGGCCTTGGTGTCGTGGGCGAAGTTCAGCCGGTAGAGCGTGTTGTCGGTGGTGTCGAAGTCGTAGGGGTAGGGGCCGTACTCGCTGCGCTCGACATGGATCAGCCGCGTGTTTGAGCGGAAGGTCAGCTCGTCGGTCAGCGCCTGCTGGAGGTCGTAGCCGATGCTCGCCTGTTTCGACCTGAAGGAATCGAGCCCCGGTTCGCTGTAGTAGAGGTCGCGCGGCACGAAGCCGTAGGGGGCCGCCGTCACCGTGCCGACATAGGGCCAGAAGCCGCCGGTGTGGCGCTGGTCGTCGTACTGGTAGGTGGCATAGACCGCGAGCCGCGTGTCGGCATCCGGCTCGTAGAGCAGGCTCGGCGCCACGACGCCGCGGAAGTTGTCGGCATAGTCGGTCTGGGTGTCGCCGCCCTTGACGCGGCCGACGATCCGGTAGCTCCAGGGGCTCGCCTCGAAGAACGCGTCGCCGACGTCGAAGCCGACATAGCCGTTGGGATCGTCGGTGACGCCGGCCTCGACATAGCCGTGATGGTCGCCGTCGGCGCGCTTCGACACCTCGTTGACGATGCCGCCGGCGCTGGAGCCGCCGTAGAGGACCGAGGCCGGACCCCGCAGCACCTCGATCCGGTCGAGCAGGAAGGGATCGACGGTGATGCCGGCGAAGGCGTACTGGTAGAGCTGCAGCCCGTCGAGGAACATGCCGGACTGGGTGGCGTCGAAGCCGCGGATGTAGACCCAGTCGGTGTCGCTGTCGTAGCCGAAGGGCTGGGCGAAGACGCCCGGGGTGTAGCGCAGGGCCTCGTCGACCTTCTGGGCGCCGCGGTCCTTCAGTTCTTCCTGGCCGATCACCGAGACGGCCTGGGGAATTTCGGCGAGCGGCGTCGCGACCTTCGAACCCGCGGTGGCCTTCTTGGCGACGTAGCCGTCGACCTCGCCGGGATCGGCGAGACCGCCCGCGTCGCCGCCGGAAGATGCCTCGTCCCCGGCATTGCCGATCACCACTTCGTCGAGCCTGACCACTGACTGGGCCTGCGCCGGGCTTTCCGCGAGGGGGCCGAAATATCCGGCCGCCGCGAGCACGCCGGCGAGCGCCCCGAGGGTTGATGGATGGCTGGAGGGACCTCTCCGGGACGACCGACGCATGAAACACCCGCTACGCAAGAAATGACTGACGTAACGGCTATGCGAGATATTATGACTAATCTAGTCATGATTTCGGAGTCGGTGCGGCCGGGCCACGGCTGTTGCCCAATTGTCGCAGCTTCGGCACGTCGGCACGGCGGCGGCGGTGCCGCGGATCACCCTCCCGTCGGAGCGAAGCGCGCGACCATTTCGTGGCCGTCCCCGGGATAGACGAGGCGGACATGGGTGATCGGCCGGTCCTGGTCGAAGGTGCGCCGCTCGACGACGAGGCAGGGCGAGCCGGGCGCGACGAGAAGCACCTCCGCCGCGGCAGCGTCCGCCGCCGATGCCCGGATGCGGTGTTCGGCCGTCGACCAGGGGATCCTCGACACCAGGAAGGCGCCGGGCGAGAGCGTCGCAAAGCCCTCGTCCGCGACCTCCGGCACGGCGGAAAGATTGATCAGCCGGTCTTCGAGGCAGAACGGCCGGCGGGCGGCGAAATGCCGGCAGGTGATGTCGAGGACGGGCGTTCCGGCCGAAACGGCGAGCAGCGGCTGGTCGGCCTTGATGGCGGGCCGCACGGCGCGCCGCAGGATCTCGAAGTGATAGGGCAGGCCGAGGGCCTCGACCTCGCGCCTGACGTCGACGATCTTAAGCACCGCCGATTGCGAACTCGGCCGGCGCACGAAGCTGCCGGCCTTGCGCCGCCGCTCGATGAGGCCGGCGCGGGAGAGTTCGGTCAGCACCTTGTTGACGGTCATGCGCGAGCAGCCGTAGCGGGCCGCGAGATCCTGCTCGAAGGGGATCTGGCTGCCCGGCTGCCAGGCGCCGGAGACGATGCTGCCCTCGATGTCGGAGCGGATGGTCTCGTGCAGCGAGCGCTTCCTGTCGCCGGAGGCCTCGGATGGCATCCGCGCGGTCATGCCGGTCCCGTCCCCGCAATGGTACGGCCGTCGCGGCACGGCCTCGCCGCGAACGGGCGGCCCGGGCGCGGGCGGTCCCGCCCCGCATCCGATTCGGCCTTCGATGGCACCGGCCGGCCGCCGGCGGTCTTCCGGGTCATCGTCTAGACCAGCGCTGCGGCGCCGCGGTCGAGATAGGTCTCGAGGAACTGGGCGAGGCGCGGATGCCGCGGCTCCCCGAAGACCTCCCGCGGCGTTCCGTCGAGGAGCAGGCGCCCGTGGTCGAGGAAGGCGATCCGCTGGCCGACGGTCGCCGCGAAGCCGATCTCGTGGGTGACGACGAGCAGCGTCATGCCGGAGCCGGCGAGGTCGCGCATGACGTTCAGCACCTCGCCGGTGAGCTCGGGATCGAGCGAGGCGGTCGGCTCGTCGAAGAGCATGACCTCGGGATCGAGGGCCAGCGCCCTTGCGATGGCGACGCGCTGCTGCTGGCCGCCCGAGAGTTCGGAGGGGTAGTGTTTCGCGCGGTTGGCGAGGCCGACGCGGGAAAGTTGCGCCATGCCGTGCTCCTCCGCCTCGCTGCGCCGCATCCTGCGGACGGTGACGAGCGCCTCGCAGACATTGCCGAGCGCGGTCATGTGCGGCCAGAGATTGAACTGCTGGAAGACCATGCCGATCCGCGAGCGCACCGCCCGGATGCTTTGCGGCGACAGGCGGGTGCGGCCGCCGTCCGGCGCTTCGGCGAAGCCGAGCGGGTCGCCGTGGATCTCGATCGTGCCGGTGGTCGCCTCTTCGAGGAAGGCGATGCAGCGCAGAAGCGTCGACTTGCCCGAGCCCGAAGGCCCGATCAGGCAGGTGGTGGCGCCGGTCGGGACCTTGAGGTCGATGCCGGCCAGCACCTCGGTGTCGCCGAATCTCTTGGTCACGCCCCGCACGAGGACGGCGGCGTCGGCCTCTGGCGTCTCGGCGGTGCTGGCGCGCGGGGCGAGGGGGGCGGTGTCGCTCATCACGCGGCAAACCTGAATTTCGAGAGCCGGGCCTCGGCGATCCGGCCGAGAAGGCCGCAGATCTCGACGAGCACCCAGTAGAAGAGCGCGAGCAGGAACATCGCGTCGGCGAAGGCATATTGCTGCGAGCCGATGGCGCCGATGACCATGGTCATCTCCGGTACGGTGATGATCGACAGGATCGCCGTCTCCTTGATCAGGAGGATCGCCATGTTCACGCATTGCGGCAGGACCAGCATGGTCATCTCCGGCAGCAGGATGCGCCGCAGGATCTGCGAGCGCGACAGGCCGACGCACTGGGCGGCCTCGACGTGGCCGCGGGGCACGGCGTCGAAGCCCGCCCGGAAGATCTCGGAGAAATAGGCGCCGGCATAGACGGTCAGGCCGATGAGGCCGGCCGGGATCGGCTCCAGCCGCAGCCCGACGAAGGGGCCGCCGAAATAGAGCAGGAAGAGCTGCACCAGGAAGGGCGTGCCGCGCAGGATCTCGACGAGAAGCCGCAGCAGCCAGTCGACCGGCGGAGGGCCGTAGCGCCGCGCCGCGGCGACGAGGAAGCCGAGCGCCGCACCCAACGCCGTCGCGACCACCCAGACCCAGATCGTCACCCAGAGGCCGGCAAGGATCTCCGGCAGCTTCTCGAGCATGAGGCCGAAGTCGAGGCTCATGCGCGGCCCACCCGGGCCATGCGCTCGGCCAGCGCGCCGCCGCCGGCCACGGTCCAGCAGATGACGAGGTAGAGGGCGCCGGCGACGGAATAGAACAAGAGCGGCTTGTAGGTGCTCGCGGCGAGGTTCTGGGCCATGCGGGTCAGCTCGATGACGCCGACGACGGAGATCAGCGAGGAGGCCTTGAGGATGAGGATCGCCTCGTTGACGAGGGCCGGCAGGGTCAGCCGGAAGGCGATCGGCGCCCGGATGCGCTTCAGCTGCTGCCACGGGGTGAGGCCGACCATGTCGGCGGCTTCGAGCAGCCCCTTCGGCACCGAGTTGAAGCCGCCGCGCAGGTTTTCGGCCTGATAGGCGGCGGTGCACAGCGACAGGCCGACGACGGCGGCGACGACGCTCGGCACGGAGATCCCGACCGCCGGCAGCAGATTGTAGATGAGCAGCAGCTGGACGAGCAGCGGCACGCCGCGGAAGAAGCTGATGAACAGCGTCGCCGGCAGCGAGAGGAGCCGGTTCGGCGACAGCTTGGCGGCGCAGACGAGGAGGCCGATGCCAAGGCCGATCACGATCGAGATGGCACTGATGACGACGGTGTAGCCCGCCGCCCAGAGCATCAGCTCGAAGAGTCTGAGGGACATTGGCGGCTCGTCTCGTCCTTCATCGGCGGATGGTCCGCCGCGGGCGGCGAGGGCCTGCGGCGGACGCGGCTGTGGCCGGCGGCGTCAGACCTTCGGCTCGGGCACCGTGTCCGGCGTGTCGAAGGTCGTGCCGAACCACTTTTCCTGCATCTTGCCGAGCCGTCCGTCCTGCTTCATCTTGAGGATCGCGGCGTCGACGGCGTCGAGCAGCGACTGATCCTCGGGCTTCTTGGTGCCGATGAAGCCGAAATAGCTCGGCTGGCCGAAGGCGGGCTTGACCACCGCGAAGGTGTCCGACTGTTGCTGCGCCACATAGGCGATGTTCGGCAGCGAGTTGGCGACAGCGACGATGCGGCCGGCGGCGAGATCGGCATAGGCCTCGTTGAAGCTGACATATTCGCGGGTCTCGACGCCGCCCTTCAGCGACTTGCCGAATTCCTGCAGCTGGGCGAGCTGGGCCGTCGCCTTGCCGGAGCCGACCAGCTTGCCGGCGATGTCCTCCGGCTTGGACAGGCTGTCGTCGCCGGCCTGCTTCAGCAGCGCCACCGTCGCCTCGGCGATCGGAATCGTGAAGCGGTAGCGCTCGAGCCGTGCCTTGGTGATCGTCGCCGGACCCGCCACCATGTCGAACTTGCCGGCCTCGAGGGCAGGCAGGACGCCGTCCCAGGGCAGCGTCACCCATTCGATCTTGACGCCGAGTTCCTTGCCGATCTCGTCGAACATGTCGACGTTGAGGCCTGCGTGCTCGCCGCTCTCGTTGATGAAGTCGAAGGGCGCGAACGCCGTTTCCGTGCCGACCTTGAGGACGCCGGCCGACTTCACCTTCGCCAGCGTATCCTCCGCATGGGCGGCCAGCGGCAGGCCGAGCGCCAGCGACAGGCCGAGCATCGCCTTCATCAGGAAACGTTTGTTCATTGCCATCATCTCTCCATCGGGACGGGCCGCCGCCTGCGGGCGCCGGTGCGGATAAATCTAGACATAAGCAAGCCTGCCCCGCCCGGCTTGTCAACGATTGAGCAGATGCGAAAGCGCGAAATTTTTGATCACGGCCGACGCCCCATGACGCTTCCGGCTTTCTCCGAACGATCGAGCAATTTCTCAAAGCTTCCCCGCAAGAGCCTCTGCGACCTTGCGGAAACGCCCGTAGACGGCCTCCCGATCATGGTGCCGGCCGTCGCTGACCCGCCGCCTGCCGCGCACCCAGACGCCGTCCACCGCGGGGCGGGAGGCGGCGAAGATCCACGAATCGAGAATGGCGTCGCCGTTGCGCCCGATCAGCGCCGGATGGTCGGCGTCGAGCGAGACGAGGTCGGCCGGCGCGCCGGCGGCGATCGCCGGGACGGGACGGCCGAGCGCCTGCGCTCCCCCTGAAAGCGCGGCGTCGAACACCGCCCGCCCGGTCGATGCGCCGGGCTCGGCCATGACGTTGCGGCTGCGGCGGGCGAGCCGCTGCGCGGTTTCGAGCTGGCGCAGTTCCTCGGCGACCCCGGTCAGGACGTTGGAGTCGGAGCCGACGCCGAACCGGCCGTCGTGATCGCGGAACTCGCGAGCGGGGAAGAAGCCGTCGCCGAGGCTCGCCTCGGTGATCGGGCAGAGGCCGGCGACCGCGCCGCTTCTCGCCAGACGCGCCGTCTCCTCGCCCGTCATGTGCGTCGCATGGATCAGGCACCAGCGCTCCGACAGGTCGGCATTGTCGAGCAGCCATTCCACCGGCCGCCGGCCGGACCAGGCGAGGCAGTCCTCGACTTCCCGGACCTGCTCGGCGGCATGGATGTGCATCGGCGCGTCCGGCCGCAGCGAGGCCGCGAAGGCGAGTTCCTCAGGCGTCACCGCCCGCAGGCTGTGGCCGGCGACGCCGAGTACGCCGCCGGGAAGCGCCGCGACGGCGGCCCCGGCCGCCTCGACGAGCCGCGCGAAGCCGTCGCGGTCCGAGACGAAGCGGCGCTGGCCGGGATTGGGCGCGGCTCCGCCGAAGGTCGAATGGGCGTAGAGCACGGGAATGAGCGTCAGGCCGATGCCGGTCTCGCCGGCGGCCGCGGCGATCGCCTCGGCCATGGCGCCGACCTGGCCGTAGGGGCGGCCGTCATGGTCGTGGTGGAGATAGTGGAACTCGCCGACGGCGCCGAAGCCCGCCTCCAGCATCTCGACATGAAGCTGTGCCGCCACCGCCGCGACGTCGTCGGGGGTCATGGCGAGGGCGAAGCGATACATCGTCTCGCGCCAGACCCAGAAGGTGTCGACGCCCGGGCCGCGGATCTCGGCGAGCCCCGCCATCGCCCGCTGGAAGGCGTGGCTGTGGAGGTTCGGCATCGCCGGGACGAGGATCGCCGCGCGCTCGTCGCCGGCTCTAGCCGTTCCGTCCGCGACCGCCGCGATGCTGCCGCCCTCGATCGCGATCCTGACATTCTGCCGCCAGCCCTCCGGTGTCAGCGCCTGTTCGGCGTGGATGGTCGTCATGAAGATCTCCTTTGGCGGCGACGCGGCTTGCGAGGCCGCCTAATATGTCTATACATGATCCGGAGCGAAAGCCCGGCGACGAAGGTGCATCATGGCTCCGACGGATGAAACAGAGCGGCCGACCCTCTGGCGCAACGCGCGTCTCGCCACGATGAGCGCGGGGCTTTCCGGCCTCGGCGTCGTCGAGAAGGGGGCAGTCGCAGCGGCGGGCGGGCGCATCCTCTTCGCCGGTCCGGAAGCCGAGGTGCCGCAGGCCCTCGCCGCCGGGGCCGAGACCGTCGACTGCGGGGGGCGCTGGATCACGCCGGGGCTGATCGACTGCCACACCCATCTGGTCTGGGCCGGCAACCGCGCCAAAGAGTTCGAACTGCGGCTCGCTGGGGCGAGCTACGAGGAGGTCGCGCGGGCCGGTGGCGGCATCGTCTCGTCGGTGAACGCGCTGCGCGCGGCGGGCGAGGACCGGCTTCTCGCCGAGACGCTGCCGCGGCTCGACGCGCTGATTGCCGAGGGCGTCACCACCGTCGAAGTGAAATCCGGCTACGGGCTCGACGCCGGCAACGAGGCGAAGGCGCTGAAGGTCGCGCGCCGGCTGGGCCGCGAGCGGCCCGTCTCGGTACGCACGACCTTTCTCGGCGCACACGCACTGCCGCCGGAGTTTTCCGGGGACAAGGCAGGCTTCATCGCGCGGGTGGTGGAGGAAATGCTGCCGGCGATCGCCGCCGAGGGCCTCGCCGATGCCGTCGACGGCTTCTGCGAGAAGATCGCCTTCTCGCCGGAGGAGATCGCCCGCGTCTTCGATGCCGCAAAGGCAGCGGGCCTGCCGGTGAAGCTTCATGCCGACCAGCTCTCGGACCTCTCCGGTGCGGCGCTCGCCGCACGCTACGGCGCGCTTTCGGCCGACCATCTCGAATATACCAGCGAGGCCGGCGCGGAAGCGATGGGGAAGGCCGGCACGGTCGCGGTCATGCTGCCCGGCGCCTTCTATTTCATTCGGGAGACCAAGGTCCCGCCGGTCGATGCCTTCCGCCGGCACGGCGTCGCGATGGCCGTCGCCACCGACTGCAACCCGGGAACCTCGCCGCTGACCTCGCTGCTCCTGACGATGAACATGGCGGCGACGCTGTTCCGCCTGACCGTCGATGAATGCCTTCTCGGCGTCACCCGCAACGCCGCGCGCGCCCTCGGCCTTGCCGCCGAGACCGGGACGCTCGAGGCCGGCAAATCCGCCGACCTCGCGATCTGGGACATCGAGAGCCCGGCCGAACTCGTCTACCGGATCGGCTTCAACCCGCTTCATGCACGCATCTGGAAGGGCCGCATCTGGAAAGGGACGGGACGATGAGCCGGATGCTGGTTCTTCAGCCGGGAAAGGTTTGCCTCGCCGACTGGCGCGCGGTCTATCGCGGCGCGGTGCCTTCGCTCGCTCCTGCGGCCTATCCGTCGATCGAGGCCTCCGCCGCCGCCGTCCGCCGGATCCTGTCCCGCGGCGAGCCGGTCTACGGCATCAACACCGGCTTCGGAAAGCTCGCCAGCGTCCGGATCGGCGCGGCGGATCTCGAAACGCTGCAGCGCAACATCGTTCTCTCCCATGCCGCGGGCGTCGGCGAGCCGATGCCGGTCGCGGTGGCGCGGCTGATGATGGCGCTGAAGCTCGCCTCGCTCGCGCAGGGTGCCTCGGGCGTCGAGCCGAAGACCGTGCGGCTCCTCGAAGCGATGCTGAAGGGCGGCCTGACGCCGGTCGTGCCCTGTCAGGGCTCGGTCGGCGCCTCCGGCGATCTGGCGCCGCTCGCCCACATGACCGCGGCGATGATCGGCGTCGGCGAGATCGTCGCTGGAAACGAGCGCAAGCCCGCCGAGGCGGCGCTCCGCGCGGCCGGGCTCGAACCGCTGACGCTCGGGCCGAAGGAGGGGCTGGCGCTGCTCAACGGCACGCAGTTCTCGACCGCCAACGCGCTGGCCGGCCTGTTCGAGGCCGAGCGTCTGCACCAGTCCGCCCTCGTCACCGGCGCGCTGTCGACCGATGCGGGACGCGGCTCCGACACGCCCTTCGATCCGCGCATCCATGCGCTGCGCCGCCATGCCGGCCAGATCGAGACGGCGGCGGCGCTGCGCGCGCTGATGGAGGGCTCGGCGATCCGTGCCTCGCACCGGGTCGGCGACGAGCGGGTGCAGGATCCCTACTGCCTGCGCTGCCAGCCGCAGGTGATGGGCGCGGCGCTGGATCTCCTGCGCCAGGCGGCGGCGACCCTCCAGACCGAGGCGAACGGCGTTTCCGACAATCCGCTGATCTTCGCCGACTCCGACGAGGCGCTGTCTGGCGGCAACTTTCACGCCGAGCCGGTGGCGTTTGCCGCCGACATGATCGCGCTGGCGCTCTGCGAGATCGGCTCGATCGCCGAGCGCCGCATCTCCCTTCTGGTCGATCCCGTCCTGTCGCTGCTGCCGGCCTTCCTCACGCCGAGGCCCGGCCTCAACTCCGGCTTCATGATCCCGCAGGTGACCGCCGCGGCGCTGGTCTCGGAGAACCGGCAGCGGGCCTATCCTGCGAGCGTCGACTCGATCCCGACCTCGGCCAACCAGGAAGACCACGTCTCGATGGCCGCGCACGGTGCGCGGCGCCTTTCGGCGATGGCCGACAACCTGTCGAACGTCGTCGCGATCGAACTTCTCGCCGCCGCGCAGGGCTGCGACCTGATCGGTGGCGGTCTCGCTTCCAGCGGCCCGCTCGAAGCCGTCCGGCGCCTCGTGCGGTCGAAGGTGCCGACGCTTCAGGACGACCGGCACTTCTCGCCCGACATCGAAGCCGCCGCCGGCCTCGTGCGCTCCGGCGCCGTCGTCGACGCCGTCGCCCCGCTGACCCTCCCGACGCTCGCCTGAGGAGCCGCTCACGATGACCACGCCGCCGATCCGCCTCGACAACGCCCGGAAGATCTCCGCTCCGCGCGGCACCGAGATCTCCGCCAAGAGCTGGCTGACCGAGGCGCCGCTGCGCATGCTGATGAACAATCTCGACGCCGAGGTCGCGGAACGGCCGCAGGAACTCGTGGTCTATGGCGGCATCGGCCGGGCGGCGCGCGACTGGCAGAGCTTCGACCGCATCGTCGCGGCGCTGCGGGAGCTGGAGGCCGACGAGACGCTGCTCGTCCAGTCGGGCAAGCCGGTCGGCGTCTTCAGGACCCACAGGGACGCGCCGCGCGTCCTCATCGCCAATTCCAACCTCGTGCCGCACTGGGCGACCTGGGACCACTTCAACGAGCTCGATCGGAAGGGGCTCGCCATGTACGGCCAGATGACCGCCGGCTCGTGGATCTACATCGGCTCGCAGGGGATCGTGCAGGGCACTTACGAGACCTTCGTCGAGATGGGCCGCCAGCACTACGGCGGCGACCTCTCCGGCCGCTGGATCCTCACCGCCGGGCTCGGCGGCATGGGCGGTGCGCAGACCCTCGCGGCGACCATGGCCGGCGCCTCGTGCCTTGCCGTCGAGTGCCGGCCGTCCTCGATCGAGTTCCGGCTGAAGACCGGCTATGTCGACCGGCAGGCGCAGGATCTCGACGAGGCGCTGGCGATGATCGACGAGGCCACCGCGGCGGGGAAGCCGGTCTCCGTCGCGCTGCTCGGCAACATGGCCGAGGTTCTGCCGGAGATGGCGCGGCGCGGCGTCAGGCCCGACATCCTCACCGACCAGACCTCGGCCCACGACCCGGTGAACGGCTATCTGCCGGCCGGCTGGACGCTGGCCGAATGGGAGGAAAGGCGCGAGCGCGACCCGAAGGCCGTCGCTGCCGCCGCCAGGGCCTCGATGGCGACTGAGGTCCGCGCGATGCTCGAACTTTATCGCGCGGGCGTCCCGACGGTCGACTACGGCAACAACATCCGGCAGATGGCGCTGGAGGAGGGGGTCTCGGACGCCTTCGCCTTCCCCGGCTTCGTGCCGGCCTACATCCGCCCGCTGTTCTGCCGCGGCATCGGCCCGTTCCGCTGGGCGGCGCTCTCCGGCGACCCGGAGGACATCTACCGGACCGACGCCAAGGTGAAGGAACTGCTGCCGGACGACGCCCATCTGCACCACTGGCTGGACATGGCGCGCGAGCGCATTCGCTTTCAGGGGCTCCCGTCGCGGATCTGCTGGGTCGGGCTCGGCGACCGGCATCGCCTCGGCCTCGCCTTCAACGAGATGGTCGCCTCAGGCGAACTGAAGGCTCCCGTCGTCATCGGTCGCGATCACCTCGATTCCGGTTCGGTCGCCTCGCCGAACCGCGAGACCGAGGCGATGCAGGACGGCTCGGACGCCGTTTCCGACTGGCCGCTGCTCAACGCCCTCCTCAACACCGCCTCCGGCGCGACCTGGGTGTCGCTGCATCACGGCGGCGGCGTCGGTATGGGCTTCTCCCAGCATGCCGGCATGGTGATCGTCGCCGACGGCACCGAGGACGCCGCACGGCGCCTGGAACGGGTGCTCTGGAACGACCCCGCGACCGGCGTCATGCGCCATGCCGATGCCGGCTACGAAGACGCGGTGGAATGCGCGAAGGAGAAGGGGCTGAGGCTGCCGGGCGTCCTCGGCTGATCCTCACAAGGCTCCCACCCCGCTCTTTCGGACACGAGCGGCCCGCCGCCTGTCCGTTGCCTCGACGCCAAAGACCCATCGCGGTCGCGTCGACGCGTCGAAGGCAAGCGCCATCGGCGACGCTTCGATCTCCCGCCTTGCGGGGGAGATGCCGTCCTTCGACCGGCTCGGGAGGCAGAGGGGGGCTCGGTGCCGGATTCTTGAACGTCGCGCGGTACCCCCCTCTGGGTTGCCACCCATCTCGCCCGCAAGGGGGGAGATCAGGCCAATCCCCGTGCTCCGCCCGGCTTCGAGCGATGGCCCTGGGCGCCGGGCGCAAACTTGCATGTCCTTCCAAGATGGAATAACGTTCCAGAATTGATCGCCGTTTCTCGATGGAGGAGTCGGTTCGGCGATGGGAGGATGCGATCATGACTTCAGGTGTTTCGACGGCGCCCGCCGCCGCACGCCCTCGCGCGGCTCCGGCCCCTGATCCGGCGGCGCGCAGACGCAGGGCGTTGCGGACCTTGCGGCTCGTCTGCTGGAACCTGATTCCGGCGCTCACCTTCGTCATCATCATCGGCATCTGGGCAGCCGCGGTCCAGATCTTCGCGATCCCCGCCTATCTCCTGCCGGGCCCCGCCAGCGTCTTCGAGCTGTTGATCAGGGAATCCGGCATGTTGTGGCGCAACGCCCAGGTGACGCTTGCCGAGATCCTGCTCGGCTTCGGCCTGACGCTGGTCACGGCGATCCCGCTCGGCCTCGTCATCGCCCTTTCGCCGATCGCCAAGCAGGTGCTCTATCCGCCGGCAATGCTGCTGCAACTGGTGCCGAAGATCGCCATGGCGCCGCTGTTTCTCGTCTGGTTCGGCTTCGGCATGGAGTCGAAGGTCGTCTTGACCCTGCTGATGACCTTCTTCCCGCTGCTGATCGCCAGCATCAGCGGTTTCCAGATCCTCGATCAGCGGCTTCTCTACCTGACCCGCTCGATGGGCGCGTCGAAGTGGCAGACCTTCCGCTACCTCCGCGTTCCGGCCGCGCTTCCGGTGATCTTTTCCGGCGTCAAGACGTCGGCGACGATCGCCGCGACGGCCGCCATCGTGGCGGAGTTCGTCGGGGCGAACCAGGGCCTCGGCTACGTGCTTCTGAAGGGCACGAGCACGATGAACCTCGACCTGACCTTCGCGGTGCTCGTCGTCCTCACGGTGATCGGCCTCGCCATCAACTACCTGGTCGAATTCAGCGAATGGCTTCTCGCTCCCTGGCAGCGCGACGGCAAGTGACGCAGCCGGGCAAAACGCTTCGTGCAAGAACAATGTGGAGGAAACGCATGAGACACATCACCAAGACCCTGCTCGGGATCGGGCTCGCCGGCGCCTCGCTGCTGGCGGCGACGTCCGCCTATGCCGACACCGACGTGAAATTCCAGCTCAACTGGTATGCCGGCGGCGCCAATGCCGGCTTCGCCGCGGCTCTGCAGGAGGGCTACTACAAGGACGCCGGGCTGAACGTCACCATCATCCAGGGCAACGGTTCGGCCAATACGGCGCAGCTCGTCGCGAGCGGCCAGGCCGACCTCGCCTATGCCGACGCCGTCGCGGTCAGCCAGCTGATCGCCAAGGGCGCGCCGATGAAGGTCGTCGCCACGGTCTACCAGTCGAACCCCAACGAGGTCGAAGCTCTGAAGAGCAGCGGCATCACCTCGATCGCCGACCTGAAGGGCAAGAAGATCGGCGTCCCGGCGGGCAGCTCGCAGGTGACCATGCTGCCGCTCTTCCTCGATGCCAACAACCTCAAGGAATCCGACGTCAATCTCCTCAACATGCCGACGGCCTCGATGGTCCCGGCACTGCTGCAGAAGCAGGTGGATGCGATCCTCGGATCGGTCGACGACTACCACATCCAGCTCGACTCCCAGGGAGCGGACGTCACCGGCTTCATGTTCGCCGATCACGGCGTTCCGACGGTCAGCACCTCGATCTTCGCCAGCGAGGAGTTCATCAAGGACAATCCGGACGTTTTGAAGAAATTCATCTCCGCGAGCCTCAAGGGATGGGGCTTCGCGCTGAAGAATTCCGACCAGGCGGTCGCCGACCTGAAGAAGACCTTCCCGGATGTCGACACGAAGCTCGCCGCCCAGCAGCTCGCGGCGATCCCGCCGCTCTTCTGCAGCGGCGGCACCAAGTATATCGGCAAGGCGACCGACGCCCACTGGAGCCAGACGCAGGACCTTCTCTCGAAGGTCGGCCTTCTGCCCGAAGGCAAGGATCCGACGATGTACTACACCAACGACTACCTGCCGCCCGAGTCCGAACTCGAGCCCTGCAATCAGTGACGTTTGGTGAAACGAGGCCGGTCCCCGCCACGGCGGGGCCGGCAGCAGAGAGTGAGAGGCGGACGAAGTTGAGCGTCAGAACCTCATACCGCTACGAAGACCTTTACGAGGGGCTTCGCTTTCGCAGCCCGGGCCGGACGATCACCGACGCCGATCTCGTCGGCTTCGCCGGCCTCACCGGCGACTTTTCGGAGCTGCATACGAGCGACGTCTATGCAGAGAGCAGCCAGTTCGGCCGGCGGGTCGCCCACGGGATGCTCGGTCTCGCCTATGCCCACGGCCTGATGTGGGCCCGCACCGGCGAGTTGCGGGAGACGGCGATCGCCTTTCTCGGCATCGCCGACTGGCGCTTCGTCGGACCGATCTTCGTCGGCGACACGATCTTCGTGAACTACACCCTCGCCGAGCTTCGCGACAGCCGCTCGAAGCCGACGCAGGCGATCGCGACCTTCGACGTGGAGCTCGTCAAACAGGACGGCTCTCTGGTGCAGAAGGGGCGCAAGGCCCTGCTGGTCTCGAAGGTCCCGCTGCAGGCGATGTCCGCGTCCTCGGCAAGGAGCGGCTCGCAGAATGAGACGAGGAACACATGACGGCCAGCGCACACGATGCCGCAGTCCCCGGTGTGCCGATCGCGATCGACAACGTCTCGAAGGTCTTCGGCGAGGGCACCGAAAAGCCGTTCCAGGCGCTGAAGCCGATCACCACCGACATCGCGCCCGGCGAGTTCGTCTCGGTCGTCGGCGCGTCGGGCTGCGGCAAGAGCACCCTGATGCTCATGGTGGCCGGCCTCCTTGCCAGGTCGAGCGGGACGATCACCGTCGCCGGCCGGACCGTAACGAAGCCGATCACCGACATCGGCATCGCCTTTCAGGACCACCTGCTCCTCGACTTCCGCACCGCCCTGCAGAACGTCATGCTGCATGCCGACATCCGCAAGCTGCCGCACAAGGACATCGAGGCGCGGGCGCGCGAGCTCTTCGGCCAGCTCAATCTCGAGCACGCGATGAACAAGTATCCGCGGCAGCTCTCCGGCGGCATGCGCCAGCGGGTGTCGCTGATCCGCAGCCTCGTCCACGACCCGTCGCTGCTCCTGATGGACGAGCCGTTCGGCGCCCTCGACGCGCTGACCCGGCTGCAGGTCCGCACCGATCTCGAATCGCTCTGGATGCGCCGCAGGCCGACGGTCCTCTTCATCACCCACAGCGTCGAGGAGGCGGTCGGCCTGTCGGACCGGATCCTCGTCATGAGCCCCAGTCCCGGCGAGGTGATCGAGGACATCCGGGTGGAACTGCCGCGCCCGCGCCCGATCGTGCTCGGCGATGCGCCGGAGTTCTCCGCCTATGTCGATCGCATCCACCGCCACTTCGAGCGTCTCGGCATCCTGCACGGGCTCGGAACCCTGCCGAAGGCCGGGTGAGGAGCGCGGAGGATGAGTGACGAATCCGAGGATCGCGGCGAAGAAGGCGATCGGCTCTGCACGCTGTCGCTGCGTGGGGCGATCGCCGAAATCACGCTTTGCAGCGGCCCGCTGAATCTGGTGACGCGGCCGTTCCTGCGGCAGCTGAACGCCCATTTGCGGACGCTCGCCGACCGCACCGACATTCGCTGCGTCATCCTCCACGGCGGCGCGGGGCGGGCCTTCTGCGCCGGCAGCGACATCCGCGAGTTCGAGGCTCTGCGGGATGGGACTGCGAGCGAACGCAAGATCCTCTTCGAGGACATGGTGCTGCGCTCGCTGGCGTTGCTGCCGGTGCCGACGATCGCGGCGATCGACGCGCCGGCCTTCGGGGGCGGCCTCGAACTGGCGCTGGCCTGCGACATCCGGGTGCTGAAGGCGGGGATCGGGATCGGCCTCACGGAATCGCGGCTCGGCGGGCTTGCCGGCAACGGGGCGGTGCGCCTCGCAAGGCTCGTCGGCCCGGCACGGGCGAAGGAGATGCTGTTCACCGGCATGGTCGTCGACGCCGCGACCGCGCTCGACTGGGGCATCGTCAACAGCCTCGCCGAGACCGGATCGGCGCTGGATCGAGCCCGCACGATGGCTGCGACGATCGCCGGGCGCGGTCCGGTCTCAAATCGGCTCGCCAAGCGGCTCGTCGACGCCGCGCTCGACGAGCCGCTGGACGCGGCCCTGGCACGCTCCACTCGGGCGCAGCAGCAGATTTTCGATTCGGCCGATCTCCACGAGGGAGCCGCCGCCTTCTTCGCCAAGCGCGAGCCGGAGTTCACGAACGGATGAGGACGCACGAGACGGCGGACCGCCCGCAGCCCGGCGCCGACCGGCGACGCTGCATCGAAGCGCAGGCCGAGATCGGCCGGAGCCTGCGCATTGCCGGCGCCCTCGACCATGGAGTGGTGAGATGACACATGTTCCCGCCGAGCGCTGCCTTTCGATCATCCAGCTCCTCGCCGACAGCGCCGCCGACATGCCGCTCGGGGAGATCGCGGAGCGGCTGAACCTTCCCAAGAGCGGAGCCCACCGCCTTCTAACGACTCTCGTCGAGGAGGGTTGGGCGAAGAAGGATGCGCAGACCGGCTTCTACGGTCTGACCATGCGGCTGGTCATCCTCGGGCAGCGCTTCTACGTCGCCTCCGGCATTCCGGACATCTGCCAGCCGCTGCTCGACCAGCTTGCGGCGGCGTCGCGGGAATTCGTGCGGCTGGCGGTGGTGGATTCCAACGCGCTGGTCTGGGTGGCCCAGGCGCAGGGGGCGCGGGCCGGGCTGATGTACCAGCCCTCGACAGCCGCCGCGACGGTGCCGCTTCATGCGACGGCGAGCGGCAAAGCGTGGCTGTCGACGCTGCCGCTCGACCGGGCGATCGAGATCGTGCTCGCCACCGGCGGGTTCGAGAACGCCGAAGCCTACGGGCCGAACGTCATGCGTTCCGTCGCCGAGCTCATCGAGGAACTCGCGGCGACGGCCGCACGCGGCTACGGGCGGGTCATGAACGAGGCGGAGCCCGGCGTGACCGCTCTCGCCGCGGTGATCCGCTCGGGCAGCACCGGCCCGGTCGCCGCGACGGTCAGCATCGCCGGACCGAGCGTGCGGATGACGGACGCGCGGGTGCAGGATCTCGCCCCGCTCGTCACCGCCTGTGCCGCCGAACTCTCCGACCTCTGGCCGCTGCGCCTTGGAACCGACTACCCGCCCAATGCCGAGCGGACGCGGGGGAGGGCGCCGCAGCCCGGCCGGGAAGAGGGCGAGGACGGCCGGCAACGCCTGCGTGCCGGGTAGCAAAGACGATCGTCGACACCAGCGCCGAGGACACGGCGCCGTCGCCGCCGTCGCGGGACAGTTCGGGAAGGACATCGGGAAAATGCAGGTCATCGATTCGGCACAGGCTGCAAGCCTCATCCGGAATGGCGACAATCTCCTCGTCAGCGGATCGGGCGGCGGCCACTGCGTGCCGCAGGCGCTTCTCGACGCGGTCGAGAAACGCTTCCTCGATACGGGCGAGCCGAAGGACCTCTGTCTCGTCCATGCCGTCGGGATCGGCGATCGCAAGTTGAAGGGCGCCGCCTGCTTCCGTCACCCCGGCATGCTGAGACGCAGCGTGACGAGCGCGCTGATCGACTCGCCGCCGCTGATCGAGCTCGCCCGCCGCAACGAGATCGAGTCCTACACCCTGCCGCAGGGCGTCATCGCCCAGCTCGTCCGCGAGATGGCGGCCGGGCGCCCCGGCCTGATCACCAAGACCGGCCTTCACACCTTCGTCGATCCGCGCCAGCTCGGCGCCCGGCAGAGCGAGAGCGCCCGCGAGGATCTGGTGGAACTGCTCGAGGTCGCCGGCGAGGAATGGCTCCGCTTCAAGCCGCTGCCGCTCGACGTCGTCTTCCTGCGCGGCACGACCGCCGACGAGGACGGCAACGTCTCGATGGAGCAGGAGGCGATTCCCGGCGAGATGCTGTCCTGCGCCCAGGCGGCCCGGCGCCAGGGCGCCGCGGTCGTGGTTCAGGTCAAGCGTCTGGCCGAGCGGCGCGGCCTGAAGGCGCGCGAGGTCAAGATCCCCGGCATCCTCGTCGACTACGTGGTGGTCGACCCCGGGCAGCGGCAGACCTATGCCAGCGACTACGATCCGAGCTATTCGGGCGAACTGCGGGTGCCGCTTGCCTCGATGGCGAAGCTTCCCTTCTCGGTCCGCAAGATCGTGGCGCGCCGCGCGGCGTTCGAACTGCGCAAGGGCGCCGTCTGCAACCTCGGAGCCGGCATCTCGACCGGCGTCTCCTCCGTGGCGGCGGAGGAGGGCGTCCTCGGCGACATCGTGCTGACCAACGAGCAGGGCTATATCGGCGGTGCGCCGCTGACCGGCGTCGATTCCGGCGCGGCCCAGAACTTTTCGGCCGTCGTCGACCAGCCCTACCAGTTCGACTTCTACGACGGCGGCGGCCTTGACATCGCCTTCCTCTCGTTTGCCGAGGTCGATCCGGCGGGCAACGTCAATGTCAGCCGGTTCGGCGACAAGATCGTCGGCATCGGCGGCTTCGTGAACATCAGCCAGAACGCCCGCAAGGTGGTGTTCAGCGGCACCTTCACCTCCGGCGGGCTGGAGGTCGAATGCGCCGGCGGCAGGCTCGCCATCCGTCAGGAGGGGCGGCACCGCAAGTTCGTCTCCGGCATCGAGCAGATCTGCTACAACTCGCAATTCGCCCTTCGCCAGGGGCGCGGCGCCGCCTTCGTCACCGAGCGGGCGGTCTTCGACGTCTCGCCGGACGGCCTGAGGCTGATCGAGATCGCCCCGGGCATCGATCTCGAACGCGACGTCGTCGGCCAGATGGCCTTCCGCCCGGCGATCGCCGGCGACCTTAAGATCATGGATGCTCGGCTGTTTTCGCCGGAGCCGATGCGACTCGGTCCGGACCTCGACGCGGCCCCGTCGGGCCATCGCAGGCCGCGCCGGACGCTGGACGGGCAGGGCACCGGCTGAGCGGGGCCGTCCGCGACGAGAACCGAAGGTCAGCCGCTTCCGGCTGTGATCCCAAGACGAGGAAAGTCCGACAATGAAGCTCTTCCGCCATGGCCCGCAGGGGCAGGAACGTCCCGGCATCGTCGACGGCGAGGGGAACCCCAGGGATCTTTCGGGGGTGGTCCGCGACATCGACGCGTCCGTCCTGGGCGCTTCCGGCCTCGACGCGTTGCGGGCCCTCGATCTCGCCGCGCTGCCGGTTCTGGACGCCGGCATCCGTTACGGCGTTCCGGTCGCGACCGTCCCGAACCTCGTCTGCATCGGCCTCAACTACACCGACCACGCCGAGGAGACGAACGCACCGATCCCCTCGCAGCCGATCATCTTCAACAAGCATACCGGGGCGCTCTGCGGCGCCAACGACCCGGTGATCCTGCCGGCCGGCTCCACCAAGCTCGACTGGGAGGTGGAACTCGCCTTCGTCGTCGGAACCCCCTGCTGGGACGTGCCGGAAGACCGCGCGCTCGATTATGTCGCCGGCTTCTGCGTGTTGAACGATCTCTCCGAGCGCGAATTCCAGCTGGAACGCGAAGGGCAGTGGACGAAGGGCAAGAGTTTCCCGACCTTCGCGCCCTGCGGCCCGTGGCTGGTGACGCGCGACGAGATCGCCGACGTGCAGGATCTCGACCTGTGGCTCGACCTCAACGGCAACAGGGTGCAGACCGGCACGACGCGGCGGATGATCTTCACCTGCGCGCACATCGTCTCCTATGTCAGCCGCTACATGGCGCTGCAGCCGGGCGACATCATCACCACCGGAACCCCGCCGGGCGTCGGCCTCGGCGCCGTCCCGCCGGTCTTCATGAAGGCCGGCGACGTGATGCGGCTCGGCATCACCGGGCTCGGGGAACAGGAACAGCGCCTCGTTCCCTATGCGCCGCAGATGGCGCGCCGCTGGGAAGCGCGCGGCGCGGCCTGACCGGTTTTGTCGGGGCCCGGCCCGGCCGGCGCCGGATCGACACATCGGGCGACGGATCGAGACCCGGGCGGCGGCCGCATCGAGCGGCGAGACCTATCGGATCGGATGGAGGGCGGCATGGCGATGCTGGGAGACGGCGTTCTGGCCATTTGGAACGGCATCGAGCCGGACGCCGAGGTCGAGTTCCTGAACTGGCACGTGCGCGAGCACATTCCCGAGCGGGTGTCGATCGAGGGGTTCCTGCGCGGGCGGCGCTACGTCGCGCTCGACGGCGAGCCGAAATATTTCAACTTCTACGAGACGGCGCGGCCCGATGACCTCGCCTCGCCGGCCTATCAGGCGGAACTCGATCGTCCCTCGGAATGGACGTCCCGCGTCGTGCGCGCCTTCCGGGACACGTCGCGGACGGCCTGCCGCGTCGCGTGGACGGCGGGCATCGGCGAGGGGAGCGTCGTCGAGACGCTGCGGCTCGGCGCACAGGCGGAACCCGAAGGCTTTGCCCGGCGCCTCGAAGCTGCGCTGCTCGCGCCGCTCGCCGCACACCCGCGCGTCGTCGGCGTCCACCTTTTGCAGGGCGAGCGCGACAGCGGCGGCGAGACCGCCGAGATGCGCCTGCGCGGCGGCCGCGACGAGGTGGCGGCCTGGATCCTCCTCGTCGAGACGCTCACCCAGGACGCCGTTGCCGCCCTGCGCGCCGATCTCCTCGGCGAGGAGCATCTCGCCCGCTGCGGCATTGCGGGCGCCATCCGACGCGGCAGCTACGTCCTGCAATACGGCCTGTCGCGCGCCGAACTCGACCGCCGCGGGCTGCGGCCGATCGACGAGCGCCGGCGGCGCCGGCCGTGAGCGCGGCTCTCCCGAAGAAGAGCTCATCCAGGGGCACGGTGCTGGTCACCGGCGGTGGCTCGGGAATCGGCCATGCGACGGCGCAGCTTCTGCGCGCCTCGGGGTTCGACGTCGCGACCGCCGGCCCGAACGAGGCGCCGGCCGGCTGGCTCGACCCGGCTCCGCCGGGCGCCGGCCGCGCCGGCCACTTCCTCTTCGACCTCGCGGAGACCGCGGCGCACGGGCCGCTGCTCGACCGGATCGAGCAAGAGTTCGGCCCGATCACCTGTCTCGTCAACAATGCCGGCGTCACGTCGCTCGTGCGCGGCGACCTGCTCGACCTTTCCCCCGAGAGCTTCGACCGGTCGGTCGCGGTCAATCTGCGCGGCACCTTCTTCCTGACCCAGGCGCTCGCCCGCCGTTTCCTCGCGCGGCCCGAGGACCGGGCGCGGAGCATCGTGACGATCACCTCGGTCAATGCCCAGATCGTCGGCGAGAATCGCGGCGACTTCTGCATGACCAAGGCCGGCCTTTCGATGATGGTCGCGCTCTTCGCCTCGCGCCTCGCCGATGCGGGAATTCCGGTCTTCGAGATCCGCCCCGGGATCATCGCCACGGCCATGACCGAACCCGCGCGCGAGTGCTACACGGCCTTCATCGGGAGCGGCGGGGTGCCGGCCGGCCGCTGGGGTACGGCGGAGGACGTCGCGAGGGCCGTGCTGACGCTGGTCGCGGGCGGGCTGCCCTATGCGACCGGTATCCGGCTCGAGATCGCCGGCGGAATGCAGATTCACCGGGTCTGACCCTCGGTTCAAGGTTTTCGGTTCTCGGCTCGAAGGAGAAACGGCATGACCATCAGCGGAAAGACCAGGATTTTTGCGATCGTCGGCGATCCGATCGTCCAGGCGCGCACGCCGGCATTGCTGAATCCGATGCTCGCCGCGGCGGGCATCGACGCCGTCCTGCTGCCGTTCCACGTTCCGGCCGCCTCTTTCGCCATGATGATGCCGGCGCTCAAGGCGATGGCCAATCTGGACGGGCTGGTGGTGACCTATCCGTTCAAGGAGCGGGCGCTCGCCCACGTCGACGTGGCCAGCGACCGCGCCCGCATGCTGGGTGTCGTCAACGCGATGCGCCGGCGCGCGGACGGGGGCTGGGAGGGCGACATGTTCGACGGCATCGGGCTCCTTGCTCCCGTCGAGGCCCGGCGCCCCGTCGCCGGCGCCAAGGTGCTGCTGATCGGCGCCGGCGGGGCGGGGCGCGCCATCGCGGTCGCCTTCGCCGCGGCCGGCGCGGCGTCGATCGCCGTATCCGACCTCGACGCGGCGCGGGAAGCCTCCCTCGCCGCCCTGATCGAAGCGAATTTCCCGACGTGCGGGGCAAGGCGCGGCTGCGACGGCGTCGGTTCCTATGACATCGTCGTCAACGCGACGACGCTCGGCATGAAGCCCGGCGATCCGCCGCCGATCGCTCTGACGGAGCTGCAGCCGTCGACGCTCGTCGCGGACGTCGTGCCGTCGGATCGGCCGACGGCGTTCCTGACGGCGGCTTCGGAGAAGGGTGCCGCGACGGTGGCGGGCCACGAAATGACGAAGGGACAGGCGAAGGTGCTTATGCAGTTTCTGACGGCGAACCTTCCAGCCGCTTCGGAACGATAGACGCGCTCGCCGCGCGCTCGCGCCGCACGCGCTCTTCACTGCCTGGTTCGGAAAAGAAGTCTCATGGCGGAGGCGAACCAACCCCGCTTGCTTCCCGCCGCCCGCCGGTCCACTTTGACGTAAACGTCAATCAAGGCGGAGGAGGAGACGGCCATGGCCGCAACGCTTCAGGGTAAGACCATCTTCATGTCCGGCGGTTCGCGCGGCATCGGCCTCGCGATCGCGCTGCGGGCGGCGCGCGACGGCGCCAACGTCGTCGTCGCGGCAAAGACCGACCAGCCGCATCCCAAGCTTCCCGGCACGATCCACACCGCGGTGGAGGAGATCGAAAAGGCCGGCGGACGGGGCCTCGCCGTCCTCTGCGACATCCGCGACGACGCCCAGGTGGAGGCTGCGGTCGAAAAGACGGTCGAGCGTTTCGGCGGGATCGACGTGTGCATCAACAACGCCTCGGCGATCCAGCTCACCGACACGCTGTCGACCGACATGAAGCGCTACGACCTGATGAACGGCGTGAACGCCCGCGGCACCTTCCTCGTCTCCAAATGCTGCATTCCGCATCTGCAGAAGGCCGAGAACCCGCACATTCTGACGCTGTCGCCGCCGCTCGACATGCAGGCGAAGTGGTTTGCCGGCCACGTCGCCTATTCGATGGCGAAGTTCGGCATGTCGATGGTGACGCTGGGCCTTGCGGAGGAACTGAAGGCCGACGGAATCGCCGTCAACTCGCTCTGGCCGCTGACGGTGATCGACACGGCTGCCGTGCGCAACGTCCTCGGCGGGGCGCCGCTGGCGGCGATGAGCCGCTCGGCCGACATCGTCGCCGACGCCGCCCATGCGATCCTCACCAAGCCGTCGCGCAGCTTCACCGGCCGCTTCCTGATCGACGAGCTGGTGCTGATGGAGGAGGGCGCCACCGACTTCGCCCCCTACGGCCCGGAGAACGGCGTGCCGATGGCCGATTTCTTCGTGCCGGACGAAGCCTTCGAGAAGGCCGCGACCAAGGTGAGGCGCCAGCCGGCAGGCTGAGCCTTGATGAGGTTTCCGGCAGATCACCTCGTGATGCCGGAAACAAGGACGCTCATTCGCCGCGCGGGCTTGATACGAGCCCCGCTCTGATCGAGCGGATCTCGTATGAGATGGCGGAGCCGCGTGGCGCCGCCATCGAAGCAAGCTCGATAAAGAGGCGGCGGCCTCGCGGCCTCGCGGCCCCTCGGCCGGGGCCGGTCAGTCGTCGATCATCTTGCGGAGGACGTATTTCTGGATCTTGCCGGTCGAGGTCTTCGGCACCTCGGCGAAGCGGATCTCCTTGGGGCATTTGAACCGGGCGAGCTTTGCGCGGCAGTGGGCGATCAGCTCCTCCTCGCTCGCCGCGCGGCCGGGCTTCAGCTCGACGAAGGCGAGCGGCGTCTCGCCCCATCTGTCGTCGGGCTTGGCGACGACGGCGGCGGTCTGCACCGCCGGGTGGAGGTAGAGGGCGTTCTCGACCTCGATCGAGGAGATGTTCTCGCCGCCGGAGATGATGATGTCCTTGGCCCGGTCCTTCAGCTCGATATAGCCGTCCTCGTGCATGACGCCGAGATCGCCGGAATGGAACCAGCCGCCGCGAAACGCCTCGGCGCTCGCTTCCGGGTTTTTCAGGTAGCCGCGCATCACGATGTTGCCGCGGAACATGACCTCGCCGATCGTCTCGCCGTCGGCCGGCACCTTCTCCATCTTCCGGCCGTCCATCACGGCAAGGTCCTCCAGCGCCGGATAGCGGACGCCCTGGCGGGCCTTTCGGGCGGCCTGTCCCGGCCGGTCGAGCTCGTTCCACTCGGCCTTCCAGGCGTTGACCACCGCCGGACCGTAGGTCTCGGTCAGGCCGTAGAGATGCGTCACCTCGAAGCCGGCGTCCCGCATGCCGGCGAGCACCGCCTGCGGCGGCGGCGCCGCGGCGGTGTTGAATGTGACGGTCTGGGTGAACGGACGCTTGTCGTTTTCTTCGGCGTTGATCAGCGTCGCCATGACGATCGGCGCGCCGCAGAGATGCGTGACGCCGTGATCGGCGATGGCGTCGTACATCGCCCTTGCCCTGACCCAGCGCAGGCAGACATGGGTGCCGGCCTGGACGGCGAGCGTCCAGGGAAAGCACCAGCCGTTGCAGTGGAACATCGGCAGGGTCCACAGATAGACCGGATGGCCGGTCATCCCGGCCGCCACGATGTTGGCGTAGCCCATCAGCGCCGCGCCGCGATGATGGTAGACGACGCCCTTCGGATTGCCGGTCGTGCCCGAGGTGTAGTTCAGCGAGATCGCGTCCCATTCGTTCTGCGGCATCTGCCAGTCGAAGTCGGGGTCTCCCTCGGCGAGAAGCGCCTCGTATTCCAGGCTGCCGATCGGCTCGCCCTTCTTCGCCGGCGCGTCGGCGGGAAAGTCGGGATCGTCGTAGTCGACGACGAGGGGCGCCGCCTTCGCCTTGCCGAGCGCCTCCGCCATGACCTCGGAAAATTCGAGGTCGACGATGACGACTTTCGCTTCGGCATGGTCGAGCTGAAAGGCGATGATCTCCGCGTCGAGGCGGGTGTTGATCGACAGGAGCACCGCCCCGGCCATCGGCACGCCGTGATGGGCCTCGAGCATTGCGGGGGTGTTGGACAGCATGACGGCGACGGTCTCGCCGCGCCCGATCCCGCGCCGCGACAGGGCCGAGGCCAGCCTGCGGGAGCGGGCGTAGAAGTCGCGATAGCTGCGCTCCAGCGACCCGTGGACGATCGCCGTGCGGTCTGGATGGATCAGCGCCGCCCGCGACAGGAAGGTGAGCGGCGTCAGCGGTTGATAGTTCGCCGCGTTGCGGTCCAGATGCTCGTCGTAGATGCCCATGCCCGTCCTCCCGTCGGCGTCGTTCTTCGTCCGTGCCGGGCGGCGCCCGCCTGGGCCCCTCCCGTGTCGGTGGCGGTGCCCCTCGTTCAGAAGAGCGCCGCCGCCCCGTCATAGACGAGTTTCAGCCCGATCGGCAGCAGTAGCCAGTAGATGATCCGGTAGAACAGCGTCGGATCGGTGCGCTTGACCAGCCAGATGCCGGCAAGCGTTGCGACCGGCGCGAGTGGCAGCAGCGCCGCGGAAGTCGACAGATTGTCGCGGGAGAACTGGCCGAGCAGGAAGTAGGGCAGGAGCTTCATGGCGTTGACGGAGGCAAAGAAGATCACCGAGGTGCCGGCGAAGACCGGCGGCGGGATCTTCAGCGGGACGACGTAGATCTGATAGGGCGGGCCGCCGGCATGGCTGACGAAGCTCGCAAATCCCGCGACGGCGCCCCAGAAGGCGCCCTTCGCCGGCTGCTGCGGCCGCGCCGCCCGGGCCCGCCGCGCGCCGGCCAGCCAGTTGCCGAAGAAGCTGAGCGCCAGAAGCCCGATGGTCAGGCGGAAGGCGTCCTCCGACACTGCCGCCGCGGTGAGGTAGCCGAGAAGCACGCCGAGGGCCGCCGCCGGCAGCATGGTGAAAACGATGCCGCGGTCGAAGCGTCCGCGCCAGGCGAAGAGGCCGACGACGTCCATGACGAGAAGGATCGGCAGGAGGATGCCGGCGGCCGTCACCGGCGGCACGGCGATCGCCATCAGCGGCACGCCGACCAGCGCCGCGGTGCCGCCGAAGCCGCCCTTGGACAAGCCGATCAGGATCACCGCCGGGATCGCGACGGCGTAGAACAGCGGATCGGTTATCACGGTCTGTGCTCGTCCTCCGGTGTTTCAGCGGGATAGGCGAGGGGAAGCGGGCCGGCAAGGGGGGGCGGTTCGGCGAGGGGGGGCCGGCAAGAGGACGGGCGAGCAAGCGGGGTCGGGCCTGCAAGCGGGCTCGGCCGGCAAGGAGGCGGGCGGGCCGCCTTGCCTCGCCCGCGTTGGCTGCTGCCGCGTTTCGCCTACACAGCGTTGACGGTTGGGACGAACCGCGGCGACGCGGGCGCTTCACACCCAGGCCGCTCTGGAGTATCGACGGGCATCATGATCCTAGACCCGATCCGCCCGCGGCTGGTGCTCGTCACGACGCCGCTTTCAGACGACGAGGCCGCGGCGAAGCTCGGCGCCGCCATGGCCGGCGGCGACGTCGCCTCCGTGCTCATCGATCCCGCCGGGCGCGACGCCGCGGCGTTCCAGCGCCTTGCCGAGACCCTCGTTCCCCTCGTCCAGGCGGCGGGGGCGGCGGCGATCGTCGTCGACGACAGCCGCGCGGCCGGCCGGGCGAAGGCCGACGGGCTGCATCTGACCGGCGGTGATGTCGAGGCGCTCGGCGAGGCTGTCTCCCGCCACCAGCCGAAGATGATCGTCGGCTGCTCGGGCTTCGAGACCCGCCACGACGCGCTGGAGGCCGGCGAGCGGATGCCGGACTACCTGCTGTTCGGCCGCTTCGGCGGCGACAGCGACGCCGGCCCTCATCACAAGAGCCTGGCGCTCGCGGAATGGTGGGCTCCGATCGTCGAGATCCCCTGCATTCTCCTCGGCGGGGCGGATCTTTCGACGCTGGAGACGGCCGCCGCGACCGGTGCCGAATTCATCGGGCTGGCGCGGGCGGTGTTTGCCGAAGGGAACGATCCGGCGGCCTGCGTCGCTGCGGCGAACCGCGTCCTCGACGCTTATTTCGAACGGATTTCCGAATGACCGCGGCGCCTGAGCAGGCCTGCCGCAGGGATGGCGGGCACCGCGTCCCGCGGCCGGCCCTCGCCGCGGCGATGCTCGCCGCCGCGATGTTCGCAGCCCCGCCGGCGCTCGTGCCCGCCCGGGCCCTCGCCGCGGAAAAGACCGCGGAGAAGACGGTCGCCGCCCCCACGAAGCGCCCGGACCGGGGCGCGGCGCATGGCGCCCGGGCTCCTTCGGACCGCACCGCCGAGGCGAAACCGGCCGGCAAGGGCCGGAGCGATGGCGGGGGCGCCGCGTCGTCGCCCTCGAAGAGCGACATGGCCTACGGCGCCTTCCAGCGCGGCTACTATCTGACGGCGGTGCAGCTTGCCGAGCCGCTGGCCAATATCGGCGATCCCGCGGCGCAGACGCTGCTCGGCGAGATCTATTCCCGCGGCCTCGGCGTCAAGCGTGACATGAAGGAGGCGGCGCGCTGGTACGAGGCGGCGGCCAAGGCCGGCAATGCCGAGGCGCAGTTCCGCTATGCCATGATTCTTCTCGCCGGCACCGCCGTGAAACAGGACGAGGCGCAGGCACGCGACCTGATGAAGGCGGCGGCCGATGCCGGCCTGCCGCTGGCGGAATACAATTTCGGCCAGATGCTGATCGAGAGTTCGCCCGCCGGCGGCTTCGCCGACGCGGCCAGCTATTTCGAGAAGGCGGCGAATGCCGGCGTGCCCGAGGCGCAATACGCGATGTCGCAGCTCTATGCCAACGGCAAGGGTGTCGCGCAGAACCTCGATGCGGCCCGCAGCTTCCTTCACGCGGCAGCGCTCAACGGCTTCGACATCGCGCAGATCGAGTACGGCATCTGGCTGATCAACGGCAAGGGCGGACCGGCCAAGCCGGAGGAGGGGTTCCTCTTCCTCCGGCACGCCGCCGAACTCGGCAATCCGATCGCCGTCAACCGCGTCGCCCATCTCTACAAGGACGGGATCGGCACCGCCCCGGACGTCGCCCAGGCGGCGAAATGGGCAGTGCTCGCCAAGCGCATGAAGAATTCCGATGCGGTGCTCGACGACTTCTTCCGCGGCCTCGACGCCGATGCGCAGAAGTCCGCGCTCGAGGCGGCGAACCGTTTTCGCTCCGGTTGAGCGGCTGAAACCCGCAGGGGAATCGCATTTGAGATTTTGAAGTGGCATTTTGCTGGACTTGCCCCGGGAAAGTGGAGAGCGTTTCGTTCTTAGGCAGACCTGGAAATAATTCCGGATGCGCTCTCCCACGATCTCGAACGACGAAACAGGCATCGTCTTCAGTTCCTCTAGATAGGCGTCGAGGGCGCTCGACAGCCTCCGGCCGCGTATGCGTGCTAGAGCGGGATGAGTTTGCCCTGAATCGGGGCGGATTCCCTTGTCCGAGAAAAGCTGATATGATTCAACATGCTGGCTGGGAGGAGGCCAGCATGGATGGCAAAACCCTATTCGATGGACCTGCGTGCCAGGGTAGTGGCCGCGGTGACGCAGGAAGGGATGTCGCGGAACCAGGCTGCCCGCCGCTTCGGTGTCGCGGTCAGCACGGCGATCCGCTGGGTCGACCGGTTTGAAGAGACTGGGAGCTTCGCGCCCGGCCAGATGGGCGGGCACAAGCCGAAGAAGATTTCCGACGGCCATGCCGAGTGGCTGCGCCAGCGCTGCGCCGAAGAGGCTTTCACGCTGCGCGGCCTGGTCAAGGAACTGGCCGCGGAGCGCGACCTGAACGTCGACTATCGCTCGGTCTGGGAGTTCGTCCACGCGCAGAACCTGTCTTTCAAAAAAAGACGTTGCTCACCAGTGAGCAGGATCGCCCAGACGTCGCTCGCCGACGCGAACAATGGCTGAAATATCGCGGGCGGATCGATCCTGCACGCCTCGTCTTCATCGACGAAACCTGGACCAAGACGAATATGGCCGCTCTGCGCGGCTGGGCGCCGCGGGGTCACAGACTGCGGGACAAGGCCCCGTTCGGGCACTGGAGAACCTCCACCTTCGTCGCCGCACTGCGAGAGGATGGCGTCGCCGCGCCCTGGCTGATCGACGGGCCGATCAACGGCGAGCGCTTCCTCCTCTATGTCGAGAAGGTGCTCGTCCCGACCCTGAGGCCTGGCGACATCGTCATCCTCGACAACCTCGGGAGCCACAAGGGCAAAGCTGTGCGCCGCGCCATCCGAGAGGTCGGCGCAAAGCTCCTGTTCCTGCCGAAGTACTCGCCCGACCTCAACCCGATCGAGCAGCTCTTCGGAAAGCTCAAGCACTTCCTGCGCAAGGCTGCCGCGCGAACCCGCGACACTCTCTGCGACGCCGTCGGCGAAATCCTGCGGGACGTCACCAGAGACGAATGCCGCAACTATCTCGTCAACTCAGGTTATGCACCAACCTAAAATCATCCCGCTCTAGCAGAGGATCTGATGTTCGCGGGGAGAGCTTAATCTCCCCTTTACACAGAACAGGCCGAAGTCGGATCGGCACCGCCATACGATAGTGGAAGATGTCGCCGCGTCTCGCGACACGCGGTATGGATCGGGACATCGCAGACCGGTGCTGACCAGGTTTCTGTACCAGGGCCTGCGTCTGTCAGCTTCGATACTTGAAAAATTATCAGCCGCGCCAGTCACTTACGCGGATCGTGGCGGAGAGGAAGGGAGAAGAACACCAACTCCTTTCGGTGCTCCCAAACCGCCGTTTTCCCAGCATCGTGCTGTCTGCCTCCCACCTAGATTGTACCGAATTGCTGGCCACCGCAATCGTAGCGATTTGCGGCGCAACTGCGCTTGATGTCAGCGGGGGATTTGGCTCCTCGAAGGCGCTAATTTTCGGCGGAGAGGAAGTCAGGTAGGTCTAGAGGCCCCACGCCCTCCAGCGGGCAATGGCGCTCCGTTGAGCTCTCATTTCGCGAGAGGGAGAGGGTTGGGCAGGAATGGCGGGCGATTTCGCCAGCTGCCGGGCGCGCAGGTGGCGGAATTTGAAGACACGAAGTCGTCTAGGGACCAAGTCCCGCCACTCCGAGAAGCAACTTCAGCACACTGTAACCACCTCTGCGCAAAACTGGCTGGATCGCTTTCTTGAAGGACGCACCCCATGCCCAGTTTCTCTCGCCACGCTGCCCCTGTCATGGTTCGAGATGGCATGGGCGTTGTCAGGCTGGAGCGCGTCCATCTCGGAGGCGGCGATGATGGACGGCGGCGGGAAGCTTTCGTCCAGGAGCTGGTCCATTTCAATCCCGACGTCATCCCCATGTCGGATATCGAACCCGCCTTCACGCCGCTGATTTCGATTTGTCGCGAACTCCCGACATCGGCGGGTTATCTCGATAATCTCTGGATGAGCCCCGAGGGCAGCATCGTGCTTGGCGAATGCAAGCTCATGCGCAATCCCCAGGCTCGCCGTGAGGTCGTCGCGCAGGCACTCGACTACGCCCGTGCGATCCATCGGTGGCATTACTCGCAGCTTGAAGACGCCGTCAGGCGGGCAACGCAGCTGGACACCAGTCTTTGGGACAGGGTCCGCGATCAGTCTGATCTCGAGGAGGCCCAGTTCATCGATGCGGTGGAGCGGCGGTTGCGTTTTGGCCGCTTCATGATCCTCATCATCGGCGACGGCATTCAGGAAGGCGTCGAGGAACTCACCGATTTCCTGCAGCTGCATGCCGGTCTGCACACCAGCGTCGCTCTGGTCGATCTTTCGATCTGGAAAGACAGTAACGGACGCCTGCTTGTCGTTCCGCGGATACCGGCCAAAACTGCTATCATCGAGCGCGGGGTTGTTACGGTCGAAGATGGCGCGATTGTCAACGTCAAGCCGCCCGCTTCGCTCTCGCCCGCAAGTCCAGCTGGCCCGCGTCAGATCACCGCGTCCGAACCGGAATTCTTCGATCAGATCGAACAGCGAGTGCCCGGCATCAGCGGCCCGTTGCGCGAGTTCGTTACGAAGGTCTCGAAAGTTGGGATCGAGCCCGAATACCGAAAATCGCTTGTTCTTCGTTTCCACGCCTCGCCGGATATCCGATCCTCGGCTGGGTACGTTGATGCCAATGGAGGATTGCACCTCAGTGACGCCTGGGGGGCCGCGGAAAAACTCGGTCGCAGGCAGGTTATCGAGGACTATCTCGCGACGACTGCCGCGCTAATCGGCGGTCGTGTGCAAACCTATGAGAAAACTTGGCCGAGAGTTGTCGGGCCTGATGGCCGAACTCCGCAATTTACCACCGTCATTGGACGCCTTGACGAATGGGTAAATGCAATCTCAAATCTCGTGAGCGGCCTTCGGTCAGACGTTTGACGATAAGCAGTCGGCAACGGAGGCTAGCCCTCACCCGAAGCCGCGATGAGAGATGCACAGATCGCCGCGCTGGCCGGAAATTTAATCGTCCCTCGGTCTGCTATCATGCACCGCAGGATAGCCATTTCGTTCACTCCGGTAGTGCGTCGCATCTCGACCAAGACAGAGCCCCAACGCGTGTACTCCTCTTCGCTTGGCCGAACGTCGTTCAAGCTCATCACCGTTTGCAGGAGTGCTTCGATCTCAGTTTGCGTGTGCCTGCCTTCAAAGACAGCCTCCATCTTTTCAAGAGCACCACTTTCTAAAACTTGGCTTTCTGAGGTGGTCGCGAGATGAGAAGAGCAATAGGTAAGTCCGACGCTGAAGAGCAAAATCATTACGATCCCGCCAAGTACGCTCCCCGCTCGCGCCTCGTTTCGCTTCTTGCGAGCGGCGTCCCATACCTGCTCGTCTAGGTCGCATCCCCATAACCGGGTTCACGTTCGGTGGTTGATTTGATTCAATCTCCTTTGAAAGGAGATTGCCATGCGCCGTCACGAACTGAGCGACCAGGAATGGGAGATCATCGAACCGCATCTG
>NZ_JAFMPY010000028.1 GCF_017353515.1 Jiella sonneratiae
CTGACCCGGTGAAACCCCTCTCTTGCGATTTCTATCGCTTGGCTCCGCCAAGGCGATGAAATCGCTTTCTCTCCCGCAAGGGGGAGAGAGCGCCCCGCGATCGGCCTCAGCGCCCTTCGATCCGCGATCGGGCCACGGCCCGGACCTTTCCGAGAACCGCATCGAGGTCCCCGGCGACGAGCTCGTTCTCGAACCGCAACGTGAGAAAGTCGGCCGTCGCAAAGGCTTCGTCGCGCCGCGTGTCCTGCGATCGTCCCGCCGCCGTTCCGTCATGTTGCCAGCCGTCGATCTCGACGATCAGCCTCGCCTCGTGACAGACGAAATCCGCGATGAAACCGAGCATCGGAACCTGACGTCGAAATTTCAGCTCGTCGAGCCGGCCGGCTCTGACACCGTGCCAGAACGCCCGCTCGGCCGGCGTCGGATCACGACGCATCGACTTTGCCAAACGGCGATGAGCCGGCGTGATCCGAGCGTGCGTTGCCATGAAGCCAATGCACCCCGGAACCGCAGTGATTGCAACTTTCCTGAAACTCGACCGAATGAAGCGCCCTCTCTCCCCTTCGTGGGAGAGAAAGCCATTCCAAGGAATTGGGCCTCGGCTTGCCGGGGACCAAACCTTGAGAATGGCAAGAGAGGGGTTTCACCGTTGACACTGCCGCCGAGGTTGACGGACCGGCCACCGAGGTAGCGGCGCTGAACCTTGGACTCAAACTGATCCGGTGAAACCCCTCTCTCGCGATTTCTACCGCTTGGCTCCGCCAAGGCGATGAAATCGCTTTCTCTCCCGCAAGGGGGAGAGAGGGCGCCCCGCGATCGGCCTCAGCGCCCTTCGATCCGCGATCGGGCCACGGCCCGGACCTTTCCGAGAACCGCATCGAGGTCCCCGGTGACGAGCTCGTTCTCGAACCGCAACGTGAGAAAGTCGGCCGTCGCAAAGGCTTCGTCGCGCCGCGAGTCGCGTGATCGTCCCGCCGCCGTTCCGTCATGCTGCCAGCCGTCGATCTCGACGATCAGCCGCGCCTCGTGACAGACGAAATCCGCGATGAAACCGAGCATCGGAACCTGACGTCGAAATTTCAGCCCGTCGAGCCGGCCGGCTCTGACACCGTGCCAGAACGCCCGCTCGGCGGGCGTCGGATCACGACGCATCGACTTAGCCAAACGGCGATGAGCCGGCGTGATCGGAGCGTGCGTTGCCATGAAGCCAATGCACCCCGGAACCGCAGTGATTGCAACCGTTCTGCAACTCTACCGACGGGGCGCCCTCTCTCCCCTTTGCGGGAGAGAAAGCCTTTTCGCGGTCTTGGGCCGAGGCTTGCCGAGGTCCAAGTCGCAGAAAAGGCAAGAGAGGGGTTTCACCGTCGACGCTGCCGCCGAGGTTGACGGACCGGCCACCGAGGCAGCTGCGCTGAACCTTGGACTCAAACTGACCCGGTGAAACCCCTCTCTTGCGATTTCTATCGCTTGGCTCCGCCAAGGCGATGAAATCGCTTTCTCTCCCGCAAGGGGGAGAGAGCGCCCCGCGATCGGCCTCAGCGCCCTTCGATCCGCGATCGGGCCACGGCCCGGACCTTTCCGAGAACCGCATCGAGGTCCCCGGCGACGAGCTCGTTCTCGAACCGCAACGTGAGAAAGTCGGCCGTCGCAAAGGCTTCGTCGCGCCGCGTGTCCTGCGATCGTCCCGCCGCCGTTCCGTCATGTTGCCAGCCGTCGATCTCGACGATCAGCCTCGCCTCGTGACAGACGAAATCCGCGATGAAACCGAGCATCGGAACCTGACGTCGAAATTTCAGCTCGTCGAGCCGGCCGGCTCTGACACCGTGCCAGAACGCCCGCTCGGCCGGCGTCGGATCACGACGCATCGACTTTGCCAAACGGCGATGAGCCGGCGTGATCGGAGCGTGCGTTGCCATGAAGCCAATGCACCCCGGAACCGCAGTGATTGCAACTTTCCTGAAACTCTAGCGAACGAAGCGCCCTCTCTCCCCTTCGCGGGAGAGAGGGCACCTCGTTTTGCCCCTGCCAATATCTTCCTATCCATCTCCTCCCAACCCCCTGATTCCGCGCGCCCCTCAGAAAAATCTCATCCCCGCTCCTCACGCCCCGCCCCATACTCCCCCATCGCCGGTCCACCCGACACCAGTCGACGGGAACCGGGCACGGGCGCTCACCGGGAGCGTCTGCGGGCCGGCGATGCGGTCTCCGCGCCGTCTTGCCTTCCGGAGGCAAGGCGTCCCGGACGGCCTTCCGGCGCCGCTGGTCCCTCGCGCACTACGGCGCGGGTGCGGATCGGTCCGCTTGAATCCGCCGCGCTGAAAAGGCGCGGGCGGGTGAAGCGCCAGCCGCCACCTCAACCCGTCGATCCGGCGGGGGACGGTTCGTGGAGGTCCGCAAAGAGCCGCGCGGTGCGCCGGAGGCGAGCCGGAATTCGAGACTACTCGGAGGGCTTGCCTCCGGCGCATCGCCGCCCGAGCCTCGCGAGGGCGGCGACCAGGGACCCGTCAGCGAGCCGCAAGGCGAAGCTTAAGGACGGAATAGAGACTCCGCCCGAGCCTCGCGAGGGCGGCGACCAGGGGCCCACCAGCGACGAGCTTCGCGAGGAGCTTAAGGGTGGGACAGAGAATCAGTTCAACCCCGGCCGCAACGCGGCGCGGGCACGCAGACCTGCGGCCGCACGCCGGCAGGACAGGCAGTGCCACCCCGCCTCGTCATTCGTGGGGCCCCGTTCCGATAATCCAGGGGCGGCCTCCGCATTCGGCCGGGGGGAGAGATGAAAGCCAGAGGCCGAGGATCGGATCCTCGGGAGGGAGCCCAAGGGGGGATCTCAATGGCCCGCCCGCAAATTTGCCGCTTCCGCCCCTCGGATGATAGAGCCTGCCGCTTTCACCCTCAGGACGACCGATGATGACGAGACCCTCCCTCATACCGCGCGAGACAACCCCATGCGTCTAGGCGGGCGGCTCGCTGCGGCGATCGAGGTGCTGGGAGACGTCGAGGCGCGGCGCCGCCCGGTGGCCGACGCGCTGAAGGACTGGGGCCTGTCGCATCGCTTCGCCGGCTCCGGCGACCGCGCGGCGATCGGCAACGTCGTCTACGACGCCTTGCGCAGGAAACGCTCCTACGGCTTTCGCATGGGCGACGAGAGCGCCGCGGCGCTGGGCTTTGCGGCGGTGATCGACGGGCTCGGCATGGCGCCGGAAGCGCTTGCCGCGGCGCTGGCCGGCGATCGTTTCGCGCCTGAAATGCCTGCGCCGGAACGACTGGCCGGCTTCCTTGCGGAAGATCTCGCCGCCGCGCCCGCGGCCGTCGCCGCCGACGTGCCGGACTGGATCGGCGAAAGGCTCGAAGCATCGCTCGGGCTGGCCTGGGTCGAGGAGGCGCAGGCGCTCGCTATGCGCCCGCCGCTCGATCTTCGCGCCAACACGCTGAAGGCCGGGCGCGACAAGGTGGTGAAGGCGCTGGCGCCCTTCGGCGCCGAGCCGGCCGGGCTCGCGCCTGACGGCATCCGCATTGCCGCGATCGCGGGCGAGGGGCGGCATCCGAACGTCCAGGCGGAGGCGGGTTTCCAGAAGGGCTGGTTCGAGGTCCAGGACGAGGGCTCGCAGCTCGCCGCGCTGCTTGCCGGCGCCGCGCCCGGCGAACAGGTGCTCGATCTCTGCGCCGGGGCAGGGGGCAAGACGCTGGCGCTGTCGGCGGCGATGGAGAACACCGGCCAGGTCCATGCGAGCGATGCCGACCGCCAGCGCCTCGCGCCGATCCACGAGCGGCTGAAGCGCGCCGGCTGCCGCAACGTCCAGGTCCGCGATCCGCGCGAGGACCTCGCCGGGCTGTTCGGCCAGATGGACCTCGTCTTCGTCGATGCGCCCTGCACCGGCTCCGGCACCTGGCGACGCCGGCCGGACGCCAAGTGGCGGCTGGCCGAGACTGCGCTCGCGAAGCGCCTCGAGGAGCAGGACGCCGTGCTCGACCGCGCCGCGCGCTTCGTCAGGCCCGGCGGCCGGCTCGCCTACGTCACCTGCTCGCTGTTTCATGAGGAGAATGCCGAACGCGTCGCCGCCTTCCTCGCGCGCCATGCCGACAAGGGCTTTGCCGTCGCCGACGCCGGCGCCAGGTGGAACGCGCTGCTGCCGCAGGCGGACGGGCGCTGCCGGATCGATGCGCTCGGCGGCGGCTCGGTGCTCGCCATGACGCCGCGCCTCACCGGCACCGACGGCTTCTTCTTCGCAGCTCTCGAGCGGGCGCGATGAGCGGCGCGTTTCGGCTTTTCATCGCGGCCTGAGGATGGTCAAATCCGGGCGAGGAACAGTGCGGGCGAGCGAGATGACCGAGACCGAAACGATCGAGCATGCCGTCGAAACCCTCAGTGGGCGCCGCATCCTCTTCGTCATGGCGGCGAGGGCCGAATATGGCGAGAAGCTGAGGGCGCGGATTAGGCCGGTGATGACCGGCGTCGGGCCGATCGAGGCGGCGCTCAACACCGGCATCGCGCTTAAGGTGCTCGAGGCCGCCGGCGAGCCGCCGGATCTCGTCGTCTCGCTCGGCTCTGCCGGATCGCGGGTGCTGGAACAGGGCGAGGTCTATCAGGTCGCCTCGGTCTCCTGGCGCGACATCGACGCCTCGCCGCTCGGCTTTACCAAGGGCGTGACGCCGTTCCTCGACCATCCGGTCGAAACGCCCTTGCCGATCCCGGTCGACGGCGTGCCGGCGGCGCGGCTCTCGACCGGTTCCGACATCGTCACCGGTATCCGCTACGATGCGATCGACGCCGAGATGGTCGACATGGAGACCTTCGCGGTGCTGCGCGCCTGCCAGCGCTTTGCCGTGCCGCTCATCGGGCTGCGCGGCATTTCCGACGGGGCGGCCGATCTCCACCATTACGACGACTGGGCGACGCTGCTTCACGTCATCGACGCAAGGCTTGCCGCGGCGATCGACCGGCTGGAGGCGGCGATCGCCGCGGGGGCGTCGTTCTCGCCCGGCTGAGCCTGCCGGCCGCGTCGCGACGAGGCCCGCCAATCTCGCCGCGCCGTCTGGACAACGGCGCCCCGCTTGCCTAAAGCCTCGCCATGACAGCGCACCCCGACACCGTCCTCATCGTCGACTTCGGCTCCCAGGTCACGCAGCTGATCGCACGGCGCGTGCGCGAGGCCGGGGTCTATTCCGAGATCGTGCCGTTCCAGTCGGCCGAAGAGGGCTTTTCGCGCCTCAAGCCGAAGGCGGTGATCCTCTCCGGCTCGCCGGCCTCGACCGGCGATCTCGGCGCCCCGCGCGCGCCCCAGGCGATCTTCGAGGCGAACATTCCGGTGCTCGGCATCTGCTACGGCCAGATGACCATGTGCGTCCAGCTCGGCGGCCGGGCCGAGCCCTCGGCGCATCGCGAATACGGCCGGGCCTTCCTCGAGATCGAGAAGAACTGCGCGCTGTTCGACGGGATCTGGCCGGAGGGGACCCGCCACCAGGTCTGGATGAGCCATGGCGACCGGGTGATCGACATGCCGCAGGGCTTCACGATCTTCGCCCGCTCGCCCGGCGCGCCCTATGCCGTCTTCGGCGACGAGGCGCGGCGCATGTACGGCATCATGTTCCACCCGGAGGTGGTCCACACGCCGGACGGCGGCAAGCTCCTGTCGAACTTCGTCCACCGGGTCGCCGGGCTGAAGGGCGACTGGACGATGGCCGCCTTCCGCGACCAGGCGATCGAGGAGATCCGGCGAAAGGTCGGAACCGGCAGGGTGATCTGCGGGCTTTCCGGCGGCGTCGATTCCTCCGTCGCGGCGGTGCTGATCCACGAGGCGATCGGCGACCAGCTGACCTGCATCTTCGTCGATCACGGCCTGTTGCGCCTGAACGAGGCGGAGGAGGTGGTCGCGATGTTCCGCGACCACTACAACATACCGCTCGTCCACGTCCGGGCTGAGGACACCTTCCTCGACGCCCTCGAAGGCGAGAGCGACCCGGAGGTCAAGCGCAAGACCATCGGCCGGCTCTTCGTCGAGACCTTCGAGGCCGAGGCGAAGAAGCTCGGCGGTGCCGACTTCCTGGCGCAGGGCACGCTCTATCCGGACGTCATCGAAAGCGTCTCCTTCAGCGGCGGTCCCTCGGTGACGATCAAGTCGCACCACAATGTCGGCGGCCTGCCCGAGCGGATGAAGATGAAGCTCGTCGAGCCGCTGCGCGAGCTCTTCAAGGACGAGGTCCGCATCCTCGGCAAGGAACTCGGCCTGCCGGCGCATTTCATCGGTCGCCAGCCCTTTCCGGGGCCGGGTCTCGCCATCCGCTGCCCGGGCGGCGTCACCCGGGAGAAGCTGCGCATCCTGCGCGAGGCCGACGCGATCTATCTCGACGAGATCCGCAAGGCCGGGCTCTACGACGCCATCTGGCAGGCCTTCGCGGTGCTTCTGCCGGTCCAGACGGTCGGCGTGATGGGCGACGGGCGCACCTACGAATTTGCCTGCGCGCTCAGGGCGGTCACCTCCGTCGACGGCATGACGGCGGACTTCTATCCCTTCGACATGGACTTCCTCGGCCGCGCCGCGACGCGGATCATCAACGAGGTCAAGGGCATCAACCGCGTCGTCTACGACGTGACCTCGAAGCCCCCCGGCACGATCGAGTGGGAATGACGGATTTTCCCGCCGTGGCCGGCTGACGAGTCGGGCCGCTCGGGGACGGGGCGACGGTCGGCCTATCGGCGGGCGGTAGGGCCGGGTCATGGGTTCGGCCGGGCGGCACCCCATCTTCTTAACCGGTGCGTCGCGCCAATGCGTGCGCCCGCTCCGCCGATTCGTCCCGTCCGGCCGGTGCGCGCGGGGGCATACCAGTCCGCCTGTCTCGCGATCGGCGATGACGAACGGTCTGTTCGCTCGGGGCATAAAAGTCGGCCGTCAGCCGGGCGCGCCGGTTCTTGCCGAGCGCTGCCAGTCGAGCGCCGCGAGGAGGACCGAGACGTCCGCGGCGTCCGGCAGGGTCTCGACGGCCTCGAAGAAGCGTTCCATGCCGGCATCGTCGAGGAGGCCCGCGGCGCAGTCGCGGAACTTGTCTTTCACCGCCGCGTCGTCGAGCGGATTGTGCGGGCTGCCGCGATAGGCTTCGTCGGCCCATTTCTCGAAGCGGCGGCCGTCACGGGTCACGAGCGCGATCCTGGAGCGGATGCGGTCCCAGCCCATGTCCTCGATCTCCTGGTCGAAGCGGGTCTCGATGCGGGCCTGCATCGCCTGGCACGCGTCGGAGAGGACGAATTCGTCGGTGAATTCGGCCTTGCCCGCGCCGTGCCGGAGGATGATCGCGGAAAGCAGGAAGGCGAAGGAGAACTTGCCTTCGAGTTCGCTCTTCGCGATCCGGTAGCGGATCGGGCCGAGGACGTTGCGGCCGGCATGGAGCGTCACGCTCTCGATCGCGTCGGCGGCGATGCCGTGCGCCTTCACGAGGGCGAGCATCGCGTCCATGCTCGGATGGGTGAGAACGCCCGAGGGGTAGGGCTTGATGGAGAGCCCCGGCGCCGCCATCGAGAAGGGGCGCCCGAGACGCCCCAGCACCAGCCGCGCGTCGCCGCCGCGCCCGGCGACGGCGAGATAGCCCCACGGGCCGTCCAGCGCCTCGTCGTTGCCGGTGAAGCCCTCGCGGGCGAGCAGCGCGGCGGTGACGCCGTTCTCGGCGGCGCGGCCGACATGCAGCGGCTTGGTCATGGTGCCGAAGCCGGCGCGGATCCCCGATGCCATCGAGGCGGCGATGCCGATCGCCCGGGCGGTCTCGCCGGCATCGAGGCGCATCAGCTTGGCGGCGGTCGCCGCGGCGGCGAAGGTGCCGATCGTCCCGGACGTGTGGAACCCCTTCATGTAGTGGTCGGGATCGATCGCCTCTGCGATCTTGCAGGCGACCTCGAAGCCCGCATTGAAGGCGACGAGAAAGCGCCTGCCGTCGACCGGAGCGCCGGTCTCGCCGGCGACGAGGTCGGCGACCGCCAGCGCCGCGGCGAGCGGCGGGACGGTCGGGTGCATCAGCAGGCCGTAGGGCCGGCCCGGCCCCTCGGCGAGCTGGGTGTCGTCCCAGTCCATCGCATGGCCGGCCGTGCCGTGCCACAGCGCGGCCCTCGGCGCGGGCACGCGCAGGGCGGCATCGCCGAGGAGCCGGCTCTGGCCGGGGCCGCCCTGGGCGGCGACGAAGCGGCCGAGCGGCGCCATGATCGCCTGTTCGGTGCCGGCGATCATCACCCCGCAGCCGTCGATCAGGCACCGCTTCGACAGATGCACGACGTCGTCGGGAAGGTCCTCGAAGCGCAGGCCGTCGACGAAAGCGACGCAGGCCCGCGTCAGGCCGGCGAGCGCGTCGGCGTCCTGCGGCGGCAGATCGGCATTGGCGGTCATCGTTTCCTCCCCTCGATGGTCCGTAAATTTGCGCTCAGAGCGGGATGGAAATGAGCGTCGCTCATCCTCCCGCTGCATCGTCCTGTTTCCCGCATGATCTCTTCCGAAAGCCGGTTCGGACTTTGCGGGATCATGCCCTCATCGCGAATGCCGGGCGGCTGCATCGCAAGCGCGCGCGTGCGGCCGGGCGCCGGCGCCGCGCCGGCGCCGCGCTGATGCGGGCCGGAGGCGACGGAGACCGGCGGACCGTCGCTGCGGTCAGTCGCGGCGGATGTCGGCGTCTCTGAGCGTCGAGACGAAGCGGAGCTTCGCCCGCTGCACGTGCCGGAAGAAGGCCTCGTGCGCCCTCGAGACGTTTCCGGAGGCGAGCGCGTCGACCATCTCGCGGTGCTCGTGGTTCGACACCGCGAGCCCGTTCGCCTGGACGAGGGTGCGGGCTCTGCACAGATGCAGCCGGTCGACGAAGCTCTGATATTCCCGCTTCAGCGTCTTGCTGCCCGTTGCGGTGACGAGATAGGCGTGGAATTCGAGATTGAGCGGATAATAGGCCTCGAAATCCTGTTCCTCGGCGAGCTGGTCCATCCTGACGAGATAGGATTTCAGATCGACCAGCATCTCGTCGGTCAGCCGGTCGGCGAGCAGGCGCCCGGCGAGCCCGAACACCGCCGAGCGCAGATCGTAGATCTCCAGCGCCTCCTCGACCGGGATCTGCCGCACGAAGACGCCGCGATTGCGCACCACCTCGACGAAGCCGCGGGCGTTGAGGCTGCGCATCGCCTCGCGCAGCGGCCCGCGGCTCATGCCGAAGCGGTTGGCGAGCTGGAACTCGTTCAGCCGCTCGCCGGGCTTCAGCGTGCCGCCGAGGATCATCCGTTCGATCTCCTTCTCCACCACGCTGGTGAGGGAGGAGGTCCGAAGCGTCGTCAGTTCGCTCGATTCCGGCTGCGGTTCGATTGCGGACATCGCCTACCTTCTCAGGGCCCATCGTCTCAGTGCACCTTCTACGCGACGCACATCCCCGCGCAAAGGTCCGCATTGGTCGCATATGGTCGATTGCCGACAATTCCTCCACCCTCCGTCGCTTCCGGCCGAGCGGCGTCACGCCGCCGCGGGACGGCCGATGCCGGCGAGGATCGCCTCGACCATGTCGCGCTGGGTGCCGACGCCCCGGATGTCCCGCGTGCGGGATTCCGGCCGCGACAGGGCGTGGTCGACGCCGCGCCTGATCAGGGCGGCGGCCTCGACGGCGGCCGGCACCTCCCGCCGCCGACCCAGCCAGTCGAGCAGCATCCGCGTCGATTCGACCATCGCATAGGGGTTGGCGAGGCCCTTGCCGGCGATGTCCGGCGCCGAGCCGTGCGTCGCCTGGGCCATGGCGATGGCGCCGCGCCCGATGCACAGGCCCGGCGCCATGCCGAGGCCTCCGACGAGGCCGGCCGCCTCGTCGGTGAGGATGTCGCCGAACATGTTGGTGGTCACCACCACGTCGAAGGTCTGCGGGTCGCGCACGAGGCGCATCGCCATGGTGTCGACGATCACCTCGTCGACGGCGACGTCGGGGAACTCGGCGGCGACCTCGTAGCAGCTGTCGACGAACATGCCGCAGCCAAGCTTGAAGACGGTGTTCTTGTGGACGAGGGTCAGCCGCCTGCGGCGGGCGCGGGCGAGCTCCAGCGCGGCGCGGGCCACCTTGCGGCTGCCCTCGCGGCTGATCACCCGCACCGAGATCGTCAGGTCCTCCGTCGGCCGGAATTCGCCGGAGCCCATGACGACGTTGCGGTCCGGCTGAAAGCCCTCGTTGTTCTCGCGCACGATGACGAGGTCGATGTCGTCGCGCAGGCAGCCGATGTCGGGAAAGGAGCGGGTCGGCCGGACATTGGCGAAGAGGTCGAAATGCTTGCGCAGGATCGGGTGCGGATTGATGGCGCCCGGCACCTTCGGATAGTCCCGGTGGCCGATCGGCCCGAGGATGAAGCCGTCGAGACGCGAGAGCGTCTCGAGCGTTCCCTCCGGCATGGTGTGGCCGAGCGTGTCGAGGGCGCGCCGGCCGATCGGCACCTCCGTCCATTCGATCGACAGGCCGGCGGCGCCGGCTGCCGCCCTGGCGATCTCGACGGAGGCCGGGACGATCTCGTGGCCGATGTCGTCGCCTTCGAGGATGCCGAGCTTGAGGGTCTCACTCATTCGTCGCTGCTCCTGTCCAAATTTCATTCTGCGGCGGAGCGGAGCTTGTCCGAGCGGGCCGCCCTCGCCACGTCGCCGGCGTCGCTCGCCGCCTCGATCGCCCAGGCTGCCGCGAGGATGCGCTCGGCATCGGCGGCGCCGACGACGAGTTCGGCCTGGCGCAGGAATTTCGTGTCGAGCATCTCGTTGCTGAGCGGCCGCTCGCGGCTGCCGATCGCCCGGTCGATCTCCTTCGTCATGGTCGAGCCGTCGTCGAAGGTGATTTCGATGACCACGGAGGCCTCGTGGATCCGCCGGTCGGCGGTCGCCCTGACCTTGTCGCGCAGCGCGACGACGGCGGGGTCGGCGACAATCTCGTCGGTGAAGGCGGTCGGCGCGCCGTCGCCGTGGAGCAGCGCGCAGGCCGCGGCGTGGTAGACGCTGAACTTGCCTTCCAGGCCGGTCTTCGGGCTGGTCTTGCCGGTGAGTTCGAGGACCAGCGGATGGGCGGTGAGCTGGACCGACGCGATGGCGCCGACGCGCGCGCCGATCTCCTCGCGGATCTGCTGGCAGCCGTCGATGGTCGGATGGATGACGATCCCGCAGGCAAACGGCTTGTAGCTGTTCAGCGCGGCCTCCCAGCGGCTGCCGAGGTCGTCGAGGATCTCGCCGTAGTCCTGCTTGTCGGACATGACGTTGGCGAAGCCGCGCGGCGCCTCGATGCCGCGCAGCGAGGAATCGAAGCCGGCCTCGGCGAGGAGTGCCGACATCGCGCCGTTCTGCGCCGCGCGGCCGGGATGGAAGCTCTTCGTCATGGTGCCGAACATCTCGCGAAGGCCCGCCGACTGGCTGGCGGCGAGGCCCAGCGCCCACTGCATCTTCGTCGCGTCGAGGCCGATGGCGTGGCCGACGGCCGCGGCCGCGCCGAACACGCCGGCCGTGCCGGTGATGTGCCAGCCGCGGTCGTAGTGATCGGGGTAGACTGCGTTGCCGATCCGGCATTCCACCTCGATGCCGACCAGCATGGAGGTGATCAGCGCCCGCCCGCTCTGCGGCCGCGTCTCGGCGAGGGCGAGGAGGGCGGAGGCGACCGGTCCCGCCGGATGGATGATGGTCTTCAGATGCGTGTCGTCATAGTCGAGGACATGCGAGGAGATGCCGTTGACGAGCGCCGCGTGCATGGCGTCGAGCTTCTCGCTTCGCCCGAGCACGGTCGAGGTCTGGGGTCCCGAGAACGGCGCGACGCCGCGGATGGCGGCATCGACCGTCTCGTGGCTGGCGCCCCCGACGGCGCAGCCCAGCCAGTTGACGAAGGTGCGCACGCCTTCCTGACGCACGTCCTCGGCGATGTCGCCGTCCTTGACGGAAACGATCCATTCGGCGAGGGCGCGGGTGACGGGAGGGGTAGTCATCATAGGATCTCCGATTGAAATGATGGGAAGGGCGGCCCGCCGCGGCCGCCCCTGAAAAGCGTGTCAGAGCAGGCCCTTGGCGATGCCGCCGTCGACGTTGATCGCCTGGCCGGTGACGTAGGCGGCGAGCGGGCTCGAGAGCCAGGTCACCATCACCGCCACCTCTTCCGGTTCGCCGAAGCGGCCGAGCGGGATCTCGCCGGAAAATTCCTTCAGGATCGTCTCGCGGTCGGTGCCGCGTTCGGCGGCCATGGCGTCGGCGCGCTTCGTCCAGAGCGGCGTCAGCGTGCGGCCGGGGGCGACGCAGTTGACCCGGATACCGTCGGCGGCGAACTCGCTGGCGAGCGTCTTGGTGAGGCCGAGCAGGCCGGCCTTGTGGACGTTGGAGACGACCTGGTGCTGATAGGGCATCTTCGAGGCCGCCGCACCGAGCGTGACGATGCTGGGCGCATGGCCGGCCCGCAGCAGCGGGGCGAGGGCGCGGATCGCCCGCACCGCCGACAGCACGTTGAAGGTGTAGTTGCCGAGCCAGTCCTCGTCGGAGAGGTCGGTGAAGGCGGAGCGGATCGAGCCGCCGACCGCGGAGACGAGGACGTCGAGGCCCGTCCACAGCCCTGCCGCCGCCGCCGCGATCGTTTCGCCGGCACCCGGCGCCGTGACGTCGGCGACGACCGTCTCGGGCCGCCGGCCACCGGCCTTTTCGATCGCGTCGGCGGCCTCCTGCAGATTGTCGGCGCTGCGCGAGGCGATCAGGAGGTGGGCGCCTTCGCGCGCCATCTGCGTCGCCGCCGCGCGCCCGATGCCGTAGGTGCCGCCCACGACGACGACGCGCCGGCCCTCAAAGCCGAGATCCATCGCTGCCTCCCTGAAGCCTGGTGTAGATCTGGAAGACCGGCAGGATCGTCGACGAGACGATGGCGATCCGCATGATGTGGAAGGCGGTCACGAGCTCCGCATCGAGATGCAGATACTGCGCGGTCAGGACCATCTCGGTGACCGCCGCCGGCGCCAGCGCGAGAAAGCCGGTGGTATAGGGAAGCGACGTCGCAGCCGAAAGGGCGAAGGCGCCGATCGCGGCGGCCGAGATGAGGAGCGCGGCGATCACGACGCCGGCGGCGGCCACCCGCGGCAGGGTGACAATGATCTCGCGCTTGAACTGGCAGCCGAGCCAGGTGCCGATGGCGATCTGTGCGACGACGATCAGCGGCGAGGGGACGGCGAGACTGAGCATGCCGCTGGCGCTGAGGACGAGGCCGAGGAAGATCGGCCCGACCAGCCAGGGATTGGGCAGCGGCGTCGGCTTCAGGAGGCGCGCGACGCCATAGCCGGCGACCAGCGCGACGACCAGGAGGAGGCCGTTCCGGGTCATCTCGTCGGTATGCGGCGGGATCTGGCCGCTGGAGCCGAACATCACCGCCAGGATCGGAACCAGCGAGACCACGCCGGAGACGCGGAGCGCATGGACGATGGCGACGGCATTGGGGTTGCCGCCCTTGTCCTTGGCGACGACCGCCATGTCGGCGACGCCGCCGGCGGCGGTCGCGAAGAAGGCGGTGACGACGTCGACCCCCGCGAGACGGCGGAACAGGAAGGCCGCGAGCATGGTCACGACGATGACGTAGAGCGTCGCCGCCAGCATCGCCGGCAGCAGCGCCACCATCGCGGCAAGAATCGCCGGCGTGAAGCGCATGCCGACCGCCAGGCCGATCGCCACCTGCCCGAGCTCGCGCCCCATCGGCAGGAACGCCAGCCGCACGCCGCAGGCGGAGACCGCGCCGCAGACGAAGAACGGTCCGAGCATCCAGGGCAGGGGCAGATGCGACAGCGTCGCGCCGTAGCCGGCGACCGTGGCGAGGGCGTAGGTCGCGACGATCCGCGGGCCGCCGCCGCCGGCGCGCCAGGGCGCCGCGAGCCAGCGGATCGGCCGTCTGGCGCCGGCTCGCCCCGTATCGCTGCGCTCCTCGCCGCGCGGGATCCGCCGGTCGGAGGCGAGCCGCCCGGCCGACCGGATGGCGGACGCCCCGCACGGAGCCGACGGCTGGCTGTCCTGCATGACGGGTTCCGTCATGGGGCCGAAGAGGCAAAGCCGGCCGCACGCGCCGCGCGGTGCCGGAGCGCGGGGTCGCCGGACGAGGCGGCCGGTCGATCCTCACCCCGCGACAGGACGGCTGCGGGCGCGAAGGCCAGGCACGTCGCGATCCTTGGAGCGGGGTGGTCAGACATCTTGCGGCGGCACCTTTCGTCGAGATTCGTCGCGGCCGGGCAGGGACCCGCGCTTCCAATCTATAAAGCGACGGGCTCGAAAATTGTCAACAGATGGCAGATGCGATCCGACCTGCCGGCTTGCCGAGCTGAATTTGAGCGATCTGCCGGCCGTTTGGCGGTGGCGGCTGCGATCGTGCGGCCTGCGGCAAAGGCATCGCGACGGCTCGACCTGAAGATTGTTGACAATTTATCGCGAGGTGACCTACCGTCTGCCTCCGCGGTCCGACGCGGCCGCTTGTCTGATCCGGACGCTCAAGGGAGGAGCCATGTCCACGAAATTCACGCGCCGCCAAGCGCTGCGTCTCGCAGCCGGGAGTGGGCTCGCCGCGACTGCACTCGCCGCCCCGCGGATCGCCCGTGCGCAGTCGTCCTATCCGGAACAGCCGATCAACGTCGTGGTGCCGTTCGACACCGGCGGCTACAACGACCGCCTCGCACGCGCCTTCACGCCGTTCCTGCAGGAGCGGCTCGGCCAGCCGCTGGTCGTGGTCAATCGCGGCGGCGCGGGCGCGCTGCTCGGCCACACCTATTTCCTGCAGCAGCCCGACGACGGCTACACGATCCTCTGCACCTCGGCGGCGCCCTACATGCCGCTGAACATCCTGTTGCAGGGCGCGCAGTTCAAGATTTCCGACTTCCAGATGATCAACCTGCCGTCGCGCGACTATACGCTGATGGCAACTGAGGCGGGCAGCGAGCTGAAGTCGGTCGACGACGTCATCGCCAAGCTCAAGGCAGATCCCTCGAGCCTCAGCATCGGCGTCCAGCCGGCCTCGGCGGACCTCGTCAATCTGATGCTGTGGGCCGACGCGAACGGCATTTCCCGCGACGGGCTGCGCATCGTGACCTATGACGGCGGCGGCCCCGCCCGCAACGCCGCGGCCGGCGGCGTCGTCGACATCGGCCTCGTCGGCGGTGAGGGCTTCCTGCCGCTCGCCGAAAAGATCCGGCCGCTGCTGATCTTCGATTCCGAAAAGCGCGACAACTGGGACGCCCCGAATTCGGGCGAACGCGGCGTCAGCAAGTCGGTCTCCGGCTCGCAGCGCGGCTGGGCTGTCCATGCCAGCATGAAGGAGAGCCACCCCGACCGCTACGAGATCCTGGTGAAGGCGATCGAGGAGACCTCCAAGGATCCGAAGGTCGTCGAGTCGCTGACCAAGCAGCAGCTCGCGACCGAGTGGTACGGCCCGGAGGCGTCGCAGGAATCGCTGCGCCAGACCGCCGAGGTCATGGAGCAGCACGTCGATCTCCTGAAGGGCGCCTGACGGCCCGCGAGAGCGATCCGGAACGCCGCGCCTTTTCAGGGCGCGGCGTTCAACTCATTCTCGATCCGGAGACAAGGTCTCATGCGCAGCGGCATCCGCCGAGGTCCCGTCGACTGGGGGCACCTCGCCTTTCTCGCCTTCATTTCCGTCGTCGTCATCGCCTATCTCTTCGATGCACGCGGCGTCTCGCTGAAAATCAACAATCTGCTTCTCGTCGAACCGGCCGCGATCATCGCGCTCGTCCTCGTCGCCTGCGTCCTGCCGCAGTGCTTCAGGCGGCGCGACGCGGAGCCTTCGGCGCCGGCAGAGGCGCCCGCCGAGGACGAGCGCGTGAAGGTTCGGCACGAACTCCTGCGCGTCGGCGCGCTCGCCGCGCTGCTCGGCGTCTTCAGCTTCTTCCTTGAGCAGATCGGCTTCGACGTCGCGACCTTCCTGTTCATCGCGATCGGGGTGGTCATCTGCGGCGAGAGGCGCCCGCTGGTGATCCTCGCCTTCGCCGCCGCCTTCACCGTCTTCGTCGTCTACGGCTACAGCACGCTCGTGCCCTATCCGTTCCCCATGCGGATTCTCTGAGGGCCCCGCCATGCTCGAATTCGATGCGATCCATTCCGCCTTCGGCCTGCTGACGAGTTCATGGGAGGCCTGGATCTGGGTGCTTCCGGGCCTGCTGGTCGGCCTGTTCTTCGGGGCGATGCCCGGCATCTCGATCACCATGGCGATGGCGATCTTCCTGCCGCTCACGCTCTACATGGACTTCCTGCCGGCGATCATCTTCCTGACCTCGATCTACACCGGGGCGGGCTTCGGCGGCTCGGTTCCGGCAATCCTGATGAACATTCCCGGCACCTCCTCGGCGGTCGCCACCACCTTCGACGGCTATCCGATGGCCCGGCAGGGGCGCCACAACGAGGCGCTGGGCGTCGCGCTGGCCGCCTCGGTCATCGGCACCCTGTCGAGCTACGTGCTTCTGGCCTTCCTGATCGCCCCCGTGTCCGCGGTGGTCCTCAAGATGGGCCCGCTCGAAATGTTCGTCGTCGCGATCTGGGGGATGCTGCTGCTCGGCTCCCTGGCCGGCAGCTCGATCCCGCGCGGCCTGCTGGCGGGCGTCTTCGGCGTGCTGCTCGGCACGATCGGCATGAACACTGCCGGCTTCATCCGCGGCACAATGGGCGTTCCGTGGCTGCTCGACGGGGTGCCGACGATCCCGGCGATGATGGGGCTCCTCGCCGCGAGCCAGCTTCTCAACCTCGTCAACGTCAACTATCTCATCGAGGACGAAAGCTCGCGCACCCTCAGTTTCGGCCGCATCGTCAGCGGCGTCCGGCTGGCGCTCCGCTACCCCACCATCATCGCGAGGGGTTCTATCGTCGGCGTGCTGGTCGGGGCGGTGCCCGGCGTCGGCTCGTCGATCTCGAACCTGATCTCCTATTCCGAAGCCAAGCGCAACGCCGACGACGGCGACACCTTCGGCCAGGGCAATCCGAAGGGCGTGATCGCCGCCGAATCCGCCAATTCGAGCTCGGAAGGCGGGGCGATGGCGACGATGCTCGCCCTCGGCATTCCGGGCGGCGGCGCCACCGCCATCCTTCTCGCCGCCTTTGCCATGCACAACATCGTCGGCGGGCCGAGCTTCATCGGCCAGAACAAGGACATCGTCTACGCGATCATCTTCTCGAACTTCGCCCAGGCGGTGCTGCTTCTCGTCGTCGGCCTCGGCTTCGTCTTCCTGGCGAGTTCGATCGTCCGCGTGCCGCTGCGCTTCCTCATTCCGAGCGTTCTCGTCGTCTCGGTGTTCGGCAGCTACGCCCTCACGGGCTCGGCCTCCGGGCCGATCACTTTGTTCCTGTTCGCCGTCATCGGCTGGGTGATGCTGCGCTACGACTATCCCGTCGCCGCGACCGTCGTCGGGCTGCTGCTCGGCCGGCTGCTGGAGACGAATCTCCTGCGCAGCTGGCAGATCAGCGGCGGCGACGTCGGCTACGTGCTGGAGCGGCCCGGCGCGGCGGCGATCCTCGCCCTGATGCTCCTGTCGATCGGGCTGACGGCGCTGTCGCGCTACAGGCGGCGGCGCCGGATGGCGGCCGTGACGCCGGAGGTGGCCTCGTGAGGGACCGTCCCGCGTGAGGACGCCCCGATCCTGCCCATGCGAAGAGGGGCGCGGTTTTCACCGCGCCCCTTCTGCAATGAGACAGGTCCGTTTCGCTCGACGTTCCGAAGGTCAGGAGCCGGGCTTCGGCGTCAGGCGGAACTCGGCGCGCTCGGCCTCGTCGAGCTGGGCGACGAGGCCGGTCTCCCAGGCGAGGTAGCGGCGCGAGGCTTCGAGGTTGCCGTCGTGACGGTCGTGGACGAAGGAGAGGAAGTCGATCGCCGCCGCGTCGTCGGGCGTGTCCGGGCTGGCGCGGACGGGGGCGCCGGCGGCGACCAGCCCCTCATGCCCGCCTTCAACGACTGCCGCCGCGCGCCCGTGCGATCCCTGCCGCACTGCCTCATCGAGATCCAGCAAGACCCCGTCCAGCACCGCTGCGTCGTCGGCGACGAGGAGCAGCCTGCCGTCGCCTGCGAGCGTCTCCAGCACCGGCGCGAGACGTGCGCGGGTGGCCCACTCCGCCGCTTCGACATGTCCGGCGCGATAGGCCTGCGAAGCGCGCAGGTCGAGCAGCGACGCCGCCCCGGCCTGAAGCTCGGCCAGGGCCTGTGCGGGGGCGACCCGCGGCGTTGCCGGGATTGGCAGCGGCCGGGGACCCGGCGGCGGCGCGATGCCGCGCAGCCGCGCGTCGATCCGCGCGACGAGAGGCTCGAAGCCGAGCTGGCGCAGCCAGAACGCCGCGAGGCAGGCGCGCAGGCCGAGATCGTCGCAAAGGACGATCCGCGCGCGGCGCACGCCGACATATTGGTCGCTCGCCTGGACCATCTGGCCGCTCGGCGCATGCGCTGCGGCGGCAACCGGTTCGGCGGCGGCCTCTTCGGCCGAGCGCACGTCGAACAGCAAGGTCGTGCGGCTGTCGTCGCCGAGCATCGCCTGCACCGCGTCGGCATCGACGAAGCGGATCTCCCATTTTTCGGCGAAGGCATCGGCGCGGGCGCGTGTCTCGGCCCGTTCGGCCTCGCCGAGCGCGGGGAAATCGGCGGAGGCGACGCCGCGTTCCAGCGTCTCGCCGGCGAGGGCCCAGCCCTGTGTGCCGTTTTCCAGCGCATAGACCGGTCCGTCGTGGCCGGCGAGCATCAGCCCGATCGCCCCGACGATGCCGCGCGTGCGGCCGGCGCAGCCGACGACGAGGGGCGGCGCGCCGCCGCCTTTCGGCAGGACGGCGGGCAGGCGGTGGGCGAGTTCGCCGTTCGGCAGGCAGACGGCCCCCGGAACGTGCATCTTGCGATATTCCGCCGGCGGGCGCCCGTCGAACAAGAGCGCCTCGCCGCCGGCGAGCCAGCCCTTGACCTCTTCGGCCGTCGCGAGCGGCGGATGCCAGATCGCTTCGGCGAGTTCGCCGAGCGTCTTCGACGGCACATTGACGCCCTTGTAGAGGGTGTGGCCCGCCGCCGCCCAGGCGGCGCAGCCGCCTTCGACGATCGCGACGTCGCCATAGCCCATTGCCTCGAGCCGGCGCGCCGCCCGCTCCGCAACCTCGTCGCCGTGATCGATGAGGAGCACCGGGGTCGCCGGCCGCGGCACGAGGAGCGGAACCCGTTCCTCCAGCGTGCCGTAGGGGCAGGGGACGGCGAAGAGCGGGTGCCCCTCGCCGAACTGGCCGGCCTCGCCGAGGTCGAGGAAGGCGATCTCGCCGCCAGCGTGGACCGCCGCCTTGGCGGCGTCTGCCGAAACGTACCGGGTCATGCCGCGAAAGGCTCGGGCTCGCGACCGGTGAAGAAGGCGCGGAAGGCCGGTTCGACGAGGTCGGGCCGGTGTTCGGCCGGGTAGTGGCCGGTCGGGATGGCGTAGCCTCTCAGGTCGTCCGCCCATTCGCCCCACGCCTCGATCGGCTTGAAATGCCGGCCGCAATGGCTGTTCGAGCCCCACAGCACGAGCACCGGACAGGCGAGCTTCGCCTTGCCGTGCTGACTGGTGTCGAGCGGGAAATCGATGCCGATCGTCGCGCGATAGTCCTCGCAGACCGCATGGATCTGCTCGGGCGTCGCGCAGCGCTTGTATTCGGCCATCGCCTCGGGGGTGAAGATCTGAAGGCCGACGCCCTTCTTGTTGAGCTTGTAGTCCATGTAGTAGCCGAGATCGGCCGAAAGCAGCTTCTCCGGGAAGGGTGCCTTCTGCGCCATGAAGAACCAGTGGTAGCTCTCCATGCCCCAGCCGAGGCTGACCTTGGACAGGACGTTGTAGGTCGGGACGATGTCGAGAGCGGCGAGGCGCGCGACGCGCTCGGGACGGTCGAGCGCCATGCGGAAGCCGACCCGCGCGCCGCGGTCGTGGCCGGCGACGGCGAAACGCTCGTGGCCGAGCACGTCCATCACGTCGAAGACGTCCTCGCCCATCGCCCGGAAGCTGTAGGCGGCGTGGTCCTCGCCGCCCTCCGGCTTGGAACTGTCGCCGTAGCCGCGCAGATCGAGCGCGACGACGGTGAAGTCGCGGGCGAGCGACGATGCGATCCGGTGCCAGGAGAAATGCGTCAGCGGATTGCCGTGGAGGAGCACCAGCGGCGGCCCGTCCCCGGCCGTCGCGACGTTGATGACGGCCCCACGCGTTTCGATGCGGCGGTACCGAAAGCCCGCGAGCGGGCCGTCCGCCGGTTCGACGCCCGCCGTTCCGGGGAAATGATCCGGCGCATCTGCGCCGCTCGACGACGTATGGGGCACCCTGAGCCCTCCTGATTGTTGACAGAGCCTTTGGTCGGGCATTCGCGCGAAGATCGCTTCGTTCGACGGGGATCGCCGGGAAGAACGCCGGGCAAGCCGTTCATAGCGGCAAAAATTTCCGAGGACAATTGTCGACACTTGACAATATCGCGGTCTCGCCGGAGATTGCCGCCATCGGGACGGGGCGGTTCTTGCGGCCGCCCCGGTCGGGAAAAAGGGAGGATCATCGTGAAGGCAATCAAGGCAGCCATTCTCGCGGCGGCGCTCGGTCTTGCCGCGCAACAGGCGGCGGCGGACGACTATCCCGTCGACACGGTGACCCTCGTCACCCATTCCAGCGTCGGCGGCGGCAGCGACGTCTTCCTGCGCGAGCTCGCCAAATATCTGGGCCCGAAGCTCGGCGCCAACGTCATCGTCGAGAACGTCAAGGGCGGCTCGGGCGCCAACGCAATGGCCCGTCTGGTCGCCTCGCCCGCCGACGGTTCGGTGTTCTACGCCACCACGCCGACCTTCATCTACACCTCGCTGCTCTCCAATCCGGAAGCGACCTACAAGGACCTCGAGCCGCTGGTGAACGTCTTCAGCGATCCGGAAGTCATCTACACGGCGGCGGGAAGCGACTTCAAAAGCCTGAAGGACGTGGTCGCCAAGGCTAAGGAGAGCCGCGGCACCTGGGGCGCGGCAAATCCCGCCTCGCTGGAGCGCCAGCTGCTCGAACGGCTGAAGACGGCGGCCGGCGTCGAGGCCGCGATCGTCACCCACGAGGGCGGCGGCGACATGATGATCAACGTCCTCAACGGCACCTTGGACATCGGCGTCGGCGAGGTGCAGGAGCTGCAGTCGCAGCTCGAGGCCAAGCAGGTCCGCATCCTCGCGACCTTCACCGCCGACCGCATCGCCACCCAGCCGGACGTGCCGACGGTCAAGGAATCCGGTTACGACGTCGTGGCCCGCAAGTTCCGCGGCCTCGCCGGCCCGAAGGGCCTGCCGGAAAACGTCATCGCGGCCTGGGAGAAGGCGATCCCGGAGCTTCTCGAAGACCCCGACTACAAGGCGGCCTATACGGCGGCGAACCTTCGCCCCGAATTCATCCCACACGACGAATACGTGACCTTTATCGACGAGTTCGGGACGGACACCGCGAAGTTCCTCAAGGACAGCGGCGTCATCGAATAAAGCGCCGGCTCGGCGGGGCCGGCGGGACCGGCGCGTCCGGCGGGGCGCCGGGGAGGGCGCACGGCGGGAGCGGGCTCCCGTCCGGTGCGGCGGGGCCTTGCGGCATGCGCGGGCGGCCCCGCCTTCCGACCCCCCGCGGGCGGCCGGCCGGGCGGGGTCTGCGCGACGAGACGTTTTTGCGAAGGGGCGGGACGTGGCCAATCGACGTGATCTCATCGGCGGGCTCGCCGCCATCGCGATCGGCGCGGGCTATCTGTCGATGGCGCTGGAGATCCGGCACAGCGCCCTCGACGATGCCGTCGGCCCTGCCGGCCTGCCGAAGGTGCTGGCCTTTCTGATGATCGGCCTTGGCGCGATCCTCTGCGTCAAGGCGGCGCTCGCCGGCGGGCCGGCGAGGCCCGCCGGCCCGGTTTCCGACGAGGCGGCGACTGCCGAGGCGACGGGTATCCGCTTTTCCGGCATCGCGAGGGCCGGGGGCCTGCTCGCCATCGCCGCCGCCTATCTCCTCGTCGTCCACCCGCTCGGCTACCTGCCGAGTATCTTCATGCTCCTCGTCGCGGCGTCCCTCTACGGCGGGGCGGCGCTCACCTGGCGGGTCTTCGCCATCGGCGCGGGCGGTGCCGTCTTCTACTGGCTTCTCTTCGTCCAACTCCTCGGCATTCCGCTGCCTCCCGGCATTCTCGGCTGAACCGGCGTTCTCATGGCAATGTTCTCGCAAGCTCTCGACGTCCTTCTGACGACGCCGGCCGTCTTCTTCGCCATCATCGGCGTCGCCTGGGGCATTCTCGGCGGCGCCTTGCCGGGCCTGTCGCCGTCGATCACGATGGCGCTCCTCCTGCCCTTCACCTACAGCCTCGATCCGGCATCGGCGATCGTCCTCCTCGCCGCCACCTACATCGGCGCCGAATACGGCGGCTCGATCCCCGCCATCCTGATCCGCACGCCCGGCACCAACGCCGCGGCGGCGACGGTGATCGACGGCTTCGAGATGAACCGCCAGGGCAAGGCCGGCCTCGCCCTCGGCATCTCGCTCTATTCCGGCGTGATCGGCAGCCTCATCGGCCTGGTGATGCTGGTGGCGCTGAGCGAGCCGCTGTCGGCGGTGGCGCTGTCGTTTCGCCCGCCTTCCTATTTCGCCCTCGGCATCCTCGGCCTCAGCGTCATCGCCTCCCTGTCCGGCGGGTCGCTGGTGAAGGGGCTGATCGCCGCGGTCCTTGGCCTGATGGTCGCGACCATCGGGACCGATCCGGTGACCGGCGGCAACCGCTTCACCTTCGGCACCGCCGATCTTCTCGCCGGGGTCGAGCCCGTCTTGATCATGGTCGGCCTCTTCGCGGTCAGCGAGCTGTTCGTCCAGACCGCCGAACAGGGCGGCCAGATCCGGGTCGAGAGCCGGGCCCGCATCGAATTTCCGGGGATCGCGCTCGCCCGGCGCCTCGTGCCGGCGCAGATCATCGGCAGCATCATCGGGACCTTCGAGGGCGTCATGCCCGGCGCCGGCGGCACCGTCGCCTCCTTCATGTCCTACAACGAGGCGCGGCGCTGGTCGCGGCACAAGGAAGAGTTCGGCAACGGCTCGCCGGAGGGTGTCGCCGCTCCGGAGACCGCCAACAACACCGTCGCGGCGACGGCGATCATCCCGCTTCTCTCCTTCGGCATCCCGGGCTCGAATTCGACCGCGGTCCTGCTCGGCGGCTTCCTGATCCACGGCATCACCGTCGGGCCGATGATCTTCGTCAAGTCGGCCTCGACCGTCTACGGCCTCTATGGCGGCATGCTCGTCGCCTCGATCGCGCTGTTGTTCATCGGCATGGCGATGATGGGGCCGTGCATCTGGCTGGTGAACCGGCCGCGCGCCTATCTCAACGCCTTCATCCTTGCGCTGATCTTTTCCGGCGTCTTCTCGATCCACCAGAGCCTGTTCGACCTCGTCCTCGTCCTCATCGCCGGCGTCGTCGGCTTTGCGATGCGGATGCTGAAGTTCCCCTTCCTGCCGACCGTCCTCGGCCTCGTCCTCGGCTATCTCATCGAGAGCAACTACCGGCGCTCGCTGGTCCTGTCGGGCGGCGACCATTCGATCTTCCTCGAGGACCCGATCGCCGTCGGCTTCCTCGCGGTCGCTGCCGTCTTCGTCATCGGATCGCTTCTGCAGCCGGCTCTCGCCGCATGGCGCAGCCGCAGGCGCGGCGAGATACGGGACGTGCGCGGCTGACCGCACGACCAGCGTTGAAACTGAGGAGACCCGCATGAGCGATGCGAGCCTTTCCATGCGCCTCGCCGAATGGGGCGCCGGACTTCGTCCCGCCGACGTTCCACGCGAGATGGCCGAGACCGTCGAGCGCATCCTCGTCGACGTCACCGGCCTCTGCCTCGCCGCCCGCGACACCGACTATGTCGGTGCGACCCTTGCGGCGGCTGAAACCGGCGCGCACGTCGCCATCGGCCACCGCCGCTGGCTGACCGCCGCCGATGCGGCGCTCGTCAACGGCACCGCCGCGCATGGCGAGGATTTCGACGACACCTTCGAAGGCGGGCCCGTCCATTCGGGGGCCGTCGTCGTTCCCGCCGTGCTGGCGATCGCCGAGCGCGAGGACCTGCCGGGCGAGCGCGTCGCGCTCGGGCTTGCGGCCGGGATCGAGCTTCTCTGCCGCCTCGGCCTCGCCGCCCCGAAGGCGATCCACCGGGCGGGATTTCACCCGACGGCCGTCCTCGGCGCGCTGGCTTCCGCCTTCGCCGTGGGCGTTGCGACCGGCACCAACGCCAAGGGGCTGGCGAACGGTCTCGGGATTGCCGGATCCACGGCGTCGGGGATCATCGAATATCTCGGCGACGGAAGCTGGACCAAGCGCATGCACGCCGGCTGGTCGGCCCAGGCGGGCATGCGCGCCGCGCTGCTCGGGCGCGCCGGCTTCGTCGGGCCGAAGGCGGTGCTCGAGGGCGAGCACGGCTTCTTCAAGGCCTTCGCCCCCTCCATCGAGCCTCTCGTCGGCAAGATGATGGACGGGCTCGGCAGCCGCTGGGTGGGGGAGGGCATCACCTTCAAGCCCTATCCCTGCGGCACCATGGTGCAGCCCTATATCGACTGCGCGATGAAGCTCAGGGCGGACGGCATCGAGGTCGGGCGCATCGCCCGCATCCACTGCCTGACCTCCGACGGCTACGTCCACCGCCTGTGGGAGCCGATCGCGCTGAAGCGCCGGCCGCCGACCGACTATGCGGCGAAGTTCAGCCTGCCCTTCGGCATCGCGCTGGGGCTCCTGCGCGGGACGGCGGGGCTTCGGGACTTTTCGCCCGAGGCGATCGCCGATCCGGCGCTGCTCGACCTTGCCGGGCGCGTTACCTACGAGATCGATCCGAAAGATCCCTATCCGGCCCGCTTCACCGGCCACGTCCGGGTCGAACTCGACGACGGCTCGGTCCGCGAGGTGCGGCAGGATCACATCCGCGGCGGCGTCGAGGCGCCGCTGTCGCGCGGCGACATCGAGGAAAAGTTCGCCGCCAATGCCCGTTACGGCGGGATCGAGGATCCGGACGCCTTCCTCGCCGCCGCGACCGCCGTGCTCGGCTCGGCGGCGAGCCGGACGGCGATCGCCCGCCTCGCCGTCGCCTGAGCCAATCCGCGGCACCCTGCCGCCAACAGGAGGAGTTACAGCCATGTCGGGACAGTCGCTCGCCGGCCGGGTCGCGCTCGTCACCGGTGCGTCGCGCAACATCGGGCGGGAGATCGCCCGCGCCTTCGCCCGCGAGGGCGCCGCCGTCCTCGTCCATGCCGCCCGCGACCTCGATGCGGCGAAGGAGACGGTCGCCGCCGTCGAGGCCGAGGGCGCCCGAGGCCTTGCCGTCGTCGCCGACCTCGCGGACCCGAAGAGCGCCGCGATCCTTGCCGAGGCGGCGGGCGAGCGGTTCGGCCGGCTCGACGTCCTCGTCAACAACGCCGCGATCCGCCCGGAAGCGACGATCGACGATCTGACCTACGAGGACTGGCGGCAGGTCATGGCGGTCAATCTCGACAGCGCCTTTCTCGTCACCAAGGCGGTCCTGCCGCTGCTGCGGAAAGGGGAGGCGGCGGCCATCTGCAACATCGGCGGGCTGACCGGCCACACCGGCGCGCCCCACCGGGCGCATGTGATCGCCGCCAAGGCGGGGCTCGTCGGGCTCACCAAGGCGCTCGCCCACGAACTCTCGCCGCAGGGAATCACGGTCAACTGCGTCTCGCCCGGTCTCGTCGACACGCGGCGGGCGGGCGGGGCGCCGAAACATCACGACAGCCGCACCAATCTCGTCGGCCGGCGGGGCGGCGCCGACGAGATCGCCGCCGCGGTCCTCTATCTCTGCGGGCCCGGCGCCCGTTACGTGACCGGCGAGACGCTGCACGTCAACGGCGGCGCCTATCTGTCGTGACGCCCCGCGCCGGCCTCCGGCTCTCGGGCGGGCTCGTCTCGGCAGCACTCGTCGGGATCGCCTTCCATCTGCTCGGCCTTCCGCTCGCCTGGATCTTCGGATCGATGCTCGGTTCGGCGGTCTACGCCAACTGCGTTCCGGGGATCGGCCGAACCCATCTCATCCGCCGCGCCGGCCAGCTTCTGATCGGCTCGTCCGTCGCCTCGGTTCTCGACGTCGCGACGATCCGCGACGTCGCCGGCTATCTGCCGGCGATGGTCGCCGCGGCGGTGGCCTCCAACGCCGTCGGTGTCCTGCTCGCCTTGCCGCTCGCCCGTCTCGCGGGCGTCGACAGGCTGAGCGCGCTGCTTGCCGCACTGCCGGCGGGCATGTCGGAAATGGCGTCGCTGGCGGCCGATCTCGGCGCGCGGGCCGACTTCGTCATGGTGGCGCATTCGCTGCGCGTCGTCCTCGTGGTGCTGACGGTGCCGGTGCTGATCGGCCTCGACCGCTCGGGCGCGCCGCTGCCAGCCGGGCCGGCGGGCGGAAGCGTCGAGGCGCTGGTCGCCTGCCTTCTTCTCGGCAGCCTCCTCGCATACGGCGCGAGCCGGATGAATCTCCTCAATCCGTGGATCATCATGCCGATGAGCGTCGGCGTCGCTCTGGTGCTCGCCGGCTTCCAGCTCGCGGCGATGCCGTCGCCGCTCCTTGCCGCAGCCCAGATCGCCATCGGCTTCTCCCTCGGCACCCGGCTGAAGCGCGAGGACCTGACGCGGCTGCCGCGCGCCACCCTGGCGGGGCTCGCGGCGAGCCTTGCTCTCGTCGCCGCGATGATGGTGCTCGCAGCCTTCGTCATGCCGGGCCTGACCGGCCTCGGTTTCTCCTCCCTGGCGCTGGCGATGGCACCCGGCGGCCTCGGCGAGATGATCGCGACGGCCAAGGCGCTCGGCCTCGCATCGGCGCTCGTCGCGAGCTTCCAGTTCGTGCGCTCCTTCATGACCAATCTGCTCGCGCCGCTGATCATCCTGAAGCTCGTCGGCCGCGACCGCGGATCGTGACTACGGCGCCGGCGCCGGCCCGGCCGGGCGCCGGAGCTTCGGCGGGGGCCGGTCTCGGCGGCCTCGGACGACGCGCAGACGAAAGGGCCGGACGGGGTGGGCCGTCCGGCCCTTGCTTCTCGTACGGTTTCCGGCAGATCACTTCGTGATGCCGGAAACAAAGACGCTCATTCGCCGCGCGGGCTTGATACAAGCCCCGCTCTGATCGAGCGGATCTCGTATCATTCGACGCGGAAATGCGTCAGGCGGCGAGCGCCGCCGCGAGCCTGCCGAGATCGGCCATGTCGTCGAGCGAGGCCACCATGTCGACGATCGCCTCGCTCTTGTCCTTCGGCCAGCGGGCGAACTCGGCGCAGCCGCGGAACTTGTCGGCGGCCTCGCCATAGGTCATCGGATTGGCCGGCGAGCCCTTGCCGAAATCGGCCCGGCCCTCGATCGTCCGGCCGTCCTCGAGCGTCACCTTGATGATCGTCGTCATCTTGGCGTAGCCGGCGGCCTCCGCCTCCGGATGGACGTGGAAGTTGACGCGTTTGATCATCGCCTGGACGTCCTCGCGCAGCACCGTCTCGTCGGTGAATTCCGGCAGGTTGGCCCGCCCGTCGAGAAGCAGGATCGCCATGCAGAATTCCATCGAGAACTTCGCCTGCAGCTCGTTCTTCGGCTGGTGGTGGATCAGCGCGTTCAGCATGTTGTGGTTGGTGCCGACATCGACGCTCGCCACCTCCTGCGCCTTGATGCCGTGCTCGCGGATGAGTTCCAGCATCTCGGTCATGCCGGGATGGGTGAGTGAGCCGGAGGGGTGCGGCTTGATCGAGACGCCCGGATCCGCGAAGCTCCACGGGTTGCCGAGCTTGCCGCGAATGGCGTTGAGGTCGTAGCCGCCGCCATGGGCCTGGAAGAAGCCGCGCGGCGCCTCGAGGATCTTGTCGGTGGCGCTCCAGCCGAGCCCGGCGAGGTCGCAGGCGACGACGCCGGCTTCCGACGACCGGCCGGCATGGAACGGCTTGGTCATGGTGCCGAAGTTCTCCCGCAGCCCGGCGCTCTGGCTGCCGGCGATCGACAGCGCGCGCTGCAGCGTCTCGCGGTCGAAGCCGCGCAGCCGCCCCGCCGCCGAGGCCGCCGCGAAGGTGCCGCAGGTGGCGGTGGCGTGGAAGCCGTGCTGGTAGTGGCGGGGCGAGATCGCCTCGGCGATCTTGCACTCGACGTCGACGCCGACGAGATAGGCCGCCAGCATGTCGCGGCCCGTCAGCCCGCGCAGTTCGGCTTCGGCGAAGGCGGCCGGCAGGCAGGGTGCCGTCGGATGGGTGAGGAGGCCGTAGACCCGGTCCTCGGCGACGGCGAGCTGGGTGTCGTCGTAGTCGTCGGCGTGGATCCCGACGCCGTTGGCGAAGGCGGCGAAGCGCGCCGGCGCCTTCATCGCCGTGCCGATGACGGTGGCCCCGCCCTTGCCGGCGACGTCGGCGAGATGCTGCTGGACGTAGCGGCCCGACATCGCGACGGACCCCGACAGAGCGAGACCGAACCCGTCCAGGATCGACTTCTTGGCAAGGTCGATCACCGCCGCCGGGATCGCGTCATAGGTCGTGTCGAGCACGAACTCGGCGACCTCGGCGGTGAGGCCGGCGCCGATGGACGGATCGCTCTGCGGCGTGAAATGGGTCGGGCTGCGCTGTTCCATCGTCTGTCGAAGATCCCGTCTTGACGGCGGCGGGCGGCAAAGCGTGGCGCCGGTCCGCAGCCGTCGTTGCAATGCAGGCAGCTAGCGCGGCTTTTCGTCTATTGTCAACAATTCGGCCGGGCGACGGGTCGTCACGCCGAGGCCGCTGCCTTCGTTGAAAGCCCAGCGGAAGGCGCCGACGCGGCTTGCCGCAGGTGCCCGCCCTGCCGGGCCTTAAACCTGGAACCGCATCGGCGGCAAATTCGCAATTCCCCCGATTGTCAACAATCCTGCCATCATGTACCTCCCATGTCGGTCGCGGGACTGCCTCTCGGCGTCGCGGTACAGGGTCGGCCCGGAGGGAGGGGAGAACGCATGGCATCCGACAGGGCATCCTACAGGATTGCGGCGATCCCCGGCGACGGCATCGGCGTCGAGGTGATTGGAGCCGGCATCGAGGTGCTGGAGGCGCTGGCGCGCCGCGACGGCGGCTTCGCCCTCGATTTCGAGCATTTCGACTGGGGTTCGGCGCTCTACAGGCGGACCGGGCGGATGATGCCGGAAGACGGGCTCGCCCGGCTCGCCGGCTTCGACGCGCTGTATTTCGGGGCGGTCGGGGCACCGGACGTGCCCGACCACGTGACGCTCTGGGGCCTTCGCCTCGCCATCTGCCAGTCCTTCGACCAGTATGCCAACGTCCGGCCGACGCGCATCCTGCCGGGCATCGAGAGCCCGCTGCGCGGCGTCGGTCCCGACCGGCTGGACTGGGTCATCGTCCGCGAGAATTCCGAGGGCGAATATGCCGGCCAGGGCGGCCGCTCGCATCGCGGTTTGCCGGGGGAAGTCGCCACCGAGGTCGCGATCTTCACGCGCGCCGGCGTCGAGCGGATCATGCGTTACGCCTTCGCCCTCGCAAAGGCGCGGCCGCGCCGCAAGCTCACCGTCGTCACCAAGTCGAATGCCCAGCGCCACGGCATGGTGATGTGGGACGAGATCGCCGCAGAGGTGGCGGCGGACTATCCCGACGTCGACTGGGACAAGGAACTCGTCGACGCGATGACCATGCGCATGACGCTCAAGCCCGAGACGCTCGACACCATCGTCGCGACCAACCTCCACGCCGACATCCTGTCCGATCTCGCCGCCGCCCTCGCCGGCTCGCTCGGCATCGCGCCGACCGCCAATCTCAACCCCGAGCGCCGCTTCCCCTCGATGTTCGAGCCGATCCACGGCTCGGCCTTCGACATCACCGGCAAGGGCATCGCCAATCCGGTCGGCACCTTCTGGACCGCCTGCCTGATGCTCGACCACCTCGGCGAACCCGCGGCGGCCAGCCGCCTGATGCGGGCGATCGAGCGGGTGACGGCCGACCGGACCTGCCACACGCCCGATCTCGGCGGCAAGGCGACGACGCGCATGGTGACGGACGCCGTTCTCGCGGCGATCGAAGGCGACAACGAGTGAACGGAGCGGCCCCTCGCGCCCGCCGCGAAGCCGAAGAGGAGAAGCCCATGGCCGACAGGCCCGTCATCGCGCTCGTGCCCGGAGACTGCACCGGCATCGGGCCGGAACAGACAGCCCGCATCCTTGCCGAGGGCCGCGTGGCGGGCGCTGCCCGCCTCGTCGTCGTCGGCGACCGCCGGGTCGTCGAGCGAGGCGCCCGGCAGGCGGGGGTGACGCTGAAGCTGGTCGACGTCGCCTCGCCACGCGCCGCGCGATTCGCGCCCGGCGAGACGCCGATCGTCGATCTGAAGAACATCGACCCGGAAGCGCTGCCGATCGGCGTCGCCGATCCGGAAGCCGGCCGCCTGACCGGCGAGACGCTTGCCCGCGCCGTCGCCTTCGCCAAGGATGGAGAGGTCGATGCGGTCAGCTTCGCGCCGCTCAACAAGCAGGCGATGTTCCGCGGCGGCTGGCACTTCCCCGACGAGCACAAGATGTTCGCCCATCTCCTCGGCCATGTCGGGCCGTTCTCGGAGATGAACGTCCTCGAGGGACAGTGGATGACCCGGGTGACCTCGCACGTCTCGCTGCGCGAGGCGGTCGAGCAGGTCACCTTCGACAATGTCTGCAAGGCGCTCCGCCTCGCCGACGCGACCATGCGCGGGGCCGGAATCGCGCGCCCGCGCATCGCCGTCGCCGCGCTCAATCCGCATGCCGGGGAGGGCGGCCTGTTCGGTCGCGAGGAGATCGAGATCATCGCGCCCGCCGTCGCGGCGATGGCGAAGGAGGGCATCGACTGCAAGGGGCCCTATCCGTCCGACACCGTCTATCTCAAGGCCTTTGCCGGCGAGTTCGACAGCGTCACGGCGATGTATCACGACCAGGGCCAGATCGCGACGAAGCTGAAGGGATTCAACAAGGGGGTGACGGTGACGGCCGGCTTGAAGACGGTTTTCACCACGCCGGCGCACGGCACCGCCTACGACATCGTCGGCAAGGGCATCGCCGACGTCGGCGCCTTCGAAAAGGCGATCGAACTCGCCGCGATGCTGGCCGGACGGGCCGCGGAAAGGGCCGCCGCACGCGCCGGCTAGGGTCGGCCAGCGCCGGGTCCGGCGCACGCGCGGCCGCGCATCGTCGTGTCGCTACGTGTCCCGACAATGGGATGGCGCATTTTCGATAGGGCGGAGCGTCGTTTTGATGCCCCGCCTCCGGCGCCGTGCCCTAGATCCCGTCGGGTTGGTGTTCGTGGGAGACAGGTAGAATGGGCGGGCAGACGGTCATTGCGGTCCCGGCAGCCGGGGCGATGGGGGCGGGCCTTTCCGCCCGGCTCGTCCATCGCGGCGCGCGTGTCGTCACTCTCACCGAGGGCCGCTCCGATGGTACCTTGCGGCGCGCAGCGGCGGCGGGAATGGAGAGCGTCACGCCGGAGTCCCTCGCCAGAGCGCCGGTGATCCTCTCGGTGGTCCCGCCCGAGGTGGCTCTTTCCACCGCCGAAACCTTCGCCCGGCACGTTCCGGCGGGGAGTTCTCCGCTCTATGTCGACCTCAACGCCGTCAATCCCGGGACCGTCCGCGAGATCGAGGCGGTGGTGACGCGGGCCGGCGCGCGGTTCTGCGACGGCGGGATCATCGGCCTGCCCCCGAAGCAGGCGGCGGGCGAGGAGGGCCCGCGGCTCTACGTTTCCGGCCCCGGCGCGCAGGCGGCGCTCGATCTGCGGGCGTTCGGCCTCGACGTCGCGCTACTTCCAGGCGGGACGGGCGCGGCCTCGGGGTTGAAGATGTGCTACGGCGCCCTCACCAAAGGGCTGACCGGCATCACCACGGCAATCATCCTGGCGGCGGAACGCGAAGGGCTCGGCGATGCGCTTCACGCCGAACTCGGGCGCAGCCAGGCGGCGCTTCTGACCCGCAGCGGGACGCAGATCCCGGCGATGTTTCCGAAAGCCTATCGCTGGGTCCGCGAGATGCAGGAGATCAGCGCGTTCCTCGGCGCCGGGCGGCCCGAAGCGGCGATCTGGGAAAATCTCGCCGACCTCTATGCGCGCCTTGCGACGGATGCCGGTGACAGGGAGGCGGCCGAGGCGTTTCTCGGCCGCGGGTCGGACGCGGAGCGCTGAGGGCCGAGCGCTGAGGGCCGAAGGCAGCGGGGAACGGCACGGAGGCGTGCCCGGCCGAAGTGGCGATGGGCTTCGCCGACGCTGCACCGAGAGCGCAAGCGAAAGCCCCGACCGCGGGGGAACGATCGGGGCTCTTCGTCCGGTGCGGGATGCGGAAATCTGGGGGATTACTCCGCGGGCACCAGTTCCGGCGTCCTCGTCGATGCGGGGGAAGCGAGGAACAGCCAGAGGAAGAGCAGGGCTCCGAGGATGACGATCGGCGCGCCGATCATCAGCAGCAGATTGGGATGGCCGGTCGCGTCGACCATGATCTTGCCGGCGAGGAGCACGATCGTGCCGATCTCGTAGACGGCGAACTGCACGGTGGCGAGGCCGCGCTCGCGCAGCGCCGGCCAGGCACGATGGACGAGGCCGAAGAGCATCGAGGCGACGAAGCCGAGCAGCCCGACATGGGCGTGCGACTGGCCGAAATTGAAGTTTCCGCTCGCGCCGAGCCACGTGCCGAAACCGGCCGCGAAGATCAGCCAGCCGAAACCGGTGGCGACATAGAGCCTGTCGATGTTGCGCATGGTTGTGATCTCGAGAAGCGCCGAAACCAACGGGAGCATCCGGGCAACCCAGCCAGCGGATCCGTTCGGCGAGGGCTTCTCTAGACCGCAGCCATTTCGCTATGATTGCGAGTTGTGTTTCGCTCGCGTTTCGTTTCGCTTTCGAGTTATTCGGTTCCCTGGAAGGCGACGCCGTCAAAGGCAAACACCTCCTCGCCGTCGTCGTTGACGCCACTGGTGACGAAGCTCAGGAGGCCCCAGCCCGGCCGCGTCTCCGAGCGGCGCTTCTCGGTGACCGTCTGGGTGAAGGTGACGCGGTCGCCGGCAAAGACCGGCTTCGGCCAGCGCATGTTCCGGAAGCCGGGCGAGGGGCCGATCCGCGGCACCGGATTGCCGGCGGCGATCCACTCTGCGACCTTGCGATAGCGATATTCGACGTTGAGGCGCATGCAGGCCGCGGCGGTGTGCCAGCCGGAGGCGCAGAGCCCGCCGAGGACGGAGGCCTTCGCCGCCTCCGGATCGAGGTGGAACGGCTGCGGGTCGTACTGCCTGGCGAAGCGCACGATGTCCTCGGCGGTGAAGCGGTGTGAGCCGAGGGTGACCGGCTCGCCGACGACGAAACTGTCCCAGAAGGTCACGACGCGGCTCCCTCGCGGGTGAGGAGGAGGAGGGCGTACTCGCTGACGAGGACGCTGGTGCCCGCCTGGTTCGAGAGCGTCGCGCTAAGCTTCGCGATGCCGAGGGTCGGGCGCTTGGACGACATCCGGCGCGACAGCACGCGGGCGGTGCCGGCCAGGCTGTCGCCGGGGCGGACCGGCGCCTTCCAGTCGACGAAGTCGACACCGGGCGAGCCCTGCGAACTCGCGCCAAGCAGGAAGGAATCGGCCATCATCCGCATCAGCATCGAACATGTGTGCCAGCCCGAGGCCGTCAGCGAGCCGACGAGTTCGTTGGCGCCCCCCGCGGCCTCGTCGAGATGGAAGGGCTGCGGATCGAACTCGCGGGCGAAGGCGAGCATCTCCTCGCGCTCCGCCACGTAGGGACCGAGGGGAAATTCCCGGCCTTCGACGAAATCCTCATAGGTCAGCAATGCCGCCGCTCCTCCGCTTCAGGGCAGGTGCTCTCATAGGCCGATGTTCGGAAGGCGAGAAGATCGGCCTTCGGGATAAGCGCGGATTTTTTCCGCGCGCCGGCGGGGCGCGGCACCGAGCGATGCGGTCGGCCGCGGCGGGCGGGCGGGGCGCCGCGCGGCAAAAATTTCCGGCAGGTTCACAACGGCCGCGCCGGCTGCAATCATGGCACCCGGCTCAACCACGCAAGGAACGCCACGATGCGCCACACTCTCCGTTTCCCGGGAGCACTCGCGACCGCCTGCCTCGGCCTCACCCTCGCCGCGCCGCTGCCGGCCTTCGCCGAGGATGCCAAGCCGGCCGCGCCGGAGGCGGCCGCGACCGGACCCAACGATATCCTCAATGCGACGCTGTGGATGCAGCGGTCGGTCGAGTACAAGGCCAATTCGATGGCGGTCTACGCCCTCGGCAGGCTGCGGCTCGACGAGGAACTCGCCGACAAGAGCGCGAGCGCCCTCGACCAGACCGACGCCGGCGACCTGCCGCCCGCCGTCATCCTCGATCTCGACGAGACGGTGATGGACAATTCCGCCTATGAATCCGGCCTCGTCACCACCAACAGCGACTATTCCTCCAAGACCTGGGACGACTGGACCAAGGCCAAGGACGCCAAGGCCGTGCCCGGCTCGCTCGACTATCTGAAATATGCCGACGAGAAGGGCGTGAAGATCTTCTACGTCACCAACCGCAAGGCCGGACAGGAGGAGGCGACCCGCGCCAATCTCGAGGCGCTGGGCTACCCGATGGGCGGCAATGTCGACACCTTCCTGATGCGCGACGAGAAGCCGGAATGGACCTCCGACAAGGCGAGCCGCCGCGACTTCGTCGCCAAGGACTACCGCGTCGTGGCGCTGTTCGGCGACAATTTCAACGACTTCACCAGCGAGGCGGAGGGCTCGATCGAGGAGCGCGCCGCGGCCTTCGACAAGCTCAAGGCACATTTCGGCAAGGACTGGTTCATGCTGGCCAATCCGACCTACGGCTCGTGGGAATCCTCGGCCTATGGCGACAACTTCAAGCTCTCCAACGAGGAGAAGCGCAAGATGAAGGTGGACGCGCTTCAGCCCTGGACGCCGGAAGGCAAATGATCCGGTAGCGGACGGACCTGCGCGAGGCGACCCGGCTATTTCAGAAGGTTCGCCTTGCGGATCTCGACGGCGGCCTTTCCGAGGTCGCCGCCCGACAGGACGAGGGTGACGATGGCCGCGCCGCCGTCGAAGCGCATTCCGGGGGGAACGTTGACGACGAAATACTCCTCCTCGCCGGGGGCGTTCGCCTCGGTGAAGGCGACGGTGCCGGCAAGGCGGCTGGCGTTGTCGCCCGACAGGCGGGCCGCGCTGTCCGGACTGTCCGCTCTCGCCGAGGGGCCCGCGGTATCGGGGAGAGCCGGATCGGGGCCGGCAGCAGTGTTGCCGGCAGCCTCGGCCGGCTGCAGATAGACGTCCATGAAGGCCCGCGTGTCCGGCTCGACGGTGACAGGCGAAAGGACGAGGGAGAGACGCGTCGGGGCGAGCGGTGCGGCGATGCGGACCACCGCATCGTGCTCCACGGTGGCGACGACGCTCGCGGCCGCCTCGTCGCCGCCGGCAGCCAGCCTCTCGCCCGACTTGTCGGTGGTCTCGGCGCCCGCCGGCGCGGCGGATGCCGCGACGAGGGCGGCAGCGGCAAGGAGGCCGGCAAGGCGGAATCGGGGCGAGCGGAGGGCCCGGGGGCGCCGCGCGGCCCTCGATTGTGGCAAAAACGCATACATCGCCGCACTAAGCATTGCGGCAGCGCCTTTCGCAAGCGCAGCGGCGAGACGTGTGAAGAAAGGGTTACCACGGTCCGGCGGGCGGCCGCATCGCCCGCGCTTTACGGGAGGCTCGAAAACAATGGCAGGCCGAATTCACCGCTACGCCGTCGGGCTGAAATGGACGGGCGATCGCGGCGAGGGAACCGCGCACTACCGCGCCTATTCGCGCGATCACCGCATCGAGGCGCCCGGCAAGCCGGCGATCGAAGGCTCGGCAGATCCCGCCTTTCGCGGCGACGCCGCCCGCTGGAACCCGGAAGAGATGCTGCTCGCCGCGCTCTCCTCGTGTCACCAGCTCTGGTACCTGCATCTTTGCGCCGAGGCGGGGGTGGTCGTCGTCGGCTATGCGGACGAAGCCGAGGGCGAGATGCAGGAAGCTGCCGATGGGGGAGGGCAGTTCGTCCGTGTCGTGCTGCGGCCGACGGTGACGGTCGCGGCGGGGAGCGATGCGGAGAGGGCCGAGGCGCTCCACCACGAGGCGCATGCGAAATGCTTCATCGCCCGGTCGGTGAATTTCGCGGTGGCCTGCGAGGCCGAGATCGTGGTGGCGGAGAACCGACAAACTGTTCCGCGAGCTTAGCTTTCTGAAGCATAGCGTGAGAGACCGGGCGACGCGGTCGGCGGCGTTTGATGAGAAGGTCAGGCGGAGAAGCCATTTGACTCCAGGGCCTCTATGCATCTTATAATTGCATATATGCCGCAAGGGGAGGTAGCAATGACTTCAAGTAAACCGCGTTCAAGAAAAATATTCGCAAAAATTGCCCGTCCAATTATCCAATATTGGCTGCAGTTCGTCGCGGCGATGTTTTTCTTAGGTGTCTGCACTGCTGCGTTTATGATATTATTTTGGGCGCTGATGCCATTCTTTTATCCCGGAAAATATTATTCGGACATGCTGGATAGTAGTAGCAAATTTTTTCCCGTTGAGATGGCATATTACATTTCGAGTACAATGATCTTCTTTATCAGCGGATTCGCACTTCTCATCGCGTATTCACAGTCGAGCGAGGCGAGCCACGCTCGGCGTGCAGCCATCTATCTCGAAATCACCCGCCGCGTTGAAAGCAAGAGTGTTCGCATTGCCCGGCGAAAATTGATCGCAATACAAAAGCGGTTTGCGGACAATCCTAACCAGGCGCATCAGCATCCGAGCCTCAAATCCTTCGCAGGCCAAGTTGTCAAAGACCTCAAGACGGATCATGACCGCATCATTTTAACAGACAGCGAATGTGATACAGAATTCCGAAAGCTGCACACGATCCTATCATTTTTTGAAGACGTCGGCGTCCTTGTTCGGCACGGTCATCTAAAGCGTCGCGACGTCTTTGAAATAATGTCCAGTTTGATTGAAATGACGGAAAACATATTTTCCGAATATATTGAAATGCAACAAAAACTAAATGGCGATCGAATCTATGCGAACGCTCTTTGGTTGATGCTTGAGAACAGAAAGTACGTTGCGAAGGGGAGAGCGTTCTCGTTCCCCGTCGCGGATTTGACCGGCTACTCCAATTCGACGGCAATTACACATTGAATTTGAAGTTCATGATGTCGCCGTCCGACACGACGTATTCCTTGCCCTCGTCGCGGGATTTCCCCGCCTCCTTGGCACCCACCTCGCCGCCGAGGGCGACGAAATCGTCATAGGCGATGGTCTGGGCGCGGATGAAGCCCTTCTCGAAGTCGGTGTGGATGACGCCGGCGGCCTGCGGCGCCTTTGTGCCTTGGTTGATCGTCCAGGCGCGGGTCTCCTTCGGGCCGGCGGTGAAATAGGTGATCAGGTCGAGGAGCTCGTAGCCCGCCCTGATGAGCCGATCGAGGCCGGGCTCGTGGAGACCCATCGCCTCCAGATAGTCGCCGACCTCCTCTTCGGGCAGCTGGGCGATCTCCGCCTCGATGGCGGCCGAGATGATCACCGTGCTCGCTCCCTGCGCCTCCGCCATCTTCGCCACCGCGGCAGAATGGGCGTTGCCGGCCGCGGCGTCCGCCTCGGCGACGTTGCAGACGTAGAGGACCGGCTTGGAGGTGAGGAGGTTGAGGCCGCGCAGCATGCGGCGTTCCTCGACGTCGAGATCGGCGAGGATCACCCGCGCCGGCCTGCCGTCGTTGAGGACCTTGAGCGCCTTCTCCATGACGGGGAGGACGGCGAGCGCCTCCTTGTCCTTGCCGGTCGCCTTCTTGCGGGTGCCCACCACCCGCCGCTCGAGGCTTTCGAGGTCGGACAGCATCAGCTCGGTCTCGACCGTCTCGGCATCGGCCACCGGATCGACCCGGCCCTCGACATGGACGACGTCGCCATCCTCGAAGCAGCGTAGCACGTGGACGATGGCGTCGACCTCGCGGATATTGGCGAGGAACTGGTTGCCGAGGCCTTCGCCCTTCGAGGCGCCGCGCACGAGCCCGGCGATGTCGACGAAGGTGATCCGCGTCGGCAGGATGTTCGCCGATCTGGCGATCGCCGCGATTTCCTTCAGCCGCGGGTCCGGCACCGGCACGTCGCCGGTGTTCGGCTCGATGGTGCAGAAGGGATAGTTGGCGGCAGCCGCCGCGGCGGTCTTGGTGAGGGCGTTGAACAGCGTCGACTTGCCGACATTCGGCAGGCCGACGATCCCGCATCTGAAACCCATGGGGGTGGTCCTTCGGAAAGCTTTCGTCCGGCCGCCGGCGCGGCCCGATCGTTGAGGCGCTGTTTGCCGCCGAACGGGCGAGGGGTCAACAGCGTCGCCGTTTCGATGCGCCGGCCATGGTGTTAGAGTTGCGGCCGCGCCGGTTCCTTTTCGGGCCGGCCTGAACGAGAAAGGACAGTCGACATGCGCCTTCTCATCGTCTTCCTCGCCACCTTCGTTGCCGTGCCCGCCTTCGCCGCCTGCGAGGACGGCGGCCCCGCGGCCGGATTCATCAAGGACCACTGGCTGACGCGGATCGGCAGCGGCCAGAAGACCTGTATTTTCTACGGCGACTATTCCGGCGACGGCGCCGCGGACGCCGTGGCGTTCTTCTATTACGAAAAGCCGCAGCACGGGCGCTACCAGAAGCCCGGCGACGGCGTCGTGGTCGAAGCCGCGCTGTTCCGCCGGGTCGGCGAGGGCTATCGCTTCGACGGCTCCGCCGATGTCGGCGGCGACAATCCCCGCAACGTCATCTTCGACAAGCGCAAGGTGACGGTCGAGACGACGGTCGCCTGGCAGGATCCCGGCATCGACCGGAGCTGGACGATCCGCGCGCCGAACTGACGAGGGGCAGCCGCCGGGCTACTCCTTGCCGCCGAACATCCGCTTCAGCATCTCCGCCATCGGGCCTTTCTCCGGCAGCTTGACCGAAGGCTTCGGCGAGCGCGCCTGCCGGATGTGGCTCTGGCCCTTCGGGGCGGACTTGCTGCCTGCCGAGCCCTTGGCGCCGGCCGGCTCCTCGCGGCCGCCGGTGGCGACGCTGACCTTGTTCATGAACAGGGCGTCCTCGCCCTTGACCAGGCTCTCGGCGTTGCGGGCGACGGCGTCGAGAAACGGCTCCAGCCACTCGCGGTCGACCTTGGCGAAGTCGCCGAGGACATGCGGCGTCACGGCCTCCTTGCTGCCGGGATGGCCGATGCCGAGGCGCACGCGCCGATAGTCCTTCGTTGCGAGATGGGCGTCGATCGACCGCAGCCCGTTGTGGCCGCCGTGGCCGCCGCCGGTCTTCACCCGCAGCTTTCCGGGCGCAAGGTCGAGCTCGTCATGGATGACGACGACGTCCTTCGGTTCGAGCTTGTAGAAGCGCACCGCCTCGCCGACCGAGCGGCCGGAGTCGTTCATGAAGGTCTGCGGCTTCACGAGCAGCACCTTCTCGCCGGCGATGGCGCCTTCGGCGATCTCGGCGGAGAACTTCTTCGAGAAGGCGGGGAAATTCGCCTGCCGGGCGATCTCGTCGACGGCCATGAAACCGATGTTGTGGCGGTTGCCGGCGTATTTCGGGCCCGGATTGCCGAGACCTGCGATCAGAAGCATCGGGGCACTCCCTGGGATTGGTGGGATGGCAGTGGCTCAGAGTGGCCGAAGGTGCGCTCCCGGCCAAGTCCCAGTAAGACGGGCATACCCTTTCAACGGCAACAGCAGAGGCGGAAGGCGACGCATCGGGGCTGTAGGGTCGGCGCACCAACGCTTCGTCATCCCGGGCTTGACCCGGGATCCATTCCAAATCGTCGACCGAGCCAGCCTCCTCGTCGATGCTTTCGGCAGCTTGTGCGGTTTGGAATGGATCCCGGCTCGGGGGCCGGGATGACGAGACTTCGATGGTCGCGTCCTGACTTCGAGGGCGATGGCGCATGACGATTCTGCGCCACACAAAAACGGCCGGACAATGCCCGGCCGTCATTGATGTCGCAAGGAAAGCCGGACGGCTTATTCCTTGCCGGCCTTGGTCTCGCCCTCGGCGGTCTGGGCCCGCTGCTCGGTGACCTCGGTCTCGGCCTCCTCGTCGCCTTCCGAGCGCATCGCGGCCGGGGAGACGATGGTGGCGATGGTGAAGTCTCGGTCGGTGATCGTCAGCTCGACGTTGGCCGGCAGCGTCAGCGCCGAGGCGTGGATCGCGTCGTTGATCTCGAGACCCGTCAGGTCGATCGCGAAGAACTCCGGAATGGCGTTGGCGGGAGCCTCGACCTCGACCTCGTGGCGCACGACGTTGAGCGTGCCGCCGCGCTTCAGGCCGGGGGACTTTTCCTCGTTCTCGAAATGCACGGGGATCTCGACCGTCACCCGGGTCTCGTCGGAGACGCGCAGGAAGTCGACATGGATGAGGAAGTCGCGGACCGGCTCGAGCTGGTAGTCCTTCGGCAGGACCTTGATCTCCTTGCCGTCGAGCTCGATCGTCGCGATCGAGGTCATGAAGCCGCCGGCGTGGAGCGCCAGAAAGGTCTCCTTGTAGGGGAGCGCGATCGGCAGCGGCTCTTCCTTGCCGCCGTAGATGACGGCGGGAATCATGTTGTTGCGGCGCAGATGTCTGGCGGCCCCCTTGCCGACCTTGTCGCGCGCCTCGGCCTTGACCGTGAAGGTCTGGTGCATGGCGTGTCGTCCTTCAAATTGTCGAGGGGTCGTAAAGGGCCCCATGCCCGAAACGACGAAAAGCGGCGCCCCGGATGGGGACCGCTTCACTCCGCGCTGCCTCCAAGGGTGTCCGCGCGGACGCCGCAGCCTATAAAGCACCGCGCCGGGGGAGGCAAGGCTCGCCCGGTCTGCGGTAAAGGACGGGTCCGGCCGCTGCGCCGGACCCCGAGGTCGAAGTCGCCGGCGACGGTCAGCCGCCGAAGATCGTCTCCAACAGGCCCGGCCGGCTGAGGACGCCGGTCTCGGCATAGACGTTCTTCGCGCCGCGCCCGTCGGGGCCGATCACCACGACCTTCGCGCCCACCGGCACGCGGCCGTAGAGATGCTCGACGTCCTCGTTCATCATGCGGATGCAGCCCGACGACATCATCTGGCCGATGGTCCAGGGCTGGTTGGTGCCGTGGATGCGGAACATCGAATCGTTGCCGTGGCCGTTGTAGAGATACATCGCCCGCGCGCCGAGCGGATTGCCGGGGCCGCCCTCCATATAGGCGGGGAGTTCGCGTCCCTTGGCGCGCTCGCGCACCACCATCGTCGCCGGCGGCGTCCAGCCCGGCCATTCCGCCTTGCGGCCGACCTTCATCGTGCCCGACCAGCCGAAGCCCTCGCGCCCGACGCCGACGCCGTAGCGCGTCGCCATGCCGTTCCCCTCGACGTAATAGAGGTAGCGCCGGCTCGAATCGACGATGATCGTGCCGGGCTTCTCGTCGGTCTTTATGCGGACCTCGCGGCGCATGAACTCGGCCGCGGGCTTGCGGGCAAGCATGCGCCGCAGCTCACCACCCGTCGGGGCGTTGGCGTCGACCTCTTCCCAGGAGAAAGTGGCGTAGTTGTAGCGGCGGACGGTCTCCGCCGCGGCCGGGCTCGCCAGCGATGCGAGCATGCCGGCGGCCGCAACGCCGAAGACGAGCGTCTTGAAGGTCTTCATCGATTTCTCTCCAGCCAGTGCCCGCTCGTTGCGGCGGGTTCGTTCGTTTATCCGGACGCGGAATCGTTGCCGCGCCGGTCATTTCCGTTCGATCGTCTGGCAGTCGCGTGGCGTCCGGCCTGCGCCTTCGCCTCGCGTGCCTGTCGATGCGGCGAGACCGTGCCTCGATCGGACCACGATTTCGCCATGTTTCAACTCCGCAACAGCCGGGAACGATCCCTAGGGAAAGTCCGCGCATCGTTCACATTGCCGTGATGCGATTCCTGTCGGCACCGTCCCCGATGCGCGGCGGCGGTCATCGCGCCCGGTCTGTCGTTCCGGGCCGCCTCAGAGCACCAGCACCTCGGTGCCGACCGATACCCGCTCGTAGAGGTCGGTCACATCCTCGTTGCGCATGCGGATGCAGCCGGAGGAGACGTTGCGGCCGATGGTCCAGGGCTGGTTGGTGCCGTGGATGCGATAGAGCGTCGAGCCGAGATACATCGCCCGGGCGCCGAGCGGATTGGCCGGACCCCCCTCCATGTGGGCGGGCAGGATGCGGCCTTTCTTCCTTTCGCGCGCGATCATCTGCGAGGGCGGCGTCCAGCCCGGCCACTCGGCCTTGCGGCTGATGCGATGGGTGCCGGACCAGCCGAAGCCGGGCTTGCCGGTGCCGACGCCGTAGCGGCGGGCCGTGCCGTTCTCGCCGACGAGATAGAGAAAATGCGCGTGCGGATCGATGACGATCGTGCCGGGCTTGCCGGCGCCGGCATAGGCAACGGTCTGCGGCAGGAACTGCGGGTCGATCGCCTGGCGCGGATCGACGGTGCGGGCTGCCGGCGCCCCGCGGACGGCGAGCGCGGCTGCGCTCATCGCCGCCGGACCGTCGGGCGTGCGCGCCGCAAGGACGACGCCGCTCGGGGAGGGGGCGGCGAACTCCATCACCCAGGGGCCGCCGATGCCCGGCGCGATGCGGACGGCGGGGCGAAGCGGCCGGCGCTCCTGAGCCACGGCATCAGCGGCGAAGGATCCGATGGCCGCTGCGAGAAAAAGCCCGGCAAGGGCGGCGCGTCGATACATCCTGGTCTCCTCATGTGACGTTCGGTCGCAGACATCGCGGCCGTTTCGAGAGGAAGGCTCGCGCGAAACGGCGAGCGAAGGGTTAACGCCCGCGGCCCCGGCGCTAACGATCTTTGCCAACTCTTCCCTAGGGTTAATGGAGGGTTTCGCCGGCGGCTCGCCGCCCCGACCGGCCGGCGGCGCAGGCAGGCCCGGGCAAGCAAAAGATGAAATAGTAGGCGGCAGACAAAAAGGCCCAATTTGAGGGCATTGTGCAATGCAGCAAAACTGCTAGCATCGTCGTCGCCTGCCGGTTCCACTGGCAGGTCGAAACCTGAGTGCAGCGACGCAAGGCAACGACCGTCGGCAGCCATGCCGGCGGCGCGGGAGAGCCGTGCCTGAGCAAGAAAGTCCGGCAGCCGCCGGAGATCCAGCAACCGGCCGCAGGCGGAGGCGCGGCACCAACGATCGGAGACGTTCGATGATCGCCCTGACCCTCGTGATGTGTCTCAACGCCCAGCCCCAGAACTGTCGTGCCGAGGACGTCGCCTTCGACGGCTCGATCATGCAGTGCGCGATGTTCGGCCAGGCGGCCGCGGCGACCTATATGAACGGCCGGCCGAAATGGTCGCTGAAGCGCTACAGCTGCTCCAGCCGCCGGCTGAAGGACGCCTGATCCGGGCTCCCGGCGCATGCTTGCGGATTTTCCCGCGGGCTGACACAAGCTGTCGGCGATGGCCGACCCCGAACACCTTGCCGACGGACTGCTTCGCCGCGAAGACGGCTCGGCCGGCTGCGCCTGGCACGGCACCGACCTGCTTTACCGCCGGTATCACGACGCCGAGTGGGGGCGCCCCACGGCCGACGACGACCGGCTCTACGAAAAGCTCTGCCTCGAAGGTTTCCAGGCCGGGCTCTCCTGGCTGACGATCCTCAGGAAGCGCGAGGCGTTCCGCGCGGCCTTCGACGGTTTTTCGATCGAGCGCGTCGCCCGCATGGGCGAGGGGGACGTCGAGCGGCTGGTGCAGGACCCCGGCATCGTGCGCCACCGCGGCAAGATCGCCTCGGCGATCAACAATGCGCGGCGCGCGGCGGCGATCAAGGAGAGCCACGGCTCCTTCGCCGCGTTCCTCTGGGGCTTCGAGCCGCCGGCTGAGGAGCGCCCGGCCGCGGTGACGGCCGAGTTCGTCCGCCAGACGCCGGCGAGCGCCGCCTCCCTGCGCCTTTCCAAGGCGCTGAAGAAGGCCGGCTTCAGCTTCGTCGGCCAGACCACGGTCTATGCCTTCATGCAGTCGATGGGCTTCGTCAACGACCATCTCGAGGGCTGCGCGGCGCGCGAGCCCTGCGAAGCGGAGCGGGCGGCGTTCCGGCGACCCGCGACGGGCTGATGCGGCCCGACGCGGGGTTCACGCTTGGAGAATGCGGCACTGCCGGAACCTCGATCGTTCTTTGAAACGAACCGCGATGGCACCGTCGCAAGCCGCAAAGCCATTGGCAGTTGAAAAGTCCGTGGGTAAGCTCTTTCGACTGTCGGCAAGCGGGTCCACACTGATGGCTTCGATGACGGTAGAGTTGCGCAGCGTCGACACCACGCAAGCCGCTTTGGGCTGGGCAGGCGGCCATACGATCGTCGTCGACCGGCCCGAGGGAAAAGCCGGCGGCTTGGGGTTGGGGTTCAACGGTGCTCAGCTCCTCGGCTTGGCGATCGGCGGCTGTTTCGCCAATGATCTGCGATACGTCGCCCATGATATGAGGGTCGAACTCGGGACGATTGCGATCACCGTCACCGTCGAACTGAACGGCGATCCCTTGCTCATGACCGGAGCGACGATGACGGTCGCTTGTGAAATGCTCGATGGCTCGAATGCTGAAGACCTGATCGCAAAGGCAAGCGCGACGACGATGGTCACGAACTCCATCCGCAACGGCGCTCCGGTCAAAATCCAGGCAATCGGATCGAACGGCGCGAACTCAGGCTGAAACAGAATACAATGATTCTGTTTCAAATGCGTGATCATTCATCATGGCTAGCGTGTGGAATTATCTTTCTTCGACAGCGTACGGTTCAACCAAACATCGTGGGACGAGGGAAAAACGATAGGATCTAATCCGAGGATGCGCAAAAATTGTGGGATAACCGTGCCATCCTGAGCGATAGTGTCATCATAACTGAAGTAGTGTCCATTCTTGCCGAAAAATTCTCGAATCTTATCGTGATCTAGCAGCCACGATTTATCTGAAAAGTCGAAAGTTCCGTCTTCTAATACCTCATTAGAGACTGAATCTTTAAGAATACCGCTACGCTCGACCTGTGCACGCCAACTCTGCATCCAAGTCGACTTATTCCGGAAAAATCCTATCGGCCGAAGTTGAAACCCGTCCGTAAGATCGGAAAGTAGATCTCTTTCAACGGCTGTACGAAGAAAAGAGAATGATTCTGAAGATAATACAATATTTCCTTCTGGAAATTTATGAAACATATTATTTACTGATTTTGCAATAATATTTGCTCGATTATTATCAAGTCGGACGCCAATTCCCTTAAGACGCATAATAGTATTAAGTTTAGGTCGTATTAATACATGCGCCAACTGAAAACAATTAGCGCGATTTTCTGTTTCGATTTCTCCTTTATCGATTATTTTGATATCTTGAATAATACGAAACCCACGTCCTTTAAAAATACTCTTATGCGTATTAATATAGCTTTGGATTGACGTAGTGCCGGTCTTATGCAAGCCAAAATGAAGAAAAATAGTCTTGGCCAATTCAGCATCTCCTGATATTCAGACACACAATTTTCCTGTAATATCCACAGGAATGCTAGCCGAAAAGACGGCCACGTGAGCAATCACAAGCTTGGTCGAACATGAAACAGAATTGTCAATTCTGTTTCAGTTTCAACCCCGTGGGCGATCCTCGAAAATTCGGGCGTTACCCCACCAGCATCAGCCGCAGGGTCAGGGCGACGGCTCCGACGAAGCCGACGCCTGCGCACCACAGGAGGAGGAACCACAGCCAGCGCTGCCATCGCGGCCGGCCGGCGCTCGCGCGCCTGACGTCTTCCGGGGTCAATGGTAGCCCTCGCCTTCCCGCACCTTGCCGCGAAACACCCAGTAGGCAAAGCTCGTATAGATCAGGATCGTCGGGATCAGCACCGCCGCTCCGGCGAGCAGGAAGCTCAGGCTCTCCTCGGGCGCCGCCGCCTGCCAGATGGTGACGCTCGGCGGGATGATGTGCGGGTAGAAGTTGATCCCGAGACCGACGAAGCACAAGAGGAAGAGGCCGAGCGCCGAGAGGAACGGCCGGTAATGGCGGCCGGCGGCCAGCGACTGGAACAGGCTGAACGCCAGGACGAGGAGGAGGAGCGGCACCCAGGCGACGCTCAGGAACTGGGCGGTGCCGGAAAACCACCGCGAATAGAACTGCGGCTGGCGAAACGGCATCCACAGGCTGACGGCGGCGATCGCGGCGAGGGTGCCCACGGCGAGGAAAGTGGCGTAGCGGCGGGCGATGTCGTGGACCTCGCCTTCGGTCTTCATCACCAGCCAGGTCGCCCCGAGCAGCGCATAGCCGACGACGACGGCGAGGCCGGTCATCAGCGAGAACGGCGTCAGCCAGTCGAACCAGCCGCCGGCATAGCTGCGGCCTTCGACCGAAATGCCCTGCACCAGCGCCCCCAGCGCGATACCCTGGCAGAAGGCGGCGGTGAGCGATCCGGCGAAGAACGACACGTCCCAGAGCCAGCGCCCGCGCACCGTCTTGAAGCGGTATTCGAAGGCAACGCCGCGGAAGATCAGCGCCAGGAGCATGACGACGATCGGCGCGTAAAGCGCCGGCATGATGATCGAATAGGCCAGCGGAAACACCGCGAACAGGCCGCCCCCGCCGAGCACCAGCCAGGTTTCGTTGCCGTCCCAGATCGGCGCGACGGAGTTCATCGCCGTGTCGCGGCTCTCGTGCCGGCCGAGGAAGGGAAACAGGATGCCGGTGCCGAGATCGAAGCCGTCGAGGACGACATAGGCGAGAACGGCGAAGGCGATGAGGAACGCCCAGAGAACGGCAAGGTCCATTTCGTCTCTCCTGTCGAGCAGTCCGTCTGCGGCTATGCGGCCGGATCCGCGGCGCCGCGCCGGCCGAGCGAGGGGGCCGGCGTGATGCCGGCGGTCCGCGTCGGCTGGTGCGGCGTGTCCGCCTCGTAGGGGCTCGGCGCCCGGCCCATCAGCCGCAGGATGTAGAAGGTGCCGGCGCCGAACAGCAGGAAATAGACGACGACGAAGGCGACGAGCGAGGCGCCGACGGCCGGCGCGCCGATAGGCGAGTGGCTCTCGGCGGTGCGCAGCAGCCCGTAGACGGTATAGGGCTGGCGGCCCATCTCGGTGGTCACCCAGCCGCACAGGACGGCGACGAAGCCGGCCGGCGACATCAATATCATCGCGCGCTGCAGCCAGTCGGATTCGTAGAGCGTGCCGCGGAACCGCTTCCAGAGCGACCACAGGCCGAGGCCGAGCATGGCGAAGCCGATGCCGACCATCACCCGGAACGTCCAGAAGATCACCGTCGAATCCGGCCACTCGTCGCGCGGGAAGGCCTTCAGCCCCTTCACTACGCCGTCGAGGCTGTGGGTAAGGATCAGCGAGCCGAGATAGGGGATCTCGACGGCGTATTTCGTCTTGGCCGCCTGCATGTCCGGAACGCCGAACAGCGTCAGCGGCATCGGATGGTCGGCATTCGTCTCGAAATGGCCCTCCATCGCCGCGACCTTGGCGGGCTGGTATTCGAGCGTGTTGAGGCCGTGGGCGTCGCCGGCGAAGATCTGCACCGGGGCGACGAGCGTCGCCATCCAGAGCGCCATCGAGAACATCGTCCGCGCCGACGCATTGTAGCGGTTCTGCAGGAGATGGAAGGCGCCGACCCCGCCGACGACGAAAGCCGTGGTGAGGAAGGCGGCGAGCACCATGTGGACGAGGCGGTAGGGGAAGGACGGGTTGAAGATCACCGCCCACCAGTCGTTCGGCACGAACTGGCCGTCGGCATTGACGCCGTAGCCGGCGGGGGTGTGCATCCAGCTGTTCGCCGAGAGGATCCAGAACGCCGAGAACAGCGTGCCGAGCGCGACGACGCAGGTGGCGAAGAAGTGCAGTCCGTTGCCGACCTTCTTCTGGCCGAACAGCATGATGCCGAGAAACCCGGCCTCGAGGAAGAAGGCCGTCAGCACCTCGTATCCCATCAGCGGGCCGAGAACAGGGCCGGTCCTGTCGGAGAAGACCGACCAGTTGGTGCCGAACTGGTAGCTCATGACGATGCCGGAGACGACGCCCATGCCGAAGACGACTGCGAAGATCTTCACCCAATACTTGAACGTGTCCATGTAGACCGGCTTGCCGGTCGACAGCCACAGCCCCTCCAGCACCGCGAGATAGGCGGCCAGCCCGATGGTGAAGGCCGGAAAGACGATGTGGGCGGAAACGGTGAAGGCGAACTGGAAACGGGCCAGGTTGACGGGGTCGTAGCCGTCGAACATCGCGGGGCTCCGGTGTTCTTTCAGGGGCAGTCCGTTCCCATCTAGTGGATTGAATTTGACATTTGAGTCCCGATCGGGCGAGGCGTCGTATCAAATGTCAAATTCGAAAAATCCACTAGCATCATAATCTTGGCTCGTGGTCTTTCGAATCCGACATTTGCTGCGCGGTCTCCACGAGGCGTTACCAAATGTCGGAATCGGACCACTGGGCGCGGGCCGGCGCATCGCGAGGCGGGCTGGCGGCTTTTTGCCGAGGCGGCCACCGGACCGGACGTTTGCCAAACGTGCCGATCTCTTCTGCGGCCGACGATCCGGACGGCGCCAGGGCCGCCGACCACCGCGGAGCCTCGGGTGAGGGGTGAGGGGATGAGGCCGACGGCCCGGGAGGCTGATGCGCCGGAAAGCTGAGGGGGCGGGGTGCGCGGTATCGTCGCGGCCGGAGACCGCGCTCGGCGAAAGCTCCTCTCATTCGCCACGCATGGTTTCAATAAGTCCGCCAGTCTTACCTTAAGTTTTTCCAGAGGATGGAAATATAGCCCAAAATTAACGTCTTCCTGACATGGTCTGACCGACGGTGCGAAAGCACACTTACAATATCAATCGGTTGTTCAGTTCGATGCCGGGCGGTCCTTCCTCAAAGCGCCATCTCTGCGACGACGGCGGCACCGTCGCCGTCATTTTCGCGCTCGCTCTCATCCCGATCGTGCTCGCCGTCGGCATGTTCATCGACCTCGCGCGGCTCTACAACAAGCGAACCGAGCTGCAGGCGGCGCTGGATTCGGCCCTGCTCGCCGTCTCGGCGCGTTACAGTTCCGATATGAGCGACGCGGACATCGCGCAGGTGGTTTCCAGCTTCGTCGCCGTCAATTTCGCCGACGACGTGCCGAGCTTCGGAACGCCGGAACTCGACTCCGACGGTGCGGAGCTGTGCGTTTCGGCGGAGGATTCGATCGCCATGACCTTCATGCAGCTCGCCAAGGTCGAGACGATGCCGCTCAAGGTGCGGTCCTGCGCGACGATGACCGAGGAGCGGAGCGTCGAGATCGCCCTCGTCCTCGACGTCTCCAGTTCGATGATCGAGAACGACCGCTTCGCGCCCCTGCAAGCGGCGGTTCAGCGCTTTCTCGACGATTTCTCGGCGAGTTCCAAGCTCGCCAGCCGCACCAAGATTTCGATCGTGCCGTTTTCGAGCCGCATCAACATCGGCCTGGAGCACACGTCCTGGCTGAAGTCCTACGGCGGCAACGCGGCCGTGCCGACCCGTTGGACCAACCCTTACTCGGTCTATTCGTCGTCGAGCTACAGCCGCGACTACTGGATCGATGGCGTGACGCCGGTGATGTACAATTCCAAGAACTACTACTGGATGGGCTGCATCGAGCCGCGCGAAGACGTCGAGGTGAAGGACAATGGCGGGTCCGCCGGCCCCTATGGCTTCACCGACGCGACGCCCACGGCCTCGGCCTTCGTGGCGATGGATTCCAATTCGGGCTCGTCGCAGAGCTTCTGCCCGCCGCCGATCACCCCGCTGTCGAACGACTACGCGACCCTCAGCACGGCCGTCTCGAAGCTGACGTCGGAGGGCTCGACCCGTCTCGACGCCGGCGTGATGGGCGGCTGGTACACGCTTTCGCCGAAATGGCGGGGCGTCTGGGGCAGCGACACCACCAGCCCGGCAGACTATTCCAGCAAGGTGCACAAGGTGATGGTGTTCATGACCGACGGGTGGATGAACACGCAGTACGGCAAGAGCTCCGGCAAGCTCGACTGGTTCTGCACCTACAGCCAGTCCACGACGACCTCCTCGGTGTGCAACGACGCGGCCTATGCCGGCATGCTGTCGATCTGCGATGCCATGAAGTCGAACGGCATCGAGATCTACACGCTGTCCTACGGCGACAGCGCGGACACCACCAACATCGCCAAATGCGCCACCGACACGAGCTATTACTACGCCGCTTCCACCAGCGACGTGAACGACATCTACGAAGCGATCGCCCGGGCGATCCGCGGCCGCTCGGTGAGGATCGTGCAGTGACGGGGCGGGAAGCATCTGAGCCGGCGCCGGCCGTCGCCGCGCGCCGCCGGTCCGGCGTCTTCGCGCGATCGATGCGCAGCGAAGGCGGGGCCACCGCCGTCGAGTTCGGCCTGATCGCCCTGCCTTTCGCGACCTTCCTCTTCCTGATCTTCGAGGTCGGGCTGATGTTCTTCGCCGCGACCGTCCTCGACGCCAGCGTCAAGAGCGCGGTGCGCGAGATCCGCACCGGAGAGGCGCAGTCGAACGGCGCGACGCTCGCCGCGATGAAGACGGGCATCTGCGACGGGTTCCTCGGCCTCTTCGGCTGCTCCTCGGATCTCGTTCTCTCGGTGCGCAAGGTCGACAGCTTCGCGGACGTCACGCTCACCGACCCGGTGTCGTCGGACGGCACGCTTTCCGTCACCGAGGGCTTCGACGACGGCGGGGCCGACGACTACGTCATCGTCCAGGCCTTCCTGCCGTGGAGCCTGTCGACCGGTCTCTTCGGCAGCGCCAAGGCGACCCTTTCGGACGGCCGGTTCCTGCTCGTTTCCACGACGCTGTTTCGCAACGAGCCCTTCGATGAGTGAGGTCGATCGCGGCAGGGCGGCGTGCCGCCCGGGACGTTTCTGGCGCGACGCCGGCGGCGCGGCGGCCGTCGAGTTCGCCCTGGTGGTGCCGATCCTGCTCCTGATCTTCCTCGGGGCGGTCGAGATCGAACAGGCGCTCGTCGCCGATCGCAAGCTCGGCGAGGTCGCCTCGACCGTCGCCGACCTCGTCGCGCGGGAAAAGAGCCTCGAGGCCGCCGACGTCGAAGCAATCCTGACCGGCGCCTCGGCGATCATGCTGCCCTACGACGTCAGCGATCTCGGCATTCTGGTGATCGTCAGCGACACCACGAGCTCCGGCGACACGACCGCCTGGTCGGTGGCGAAAAACGCAACGGCGCTCACCGCCGGGAGCCCGACCACCATTTCGGTGCCCGACGCGGTCCGCGAGGTCGGCGTCCAGATGGTCGCCGTCAAGGCGACGTTCGATCTGACGACGAGCTTCTCCGAACTGTTCGGGCAGTATGGGCTGAGCAAGGTCCATTTCGCGCGCCCGAGAATGAGCGACGCGATCACCTACGAATGAGCCGCCACCCGCCCGGCGAACCGGCAGCCGGCCGGATCGCCGGCGGGGGACGGCCCCGGCGCGGTTTGGCCGCGGCGCGCGGCGGTCGATCCCTTGCGCCGCGGCGGCGTCATACTGTTTCCGGCAGATTGCTTCGTGATGCCCGAAACAAAGACGCTCATTCGCCGCGCGGGCTTGATGCGAGCCCCGCTCTGATCGAGCGGATCTCGTATCCCACCGGCCGAGCCGTGATTCTGTGGACAAGCGCTGCCTGCGGCCAGCGCAGCGGGGCCTCGGCGTGCTAGAGGCAGACGGGCGCGCAGCCGGGCGCGGCCTCGGCCGGGTCGAGCCCCGATTGCGCGTCAGCGCCGAGGACAATTCGCAAACCGCATTTCGAAAGGCAGTCGATGACCGTCGCCGTCGACCTCGGCACGACCCGCAACGGTGATGCCGCCGAACTCGATCTCGAAGAGCTGCTGTCGACGCGTCTCCTGGTTCAGGGCAATTCCGGCTCGGGCAAGTCGCATCTGCTGCGCCGGCTGCTGGAGCGCAGCGCCGGCCACGTGCAGCAGGCGATCGTCGATCCGGAGGGCGACTTCGTCACGCTGGCCGAGCGCTACGGCCATGTGGTGGTCGACGCCAACCGCACGCCAGCCGAGCTCACCCGCATCGCCAGCCGCATCCGCCAGCATCGCGCCTCCGCCGTCCTCAATCTCGAAGGCCTCGACGCCGAGGTGCAGATGCTGTGCTCGGCCGCATTCCTCAACGGGCTGTTCGAGGCCGACCGGGCCTTCTGGTTCCCGATGCTGATCGCCGTCGACGAGGCGCATCTCTTCGCGCCGTCGATGTCGGGCGAACATTCGGAGGAGGCGCGCAAGGCATCGCTCGGCGCGATGACCAACCTGATGTGCCGCGGCCGCAAGCGCGGCCTCGCCGGAGTCATCGCCACCCAGCGCCTCGCCAAGCTCGCCAAGAACGTCGCGGCCGAAGCCTCCAACTTCCTGATGGGCCGGACCTTCCTCGACATCGACATGCAGCGCGCGGCCGATCTTCTCGGCATGGACCGGCGCACCGCCGAGCGGTTCCGCGACCTGAACACGGGAGAGTTCGTGGCGCTCGGCCCGGCGCTCTACCGCCGGCCCGAGCAGGTCCGGATCGGCCCGACGGAGACGCATTCCAAGGCCGGGCGTCCGACGCTCGCGCCGCTGCCGGAGCTCGCGCCGGAGGATCTCGCCGATCTCGTCTTCACCGCCAGTCCGGCCGAGCAGGAGGCCGAGCGGCGCCAGGCGCGCCGCGGCGTTCCGGGCTTCCCGCCGGCCGCCGCGGCGCCGTCGCCGGATCCGGCGGGCCCGGCGGTCGCGACCCGCGCCCTCCTCGAACGGGTCAGCCAGAGCCCGTCGATCTCGGAGCCGGCGGAGCCGGACGACCCGCGCAGCGCCGAGGAACGGGCCGCCGCCGTCGACGCGATCTTCGCCGAGATGCTTCAGGATCCCGAGGCAGCCTTCCGGCCGGTGCCGGTGCTCTACCAGGAATTCCTGACCCATTGCCGGCTGAAGCGCATTTCCGGGGCGGCGACCGACATGACGGCGTTTCGCCGCCGCCTGTCGCTGGCGCGGGCGGGGATCGGCGAGGCGACCGACGATCCCGAGTGGCAGGCGGTGATCGAGCGGGCCGGCGAATTGCCCGAGGAGATGCAGGGCGTCTTCATGATGCTGGCGCGGGCGGCGCGCGACGAGGCCGAATGCCCCTCCGACGAAGCCCTCGCCAGGGCCTATGGCAGCCATTCGCCGTCGCGCGGGCGGTTTCTGCTCTCCTTCATGGACGAGCGCGGCCTGATCACCGCCGACCGCGACTTTCGCGGCAACCGCGTCGTGACGATCGCCGGAACCGCGTGGCGGACGAAGCTGCCGCAGGTTGCCCTCGACAGCATCGACGAAGCCCGCGCGAGACGGGCGGCGCGGATGGCCCGCAAGAGCGGCTGATCGGCGCGGGTGGCAAGACGCGGCAGGCCGCGCTCTCCCGAAGATCGCACGCTTGGTCTCGCGAAAATGCGTGAAGGTTCGACCCGATGACCGCCTTCGCCCTGTTCTGCCCGCCCTATTACAGCCATCTGCGGCTGTTCGAGGCGCTGGCCGAAGAGCTGATTTCGCGCGGCCATGCGGTGAATTTCATCGTCAATGCCGGCGCGGCGGCGATGGTCGGCCTTTCCGGCCCGGGGATCCTCGTCCACGAGGTCGGACGGCGCTCGGACGAGGCGATGCGTCGCCTCGTTTCCAGGGCAGGGAACGGCCGCAACCCGCTGTCGATCCTCCGCACCGTCCGCGATTCGGCCCGGCTGACGGATGAATTCTGCCGAAAGGCGCCGGCGCTCTGCCGCAGCCTCGGGATCGAGGCGATCCTCGGCGACCAGATGGAACCGGCGGCGGGGCTGGTCGCCGCGCATCTCGGCCTGCCGCACGTCTCGGTCGCCGCGGCGCTGCCCGTCCACGACGACCCGACGGTGCCGCTGCCGTTCCTCGACTGGCCCTACGATCCGAGCGAGGCCGGGCTGAAGCGCAACCGGGGCGGGGTGATGGTCGCCCGCATCCTGCTCAGGCGGCAGAACCGGACCATCGCGCGGTGGGCGGAGCGTTTCGGCCTGCCGCCGCGGCATTCGCTGGCCGACTGTCTGTCGACAACCTGCCAGATCAGTCAGCTCACCGAGAGCTTCGACTTTCCGCGTCAGGCCTCCCCGCGTCAGGCCACCTCGATCCGCCACGCCGTCGGCCCGATCCGCGCCGCCGCGCGGGGCGGCGGCACCCTGCCGATCCGCCGCGACCCGGGACGGCCGCTGGTCTTTGCCTCCTTCGGCACGCTGCAGGGCCACCGGCTGCGGCTCTTCCGCAAGATCGCCGAGGCCTGCCGGCGCGTCGGGGCCGACTGCGTGATCGCCCATTGCGGCGCGCTGGACGCGGCGGCCGCCGCGACCATCGACGCGCGGCTCGTCACCGACTTCGTGCCGCAGCAGGCAATGCTCGCCGAGGCCGATCTGTGCGTGACCCATGCCGGCATCAACACGGTCCTCGACGCGCTCGCCGCCGGCAAGCCGATGCTGGCGATCCCGATGGCCTTCGACCAGCCGGGCATCGCCGCGCGCATCGTCCATCACGGCGTCGGCCTGCGCCCGGCGCGCGGCCATTTGTCCGTCGCCTCGCTTGCCGACTGTCTTGAGCGATTGCTGCAAACCCCTAGTTTCACGGCCAATGCGCGCCGCATCGGCGCCGACATCAGGGACAGCGGCGGCGTGCGCCAGGCAGCGGACCTCATCGAAGCGACAGCGGCGGCCGGCGGATCGCCGGGCGGGCGGGAAGGTCGCCTGAATGGCTGACGACCTCGACATCGCCCTCGTCGGCGGCGGTCTCGCCAACGGCCTGATCGCCTGGCGGCTCGCCGAGCGGAGACCGGATCTGAAGATCGCGGTCTTCGAGGCCGGCGATGCCGTCGGGGGAAACCACACATGGTCGTTCCACGAGGGCGACCTGACCGCCGACGAGCATCGCTGGATGGCGCCCTTCGTGACCTATGCCTGGCCGGACAACGAGGTCCGCTTCCCCAATCGCCGCAAGCGCCTCGGCACCGGCTACCGCAGCGTCTCGTCCGAACGGTTCCGCGAGAGGCTGACGGCAAGGCTCGGCGGGCAGATCCGCTGCCGTCGTCCGGCGGTCGCCGTCTCGCCGACATCCGTCGTCCTCGCCGACGGCAGCGAGATCGCGGCGCGGGCCGTCGTCGACGGCCGCGGCCATGCGGCGAGCCGGCACATCCGCCTCGGCTTCCAGAAGTTCCTCGGCCAGGAAATCGAGATGGCGGCGCCGCACGGCGTCGCGCGGCCGGTGATCATGGACGCGACGGTGCCGCAGTCGGACGGCTACCGCTTCGTCTATCTCCTGCCGCTGACCGAGACCCGGCTGCTCGTCGAGGACACCTATTACGCCGACGGCGCGGAGCTCGACAGGGATCGCCTCGCCGCCTCGATCGGCGACTATCTCGGCATCCGCGGCTGGCAGCCGCGCGCAATCGTCCGCGAGGAGGAGGGAATCCTGCCGATCGCCATCGACGGCGACATCGAAGCGTTCTGGGCGGAAAAGGCCGGCGTCGCGGCATCGGGCCTCGCCGCGGCGCTGTTCCACCCGACCACCGGCTATTCGCTGCCCGACGCCGTCAAGCTCGCGGACCGCCTGGCGCTGATGAGCGACCATTCGGCGGCGGCGATCCACGCCGAGACCCGGCGCCATTCGGTCGAGACCTGGAAGGCCAGGGGCTTCTTCCGGATGCTCAACCGGCTGCTCTATTTCGCCGGCGACGCCTCCGAGCGCTACCGCATCCTCGAGCATTTCTATCGGCTCGACGCGCCGCTGGTCGCCCGCTTCTACGCCGCGAGGCTGAAGACCCGGGACAAGCTGCGCATCCTCACCGGCAAGCCGCCGGTGCCGTTCGGCAACGCCATCCGCGTGCTCGCCAGACACCGGCTGACGGGAGAGCTCGCATGAGCGCGGCCGTCGACCTCGGCGCCTTGCGAGGGCGGGACCGGCCGGCCCGTGCGGTGGTTATCGGCGCGGGCTTCGGCGGCATCGCGCTCGCCATCCGCCTGCAGGCGGCCGGGATCGACACCGTGCTTCTCGAAAAGCGCGACAAGCCGGGCGGGCGGGCCTATGTCTACGAGGACGCCGGCTACACCTTCGACGCAGGTCCGACGGTGATCACCGACCCGACGGCGCTCGAGAAGCTGTTCACGGCCGCCGGCCGGCGGATGGCCGACTACGTGACGCTGCTGCCGGTGTCGCCGTTCTACCGGCTCTGCTGGGAGGACGGCCGCTTCTTCGACTACGTCAACGACCAGACCGAACTCGACCGGCAGATCCGGGTATTCGAACCGAAGGACGTCGAGGGCTACCGGCGCTTCCTCGCCTATTCGCGGGCGGTCTTCCGCGAGGGCTACGAAAAGCTCGGCACCGTGCCCTTCCTGTCGTTTCGCGACATGGTGCGGGCCGGACCGCAGCTGGCGAGGCTGGAGGCATGGCGCAGCGTCTATGCCAAGGTCTCCGATTTCATTTCGAACGAGCAGCTCCGCCAGACCTTTTCCTTCCATTCGCTCCTCGTCGGCGGCAATCCCTTCGCGACCTCGTCGATCTACGCGCTGATCCATGCCCTCGAACGCGAATGGGGGGTGTGGTTCGCCAAGGGCGGCACCGGCGCGCTTGTCCGCGGCCTCCTGAAGCTCTTCACCGACATCGGCGGGCGGGTCGAACTGTCGGCCGAGGTGGCCGAGATCGCGATGGCGGATGGCCGCGCCTGCGGCGTCAGGCTGAAGGACGGCCGCAGCTTCGAGGCGGACGCGGTCGCCTCGAATGCCGACGTCGTCCACACCTATGGCGCGCTTCTCGGCGCGAGCGGGCGCGGCGCCGCGGAGGCGAAGCGGCTGAAGCGCAAGCGCTTCTCCATGTCGCTCTTCGTCGTCTATTTCGGCCTGAAGACCCATCGGCCGGACATTCGCCATCACACGGTCTGCTTCGGCGCCCGCTACCGGGCGCTGATCTCGGAAATCTTCAACGGCCGCGAGCTGCCCGGCGACTTCTCGCTCTATCTCCACAATCCGTGCGTCACCGATCCGTCTCTCGCGCCCGAGGGGGCCGGAGCCTTCTACGTGCTGTCCCCGGTGCCGCATCTCGGCAACGCCGCGATCGACTGGGAGCGGGAGGGGCCGATCTACCGCGACCGGATCCTCGCCTATCTCGAGGAGCGCTACATTCCAGGTCTCAAGGCCGACCTCGCCACCTGCCGGATCTTCACGCCGGCCGACTTCCGCGACGAGCTGAACGCCCATCTCGGCTCGGCCTTCTCGCTGGACCCTGTGCTGACGCAGAGCGCCTGGTTCCGGCCCCACAATCGCGACGCGAAGATCGCCAACCTCTATTTCGTCGGGGCGGGGACGCATCCCGGGGCGGGCGTTCCCGGCGTCGTCGGCTCGGCCGAGGCGACGGCGGGCCTGATGCTCGCCGACCTTTCGGGCTAGCCGATGTCGATTGCCAGCGAACCGATGCCGCCGCAGCTCGCCACCAGCACCGACCGGGCGGAACTCGCCGCCCTCGCCGAGGACACGATCGCCAGGGGCTCGAAGAGCTTCGCCGCCGCGGCGAAGCTCTTTCCGCCGGAGGTCCGGCGCAGCGCGATGCTGCTCTATGCCTGGTGCCGTCACTGCGACGACGTCGTCGACGGCCAGCAGTTCGGCTTCGCCCGGCGGCCGGCGGCCGAGCTGCCGGCGCCGATGCAGCGGCTCGACGCGCTCGCCACCGACACGATGCGGGCGCTCTGGGGCGACACGACGCTCGCCCCCGCCTTTCTCTCGCTCGCCGACGTGGTCGCCCGCCACGCCATTCCGGCGCGGTTCCCGATCGAGCATCTCGAAGGCTACCGCATGGACGTCGAGGCCGAGCGCTACGCGACGATCGGCGAGACGCTCGATTACTGCTACCGCGTCGCCGGCGTCGTCGGCATCATGATGGCGATGGTCATGGGCGCCAGGGACGACAGGACGCTCGACCGGGCGAGCGACCTCGGCATCGCCTTCCAGCTGACCAACATCGCCCGCGACATCGTCGAGGACGCAAGGCACGGCCGCGTCTACGTGCCGGCGGAGTGGCTCGCCGAGGCGGGACTGCAGGAAGGCGACCTGACCGACGCGGCGCATCGGGAGGCCGTCGCAGGGCTCGCCGCACGTCTCGTCGACCATGCCGAGCCCTATTATCGCTCGGCCTTCTTCGGTCTGTCGGCGCTGCCGGCCCGCTCGGCCTGGGCGGTGGCGACGGCGCATGGCGTCTACCGGCAGATCGGGCTGGACCTCAAGGCGCGGGGAGCCGACGCCGTCGGCACGCGGATTTCCACCGGCCGCCTCGCCAAGCTCCGGCACGTCGCGCTCGGCGCGGCGAAGGTCGCCGCGACCCGCCTGCCGTTGCCGCTGCGGCGGCCGCAGGAACTCTACGCCCGCCCGATGCGGCGGCGGCCGGCGCCGGGCGAGGAGCGCAGCTCAGGCGACCGGCGGACGGGCCCCTGACGCCTCCGCGTCGCGGCCCTTTCTCTGCTCGGCCGCGACGGTGCCGCGGCGGCGGAGATCGGCGGAAAGCCGCTCGACCGGCGGTGCGTAGAGGAAGCCGAAGGAGACGCAGCCGTCCTTGCCCTCCACGGCGTGATGCAGCCGGTGCGCCTGGACGAGGCGCTTGGCGTAGCCCCGATGCGGGATGTGGCGGAACGGCCAGCGCTGATGCACCAGCCCGTCATGCACCACGAAATAGAACACGCCGTAGAGCGTGATCCCGACCGCGACCGCGAAGACCAGGGGATGGCCGTTCGAGCCGACGACGAAGAGCGCGATGGCAATGAGCGAGAAGACGACGGCATAGAGATCGTTCTTCTCGAAGATCCCCTCGCGTTCCTCGTGGTGGGACTTGTGCCAGCCCCAGCCGAATCCGTGCATGATGTATTTGTGGGCCGCCCAGGCGACGCCTTCCATGACCAGGAAAACCGCGATCGCGACGGCGGCAAGCCCGACGAATTCAAGTGTCGACATGACGTTCTCCTCGGCTGGCCTCAGTCGGGTCCGCCCCGCCGCGTCGCCCGCGGCGCACGGTGTTCCGGGCCGACCGGCCGTGGCTATTTCGCGCCGACGCCCTCGCGGCCCGTCGCCGCGCGGGCGGCATCGGCGGGCAGCGCCTCCTCGAAGATGAAGTCGACGCAGGCGTGGATCAAGCTCTTCGGCCCGACCGACGCGTCGAGATGGCGGTGCGCCCCCGCCACGTGATCGGCGATGCGGCCGAGCACCAGGTCGCGGCCGAGGACCGACCCGATGGTCGACTTGCCGACGTCCTTGCCGACGTCCTTGCCGGTCAGGCCGGCGTCGCCGTCGTGATCGAGCAGGTCGTCGAGAAGCTGGAAGGCGTGGCCGAGTTCGGAGGCGAAGCGCCGCAGTTCCAGACGAACGCCGTGATCGGCCCCGGCGACGACGGCGCCGATCTCGACCGCCGCGGAAAACAGCGAGCCGGTCTTCAGGCTGTTCGTCGCCGCGATGTCCGTCACGTCCCGCTCGTAGGCGCCCTCGCGCAGGTCGGCGAACTGGCCGGCGACCAGCCCGGACACGCCGACGGCACGGGTCAGGATCGCGACGCATTCGGCGCGGGCGTGGTCGCTCGCGCCGGAAAGCCTCGCCAGCGTCTCGAACGCACCGGAGAGCGCGGCGATGGCCGCGAGGATGGCGATGTCCTCGCCATAGGCGGCATGCACGGCCGGCCGGCCGCGCCGCATGGTGGCGTCGTCCATCGAGGGGAGATCGTCGAGGGTCAGCGAGGCGGCATGCACCATCTCCACCGCGCAGCCGGCGTCGACGGCGGTTCCGACGTCGCCGCCGAGATCCATCGTGACGAGCACCGTCATCATCGGCCGCAGGCGCTTGCCCGGGGCGAGGACGCTCGCGGCGATCGCCTCGTCGAGCGGCGTCTGGCCGGGGAGGGCCCGCGGCACGAGGTGCCGCAGCCGCCGGTCGATCGTCTCGCGGTGGGCGGCGAGGCTGCGCAGAAGCTCCGGCGTCATCGCCGCGTCTCCGCGCCGCTCGTCGGTCGCGCGACCGTTTGCCGGGAGAGGGGCGCGCATGATGCGGTCATTGCTATTGCCTTGAACTCCGTACGGTGTGGGTCTTCGACCGACACTTGCACTCTTAACCCGAAAAACCACCTTGCCGACAGGGGTTCGGCCCCGTAAACGCCGTGTTTCGGACGGCGCGCCGGCGGCGGGCTTGAGGACGCGAGGGTCGCAGACCGATCCGCCGCGGACAATAGCGGGATCGTCCCGGGACGAAAGCGTCGCCGCCCTGCTGCGACGATAGGACCATCGCAAGGCCATGAAACGACCGACGACACGTGACGGTGAAGACGGGCGAGGAGCGGCGGACATCGCCGCGCGCAAGAGCGATCACATCGACATCGTCCTCGGTAGCCGCCGGGAGCCGCCCCGTGTCGCGACGGGGCTCGACGCCGTGCGCTTCGAACACTGCGCGCTGCCGGAACTCTCGCTCGCCGAGATCGACCTTCGGACACAGTTTCTCGGCCGGACGCTCGCGGCGCCGCTGATCATCTCCTCGATGACCGGCGGGCCGGAACGCGCGGCGCGGATCAACGCGCATCTCGCCGAGGCGGCCGAGGCGCTCGGCATCGCGCTGGCGGTCGGCTCGCAGCGCATCGCCATCGAAGGGCGCGCCAGCGGCGGCCTCGACGCCTCGCTCCGCCGGCTGGCCCCCTCGGTGCCGATCCTCGCCAATATCGGGGCCGCCCAGCTCGGTCTCGGCTATGGCCGCGACGAGGCGATGCGGGCGGTCGAGATGATCGGGGCCGATGCCCTGATCCTGCATCTCAATCCGTTGCAGGAGGCCGTCCAGGCCGGCGGCGACACGGACTGGCGTGGCATCTTCGACAGGATCGCCGCTCTGGCGGCCGGCCTTCCGGTGCCGGTGGTGGTCAAGGAGGTCGGCGCCGGCATTTCGGCCGGCCTCGCGCGGCGGCTGGTTGCAGCGGGGGTCGGGGCGATCGACGTCGCCGGCGCCGGCGGCACGAGCTGGGCGGCGGTGGAGGCGGAGCGCGCCGAGGACCCGCGCTCGCGGCAGACGGCGATGGTCTTCGCCGACTGGGGCATCCCGACCGCAGAGGCCATCGTGGCGGTGCGGGCCGCCTGTCCAACCACCACGGTGATCGGCTCGGGCGGCCTGCGGTCCGGGCTCGACGTCGCGCGGGCGATCCGCCTCGGCGCGGATCTCTGCGGCCAGGCCGCCGCGTCGCTGGCGGCGGCGGACCAGTCGGCCGAGGCGGTCGTCGGGCATTTTGCGGCCGTGGTGCAGGAACTGCGGATCGCCTGCTTCTGCACCGGCTCGGCCGATCTCGCGGGGCTCAGGAGAGCGCCGCTGATCGATGCGAGCGGAGCGTAACGCCGGATCTTCATTGGCTGAGGCGTTGCGCGAAGGGGCCAAAGACGATGTAGCGCCGGGCTGGATGGGCCTCTATCTCATGCGCGGCGGACGACAACGCCCGGCGCCCCCCCTCTGTCCTGCCGGACATCTCCCCCACAAGGGGGGAGATCGACCTCGTGTCGCCGTCCGGCCCCCTCCTTCGAAGTCGTCCGTGAAGATTGATCCTTGCCGGGTCACAGGGTCTGCATCCGTGCGCTGAGTTTCGTCGTCTCTGGATTGGGAGACGGGTTGGTCGTCAGGCCGCAGCGTCGATTGCGACCCGGACGAAGAG
>NZ_JAFMPY010000029.1 GCF_017353515.1 Jiella sonneratiae
CTTCAATCGCATCAAGAACATGCGCGGACTGGCAACGCGCTACGACCGACGCGCAGACAACTACCTCGCAGCCCTCAAACTCGTCGCAGTTCGAATCTGGATCGCATCGTTATGAGTCTACGCCCTAGTCGGATGCGCCGGGCGCGCCAAGCGCCAGCGCTGCGATCTGGAAGCGGTCGAGCAGCCGGCGCCGCACGTCCTCCTCGACGAAGGCCGCCTCGATGGCGGTGCGGGTCAGCGCGATCCGCTGCGGATCGTCGAGGCCGTTTTCGGCGGCGAGCCGATATTCGCGCGCAAGATCGGTGCCGAAGAAGGGCGGGTCGTCTGAGCCGAGCGTCGCCTTCACCCCCGCTGCGACCAGCCGGCGGAGCGGGTGGGACGCGATGTCGGGATAGAGCCCGAGGGCAAGGTTCGAGCCCGGGCAGACTTCGAGGACGATGCCCTTCTCGGCGATCTCGCGCACGAGGGCCGGGTCTTCGATCGCGCGCACGCCGTGGCCGATGCGGGCGGGCTTCAGCCACTCGATCGCCGCCCGGACGCTTTCCGGACCGCAGAGCTCGCCGGCATGGGCTGTGAGGCCGAGCCCCGCGTCGCGGGCGATGTCGAATGCCTTCACGAATTGCCGAGGATGCCCGCTGCGCTCCTCGCCGGCGAGGTTGAAGCCGGTGATCAGCGGATGGCCGGGCGCGGCGGCAAAGCGCGCCGCCGCCTCCACGGCCTCGGCGCCGAGATGCCGGACGCCGACGACGACCATGCGGGCTTCGATGCCGGTCTCGGCCCGCGCCCGGGCGATCCCCGCGGCGAGGCCCCGGACGTAGATCTCGGGCTCGGTGCCGCTCGAACGGGCGTGGTCAGGCGAGACGAACAGTTCGGCATAGAGGGCGCCGGCGGCGGCAAGACCGCCGAGATAGGCGCAGGCGAGTTCCGCGTAGTCCTCCTCGCTGCGGAACACCGTGGCGGCACGGTCGTAGGCCGCGAGGAAGGAAGTGAAGTCGTGCCAGACATAGGCGCCGTCGCGGATGATCGCCGAAACGTCGCTGCCGTATTTCGCAGCGAGCCGCTCGACGAGATCCGGCGATGCGGCGCCCTCGATGTGGCAATGCAGCTCGGCCATCGGAAATGCAGGCTTCGGGACGCTTCGCCCGTCTGGGCCGCTCGTCACAGGAAGCTCCGGCCGTTCGACGTCGCTTCGAGGCTGAGATGCGCCGCGACGGAAGCGCCGATGTCGGCGAAGGTCTCGCGCCGGCCGATCGGCTTCGGCTCGATGGCTGGGCCGAAGGCGAGGACCGGGACGACCTCGCGTGTGTGGTCGCTGCCCCGGAAGGTCGGGTCGCAGCCGTGATCCGCCGTGACGACCGCGAGATCGCCGGGGCGCATGGCGGCCTGCAGCTCGGGCAGGCGCCTGTCGAAGGCTTCGAGCGCCGCCGCATAGCCGCCGACGTCGCGGCGATGCCCGTAGAGCATGTCGAAATCGACGAAGTTGGCGAAGACGAGGTCGCCGTCGGCCGCCTGGCCGAGGGCTTCGAGGGTCCTGTCGAACAGCGCCATGTTGCCGTCGCCCTTGAGGGTCCTCGTGATGCCGCGATGGGCGAAGATGTCGGCGATCTTGCCGATCGCGTGGACGCTCCGCCCGGCGCGCGTCGCGCTTTCGAGCAGGGTCGCTTGCGGCGGCGGGACGGAGAAGTCCCGGCGGTTGGCGGTGCGGGTGAAGGTCTCGGCCGTCTCGCCGGTGAAGGGGCGGGCGATCACCCGGCCGATGTTCAGGGGATCGACGTGCCGCCGGGCGACGGCGCAGAGGTCGTAGAGCCGCTCCAGGCCGAAATGCGTCTCGTGGGCGGCGATCTGCAGGACGCTGTCGGAAGAGGTGTAGAAGATCGGCCGACCGGTCGCGACGCTTTCTTCGCCGAGCTCGCGGATCACCTCCGTTCCGGAGGCGTGCTTGTCGCCGAGAATGCCGTCGATCCCGCCGTCGTCGACGATCTGCCGGATAAGTTCCGGCGGGAAGGCCGGTTCGGTCCGCGGGAAATAGCCCCAGTCGAAGAGCACCGGAACGCCGGCGATCTCCCAATGGCCCGACGGCGTGTCCTTGCCGTGAGAGATTTCGCAGGCCGAGCCCCAGACCGCCTGCGGCCGCATCCGGGATTCGCCGCGCCCGGCGGCGGCGAAGAGGCCGAGCCGCTCGAGATTCGGCAGTCGCAGGGGTCCCTCCCGCCGGCCGTCGACGTCGGCTTCGCCGGCAAGGCACGCGGCGAGGATGTGGCCGAAGGTGTCCGCGCCGTCGTCGCCGAAGGCCTCGGCATCGGGCGCCGTGCCGATGCCGAAGGAATCGAGCACCAGGATGATCGCGCGCGCCATCGTCTCTCTCCCGTCGGTTCAACCGTGGGGCGACGGCCGATCGCCGGACGCCCGACCGGAGATGTGGGGGCGGCTTTCGGAAAGGACAGCCGGATCAGCAGTCCGAGCAGGTGACTTTATCGCTGAGGCGGGGCGTGTGGTAGCTCGTCTCGCCCATGACGATCGGCCCGGTGAGGCCGAATCCGCCGAGCGCGTCGTAGGAGTAGTAGCCCTCCGCCACGATGATGTAGGCGCTCTTTTCCTTCGAGAACTGGCTCGGGAGCGTATAGGTCTGGCCCGCGACGAGGGCCGTGGTGCCGACCAGCGTGTGGCGGGACCGCGTCCAGTCGACGGTGGCCTTGCCGTTGGCGTCGATCTTCACCTGCGTGATGCGCAGGAAGACGTCATCCGATTCGTAGGGCTGCATCAGCGACGCGGTGACGTCGAACAGCGCGTCCACCTTGGCGGCCGTGGTCGTGTCCGTCTGCCCGACGAGGTCGCCGATCGTCTCGGCGGCATTGTTGATCTTGCGGTTGATCGAGACGGCGATCGCCGTGTCGGAGCCGGCCATGTAGAGGATGGCCATGAACGGGAAGACGATGGCGAACTCGACGGCGGCGACCCCACGCCGGTCCCGGCCGAGGCTTCGGCAGCGATCGGCCAGCCGCTTCGCCAGCCGGGGCAGCGCGATTGTGCTGAACGTCATCAGTAGGGCTCCGTCATGAAGGCCGCGCTTCCGACGATGACGAAGGAATGGTCGCTCATCGTCGTCGCGAGCTGCCGTAGGACGTCGACGTAGAGCGGCCATTTGTAATAGGCCTTCAGCGACGTGATCGTCTCCGCCGAGGGCGTGGTGTAGGAAAAGCCGCTGGAGTCGATGTCGCCGTTCTTGACGGGAACGCTGGTGGGCACGGCGCCGAAGGTGCCGTAGGTCTTGAGGTCCACCTGCAGCTTCGTGCAGTCGAAGAGGAAGTCGACCTCGTCGCAGAGCTTCGCCTTGAAGTCGTCCTTGGAGAGGCTCGCCGCGGTGATCTGGCCGGTGCGGACCTCGCGGCCGATCTTCGCCACTGCCCGGTCCATCACCAGTTCGGCGATGAACACCGTCGCGGTCTCGATCAGGACGAACATCAGAAGAAAGAAGGGGAGCGCGAGAACCGCGAATTCGAGCGCGACGACGCCCCGATGATCGCCGAAAAACCGCGCCAGCCGCCGCTTTGCCAGAGGCTTTTTCCCGCGGTCCGTGCCGTCTTTGCCGGCGCCGCGCGGCGGACCTTCGCGCCCGGCACGGCCTTGAACCATCTCGTTCTCGCGCATCGCCAAATCCGAAACCCCGATGCCGACGGCATCTTCATCCACGCCGTCCGCGTCGTCGGCGAAGGCCGTCGGTGCACGTGCGGCAGCGACCGATGATGGACGGTAAGGCTTAGGAATTGGTTACGTCAGGGCAGGAAATTGCGCCGATCGGTCAGCGGGAGCCCCGGCTGCCGTCAAACAAGACGGCGCGCGCCGCTCGCTTCGGGACGAGCGGTCGAGATGGGGCCGGCCTCGTCGGTCGGAAAGAGGGCGCTTGGTTGGCGGGGACGGATCGGCGGCGATGCTCATCCGCGCCGGCTCGTCCGAGCGGGCGCGTCGACGTCCTCGCCCGCCTGGTTTCAGTGGTTCTTAGCGGCGTCCTCGACGATGCTCTGGCGCTGCGACTGCTGCTGCACGACCTGGCTGAACTGGCTCATGTCGTCGCCGACCGTGACGGTCGGCACGCATTTCGGCGTGCAGGCATAGGTCGCGCGGCTCGCCTGTCGGTAGACGCGCACGGTGTTCGCCTCGAAGGTCTGGACGGAGACCTGCTCGTCGATGAAGGGCTGACCGTTCTCGTCGAGGATGACCATGTTGGTGATGCCGTTGCTCTTGCCGGTGAGGACGAGGCGTTTCGGCGAGAGCACCTGGACGTCGACGATCGCCGGGTTGCCGACGATCACCGTGGACGCCGCCTTGTCGAGTTCGACGACCCGGGCCTGATCCATCTCGACCGACAGCGGTTCCTTGGCCGCCGCCGCGTCGACGGCCGGCCCGGCGGCCAGAGCCAGGACGGCAAGGGCGGAGAGCAGGGGGGCGATGGCTCGTCGCATGGCGGTGATCCGGTCGGTCGTCGGGTGGGGCGCGTTGATCGTCACTCTCGCTGAATAGGCTGAACGAAGCGTTAACGGCGTGCCGCAGGGTGAGCGAAGAGAGCCGGCTACGGGAATGCAACGGTCTGAAATTCCAAGCTGTTGCGGCGGTTGCCGTCGGTGCGCCGAAGAGTTGTCGCAAAAATCTTTCGCAACGGCAGCGGCGAGGTGATTGCGCCCGCCGCCCCGCTCGCCGCTCTGATAAGTAAAAATCAACCAATGAATTTAAGTGCATCGCAACAGGCGGCCGGTAGCGTCAGCCTCACCCGAACGACGGGACAGTCGACGGGAGCGCTACACAGAGATCTCAAGGAGTCACCATGTCCAAGCTCATCACCCGCTTTGCCAAGAACGAGTCCGGCGCCACCGCCATCGAGTACGGCCTCATCGCCGGCATCATGGCCGTCGCCCTGATCGCGATGTTCGCCATCCTCACGCCGAAGATGTCGGACGCCCTCAGCACCATCGGCGACAAGATGCAGGTCGAGTAATCGCCGCAAGTCGCCGGTCTGACCGGACGAAGGAATCGACTGTGGGCGGTCGGCGGCAAGCCGGCTGCCCACAATTGTATTAGGCGGCCGGAAAAAAAAGGCCGGGCCGGCCCGCCTGGACGTTGGATGCGCGCGACAGCGTCGGGCGCAGCGAGGGCGCGGGTGCTCCGGCGGTTGATAGGCAGTGGTCTGTCCGGCCGATGCCGCGGGTTCGGGTGCGGGCGATGCCGCGCTTTTGGCCGTAAACCGAACGATCACCGTTCGGGGGCATCATGGTCGCGGCGGCCCCACTCGGGCGGGCACCGTTCGGACCGCCGCCCGGCAGGCGTCCAGGAAGCGCCCAGGAAGCGCCCAGGAAGCGCCCGGGAAGCGCCCAGGAAGCGAAGGAATCGACATGCTGGCGACGACCCTCTTTCTCACCGTGTTTCCCTTCGCGATGATCTACAGCGCGCTCACCGATCTTCTGGAGATGAAGATCGAGAATCGCGCGATGATCGTGCTTGCCGCCGCATTCCTGCCGGCCGCCTATCTCGCCGGCCTGCCCTGGCCGGTCGTCGGCATGCATCTTCTGACCGGCTTTCTCTGCCTCTGCGTCACCTTCGGCATGTTCGCGGCCGGCTGGATGGGGGGCGGCGATGCCAAGCTGATCGCGGCGACGGCGCTGTGGTTCGGCCCCACCATGCTCGCCGCCGAATATCTGCTCGTCTCGGCGCTGGTCGGCGGTGGACTGACGCTGACCATCCTCGTCCTGCGCAGCCATCTCCTGCCGGTGACGGGCGTCGCCTTCGTCGACCGGCTGATGGAGAAGGACACCGGCGTGCCCTACGGCATCGCGCTCGGCGTCGCCGGGCTCTATGTCTATTCCCACAGCTTCTGGCTTGCGGCGGCGCTCGGCTGAGGCCGGCAGGGTTCGAGGCGATCGTCAAGGACGCTGCCCGGAAGCTGGCCGGCGGGGGCAGGTGGTGCGGACCACCTCACCCCCGCCTCCCCGAAGGCTCCGGGATGAAAGCCTCGGCTCACGGAACGATCGCGCCGAGAACCTGTCCGACGTTGCCCTGATAGGTCAGCAGCTTGTCGGCGACGTCGCCGAGGATCTTGCTGCCGCCCTTCTGGTACCAGTTGTCCGAGCAGGCGGTGCCGCGGGTCTTCTGCATGTCGATCTTGCGCAGGCCGGTCGCCGGATCGCGGCGCACGGTGGCGAAGATGCAGCCGATCTCGGCAAAGCCGAGCGGAATGCAGTAGGGCGTGGGGAGCTGGGCGTTGCTCATCAGCAGCCAGCCGCTGTTGCCGCTGCACTTGGCGTGCATGTCCATGATGTTGCCCGACGTCCCGTCGGCGAAGGTGATGTTCGCATTGAGCGGGGTCCAGGCGCTGTCGAGCGCGGGGACGTTGGCGCCGTTGAGGAGGATGGGCTCCTTGGTGGCGTTGATGACGACGGCGTAGGTGTCGGCGAAGGCGAGGGCCGGAGCGAGGGTTCCGACCAGCGGCAGCAGGGCGGAGAGGAGGATCTTGCGAAGGCTGCGCATGGGAGTGTTCCTGAAGCTTGGGAGGCGGGCGAACCATTTCGCCGGCATCAGGAACCTAGCGACGAAGGGCCTGCGTCCGCTGTGACCGGGGTCACCACGGGATCGCGTCTGGGGCTTGCTCTCTTACCGCCCCCCGCATCGGCGAGGCCGTCTCCATCGCCGAAAGCCGAAAGCCGGACCTTGCCGGCAGGAACCCGCACGGCGAATGCCGTGGCGGATCTCTTCAGCGCCTGATCAGGCGGATTGCCTCGCCGACGATGCCACGGCGGAAGAGCAGCACGCAGAGCACGAAGATCACGCCGACGATGACCGTGACCGGGACGTCGGAGGTCGCGAAATAGTTCTGCATCGTCACGACCAGCGCAGCCCCGACGGAGGGGCCGAAGATCGTCCCCATGCCGCCGAGCAGCGTCATCAGCACGACTTCGCCGGACATCTGCCAGGCGACGTCGGTGAGGGTGGCGATCTGCAGCACGATCGCCTTCATCGCGCCGGCGAGCCCGGCGATCGTCGCCGACATCACGAAGGCGGCGAGCTTGTAGCGCTCGACCCGGTAGCCGAGCGAGATCGCCCGGTTCTCGTTCTCGCGGATCGCCTGCAGCACGTGGCCGAAGGGCGAATGGACGATGCGCCAGACGGCGAAGAAGCCGCAGAGGAACACCGCCAGCACGAAATAATAGATGTTCAGGGGCCGCGTGAGGTCGACGAAGCCGAGCAGCCAGCCGCGCGGCACGTTCTGAATGCCGTCCTCGCCGTGGGTGAAGGGCGACTGCAGGAAGATGAAGAAGATCATCTGGGATAGGGCCAGCGTCACCATTGCGAAATAGATGCCCTGGCGGCGGATCGCGAGGAAACCGACGGCAAGGCCCATCAGACCGGCGCCGACGGCGCCGAGGAGGATCGCCGACAGCGGTTCGAAGTGCCAGACCTTGACCGCGTGGGCGGCGAAATAGGCCGCGCCGCCGAAGAAGGCGGCATGGCCGAAGGACAGGAGCCCGACATAGCCGAGGAGAAGGTTGAAGGCGGTGGCGAAGAGGGCGAAGCACAGAACCGTCATCAGGAAGACGGGATAGACGAAGAACGGCGCGGCGATCAGCAGCGCGATCGCCACCGCGGCGACGGCGAAGCCGAGGCGTTCGAGATTTCTGTGGCGGGCATGCGCCGCCGTCGCAGGGCCGGTCTCGGCGGCGGCGCCCGCGGCGCCGGATCCCGTCAGGCTCGACATCGTCAGATCTCCTTGCCGAACAGACCGGCGGGCCGCAGCATCAGCACCACCGCCATGATCACGAAGACGACGATGTTCGACGCCTCCGGATAGAACACCTTGGTCAGGCCCTCGAGAATGCCGAGGACGTAGCCGGTGACGATCGCGCCGCCGATCGAGCCCATGCCGCCGATCACGACGACCGCGAAGACGATGATGATGAGGTTCGAGCCCATCAGCGGCGAGACCTGGTAGATCGGCGCCGCCAGCACGCCGGCGAGGCCCGCGAGGCCGGCGCCGAGTGCGTAGGTGAGGGTGAGGAGCAGCGGGACGTTGACGCCGAAGGCCTGGACGAGCTGCGGGTTCTCCGTCGCGGCCCTGAGATAGGCGCCGAGCCGGGTCTTTTCGATCAGCAGCCACACCGACAGGCAGATGACGATCGAGGCGACGACCACGAAGCCGCGATAGTTCGGCAGGAACATGAAGCCGAGATTGGTGCCGCCGGACAGGATCTGCGGCTGGGCGTAGGGCTGGCCGGCGGCGCCGAAATACCAGCGGAAGGTGCCTTCGAGGATCAGCGCGAGGCCGAAGGTGAAGAGCAGGCCGTAGAGGTGGTCGAGGTCGTAGAGCCGCGACAGCATCGTGCGCTCGATCACCGCCGAGATCGCCGCGACGACGAGCGGCGCGATGACGAGCGCCGGCCAGAAGCCGATGCCGGTATGGGCGAGAAGCAGGTAGGCGGCGAAGGCGCCGAGCATGTATTGCGCGCCGTGGGCGAAGTTGATCACCCTGAGCAGCCCGAAGATCACCGCAAGGCCGAGCGACAGGAGCGCGTAGAACGAGCCGTTGATGAAGCCGATCAGAAGCTGGCCGAGCAGAGCGGGCAGCGGAATGCCGAAGATCATCGTCATCTTGGTCAGACCCCCACGACTTCGTGAAGCCGGTCCATCTTGGCGTCGAGCTGCGCCGTCGGGAAGCTCTCGAGGATGTGGCCGTCCTCCATCAGATAGAAGCGGTCGGCCACCTTGCGGGCGAAGCGGAAGTTCTGCTCGACGAGGAGCAGCGTCATGCCGCTCTTCTTCAGTTCCACGAGGACGTCGCCGATGCGCTGGATGATCACCGGGGCGAGGCCCTCGGTCGGCTCGTCGAGGAGGATGATCTTCACCCCGGTACGCAGGATCCGGGCGATCGCCAGCATCTGCTGCTCGCCGCCAGAGAGCTTCGTGCCCGGCGAGTTGCGCCGCTCGGCGAGATTCGGGAACAGATCGAAGATCGCCTCGACGCTCATCCCGCCCTCGGCGACCTTGGGCGGCAGCATCAGGTTCTCCGAGACGGTGAGCGAGGCGAAGATGCCGCGTTCCTCGGGAACGTAGCCGATGCCGGAATGCGCCGTGCGGTGAACCGGCACCTTTGCCATGTCGCGGCCGGCGATGCGGATCTCGCCGGAGCGGCGGGGCAGGAGGTTCATGATCGCCCGCAGCGTCGACGTCTTGCCGGCGCCGTTGCGGCCGACCAGGGTGATCGTCTCGCCCTCGTAGAGATCGAGCGACACGTCGTGGAGGACGTGGCTCTCGCCGTACCAGCCGTTGACCTTGCGGACCTTCAGGAGCGGTTCGCCCCGTTCCGCGGCGGGCGCGCTATTCATGCTCGCTTCCCATGTAGGCCTCGCGCACGCGGGCGTCGTTGCTGACCGTCCGGTAGTCGCCCTCGGCGAGGATCTCGCCGCGGGCGAGCACGGTCACCCGGTCGCAGAGATCGGCGACGACGTTGAGATTGTGTTCGACCATCACCACGGTGCGGCCCCTGGCGATGCGCCGGATGAGATCGGAGATTCGGCCGATGTCCTCGACGCCCATGCCGGCCATCGGTTCGTCGAAGAGCAGCACCGGCGGATCGAGGGCGAGGGTCGTCGCGATCTCCAGCGCCCGCTTGCGACCATAGGGGAGTTCCGCCGCGTCGTGGGCGGCGAAGGCCTCGAGGCCGACGGCGTCGATCAGCCCGTGCGCCTCGTCGTTCAGCCGGTCGAGCAGCCGGTTCGAGCGCCAGAACTGCCAGGCGAGCCCCTCCTTGCGCTGCAGCGCCACGCGGACGTTGTCGAGCACGGTGAGGTGGGGAAAGACGGCGGAGATCTGGAACGAGCGCACGAGGCCCATGCGCGCGACGTCGGCCGGCTTCACCCCGGTGATGTCCGTGCCGCGGAAGACGATCCGGCCCGCGGTCGGGGTGAGGAACTTGGTGAGGAGGTTGAAGACCGTGGTCTTGCCGGCGCCGTTCGGGCCGATCAGCGCATGGATCGTGCCTTCGGCGACGTCGAGATCGACGTCGTTGACGGCCTTGAAGCCGAAGAATTCCTTGGTGAGGCCGCGGGCCGACAATATCGGATCTGCCGGGGGAGCGCTCATGCGGTTTCTCGTCTCCTGTCGCGGGCGATCGCCGTCGATGTCCGTTCTTCGATCTCGTGAAGGCTTCGGGCGTGAGCCCGGTGGAGTTTCTGCGGGCGGCGCTTTTCTCCGCCGCCCGGGCTCCCCGGCCGCACGCCGCTCGCAGCGAAGCCACGGGGCAATGCATCGGGGCGGCTTTCCGGCGGTCGCAGGCGGCTCGCCGCGTCATGCGGGAAGCCGGCGGCGCCGCGGCCCGAGGGCCGGACGCCGCCAGGCAGGCATGTCACTTTGCGAAGGAGGAGACGTCGCAGCCGGACTTGTCGACCGACAGGAAGGCCTCGTTGCCCGGAACCTTCAGTACTTCGTTGTAAAAGTCCCAGTCGCCCTTCATCTCGTCCGGCTTCTTCACCTGGAAGAGATACATGTCGTAGACCATCCGGCCGTTTTCCTGGACCTTGCCGTTCTTGGCGAACAGGTCCTCGACGGGCATTTCGTGCAGCTTGGCGGCGACCGCCTTGGTCTCGTCGGTGCCGGCGGCCTTGACCGCCTTCAGATACTGCAGCACCGCCGAATAGGTGCCGGCCTGGATCATGTTCGGCATGCGCCCGGTCTTCTTCATGAAGCGCTCGGCGAAGTCGCGGTTCTCGTCGCTCTGGTCCCAGTACCAGCCTTCGGTGAGGTTGAGGCCCTGGGCCGCCTCGGCCCCGAGGCCGTGCACCTCGGCGAGGGTGAAGAGCAGCGCGGCGAGCTTCTGGCCGCCCTGGACGATGCCGAATTCCGAGGCCTGCTTGATCGCGTTGGCGGTGTCGAGACCGGCATTGGCGAGGCCGATCACCTTGGCGCCGGAGGATTGCGCCTGCAGCAGGAAGGAGGAGAAGTCGTTGCTGGCCAGCGGATGCCGGACCTCGCCGAGCATCTCGCCGCCGTTCTCCTTGACGAAGTTCGCGGTCTGCTCCTCCAGCGAATAGCCGAAGGCGTAGTCGGCGGTCAGGAAGAACCAGCTGTCGCCGCCGGCCTTGACCAGCGCGCCGCCGGTGCCGACCGCCAGAGCATGGGTGTCGTAGGCCCAGTGAAAGCCGTAGGGGCTGCACTGCTTGCCGGTGAGTTCGGTCGTCGCCGCGCCGGTGACGATGTCGATCTTGCCCTTTTCCTTCGACAGGCCCTGGACGGCGAGGGCGACCGATGAGGTCGTCAGTTCCATGATCGCGTCGACCTGCTGGGTGTCGTACCACTCGCGGGCGATGTTGGAGGCGATGTCCGGCTTGTTCTGGTGGTCGGCATTGATGATCTGGACCGGCTTGCCGAGAACGCTGCCGCCGAAATCCTCCGCCGCCATTTCCGCGGCGGCGACGGACCACTTGCCGCCGAAGTCGGCATAGACGCCCGACTGGTCGTTCAGGATGCCGATCTTGACGACGTCGTCGGAGACCTCCTGGGCGAAGGCACCGGCCGGTACCGCGACACCCGCCGCAACCGTGGCGGCGAGCAAAATCCTGTCCATGCGCATGTCGAACTCCTCCCGAACGAAACCGTGAAGGGCCAGTTTTCCTCCCGGGCCCTTCGTTTCGCCGCGAATGAGAGACAGGGGCGGCACCGATGTCAACGGCTTGATTTGCAAAAGGCCGGGTCTAACGCCGCCCATTAGACTTTGGTCGAAGGCCCGCCGCCGGCGGGTTTCGCCCTGCGCCGCCGCGACCGGCCCGGCCCCGGACGGGCCGGCTTGCGAGGCTCGCCCTGACGCCTGATGCGGTCCTGCCTGCCGGGTCTCGATGGCTTGGCGGTGGAGGGGCGTCGGGCCGGGTCATCCGGCGGCTTCAGCCAGCGTTCGCCGGTGGTCAGCCAGCGCGCCAGGCGCGCGACGACGATGTGGCGGTTGATGTCGTAGCGCGGATCGCCGCCGCGCGAGAAGCGCGCCTGCCGATGCAGTTCCCGCGAGACGCGGAGCGCGACGGCGGCACGCTCCGCCGGATCGAGCCGCGACGGATCGTCGTCGCGGCAGGCTGCGGCGATGCCGGCGCCGGCCGCGCCGAAGCGCCGCAGCGCCGCAGACAGCTCCAGCCGCTGCGTCTCCTTAAGGTCGGATGCCTGCCGCGCCTCCCTGTGGCGGCGGATGCGGGCGGCAAGGATCGCGAGCATGGGAGAGAGGTCGTCGGCGGCCATCGCGGCGAAACTCCGGGAAACGATGCGGGGGGCCCAGCATCGATGGCCTTCGTCGGGATGGGGATTTCTTCCGGCCACGGGTCGCAGCGTCTCGGCGTCGATGACTGGACAAGCGTTTGAAAAACCGGAAGATTGAACAGAAAGGGGATTTTTTCGGTTGTAGGAAGATATTCACATAATGCGTCGGCTGGCTTATAAGGTCTCGACAATCCAGCCGGGAGACGCAACCGATGCAATTCGCCTCAGCAAGCGACGGGCCCGCCGCGACCGAAAGGTGCCGCGACGAACCGAGGCTCTGGTGGGAGGAGGCGGCGCGGCTGCAGGAGCCGCCCGGCCCGTCCTCGACGGTGCAGCTGCGCATGGCGACGGTTGCCGCGGCGTGCCGGCTGGCGCAGGAGATCGCCGCCTTCGGCTTCGACGTTCCGGTCGCCGAGATCCGCCGCGCCAGCCGGGCGGAGAGCCGCGCCTGCGACGCCCGCCACGTCGCGATGTATCTCGCCAACACCACCTTCGGCATCTCGTCGACGCGCATCGGTGCGGCCTTCGGCCGCGAGCGCACGAGCATTTCCTACGCCATCCGCCGGGTCGAGGATCTGCGCGACGACGAGGCGTTCGACCGCCGGCTGCAGCGCCTCGAGGACCTCGCGGTCGCGGCCTGCCGGGCAATCGAGACGGGGGTGGCCGTCAAGCTCGCTGCCGGAGACCGGCGATGAGCGCGGGGCCGGGTTTCGACGAGGAGGAGACGCCGCTGACGCGGCTGGCGACGCGACGGGTCAGGGGCGGCGAGCCTTTCCTGACGCAGGCCGAGGCGATGGCCGGCGAGCGGATCCGGGCCGATTTCACCCGCGGGCAGATGAGCCCGGCGATCACCCAGCGCTGGGACGCGATGCCCCGTGCGCCCCGGCGCGGCGGCATCGGCGACCTCGCCGACACGGCGATCGACGCGAGGAAGCGCGTCGGCGCGGCCTGCGATGCGGTCGGTCCCGAACTGTCGGGCCTCCTCCTCGACGTCTGCTGCTTCCTCAAAGGGCTGGAGACGGTGGAGCGGGAACGCCAGTGGCCGGCGCGCTCGGCCAAGCTTCTGCTGAAGACCGGTCTCGCCATGCTCGCCCGGCATTACGGCTTCGACCGGGAGGGCGGCGCAAGGTCGGGCCGCATCCGCCACTGGCGGGCGCCGAAGGACGAGGCCGGGGACAGCGCCCGGTGACGCGAGGGGCCATCGCCCCTGCCGGCTTCCGCCGTCGAATCGCGGCCTTCTGCGAAGCGTCGCGCGAAGCTTCACCGCTCAGGCGGCGGCGGCCTCGCGCGCGTCGTTCTTGATGCGGGCGACCATCGATCTGAGGCCGTTGGAGCGCTGCGGCGTCAGATGCTCCTGCAGGCCGAGACGGGAAAACACCGCCTCGGCGTCGATCGCCTGGATCTCGTCGCTGGTGCGGCCGGAGAACAGCACCAGCGCTATGGCGACGAGGCCCTTGACGATGTGGGCGTCCGAATCGCCGCGGAAGGAGAGATGCGGCGGACGGGCGGCGTCGCTGGTTCCGACCAGCCAGACCTGGCTGACGCAGCCCCGCACCTTGGTGTCCTCGTTCATCTCGTCCGGCGAGAGCCCCGGCAGCGCGCGGCCGAGTTCGATCAGATAGCGGTAGCGGTCCTCCCAGTCGTCGAGAAGCTCGAAATCCGCGGTGATCTCGTCGATCGTCTGCATGATGCGTTCCGGAAACCCTCTTTGGCGATCGGGACAAGGCGATGAGGCAGCAACGATGAAGCCGGGCCGACGAACCCGGCGCCGCCGCCTCGCCGGCCGTCCTCGCGGGGCGGGCCGTCGGGCCCGCCGCCGCTCGACCCGCATATAGGGGCGAAGGTGCGCCGTGTCAGCCGCGGGGGGGGGAGCCGGCACCCGGAACGTTCGCCGAAAGCCGCGTTGCGGGGATCTGCGCTTCGCCGGCGGCCTGCAGCGGCCGTGCCGCGACCGTCGGCAGACGCGCCGCCCCGGACGCGGCGAGGCGCGGGCCCGGCCCGGCCGGTTCGGCGACCCCGCGATCCGTGGGCACGGCGATGACGTTGGTTTCGACCTTGCGTGCGGCAAGGCGCGCAGCGGCGATCGCCGCGGTGGTGATGCGGTCGGTCGCCGGCTCCCGGATGCCGGCGGTCTCGCGCCGGGTGTCGGCCGCGGCGTCCGCCGGGCGGTGGCCCGCTGCAGAACCGCCATCGGCCGCCGGCGCCGCGTCCCGGCGCCGTTTGGCGATCGCATCGTCGACGAAGCCGTAGGCGATCGAAAATCCTTCGCTCACCCGGTCGCCGGCGAAGCGGGCGACGTCGCCGCCCGCCGCGCAGGCGGAGGGCGCCCGGTCGCAGAAGTTCGAAAGATCCGCCACGGCCGCCTGGGCGCCGTAGAGCAGCGCGAAGGCATTGATCGCGGGGCCGTCGCTGCGCCCGCCGCCGCCCGGCATGAGAAGGGCGATCAGCCCGAGAAAGAATGCCACCTTGATGACGAAGCGAATCATCGCCGTTCCCCGTCCTGAATGCCGGCCGCGTTCCGGATCGCACCGGCCGCGGCTTCATTGCGCCGACATTGGCATGCCGGGCGGAAGGTCACGTTGAAATTGCGCGGCAAATTTTAGCTAAACCCGAGCGATTCGGCGCGGCCGGACGGTTTCGCACCGCCGCCGCCGGGGATTCGCCGTGCGGTTGCCTTTGGTTAACCATGTTGCGATCTCTTCGTCGTACGGAAAGCATAGTTTTCTGGGGAACGCAGGCCTCGCACCAGCTTGAGGAAGCGCCGGTTTATGGCTTCCTTAATGCGCCCCCGGCATGATCCGGACAGTCGGCTTCGACGCGGCCAGAGCGCCGTCGACGTGCCGGTTCGACAGATGATCTGCCAGGATGAGACCGAGTATGAGGCAAGCGGCGAAGCGTCCCACGGGCACAGGACGGCGGATGCGCGCAGCCGCGATCCGCCTCGTGACCGTGCGTCTCGACGAGTTCGTCTCGCCCTCGATCACCCGCGGCGGCGAGCGCCGCTTCCAGGCGTTGCTGCTGCGCATCCTCCTCGTCTTCGCGCTCGGCGCGGCCCTGTCCTTCCCGGTTCTCCTCGCCTCCGGCACCTCCGTCGCGACGACGGCCCTGCCGCTCATCCTCGCGGCCGTCGCCCTTGCCTCCGCGGCCTGGCTGTCGATCGCCGGGCGGCCCGACGCCGTGCTGTGGTTGTGGGGCGCGATGCTTTGCCTCGGCCTCACCATCGCGGCAGAGGGCGCTGCCGGCCTCGCGGCGGTGCTGCCCGTCGTCCTCGTCCTGTTGCCGCTCGAAGCGGCGGTCGCCGGCAGGCCCGCTCTCGCATCGGCGCTCTTTGCCGTGTCGCTCGGCTGCACGCTGTTTGCGGGCGTGACGGCGCCGGCCGCGCTCGGCGGGCCGGCGGCTGCCGCGCTTCTCGCGGGTCTTGCCCTCGTCTACGGCCTCAGGCTGGCACGGCGGGCGCGTCGTAGCAGCCGCGCCGCGCGGCCCGGAAGCGAAGCCTCCTGGCGCGACGGGCGCGAGATGCGCCGCCGCATCGCGGAGGAATTCGCGACGCTGATGTTCGAGGTCTCGCCCGGGGGGCGGATCGATCATGCTTCGACGGCAGCGGCAGAGGCGATCGCCGGTCCCGGCTGGGGCTTTGCCGGAAACCTCTTCGGCGAACTCTGCCACGTCGCCGACCGTTTGGCCGTGATGCAGGCGATCGACGACGCCCGCAAAGGCGCGCGCCCGGCATTCTGCGAGGCCCGGCTGAAAATCGCCGACGGCGGCTTCGCCCGCTTCGACCTGACGATCTGCGGCGCCGGCGAGGCCGGAATGGCAAGGCCCGGCGAGACCTGCGTGCGGGTCGTCGCACGGCCGGTCGCCGAACGGCCCGCGGCGCCGGCGATGGACCCCGCCGACGTCGAGGCGCTGCGCGAGGCATCGGCCGCGAAGAGCCGCTTCCTCGCGACGGTGAGCCACGAGCTGCGCACGCCGCTCAACGCCATCATCGGCTTCTCCGACGTCCTCGACCAGGAATATTTCGGCGGCTTCGAGAGCATCAAGCAGAAGGAATATGTCGGGCTGATCCGCCAGTCGGGCCAGCACCTTCTCGCCATCGTCAACACGCTTCTCGACGTCTCGAAGATCGAGGCCGGCCGCTACGAGATCGACCCCGAGCCCTTCGACCTGTCGGAACTGATGGCCGAAATCGGCGACCTGATGCGCGAGGAGGCCCGCCGCAAGGGGCTGAGGATCGACGTCAGGCCGTCTGCCGGCATCGATCTCGTCGCCGACCGGCGCGCCTGCCGGCAGATCCTCCTCAATCTCGTCGCCAACGCCGTGAAGTTCACCGAGGCGGGTGCGGTCACGCTGGAAGCGCGGCTGCGCGGCGGCTTCTGCGATCTTCTCGTCTGCGACACCGGCATCGGCATCGCCGAGGCGGACATTCACCGCCTCGGCATTCCCTTCGTGCAGCTCTCTTCGGGCCTCTCCCGCCGCTACCAGGGCACCGGCCTCGGCCTGTCGCTGGTCAAGGGGCTCGCGGAACTGCACGGCGGCGGCATGACCGTCCAGAGCCAGCCGGGCGTCGGCACCATGGTGACCGTCCGCCTGCCTCTCGCCGGCCCCGCCGCCGCCGCCGATCCGTCCCTAACCGTTCCCGAAAACATCGTCGCGTTGAGTGATGCCCGCAGCAAAACGAACCCCCAGCCGCAGACCCGTGAGAAAAGACGCTCGGCCTGAGGGCCTGCTCGACCGGGTGGCCGCGCTCTCGACGCGGACGGGGATGCGATTCCTGCATCTCCTCGCGCGTCATCCCGCGAAGTCGACCGGCATCGCGGTCTTCGCCGTGACCTTCACCAGCATCACGGTGAACGGTCTCTACGAGCAGCACGGCCGGCACCAGAACCCGATTCTCGCGACCCGCGTCATGGCCGCTGCGCCCGACGCGGCGCGGTTCGGCGCGCCGGCGCGCACCGTGGCGGAGCCGGAAGCGTCGATGCGCGATCCGGGCGACGCGGCGCCGGCTTCCCCGCAGATCTCGCCGGCCGGATCCACGTCGCGGCAGGTCGCGGAGACCACGCGCTCGACGCCCGCCGACGCGGTCGCGCCGGTGCGGCCTGGCCGCGTGCCGGCGCCTGCCCCGCGGCCGCTCGAACGGCCGGATCCCGAGCAGACGGCCTCGATCACGCCCGGGCAGGGCGGCCGCGTCGTGGCGCTGCCGGAAGCCAAGCCGGCGCGGTCCGGATCGGCGGCGTCCAAGCGCTTTTCCGCCATGAGCGAGGGCGAGCGGGTGAAGCTCATCCAGGCCGCGCTGTCCTCGGCGCAGGTCGCCCAGCTCTCGGTCGACGGCGTTCTCGGCGAGAAGACCAGGGCGGCGATCCGCACCTTCGAGGCGCTGGAGGGCATGGACGTCACCGGCGAGCCGGATGCCAAGGTCCTCGATCGGCTTGCCGCGATCGGCCTCGTCGAATAGACCCGGCCGCGTGCGGATCACCAGCGAGCTCTTCGTCTCCCAGCTGTCGCGCCGGCTGTTCGCGGCCGGCGGCTTTGCCGCCGTCATGCGCCGGGGCGCCGAGGCGGCGGGGGCGATCTTCGTCGTCCAGCGCGGGCGCGGCGGCGTCCGGCTCTACGGGCCGGCCGTCCAGAGCCTTTCCGACGAGGAGGGCGGCCGGCGCTTCATGCTGGAGGCCGCGGAGGACGAGGCGGCGCTCGACGCGCGGTTCCAGCGCGAGGCGCGATTTGACCCGGATTTCTGGGTGATCGAGATCGAGACCGACGAGCCGGAAGCCTTCATCGACGTCGTCGAGGCCTGATCCGGGAGGCCCGGTCCGCGAGGCCCGGTCCGCGAGGTTTGCTCCGAGAGGCCCGGGACCCGCGCCGTCTCCCCCGAGCCCTTTTCCGGATGCGCGCAGGCCGTGATTTTCCGGCGCCCGGCGGCCGCGCTTTGCCCGCGCGGAGCCGCCGCCCGGCGCGATCAGGCCCTGCGGGCGGTGCGGGGCTCCTTGACGATGCTCCTGAGGATCACCGCGAGCTGACTTTCCACCGTCTGCGGAACGACATCGGCCGGCAGCGGCCGGGAAAACAGATAGCCCTGCACCTCGTCGCAGCGCCGGCTCGACAGGATCGTCAGCTGCTCGACGGTCTCGACGCCCTCGGCGACGATCGTCAGCTTCAGCGCCCGGCCGAGATTGATCACCGCTTCGGCGATCGCCAGCGAGCTGTTGTCGTTGGCGAGGTTCATGATGAAGGAGCGGTCGATCTTGATCGTGTCGAAGGGAAAGGCCCTGAGGTAGCTCAGCGAGGAGTAGCCAGTGCCGAAATCGTCGAGCGCCAGCCGGATGCCGCTGCGCTTCAGCGCCTTCAGCGTGGCGAGGGAGCGGTCGCGATCCTCGACGAGGATGCTCTCGGTGAGTTCGATCTCGAAACGCTCCGGCGGGAAGTCGCAGTCCTTCAGCATCTGCAGGACGTTCTCGACGAAGCCGCGGCTGCGCAGCTGGTGGCCGCTGACATTGACGCTGACCGGCGCGCCGGAGAGCTTGCTCAGGCTGAGCCGGCAGGCCTCGCGGATCACCCAGTTGCCGATGGCGTCGATCCGGCCCGACTGCTCGGCGATCGGGATGAACAGGCCGGGGCCGATCTGGCCGCGCTCCGGATGTTCCCAGCGCACCAGCGCCTCGTAGCAGATGATCGCGCCGCTGCTCATCGAGACCCGCGGCTGGAAGCAGAGCGACAGCTCGCCCCGTTCGACCACGCTGGCGAGATCCGCCTCGAGCTCGCGCCTGACCTTGAGCTCGGTGTCCATGCCCGGCTCGAACCCCGCGAAGGTGTTCCGGCCCTGCCGCTTGGCGTGGTAGAGGGCCGTGTCGGCCCGCGAGATCAGCGCCTCCTGCTCGACGGCGTCGTCCGGCGTCAGGGCGAAGCCGACGCTCGCCCCGGGCCGGATCTGGATGCCGTTGCCGACGTCCACCGGTTCCGAGATCGCCCGGACGATCCTAAAGGCGAGATCGGCGACCTGGTTGCGGAAGGCCGCCTCGGTCTGGATCACCGCGAACTCGTCGCCGCCCAGCCGGGCGACGATGGCGCTCCTGCCGGCCACCGCGCAGAGCCGCTCGGCCGTCGCGCGCAGCACGGCGTCGCCCGCCGGATGGCCGTAGAGGTCGTTGATGTCCTTGAAGTGGTCGAGGTCGACGCTGATCAGCGCGGCGCTGCGGCCGGTTTCCCGGGACCGCAGGATGACCGTCTCGAGCCGGTTCGCGAAGAGCGCGCGGTTCGGCAGCTGCGTCAGCGTGTCGTGGTGGGCGGTGAAGCGCAGCTGCTCTTCGGCCGCCTTGCGCTCGCTGATGTCGGCGAAGGCCATGACCCGGGCGGCGACGCCGCGCAGCACGATGGCGCGCGAGCGCACCTCGACGGCGATCGGCGAGCCGTCGGCCCGCTTCAGCGACAGTTCGAGCACCTTCGTCGATTCCGAGGCCATGAGTTCGGCGACCGTCGCCTCGCTGCAGTCGTCGACGAGGTCGGCGACCGGGGTTCCGACGAGATCGGCGCCGGGGCGGTCGACGAGGCGCGCGAGGGCGGCGTTCATGTCGACCACCCGACCGTCGACGACGACGGCGAGGCCTTCGAAGGCGGCGTCGCCGATGGCGGCGAGGCGTTCGGCCTCCTGGGTGGAGCGGTGCAGCGCCTCGCGGTCGCGGCGGGCCATTTCGGAATTTTCGATCTCGTCGAGAAAGGCGTTGAACAGCCGGGTGACGCTCTCGGCCTCGTCGCCGGTCTCGACCGGCAGGCGGTGGCTGAGGTCGATGCGGCCCGAGATATAAGCGGTGAGGGCGTTTTCGAGGCTGCCGGTACCGAGCACCGTGCCGTGCTCGGCCTGGTTGAGGCCGCGCTCCTCGTCGGCGGGGCTGACGCGGATCGGCTCGATCCGGTCGGCGATCCGGAAGAACAGATAGGCGATCGGGAAGGTCCAGAGGAAGTTGACGCCGGCACCGGCCGCCTGGACCCCGAGCTGCAGGAGCCGATCGCCGTCGACGAGGGCGTCGCTCGGCGCGAGAAGCGCCGGCGCCAGCGTTCCGGCGATGCCGGCAAAGCCGTGGCAGCCGATGGCGCCGACGGCGTCGTCGATCCCGCAGCGGGTGACGAGATCGTTGCCGAGGATGGCGATCAGCCCGCCGGCGACGCCGACCGTCATGGCGCCGGCGCCGTCGAGGACGTGGCAGCCGGCAGTGACCGCGACGAGGCCGCCGATGAGACCGCAGATCGGCATTTCCGGCCGGGTGATGCCGTCTTTCCAGAGGCCGTAGAGATAGCCCGCCGTTCCGCCGCAGCCGGCCGCCAGCACGGTGTTGGCGATGATCGAGGCGATGGCGGGGGTCGCCTTGATCGTCGAGCCGCCGTTGAAGCCGACCCAGCCGACGAAGATGATCATCGCGCCGGCCGTCGCCAGCACGGCGCTGTGGCCCTGGATGTGCCGGATGGTCCCGTCGGGGGCGAATCGGCCGATCCGCGGCCCGAGGACGATGCAGGCGGCAAGCGAGATCCACGCGCCGGTCGAGTGCACGACGGTCGAGCCGGCGAAGTCGATGAAGCCGATATTGGCGAGAAAGGCGGAGTCGCTGTGCTGCAGCGCGTTGCCCCACGCCCAGTGGGTGAACACCGGATAGATGAAGGCGGCGATCAGGATCGACACCACCCCGTAGACGGCGAGCCGCAGACGCTCCGCCGCGGCGCCCGAGACGATGGTCGCCGAGGTGCCGCAGAACATCACCTGGAAGGCGAAGAAGGCGTGTTCGCCGGGGGTGAGGTCGCGCAGGAAGGCGAAGCGCTGCTCGTGGCCGAAGCCGTATCCGCTGTCGCGGCCGAACGCGAACATGAAGCCGACCGCCGCGAAGGCGACGATCGACAGGAGAAGGTCGAGAAGGTTCTTTTGGGCGACGTTGATCGAGTTCTTCGAGCGCACGAGGCCGGCCTCGAGCAACAGGAAGCCGATCTGCATCAAAAGCACGAGGCCCGCCGAGATCAGCACCCAGACATGGACGTCGTCCGCCGGCTGCGGAAGGTCACCGGCGGCCTCGGTGGCGAAGGCGGGGGCGGCACCGCATGCGAGGGCAAGGAGAACAGTGCTGAGAAAATACCGCATCGGTGGTCCGCAGATTGGGGCAAGCCGGCCAATCAACTCGGATTCTTGTTAAGCAAAGCTGAAAGTCCGGCGCCTCGCGGGCCTGCCGGGAAACAAAATTCTGCGTTGCGGCATCGGCGGACGTCGACGCCGGGTCTTCCGGCCGGCATTCCCTGCCGGAAAAGGGGTCTCAGCCGCTCGGGGCGCGCCGTGGTCCGCCGGTCGGTCCGGCTATGCCGTGACCTCTCAGTTGCATGCGACGCGGCGGTCCAGCGCCTCGCGCATGGCCCGCACGTGCCCGGGCGTCGTGCCGCAGCATCCGCCGACGAGCGTCGCGCCTGCCGCCCGAGCGGCGGCTGCGAAGGCGGCGAGGTCGGCCGGCCCGATCGCATGGCGCGCCCCGTCCGGGCCGGGCGCCGGCAGCCCGCAATTCGGCTTCAGCGCCAGCGCCGCGCCGGCCGGGCGGGGGAGGGCGCCCGCGATCGCCAGCGCCGATGCCGGGCCGTCGCCGCAATTGGCGCCGATGGCCAGCGGCGGTCGGGCCAGGCCGTCGAACGCCGCGGCAAAGCCCGCCGGCGCCAGCCCCGCGGGGGTGAGCCCCCGATGGTCGAAGCTCGCCGTCGCGACGTAGGAAAGCCCCGCCGCGATCGCCGCCATCGCCGCGGCGCGGGTCTCGGCGGCCGAGACCATGGTCTCCAGCCAGACGAAATCGATCCCGCCCTGTTTCAGCCCGGCGATCTGCTCGAAGAAAATCGCGGCCATCGCGTCTTCCGCCGCTTCTCCCGTCTGCCATGTCGGCCCGACGGAGCCGGCGACGAGCACCGGCCGCAGGGAAGCGTCGGCCGCCGCGCGGGCGAGTTCCGCCGCCCGGCGGTTCAGCGCAAAGGCCCGGCCCTCTGCGCCCCAGAGCGCCAGGCGCGGAGGGTTGCCGCCGAAGGAGCAGGTCAGGATCACCTCCGACCCGGCCGCGACGAAGCTTCGGTGCAGCGCCGCGATCGCGTCCGGCCGTTCGTCGAGCCAGGTCTCCGGCGCCGTGCCGGGCGCAAGCCCTAAGGCGAAGAGATTGGTCCCCATCGCGCCGTCGGCGAGAATCACCGTTCCGGGGGCGGCCAGTCTCTCGGCGAGGGTCGGCATCGGCATCTCTCCAGGCGCGCGACGCGACCATGCGCCCGCGTCAATTGCGCCGATTCGTCGCCGGCTCTCCAGCCACGCGCCAGCCTCGGATGATGAACTCGCAGATGCAGCGGTGGGTGGCAGGCGAATCGCGTCTCGGCCCGCTTCCGTCGGTTCGATGCATCGGGTGAGGAGCCGTGGCAGATGTATGAGCGTTCCGTCCGCCGTCTGGAAGACCCCGAACTCGTCGGCGCGCTGGTCGGCGCCCTGATCAGGGCCGGCTACGGCCGCGAGACCATCGAACGCGCGCTGATCCGCCAGGCACCGGTCGATCTCGACGTCCTCGCCGCATGCTATGCGCAGCTCACCGAAGCCGCCGACTTGATGGCGGCCGACGCCGACGCCGACGTCGGGGAGACGCAGGCCGCTCGCCGGGCCGCCTGAGGAACGTTTCGGCGGGACGTGCTGCCAACGCGCCGGACCGGATCGGACCGGAAGGGCAAGGTGCGCCGCGCCGGGCGTCTTTCCGTGGCTCGTTTCGACCCGCGCCGGGCGCCGCCGCTGCCGCTCCGATTGAAGCCGCGTCGCCCCGGTCTATATTGCACTGCACAATAAAACGCGGAAGGTGCCGTCGGCGCCGTCCGCGGCGCGTTTGCATCGCTGCCGCCGTGCCGACGCATCGCATCGTGAAGGAGTTTTAGTCTTGTTCGACTTCAGGCTTTTCGATGCCGCGCTGCTCGAGGAACCGGGCGAGCCGGACCTCGCCACGGAGGGCGACGGGTCCGGCGGGGAGGACAACGACTGCCTCAGCGCGATGATGATCATCGCCTACGAGGTGCCGCTGGTGCTTTCGTTGCGGATTCCGCTGCTCGTCGGCGAGACGACGATGTTCTCCCTCTCCGAGCGGCGGGAAACCCGCAAGGCGATCGTCGAGAAGTCGGGCGCCTTCATCGAGGGGGTGGCGGCCGTGCAGGCGGCGACGCTGGCGGCATGCCTGGCGCTGCAGGCGGAAAGCTTGAGCGGCCGGTTGCTGCCCTGGCGGATGTTCGGTGTCGTCGACGGCATCGTCGCGGCGGGTCTCGCCCCGAGCGTCGAGCGCCTGCGGGCAAACGACGACCGGCTCTCCACGACGGCCTGACGCGCCGCCAGAAGGACCTGCCGGGAGGCCGCGATAAAATGCCGCGGTGACCGGCTACGCCTCGCCGCCGGCACGGCCCCGAGGGGCCTGCAACCCTCCGTTTCGACGCATCCTACGGAGCTCCGCTGCAGCGCTGGAGACGACATCCCCGCCGAGCCCGCTCGCTCTGCCGCAGCGCGAAGGACCTTTTCCCTGCCCGCCGGACGAGAGGGGCGGGGCGAGTAAAGAGAAAGGTAACCCCATTCCCGTAAAACCTTCCTCGACACCGGATGTCGTCGGCTTCGAAGAAGGTTTCGCGTATCGAAGCGCCACATCCGGTGTTTTCTTTTTCAGAACAAGCAGATCAGAACGTCCCGCCGCCTGCGGGCGCACTGGCGTTCGCCGCGGCGAGACTTGCGGCCGGCGACCCTCTGGCAAAGAATTCGTCGGCAGGATCTGACGGTATAGGTCCGATTCGGCGCCGGACGTCTCGTCGAACGGCGAATCCGCAAGCCTTTGATCCTGGACGAGACCTTGCCCGCGCCGGCACGGCGGCGGCCCGTGCCCGGTTCCGCGTGCCCGGCCAGTTCAGCCGCCCCAGGCGGGGCTGTGGAGGGCGCTCGCCATCACCATGAGCTCGGTCTTCAGCCGGTCGCGGGTGATCTGGCCGCCGAGGCAAACGCGCACGGTCTCTTCCGGCGGTCCGCAGACGGTGAAGGCGTCGGAGGGCGTTATGCCGACATGGCGGCCGGCCATCCGCCCCATCAGGTCGGCGCGGGAAAAGCCGTCCGGCAGGCGCAGCCAGATGTTGAAGGCATGCTGGTTGGTGTCGTAGTCAAAACCCTCCAGCGCTTCCGCCGCGATGCGCTGCCGCGCCTCGCTCTCGGCGCGGTTGAAGCGGCGGATCATGTCGGCCGTGCCGTCCTCGATCCACTGCGTCGCAAGCGCCATCGAGATCGGCGAGGCCATGCCGCTGACCGCCTTCAGGGCGTTTGCGAGCAGCAGCGCGTCCTTGCCGCTCGGCGCCACCGTATAGGCGAGGCGCAGCCCCGCGCCGATGCATTTGGCAAGGCCGCCGATGTGCCAGATCAGGTCCGGCGCGCTGACGGCGAGCGGCGCCGGCGCCTTCAGCGGAATGAAGCCGTAGGCGTCGTCCTCGATCGCGGCGAGGCCGTGCCGCGTCAGGATCTCCGCGACCGCCAGCCGGCGCGCCGTCGGCATCGTCACCGTCGTCGGGTTCTGCAGCGTCGGATTGACGTAGAGCGCCTTCGGGGTGTGCGCGGCGATCGCCGCTTCGAGGGCGTCGGGCAGGATGCCGTCCCGGTCCATTTTGAGGCCGACGACGCGCAGGTTCATCAGCCCGGCGATCGCCCGCAGCCCGGGATAGGTGATCTCCTCGCACAGGATGGTGTCGCCGGACCGCGCGAGGATCGACAGGATCGCCGTGATCGTCGGATGGGCGCCGGGGGTGACGGCGATGCGCTCGAGCTTCGGCACCATGCCCCGCATCGACAGCCAGGAGGAGGCGGCGACCTTGTCCTTCTCGCTCCCCGTGGTCGCCTGGTAGCGCAACAGCGCGACGAGGTTCGCCCCGACATAGCCGAGGCCCTCCCGCATCTTGGCGAGCAGCACCGGGTCGGTCGGCTCGGGCGGCATGTTCATCGTCAGGTCTTCGGCGGCTTCCCGCGAGGCGTCGGGACGGGCGGCGAGGGCCTCGCCCGCCTCGACGAAGGTGCCGCGGCCGACATGGCTGTCGACGAGGCCGCGCTGGCGGGCCTCGGCATAGGCCCGCGAGACGGTGGTGAAGTCGATGGCGAGCCGCTTTGCCAGGCGCCGCTGCGGCGGCAGCCGGTCGCCGGCCTTCAGCCGGCCGGCGGAGACGTCGGTCGCGATCGCGTCGGCGATCTCGAGATAGAGCGGCTTGCCGCTCTTGGTCAGTTCCGGAAGCCAACTCATCGATGCGTCCCGCTTCGCAGCCCGGTGCCGGGCCATCCGTGTCGTGAATTGTATGGAGATTATTCGCGACCGAGGCAACCGCAATTTCGCCGTTCCATGCCCAATCCGACGGCGAAACATGCCTTTATAGTGCGCAATTTGGCGCATCCTTGCGCGCCATTGGCCCGAGGCGACAAAATAATTGTATGGAAAATAGAATGGCGATTGACTGGAGTTTTTGCACTCGCTCACTCTGCCCGTCGAACCATCCGCAAGAGGAGAGAGCGATGCCGGCAGTCATGGCGGAAGCCCACAAGGACGGCGACTACTTCGTCGATTACGAGGAGAAGGTCTTCGAGGACGTGAAGGCCGCGCCCGGCGAGAAGGCGCTCGTCACCTTCCACACCGTCGCCTTCGAAGGCTCGATCGGCCTCGTCAACATCCTCAACGCCATCCGTTTGAACCGCAAGGGCTACGAGACCTCTATCCTGCTCTACGGCCCGGGCGTCACCCTCGGCATTCAGCGCGGCTTCCCCAAGCTCGGCGACGCGGCCTTTCCGGGCCACCAGAACTTCGCCGACAATCTGAAGAAGTTCATGGGCGAGGGCGGCAAGGTCTATGCCTGCCGCTTCGCGCTGCAGGCGCTCTACGGCCACGGCGAGCCGTCGCTCCTGCCTGGGATCACCCCGATCGCGCCGCAGGACGTGCTCGACTGCATCCTTCTCCACAAGAAGGCGAACGCCGTCATCCTCGATACCTGGACGGTGTGAGACCCCGAAGGCGGAGGCGGGTTGCTGCGCCGCGGCGCCCGCCCTGCCGACCGAGGCCTCAAAGCGCCGCCTTCGCCGAGCGGGAGCCGGAGATGCAGGCAGACAGTTTTCGAACCGACACGGTCAGGGCCGCCGCCGTGCAGATCGCGCCGGATCTTTCCGGGCGGACCGGCACGATCGAGCGCGTCCTCAACGCCATCGCCGAGGCGGCCGACAAGGGCGCCGGGCTCGTCGTCTTCCCGGAGACCTTCGTTCCCTACTACCCCTATTTCTCCTTCGTCCTACCGCCGGTGATGCAGGGGGCGCCGCATCTGAAGCTCTACGAGGAGGCGGTCACGGTGCCGTCGCCGGAGACCGCGGCGGTGGCCGATGCCGCCCGCCGGCGCAACATGGTCGTCGTCCTCGGCGTCAACGAGCGCGACCACGGCTCGCTCTACAACACCCAGCTCGTCTTCGACGCCGACGGCTCGCTGGCGCTGAAGCGCCGCAAGATCACCCCGACCTATCACGAGCGGATGATCTGGGGGCAGGGCGACGGGTCCGGTCTGAAGGTCGCCGAGACCGCCGTCGGCCGCGTCGGGGCGCTCGCCTGCTGGGAGCACTACAACCCGCTCGCCCGCTACGCCCTGATGGCGCAGCACGAGGAGATCCATGCGAGCCACTTTCCCGGCAGTCTCGTCGGTCCGGTGTTCGGCGAGCAGATCGAGGTGACGATGCGCCACCACGCGCTGGAATCCGGCTGCTTCGTCGTCAACGCGACGGGCTGGCTGACCGAGGAGCAGATCGCCGAAATCCATCCCGACCCGAAGCTGCAGAAGGGGCTCCGTGACGGCTGCATGACCTGCATCGTCTCGCCGGAGGGGCGGCATCTCGTCCCGCCGCTGACCGCGGGCGAGGGCATCCTCGTCGCCGATCTCGACATGCGGCTGATCGCCAAGCGCAAGCGCATGATGGATTCCGTCGGCCATTACGCGCGGCCGGAGCTTTTGTCTCTCGTCCTCGACGCGCAGGCGGCAAGGCCGATGCACCGGATCGACGGGGCGGACGAGGCGGCGGATCCGGCGGAGCGGATCGAGGCGCCGAAGCCGGCGGCAAAGACGGAGGCGGCGCATGTCTGAGGCGGACCTGATCAACGACCTCCAGACCCGCGGCATGCGCCTCGTCGACCCGCGGGCCGGCCACGAAAGCCGCCGCGGCGGCGCCGGGCCTTCCGACCACAAGGCGGTGACGATCGGCGGCCGGACGGTGATGGTGCCGGTGCACACCGCGCCGGCCTTCGACAGCCCCTATCTCGTCGACGCGCCGGATGCGGCGGGCCTGTCGCGCGTCACCCGCGACAGCGTCGAGGTGGCGAAGGTCCGCTTTCCCGCCCGCCCGCGGTTCTACGACCTCGAGACGGCCGACGGCATTCCCTACGGAAAGATCGCCGTTCTCCACTCCCGCGACGTGCTGGCGACGACGGTGCTGCAGACCTGCATCCGCTACGAGAGCAGGAAGAAGACCTGCCAGTTCTGCTCCATCGGCCAGTCGCTCGCCGCCGGCCGCACCATCGTCCGCAAGACGCCGCAGCAGCTCGCCGAAGTGGCGAAGGCCGCCGTCGAGCTCGACGGCGTGAAGCACATGGTGATGACGACGGGGACGCCGCCGGGCAAGGACCGCGGCGCGGCGATCCTTGCCGACAGCGCCCGGGCCGTGAAGGCGGCGGTCGACCTGCCGATCCAGGCGCAGTGCGAGCCGCCGGAGGACGACGCCTGGCACGAGAGGATGCGCGCGGCGGGCGTCGATGCGCTGGGCATGCATCTCGAAGCCGTGACGCCGGAGGTGCGGGCGAGGATCATGCCGGGCAAGGCTTCCGTGCCGCTCGAAAAGTATTTTTCAAGCTTCGAGGCGGCGGTGAAGGTGTTCGGGCGCGGCCAGGTGTCGACCTACATCCTCGCCGGGCTCGGCGACACCGCCGAGGCGATCCTACAAACCTCCGAGAAGCTCTGCGCGCTCGGCGTCTATCCCTTCGTCGTGCCCTTCGTGCCGATCTCCGGCACGCCGCTCGAAAGCCATCCGGCGCCGTCCGCCGGTTTCATGGCCGAGATCCTCGCGCCGCTCGCCGCGATGATCCGGGCCGCCGGCATGGCTGCCGAGGAGATCAAGGCCGGCTGCGGGCGCTGCGGCGCCTGCTCGGCGCTCTCGACCTACGAGAAGCTCGCCCTGCCGCGGCCGCCGGCAGCCCTCGAAAAGCGGAGCGCCTGATGAACGCCGTCGACCCCTCCGTCTTCCTCTCGCCCGGCTATTTCGTCCGCGCGGCGGTCGCCTCCTGGGAAAAGGCCGGCGCCGCCCGGCTCCGGCACCGCGTCTTCGTCGAGGAACAGACGCTCTTTCCGGTCCACGACCGCGACGCGGTCGACCGGGACTGCACTTCGCTCGTTGCTCTCTCGACCTATGCCCACGAGGCCGACGAGGTGGTGGGAACGGTGCGCATCCACGAGCCGGAGCCGGGCCTGTGGTGGGGCTCGCGGCTCGCCGTCGACAGCCGCTTCCGCCATGTCGGCCGGCTCGGCCGCGAACTGATCCGGCTTGCCGTCTCCACCGCCAACGGCCGGGGCTGCCACACCTTTCTCGCGCATGTCCAGGCGCAGAACGTCGAGATGTTCAAGCATCTGCACTGGCAGGTCGAGGAGGAGGTGGTGCTTCACGGCATGAGCCATGCACGGATGCGCGCCGATCTTTCCGCCTATCCGCCGATCGCCGATCCCGCCGCAGGCTTCCTGGCGCTCGCACGGCGCGTGCCGCCGCCGGCCGAAATCCCGTGGTGAGGGACCGGTGACGCTCGACCCCGACACGCTTGCCGAGAGCCTCAGGGCGCATCCCTCGATCCGCGGCAAGCTCGCCATCGGCCGGGCGACCGGTGCGCTCGGCCTGTCGATGCGCGACGCCGCGACGGCCGGCGACGACGCGGCGGCGCTGCCCAATGCGGCCGGCGGGTGGGACCTTCTCGCCGGCGAGGGCTTCATCCCGTCCTTCGTTGAGGACGACCCCTGGTTCGCCGGCTGGTGCGGGGTGATGGTCAATCTCTCCGACATCGCCGCGATGGGGGGACGGGCGGTCGCCCTCGTCGACCAGGTCTTTGCGCCGTCGCCGGAAAAGGCGGCGCCCCTGCTCGCAGGGTTGCGGGCGGCGGCGGAGGCCTATGGCGTGCCCATCGTCGGCGGTCACACGAATTTCGCCGCGCCCGATCTCGGCCTCGCCGTCACCGTCCTGGGCCGGACGCGCGCGCTTCTCACGAGTTTCGACGCGAGGCCCGGCGACGTTTTGATGATCGCGGTCGACATGCGCGGCACCTACCGGAATTTCGACAATTTCTGCGCCGCGATCGACGTCGCCCCCGAGCGGCTGCGCGGCGACCTCGCCCTCGTCTCCGACCTTGCCGAGCGCCGGTTCTTCAGGGCGGGCAAGGACATCAGCCAGGGCGGCATCGCCGGAACGGCGCTGATGCTGGCCGAAGCCTCCGGCGTCGGGATCGCGCTCGATCTCGACCGCGTCCTCACTCCCTTCCCGCCCGGGCAAATTCCGCTCGAACGCTGGATGCGGACCTTCCCGAGTTTCGGATTCCTCTTTGCAATGAAGCCGGACAAAGTCTTGCGGGCAGCCGAGATGTTCCAAGAGCGCGGCATCTATGCCGGGCTCATCGGCGAGGTCGAGCGTTCGTCGACGGTGACGTTCCATTCCGGCGGGCGTTCCGCCGTCTTCTGGGACTGGCGGGAAACGCCCTATCTTCGCCCCGCGCCCGCCCCGGAGAGGCCGTGATGCCCGAGGTTCGCTTCACCATCCGCTGGCCGGACGGAAAGGAGGAGCGCTGCTATTCGCCCTCCACCGCGATCAGACGCTTCGTCGCCGCCGGCGAGACCTATCCGCTCGCCGACTTCCTGGAACGGGCCCGGGACGGGCTCACCGCCGCCTCCGACCGGGTGGCGGCGAAATACGGCTTCGCCTGCACCGCCGCGATGGCGGAACTCGCCCGCATCGAGGCGCGGGGGCGGCCGTTCCTCGGCTGCGAGGGCGCCGAAGTCGTCTGCCTGTCGCTCGACGAATGACGGGGGGCGGGTGGCAAGGCGCCGGGACTGCGCGCGGCATGGCCGCCGCGACGCGCCGGCAATCTGAAAGGACAAAGCGATGAGCAAGAGCCCGGCGGCACCGAGCCACGTCACGGTCGCCATCGTCGGTGGCGGCCAGGCGGGGCTTTCCGTCAGCTGGCACCTCGCACGACGCGGCATCGGCCACGTCGTCTTCGAGCGCTACCGGCGGTTCCATTCCTGGCGGGTCAACCGCTGGGACAGCTTCTGCCTCGTCACGCCGAACTGGCAATGTCGGCTGCCGGGCCATCCCTATCGCGGCGAGGATCCGGACGGCTTCATGGTGAAGGACGAGATCGTCGACTATCTCGAAGGCTTCGCGGCGAGCTTTGCCCCGCCGCTCCGCGAGAACGTCGCCGTCACCCGGATCGCCCGCGCCGGAAGCGGCTATCGCATCGAGACCTCGGCCGGCGTCTGGACCGCCGATCAGGTGGTGATCGCCACCGGCGGCTACGACACGCCGATCGTCCCGCCCTATGCCGAACGTCTCGATCCGGCGATCGTCCAGATGCATTCGCGCGAATATCGGCGGCCATCGCAGCTTCCGGACGGTGCGAGCCTCGTCGTCGGCACCGGCCAGTCCGGCGTCCAGATCATGGAGGATCTCCTCAAGGCGGGGCGCGAGGTGCATCTCGCCGTCGGGCCGGCCCCGCGCAGCCCCCGCAGATATCGCGGCCGCGATTCGACCGACTGGCTCCACGAGGCCGGCCACTATGCCATGACCATCCGGGATCATCCCGATCCGATGAAGGCGGTCACCCAGACCAACCACTACATGTCGGGGCGCGACGGCGGCCACGAGATCGACCTGCGCCGCTTCGCGCTGGAGGACGGCGTCCGCCTCTACGGCTCGGTCGCCGGCATGGACGGCCGGACGATCCGCTTCGCGCCGGAGCTCGAGAAGAACCTCGACGACGCCGACCGGAGCTATGTCGGCATCCGCAACCAGATCGACGTCCATATCGAGAGAAACGGCATCGACGCGCCGGCCGAGCCGCCCTTCGAAAAGCTCTGGCGCCCCGAGCGCGAGATCACCGAGATCGACGCGCAGGCCGAGAACATCACCTCGGTCGTCTGGTCGATCGGCTTTCGCCCGGACTATTCCTTCATCGAGGTTCCGGTCTTCGACGAACGCGGCAAGCCGGTCTTCGACCGCGGCGTCACGAAGGTTCCCGGCTTCTACTTCATCGGGCTCGGCTGGCTGAACACCTGGGGCTCCGGCCGCTTCCTCGCCATCGACGAAGACTGCCGGCATCTCACCGACGAGATCGCGCGGATTACGGCCGGCAAGGCGCTGGCCGAGGCCTGATCGCCGTCGCGGCGTCCGGCGGGGGCGCTGCCTGCGCCGCCTGCGGGGACCTCCCGGCTTCGCGGCAGGTCGCGGGTTGCGGGCCGCATGAAAGGCTGGCATCTCGGGCCGATCCGACGAAGAGGGATGACGTCCAGATGCGAAACGGCGGCCAGTTGCTCGTCGACTGCCTGATGGCGCTCGGAGCGAAGACGTGCTTCGGCGTTCCCGGCGAGAGCTATCTCGCGGTGCTCGACGCGCTGCACGACACGCGCGGCCGCCTCGACTACGTGCTCTGCCGGCAGGAGGGGGGCGCCGCCTTCATGGCCGCCGCCTGGGGCAAGCTGACCGGTTCGCCCGGCATCTGCATGGTGACCCGCGGCCCGGGCGCGACCAATGCCGCCATCGGCGTCCACACGGCGATGCAGGATTCGGCGCCGATGATCCTCTTCGTCGGCCAGGTCGGTACCGACATGAAGGGCCGCGAGGCCTTCCAGGAGCTCGACTACCGGGCGGTGTTCGGCACCATGGCGAAATGGGCCGTCGAGATCGACCGGGCGGAGCGGATCCCAGAGATCCTGCTGCGCGCCTGGACGACGGCGGTGAGCGGCCGGCCGGGCCCGGTCGTCGTCGCCCTGCCGGAGGACATGCTCAGCGGCGCCGCCGACGCCGCGCCGCTGTCGGGCCCGGCCGAGATCTTCGAGCCGGCGCCGGCCGCCGCCGCCATGGCGCGGTTCGGCGAGATGCTGCAGGGCGCCGAGCGGCCGCTGATCCTCTATGGCGGCTGCAACTGGAAGCCCGGCTCGATGGCCGCGGTGCAGCGCTTCGCCGAAGCCTCCGACATTCCCGTCGTCTCGGTGTTCCGCTACCAGGACCAGTACGACAACTTCTCGCCGACCTTCTGCGGCGAGGCGGGCGTCGGCATGACGCCTTCGGTAAAGGCGCTGATTGCCGAAGCCGACCTGATCCTCGCGCTCAACATTCGGTTCGGCGAGAATTCGACCGCCGGCTACACGCTGCTGACGGTTCCCGAACCCAACCAGGCGCTCGTCCACGTCCACGGCTCCGACGGCGAGATCGGCAAGGTCTACCGTCCGTCGCTCGGCATCCAGGCCGGGCCGAACGCCTTCGCCGCGGCGCTTGGCGAAATGGAGGCCGTTTCCGGCGACCGGGCGGACTGGCGGGCGCGGGGCAGGGCGGCCTTCGAGGCGGGCCTCGACCTGCCGGACCTGCCGTCGCCGGTCGACATGGGCAAGGTCGCGGCGCATCTGCGCGCCGTGCTGCCAAAGGACGTGATCGTCACCAACGGCGCCGGCAACTTCACCGTCTGGCCGAACAAGTTCCTGCTCTACGGGCCGCAGGCGCGACTCCTCGCGCCCCAGGCCGGCGCGATGGGCTACGGACTTCCGGCGGCGATCGCCGCCAAGGTTGCTGATCCCGGCCGCACCGTCGTCTGCTTCGCCGGCGACGGCGACTTCCAGATGACCTCGCAGGAACTCGCCACCGCCAAGCAGGCGGGCGCCCAGCCGATCGTCCTCGTCCTCAACAACGGCACCTACGGGACGATCCGCGCGCATCAGGAGCGCCACTATCCGGCGCGGGTCTCGGGGACCGACATGGAGAGCCCGGACTTTCCGCTGCTGGCGAGGGCCTATGGCTTTCACGGCGAGCGGGTGGAGCGGACGGAGGAGTTTCCTGCGGCCTTCGAACGCGCGCTCGCCTCGAAGACCGGCGCGGTGCTCGACCTTGCGATATCGGCGGAGGCGCTGACCCCGCGCCAGACCCTCAGCCAGATGCGCGTCGCCGCGCTTGCCCAGCGCGGGGAGCCCGGCTGAGCGCAGGCGGCGCCGCGGAAAGCGGGGTTCCGGCCGAAGCGGCGCGGCCTTGCGGGACGGCGCCTACTTCTTTTCGAGAAGCAGCGTGCCTTCCTTCTTCAGCCGGCCCTTGAGCTTCTCGGCGATCGAGGCGAGGAAGCCCGGCAGGTCGATCTCCACATGCACGCTGTCGTCGAGGACGTCGAGACGGCCGGTGACGGTCTGGCCCATCACCCTTGCCCGGAAGTCGAGATGGTCGCCCTCCCAGCTGTCCTCGAACTTCACCATGCCGCCCAGCATGTCCTGCCTGAGGCTCGCGAACCCGCCTTCGATGCGGCCACGCGCCGCCTCGCGGGTGAGCTTGTGGGGAATGTCGACCTTCACCGTCTCGGCCATCGCCGTCTCCTTGCCGTCTGCCTCGCACCGGATATGGCGACGCCGCCCCTGCGGCGCAACGTCGTGCCGCGCGTCTGCCCCCGGGACAGCGGCCATCACGCAAAAAGAGCGCGGAGTTGCCCCCGCGCTCCCCACCATGATCTGCGTTGGCGCCGGCAGGCTCAGACGCCGGCCGCCTGGCGCTGTGCGCCGCCGCCGCCGCCGCGCCGCCGCCGGCGCTGGCCTTCCCGCTGGCCCTCACGCTGTCCCGCGCGCTGGCCGCCGTTCTCCTGGCGGCGGTTCTCGCCACCGCCGGCATTGCGCGGCGCGCCCTGGCCGGGATTGCCGCCGCGGCGATTGCCTCCGCCGTTGCGGCCGCGCGGCTGGCGCGGACCGCGGGCGGGACGCTCGTCGCCGTCCATGGCAGCGCCTTCCGGCACCTTGAAGTCGGTCGGCTGCGGCTCGAGGCTCTGGCCGGTCAGCCGCGCGATCGCCTTGAGCTTGGCGCGCTCGGACGGATCGATCAGCGAGATCGCGATGCCGGAATGGCCGGCCCGCGCCGTGCGGCCGATCCGGTGGACGTAGCTCTCCGGCTCTTCCGGCAGCTCGAAGTTCACCACATGGCTGATCTCGTCGACATGGATGCCGCGGGCGACGATGTCGGTGGCGACGAGAACCCGCGCCGAGCCGTGCTGGAAGGCGGCGAGCGCCTTCTGCCGGGCCGCCTGGCTCTTGTTGCCGTGGATCGCCAGCGCCGGGATGCCGGCCTTTTCGAGGTCGCCGGCGAGGCGGTTGGCGCCGTGCTTGGTGCGGGTGAAGATCACCACCTTGGCAAGGCTCGCATCCGCCAGCCGGTCGATCAGCCAGTGCTTCTTGGCCTTCTGGGGAACGAGGAAGACGCTCTGGTCGATCTTCTCGACGGTCACGACTTCCGGCGTCACCTCGACGCGCACCGGCTTGGTCAGGATCTTGGCGGCGAGGTCGCCGATCGAGCGCGGCATGGTCGCCGAGAAGAGCAGCGACTGGCGCTCGCTCGGCAGCTTGGCGACGATCTTCATGACGTCGCGCACGAAACCCATGTCGAGCATCCGGTCGGCCTCGTCGAGGACCACGTGCTCGACGGCCGAAAGGTCGACGGCGCGCTGGTTCATCAGGTCGATGAGCCGGCCGGGCGTGGCGATGACGATGTCGACGCCGCGGGCGAGCGTGGCGATCTGCGGACGGATCGAGACGCCGCCGAAGACGGTCGTGTGGCTGATCTTGGTGCCGACGGTATAGGACTTGACGTTGCCGGCGATCTGCGAGGCGAGCTCGCGGGTCGGCGTCAGGATCAGCACCTTGGTCTGCTTCGGGGCCGCACGGCCGCCCTTCTTCAGGAGGGCGTGGATGACGGGAAGCGAGAAGGCGGCAGTCTTGCCGGTGCCGGTCTGGGCGATGCCGAGAACGTCGCGGCCGGCCATGACGGCGGGAATGGCCTGGGACTGGATCGGCGTCGGTTCGGTGATGGAAAGACGCGCAAGCGCCGAGAGGAGCGTGTCGGCAAGGCCGAACGCCTGAAAATTCTGAGAGGTCAAAGCATGCCTTTGGATGCGTGCGGCGCCGTGACCGGGGCCGCCGGAAGGATCGAACGTCTTCGCGCGGGCGGACGGTTCGACGGGCCGTGTCGGGCGGGCCGATGGCGGGGCCACCAGGCCGATCCGATTTCGTCGAGGGCTACCAACTGTGGGTGAAGCTGAAGATACGACGATCGCGCGATCACGGCGTGATGTTGCCCATATCGTCGTTTTGCTGCGCCGCGTCAAGTCACAATCGAGGGGGCGTCCTGCCGCACCGCCCAAGGGTCAGCGGCTTCCGCAGCGACGCGCCCGCGGCCCGTCACTCGCTGCGTTCCGACGAGAACTGCCCGACGATGGTCTCGGCGACCCGCGCGACGACCCCCGCCCGGTCTACCGCTTCGGCGGCATAGAGCGGCACCTCGCGCATGGTCTCGTCGCCGCGCGAAAACAGCGCCCAGCCGGCCCGCTGCCCCATGGCGACGGGGGCGGGGATCGGGCCGTTGTCGACGATGTGGCGGCTGACGTCCTTCAGGCTGCCGCGCGGCACGAGCAAAGCGAGGTCCTCGCGCGCCGTGAGCTGCACGCTCGCCTGCGAGCCGCCCGCGACGCGCGCCGTTCCGAGCGGCTCGCCGGCCTTGACCAGCGTCACCTCCTCGAAGTCCTGGAGCCCGAAATCCATCAGGCGCTTGGCCTCGCGCGCCCGCTCCTCGGAGCTCTGCATGCCGGACATGGCGAGGACGATCCGCCGCCCGTCCTTCGTCGCCGAGGCGACGAGGCCGTAGCCGGCCGCGGCCGTATGGCCGGTCTTCAGACCGTCGGCGCCGAGCGCCAGCAGCGGATTGCGGTTGCGCTGGGTGATGCCGTTGAACCGGAAGCTTTCCTCGGAGAACAGCGGATATTCCTCCGGAAAGGTCTTGATCAGATATTCCGCGAGCAGTGCGAGGTCGCGCATCGTCACCTGCTGGCCCTCGGCCGGCAGGCCGTGCGGGTTGACGAAATGCGAATGCGACAGGCCGATCGCCTTGGCCTCGGCATTCATCTTCTCGGCAAAGCCCTGTTCGCTGCCGGAAAGTCCCTCGGCGATGACGATCGCCGCGTCGTTGCCGGACTGGATGATCAGGCCCTTGATCAGGTCGCCGAGGCTGACCCGCTTGTGCACCGGCAGGAACATGGTCGAGCCGCCGGAATTCGCCCCGCCCTCCTTCCATGCGTGTTCGGAGACCTCGAACGTGTCGTCCTTCGAGGCCTCGCCCTTGCGGATCATGTCGAAGACCACCGTCGCGGTCATCAGCTTGGCGAGGCTCGCAGGCGGAATCGGATCGTCGGCATTCTTTTCGAACAGCACCCGGCCCGTGCCGACGTCGACGAGGATCGCCGTCGGCGCCTTCGTCTCGAAGGCAAGCGCCGGCGCGCCGAAGCCGCAGGCGGCGACGATGAGGACCAGGAAGGGTGCGAGCAAGCGGCGGAACGTCATGGCTCAAGGCGTAGACGCAGCGCCGCCGCCCCGCAAGCTGATCACGCGACTTTGCGCCCCTCGCGAGGGCGCGGCCGGACGTGCCGAGGTTCGAAACGGGTGCCGCGTGGATCGGCGCTCTGCCGCAGCCACCGGGACGGATGACAAGGCCCGTCTTCTCTGCGACAAGTCGCGCCATGCGCGCGTTTCGGCTTCTTCTCGGCGACAGGCTCACGGCGGCGGCGGCAGTCGCGCTGCTGGCGCAGCTGATGCTGCTGCAGGGGCTCGTCGCCGGAAAGTCCTGCCTCGACATGGCCTTCGGCGGGGTGCCGGCGGTGCTGTGCTCCGGCGTGGCGGTCCCTGCCGATGCCGCGGTCGATCGCGGCGAGCGGTCGGACGGCAATTCCGGCCACTGTCCGGACTGTGCCTGCGCGACGCTCTGCGGCTCCGGACGCCCGGTCGTCATGGCGATGACGCCGGAGACGGCGCCGGCCTTCGACCGCAGCGCCTCGATCGCCCTGCCGCGGCCCGTCGCCGCAAGGGTCGTGCGCCGGCGCACGATACCCGGCGGCCTCATGCGCCAGCGCGGGCCGCCGTCACTCTCCGCCTGAAGTTCGAGAATCGCCGGCGGCCATCCCGCCGGCGCCGTCCTTTCACGTTTCAATCGGAGAAGAATTCATGCGTCTCACGACGACCACGATCGCTGCGGCCGCGATCATCTGCGCCGCGAGCCTTCCCGCCGGCGCCCATTCCTACAAGGTCGGCACGCTCGAGATCGGCCATCCCTGGAGCCGCGCGACGCTGCCCAATGCGCCGGTCGCGGGCGGCTACATGACCATCACCAACACCGGCAAGACCGCCGACAGGCTGCTCGGGGGCACCACGCCGGCCGCCGCGAAGGTCGAGCTGCACGAAATGAAGATGGAGGGCGACGTCATGACGATGCGTCCGCTGAAGGAGGGCCTCGAGCTGCCGCCCGGCGAAACGGTGAGGCTGGCGCCCGGCGGCTACCATCTGATGCTGATGAAGCCGTCCAAGCGCTTCGAAGAGGGCGAGCGCGTCCCCCTGACCCTCACCTTCGAGAAGGCGGGAGAGGTGAAGGTCGACCTTGCCGTCGACAAGCCCGACGCGATGGGCAAGGCGCCCGACGCCCATGCCGGTCACAACGGTCATGCCGGGCAGAAGACGGGCGCCAAGTCCAAATAGGCGCCGGCCGGAAGCCTTGCGCGGCGGCATCGAGGCGGCCCGCCGCAACCGTCGAGAGAGGGGCGGCGCGCTCGGCGTGTCGCCCGCCGGCGGTCCGGAACGTCCGGGCGGCGGATGCCGCTCACCAGTCCCGCTTGGTCGGCGGCTCGTCCACTTCGATCCGCACGGCGGTCGGATAGAAGGCGATGTAACCGGCGATCTCCTGGACGCCCCCGTGCGGCGTCTCGTAGGACCAGGCGGCGTCTTCGGCCGCCCGGCCCATCGCCGTGATCGTCCAGTAGCGGGCCTCGCCCTTGTGGGGGCAGGTCGTGCGCTTGTCCGTCGCGGCGAAATAGGCCATCTCCACCCGGTCGCGCGGAATGTAGTAGACGGGCGCGTGGCCGTCCTCGACGAGTTTCAGCGCCTCCTTGGTCGAGGCGATGACGACGTCGTCGAAATAGACGGTGACCGGATGCGGCTCGGGCGTGATCGTGATCCGCTGACGGGTTTCTTCGGGGCTTGCCATTGCGGTCTCCCTTATTCGCTTTCACCAGGAACTGCGGGAGCGGCGCTTTCGATCCCCGCCGGCACCCGGCGATCCCGCCGATCGGAGGAAGCGGTTGGCGTTCGCGCGTTCCGGCCGATATGAAGCGCCGACGCAAGAACCGGTCGGTCCGACCCGCATCGAGGAGCCCGAAGCCATGCGAGCCCAGCCCGAAGCCTCCCATTACGTCGACGGCGCCTATGTCGACGACACCGCCGGCGAGGCTTTCGAAAGCCTCTACCCGGCGACCGGCGAAACGCTGGCGAGGCTCCATGCCGCCACCCCGGCGCTGCTCGAGCGCGCCGTCGCGGCCGCCCGCCGCGGCCAGGCGGAATGGGCGGCAAGGAGCGGCGCCGAGCGCTCTCGCGTCCTCAGGCGGGCGGCGGAGATCATGCGCGAGAGGAACGAGGAGCTCAGCCAGATCGAGACCCTCGACACCGGCAAGGCGATCCAGGAGACGCGGGTGGCGGACGCCGCCTCCGGCGCCGACTGCATCGAGTATTTCGCCGCGCTTGCCGCCGACATGCGCGGCGCCCACATCCCGCTCTCCAACGGCTTCGCCTACACCCGCCACGAGCCGCTCGGCATCTGTGCGGGTATCGGCGCCTGGAACTATCCGATCCAGATCGCCTCGTGGAAGAGCGCGCCGGCGCTCGCCTGCGGCAATGCGATGATCTTCAAGCCATCGGACGTGACGCCGCTTTCGGCCCTCAAGCTCGCCGAGATCTATACCGAGGCGGGGCTGCCGGCCGGCGTCTTCAACGTGCTGCAGGGCAAGGGCCCGCTGGGGGCGGCGCTCGCCTCGCATCCGGCGATCGCCAAGGTCTCGGTCACCGGCTCCGTCGGCACCGGCGCGAAGGTGATGGGTGCGGCTTCCGAGACGACCAAGCACGTCACCCTCGAACTCGGCGGCAAGTCGCCGATCCTCGTCTTCGCCGACGCCGATCTCGATGCGGCGGTCTCCGGCGCGATCCTCGGCAATTTCTACTCGACCGGCCAGATCTGCTCGAACGGCACCCGCGTCTTCGTCGAAAGGAGCGTGCGCGCGGCCTTCGTCGAACGGCTCTGCGAAAGGGTGCAGGCGATCCGGCTCGGCGATCCGCTCGATCCCGAGACCCATCTCGGCCCGCTGGTCTCCAGGGCGCAGTACGACAAGGTGCTGGAATATCTGAAGATCGGCAGCAGCGAGGGCGCGAGCCTGGCCTGCGGCGGAAAGGCGGCGAAGGTCGCGGGCATGGAGCGCGGCTTCTTCGTCGAGCCGACGGTCTTCACCGACGTCGCCGACGGCATGCGCATCGCCAGCGAGGAGATCTTCGGACCGGTGATGTGCGTCATGGATTTCGACGGCGAGGACGAGGCGATCGCGAGAGCCAACGCCACCGATTTCGGCCTCGCCGCCGGCATCTACACGCGCGATCTGTCGCGGGCGCACCGGATGGCGGCGCGTGTCGAGGCGGGGACGGTGTGGATCAACGCCTACAATCTGACCCCGGTGGAGATGCCCTTCGGCGGCGTCAAGCGCTCGGGCATCGGCCGCGAGAACGGCCGCGAGGCGCTCGAACACTACAGCCAGGTGAAGTCGGTCTATGTCGCGACGGGGCCGGAGGCGGCGCCCTACTGACGCCGCCGGACCATTCGGGCGACGCGATCGACCCGACGTTGACAACCGGGCCTCGAAGCTGTTTGCCCTAGGCACAGCTGTGTGTGGCCGCGTTGGAGGAGCATTTCGTGCAGCCAGAGGAGGCGCGGACGGTTCTCGTCGCGATCATGGGCCGTCTCGCCGCGGGCGACGAGGCCGCGCTCGGCGAGCTCTACCGCCGGACGGGGGCGAAGCTTTTCGGTGTCTGCCTGCGTATATTGAATGACCGCGAGGAAGCCGAGGACGTTCTCCAGGACGTCTATCTGACCGCCTGGCGGCGCGCCGACAGCTTCGACGCCGGACGCGCGAGCCCGATCACCTGGCTCGCCACCATTGCCCGCAACCGCTCGATCGACCGGCTGCGGCAGATCGGGCGGCGGGGCGGCGACCGCCCGATGGAAGAGGCGGCGGAAGTCGCCGAGACCGGACCGTCGGCCTTCGACCGCCTCGCCGAGGTGGACGAGGGCCGCCGTCTCGGCGATTGCCTGCGCACGCTCGACGAGCGCACGCGGGAATCCATTGCCGCCGCCTTCTTCGGCGGCATGACATATGAACAGCTCGCTGCGGGGCTCTCGGTGCCGCTCGGGACGATCAAGAGCCGGATCAGGCGCGGCCTGATCAGATTGAAGGAGTGTCTGTCGCAATGAACGATCTGCGCCGCGACGACGGTGACGAGGCGGATCCGGCCGCCGAGTACGCGCTCGGCGTGCTCGACGGTGCCGATCGTCGCGCCGCGCAGCGCCGGATCGAGCGCGATCCGGCCTTCGCCGCCGAGGTGGCCGCGTGGGACGCGCGTCTGGCACCGCTCTATGCGGCGATCCAGCCGGTGGAGCCGCCGGCCGGCGTCTGGCCCGGCATCGCCGGCGAACTGGCGCGCATGCGCCGCGTCGCGGCGGCCGACGGCCGCGAGCGGCCGCGCGGCCGGCGGGTCTCCGGCATCTGGCAGTGGATCGGCCTGTCCGGCATGGGCCTTGCGGCGGCGAGCCTCGCCGCGCTGATCCTGGTTTCCGGCAATCTCGCCGGGCTCGGGACGGGCAACACGGGCGACGTCTTCGAAAACGTCCTCGTCGGCACGCTGGCGAGCGACCAGGGGCAGGCCCTCTTCACGGTGGTGATGGACCGCGACCACGACATCGCGACGCTGATTCCGGTCACCCACGAGAATCACGGCAACCGCGTGCCGGAGCTCTGGGTGGTGCCGCCGAACGGCGGGGCGCCGCTGTCGCTCGGCCTGATCAATGCCGAGCGGCCGGCCCAGATCCATTTCAAGAACCGGCCGGTGGGAGAACCCAAGGCGGCGCTCGCCGTCTCGCTCGAACCCCCCGGCGGCTCGCCCACCGGCCAGCCGACCGGCCCGGTCGTTGCCTCCGGGGCGCTCGACAGGATCTGACGGACGACGGCACCCGCCCGTTTCGGCCGGGATCTGCGCCGGGACGATTTTGCTTCGCGCCGCGATGCTGTACGGCCTCGGCACCATGAGCAAACTCTTCTCGATCCTGTTCGTCCTGTTGATGGGCGCCCATCTCATCCGCCCGCTCGGCCTGCCCGGGCTGAGGAAGCGCGGCGATTTCTGGAAGATCGCCGCCGTCGGCCTCGTCCTCTTCGGTCTCGTCATCCTGATCCGCCCCGAGTGAGGGCGGCCGGGCCCGCCGCGATGCGGGTCGGCGGCCCTCATGGGCGGGGGGGGGCGGGCATAGGGCGTCCGGGGCCGGCAAGACGTATACGTTGCGCCCTCTTGCGGCCGGCGGCGGCGTTTCTGCCGGTCCGTCCGGCGCCGTAGCGACGGAGGCCTTTCCACACTGTCGACGGCGAAATTCCGGTGCGCGCGACTGGCCTGTTGCGCTTCCGCGGCGAAGCGGACAGTATGCGCCCAAAAAATACGTTGCAAATCGATCCGGGGGGTAGTGGATGGCATCGGTGACGTTCAAGGACGTCCGCAAAGCGTTCGGTACGGTGGAGGTCCTGCACGGCGTCTCGATCGCCATCGAGGAAGGCGAATTCGTCGTCCTCGTCGGCCCGTCGGGCTGCGGCAAGTCGACGCTGCTGCGCATGCTCGCCGGTCTGGAGCACGTCACCGCCGGCGAGATCTGGATCGGTGACCGGGTGGTCAACGCGCTGCCGCCGAAAGAGCGCGACATCGCCATGGTGTTCCAGAACTACGCGCTCTACCCGCACATCACCGTCGCCGAGAACATGGGCTTCTCCCTGAAGCTGAAGGGCGTCGGGAAGGCCGAGATCGCCGAGCGGGTCCGGCCCGCGGCGGAGATCCTCGGCCTCAGCCATCTCCTCGACCGCTATCCGCGCCAGCTCTCCGGCGGCCAGCGCCAGCGCGTCGCGATGGGCCGGGCGATCGTCCGCGAGCCGCAGGTCTTCCTGTTCGACGAGCCGCTCTCCAACCTCGACGCCAAGCTGCGCGTCTCGATGCGCTCGGAGATGAAGAACCTCCACCAGCGGTTGAAGACGACGACCGTCTACGTCACCCACGACCAGATCGAGGCGATGACCATGGCCGACAAGATCGTCGTGATGCACGACGGCGCGGTCGCGCAGGTCGGCGCGCCGCTCGAACTCTACGACCGGCCGGACAACCTGTTCGTCGCCGGTTTCATCGGCTCGCCGGCAATGAATTTCCTGACCGGCCATATCGAGGGCGGCGATGCCCGGCGCTTCGTCACAGGCGACGGCCACGTCCTGCCGGTCGGCCGGCCGGGCACCGCTGCGGCTGGGGCCGAACTGATCTACGGCGTGCGGCCGGAAAGCTTCCACCTCGGCGGCGACGTGCCGCTGACGGTCGACGTCGTCGAGCCGACCGGCTCCGAGACCCACGTCCTCGCCAGGCTCGGCAAGACCGAGGTGACCTGCGTCTTCCGCGAGCGCATCGCGGCGCGGCCGGGCGAGGAGATCCGGGTCGGCATCGATCCCGAGAGCGTCCACGTCTTCGACGCCAAGTCGGGAGAGCGGGTTTCGGCATAGGCAAGATTGCGGCGACCTCGGGCGCGATGCGTCAAGCCGCAGCGTTCCGGCCGCCGGCCGGAGGCGAGGAAGAGGTCGAAAGCGGCGCCGCCGAGGAGGGTGGCGCCATCAGGCAGTGACATTCGGTGTGACAGGGAGGAAACGTCATGACCATCAATCGCAGGACGCTCATGCAGGGCGCGGCCGGCATCGCCGCCGGCGCGGCCCTCGGCAGCCCCTTCGGCGCCGGCCGGGCCTTCGCGGCGGGCTCGATGCCGCAGTTCAAGCCGGAGGAGGGCGCCTCGCTGCGCCTGCTGCGCTGGGTGCCCTTCGTCTCCGGCGAGGAGGCGGCCTTCAACGCCAACACCAAGGCCTTCACCGAGGCGACCGGCGTCGAGGTCCGCATCGACCAGGAAAGCTGGGAGGACGTGCGTCCGAAGGCCGCCGTCGCCGCGAATGTCGGCTCCGGGCCGGACATGGTGATGAGCTGGTTCGACGATCCGTTCCAGTATCCCGACAAGCTCGTCGACGTCACCGACCTCGGCAACGCGCTGGGCGAGGCGAATGGCGGCTGGTACGACGGCCTGAAGGGCTACGCCACCCAGGGCGACAAGTTCATCGCCATCCCGCTCTGCGCCATCGGCAACGCCATCTGCTACCGCGACAGCCACATGAAGGCGGCGGGCTTCTCGGAATTTCCCAAGGACACCGACGGTTTCCTCGAGCTCTGCAAGGCGATGAAGGACAAGGGCACGCCCGCCGGCTTCCCGCACGGCAAGGCGGTCGGCGACGGCAACAACTACGCCCACTGGCTGCTCTGGAGCCACGGCGGCATGACCGTCGACGAGAACGGCAAGCCGGCGATCAACAGCCCCGAGACCAAGGCCGCCGTCGAATACGCCAAGAAGCTCTATGCGACCTTCATCCCGGGCACCGAGAGCTGGCTCGACATCAACAACAACCGCGCCTTCCTGGCCGGCCAGATCTCGCTGACGGCGAACGGCGTCTCGCTGTACTACGCCGCCAAGAAGGATCCGGCGATGGCCGAGATCGCCGAGGACATCCGGACGACGAACCTGCCGATCGGCCCGGTCGGCAAGTCGGTGGAACTGCACCAGACCTCGACGATCAACATCTTCAAGCACACCAAATATCCTGAAGCGGCGAAGGCCTGGATCGCCTTCATGTTCCAGCCGGAGAAGTTCAACGCCTGGCTGGAAGGCGCCAGCGCCTACTGCTGCCAGCCGCTCAAGGCCTTCGCCGACAATCCGGTGTGGTCGTCGAACCCGGTGCACAAGGCCTATGCCAACGCCTCCGCGAGCCTCAGGCCGAACGGCTATGCCGGGCCTCTCGGACCGGCATCGGCGGGCGTCATGGCCGACTACGTTCTCGTCGACATGTTCGCCGAGGCGGTCACCGGCCAGCGCTCCACCGAGGACGCGATCGCCAATGCCGAACGGCGGATCAAGCGGTATTATCGGTAAGGAGGAGGCGCCGCGCCGATCCGGTGCGGCGCTGAAATAGCCTCCCTCATCCTGAGGTGCTCACCCGCTCATCTGAGCGGGTGAGCCTCGAAGGGCGAGGGGGCGCTTGGTGCCGCATCGAAACCAGGCGGGGTCACCCTCGCCCTTCGAGGCTCCCCGTCGCAGGCTCCGGTTCGCACCTCAGGATGAGGATGATCCGGTGCCGCGACGGCCCCTCATCCAGGACCTCTCGAGTTCATCGAAGGGGGGTAGGGGCGAGAGGGTTCGGGCGGCATCGCCGCCGCGGCGGGGTCTGGTCGGCGAGCGGCTTTCGAGGGCCGTCTGCTCGGAAGGGTCGGGGCAGAAGTTGAAACCTCGTCATTCTCTGGCCCCGTCCCGAGAATCCAGGGGCGGTTGGCGCCGCATCGGCCGCGTCCGCCCCTTTGCGGCCGGAGCTGGCAGGGCCGACGATCTCCGGGATCTCGGGACGGGGCCCGACAATGACGAAGCGTCGAGGGTGTCGCCCGATCGGGGGCGTCCGTCGACTGAATTGCATGTCCCGTCGGTCGGACGGGCGAAGAGAGCATCTCAGGGAGCCTCGGTCGATGGCCGCCATAGACACCACCGGATCACGCGGCACGGCGAGGCCGCGCCCCGGTCTCCTCCGCCGCTTCGTCGAAAGCCGCAACGGCCTCGGCTTCCTGTTCATGCTGCCGGCGGCGGTGTTTCTGCTCTGCTTCCTCACCTATCCGCTCGGCCTCGGCGTCTGGCTCGGCTTCACCGATGCCTCGATCGGCCGGTCGGGGCAGTGGATCGGCTTCGAGAACTACGCCTGGCTGTTCGACGATCCGGTGTTCTGGCTGTCGGTCTACAACACGCTGCTCTACACGATCGTCGCCTCGATCCTGAAATTCGCCCTCGGCCTGTGGCTCGCCCTGATCCTCAACGAGCACCTGCCGTTCAAGACCTTTTTCCGGGCGATCATCCTCCTGCCCTGGGTGGTGCCGACGGTGCTCTCGGCGCTGGCCTTCTGGTGGATCTACGATTCGCAGTTCTCGATCATCTCCTGGGTGCTGATGCAGTGGGGCTGGATCGACCGGCCGATCAACTTCCTCGGCGATCCGACCAATGCCCGCGCCGCGGTCATCGCCGCCAATGTCTGGCGCGGCATCCCCTTCGTCGCCATCTCGCTGCTCGCCGGCCTGCAGACCATCCCGCAGTCGCTGAACGAGGCCGCCGCCCTCGACGGCGCGACGTCGTGGCAGCGCTTCACCAAGGTGACGCTGCCGCTGCTCACCCCGATCATCGCCGTGGTGATGACCTTCTCGGTGCTGTTCACCTTCACCGACTTCCAGCTGATCTACGTCCTGACCCGCGGCGGCCCGGTGAACGCCACCCACCTGATGGCGACGCTCTCCTTCCAGCGGGCGATCCCGGGCGGCCAGCTCGGCGAGGGCGCGGCGATCGCCGTCGCGATGATCCCGTTCCTGCTCGCCGCGATCCTGTTCTCCTTCTTCGGTCTGCAGCGCCGCAAATGGCAGCAGGGCGGAGCCGACTGAGGAAAGACCCGTTCGATGAGCCAGCCGTCCGTTTCCGCAAACCGCCCGGCGATCCACGACGATTCCGAAGGCATGGACCAGTTCGACACGCCGCTGCGGCGGATCTTCGTCGTCTATCTGCCGCTCGCCTGCTTCATCTTCGTGCTGCTGTTTCCCTTCTACTGGATGGCGATCACCGCCATCAAACCGGATCACCAGCTCACCAACTACAAGGACTACAGCCCGTTCTGGGTGGTCAATCCGACCCTCGAACACATCAGGTACCTTCTGTTCGAGACCTCCTATCCGGGCTGGCTGTGGAACACGATGCTGGTCGCCGTCGCCTCGACCTTCATCTCGCTCTTCGCCTCGGTCTTCGCGGCCTATGCCATCGAACGCATCCGCTTCACCGGCGCGCGGACGACCGGCCTCATGATCTTCCTCGCCTATCTCGTGCCCCCGTCGATCCTGTTCATCCCGCTCGCCTTCATCGTCTTCCAGGTCGGCATCTTCGATTCGCGCCTGGCGCTGATCCTGACCTATCCGACCTTCCTCATCCCCTTCTGCACGTGGCTTTTGATGGGTTATTTCCGGACGATCCCGTTCGAACTCGAGGAATCGGCGCTGGTCGACGGCGCGACGCGCTGGCAGATCCTCACCAGGGTGGTGCTGCCCTTGGCCGTGCCCGGCCTGATCTCCGCCGGCATCTTCGCCTTCACGCTCTCGTGGAACGAGTTCATCTACGCGCTGACCTTCATCTCCTCTTCGGAGAACAAGACGGTGCCGGTCGGCGTCCTCACCGAACTTGTCAGGGGCGACATCTACGAATGGGGTGCCCTGATGTCCGGCGCGCTGCTCGGCTCGCTGCCGGTGGTGATCCTCTATTCCTTCTTCGTCGATTACTACGTTTCGTCGATGACCGGCGCCGTGAAGGAATAGCGCTCTCGCGATGCTTGCGCGCCGGCGCCGGGCGGCTCCGGCGCCGCAGGATTGTGCGCTGCAAGCTTGACACCCGGGTTCGTAGCGCCCATTGCCCACGCCACCCTTATCCCGAGTGGACGATTACGGAGCGAGATGATGACGTTGGCGCTGGTTTTCCCAGGGCAAGGCAGCCAGGCCGTGGGAATGGGCCGGACGCTGGCCGAGACCTATGCGGAGAGCCGCGCGGTCTTCGAGGAGGTCGACGAGGCGTTGGGCGAGAAGCTGTCGGCGCTGATCTTCGAAGGCCCCGAAGAGAGCCTGACGCTGACCGAGAACGCCCAGCCGGCGCTGATGGCGGTGTCGCTCGCGGCAATGCGCGCGCTCGAGGCCGAAGGCTTCGCCGTCACCGCGGCGGATTACGTCGCCGGCCATTCGCTCGGCGAATATTCGGCCCTCTGCGCCGCAGGCGCGATCGGCGTTTCCGAGGCGGCGCGGCTCCTGAAGCTGCGCGGCCGGGCGATGCAGGCGGCGGTGCCCGCCGGCGAGGGCGGCATGGCGGCGATCCTCGGCCTCGACGCCGCGAGCGTCGCCGAACTCTGCGTCAGGGCCGCCGAGGGCGAGGTGCTGTCGCCGGCCAACGACAATGGCGGCGGCCAGATCGTCATTTCCGGCGCCGCGGCGGCGGTGGCGCGCGCCGTCGCGCTGGCGCCCGAGGCCGGCGCCAAGCGGGCGATCCCGCTGCCCGTCTCCGCGCCCTTCCACTGCAGCCTGATGGCGCCCGCCGCCGAAAAGATGGCCGAAGCGCTGGCGACGGCGACGATCCGCGCGCCGAAGGTGCCGGTGGTCTCGAACGTCACCGCGACGCCGACCGCCGATCCGGCGGAGATCCGCGATCGGCTGGTCAGGCAGGTCACCGGCGAGGTGCGTTGGCGCGAGAGCATGGAGTATCTTGCCGGGACCGGCGTCACCGACCTCGTCGAAATCGGCAGCGGCAAGGTCCTCAGCGGCCTCGCCCGGCGGATCGACAAGCGTCTGTCGGCCCAGGCGCTCGGCACGGCGGAGGCGGTGAAGGCCTTCGTCGAAGCGCATCGGATGGCGTGAGTCCCCCATAAGATCGAGCGAAGCCGTCGAGCTCGCCTCCACGAACGCTTTCGAGGAAACACGACATGTTCGACCTGACCGGCCGCAGGGCCCTGATCACCGGTGCCACCGGCGGCATCGGCGAAGCCATCGCCCGGGCGCTGCACGAACGCGGCGCGACCGTCGGCCTGCACGGCACGCGCCGGGAGAAGCTCGAGGAACTCGCAGCCTCGCTCGGCGAGCGCTGCGTCGCGCTGCCGGCCGACCTTTCCGAGCGCGACGGCCAGACCCGGCTGGCGGAACAGGCGAGCGAGGCGCTCGACGGGATCGACATCCTCGTCAACAATGCCGGCATCACCAAGGACGGTCTGATGGTGCGCATGTCCGATGCCGACTGGGACAACGTGCTCGAGATCGATCTCACGGCGGCCTTCCGCCTGACCCGCGAGCTTGTCCATCCGATGATGCGGCGCCGCTTCGGCCGCATCATCAACATCACCTCGGTGGTCGGCGTGATCGGCAATCCCGGCCAGGCCAACTACTGCGCCGCCAAGGCCGGAATGGTCGGCTTCTCGAAATCGCTGGCGCAGGAGATCGCCTCGCGCGGGGTCACCGTGAACTGCATCGCCCCCGGCTTCATTTCCAGCGCCATGACGGATAAGCTGAACGAGAAACAGCGGGATTCGATCTTGGGGATGATTCCCATGAAGCGCATGGGGGAGGCATCGAACATCGCCACCGCCGCGGTCTATCTCGCATCCAGCGAGGCGGGCTACGTCACCGGGCAGACCATCCACGTCAACGGCGGAATGGCGATGATCTGAACGCACGGGGCGCCCGTCGCGCGATGCCGCCGCCCTTGGCGGGACCTCGCGGAGGTGCTAACGAGCCGCCGCATCGAGACCGATGGGGCCGAATTGATGGCGCGGCCGGCAAAACCGGGCGCGCCGCTTGATAAAGCGCCGTGTCGCCGCTAACGAACGGCCAACGTCATCACAGCAGAGGAATGACAATGAGTGATACCGCCGAGCGAGTGAAGAAGATCGTCGTCGAACACCTGGGCGTCGAGCAGGAAAAGGTCACCGAGAACGCCAGTTTCATCGACGATCTCGGGGCAGACAGCCTCGACACCGTCGAGCTCGTGATGGCGTTCGAGGAGGAATTCGGCGTCGAGATTCCCGACGATGCGGCCGAGACGATCCTCACCGTCGGCGACGCCGTGAAGTTCATCGAGAAGAACCAGGCCTGATGGGCGGGCGGCCCCCGTTTCGGGGGCCGACGGCTTGCCGCGCAGCGGGTGCGGACTGAACGCCGCATGGCGGCGGCCCTCGCCCGGTCGGGGCGAGGCTGGCGGATGTAGGCAGGGCTCGTCGGCATCGCGTTTGCCGGAGCCGGGGCGGCCGACCAGTTTCCCGCAGATCGACCCGTCCATCTGACAAAAGAGCCGATATGAGACGAGTAGTCATCACTGGCGTCGGGATGGTCACACCGCTTGGCGCCGGCGCACCGGTCACCTGGCGGCGCCTCCTGGCCGGAGAGAGCGGCGCGGCGCGGATCGAGAACTTCGAGGTTTCCGATCTGCCGTGCCAGATCGCCTGCCAGATCCCGCGCGGCGACGGGCACGACGGCACCTTCGATCCAGACCAGTGGATGGAGCCGAAGGAGCAGCGCAAGGTCGACGATTTCATCGTCTACGCCGTCGCGGCCGCCGCCGAAGCGCTCGACGACGCCGACTGGCATCCCGAGACCTACGAGGACCGGATCACCACCGGCGTCCTGATCGGCTCCGGCATCGGCGGCCTGCAGGGCATCGAGAAGACCTCGCTGATCCTGGCGGAGAAGGGGCCTCGCCGGGTTTCGCCCTTCTTCATCCCGGGCAGCCTGATCAATCTCGCCTCCGGCCACGTCTCGATCCGCAACGGCCTCAAGGGCCCGAACCATTCGGTGGTGACCGCCTGCTCGACCGGCGCGCATGCGATCGGCGACGCCAGCCGCCTGATCGGGCTCGGCGATGCCGACGTCATGGTGGCGGGCGGCGCCGAGTCGCCGGTCTGCCGGCTGTCGCTCGCCGGCTTCTCCGCCTGCAAAGCGCTGTCGACCCACTTCAACCACGACGCCAGGCGGGGCTCGCGGCCCTATGACCGCGACCGCGACGGTTTCGTCATGGGCGAGGGCGCCGGCGTCGTCGTTCTCGAGGAACTCGAGCACGCCAAGGCCCGCGGGGCGCGCATCTATGCCGAGATCATCGGCTACGGCCTGTCCGGCGACGCCTATCACATCACCTCCCCCTCGCCGGACGGCGATGGCGCCTTCCGCTGCATGTCGGCAGCGCTGAAGCGGGCCGGCATCAGCGCCGGCGAGCTCGACTACGTCAACGCCCACGGCACCTCGACGCCGATGGGCGACGAGATCGAGCTGAAAGCCTTCGAGCGGCTTGCCGGCGAGAATGCCGACAAGATCACCATGTCTTCCACCAAGTCGGCGATCGGCCATCTGCTCGGCGCCGCCGGTTCCGTCGAGGCGATCTTCTCGGCGCTGGCGATCCGCGACAACGTCGCACCGCCGACGCTGAACCTCGACAATCCCTCCGTCGAGACGCCGATCGACCTCGTGCCGCACAAGAAGAAGGAAAAGCGGATCGACACGGTGCTGTCGAACTCCTTCGGCTTCGGCGGCACCAACGCCTCGCTGGTGATGCGCCGCTACGCCCAGTAAGGCGGGACGCGACGATTTTTGCGAGGGGCGGATGGTCGAGCGGACCGTCCGCCCTTTCTTGTTCCTGGGATTGCGACGCGCGAGCCGCCGCCCTGTGGCGGGCGGCACATCCGCCGGCCGGCAGCGCAGGGGGCGACACGCAGCGTCGCGCGAGCAAAGGGCGAGGACGGCAGCGATGAAACTCTACTATGCCCCGGGCGCGTGTTCGCTTGCCTCGCACATCGCGCTGGAGGAGGCGGGGGCCGACTTCGAGGCCGTGCGGATCGATACCGCCGGCGGTCAGCAGCGTTCGCCGCAATATCTGAAGATCAATCCGAAGGGCCGGGTCCCGTCGCTCGCCGACGGCGACTTCGTCGTCACCGAGAATCCGGCGATCCTGCGCTACGTCGCGGTGACCCATCCGGATGCCAGGCTCTGGCCCGCCGATCCGCACGGCGAGGCGCGCTGCGCCGAGTGGCTGGCCTTTCTTTCGTCGGGTGTTCATCCGAGCTACGCCCACATCCGCCGGGCCGAGCGCTACGCGGCGACGGAAGAGGGGCGCCAGGACGTCGTGGAGACCGGCAAGCGGGCGACGCGCGAGATCTACCGGATGGTCGAGGACAAGCTTGCTGCCGCGGGCGACGACTGGGCGGCGGGCGAAAGTTATTCGGTGGCCGATCCCTATCTCCTGGTGTTCTGGAACTGGGGCAACGGATCCTTCCTCGGCTATGACATGGCCGGCGATTTTCCGGCATGGACCGCCCATGCCCGGCGGATGGTGGGGCGCCCGGCGGTGCGGGCGGCCTTCGAGCGCGAGGGCCTGAAGCTTCCCGAGCTCGCCGCCTGAGACGACGCGGGACGCCTGGTGCCCGTTGCGGCAGGGCTCTCCGCAGGGCGTATCATTTTTGCAACAATCGTCCTCTCCGCCTCTTCCGCCGCCGGCTTTTGCCTCCCATATCTGTTTCGGGCGGCTCGCCGCGTGCGGGAGCCGGACTCCAGGGTAGGTGCTGCGTGCCTGAACGAGGGCGCAGCGCAGCAAGGAGAGAGCCATGAACATGGAAAAATACACCGAGCGCGTCCGCGGTTTCATCCAGGCGGCACAGACGCTGGCGGTGTCGAACGATCATCAGCAGTTTTCCCCCGAACATCTCCTGAAGGTCCTCATCGACGACGAGGAAGGCCTTGCGGCGGGCCTGATCGAAAAGGCCGGCGGCAACGCGCAGGAAGCGCGGCTCGGCGTCGAGGCGGCGCTGAAGGCGATGCCCAAGGTTTCCGGCGGGTCGGGCCAGATGTATCTCGCCCAGCCGCTCGCCAAGGTCTTCGCCACCGCCGAGGAGATCGCCAAGAAGGCCGGCGACAGCTATGTCAGCGTCGAGCGGCTGCTGCTGGCGCTCGCCATCGAGAAGACCGCTAAGACCGCCGACATCCTGAAGAAGGCCGGCGTCACCCCGGCCGGGCTCAACGAGGCGATCAACGACCTGCGCAAGGGCCGCACCGCCGACACCGCCTCGGCGGAATCGGGCTACGACGCGCTGAAGAAATACGCCCGCGACCTGACGGCCGCCGCCCGCGAGGGCAAGCTCGACCCGGTGATCGGCCGCGACGACGAGATCCGCCGCACTATCCAGGTCCTCTCTCGGCGCACCAAGAACAACCCGGTGCTGATCGGCGAGCCCGGCGTCGGCAAGACCGCGATCGCCGAAGGTATGGCGCTGAGGATCGTCAATGGCGACGTCCCGGAGAGCCTGCGCGACAAGCAGCTGATGGCGCTCGATATGGGCGCGCTGATCGCCGGCGCGAAATATCGCGGCGAGTTCGAGGAGCGGCTGAAGTCCGTCCTCTCCGAGATTTCGGCGGCGGCCGGCGGCGTCATCCTGTTCATCGACGAGATGCACACCCTCGTCGGGGCCGGCAAGGCGGACGGGGCGATGGACGCCTCCAACCTCTTGAAGCCGGCGCTCGCCCGCGGCGAGCTCCACTGCATCGGCGCGACGACGCTCGACGAGTACCGCAAGCACGTGGAAAAGGACCCGGCGCTCGCACGCCGTTTCCAGCCGGTCTTCGTCTCCGAGCCGACGGTCGAGGACACGATCTCGATCCTGCGCGGCCTGAAGGAGAAATACGAGCAGCACCATCAGGTGCGGATCTCCGACAGCGCCCTCGTCGCCGCGGCGCAGCTCTCGAACCGCTACATCACCGACCGCTTCCTGCCCGACAAGGCGATCGACCTCGTGGACGAGGGCGCGGCGCGGCTGAGGATGCAGGTCGATTCCAAGCCCGAGGAGCTCGACGAGATCGACCGCCGCATCATGCAGCTGAAGATCGAGCGCGAGGCCCTGAAGAAGGAGACCGACGACGCGTCGAGGGACCGGCTCGAGCGTCTCGAGGGCGAGTTGGCGAATCTGGAAGAAGAGTCCGACCGCATCACCCAGGCCTGGCAGGCCGAGAAGTCGAAGCTGAACCAGGCGGCAGATCTGAAGCGCCAGCTCGACGAGGCGCGCAACGAACTCGCCATCGCCCAGCGCAAGGGCGAGTTCCAGCGGGCCGGCGAGCTCGCCTATGGCGAGATCCCGAAGCTCGAGGCCGCGCTGAAGGAGGCCGAGGCGCGCGACGGGGCGAAGGGCGCCGGCTCGATGGTCGAGGAGACCGTCACCGCCGACCACGTCGCCCAGGTCGTTTCGCGCTGGACCGGCATTCCGGTCGACCGGATGCTGGAGGGCGAGCGCGACAAGCTGCTCCGGATGGAGGATTCCCTGCAGAAGCGGGTCGTCGGCCAGGGCGAGGCGGTGCAGGCCGTGTCGCGGGCCGTGAGGCGGGCGCGGGCCGGCCTGCAGGATCCGAACCGGCCGATCGGCTCGTTCATGTTCCTCGGGCCGACGGGCGTCGGCAAGACCGAGCTGACCAAGGCCTTGGCGAGCTTCCTCTTCGACGACGAGGCGGCGATGGTGCGCATCGACATGTCGGAATACATGGAGAAGCACTCCGTCGCCCGGCTGATCGGCGCGCCTCCGGGCTATGTCGGTTACGAAGAGGGCGGCGCGCTGACCGAGGCGGTCCGCCGCCGGCCCTATCAGGTGATCCTGTTCGACGAGATCGAGAAGGCCCATCCGGACGTCTTCAACGTTCTCCTGCAGGTGCTCGACGACGGGCGGCTGACGGACGGGCAGGGGCGGACGGTCGACTTCCGCAACACGCTGATCATCATGACCTCGAACCTCGGTTCGGAGTTCCTCGTCGCCCTCGGCGAGGACGAGAACGCCGAGGCCGCGCGCGAACAGGTGATGGCGGTGGTCAGGGCGTCGTTCCGGCCGGAATTCCTGAACCGGGTCGACGACGTCATCCTGTTCCACCGGCTGCATCGCTCGGAGATGGGCGCGATCGTCGACATCCAGATGGCGCGGCTCGAAAAGCTCCTGACCGATCGCAAGATCGGCATCGAGCTCGACGAAACGGGGCGCGAATGGCTCGCCCAGAAGGGCTACGACCCGGCCTATGGCGCGCGGCCCTTGAAGCGCGTCATCCAGCGCGAGGTGCAGGACCCGCTCGCCGAGAAGATCCTGATGGGCGAGGTGAGGGACGAGCAGACCGTGAAGATCTCGGGCGGCTCAGACCGGCTGATCTTCCACGTCGTCGGCTCGAAGAACGGCGCCGAGGGAGACCGGGTGGCGGCGTGAGCCGCCGCTTCACGAGGTGAATGCAACAAGGCGCGGGTCCGGAAGGGCCCGCGCTGTTTTTTTGCAGGCGCACCGCGTCGAGCGAGGCGCCGCCGCTCGCCCGCTTCCCGCCGTCCTTCTCGGGACGGTGCCCTGGACCGTCGAAGCGTCGAGGCCGCCGCCATGTCGGACACGCAACGTCGCCCGCATTCTCGCCCCCCGGTGCTGCCTGCTGCGGGATCTCGCTTTCTTTGGCCACCGCCAGATCGCTTCTCTCCTCGCAACGAAACGTGTTACCCCAGCCGGGAGTGCTTTCGGTCGCATGTGGGGTAACGCCATGAACTTCAGACCGTTACGGCTGGATCAGTCTCGCCAGGTCGCCGATCTCGGCCAGGTTTACGCGACCATGATCGATGGTCGCGACCGGTTGGCGCATCATCGCGGAACAATGCGTTGGAAGACCATCAAGGGACGAGATTACCTCTATCGCCGAAGCGGGGTGAAGGACGTTTCCCTGGGGCCCCGCTCCGCGGATACGGAGAAGACCAAGGCGGCCTTCGACGAGGCAAAGGCCGATGCTCGGGCGATCCACGATGCCGCGCGACGCCGGATCGAGGAAATGGCCCCCGTCAATCGGGCGATGGGCCTCGGCCGTCTTCCGGTCATTGCGGCTCGCATTCTGCGCAAACTCGACGACGCGGGGCTTTTGGGGTCGTCGGTCTGCATCGTCGGCACCAACGCGCTCCACTGCTACGAAGCGATGGCGGGAGGGCATTTCGCGACCGAGCTCGCTTCGACCGAGGACATCGATCTTCTGTTCGACTCGCGAGCGCATATGCAGATCGCTTCCGATACCTTCCCCGCCGCCGGCCTGGTCGGCATGCTGCAGTCGGTCGACCGCTCGTTCCGCAAGCTCGCGAACGGGTTTCGCATGGCCAACAGGGACAACTATCTGGTGGACCTGATAGCGCCGGTGCCGAAGGATGCCGCGCGCTCACCGCCCCAGCGCGTCGGCGATGTCGAGGGAGATCTCGTCGCGGTGGAGATTCGCGGCCTGGAATGGCTGGTGAACGGACCCAAAGTCTCCGCGGTGGTCGTGGACATGCGAGGCCTGCCGGCGCCGATGGTCTGCGTCGACCCCCGCTACTTTGCCCTTCACAAGCTCTGGGTTTCGGAAACTGACGATCGCGAAGCCGCCAGGCGGCGGCGTGATCGTGCACAGGCAGTGGCCGTCGGAAATCTCGTCACGACCCACTTGCCGTCACTGCGTTTCGACGACCGATCGCTCGAAGCCTTGCCGAAAGCGCTTCGCGACCGGGCCGGCGAACTGGCAGGCGAAGCATCGGCGGAAGGCGCGGACTGGTGAACGCCCCGGCGGCCTGACGCCCTCAGGGCGTGCCCATGAGCCCGTATTTCGCGCGCCTCACATAGCGCCAGTTCATCATCACCGCCGCCGTCGCGAGGCCCGAGGCGAGGCCCCACCAGATGCCCGGGCCGCCGAGGCCGACCGGAAAGGCGAGGACGTAGGCGACCGGCATGCCGACCGCCCAGTAGCTGACCAGCGCGATGAGCATCGGCACGCGGGTGTCCTTCATGCCGCGCAGAACGCCCGCCCCCACCGCCTGCAGCGCGTCGGCGATCTGGAACACCGCCGCGACGAGGAGCAGCGGCACCGCCGTCGCGAGGACGTCCGCGGCGTTCGGCTTCGTCGGATCGAGATAGAGCCCGATCAGCCGTTCCGGGAACGACCAGAACAGTGCGGCGGCGCAGAGCGCGACGCCGCCGCCGATGAGGACGGCGATGGTGCCGGCGCGCCCCAGGGCGAGGCTGTCGCGCCGGCCGTGGGCGAGGCCGACGCGCACCGTCGCGGCGCTGGCGAGACCGAGCGGCACCATGAAGGAGACCGAGGCGATCTGCAGCGCGATGCCGTGGGCGGCGAGCGGGATCGTCCCCAGCCAGCCCATCATGATCGACGAGGTGGCGAAGAGCGAGACTTCCGCGATGATCGTCGCCGAGATCGGCAGGCCGAGGCGGAGGACCTCGACGAAGGCCGGCCAGTCCGGCCGCCAGAACCGCGCATAGAGCTCGTAGCGGGCGAGCCCTTTGGCGACCAGCGTGTAGCCGACGAGGAGCGAGGCCATCAGGAGGTTGGCGAGGAGCGTTGCCAGCGCCGCGCCGACGACGCCGAGCGGCGGCGCGCCGAGATGGCCGAAGATGAACACCCAGTTGAAGAGCGCGTTGGCGACCGCCCCGGCGACGATGACCGACAGCATCAGATAGGCGCGGCCGACGACGGTCAGATAGGCCCTGAGGCTGAGGATCGCCAGCGCCGGGAAGATCGACCACTCGCCGACCGCCATGTAGGCGCCGGCGAGCCGCGCGGTCTGCGGCGCCTGGTCGAGGAAGAGAAGGATCTCGCCGAGAAAGGCGAGGGGGATCGTCGTCACGGCGCCGTAGGCCATCAGGATCCACAGGCTCATGCGAATCGAGCGCCGGACGCCGCGGCCGTCCCCCTGGCCCTCGGCGGCGGCGGCGAGCGGGATCGCGGCATGGGCGAAGCCCGATCCGAACATGAAGACGAGGAAGAAGATCTGGGTGGCGAGGACGGTCGCGGCGAGTTCGCCCGCGCCGAGCCAGCCGACCATCACCGTGTCGGTGACGTTCATGGTGATCTGGGCGAGCTGCACCCCGACCAGCGGCAGCGCCAGCGACACCGTCGCGCCGACATGGCCGAGCCAGGACTGCGGCACCGGCGCCGCCTTTCGCGCCGCCTCCGCAAAGATTCGGTCTTCCTTCAGCATCGGCCCTCGATCCTTTCGCAGCGGCTGTAGCGCCGCCGGAGGCGAAAGACCACTCGTTGCATGGGCGGCGCGTCGGCAGAGGCGGCCCGCGCGGCGCGCGGGCGCCCCCTCCGCCATTCTCCCGCCATTCTGCCCATTGTCGCGGGCCTTGCCGACGCGTTATGCCGCAGGGGCGCACCCGATCTCCTTTTCCCAGCCTAGGACCGCCGCCCATGGCCCGCCCGAACTCCCTCGTCATCATGGTCGACCAGGCCAACGGAACGCTGTTTCCCGACGGGCCGGCGGACTTTCTCCACATGCCGCATCTGAAGGGGCTGGCGGACCGCTCTGTGCGGTTCGCGAACAGCTATACGGCAAGCCCGCTCTGCGCGCCGGCGCGGGCATCCTTCATGTCGGGCCAGCTGCCGTCGCGCACGGGGGTCTACGACAACGCCGCCGAATTCGCCTCGGCGATCCCGACCTATGCCCATCACCTGAGGCGCGCCGGCTACCACACCTGCCTTTCGGGCAAGATGCACTTCGTCGGGCCGGATCAGCTGCACGGCTTCGAGGAACGGCTGACGACCGACGTCTATCCGGCCGATTTCGGCTGGACGCCGGACTACCGCAAGCCCGGCGAGCGGATCGACTGGTGGTATCACAATCTCGGCTCGGTGACGGGGGCGGGGGTCGCCGAGATCACCAACCAGATGGAATATGACGACGAGGTCGCCTTCTTCGCCGAGCAGAAGCTCTACGATCTCTCGCGCGGCCATGACGGCCGGCCCTGGTGCCTGACCGTCTCCTTCACCCATCCGCACGACCCCTATGTGGCGCGGAAAAAATTCTGGGACCTTTACGGGGGCTGCGCCCATCTGGAGCCATCGGTCGGCCCGATCGCCTTCGACGAGCAGGACGCCCATTCCAGGCGTCTCTACGCCGCCAACGACGCGGCGAAGTCCGCAATCACCGCCGAAGACGTCCGGCGGTCGCGGCGCGGCTACTTCGCCAACCTCTCCTATCTCGACGAGAAGATCGGCTCGATCCTCGACGTGCTTTCCAGGACGCGCATGGCCGAGGACACCATCGTCGCCTTCGTCTCCGACCATGGCGACATGCTCGGCGAGCGGGGCATGTGGTTCAAGATGTGCTTTTTCGAGGGCTCGGCCCGGGTGCCGATGATGATCGCCGCGCCCGGGCTGCAGCCGCGCCGCGTCGAGGCTCCGGTCTCGACCATCGACATGACGCCGACGCTCTGCGATCTCGCCGGCATCGACATGAGCGAGATCATGCCCTGGACCGACGGCCATTCGCTGCTGCCGGTGATCGAGGGCCGGGCGCGGCCGGAGCCGGTCCACATGGAATATGCCGCCGAGGGCTCCTATGCGCCGATGGTCTCGATCCGCGAGGGACGGTTCAAGTTCAATCACTGCGAACTCGACCCGCCGCAGCTCTTCGACCTTGCCGCCGATCCGCACGAACGCGCCAATCTGGCCGGGGATCCCGCCCAAGCCGCCACGCTGGCGGGGTTCGAGGCGAAGATGCGGGAAAAATGGGACATGGCCCGCTTCGACGCGGCGGTGCGCGAGAGCCAGGCGCGGCGCTGGGTGGTCTATGAGGCGCTCAGGAACGGCGCCTACTATCCCTGGGACCACCAGCCGCTGAAGGTCGCCTCCGAGCGCTACATGCGCAACCACATGGACCTCAACGTCGTCGAGGAGAACGCCCGCTTTCCGCGGGGCGAGTGACGAGGGCGCGTGACGGGGGCGCGTGACGGGGGCGGGGGTGGTGAGGGCGAGGGACGGAGGGCCGGGTGGCCGATGCGGCCCCGGCGGACCGGAGCGGGTGCGGGCAGCCGGGGCGGCGGCGGCTCCCGGATTTTGGTTTGCGCCCGGACTCGGACCGTTCTGCGTCTCAACAGCCGAGCGGCAAATCTCGACCCGTGTCTGATGCGCAATAATCTCCAGGGCTCCGAATCCATGTTTCATACCAGATTCGGGTGATCAGGTCGGCCTGACTGGCTTGGGCCACCATGCAAAGCTTGTATGCGCCGCGACGGTTTGGCGTTGTTGGTCGAGTTCGCGGCAGCGTTTTTCGAGAACGAGCTCGAGGTCCCCGAGCGTTTCGAAGTATCGATTGGCGAGCGGTTCGTCGACGAGCGGC
>NZ_JAFMPY010000030.1 GCF_017353515.1 Jiella sonneratiae
CATCGACCTGGACGATATCCGGAAACGCGTCGCCAAGCTCGCCCGCCGCCGAACCGTAGGCAAAGCAGCCTTCGCCAAGAGCCAGAATCGGATCAACTGATCGCCGCGGCCCAGGCCGGATGCTTACGCTGCGCCCGCGGCCGACACGAAGAAATGATCGCCCCGAAGGCCGGCTCGATCTGCGGCCGCAGGAAGACGGGAAAGTCGAAGACACGCCGGCGTCGCGCATCCGGGCGCCGAAGCCGGGCCGTCGCCGGGTCGTCGCGAACGAAAGGGGCCGGACGCGTGCCCGGCCCCTTCTGACATTTTTGGTTCGTCGTCCGATCCCCTCGTGGCACCCGCCCGGAAGCGGCGGGCGCGGTCGAGGGCTTGCCGTCCTACTCGGCAGCCTGGGCGCTGCCGTCCGCCGCGTCGCCGGAGGTCAGCTGCGGCGTGTCGTCGGTCACCGGATGCGAGTTCGGCATGTAGGCCGCCGTGGCGTTCGCCTCGTTCCAGGCGGCGCGCACGCCCGCCTCGTAATCCGGATGCACCTGCTTCAGATGGCCGAACCAGCGCTCGGCGATCGGCGCCGGAATGCCGGCCATGGCGCCGCCCATGTTCTTGTAGAGGCGCTGGCGCTGCGGCTCGTCCATCACCTTCATGACCAGCGCGCGCACCTGCGTGTAGTCGTCATAGATGCGATGGTCGTAGCGGTCGGCATTGCCGCTGATGCGCAGCGGCGGCTCCTGGGCCGAGCGGTCCTCGACCGCCGCCCCTTCCTCGGCAAAGGAGTTCGGCTCGTAATAGGCGTTCTCGTTGCCGGTGCGAACGCCGCCATAGACGTTCATCTCGCCGTCCTTGTGGTAGTTGTGCACCTCGACGCGCGGACGGTTGACCGGGATCGTCTCGTAATGGGTGCCGAGGCGGTAGCGATGCGCGTCGGCATAGGAGAAGACGCGGGCCTGCAGCATCTTGTCCGGCGACCAGGAAATCCCCGGAACGACGTTGGAGGGCGAGAAGGCGGCGTTCTCGATCTCGGCGAAGTAGTTGTCGGCGTTGCGGTTCAGCTGAAAATAGCCGACGTCGATCACCGGAAACTGGTCGTGCGGCCAGACCTTGGTGAGATCGAAGGGGTTGAAGTCGGTCTTGTCGGCGTCGAGCTCGGGCATCACCTGGATCTGGAACTTCCAGCGCGGGTACTGGCCGTCCTCGATCGCGTTGAACAGCCGCTCCTGGTAGCCCTCGCGGGTCTTGCCGATGATCTTCTCGGCCTCGTCGTTGGTGTAGAAGGCGTGGCCCTGCTCGGTCTTGAAGTGGAACTTCACCCAGTAGCGCTCGCCCGCGTCGTTCCACAGCGAGAAGGTGTGCGAGCCGTAGCCGTTCATCTGCATCGGCGACTGCGGCAGGCCGCGGTCCGACATCAGGATGGTGACCTGATGCAGGCTTTCCGGCGACAGGGACCAGAAGTCGAACATCGCCGTCGGCGAGCGCATGTTGGTCTTCGGATGGCGCTTCTGGGTGTGGATGAAGTCCGGGAACTTGTACGGATCGCGGACGAAGAAGACCGGCGTGTTGTTGCCGACCATGTCCCAGTTGCCGTCCTCGGTGTAGAATTTCAGCGCGAAGCCGCGCACGTCGCGCTCGTGGTCGGCCGCGCCCTGTTCGCCGGCGACGGTCGAGAAACGGGCGAGCATCGGCGTCTCTGCGCCCTTCATCAGGCACTTGGCCTTGGTGTAGCGCGAGATGTCCTCGGTGATCACCAGCTTGCCGTGGGCACCCCAGCCCTTGGCGTGCACGGTGCGCTCGGGAATGCGCTCGCGGTTCTGATGGGCGAGCTTCTCGATCAGCTGGTAGTCCTGCAGAAGCAGCGGCCCACGCTCGCCGGCCGAGAGCGAATCCTGGTTGTTCGGCCACGGCGCGCCGGCCGAGGTTCGAAGCGTGTTGCGATCAGCCATGAATGGCCTCCCTTTTCGATGCTGGTGGCGCCCGAATCCGTCGGGGCCTTGGAAACTTTCCAAGCTACTATGTAGACATCCTGCGATCGGCTCCAATCGTATTTACTCCGATCGGCGATCGGAATAACTTATCGGGCGATGTTCACGCTCCGCCAGATCCGCTATTTCCAGGCCCTCGCCGAGGTGCGTCATTTCGGGCGCGCGGCGAAACGGCTCAACATCAGCCAGCCGGCGCTTTCCGGCCAGATCGCCCAGATGGAGGCGGAAATGCGCAGCACGCTGTTCGAGCGCGGGCCGAACGGCGTGCAGCTGACCTCGGACGGCGAGCTCGTCGCCTCGCGCGTCCGCCGCATCCTCGCCGAGGTACGCGAACTCGAATGCCTCGCCGACCGCAGCGCCAGCCTCCTCGGCAGCCGGCTGCGGGTGGGCATGATCGCGACCGTCGCACCCTATATGCTGCCCGTCCTGCTTCCGGCGCTGGCCGAGGCGTTTCCGCGGCTCGAATGCCAGGTGCGGGAAAGCATCACCGGGCGGCTGATGGACGACCTGCGCAACGGCGAGATCGACTGCGCGGTGGTCGCCCTGCCCCTCGACCGGGACGACGTCGAGACGCTGCCGCTCTTCGAGGATCCGTTCCACCTCGCGGTGCCGGCACGCGAGGCGGCGACGCTGCCCGATCCGATCCCGGTGTCCGAACTTTCCCGACAGAAGATGATCCTGCTCGAGGAGGGCCACTGCCTGCGGGCGCAATCCCTCGACATCTGCCGCACCGCCGCCGACCCGGAACTGTCGAGCCTCGGCGCCACCAGCCTGACGACGGTCCTGCGCATGGTGGCCGGCGGCCTCGGCGCGACCCTCTTGCCGGAAATGGCCGTCGCCGACGAGGCGCGCAGCGACGACATCGCCGTCCTGGCGATCGGCGCGCCGGTGCCCTCGCGGCGGCTGGTCCTTGCCTTCAGGCCGAGTTCGGTCCGGCGGGCCGATTTCGAGGCGCTGGCCGCGATCATCTGCCAGTCGATGGACAAGTCATACGCCGCAAAGCCATAGAAGCGCCGCGACGATCAGGTCTTCGGCGCAGGATCCGCAGCCGCCCGAAGCGGCCCGGGCCCCGGCCGCATCGCCAACGGCCGGGGGCCGTCATCCCGAAAAGGTGCGCATGATGCAGTCTACGGGCGATCGCCTCTGGCGGAACGCCGGCACTCTCCGGCTGCTGCGGCGGAAGATTCCGCCGCGGCTGCGCGAACCGCTGCGCTGGCGCCAGGCGACCGGCATGGTGCTCTTCGCCTACGCGGCGACGCACCTCGCCAATCATGCGCTCGGCAATATCTCGAGCGAGGCGCTCGGCTTCGGCGCCTGGCTGAAGCGGCTGGTGTGGGACAATCCGGTCGGCACCCTGCTGCTCTACGGCGCGCTCGTCATCCACGTCGGCCTGGCGCTGCATTCGCTCGCCACGCGCCACAGCTGGCGGCTGCCGGCGACGCAGGTCGTCCAGATCGCCACCGGCCTGTCGATCCCGATCCTCCTCTTCCCGCACATCGTCAGCACGCGGGGAGCGGAGGTCCTGTTCGGCGAGACCGTCGGCTATTCCCGGCTGCTTCACGCGATCTGGCCGGCCGGCGCCCTGCTGCAGACCGTCTTCCTCTGCTTCGTCTGGGTTCACGGCTGCCTCGGCATGCGCCAGTGGCTGCAGAACCGATCCGATTACCAGCGGCTCGCGCCGACCTTCGCCATCCTCGCCACCGCCCTCCTCGTCTTCGCCTTCACCGGCTTCGTCACCGCCGGTCGGGTCGCCGCCCGCCGGACCGACATCGCCGCCATTCCGCCGGAGGTCGCCGCGGCGGCCCAGACCGTGCAGACGGTCGTGCTGGTCTCCCTCTCAGGCATCTTCGGCCTGATGCTGCTGTGGCCGTATCTCGGGGGCGGCCGGCGCATCGTCCTGCGCTATGACAACGGCGACGGGACGGCGCGGTCGGTGACGGCGCCGAAGGGCAGTTCGGTCCTCGAGGTCAGCCGCAGCGCCGACATCGCGCACGCCTCGGCCTGCAACGGCCGGGCACGCTGCTCGACATGCCGCGTCCTCGTCCTCAGGGGCCACGATCTTGTCGCCGACGCACCGAACGCGGCCGAGCGGCTTCTCCTGCAGAAGATCAAGGCGCCGCCCAACGTCCGGCTCGGCTGCCAGTACCGGCCGAGCCGCGACGTCACCCTGCGCCGCATGGTCGGCGCCGGCGAGATCTACGACGTCGCCGACCTCGCCGATCCCTACCGCTTCGGCGTCGAACGCGAGGTCGTCGCGCTGTTTGCGGATCTGCGCGGCTTCACCGGCATCTCCGAGCGGTGGCTGCCCTACGACGTCGTGCATCTTCTCAACGCCTATTTCGACCGGGTGGCGCGGCAGATCGAGGCCAATCGCGGCGAGATCGACAAGTTCATGGGCGACGGCGTGATGGCGCTGTTTCACCGCAAGAACGATCTCGCTTCCGCCGCCCGCGACGCGCTCACCGCGGCGCTGGAGATCCTGAGGACCGTCGAGGCGATGAACGAGGAGAACCGGGACAGCTGGCAGGTCCCGCTGCAGGTGGCGATCGGCATCCATGGCGGCTCGGCGATCCTCGGCCAGATCGGCGGCGGCGGCCAGGCGCGGCCCGCCCGGACCGCCCTCGGGCGGACGATCAACGCCGCCTCGCGGCTGCAGGACTTCGCCAAGACGCTCGATGTCGCGCTGGTGGTCTCCGACGACGTCGCGCGGCTGGCAGGGATCGGGGAAAGCGACGAGCTGATGCGGGTCGTCGCCGAACTGCGCGGATCGACGCGCTCGCTCGAAGTGACGGTGTTTTCCGACCTCGACGCGGTCGAGCGGGCGGTTTCGCAGGCCTGGGGCGAAGCCGACGACGTCCGGCCCGCCGCGCCGGGACTGGGCCGCCTCCTCACGCGAGGGTGAAACCGGAGTGACCGGCGGCGGGGATACCGAACCCGCAAGTGCCCCCATATCGGTCCGGACCGGGCCCGCGACATGCCGGCGAAGTGCTTGCCCCTGGAAGCGTTTTGCCGGCCAGCGAGGCGAGCCCTCGGAACGCCGGAAAGGCCGGGACAAAGGGCGCAAGCGGCTCCGCCGGCGCTCCGCCCCGCCTGGCGCCGCGCCTCGCTCGCCCGTCGCCACACCGGCCAAACACCAGTCGACGAGGAAACGATGTTCGCGACAAAAACACTGAAGCTCTTCGCCGGAGTGCCGCTCGCCGGCGCCCTCCTCCTCACCCAGCCCGCCATGGCGGCGACCACCGTGACCAGCGACCAGGGGACGAAGGTCGCCGTCGAGGCGGTTGCGAGCTTCGACGAGCCCTGGGCGATGACCTTCCTTCCGGACGGGTCGATGCTCGTGACCGAAAAGGCCGGAACCCTCCTCCACGTCTCGGCCGACGGCAAGGAGAAGACGCCGGTCGCCGGCGTTCCCGCCGTCGCCTATGGCGGCCAGGGCGGCCTCGCCGACGTGGTGCTGCATCCGAAATTCAGCGAGAACCACCTCGTCTACATCTCCTTCGCCGAAGAAGGCGACGGCGGCTATGGCGGGGCGCTCGCCCGCGGCAAGCTGGTCCTCGACGGCGACCGGCCGCGGCTCGAAGGGGTGAAGGTGATCTGGCGGCAGGAGCCGAAGGTTTCCGGCATGGGCCAATATGCGCTGCGGGTCGCCTTCGGCCCGGACGGCATGATGTTCGTCACCTCCGGCGAGCGCCAGAAAAAGACGCCGGCCGAGGAGATGGACACCAATCTCGGCAAGATCGTCCGCCTGCACGACGATGGCTCAGTGCCGAGCGACAATCCGTTCCAGGACAAGGGCGAGATCGCCAGGGAAATCTGGACGCTCGGCCACCGCAACCCCCTCGGCATCGCCTTCGACGCCGAGGGCCAGCTCTGGGAACACGAGATGGGACCGCGCGGCGGCGACGAGCTGAACCGTATCAGGGCCGGCGCGAACTACGGATGGCCGGTGGTCTCGAACGGCATCAACTACGACGGCAGCCCGATCCCGGACCATGACACCCGGCCCGAATTCCAGGCGCCGCAAATCTCCTGGACGCCGGTGATCGCCCCGGCAGGCTTCGTCATCTACGACGGCGAGGTGTTTCCCGACTGGCAGGGCGACGGCTTCATCGGCGGCCTGAGAAGCCAGGCGCTCGTCCACGTCTCGCTGGGCGCAAAGCCCAAGGAGATCGAGCGCTTCCCGATGGGCCACCGCATCCGCGAGGTCGAACAGGGGCCGGACGGCGCGCTCTTCCTGCTCGAGGACGGCTCCGGCGGCCGGCTGCTGAAGCTGACGCCGGCGGGCGCCGCGGGCTGAGCTTGCCCGCCGGGGCGGGCTTCCGGCACGGCGTCGACGCGGCTATCGTGGCCGAAGCATGATCCCGAGAAGTGGGAACCGCTTTCGGAACAGGTCATGCGCATAGGAGACGATGGAGCAGGATGACGGGCAATGCTCGTCTCGTGCTCCTCCCGAGGCGGAGGACCTTCCTCCGCCGTTCCGGCACGAAAGGGGGGCGAGAAGTTGACGCGCGCGCCGATCCGGTGGGGCGTGATCGGGACCGGCGGCATCGCCCGTCGCTTCGCCGGCGATCTCGCCTACTCCACCAGCGGCGTTCTCGCCGCCGTCGGCTCGCGGGACGGCACCCGCGCCTTCGCCTTCACCGCCGATTTCGGCGACGGCATCGTCGCCGACGAGACCGACCGGATTCTCGCCCGGCCGGACGTCGACGCGATCTATGTCGGGACGGTCAATCGCGCCCATGCCGGCATCGCCATCGCGGCGCTGGAGGCCGGCAAGCCGGTGCTCGTCGAAAAGCCGCTCGCCCCGACCTCGGTCGAGGCGGCGGAGATCCGCGACGTCGCGCGGCGGCGCGGCCTCCTCGCCATGGAAGCGATGTGGATGGTCTTCACGCCGGGGATCGTCCGGCTTCGGGCGCTGCTTGCGGCGGGCGCGATCGGCGAGGCGCGCAGCCTTTCGGCCAATCTCTCCTACGCCCGGGCCTATCGCCCTGACCAAGACATCTTCGATCCGCGGACCGGCGGCGCGCTGCTCGATCTCGGCGTCTATCCGATCGCCCTCGCCCACCACCTCTTCGGGGCCGCCGACGAGGTCGCCGCCGTCGTCGAGCGCAACGAGGCCGGCAGCCTGCGCCAGGCAGCGCTCGTTTCGCGGCACGGCAAGGTGCTGGCGAAACTCTCCTGCGGCTTCGAGACGGAAGGGCCGAACGGCGCGATGGTGTCGGGCGAACACGGCCGCATCGCCCTCGCCGGGCCGTTCTTCTGCCCGCCGGCGCTGACCCTGACCCGGCATCACGCCGGAACGGCGCTGGACCCGCGCGGCGGCGACATGCCGGCCGATGCCGCATCGGGAGCGGCGGTCGGGCACGGCAACGAAGGCGCCCCCTCCGAGACCGACGCCGCACTCGAAGCCTGGGCGCAGCGCCGGCCGGAGACGATCGCCACCCCTGTCGCCGGCAGCGGCCTGCAATATCAGGCCGACCACTTCGCCGACTGCCTCGCCAAGGGGCTGACCGAAAGCCCGCTGCACCCCTTGTCGGCGAGCCTTGCCGCAATCGCCGTCATCGAGCGCGCTACGACGCTTCGCCCGTCGAAGCGGGCGGGTCGCCGAGGCGGTCAGCTGCCGGGATAGTTCGGGCTTTCGCGGGTGATCGTCACGTCGTGCGGGTGGCTCTCGCGCAGGCCGGCATTGGAAATGCGGATGAAGCGCGCCTTCGTCCGCAGCTCCTCGAGATTGGCCGCGCCGACATAGCCCATCGCCGCCCTGAGGCCGCCGGCGAGCTGATGCAGCACCGTCGCCACCTGTCCCTTGTAGGCGACCTGGCCCTCGATGCCCTCCGGCACGAGTTTCAGCGTGTCGCGCACTTCCGCCTGGAAGTAGCGGTCGGCCGAACCGCGGGCCATCGCGCCGACCGATCCCATGCCGCGATAGGCTTTGTAGGAGCGGCCCTGGTGGAGATAGATCTCGCCCGGGCTCTCGTCGGTGCCGGCGAGCAGCGAACCGACCATCGCCGCCGCGGCGCCTGCCGCCAGCGCCTTGGCGACGTCGCCGGAAAACTTGATGCCGCCGTCGGCGATGATCGGGATGCCGGCCCGGTCCGCCGCCTCCGCGGCCGCCATGATCGCCGAGAGCTGCGGCATGCCGACGCCCGCGACGACGCGGGTGGTGCAGATCGAGCCGGGACCGATGCCGACCTTGACGCCGTCGGCGCCGGCGTCGATCAGCGCCCTGGTCCCCTCGGCGGTGGCGACGTTGCCGGCGATGATCTGGACGTTGTTGGAGATCCGGCGTGCCCGCGCGACGGCATCGAGGACGCGCTGGGAATGGCCGTGGGCGGTGTCGATGACGAGAAGGTCGACGCCGGCGTCGATCAGCCGTTCGGCCCGCTCGAAGCCGTCGTCGCCGACCGACGTCGCCGCCGCGGCGAGGAGGCGGCCCTGCACGTCCTTGGCGGCGTTGGGGTTGAGCTGGGACTTCTCGATGTCCTTGACGGTAATCAGGCCGATACAGTTTTCGTCGGCGTCGACGACGAGGAGCTTCTCGATCCGGTGCTGGTGGAGCAGGCGCTTGGCCTCTTCCTGATCGACCGATTCGCGCACGGTGACGAGGCCGCGCTTGGTCATCAGCTCGGCGATCGGCTGGGCGTCCTCGGTGGCGAAACGCACGTCGCGATTGGTCAGGACGCCGACGAGGCGCCCCCGCGTCTGGCCGCCCCTGCCGCCGTTCTGGACCACCGGGATGCCGGAGATGTTGTATTGCCGCATGAGCGCGCGGGCGTCGCCCAGCGTCGCCTCCGGCCCGATGGTCACCGGATTGACCACCATGCCGCTTTCGAACTTCTTGACCTGCTTGACTTCCTCGGCCTGCTCGGCCGGCGTCAGATTGCGGTGAATGACGCCGATGCCGCCCGCCTGCGCCATGGCGATCGCCAGCCGCGATTCGGTCACCGTGTCCATCGCCGCGGAAAGGATCGGCAGGTTCAGCTCGAGCGACCGGGTGATCCTGGTGCGGATGTTGGTCTGGCCCGGCATCACCTCGGAATGGCCGGGCTGCAGCAGCACGTCGTCGAAGGTCAGGGCCGTCGTGCCGGTGGGGGTCTCGATGATCTGGGCCATGCCATGCCTCCGCCAAAAGGCTCGCTCGCGCTGTTGCAGCGCGTCAATTGGGATGGCAAGGGCTGCTACCACGCGATCATGACAATGGGAAGCCGATCTCGCGCGATGGTCTCGGCCGCGACCGGTGGACGGTGCGTCGCGGACCCGCGTCCCGGCTGGCCTTCTGACGCGACTTTTGCCAATCACCGGCGCGAGCGGCGCCGGCGGCGGGATGCCTTCGCGGCCCCGGCGGCGGAAATGACGGAGACATCGACCGATGGCCACGCGCCACATCATCACCCTGTCCTGCGAGGACCGCCCCGGCATCGTCGCCGGACTGACCACGGAACTCTACGAGGCGGGCGGCAACATCGCCGAGAGCGCCCAGTTCTTCGACCGCCAATCGGGCCGGTTCTTCCTGCGCATCGCCGCCGATTTCGCCGACGGGGTCTCTTGCGAGAGCCTCGAACAGCGCCTGTCGCCGCTCGTCGAGCGCTTCGGCATGGGGCTGGCGGTGAGCGACGCCGCGCGGCGCCCGAAGATCGTCGTCATGGTCTCGGCCTTCGACCATGCGCTCCTCCACCTCCTCTACCAGATCAGGGTCGGCTGGCTGAACGCCGAGGTGGTCGCCATCGTCTCGAATCACGAGGCGAGCCGGCAGACGGCCGAGGCGGCGGGCGTCGCCTTCCATTACTGGCCGGTCACGAAGGCGACCAAGGCGGATCAGGAGCAGCGGCTGCTGGACCTCGTCGCCGAGACGGGCTGCGACCTCGTCGTCCTCGCCCGCTACATGCAGATCCTCTCCGACGACCTGTCGCGGAAGCTGTCGGGACGGGTGATCAACATCCACCATTCCTTCCTGCCGAGCTTCAAGGGTGCCAAGCCCTATCACCAGGCGCACCAGCGCGGCGTGAAGCTGATCGGCGCGACGGCGCATTACGTGACCGCCGATCTCGACGAAGGCCCGATCATCGAGCAGGAAACCGAGCGCGTGTCCCACGCCCTGTCGCCGGACGATCTCGTCGCCACCGGCCGCGACATCGAGGCGCGGGTGCTGGCGCGGGCGGTGAAGCTGCATCTCGAGGGCCGGGTGATGCTGAACGGCACGAGGACGGTGGTCTTCGGATAGTCCCGATGGCCTTGAGCATAGCCGGCTTGCGCCCGGGCATCGGCCGGCGCGGGCGTCGATCGGCTTTGCCTGTCCCAGTCCTCGACTGATGAAATCTGCGATTGTCGCCGCGGCGCAAGATCACGCCGGCGGCGATCCTTGCCGCCCGCCTCGCTCTCACGATGATCGGCGGCAAGGAGACCGGCGGTATTTTCGACAAATCTTTCGCAATTGCGAACTTCTCTTCGTTTATTTCTATAGCCTCCTAATGACGACGCAGCCGTTACATGTTCATTAAGGAGTGCAGACTGACTTTGGAGTTGACGGTCAGATTTGCGGAGGAACGATCGCATGAAGGACGAGGTGATTCCGGATCCGCAAAATCGGCGGCGCTGGCAGCGCCGCCGGACACGCCTGCGCCCGGCCAAGCTCCTGAACATCCAACTGGTCTTCCTGGAAGACGCGATGTGCGTCGACATTTCGGACGGCGGCATGCGCATCGCCCGGCCGTCGGAGCGCCAGCTTCCGAAGAGCCTCGTCGTCTTCGACGTCTCGGATCTCACCTTGCGGGCGGGCGCGGTTTGCTGGACGGCCGGCAAGCAGATCGGGCTGCGTTTCACCAGCCGCGCCGTCAAAGCCAATCCGGCACAGCTCAAGGCCCTGGGAATGCGCGACGTCTCGTCGAGCGTCTATATCCGCAAGTAGTTCCCGGCGCCCCCTGACCTGACCGGCGGCCTGCCGGCGGGGCGGCGCGGGACGGAGCGGCCGCGCTCCCGTTTCGTGCCAGTGTGTTTCCTGCGCGACTGTCGCGGGGGCTCTATTTTCCGGCCTGCCGCCTGGTCGGTCCCGCGCGCCGCGATCCGCCCCTAGCCGGCAGCCGGAGCGGCAGGCCCGACGAGGCCGGTGTCTTCATAGACTTCGGCAAGGGCGAGATCACAGCCGATTTCGGGAAGCGCGATCGTCGCATCGCGCCCCTCGACGATCTCCGAGCGCCAGACGCCCTCCCCGCCGCGACGCCAGACGATCACCTCGGCCGATTCCGAGGCGACGAGAAGGACCACGCGGACGCCGTCGTTGGTCTTGTATTCCTCGACCTTGCGAAAACGGTCGAAGGCCATGGTCGAGGGCGACAGTACCTCGACGAGGACGCGCGGCTCGCCGGTTTCCATGGACCGGTCCGGCCCGCCCCTGCAGTCGACGATGACGTCCGGCCGGCGGATGTTGCCGGCAGGGTTCTTCACCGTCATGTCGTCGGTATGCGGCCGGCAGGGCTTGCCGCGCAGCTGGTTGCCGAGAAGGAGAAGGATATTCACCGTGATGATATCATGCCGGCGGCTGGCCCCGGTCATCGCCTTCGCGGGCAGCACGGGAATGCCGTCTACAAGCTCGTAGTTCTGGTCCTGCTCCAGCTGCCAGGCGTAGAACTCTTCCGCCGTCATCCGCTTGATGGTCTTGGCCTCGCTCATCGCCACCGCCTCCGTTCGAGCCGAACATAGCGTGATGCTGGTCCCGGCGCGAGCGACGTTCTCCCCCCGGCCCGGCGCGTTTCATCTTTGTTCATGTTTCGTCTGTCCAATCGCCGGCGATTCGGATAGAGGAAGGTTTGAACAAAATGTTAACGGAGGCACCCATCCGCATCATCGGCATCGACCCGGGACTGCGGCGCACCGGCTGGGGCATCGTCGAGACGCTCGGCAACTCGCTGCGCTTCGTCGCCAGCGGCACCGTGACGTCCGATGCCAAATGCGATCTTGCCTCGCGGCTATGCCAGCTGCACGAGGGTCTTTCCGGCATCGTCCACGCCCACAGGCCGGACGAGGCGGCCGTCGAGCAGACCTTCGTCAACAAGGATGCCGTCGCCACCCTGAAGCTCGGCCAGGCCCGCGGCGTCGCGCTGCTGGTGCCGGCGCTCGCGGGCCTTCCCGTCGCCGAATACGCCCCGAACGCGGTGAAGAAGGCGGTGATCGGCGTCGGCCACGGCGAGAAGCGGCAGATCCACATGATGGTGAAGGTGCTGATGCCGAAGGCTTCCTTCGACACCGACGATGCGGCCGACGCGCTTGCCATCGCCATCTGCCACACCCACCACCGTCAGTCGGCGACGGCGCGGGCGGCGCTCGCCGGACGCTGAGGGCCAGAGCGGCGAAAGCTTCGGCAAATCTCTGCCGCAACGCGAAATCCGCCGCTTCCAAGACGCGTTAACTCTCTTTATATCGCGGGCAATGAGCACCATGCCCGCCGACACGCCGCTTTCGCGCATCCGCAACTTCTCGATCGTCGCCCATATCGACCACGGGAAGTCGACCCTCGCCGACCGCCTGATCCAGAACACCGGCGGGCTCGATACCCGCGAGATGAAGGAGCAGGTGCTCGATTCGATGGACATCGAGCGCGAGCGCGGCATCACCATCAAGGCGCAGACCGTGCGCCTGCACTATACGGCGAAGGACGGCGAGACCTACGTCCTCAACCTGATCGACACGCCGGGCCATGTCGACTTCGCCTACGAGGTGTCGCGCTCGCTGTCCGCCTGCGAGGGCGCGCTGCTCGTCGTCGACGCGGCGCAGGGCGTCGAGGCGCAGACCCTCGCCAACGTCTATCTCGCCCTCGACGCCGATCTCGATATCGTCCCCGTCCTCAACAAGATCGACCTGCCCGCCGCCGAGCCCGACAAGGTGAAGGAGCAGATCGAGGAAGTGATCGGCCTCGACGCCTCGGAGGCGGTTTTGATCTCGGCGAAGTCCGGCATCGGCATCGAGGACGTGCTGGAGGCGATCGTGCGGCGCCTGCCCGCCCCGAAGGAAGGCGACCGCAAGGCGCCCCTCAAGGCGCTTCTGGTCGATTCCTGGTACGACGCCTATCTCGGCGTCGTCGTCCTCGTCCGCATCATCGACGGCGAGCTGCGGAAGAACCAGACGATCCGCATGATGGGCACCGACGCCCGCTATTCGGTCGACCGAGTGGGCGTCTTCACCCCGAAGATGGTGCAGGTCGACGCGCTCGGGCCGGGCGAGCTCGGCTTCATCACCGCCTCGATCAAGGAAGTCGCCGACACCCGCGTCGGCGACACGATCACCGAGGACAAGCGGCCGACCGCGACGATGCTGCCGGGCTTCAAGCCGGCGCAGCCGGTGGTCTTCTGCGGCCTGTTTCCGGTCGACGCCGCCGATTTCGACGATCTCAGAGCCGCGATGGGCAAGCTCAGGCTCAACGACGCCAGCTTCTCCTTCGAGATGGAATCCTCGGCTGCCCTGGGTTTCGGCTTCCGCTGCGGCTTTCTCGGCCTGCTGCACCTCGAGATCATCCAGGAGCGGCTGTCGCGAGAATTCGATCTCGACCTGATCGCAACCGCCCCCTCGGTGGTCTACGACATCCAGATGACCGACGGGTCGACGCTGCAGCTCCACAACCCGGCCGACATGCCGGACGTCGTGCGGATCGACCACATCGAGGAGCCGTGGATCAAGGCGACGATCCTGACCCCCGACGACTATCTCGGCAACATCCTGCAGCTCTGCCAGGAGCGCCGCGGCGTCCAGACCGACCTCTCCTATGTCGGCAAGCGGGCGCTCGTCGCCTATGAGCTGCCGTTGAACGAGGTGGTGTTCGACTTCTACGATCGCCTGAAGTCGATCTCCAAGGGCTATGCCAGCTTCGACTACCAGATGACCGATTACCGCGAAGGCGACCTCGTGAAGATGTCGATCCTCGTCAATGCCGAGCCGGTCGACGCCCTGTCGATGCTGGTCCACCGCTCCCAGGCCGACCGGCGTGGCAGAGCCATGTGCGAGAAGCTGAAGGAGCTGATCCCGCAGCATCTCTTCAAGATCCCGATCCAGGCGGCGATCGGCGGCAAGGTGATCGCGCGCGAGACGATCTCGGCCCTCAGGAAGGACGTCACCGCCAAGTGCTACGGCGGCGACGCGACCCGCAAGCGCAAGCTCCTCGAAAAGCAGAAGGAGGGCAAGAAGCGCATGCGCCAGTTCGGCAAGGTCGAGATCCCGCAGGAAGCCTTCATCGCCGCGCTGAAGATGGACAGCTGAGCCGCAATCCGAACGCGCGTCGCCGCTTCGCGCCGGATCTGCCGGGCCTTCGCCGGCCTCGCGCCGGCTTCGCCGCGGGGCATGACGATTGATCCCCCGCCCGTCTGCGGCTACCGATGGGCGGGTCGACCACCGTCCTCGCAAGGCGACCCATGTCAGAGCGCTACCCCCGCGATCTCCTCGGCTACGGCCGCACGCCGCCCGATCCGAAATGGCCGAACCCGGCGGGCAGCGGCAATGCCCGGATCTGCGTCCAGTTCGTCATCAACTACGAGGAAGGCGGCGAGAACGCCGTCATCCACGGCGATGCGGCCTCCGAGGCGTTCCTGTCGGAGATCGTCGGCGCCGCGGCCTGGCCCGGCCAGCGCCACATGAACATGGAATCGATCTACGAATACGGCGCCCGCGCCGGGTTCTGGCGGCTGTGGCGGATGTTCACCGAGCGCTCCATGCCGGTGACCGTCTACGGCGTCGCGACCGCGCTCGAACGCAATCCGGAAGCCGTGGCGGCGATGCAGGAGGCCGAGTGGGAAATCGCCTCGCACGGGCTGAAGTGGATCGAATACAAGGATTTTTCCGCCGAGGACGAACGCGCCCACATGCGCGAGGCGATGGCGATCCACAAAGCGGTGACGGGCGAGCGCCCGCTCGGCTGGTATACCGGCCGCTCGTCGAGGCACACGCTGGAACTCGTCGCCGAGGAAGGCGGCTTTCTCTACGCCTCCGACGCCTATGCCGACGACCTGCCCTACTGGCAGGAGACGCGCACGAACCCGCTGCTCGTCATCCCCTATACGCTCGACACCAACGACATGCGCTTTGCGACCCCGCAGGGCTTCAATTCCGGCGAGCAGTTCTTCGCCTTCCTGAAGGACGCCTTCGACACGCTCTATGCCGAGGGCGAGGCGGGCCATGCGAAGATGCTGAATGTCGGGCTGCACTGCCGCCTCGTCGGACGCCCGGCGAGAGCCGCCGCCCTCGCCCGCTTCCTCGACTACGTGCAGTCGAAGCCGGACGTCTGGGTGGCGCGGCGGATCGACGTCGCGCGCCACTGGCGCGAGCACTTTCCCCATGCGCCGCGCTTCCGGCCGAGCCGGATGAGCGCGGGCGAGTTCCTCTCGTCCTTCGGCGCGGTCTTCGAACACTCGCCTTTCCTCGCCGATCGCGCCCATGCCGCGGGGCTCCACGACGCGCATGATTCGCCGCAAGGCCTCGCCGGGGCGATGAACCGGGCGTTCCGCGAGGCGAGCGATGCGGAAAGGCTCGGCGTCTTGAAGGCGCATCCGGACCTTGCGGGCCGGCTCGCACTTTCCGGCGAACTCACCGACCAGTCGAAGGCCGAGCAGGCCGGCGCCGGGCTCGACAGGCTGACGTCCGACGAACTCGACCGGTTCACGGAGCTGAACCGCCGCTATGTCGAGCGCTTCGGCTTTCCCTTCATCGTCGCGGTGAAGGGCCTCGACAAGGCCGCCATCCTTTCCGCCTTCAAGGCCCGTCTCGACAACGACCGCGACTTGGAATTCGCCACCGCCTGCCGGGAGGTCGAGAAGATCGCCCGGCTCCGCATAAAGTCCATCTTCGACGAGAAGGCCGCATGAGCTCCGAGCGCTTCATCACTGCCAGACCCCTGCCGGAAGCGGCGGAGCTGACCCGCCGCAGCATCGATCTCGCCCAGCCGCGGCTCGGCACGGCGGTCACCTTCGCGACCGACGACTTCTTCGCAGACAAGTCGCGGATGATCGATCCTGCGCCGCCGGTCTTCTATCCGGACCGCTTCGACGACCACGGCAAGTGGATGGACGGCTGGGAATCGCGCCGCAAGCGCACGCCCGGCCACGACCACGCGATCGTCCGGCTCGGCCAGCGCGGCCGCATCGCGGCGATCGACGTCGAGACCTCCTTCTTCACCGGCAACTTTCCGCCCGAGGCGATGGTCGAGGCGGCCGACACCGCCGACGAGCCCGGAGAGGCGGACTGGTTCACGCTGGTCCCCCGCGCCGCGCTGACGGGCGACGGCCACAATCTCTTTTCCGTCGACGCGGACCGGCCGGTCCGCTGGCTGAAGCTCCACATCTTCCCGGACGGCGGCGTCGCCCGGCTTCGGGTCTTCGGCTCCATCGAAAAGGACTGGAGCCTCGTCGCCGCAGACGAGACGATCGATCTCGCGGCGATGGAGAACGGCGGCACCGCCGTCGCCTGGAACGACGCCCATTACGGCCATCCCGCCAACATGCTGGCGCCGGGCCGGGCGCCCGTCATGGCCGACGGCTGGGAGACCGCACGCCGCCGCGTGCCGGGGAACGACTGGTGCGTCCTGAAGCTCGGCACCGCCGGCCGGATCGAGCGCATCGCCATCGACACGAAGCACTTCAAGGGCAACTACCCCGACCTCTTCACGCTCCGCGCCGGGCGGCTCGGCGGGGAAACAGCACCGGAGGCAATCGAGGCGACGAGCCGCAACTGGCCGCTCATCGTCGGCGAATCGAAGCTTCGGGCCGACGCGATCGAAAAATTCGCGACGACGCCGCTCGCCGAGCCGGTCACCCACGTCAGGCTCGACATCTTCCCGGACGGCGGGGTCTCGCGGCTGCGGCTCTACGGCAAGAAGGCCTGAACCGATGCAGATCATCCGCCCGGCGCCGCTCACCCGGGCCGCCTTCGCGCCCTTCGGCGACGTCATCGACACGGACGGCGCCGATGCCTTCCCGATCAATGCGGGGATGACCACGCGCTTCCACGACCTCGCCACGGTCGACGTCGCCGCCGGGGCGGGCCGGCCGGCGATCGCGATCTTCCGCTCGACGCCGGTGTCGCTGCCCTTCGACATCGCACTGATGGAGCGCCACCCGCTGGCCAGCCAGGCCTTCTTTCCGCTCGCGCCGCGCCCCTGGCTGGTCGTCGTCGCGGACGACGAGGCCGGCCGGCCCGGAACACCGCTCGCCTTCCTCGCCACCGGTGCGCAGGGCGTGAACTACGGCCGCAACGTCTGGCATCACCCGCTCCTCGCCCTCGAGAGCGTCACGGATTTTCTGATCGTCGACCGCGGCGGCGCCGACAATCTCGAGGAGTTCAGCCTCGAGGCGCCGGTCCGGATCGAAGGCTGAAGCGGAATGCGACGAGCTTGGCTCGTCATCCAGTTCCCTTCTCCCGTATGCCCGTGATCCGTTCCGAAGTCCGGTCCTGACCTTTCGGGATAATGCTCCGAGCCCTGCGTGGCGCGGAGCCGGCCGCCGCGCCGCGCCGGGCGAAACAATCCCCATCCCCGTCCGTTAGCCATCCGACAGGGCGGCGGCGGCGACACCGGCCTTCGCGGCCGGCGTCGCACGCTCCGTTCAAAAACGAACGATGAAGGGAGACGGATCATGGTGACCGAGCCGATGAAGCACGCGCACTTCGATCATCCGAAACACGGAAGCTATCGCAGCCCCGAGGATGTGCTCGGCGACGACCGCCTGTCGGCAACCCAGAAGCAGACGGTTCTCGACGAGTGGCGGTCGTCTCTGCAGCACGTCCTGCACGACGAGCCCGAAGCCTCGAACGTGCGTTCGACCAGCGATTCCCTCGACGCTGCCGCGGAGAGGCTCGCCGCCGGGAAGATCTGACCGGCCGACATGCGGACGGCCTGCACGCTGTGTGGGCCTTCTCCGGCATACCGCCCGGCGCCGGAAAAGGCCGTCCGCGTCTCGTGCGGAAGGGACAAGGCGCCTTTGCCGCCCACGGGGTCGCGAACATGCGTCACCGGCCCTTTCGGCCGCAATCCGCACCCGTGAACGAGTCATTGAACCGGCATACGGACCCAGCTTCTGGGTGCGACATCGTGGCGCATCGTCCTCACAGACCTTCTGCAGAATGTATAACTCTTGGTGGTGATGGGCGTTTCACCGCGCAGGTCGGCGGAGATCGCAGCAGATCGGAGCCGTTGCCTGCCGTAGCGAAGTAGATCGAACGATGACGATGAACTTTCCAACTGTCGCACAATTTCAACATCCGCGGCTCGGCAACTACGGGTCGCCGCAAGAACTGCTCGAGGACGGACGGCTGTCGGAGACCGAAAAGCAGATGGCGATCGATGCTTGGCGCCGGCAGCTCGATCACGGTGCCTACGACACCGACGATGCGCCGCTGATCCGCCATGCCATCCGGTCCCTCGATGCCGCGGCCGAGCGCCTCGCCGCCGGACACCACTGAGGCGCACCGCCCCGACGAGGGGCGGTCGGCCTTGAACCTCGAAGGCCGCGCCGCGCGTCTTTCACCGCCGCGATCGTACCCTAGCTTGCCGACTGCGCGGCAGCCGCTGCCGCGACCGGAACGCCATAGGACAATCGATCATGCCGAAAAGCATCAATCCGGCGACCGGCGACGTCATCGAAGACTTCGCCGAGCACGGCGACGAGGCGATCGAACGGGCCCTCGAAAATGCCGCCATCGCCTACCGGGACTGGCGCAGAACGTCCTTCGGACGACGGTCGGACCTCCTCGTCCGCACCGCGGACGTCCTCGAACGGCGCAAGGAGGAACTCGGGCGGATCGCGACGCTCGAAATGGGCAAGCGCCTCAAGGAGGCGGTTGCCGAGGTCGAGAAATGCGCGACGGCCTGCCGCTTCTACGCCGAACACGGCGAAGCGATGATCGCCGACGAGGAACGCCCCGGACCCGCGGCGAGGAACTACGTCGCCTATCTGCCGATCGGCCCCGTCCTCGCCGTCATGCCGTGGAACTTCCCCTACTGGCAGTGTTTCCGGTTCATCGCACCGGCGCTGATGGCCGGCAATGTCGGGCTGCTCAAGCACGCCTCGAACGTCAGCCAGTGTGCGCTGGAGATCGAGAAGGTGCTGATCGAGGCCGATGCGCCGCAGGGCGTGTTCCAGACGCTCCTGATCTCGTCGAAGAAGGTCGAGCCGATCCTGCGCGACCGCAGGATCCGCGCCGCGACGCTGACCGGCAGCGAGGGCGCCGGATCGGCCGTCGCGGCGACCGCGGGGTCTGAGATCAAGACGACGGTGCTGGAACTCGGCGGCTCTGATCCGTTCATCGTGATGCCCTCCGCCGACCTCGCCAAGGCGGTGGAAGTGGGCGTCACCGCCCGCATGCAGAACAACGGCCAGAGCTGCATCGCCGCCAAGCGCTTCATCGTGCACGAGGCCGTCTACGACGAATACACCGCGCGCTATCGCGAAAAGCTCGACGCTATGCAGGTCGGCGACCCGATGGACCCGGCCACCGATCTCGGCCCGGTGGCGATGAAGTCCGGCGTCGACGATCTGACCGACCAGATCGACCGTTCGGTCGCGGCAGGCGCGCGGCTGACGACCGGCGGCGCGATGGACGGCAAGGGCTTCTACTTCCGGCCCTCGATGCTCGAAGACGTCGGCGAGGCGGCGCCTGCCTATCGCGAGGAGCTGTTCGGCCCCTGCGCGATCTTCTTCAAGGCGGCCGACATCGACGCGGCGATCGACCTTGCCAACGATTCCGACTTCGGTCTCGGCGGATCGGTCTGGACGAACGAAAAGAGCGAGATCGAGCGCTTCGTCCGCGAGCTCGACACCGGGGGTACCCATGTGAACCGCATGACGGCGTCCGATCCGCGGCTTCCCTTCGGCGGCGTCAAGCGCTCCGGCTACGGCCGGGAGCTGTCGCGGGAGGGCATCCACGCCTTCATGAACGCCAAGACGGTGACGGTCGACTGACCGTGGGGCGACTTGACGCCGCGTCCCGTTCGGCGGAACAGCCGGGGCGGCGAGGCGCCGGACGGCCTGGCAGTCCCGGCGACGCGCCGCGGCATTCGACTGTTTTGGCGGCAGGGTTGCCCGCTGCCTAACCCTAAGGCATAAACCGAAGATCGGTTCTTTCCCGCACCCGGCGAAACCAGCCCCCGGAGCGGGACGACCGACGAGCGAATGGACACGGCGAATGAGCACGACCCGACCGCATGATCCTGCGGGAACAGCCTCAGAGACGGCCCTCGACCGGAGAGCCGAGACCGCAAGGGCCACCGGGATCCGAAAGCTGTTTTCGGCCGATCCGGCAAGATTCGAATCGTTCTCGGCGTCCGCGGCCGGCCTGCTCCTCGACTATTCGAAAACCGCCATCGACGCCGAGACGCGCAGCGCGCTCTTCGAATTCGCCCGCAGCCGGGACGTCGAAGCCAGGCGCGACGCCATGTTCGCCGGCGAGCGGATCAACACCACGGAAAACCGCTCCGTCCTCCACGTTGCGCTGCGCGCCGAGCCGGCCGACGGCTTCCGCGCCGACGGCGACCCGGTCAGCGCCGAGGTGATGGACGTCCTCACGGCGATGGCGAATTTCGCGACGAAGGTCCGCAACGGCGAGATCCTCGGCGCGCGCGACGACCTGATCACCGACGTCGTCAACATCGGCATCGGCGGTTCCGACCTCGGGCCGGTGATGGCGAGCCTTGCCCTCGCCCCCTATCACGACGGCCCGCGCACGCATTTCGTCTCGAATGTCGACGGCGCGCACATGGCCGACACGCTGAAGCATCTCGAGCCGGCGACGACGCTGTTCATCGTCGCCTCCAAGACCTTCACCACCATCGAGACGATGACCAACGCCGCGACGGCCCGCAGCTGGATCGTCGCCGGCCTCGGCGAGGCCGCGGTGGGCGCGCATTTCGCCGCCGTCTCGACCGCCCTCGACAAGGTCGAGGCGTTCGGCATCTCCAAGGACCGGACCTTCGGCTTCTGGGAATGGGTCGGCGGCCGCTACTCGATCTGGTCGGCGATCGGCCTGCCGCTGATGCTGGCGATCGGGCCGGAAGCCTTCCGGGAGTTCCTCGCCGGCGCACGCGCGATCGACCGGCACTTCAAGACCGCCCCGCTGGAGGAGAACCTTCCCGTCCTCCTCGGCCTCGTCGGCTATTTCCACCGCGCCCTCATGCACTATCCGACCCGCGCGATCATCCCTTACGACCAGCGGCTGGCGCGGTTTCCCGCCTATCTCCAGCAGCTCGACATGGAATCGAACGGCAAGGGCGTCGACCTCGACGGAAACGAGGTCGCGATCAGCGGGCCGGTGGTCTGGGGCGAGCCGGGCACCAACGGCCAGCACGCCTTCTTCCAGCTGATCCACCAGGGCACCGACGTCATCCCGGTGGAGTTCCTGGTCGGAGCCAACGCCCATGAGGGCACCGACATGGCGGTGCATCAGGACCTGCTGCTCGCCAACTGCCTCGCCCAGAGCGAGGCGCTGATGAAGGGCCGCAGCCTCGAGGAGGCGCGCCGGCAGCTCGTCGCGGCCGGACGCTCCGACGAGGACGCCGCGCGGATCGCCCCGCACCGGGTCTTCACCGGCGACCGCCCGTCGCTCACGATCCTCTACGACACCCTCGATCCGGCGACCCTCGGCGCCCTGATCGCGCTCTACGAACACCGGGTGTTCGTCGAGGCGCAGCTCTACGGGATCAACGCCTTCGACCAATGGGGCGTCGAGCTCGGCAAGGAGCTCGCGAGCAATCTCGTCCCCGTCGTCACCGGCGACGCGCCGGCCGAGGGCCGCGACTCCTCGACCCGGGGTCTCGTTGCCGCCATTCACTCGATGAGGAATCACTGATGTCAGCCACGCCGAAGATCGAGCCGATGGGCGCGAAGGTTCCGGAGCCGCGCCAGAACGATCCGGACACGCTCGCCCGCCAGATCGTCGAGAAGATGACCTACTCGATCTGCAAGCACCCGGAGCAGGCGCGCAAATACGACTGGCTGCGGGCGGTGACCCTCGTTGTGCGCGACCGCATCATCGACCGGTGGTTCGCCTCGACCGACCGGATCCGCCAGTCCAAGGACAAGCGGGTCTACTATCTGTCGATGGAGTTCCTGATCGGGCGCCTGCTCCGCGACGCGATCAACAACCTGCAGCTCACCGGCGCGATCCGTGAGGCGCTGAAGCGCTACAATGTCGAGCTCGACATGGTCGAACTGCTCGAGCCGGACGCGGCGCTCGGCAATGGCGGCCTCGGCCGTCTGGCCGCCTGCTTCATGGAATCCATGGCCTCCACCGGCGTTCCCGGCGTCGGCTACGGCATCCGCTACGTCCACGGCTTCTTCCGGCAGGAGATCGCCGAGGGCGCCCAGGTCGAACTGCCCGAGACCTGGCTCGTCCACGGCAATCCGTGGGAATTCGAGCGGCGCGATTCGACCTACGAAATCGGCTTCGGCGGCAAGGTGCTGACCCAGCAGGAGCCCGGCAAGCCGCCCCGGCACGTCTGGCGGCCGGCCGAGCGGGTGCTCGCCGTCGCCTACGACACGCCGATCGTCGGCTGGCGCGGCGAACAGGTCAACACGCTGCGGCTGTGGAGCGCCCAGGCGGTCGATCCGATCCTCCTCGACGCCTTCAATTCCGGCGATCACATCGGCGCGCTGGTCGAATCCAACAAGGCCGAAGCGATCACCCGCGTGCTCTATCCGGCCGACTCCCACCAGGCCGGCCAGGAACTGCGGCTGCGGCAGGAATATTTCTTCTCCGCCGCCTCGCTGCAGGACATCATCCGTCGGCATCTCGGCGAGAACGACAGCCTCGACAACCTCGCCGACAAGGTCGCGATCCAGCTCAACGACACCCATCCGGCGGTGTCGGTGGCCGAACTGATGCGGCTTCTGGTCGACGTCCACGGCTACGAATGGGGCAAGGCCTGGGAGATCACCCGGGCGACCTTCGGCTACACCAACCACACGCTGTTGCCCGAAGCGCTCGAGCACTGGCCGATCAACCTCTTCGAGCGGCTGCTGCCGCGGCAGATGCAGATCATCTACCAGATCAACGCCGACGTCATCCGCGAGGCCTCGCAGAAGGGCTTCGACGGCAGCCAGATCTCGGCGATCTCGCTGATCGACGAAGGCCACGGCCGGCGCGTCAGGATGGGCCAGCTCGCCTTCGTCGGCAGCCACGCGGTGAACGGCGTCTCGGCGCTGCATACCGAGCTGATGAAGGAGACGGTGTTCCGCAACCTTCACGACCTCTATCGCGACCGCATCCAGAACAAGACCAACGGCGTCACCCCGCGGCGCTGGCTGATGGAGTCCAATCCCGGACTGACCGGCCTCTTGACCGAGGCGATCGGCCCCGGCTTCCTCGACGACGTGGAGAAGCTGCGCGACGCCGACCCGCTCGCCGGCGACGCCGGCTTCCGCGACCGCTTCGCCGCGGTCAAGCGGGCGAACAAGGCACGGCTCGCCGACGTCATCTCCGACCGGCTGGCGATCACCCTCGACCCGGACGCGATCTTCGACATCCAGGTCAAGCGCATCCACGAATACAAGCGCCAGTTCCTCAACATCATCGAGGCGATCGCCCTCTACAACCAGATCCGCGCCCATCCGGAGAAGGACTGGACGCCGCGGGTGAAGATCTTCGCCGGCAAGGCCGCCCCGAGCTACGTCCAGGCGAAGGAGATCATCCACCTTGCCAACGACGTCGCCCGGGTCATCAATTCCGACCCGTCGGTGCGGGATCTCCTGAAGGTGGTCTTCATCCCGAACTACAATGTCAGCCTCGCCGAGATCATCATGCCGGCAGCGGATCTCTCCGAGCAGATCTCGACGGCGGGCCTCGAAGCCTCCGGCACCGGCAACATGAAGTTCGCGCTCAACGGGGCGCTCACCATCGGCACGCTCGACGGGGCGAATGTCGAGATGCTCGAGCATGTCGGCGAGGACAACATCTTCATCTTCGGCCTGAAGGCCGACGAGGTGGCGCAGCGCCGGCGCGAGACCCACAGCGGCCGCTCGATCATCGAGCGCACGCCGCTGCTGAGGGAGGCGGTGAACGCCATCTCCACCGGCGTCTTCTGTCCGGAGAGCCCGGCCCGCTACCACACCCTCGTCTCCAGCCTCTACAACAACGACTGGTGGATGATCTGCGCCGACTTCGAGGCCTATTGGGAGACCCAGCGCCATCTCGACGAACTGTTCCTCCGGCAGGACGAATGGCAGGCGAAGGCGATCCGCAACACCGCCCGCATGGGCTGGTTCTCCTCGGACCGCTCGATCCGGGAATATGCCACCGACATCTGGCACGCCGGGCCCGGCAAACGGGCCTGAACCGCCCTTTCCGGCGGCTGGCACGAGAACCAGACGAACGGCGCCGGCAGCGGCCGGCGCCCGCTTTCCCGCGCCCGGCCTACTCCGCGATGCCGATTCTCCACGCGTCCGATCGCGCCTCGCCGCAACGCCCCTCGCCGTCCGGCCTCGGGCTGGATCCGCATCCGTCGACGCCGCCGGCGCGCGATCCATCTTGACTCCTGCCGCCCTATCTTCACTCTCTGCGCTGACGAGGCGACGATCCGGCGCGGGCAGCATCTTGGGCCGGGCCGGAAAACGAGGCGATGAAGACGCCCGCATGCGCCGCCGCCATGGGAGGGACTATGCCTGATTCAAGACCGTTTGCACCACTGGCGCGCGATGCCATGGCCTATGTCCTTGCCGGCGGCCGGGGCAGCCGGCTGCTGGAGCTGACCGACAACCGCGCCAAACCGGCGGTGTATTTCGGCGGCAAGACCCGGATCATCGACTTCGCGCTGTCGAACGCCATCAATTCCGGCATCCGCCGCATCGGCGTCGCGACGCAGTACAAGGCCCACAGCCTGATCCGCCATCTGCAGAACGGCTGGAATTTCCTGCGGCCGGGCCGCAACGAGAGTTTCGACATCCTTCCTGCCAGCCAGCGCGTCTCCGAGGACCAGTGGTATGCGGGCACCGCCGACGCGGTCTACCAGAACATCGACATCATCGAGGACTACGCGCCCCGGCACATCGTCATTCTCGCCGGCGACCACATCTACAAGATGGACTACGAGATCATGCTGCAGCAGCATGTCGACTCGGGGGCCGACGTGACGGTGGGGTGTCTCGAAGTGCCGCGCATGGAAGCGACGGGCTTCGGCGTCATGCATGTCGACGAGGCCTTCACCATCACCGATTTCGTCGAAAAACCGAAGGATCCGCCGTCGATCCCCGGCCGTCCCGACGTCGCCCTCGCCTCGATGGGCATCTACGTCTTCGAGACCAACTTCCTGATGGACCAGCTGCGGCGCGACGCCTCCGACCCGAACTCGCAGCGCGATTTCGGCAAGGACATCATCCCGCACATCGTGCGCCACGGAAAGGCGGTGGCGCACCGCTTCAACCGCTCCGTCGTCCGTTCGGCGATGGAGCCCGACACCGAGGCCTACTGGCGCGACGTCGGCACCGTCGACGCCTACTGGCAGGCCAACATCGATCTCACCGACGTGGTGCCGCCCCTCGACATCTACGACCGCAACTGGCCGATCTGGACCTATGCCGAGATCAACCCGCCGGCGAAGTTCGTCCATGACGAGGACGGGCGTCGCGGTACGGCGATCTCCTCGCTCGTCTCCGGCGACTGCATCATCTCCGGCGGCGCGGTGAACCGCTCGCTGCTGTTCACCGGCGTGCGCGTCCATTCCTATTCCAATCTCGACCATGCCGTCGTGCTGCCGCAGAGTCACATCGGCCGCAGCGCCCGCATCCGCAACGCCGTCATCGACCGCGGCGTCGTCATCCCCGACGGGCTGGTGATCGGCGAGGATCCGGAACTCGACGCCCGGCGGTTCCGCCGCACCAATTCCGGCATCTGCCTCGTGACCAAGTCGATGATCGAGCGCTTGAGCTACTGACCGGGCAATGCGCGTTCTCTCGATTGCTTCGGAAGTCTTCCCGCTGATCAAGACCGGCGGGCTCGCCGACGTCGCCGGCGCCCTGCCCTCGGCGCTCGCCGAGCATGGCTGCGACGTGGTGACCATGCTGCCGGGCTATCCGGTCGTCCTGCGGGCGATCGAGAAGGCCGGGGCGAAGCCGGAGGTGCTGCCGCTCGACCCCGTCCTCGGCAACGACGCACGCATCTTCGCCGTCGCGCTCGACGGGCTGAAGCTCTTCGTCCTCGACTGTCCGGCGCTCTACGACCGGCTCGGCGGCCCCTATACCGACGCCGGCGGCCACGACTTTCCCGACAACTGGATGCGCTTCGCCGCGCTCTCCAAGGCCGGGGCGCGCGTCGCGCAAGGGGCGATCGACGGCTTCCGGCCCGACATCGTCCACGCCCACGACTGGCAGGCGGCGCTGACGCCCGTCTACCTCGCCGCCTCGAACCGGCCGCGGCCGCGCACCGTGCTGACCATCCACAACCTCGCCTTCCAGGGAAACTATCCCTCGCAGGTCTTCCCCGACCTCGATCTGCCGGCCGCCACCTGGTCGATCGAGGGAGTCGAATATTACGGCAATGTCGGCTTCCTGAAGGGCGGGCTGCACGCCTGCGATCTCGTCACCACGGTCAGCCCGACCTATGCCAAGGAAATCGTCACCGACGGCGGCGGCATGGGCCTCGACGGATTGCTGCGCGGCCGCGGCACGCGGCTCGTCGGCATCGTCAACGGCATCGACACCGGCGTCTGGAACCCCGAGGCCGATCCGGCGATCGCCGCCCACTATTCGGCCGGCAACCTGCGGGCGCGGGCACACAACAAGCGGGCGATCGAGGGCGAGTTCGGCCTGAGACGCGAGGACGGGCCGATCTTCGCCGTCGTCAGCCGGCTGACCTGGCAGAAGGGCCTCGACCTCGTCGCCGGCGCCTGCAACGCGCTGCTCGAACGCGGCATCCGGCTCGTCGTCGTCGGCTCGGGCGAGGCGATGATCGAGGGCGCGTTCCAGGCCGCCCATTCCCGGCAGCCGGACCGCGTCGGCGTCAGAATCGGCTACGACGAGACGCTGTCGCACCGGGTGCAGGCCGGGGCCGACGCCATCCTCATCCCCTCGCGCTTCGAACCCTGCGGCCTGACGCAGCTCTACGGCCTGCGCTACGGCTGCATCCCGATCGTCGCGCAGGTCGGCGGCCTCGCCGACACGGTCGTCGACGCCAACTATGCGGCGGTCAGCGCCGGGGCCGCGACCGGCGTCATCTTCTCGCCGCCCGACGAGGCGACGCTCGTCGCCGCCGTCGACCGCGCGCTGGGGCTGTACGAACAGCCCGCCGTCTGGCGAAAGATGCAGGTCGCGGCTATGAAGTCGGACGTTTCCTGGATCAAGAGCGCGCGGCTCTATGCGGCCCTCTACCGCGATCTGCTGAAAGAGTGAACGATGATCGAGACGATCGCCACCACGCCCTACGACGATCAGAAGCCCGGCACCTCGGGCCTGCGCAAGAAGGTGCCGCATTTTCAGCAGCCGAACTACGCGGCGAACTTCATCCAGTCGATCTTCGACGCGCTGCCGCTCGACGGCGGCGAAACGCTGGTGATCGGCGGCGACGGGCGGTTCTACAATCGCGAGGTCGTCCTGATGGCGATCCGCATGGCCGCGGGCAACGGCTACGGCCGGGTGATCGTCGGGCAGAACGGCATCCTCTCGACCCCGGCCGCCTCGAACCTCATCCGCCAGCGCGGCGCCTCCGGCGGCATCATCCTGTCGGCGAGCCACAATCCCGGCGGCCCCGACGGCGACTTTGGCATCAAGTACAACGTCGCTAATGGCGGGCCGGCGCCCGAGCGCATCACCGCGGCGATCTTCGAGAAGTCGAAGACGATCAGCCGCTACAGGGTCTGGACCTCGACGGCGCCGGACATTTCGAAGCTCGGCGAGACCAAGCTCGGCGATCTGACGGTCGAGGTGGTCGATCCGGTCGCCGACTATGCGGCGCTGATGGAGAGCCTGTTCGACTTCGAGAAGATCCGCTCGCTGGTCGCCTCGGGCTTTCGCATCCGCTTCGACGCCATGCACGCCGTCACCGGCCCCTATGCGACGGAGATCCTCGTCAACCGCCTCGGCGCCCCCGCCGACAGCGTCGTCAACGCGGTGCCGAAGGAGGATTTCGGCGGCGGCCATCCCGATCCGAACGCCGTCCACGCGGCGGATCTGATCGCCCATCTCATGGCCGCGGACGGACCGGACTTCGGCGCCGCCTCGGACGGCGACGGCGACCGCAACCTCATCGTCGGCAAGGGCATCGTCGTCTCGCCGTCCGACTCGCTCGCCGTCCTTTCCGCCAACGCCCATCTCGCCCCCGGCTATGCGCGCGGGATCGCCGGCATCGCCCGCTCCATGCCGACCAGCCAGGCGGCCGACCGTGTCGCTGAGAAGCGCGGGATCGGCATCTATGAGACGCCGACCGGCTGGAAGTTCTTCGGCAACCTCCTCGATGCCGGCAAGGTGACGATCTGCGGCGAGGAATCGGCCGGCACCGGCTCCGACCACGTGCGCGAGAAGGACGGCGTCTGGGCGGTCTTGCTCTGGCTCAACATTCTCGCCGAGCGGCGCGAGAGCGTCCGCGCGATCATGGAGAAGCACTGGGCGGAGTTCGGCCGCAACTTCTACCAGCGGCACGACTACGAAGAGATCGACGCCAGGGCCGCGAACGGCCTGATGGAGTCTCTCAGGGACCGCCTCGCCTCGATGGCCGGCCAGCGTTTCGGCACCCTCGTCGTCTCCGAGGCCGACGACTTTTCCTACAAGGACCCGATCGACGGCTCGGTGGCGGCCGGCCAGGGCGTGCGCATCGTCTTTTCCGGCGGCTCGCGCATCGTCTACCGGCTGTCGGGCACCGGCACCAAGGGGGCGACGCTGCGCGTCTACATCGAGCGCTTCGAGCCGGATCCCGCCAAGCATTCGCTCGCCCCGGAAGAGGCTCTGAAGGAACTGATCGACACGGCCGACGTGATCGGCGAGATCAAGAAGCGCACCGGCCGCAGCGAGCCCGACGTGGTGACGTGAGGAGGCCGCGGCTGTCGGGCGACGGTCGCGCTTTTCCATGCGGGAACGTGGCTCGCGGGAGAGGATGCAGCTCGACCGCGACCCCCGCCATTAACGAACCGCTTGCCGGCGCCGGCTCAGACCCGATGCGTCAGCGGCCAGGCTTCCACCAGACGCTCGAGCGGACCGTTGAACGTGTCCCGATCGCAGCGGCCGACACCCTCGACGCTGTAGGGCGATTGTCCCGCATTGCCGTCGGTGTATTGCCAGAGCGTCCAGATCCGCCACGGATCCGGCAGTCCGATCGGCGACGGGCTGTAGCGCGCGAACCAGAGCGGGCACCGGGTTAGGACCGGATCGCCGGATCTTCCGCGCGTCGTCTCGCGCAGCAGCGAACCGCCGTAAATCACGGGATAGCGACCGAGTTCGGCGACGCAGAGGCCGACGAACTCCAATAGCCCTTCATAGCTCATGTTCACGCCGCTGAACGACGGCTCGAAATCCAGACAGATGAGTTCGTCGTCCGTCGGCTTGGCAAAGTTGACGTAGTTTTCGAATTGTATGGTCGCGTTGCTTCCACTGGAAAAATGATAGGAACCCCATCGCAACCCTGCCGCTTTCGCCTTGTCGCGACGCTCCGAATAGGTTCGGTTCTTGTAGTTCGATCCCTCCGTCGCCTTATGGACGACGGCGACGATGCCGTCTTCCTTGATACGCTGGAAGTTTACACTGTTCTGGTGATGGGAAAGATCGATCACTGCATTCGCACCCGGAACACTCATGTGCCGACTCCGACAGCTTGACCTAGAGGAATTTACCTTAATTCGAAATATCATATATTTTCAATCAGAAGTAACGGGAAATTTTTTGCGATTTTCATCGTAAAATGCTTGGCGCTTTCCCGCTCGACACGCTTCGGAGCCGACCGGCACGCCGACCTGGCTCGCTCTTTATCGATCGCGACTGCGGCGACGCGGCGCTTGCGCCGCAAAGCTTTTGGATGGCGCTTTGAGCCACCGGGCTGCTATCAGCCCTTCCATGACCTTCCAGATTACCCCAGAGCGCGGGCTGCCGAAGCGGCTGGGCGCCAAGCCGAAAAAGGGCGGCGTCGAGTTCGCGGTGGCGTCGGTGAATGCCGACCGCATCGATCTCTGCCTGTTCGACGAGACCGGGACGCATGAGGTGCAGCGCCTCCCCCTCCCGGGCGCCGCGGACGGCGTGCGCTTCGGCTTCGTGCCGGGTCTGAAGGCCGGCGCGCGCTACGGCCTGCGCGCCGACGGGCCGTTCGATCCCGCGGCGGGCCATCGCTTCGATCCGTCGAAGCTCCTCGTCGATCCTTATGCCGTGCGGCTCGACCGGCCCTTCGTCTATCATCCCTGGCTCGCGGCGCCGCGCCGGCTCGGGCTCGACAGCGCGCCCTTCGTGCCGCGGGCGCTCGTCACCAGGCTCGACAGCAAGGCCGAGGCGCTTGCCTTCAAGACGCCCGGCTTCGTCTACGAACTGCATGTGCGGGGCTTCTCGCAGCGCCATCCTGCCGTTCCCGCGCCGCTGCGCGGAACGCTCGCCGCGCTCTGCGAGCCCGCGCTCCTCGATCACGTCGCAGGTCTCGGCGTCGACACCGTCGAGCTGATGCCCTGCGCCGCCTGGATCGACGAGAAGCACCTGACGGAACTCGGCCTCACCAACGCCTGGGGCTACAATCCGGTCACCCACATGGCGCCGGATCCACGCCTCGCGCCAGGCGGCATCGCCGATCTGCGCCGCGCCGTGGAGGCGTTTCACGCACACGGCATCAGGGTCTTGCTCGACGTCGTCCTCAACCACTCCGGGGAAGGACCCGCCGAAGGCCCGACCGTCTCTTATCGCGGCCTCGACAACGCGCTCTACTATCGCCATGCCGAGGACGGCTCGCTGGTCAACGACACCGGCACCGGCAACACCTTCGCCTGCGACCGCGCCCCGGTCGTGCGGCTGTTCGTCGACACGCTGCGCCACTTCGTCGAAAGCTGCGGCGTCGACGGCTTCCGCTACGACCTCGCGCCGGTCCTCGGCCGCAGCGCGGAGGGGTTTTCGCCCGAGGCGCCGCTGCTGAAGGCGATCGCCGCGGATCCGCTGCTGCGAGGCCGCATCCATGTCGCCGAATCCTGGGACATCGGCCCCGGCGGCTATCAGGTCGGCAGGTTCCCGCCGCCTTTCTTCGAATGGCAGGACCGGTTTCGCGACGACGTGCGGCGGTACTGGCGCGGCGACCGGGACGCCGTGCGCAGCCTCGCGACGCGGCTCGCCGGCTCCGAGGACATCTTCGGCGGCAACGGCCGCCGCCCGTCTGCCGGCGTCAACATGATCGCGCCGCATGACGGCTTCGCGCTCGCCGACCTGACCGCCCATGTCGACAAGCACAATCTCGCCAACGGCGAGGGCAACCGCGACGGCCACGGCGAGAACTTCGGCTGGAACAACGGCGTCGAGGGAAAGAGCGACGATCCCGCGGTGATCGCGGCCCGCCGCAGCGACGTCCGGGCGCTCCTCGCGACGCTCTTCGTCGCACGCGGCAGCCTGATGATCGTCGCCGGCGACGAGATCGGCCGCAGCCAGAACGGCAACAACAACGCCTACTGCCAGGACAACGACACGCTCTGGCTCGACTGGCAGAATGCCGATGCGGGCCTTGCCGCCTTCGTCGCGCGTCTGGCGCGGCTGCGCCGCGACCATCCGGCTCTGTCGGCCGACAGGTTCCTGACCGGCGGCGCCGTCGACGGCGGGGCTCTCGCCGACGTCGCCTGGCTGAGCGAGGCCGGCGAGCCGATGGGCGAGGCGGAGTGGCACGATCCCGCCCGCCACCTCCTCGCCATGGCGCTCTATGCGCCGCGCCGGGCGGAGGACGAGGAGAGCGAACGGGCGATCGTCTATCTGAATGCCGGCCGAAGCGACGTCGCCGCGACGCCGCCGCCGCCGCGCCCCGGCCATCGCTTCCGGCTCGAACTGCGCTCCGACGACCCGCAGGCACCGCCGTCGAAACTTCCGCGCAGTGGCGCCTTCACCGTCCCGGCGCGCTCGGTCTGCGTCCTGTTCGAGGAGACCGGCGGCTGACGGTCTCGGCGCGCCGGCGCTCGACTCGGCGTGTGGCGGTGCTTGCCTGCCGGGCGGGCGCATCGTAGCAGGAAGGGAGAGCACCCGCCCCGGCCGGACGCTGCAGGAATTTTCCAGCGGACCGGCCGCGCCAACCCGCCCCATCCGGATCGGCTGCCGCCCGACCGGTCATCCCGCGACATCCATCCGACGGGGCAACCGTTTTCCGCCCGGTCCCCTGCCCGCCCGAGCCCCTGCCCGACCGCCCGGTTCCATCCCATCATGCAGACCGTCCTCGCCATCATCGTCCCGATCTTCAGCCTGATCGCCCTCGGCTATGCCGCGGCGCGGGTCGGCCTGCTGTCGGAGACGGTCGGCGACGGCCTCGCCCACTTCGTCTTCGTCGTCGCCGTTCCGGTGCTTCTGTTCCGCACGCTGGCGACGATGAGCTTCGGCGACGCCAGCCCGGCGCTGCTGTGGCTGTGCTATTTCGCCGCCGTCGCCGTCACCTGGCCGATCGGCACCTTCCTCGTCCGCAGATTCGCCGCCGCCGACCACCGCACCGGCGTCATCGCGGGGATCTCGTCGAGCTTCGCCAACACCGTCTTCGTGGCGATCCCGACGCTGCAGCGCGCCTATGGCGACCCGGGTCTCGAACCGCTTCTGATTATCGTCTCGATCCACCTTCCGGTGATGATGATCGTCTCGACGCTCTTGATCGAGCGTGCCGCCGGTCTCGACGCCGCCGGCGAGGGCGATCTCGCGCGCGAGGCGGTGCCGCTGTCGCGCATGATGAAGCGCATGCTGTTCAATCTCGCCACCAACCCGATCGTCGTCGGCATCGTCGTCGGCCTCGCGTGGCGGGCGCTGGCCCTGCCCCTCGAAGGGGTGATCGACGAGGTGACGAAGCTGCTCGGCGGGACCGCCGGCGGGCTCGCGCTGTTCTCGCTCGGCATGTCGCTGACCCGCTACGGGCTGCGCGGCGACCTCGTCGCCTCCTCGCTGATCACGGTGCTGTCGCTGGTCGTCATGCCGGCGGTCGTCTGGCTGTTTGCCCGCGAGATCGGCCTGCCGCCGCTCTGGGTCAAGGGAGCCGTGCTGACGGCGGCGGCCCCCGCCGGCATCAACGCCTATCTCTTCGCCACCTATTTCAAGGCCGGCGAAAAGCTGGCCGCAACGACGATCCTCGTCTCGACCGTCGCCTCGGTGGTGACCCTCAGCGCCTGGCTGAAGATCCTCGGCGTCTGACGACGGCCCGCAGCAGGCGGCGACCATGCCCTTCGCGATCCGGCGCATGAGGCAGGATCCGGCGGGCCTTTGCGCCGCGATGCCCTATGCCGGCCCGTTCTGGTCCGGCCCGTTCTGGTCCGGCCGGCCCGGCAGGCCGACCATGCGGCGGATGTCCTCGGCCTTCAGCCCCGCCTCGCGCAGCGCCCGGATCGCCGTGTCGCCGGCGCTCTTCGACAGCTTGCGCCCGTCGGGTCCGAGGATCAGCGGATGATGCAGATAGCGCGGCGCCGCAAGGCCGAGCAGCGCCTGCAGGAGCCGGTGGATGCTGGTGGCGTAGAAGAGGTCTCGCCCCCGGACGACGTCGGTGACGCCCTGGATGGCGTCGTCGACGACCACGGAGAGGTGGTAGCTCGTCGGAACGTCCATGCGTCCGAGGACGACGTCGCCCCATTCGAGCGGCCGCGCGACGATCGTCCCGCTCTCCCCGACGGGCGAGGCGCCCTTTTCGTCCCAGGTGAGCGCCGGCACCATCTCGATCGCCCGCTCGACGTCGAGCCGCCAGGCGAAGCGTTCGCCGGCGCTCATCCGCCTTTCCCGCTCCGCCGTCGTCGCATGTCGGTCGAGGCCGGGATAGAGCGGCGCCCCGTCGGGATCGCGCGGCCAGGACCGGCCCTCCGCTTCCTCGAAATTCTCGACGAAGGCCTTCACCTCGCCGCGCGTCATGAAGGCGGGATAGACGAGATCCTCGGCGGCGAGGGCCTCGAGCGCCGCGGCATAGTCGTGCATGTGGGCCGACTGCCGGCGCGGGGCCTCGTCCCAGGCGATGCCCAGAAAGGCGAGGTCCTCTTCCACCTGCCGTTCGAAGGCGGGCGTGCAGCGGACGGTGTCGATGTCCTCGTGGCGCAGCAGGAAGCGCCCCCCGGCGCTCCGGGCGAGGCCGTGATTGACGAGCGCCGAATAGGCATGGCCGAGATGCAGTTCGCCGTTCGGGCTGGGCGCGAAGCGGAAGACCGGGTCACTTGATAACATGGTCGGCGATTCTCTCCGGTGGACGGCGGACAGCCGGCGCTGCCGCATCTCGTCGGTCCATGATGCCGGGGCTTTTCACGAGGGTTCGGGCGGAAGGGCAGACCATGCGACGGCTCGTCACGATGTCCGGCGGCGTCCGTGCTATTGTCGGAATGCGAGAGGAAAATGACGAAGACCCGAATGGCATGATCCGCACCGAGGCCGACATCGCCGAAGCGCTTGCCGCGCTGACGCTCGCCGATGCCCGGCTCGCCCGGATCGTCGAGGCGGCCGGCAGCGTGCCGCTGCGCCGCAGCCGCACGGGGCTCGAAGGCCTTCTCGCCATCGTCGTCGCGCAGCAGGTGTCGAGGGCCAGCGCCGACGCGATCTTCGGCCGGCTCGCCGCGGCCGTCGACCTGACCGACCCCGCCGCCCTGCTCGCGGTGGGCGACGAGACGCTGCGGAGCGCCGGTCTGTCGCGCCCGAAGCAGCAGACCGTCCGCGCCGTCGCCGCGGCGCTCGCCGAGGGCCGGCTCGACCTTTCCCGCTGCGCCTCGGCCCCGGCCGAGGCGGCGATCGCCGAAATGGTCGCCGTCAGGGGCATCGGCGTCTGGACGGCCGAATGCTGGCTGCTCTTCTGCGCCGGCCATCGCGACGTCTTTCCCGCCGGCGACCTCGCGCTCCAGGCCGCCGTCGCCCACGCGCTCGACCACGACAGCCGGCCGACGGCCAGGCGACTCACCGAGATCGCCGAGGCCTGGAAGCCGCATCGTTCCGTCGCGGCGCGGCTGTTCTGGGCATACTATGCGACTATCCACAGGCGCGAGATCGTGCCGGCGGCGGAAAGCCCCGGCCCCGCCACCCCGCCCGAATCAACGGCAAAGAGCCGCAAGCCCGCCTCACGGCCGCGACGGGGCAGCTCCAAGCCCCTGTCATGACTGGCCTCAGCCTTCACAAAGGCGACATGATGGAGCACGATAGTCCGCGCCGACCAAGGCAACGTTCGAAGGCGTCAGCCTAAGGAGAATGCAGTGACGATTGCGGTAAGTCCGGACTTATCCCCAGCCCTCGTCCTGAACGCCGATTTCCGGCCGTTGAGCTACTATCCGCTTTCGCTCTGGTCCTGGCAGGACGCGATCAAGGCGGTGTTCCTCGACCGGGTCACCATCCTCGCGGAATACGAAAGGGCGGTCCGAAGTCCCACCTTCTCGATGCGTCTTCCTTCCGTCGTCTGCCTCAAGACCTACGTCAAGCCCGCCCGCAACCCGGCCTTCACCCGCTTCAACGTCTTCCTCCGCGACAAATTCCAGTGCCAGTATTGCGGCTCGCCGCACGAACTGACCTTCGACCACGTCGTCCCCCGCTCCAAGGGCGGGCTCACCACCTGGGAGAACGTCGTCGCCGCCTGCTCGCCCTGCAACCTGAAGAAGGGCGGGCTGATGCCGCGGGAAGCGGGCATGATCCCGCATCAGACGCCCTTCCAGCCGACCGTCCACGACCTCCACAACAACGGCCGGCTGTTTCCCCCGAACTATCTGCACCAGAGCTGGCTCGACTATCTCTACTGGGATTCCGAACTCGATCCGGAGTGACCGGCAGCCTCGCCGCCGCCGGGACCGCCGGACCCCGTCGGCGACGCCGCGGCCGACCTCGCACGGGTCGCGCCGGAAAGAAAGCCGAGATGAGCAGCGATCCCATCCAATCCCCGTCTTTCGAAGGCGCCCCGGGCGGCGACGGCCCCGACGCGGCGACACGCAGCGACGAGCCCGGCCCGCCCCGCTATGCGCCCTATGACGGCAGCGCCACGCCCTTTACCATCGGCCTGAAGCCGCTCGATGCGGCGAACTGGATCGAGCCGGATGCGGCACTCGCCCGCGACCTTGCCGAAAAGCGCGCGCTGCTTTACGACCGCTTCGACGTCGTCTTTCGGGAGACGCCGGAATCCCGCGACGCCCAGGCCGAACTCCTCGACCTCCTCGCCGATCACCTGACCGGCCACCATGCCCCGCTCTGGCGCCGGGACGGATCGAGGCTGCGAAACGGCGACGTCTGCGTCGATCTTACCGACGCGCGCTGGCCGGTGCTGGTGCGGGCCGGTCTCCTCGTTTCGGACGACCTCGTCATCCTGCAGCGGGCCGAGGACGGATGGCGGCTGACGGCGGCGCACCTCTCCTTTCCCTCGGCCTGGTCGCTCGCCGAAAAGTTCGACCAGCCGATGGACCGGATCCATGCCGACGTGCCGGGCTTTGCGGCCGGCAGCCGCAATGCCGCGCTGATCGACCGCATGTTCGACAATCTACGCCCGGAGCGGCCGGTCTGGCGCCTCAACTGGTCGATCCATCCGAGCGGCGACCTGCACCGCCCGAAGGCGAAGCGCGAGCGCTCGCCGTGGCCGCCGCAGGTGCGTCACGAGAGCGTCCACGTGCGCGTCGAGCGCCAGACACTGCGCAGGTTGCCCCGGACCGGCGCCCTCGCCTTCACCATCCGCGTCTACAGCGATCCGCTGGCGGCGCTCATGCGCCACCGCGACGCGATCGCCAACCTGACGGGGCTGGCAGAGCAGCTCACCGCCCTCAACGCGGCCGAGATCGCCTACAAGGGCCTCGCCGCGGTCCGACCCGGCCTGCTCGACTGGCTCCGCGCCAGGGCGGCGGAGAGCGGACCTTCCGGTGATCGCCCGTGAAAAGGCGTCCCCTTAAGCGGCTGCGGGAAGCGGCAGCGAGGCAAGCGTCACCCCGCGCTTCTGCAGGAGGAGCCGGTAGAAGGGCCGGGCCCGCTCGTAGTCGGGGACGGCGCGCAGCAGCTTCTGGAGAACGAGAAGCGCGGCGTCGTATTCGCGCTTCTTGATGTCGAAGACCGCGAGGGCGAGGCAGAACTCGGCGCTTTCCGCGTCGATCTCGACCTGGCCGCCGGGCCCGCCCAGCACGGTGATCGCCGCTTCGAGGCGGGCCGCGAAGGGCTGCTCGCCGTCGACGAGGTCGATCAGCGGCAGGGACACGGTGCCGGTCGAAAATTTCCAGCAGTGGTCGAAGCGCCTTTCGACGAAGGCGGCGCGGCTCGGAAGGTTGCGCGACGGCACGCCGACCGTCACGTAGTGCCGATAGGGCTGCGAGGCGTCGGCGTCCTTGAGATAGGTCTCTGCGTAGAAATCCTCCTCGAAGACCAGCCCCTCGCGGAACGGCAGCCGGCGCTCCAGGCCGACTTCCATGAAATGCTGGAGCGAGCGTTCGAGGAGCTTCTCGCGCGAGGCGTTCGCCGTCTTGCGTTCGTCGAGATGGGCGCGGCCGTAGAAGCGCTCGTCGAATTCCGCCAGGAAGACCAGCGACAGATCCGGATGGCGGCGCTGCTGGTCTCGCCTCGCCTCGTTCATGGATTGCGTGTCGCTCATCGGCGGGGCCTCGCGTGGGGTGGTGCGTCTCGGCGGCTCTCGACCGATTTCCTAGCCCGGCCGCTCGCCGGCGTCCACTGGCCGGGCAGCGTCCTGCCGGCCCGCCGGTCCGGCCTGCCGCCGCACTTCCCTGACGAAGGCGGCGATTGGCGGGTGCTCGCGATCGCTGCTGCGCACCGCGATGAAATGCTGCGAGGCGAAGCTGTAGCGCGACGCCTTGAGGACGCGCATCTCGCCGCGGGCGACGTAGCTGTCGCCGATGTGGCGCGGCAGGAAGCCGACATAGGCGCCCGACAGGATCATCATCGCCTGGCCTTCCATCTGCATCACGGTGCCGTCGGGCTTCGGGTGATGGGCGCGATAGATGTCGTCGAAATGCAGATAGCCCCGCACGCTGAAGGAAGCCGCCTCGATGTCGGCCGCCGTGATCTCGGCGTCGGACCGTGCGAACAGCCGGTGCCCCTGCCCGCAATACAGCCCGTGCGGCTCGCGGTAGACCGGCTTGTAGGTGATGCCGGAGATCTTCTGCGACATCGGCCCGACGACGACGTCGCGCCGCCCGTCGGCGAGGGCGCGTTCGAGTTCGTGCGGCGGCGCCAGCCACAGGTCGACGAAGACGTCCGGCGCATAGGCGTGGTAGCGCCCGAGCGCCGTCTGCAGCCCGAGTTCCGGCGAGGTGACGACGCCGTCGACAATGCCGACGCGCAGGCGGCCGGTCAGCCGCCCGCTCTCCTTGCCGATCCGCGCATGGAAAGTGTCGATGTCGGCAAAGAGCAGCTTGGCGGCGGCATAGGTCGCCTTGCCGAATTCGGTCAGCCTGAAGCCGCCGCGCCCGCGTTCGCAGAGCCGGTTTCCGAGCTTCTTCTCCAGCGAGGCGATGTGGGTGGAAAGCGTCGACTGGCTGAGATTGAGGGCGATCTGGGCGGGACCGAAACCGCCGGCGTCGGCGAGTTCGACGAAGACGCGGATGAGGCGCAGATCGATGTTGTCGAGGCGGCGCAAGAGGTCTCCCACATCGAGGTTTTTCGATCCGTCCTTCGATGAAATCTGATTTCCTTCGATGTGACAATTGCCGACATTCGACGCATGCTTCCTCTGTCGAGAAAGGTTCGCCCGATGTCCTTCCGCAGCCTCGTCGCAGCCGCCCTGGCCCTCGCCGCCGCAACCTCCGCCGGCACCGCCCGCGCCGACGAGACGGTGCGCGTGATGGCCCCGACCTGGCCGGGCTTCGCGCCGGTCTTCGTCGCCATGGACAAGGGCTACTTCAAGGATCTCGGCCTCGACGTCGAATTCACCTTCGAGGACGACCGGTCGAACGTCCTCGCGGCGATGGCCCGCGGCGACATCGACGTCGACATGCGCACCGTCGGCGAACATCAGGGCCGGCCGCGCAAGCCGGAGACCCCGGGCAAGATCATCGGCACGATCGACAAGTCGGTCGGCGGCGACGGCGTCATCGCCGCCGGCTCGATCGGCAACGTCGCCGATCTCAAGGGCAAGAAGGTCGCGGCCGAGCCGAACATTCCGGCCCGCCTCCTCCTGCAGCTCGCGCTGAAGAAGGTCGGCATGACCCTCGACGACCTGTCGATCGTCGAGATCGCCACCGCCGACACGGTCGCCGTCTTCGCCGACGATTCGATCGCCGCCGTCGCGACCTACGAGCCGTTCATGTCGCAGGCGGTGAAGGCGCTGCCGAACCGCGAGCCGAAGATCCTGGTCTCGTCGAAGGACAGCGACATCATCATCGACGTGATCACCGCCCGCGACGCCGACCTCGATGCCGATCCGGACAAATACGCCAAGTTCCTCGCCGGCATCTACAAGGCCGTCGAGCTCTACAAGGCCAAGCCGGACGAGTTCATCTCGCTCGCCGCGCCGCACTACAATCTCTCCGACGCCGAAGTGAAGGACATCCTCGACACCTCGCTCGCCTATACCGACCTCGCCGAATCCCGGACGCTGATCGGCAAGACGGGCGAGCCCGGCACGCTCACCGGCATCTTCGACACGGTCATGCAGCTCAACCTCGAAAACGGCGCCGCCGACGTGAAGCTCGACCCGGCCGAGGAGATCGACGCCAAGCCGATGTCGATGGTGACCGACGCGATGTTGAAGGAGTGAGGCGGCGGCCGGTGGACTTTTCCCGCCAGTTTCGGGGAGACAGTCGATGAGCGATGCTCCGGGCGCCCTCGCCGACGGCACGCGCGGCGAAGGCAAGGCGGTGATGGCGGAGGGCGCCGTCGCCGTCGGCTCGCGCCCGGCCCGCCGTCGGCCGTCACGCTTCGGCTTCCGCAAGCCGCTGCCGCGCGGGCTGGAACTCTCCATCGCGCTCGGCGCCAGCCTCGGCCTTCTCCTTCTATGGGAGGCGGTGGCGCGCTTCGGCTACGTCAACACGCTGTTCTTTCCCGCCCCGAGCGACGTCGCGGCGGCGATGGTCCACATGTTCCGCGACCAGGATCTCGCCTGGCACGCCGCCGTCTCGACCGCGCGGGTCTGGTCGGCCTTCCTCATCGCCGCCGTCATGGCGATCCCGATGGGCATCCTGATGTCGAGCTACCGGGTGATCGGTGCAGCATCCGAGCCGGTGATCGATTTCATCCGCTATCTCCCGGTGCCGGCGCTGGTGCCGCTCGCCATCATCTGGTTCGGCGTCGGCGAGGAGACCAAGATCTTCCTGCTCTGGCTCGGCACCTTCTTTCAGCTGGTGCTGCTCGTCGCCGACGACATGCGCCGCGTGCCGCAGGAATATGTCGAGATCACCCAGACGCTGGGCGCCAGCCATTATCAGATCCTGCGCGACGTCGCCTTCCGGGCGATGCTGCCGAGCCTCGTCGACAATCTCCGCGTCACGCTCGGCTGGTGCTGGACCTATCTGATCATCGCCGAGATCGTCGCCGCCTCCAGTGGTATCGGCTTCGTCATCTGGGCGGCGCGGCGCTACATGAAGACGCCGGAAGTGATGGCCGGCGTCGTCCTCATCGGCATCATCGGGCTCGCCTCGGACCAGATCCTGCGCGCCGTCCACCGCCGCATGTTCCGGTATCTCTAGCTATGACCGCGCCCTATCTCGTCTTCGACGGCGTCACCAAGCATTTCGGCCCGATCGCGGTGGTCGACGTCCCCTTCGACTATCGGATCGAGAAAAACCAATTCGTCGTCTTCCTCGGTCCCTCCGGCTGCGGCAAGACCACCTTGATGCGGATGATCGGCGGCCTCGACGAACCGTCGGGCGGCGAGATCCGCCTCGAAGGCGCCCCCGTGGGGCCGCCCGACCGGCGGCGCGGCATGGTCTTCCAGTCCTATTCGTCCTTCCCCTGGCTGACGGTCGCCGAGAACGTCGCCTTCGGCATGAAGTATCGCAGCGACATCGGCGAGGAGGAAAAGCTCGCCCGCCGCGACCGCTATCTCGATCTCGTCGGCCTCTACGAGTTTTCCGACGCCTATCCCGCCCGGGTTTCCGGCGGCATGCGCCAGCGCATCGCCATCGCCCGGACCCTCGCCGCCGGCTCCGACGTGCTTTTGATGGACGAGCCCTTCGGCGCCCTCGACGCACAGCGGCGCGAGGGGCTGCAGGTGCAGCTCCGCAGGATCCAGAAGCGCGACGCCAAGACCATCGTCTTCGTCACCCACGACGTCGAGGAGGCGGTGTTCCTCGCCGACAAGGTGGTCGTCTTCACCAAGCGCCCGGCGCGCATCGCCGCGGAGGTCGACGTCGCCGAGAGGCTCGGAGCGGACCGGACGCTGGAACTCAGGGAAAGCCCGGAATTCTTCGCGCTCCGCAACGAGCTCCTGCATCTCCTGCGGGAAGCCGCCGGGGATGACGAGCGATGACCGGCCTCGACCTTTCCGGCCGCAGCGTCCTCATCACCGGCGCCAGCCGCGGCATCGGCCACGGCATCGCGCAGGGCTTCGCCGCGGCGGGCGCCCGGCTTCACGTCTGCGCCGAGACCGATGCGATCGCCGAGGCGGCCGACGCGATCGGCGCGACGCCGCATCTCTGCGACGTTTCCGACGATGCGGCGGTCAGGGCGATGATCGCCGCCGTCGGACACCTCGACGTCCTCGTCAACAATGCCGGGCTGGAACTGATCACGCCGCTCGACGATGAGAGCCCCGAGACCGAGGCGGCGGTGCGCCGCATCCTCGAGATCAACGTCGTCGGCACCTTCCTCGTCACTCGGGCGGCCGTGCCGGCGATGTCGCCGGGCGCCGCCATCGTCAACACCGCCTCGGTCTGGGGCCGCGTCGCCGAGCCGTGCTTCGGCGCCTATGTCGCCTCCAAGCACGCGGTGATCGGCCTGACCAAGACCTTCGCCAGGGAGCTCGGGCCGAAGGGCATCAGGGTCAACGCCGTCTGTCCCGGCTGGGTGCGGACCGAGGCGTCGATGCGCTCGCTCGGCAGGATGGCGGAGCGCGCCGGCACCGAGCCGGACGCGCTGCTTGCCGGGATCGTCGGCGCCCAGGCGCTTCCCGGCCTGATGGAGCCGCGCGACATGATCGGCGCCTATCTGTTCCTCGCCTCCGACCTCGCCGCCAACATCACCGGCCAGAGCCTCGGGGCGGACCGCGGCGAGGTGCCGTGGTGACCGTGGAGCCCCCCATCCACCACGACGCGCATGCCGGGCGCCGTGTCCTCGTCACCGGCGCGGCGTCGGGCATCGGCCGCGCCACGTTCGACGCCTTCCGGGCGGCGGGGGCAAGGGCGTTCGGGCTCGACGTCCGGCCGGCGCCCCCCGGCATTTCCGACTGGGCGGTCGCCGACCTTTGCGAGGAAGATGCGATCGTCGCGGCGGTCGCCGCCGCCTTGGGGTCGCTCGGCGGCCTCGACGTCCTCGTCAATTGCGCCGGCATCGAGATCGACGCGCCGATCCGCACGATCGAGATGGCCGCCGTCGACCGCATGATCGCCGTCAACCTGCGCGCGCCGATGCTGGTGACGCGCGAGGCCCTGAAGGGAATGGGTCGCGGCGGACGCATCGTCAACGTCGCCTCGGAACTCGCCTATCTCGGCCGGGCGGGCGCTTCCGGCTATTGCGCGACCAAGGCCGGCATCCTCTCGCTCACCCGCTCCTGGGCCCGCGAGCTGGCGCCCGACATTCTGGTCAACGCCGTGGCGCCCGGCCCCGTCGACACGCCGCTGCTCGGCTTCTCCGGCATGAGCGAGGCGCAGAAGGCGCTGGAGACGGCGAACCCGATGGGCCGCATCGGCACGCCCGACGAGGTGGCGCGGGCCGTGCTCTTCCTGGCGTCCCCTGCGACGAGCTTCACCACCGGCCAGTGCCTCAGCGTCGACGGCGGCGCCGCCATGCACTGAGCCGCGACGAACGAGGATGACGATGAACGACAGCGTGATGATGGCCGAACTGACCTGGCCGGAATTCAAGGCCCGCGTCGACGAGGGGGCGGTGGTGTTCCTGCCCCTCGGCGCCACCGAGCAGCACGGGCCGCACATGGCGCTCAACGTCGACGTCGTGCTGCCGACCGGTGTCTGCGAGCGGGTCGCCCGCAATGTCGGCGGCCTCGTCGCGCCCTGCGTCCCCTATGGCTACAAGTCGCAGCCGCGCTCGGGCGGCGGCGAGGCGTTTCCCGGCACGATCAGTCTCGACGCCAACACCTTCTCCCTCGTCGTGCGCGACGTGGTGCGCGGCCTCGGCCACAAGGGCGTCAGGAAGCTCGTCCTCGTCATCGGCCATTTCGAGAATGCCTGGCCGGCGGTCGAAGGGCTCGATCTCGGCCTGCGCGAGCTGCGCCGCGACGGCATATCCGACGTTCAGGCGATGCGGCTCGAATACTGGGACTTCGTCCGCCGGGCGACGCTCGACAGGCTGTTTCCGGACGGCTTTCCCGGCACCGAGCTCGAACATGCGAGCCTGCTCGAGACTTCGCTGATGCTGCTGCTGCGGCCCGACCTCGTCGACATGGCGAAGGTGCCGGACGACGGGCCGGCGAAATTCCCGACCTTCGACCGCTGGCCCGTCCCGGAGGGCTTCGTGCCCGCTTCGGGCGTCCTCGCCCGCGCCGAAAAGGCCACCGCCGAAAAGGGCGAATGGCTGATGGCCGACCACGTCGCCCTGATCACCGAAGCCGTCAAGGCAGAGTTCAAGCTGTGACCGATCTTTCCCGCTTCCAGCCGCTCGATTCCGGCGCCGTCCCGCGCTTCGCCGGCCCGGCGACCTTCATGCGCCTGCCCGTCGCCGAGCCGGCCGAGGTCGACGTCGCGCTTCTCGGCATCCCCTTCGACGGCGGCACCACCAACCGCACCGGCGCCCGCCACGGCCCGCGCGAGATCCGCAACCAGTCGAGCCTCGTCCGGCGCGTGCATCATGCGACCCTCGCCTCGCCCTTCGATCGCCTGCGCGTCGCTGATTGCGGCGATGCCCCGGTCAATCCGGTCGATCCGGCGGAGAGCATCGAGCTGATCGCCGGCTTCTACGCAAGCGTCCGCGACGCCGGCGCCGTGCCGCTCACCGCCGGCGGCGACCACCTCGTCACCCTGCCGATCCTGCGCGGACTTCACCGCGGCCGGCCGCGCGGCCTCATTCACTTCGACGCCCATTCCGACACCTATGACGAGTTCTTCGGCAACCGCTACAATCACGGAACGCCGTTCCGGCGGGCGATCGAGGAAGGCCTGCTCGATCCGAAGCGCATGGTGCAGATCGGCCTCAGGGGTGCGATCTCGGACGCTGCGAACTACGACTTCGCCAAGGGTGTCGGCCTCCGGCAGATCTTCATCGAGGAGCTGATGGCCCGCGGCGTCGCCGACGTCATGGCCGAGGCCCGCGACATCGTCGGCGCCGAGGAGACCTACGTCTCCTTCGACATCGACGTCATCGATCCCGCCTTCGCGCCCGGCACCGGAACGCCGGAGATCGGCGGCGTCTCGACATTCCAGGCGCAGGCGCTGGTCCGGGAACTCGCCGGCGTCGCGATCGTCGGCGCCGACCTCGTCGAGGTCTCGCCGCCGCTCGATCCGACCGGCATCACCGCGCTGACCGGCGCGACGATGATGTTCGAGCTCCTGTGCGTCATGGCCGAGGCGGTCGCCGGGCCGCTCTGAGCGACGCGCCCGGTCGGCCGGCCCCGCGCCGGCCGTCCCGCCGTCAGCCGCGGGGCGTCCTTGCGGCGAAGATCCGGCCGATCGCATTGAGCAGGATCTGCGCCGCGAGGATCGACGTCACCTCGCCGGGATCGTAGGGCGGAGCGACCTCGACGAGGTCGATGCCGACGATGTCGCCGCGTTGCGCCAGGCCCGCTACCAGCTCCAGCACCTCGTAATAGAGAAAGCCGCCGTGGCTCGGCGTGCCGGTGCCCGGCGCGATCGACGGATCGAAGCCGTCGATGTCCAGCGTCAGATAATAGCGCCGTCCCGCCGGGATCCGCTGCAGCACGGCGTCGACGCCGAGCCGGCGGACCTGCCGGACCGACAGGATGTCCGATCCCATCTCACGCGCCGCCACGTAGCCCTCGCGGGCGGTGGAGGAAACGTTGCGGATACCGATCTGCGTCAGGCCGGTGACGTAGGGCTTTTCGGCCGCCCGGCGCATCGGGTTGCCGTGGCCGTAGCGCACGCCGTGCCGTTCGTCGACGAAATCGAGATGGGCGTCGATCTGGACGAGATGGATCGGCTCCTCTTCGGAGAAGGCGCCGATGCAGGGGATGTTGATCGAGTGGTCGCCGCCGAGCACCACCGGCAGCGCCCCGGCCGCAAGGATCTTGCGCACCCCCGCTTCGATGTTGGCGTGGCTGGTCGAGGTGTCGGTGTGGACGATGTCGGCATCGCCGAGATCGACGATCCGCACCCCATCGAGGTAGGTGACGTCGTCCTCGTGGTCGTAGGCGCCGGCATGGCCGAAGGAGAACAGCGTCGAGGCCTCGCGGATGCCGCGCGGGCCGAACCGCGCCCCCGAGCGCCATTGCGTCCCCATGTCGAAAGGGGCGCCGAGGACGGCGACGTCGGCATCGATCGCGTCCCAGTCGCCGACATAGGGGCTCTTGGCGAAGGTCGAGATACCGACGAAGGGAAGGTTCAAGCGACCGGTCGCGTAGCCGTGATCTGCCATGGGCCTCGTCTTCCTTCGGTTTTTCGCCGGCGCGCTCCGGCGTCCGGCGGCCGCTGCCTCGCCGGCCTGCGGCTCGCACAGGGGGGCGGGACACCCCGCGCACCGGGAGATTCGGCCCGGGGCCGCGGCGAGTCCAGCCGTTTCCGGCACCGTTCGGAAAAAAGTCGGCGCGGCGGACGGCGGGTCTTCGGGGCGGCCGGCGTTCCGGTGGATCGCGCCGCTCAGGACCCGAACATCGAGTTCGGGATCAGCAGCGCGATCTGCGGGAACAGGATGATCATCAGGAGGCACAGGATCATCGCCGCCAGGAACGGCATGACGCCCTTGAAGATCGTCGCCATCGGGACGTCGCCGGCCACCGCGCGGATGACGAAGACGTTGAGGCCGACGGGCGGGGTGATCATGCCCATCTCGATGACGATCACCGCGACGACGCCGAACCAGATCGGGTTGAAGCCGAAGCCGGTGATGACCGGATAGAAGATCGGCAAGGTGATCACCAGCATCGCCAGGCCGTCGAGGAACATGCCGAGCAGCACGTAGGCGAGGATGATCATCGCCAGCGAGCCGTAGGCGCCGAGCCCGAGCGAGGTCATCAGCTCGCCGAAGGCGTCGGGGATGTGGGTGACCGCCAGGAACGGGTTGAGGACGTTGGCGCCGATGACGATCGCATAGAGCATCGCCGTCGTCTGCACGGTCTCGAGAATGGCGTTCCGGAAGCCGGCGAGGCCCATGCCGCGCTTGAAGGCCGCGAAGATCATCACCAGCCCGGCGCCGACGGCCGAGGATTCCACCGGCGTGAAGGCGCCGATGTAGATGCCGCCGATCGAGATGACCATGACGGCGATCAGCGGCGCGGCACCGGCGAGAAAGCGCAGACGCTCGCGGAAGGAGAGTTCCGGCCCGCGCCGTCCCGCCTCCGGGTTGCGCAGCACGGTGAGCCAGACGGCGACGATGAAGAGGCCGCACATCAGGATGCCGGGCAGGATGCCGGCCATGAACAGCCGGCCGATCGACTGCTCGGTGAGGATGGCGTAGATGACGAAGCCGGTCGACGGCGGAATGAGGAAGCCGAGCGTCCCGCCGGCGGCGACCGAGCCGGTGGACAGGCCGTCGGCATAGCCGAGGCGGCGCATTTCCGGCAGCGCCACCTTGCCGATGGTGACGGCGGTGGCCACCGAGGAGCCGCTGACCGCCGAGAAGGCGGCACAGCCCAGCACCGAGGCGGAGGCGAGCCCGCCGCGGAAGCGGCCGACCCAGGCATTCGCCGCGTCGTAGAGGCCGCGGCTGAACCCGGCCTCGGAGGCGACGTTGCCGAGTAGGACGAACATCGGCACGACGAGCAGCGAATAGTTGGTGACGGCGGAATAGGTTTCGGTGACGAGCGTCGCGCCGGCAAACCGCATGCCGCCGGTCGCCAGCATGCCGAAGAAGCCGACGATCAGCATGGAGAAGGCGACGGGCGTCCGCAGGACCATCAGCACGAACAGGCAGACGAACCCCAGGACGCCGATGGCGACGTCGCTCATTCGAATTCCTTACCACTCACGAGAACGAGGACGATCTGTATCGCGAAGATCGCGACGGTCAGGGCGAGGCCGAGGGCCATCAACCCGTAGAAGGGCCAGATCGGCAGCGCCAGCATGTTGGTGGCGTCGCCGAATTCCCGGGCGTCGAGCATCTTGTCCCAGGACCGCATGACCAGCACCGAGAGGACGAAGATCGAGATCGCCCGCGACATCACGTCGCCGCCGAGCCGGCCCCAATGGCCGATGAAGGGATCGAAGACGTCGGCCCTGACATGGGCGTTGCGTTCGGTACACCAGGGCATCGCCATCATCACCATGGCGACGCCGCCGAGTTGGACGATCTCGTTGACGCCGAGGATCGGCGCGTTGGCGAAATAGCGCAGCAGCACCGCCACGCAGACGAGCACCACGGTGCCGACGAGGCAGAGGCCCGCCACCGCCGCGAGTGCAAGGGTCGCCCGGTCGAGGATCAGCGACCGGGCCTTTTTCGTGACGACGTCCATCGGATCAGTTGGAAGACAGCGCGCCGACGACCTTCTTGGCGGGGAGACCGTTCTGCTCGGCCTCGGCGACCACCTTGTCGGTGACGTTCTTCGACAGGTCGTCGAACGCCTTCTTCTCTTCGTCGGTGAGGTGGATCACCTCGTGGTCGGGCATCTCGCCGAAGGCATCGATCCCCTTGTGGGCGGCACCCAGCTGGGTCTCGTTGGCCATGAAGGAGATTTCCTTGCCGACCGCGTCGACCGCCTTCTGCTCGGCCTCGTCGAGCGACTGGTAGCTGTCGCGGTTCATCAGGATGAAGAAGGGCGAGATCGTCGTGTTCATGCCGACGGTGACGTATTTCGACACTTCGCCGAGCTTGAAGGCCTTGGTGCCGGTGCCGTCGATCATCGCCGCGTCGATGACGCCGGTCTGCAGCGAATTGTAGATTTCCGAGACCGGCATCGACACCGGCGTCGCGCCCCAGCTCTCGACGAGGAGGCCGGTGTTGCGCGAGGGAACGCGGATCTTCATGCCCTTCACGTCGTCGGGCGTGCGGATCGGCTTGTCGCGGCTGTAGAGCACGTTCTCGGCGTTCGACCACAGGCTGACGAGATGCACCCGGCGGTATTCCGGCTGGAACAGGTCGATGTTGTCCCACATCGTCTTCGTCCCGGTGTCCTCGTGGATGACGCCGGGCAGCTCCGCCAGAAGGGTGATCGGGAAGTTCGAGGCCGTGTAGCCCGGCAGGCTGACGACGAAGTCCGCGACGCCGTCGACGGCACGCGAATACTGCTCGACCGGGCCGGCACCGAGCTCGCCGCCCGAGAACACCTCGACGGTCACCTTGCCGTCCGTGGCGTCCTTCAGCTTTTGGGCGAAGGGCTGGAACGCGCCCTTCTCGTAAGGGTTGGTCGGCGGCATGAAGTTCGCGAACTTCAGCTCCTCGGCGCGGGCGACGCCCGCCGTGAGCGACAGCGCGAGCGCGGCCGCGGCCATTTTCGTCAGCAAGGTCATGGTTCGTCCTCCCTGGATCTGGGGAGAAGCCTCCCCTTCGTCGACGGCCGACCATGCCCGCAAGCATCCGGCCAACGCCATTCACTTATTGATGCCGCCGCATAATTTTTTGCTATACCGATGCTGCCCGGCGAAACTCGGACAGGAGCTCCGCCTGGCTGCGCGTCGGATGCCAGCCGCGCCGCGTCGTCAGGCCGATGACGCGTTCCGTCTCCGGCAGACGCAACGGCAGGATGTGGACGCCGCCATGGCGCGTCTCGGCCTCGGCCTGGCGGCGCGAGACGCAGCCGAGATGCTCGGAATGCGACATGATCTCGCGCATGAAGATCGTCGAGCCGGTCTCGACGAGGCCCGGCCGCCACGGCGCGCCGTCGGCAATCAGCCGGTCGAAATGCCGCCGCGTCGGCGTTTCCTTGACGGCGACGACGAAGGGAAAGGGCCGAATGTCGTCGGGGCTGACGGTCGAGCGCCCCGCCAGCGGATGGGCGGCGCCGCAGACGACGACGAGGTCGTCGCTGAACAGCGCCTCCTGTTCGACATAGGGGCTCGGCAGCGGGTCCCGGAGCGCCCCGACCAGAAAGTCCAGCACGCCGGCTTCCAGGCCGTCGAGAAGCTCGGCATAGGGGCCGTCGACGATCCGCACGGTCATCGAGGGGCGCCGGGCGCGAAACCGCGCCACCGCCACGGGAAGCGCGAAGGCCCGCGATAGCGGCATCGCGCCGACCGCGATCGCGCCGACGTCCTTCTCCTCGGTCTCGCCCACCTCCATGCGCGCCTGTTCCATCTCGGCATAGGCCAGCCGGACGGCCCGGGCGAGGATGCTGCCGAGCCGGGTCGGCACGAGGCCGCGGGAGGTCCGCTCGAAAAGCGGCCGCGTCGCCTCCTTCTGAATGGCGGCGGCGGCGCGATGCAGGGTCGGCTGGGCGATGCCGAGCGAGCGGGCGGCATCCGTGGAGCGGCCGGCCTTCACCAGCGCGACGAAGGCCGAAAGCTGCGCCGTCGTCGCGGTGCGGGAAAGACGCGGCCCGGCGAGCGCGGCAGCCTCGTCGAACAGAGCGAGGGCGCGGGCGGAGCGCGCGGCGAAGACGGCGCCGGCGGCGGTCGGCAGCGCCTGGCGATGCGCCCGGTCGAGGAGCGCCGTGCCCACCTGCGCCTCCAGCCGGCCGATCGCCTGGGTGACGGCCGGCTGCGACAGGCCGATCCTGCCGGCCGCCTGGGTGATCGAGCCGGTCGAGACGACGTCGGCGAAGATCCGCAGATGGCGGAGATTGAAGTCCATCACCCGCTTTTCGAGCCGAGCCCGGCATTCAGCCGGTCGGCGCGTTCGGCAAGGTCGGCGGCGCCGCCCTCCAGCGCCAGCGAGCCGACCTGCCGCTGCCAGGCGGCGATCGCCGCACTCATGCGCGGCGGCAGGCCGAGGGCTGCGACGGTCTTGCCGACCTCCTCCATCTCGGCGGCGCGGCGCACCCCGTGCACCATCATGCGTTCGAGATTGTAGGCCGAGCGGGCCCGCCAGTCGGTGCCGGGGTCGGAGGCCTGGAGCGAGGCGAGGACCGCATCCTCGACGCCGGCCCGGCGCGCCGCGAGCAGGCATTCCGCCGTCAGCGCCTCGAACCCCTTGACCATCACCGAGCGCAGCATCTTGATCGCCGAGGCCTGTCCGACCTCGGGCCCGGCGAGGGTCGCGTCCATGTCGAGCGCCGTCAGCACGGCGAGCGCATCCTCGGCATGGGGGCCGGCGAGGAGCACCGGCACCCGGTGGCCCTTCGGATGGACCGGCGCCATGATCGCCATGTCGACGTAGCGGCCGCCGGCAGCCTCGACGAGGCGGGCGGCTTCGCTCTTGCTGGCCGGGCTGCAGCTGTTGCCGTCGATGAAGAGCGCGCCCGGCGTCAGATGCGGGGCGCCGGCGCCGGCCGCCTCGACGGCGCGGTCGGCCGTGACCAGGCTGAGGACGAGGCGGGCGGCGCCGATGGCCTCTGCGATCTCGCCGCAGCCGGCGATGCCGGCCGCCTCGTAGCGCGCCCACATTGCCTCCGCCGTCACGGGCTCGCGGGTCTTCACGTCATAGGCCCGAAACGCCTTGCGGGGGAGCGGCCAGCCCCCGGTGATCGCAGCGGCGGCTTCGCCGTAGCCGATGAGCGCAATCGCTTCGCCGTCGACCGCCATGGGCATTCCTCCCCTCTCCTCGCCGGAGCCGCAGGCTCCGCATCATGCCTTCGCGGGGCCCGCAAAGGCCGTCAAGGCCTATGCCATGTCCCGCCGGACTTTAAGCGATTATAGCTTGAAATTATGCGCGGGGACGCATTTCCGATTGGAGCCGGAGGACCCTGCGGTTCATCTATCGACCAGACGGGACCGCACGCCGTCACAAGAGCCAGAGGACTGCAATGGCCGAGAACAAGACCGCCCTCGTCATCTCCGCCCATGCCGCCGATTTCGTCTGGCGCTGCGGCGGCGCGATCGCCCTGCATGCCGCCAAAGGCTACGCGGTGACCGTCGTCTGCCTGTCCTTCGGCGAACGGGGCGAGAGCGCCAAGCTTTGGAAGCTCGAGGGCATGACCCTCGACCGCGTCAAGGATGCGCGGCGCGCGGAGGCGGAAAAGGCCGCCGAGGCGCTCGGCGTCCACGACCTCGTCTGCATGGATCTCGGCGACTACCCTCTGGAACTCCAGCGCGCCGACAAGGACGCGCTGGTCGGTGTGATCCGCCGCGTGCAGCCGGCCTTCATGCTCTCCCATTCGCAATACGATCCCTACAACACCGACCACGCCTATGCGACGCAGGTCGCCCTCGAATGCCGGATGATCGCCCAGGCCTGGGGCCACAATCCCGGCGAGAAGGTGCTCGGCGCGCCGCAGCTCTATCTCTTCGAGCCGCACCAGACAGAGCAGATGGGCTGGAAGCCGGACACCTTCCTCGACATCACCCCGGTCTGGGACAGGAAGCGCGCGGCAATCGAGTGCATGGAGGGCCAGGAGCATCTGTGGGAGTATTACACCCGCGTCGCCATCAACCGTGCCAACCACTTCAAGCGCAATTCCGGCGGCCAGTCGGGCGGGCGCGACTGCAAATATGCCGAGGGCTTCCAGTCGATCTTCCCGCGTACCGTCGACGAACTCTGAGGCGGTGAGCCGGGCACAAGACCGGCGCCCGGCAGCCCGCCCCCTGCCCTGTCGCGGCGCGATGCGCAGAGGAACCGGCTGACGGCCAGCGGCAGTTCGACGGCCGCCCCGAAAAACGGCGCGGCGCCGGATCGGAACGAAGAAGCGCAGCCGAACGTCGGTTGCGTGCAGCCATATCTGCGGAGGAGGACCGCCATGACGGACATCGCCCATCTCGCCCATGTCGAGATGCTGACCGACAGGTTCGAGGAGAGCCTCGACTTCTTCACCCGCATCTACGGCCTGAAGCTCTCGGGCCGCAACGAGACGTCGGCCTATCTGCGGGCCTGGGACGACTACGAGTACGCCTCCCTGAAGCTCACCCGCGCCGAAACGACCGGCGTCGGCCACATCGCCTACCGGGCGGCCTCGCAGGAGGCGCTCGAACGCCGCGTCGCGGCGATCGAAGCCTCCGGCTTCAAGACCCATGGCTGGATCGACGGCGACGAGAGCCACGGCCGCGCCTTCCGCTTCGAGGATCCGTTCGGCCACGTCTTCGAGATCTACTACGACACGGTCTGGTACGAGGCGAAGGATGCCGCCGAGAAGGCGGCGCTGAAGAACACCGCCTCGGCCTTCACCGGCGCCGCCCCGCGGCGTCTCGACCATCTCAACCTCCTCGCCGAGGACGTCACCGAATTCCGCCGCTTCATGGAGACCTGCCTCGGCAGCCGGGTCACGGAGCTGATCCAGCTCGACAACGGCCGGATCGGCGGCTGCTGGTTCACCGTCAACAACAAGACCTACGACCTCGCCTGCACCGAGGAGCACGGCAAGGGCCATGGCCGGCTGCATCACGTGACCTATGCGACCGACCAGCGCGAGGACATCCTGCGGGCTGCCGATCTCTTCCTGCAGAACGGCGTCCACATCGAGACCGGCCCGCACAAGCACGCCATCCAGGGCACCTTCTTCCTCTATGTCTGGGAACCGGCGGGCAACCGCGTCGAACTCGCCAATTCCGGCGCGCGGCTGATCCTCGCCCCGGACTGGCAGCCGGTGATCTGGACGGAGGCCGACCGCCGCAAGGGCCAGGCCTGGGGGCTGAAGACCATCGAGACCTTCCACACCCACGGCACGCCGCCGGTCGAAGCTTGAGAAAGGCGAACGCCATGACTTTCGACATCCGTTCCATCGCGCCCAACACGCCGGGCTATGTCGTCGAGACCGTCGACCGCGCCGATCCTCAGGTCATCGCCCGGCTCGGCGAGGCCGGCACGGCCACCGTCCACGAGGCGCAGGGGCGCATCGGCTTTCTCGGATCGGGCCTCACGCCCATCCAGTCGGGCACCCGCATCGCCGGATCGGCGGTGACGATCTCCTCGCCTCCCGGCGACAACTGGATGCTGCACGTCGCGATCGAGCAGTTGAAGGAGGGCGACATCCTGGTGCTCGCTCCGACCAGCCCCTGCGACGACGGCTATTTCGGCGATCTTCTGGCAACCTCGGCGATGGCCCGCGGCTGCCGGGGCCTGGTGATCGAGGCCGGCGTGCGCGACGTCGCGGACCTGAGAACGATGGGCTTTCCGGTCTGGTCGAAGGCGGTCTCCTCGCAGGGTACCGTCAAGGAGACGCTCGGCTCGGTCAACATCGCGATCACCTGCGGCGGGCAGCTGATCGAGGCCGGCGACGTGATCGTCGCCGACGACGACGGGGTCTGCGTCGTCAGGCGCAGCGACGCCGCGTCGGTTGCGGAAAAGGCGGAGAAGCGCGTCGCCGCCGAGGAGGCCAAGCGAAGCCGCCTCGCCGCCGGCGAACTCGGGCTCGACATCTACGGCATGCGCGCCCGGCTCGCCGAAAAGGGCCTGAAATATGTCTGATCCGGCCGCGGGCGGCATACGCTGCCTCTGGATGCGCGGCGGCACCTCGAAGGGCGCCTATTTCCTGGCGGACGACCTGCCCGCCGACACGGCGCGCCGCGACGCGCTGCTGCTTGCGATCATGGGCTCGCCCGACAAGGCGCAGATCGACGGCATCGGCGGCGCCGATCCGCTGACCTCGAAGGTCGCGGTGCTCGGCCCATCGAGCCGCGACGACGCCGACGTCGACTACCTGTTCCTGCAGGTCTATGTCGACGAGGCGCTGGTCTCGGACGCGCAGGGCTGCGGCAACATCCTCGCCGGCGTCGGGCCTGCGGCGATCGAACGCGGCCTCGTTGCGGTCGCGGGCGACGAGACGCCGGTGCGCATCCACATGGTCAACACCGGCGAGGTCGCGACCGCGCGGGTGAAGACGCCGGACGGGCGGGTCTCCTACGAGGGCGATGCCGCGATCGACGGCGTTCCCGGCAGCCACGCCCCGGTGCCGCTGATGTTCCAGGACATCGCCGGCTCGATGAGCGGCGCGCTGCTTCCCACCGGCAACGCGGTCGACGTGATCGGCGGCGTCGAGGCGACGCTGATCGACAACGGCATGCCGATCGTCGTCATGCGCGCGGCGGATCTCGGCATCACGGGCGAGGAAAGCCGCGAGACCCTGGACCAGGACGAGCGGCTCAAGGCGCGGCTGGAAAAGATCCGGCTCGAGGCCGGGCCGATGATGAATCTCGGCGACGTCCGGGAAAAGTCGGTGCCAAAGATGACGCTGGTCTCGGCGCCGCGGGCCGGCGGCACGATCGCGACCCGCAGCTTCATTCCGCATCGCTGCCACGCCACCATCGGCGTCTTCGCCGCGGTGTCGGTGGCGACCGCCTGTACGCTTAAAGGAACGCCGGCGGGCGAACTCGCCAGCCTGCCGGAGGACGGGCGCTTCCTCGTCGAGCATCCGACGGGCGCTGCCGAGGTGCTGATCGAGCGCGACGAGACCGGTGCCGTCACCGCCGCCGGAACGCTGCGCACCGCGCGCAAGCTCTTCGACGGAGAGGTGTTTCCGGGCCCCCTGCCCCGGCCTTCGTGACACGCGCCCACCCGTTACGGGCGCCGGCGGGCGGGCGGCCGGCGCCGTCCGCCGCTCTCATCGTCGTTTCGTCCGCCGCGGCTCCTTGCGCCCGATCCGCGCCGCCCCGGCATCGCAGCGTCGGCTGGCCGCTATGCGACGAGACCCTGGAGAGGCCTGGCGTTCTGGCTGTCGGGAAACACCGTCGTCGCGAGCACCGTCTCGGAAAGGCCGAGATGGTCCTTGAGGACGCCCTTGAGCACCGCACGCAGGTCGGTCGTCGGCTTCAGATCGCGGCCGTCCTGGAGGTTGGCCTTGGCAAGGCCCGGCCAGTCGGCGATCACCCGCCCGCCCCTCACCGCGCCGCCGAGCAGGAAGGCCGTCGTGCCGGTGCCGTGATCGGTGCCGCCGCCGCCATTTCCCCAGGCCGTGCGGCCGAATTCGGTGACCACCGCGACGACGGTGTCGCGCCAGGCCGGTCCGAGCCCCTGCGCCAGATCGTCGAGCGACAGGTCGAGGGCCGAGAGGTTGCGGGCGAGGCGGCCGTGATCGGCGCCTTCCTGAACGTGGGTGTCCCAGCCCTCGTAGCTGATCGCCGCCAGCCGCGGCCCGTCCTCCTTGGCGAGCAGCCGGGCGGCGCCGCTCGCCAGCGTGCGGAACGCCCGCGCCGGCCCCTTTTCGAGGTCGAACGAGGTGTTCGCCATCATCCGGTCGGTCTCAAGCCCCTCGGTCAGCAGCCGGGCGAGTTCGTGGTCGCTTTCACCGTAGAGCGAGGCGAGACGCAGCGCCGTGTCCTCGCCCGCCGGGCGGAAGGTCTGCGGCGACCAGGTCAGCGTCCCCGCCGGGCCCGCGAGGATCAGCGGCACGGTCGGGCCGATGGCAAGGCCCGGCTCGGCGCCGACGCGCTCGCCCGCCGGCAGGGCGCCGGCGACGCGGTTGAGCCAGCCGCTCTGTGTCCCGGACGGGCCGGCGAGGCCGCTTTCGAGGACGTTCTGCCCGTCGAAATGCGAGCGATCGCGATAGGGCGTCGCCGCCGCATGGACCACCAGCGCCTGGCCCCGGTCGTAAAAGGCCTTGAATTTCGGCATCGCGTCGTTGAGGGCGAAGAAGCCGTCGCCGAGCGGCAGCACGTCGCGGCCGCCCTCGCCCAGCGCCAGGGCGCCGCGCAGCGGCCGGTAGGCGGGGTCGCCGACCGGCGCGACCGCCGCGAGGCCGTCGAGCGCCCCGCGCAGGATGACGACGACGAAGCGCGGGTCGCGCGTGCCGGCAAAGCCGGTCCGGGGCATCGTCGCCCAGGCGGCGAGGACGCCGCCGCCGACGAGCAGTCGCCGACGGCTGATGGTGGGGTAGAGGCAGCGTTCCATCACGTCATCTCCGCTGGAACTCGGGGCTCATCAGGAGCAGCGCATAGGCCTGGGCGGGGCTTTCGGCCCGGCCGATCGCCTCGCGCGTCGAGCCGGTCAGGAGATCGCCGAGCACCCTGTCGGCGATCGCCATCGGGTCTTCCGGCTTGGCGCGGGCGGCCATGTACTGCGCGACGTCGAGGCGGTTGGTCATTGCGTCCGGCGCCAGCCAGTTGCGCGAATCGCCGGGATATCCGGCCGGCGAGAGCGGCTGCCAGTACATCTGGCCGAGGGTGACGAGGCTGCGGGTGATCTCGGCAGGCTTCAGGGTGAGGCCGAGGGCACGGGTCGAGGCGATGACGAATTCCTGCGGGCTGCGCAGCTTGGCGCGCGGCGCCTGCCAGCTCTCGGGCGCCGTCACCAGGGCCTTGGCCACCGCCATCAGGTCGCCGTCGGTCTTGAGGAAGACGTCCGCGAGCTTGGCGACCAGTTCCGGCGGCGGCTCGTCGGCGACGAAGGCCTGGACGAGCTTTCGCGACACGTGCCGCGCGGTGGCCGGATGGCGGGCGAGATCCGCGATGATCGCGGCGGCCTGTGCCTCGCCCTTCTGGGGATAGGTCTTGCCCATCACGGTCACAGGGCCCGGCTCGTGCCGCTGCGCCTGGAACACGAATTTTCCGACAGTTTCGGGACGCTGCAAGCCGAAGTCGATGGTCCAGCCTGTCAACGCATTGGCCAGCGCGCGCACATCCGCCTGATCGTAGCCGCCGTCGACGCCGAGCGTGTGGAGTTCCATGAGTTCGCGACCGAAATTTTCGTTGAGACCGCGCCCGGGCCGTCGCTTCGCCGCGCGGCTGTTCACGCCGACGGAAACCCAGTTGTCGAGGTAATTGAGCATCGCCGGATGGCGGGCGACGGCCGAGAGCATGATTTCGAACCGGCCGAGGACGTTCGGGCGGATCGCCTCCCGCTCGTACGAACCGACGGTTGCTCGGGTCATGCCCGACCTGCGGGCGTCGACCGCGAAATGGTTGGCCCAAAAATCGACGAGGCGCTCGAAAAACCCGAATGGAGCAGCCTGCAGGCGGGCGTATTTGGCGGTCAATTCTTTCTGATATGCGACGTTCTGCGGAGGCCGCTCCATTTCCGGAGACATCGATTGCGCCGGCACAGTCTCAGACTGCATCACCGCCTCAGCGCCAAGCTTGCCAGTTGGGGGAGTGCCGGTAAGCTGCGCCAAGCGCTGGGCCTTCAAGGCCTCCTTCCTGCGAACCTGGAATTTGCGAAACTCCGCCAAAATTTTCGGAGAGGCCTCCAACCCCTCCCCGTCTCCCGGCAACTCCGACTGTGTCGCGGCCTCTTCCAGAAGTGCATCTCGAAGGTCCTTCGAGATTGGGTCAGTTGCTTCACCGCGCAACCCCAATCCGAAGCGCAAAGCCGCGAAGGAAGCGGATATCTCGGCCATCTGGTGATGTCTCGATCTTCGTCGAAAGAGCGGGTGACGAATAAATTTTCGCGAAGCGTCTGACTGCGCCGGAACCCGCCGTTAGGAGTGATCTATCCAGCCGCAATGCGTTCGAAGGATGGCGAGCCTCCCGTCATATCGCCCACCTTCGTATTCGACTCCAAACCGCGCATGGGGAGAGACACTCGACCTCGCCGCCCTGCCTCTGCTTCAGATAGGTGGCATCGAGCCAGACATAGGGCCATTCGCCGACGAGCGGCCGGTTCAGGAACTCGCCGACCCGTTCGTCGATGTCCTTGCAGAGTTTGGAGACGGTGCTCTTCGAGATCCCTGAAAGACCCATCGCCTGCACCAGATCGTCGACACGTCGTGTCGAGACCCCGCCGATCCAAGCTTCCTGAATGACGGCGACGAGCGCCTGCTCGGAGGTCTTGCGAGCCTCCAGAAAGCCAGGGAAGTAGCTGCCCTGCCGAAGCTTCGGCACCTTCAGGTTCAAGGTGCCGAGACGGGTGTCGAGAGAGCGGTCGCGATAGCCGTTGCGCCAGGTCGTCCGCTCGCCGCTGCGTTCGTGGCGCCCGGCGCCGATGAGGCCTTCAACGTCGGCCTCCATGAGGAGCTGCAATACCGCCTCGGCGATGTTGCGCAGGAAGTCGCCCTGGTCGTGCTTTGCCAGAAGCTCAGAAAGGTCCATGCTGGTCTTGGTCATCGGGGTCTCCGTATGGTCCGCGGTCGAAGTCGCCAAACTCCACCTCGATCATACACCTCGATGGCCACCCAAAATCACACGGGCAGCGCCGATGAAATTATTATTACACCACGTGCTCGGACGCTAACCCTCGCCGACGCCTCTCGAACGTCGTCTTGCCGAGAGGTCATCTACGCGCGCTGGCAGGTGCGGCCTTGAATGAACCGCGCCGAGTTCCTTGGAGACGGTTCGATTTAAGTCCTACACCTCGACCCGGCATTGGGGAACGTTGGAGCGCTTTGCTTCTCGCTCGACTGCCGGACATTGTCTGTACTTGACAAGACGGTGATTGTCGAAGCAGTCGAGATTATGATCTGCCGAATTCAACAGTCTACACGCGTGACCATCCCCACACCGGTGTTTGAGCAGCTTTTCGAAGATGCCAATCTCCGTGTCGCTCTTCCCGAAGCGCCGGTAGGTCGTCTGGCCGAGCGAGCGCTTCGTTGATGTGAACGACACGATCGAGCCGGAGGTGGACGATATGCCTTTACCGATTCTCCTGCCGCTCGCTCCCATGCCTTTCGGCATTCCCGATCCGCAGCCTCGAAAGTCACCCAAAGACACCCGCCAAAGTGCACCTTTCGCTCTAACCGATCATTGCCTGAGGGATGGCAAAAACCACCGTCTCTGAAAGAGAGTCATCATTTCAATTTCAAAGCAATTCGTTGAGAGATTATTGCAGGGCTGCGAACTCATATGACAGCAGGTGACGTATTGCTTGGAGGCTGATTCTGTGGCGGCGGTTGATTCCAGGAGCTGCCGCGATGAGCGCTTGTGCCGACGATTGGGGTCCGAAGTCCCGCCTTCGGGTTTTGCTGGAGCAGTTTGCCGAGATCGATGACCCGCGCGATGTGCGCCGGCTCTATCATCCGCTTCCCGAAGTCCTGCTGCTCGTCGTCTGCGGGACGATGGCCGACTGCGACGCCTACGAAACGATCGCCGCATGGGGCGCTGCGCATCTGCCGTTCCTGCGCCGCTTCCTGCCTTACGAGCACGGCGTGCCCGGCAACCGCTGGCTGACGATCGTGATGAACCGCATCAACCCGGCTTTGTTCTCCAAGGCTTTCACCGACTGGGTGCGGGAGACCTGGCCCGAGCGGGTCGA
>NZ_JAFMPY010000031.1 GCF_017353515.1 Jiella sonneratiae
CTCAGGCCGCCTTCGCGGCGGTGCCGCCCGCCGCGGCGCCGGCCGGGTCGAAGACGAGGACTTGCGCGGGATCGAAGGCGAAGCGCACCCGCGCGCCGGAATCGATCCGCCTGACGCCGTGCACCACCGCGACGATCGGCGCTTCGGCGAGGCGGGCGTGGAGGAAGGTCTCCGAACCCGTCACCTCGGTGAGGAACACCGTCGCGTCGAAGCCTGCCGCCGTGTCGGGCGAGCCGATTTCCAGGCGGTGCGGCCGGATGCCGATCCTGTAGGGCCCGTCGGGAAGGCCGGCATGGGCGGGGGCTGCCCGAAAGTCGACGCCGCCGGCGCCGGCAAAGCGCGGCCCCTTCTTGGTGACGGCGAGGACGTTGAGCGGCGGGTCGGAGAAGGTGGTGGCGGTGACGAGGTCGTGCGGCGCGCGGTAGACCGCCGGCGTCTCGCCGAACTGGGTGACGCGGCCCTTCGACAGCGTCGCCGTCCGGCCGCCGAGGAGCAGCGCCTCCTGCGGCTCGGTGGTGGCGTAGACGAAGATCGCGCCGGTCTCGGCGAAGATCTTCGGCAGTTCCTCGCGCAGTTCTTCCCGCAGCTTGTAGTCGAGATTGGCGAGCGGCTCGTCGAGGAGCACGAGATCGGCGTTCTTGACGAGAGCCCGGGCGAGGGCGGTGCGCTGCTGCTGGCCGCCGGAAAGGTTGAGCGGGGTGCGACCCAGATAGGGCGACATCTTCAAGAGGTCGGCGGCCTTCTTCACCGCCGCGTCGATCTCCGGCTTCGGCCGGCCGGCGACGCGCATCGGCGAGGCGATGTTCTCGTAGACGGTCAGCGTCGGGTAGTTGATGAACTGCTGGTAGACCATCGCGACGTTGCGCCGGCGCACGGGAACCCCCGTCACGTCGCTGCCGTCCATCACCACCCTGCCGGCGGTCGGCGCGTCGAGGCCGGCCATCAGCCGCATCAGCGAGGTCTTGCCGGCGAGCGTCGGGCCGAGCAGCACGTTCAGCGAGGCGCGCTGAAGCTGCATCGACACGTCGACGACGTGGTCCTCGCCCCCGACCTTCCGGCTGACATTGATGAGTTCGAGCAATCCGTCCTCCCAAACGGTCGACAGCGTTGCCGGCGGGCCTGTCAGGCCGCCGCCATCTGTCTTTCCGTCGCCTTTTCAACATATGCGGCCAGCCGCTCGACCTCGGCGGCGGAAAACCGCAGGCCGAGCTTCGAGCGGCGCCACAAGACGTCCTCGGCGCTGCGCGCCCATTCCCGTTCGATCAGGAAATCGACCTCGGCGGCATGCAGCCCGTGTCCGAAGGACTCGCCCATCCGGCCGGCCTCGACGAAGCCCGCGGCGTGGGTTCCATAGGCCCGCACCAGCCGGCGGATCGTCGCCTTGGAAAGCTCCGGGGCCTTGCGGGCCAACGCCGCCTCCAGCGCCGCGATGCCGTCGACGGGAAAATCACCGCCCGGAAGCGCGGCTTCGCCGGTCCAGGTCGCGCCCTTGTGGCCGATCGCCGCCGCGATCTTCTCCATCGCGTCTTCCGCCAGCACCCGGTAGGTGGTGATCTTGCCGCCGAAGCAGTTGAGAAGGCCCGCGCCTTCCCTCCCGCCGTCCACCTTCAGCACGTAGTCGCGGGTCGCTTCCTGGGCCTTCGACGCGCCGTCGTCGAACAGCGGCCTGACCCCGGAGAAGCTCCAGACGATGTCGTTTCGGGTGACCGGGCGGGAAAAATACTCGCTCGCCGCCGCGACGAGATAGTCGGTCTCCTCGTCGGTGATCGCGGCGTCCGCCGGATCGCCCTCGAAGTCGCGGTCGGTGGTGCCGATGAGGGTGAAGTCGTCCTCATAGGGGATGGTGAAGATGATCCGGCCGTCGGAATTCTGGAAGATGTAGGCGCGGTCGTGGTCGTAGAGCTTCTTCGTGACGATGTGCGAGCCCTGGACGAGGCGGATGTGGTGGGCCTCGTTGCGGCCGATCGCCCCACGCAGGATGATGTCGACCCAGGGGCCGCCGGTGTTGACGAGGAACCGCGCCGCCGCGTGCGTCTCCTCCCCCGAAGCCTCGTTGCGAAGCGTCAGCTGCCAGAGGCCCGCCTCGCGCCTCGCGGCGACGAGCCGGGTGCGCACCATGATGTCGGCGCCCTTCGCCTCGGCGGAGCGGGCATTGAGGACGACGAGGCGGGCGTCGTCGACGCGGGCGTCGGAATATTCGAAGCCGGTGGTGTATTCGCGCTTCAGCGGCGCCCCGAGGGGGCCTTTCAGGTCGACCCGCGTCGTCGCCTTCAGCTTCCGGCGGCCGCCGATGTGATCGTACAGGAAGAGGCCGGTGCGCAGCAGCCATTTCGGCCGCAGACCGCCGTGATGCGGCAGGATGAAGCGCAGCGGCCGGATGATGTGCGGGGCGATCCGCCAGAGCACCTCGCGCTCCATCAGCGCATGGCGCACGAGGCGGAACTCGTAGTGTTCGAGATAGCGCAATCCGCCGTGGATCAGCTTGGTCGACCAGGACGACGTGCCGGAGGCGAGGTCGTTCATCTCGGCGAGGCCGACCGCATAGCCACGCCCGGCAGCGTCGCGGGCGATGCCGCAGCCGTTGATCCCGCCGCCGATGACGAAGATGTCGTAGGTCTTCATGGCCTCCCGCTTCGCACTGCAGCATTTCGGTTGCGATTGCGAATGCCGGGAAGTGTAATGCGAAACCGAAGCGAAGGTCAAACGAAATCGCGCTGGCGCCTGCAGGGCGCGGCGGCGCGCTCGCCGGCCCATTCATGCCGCCGTCAAGGCACAGGGGGGGCCCGAGAACCCCGATCGAAAATGCGTCGCGGCCGGTCCCGAAGCGCGCAGCTTCGCGATAGGGGAAAGGCACGGCGCCGATCCGTGGCAAAGGCGCCGGTCGCCTGTGGCTGAGAGAGCGTTCGGAAGGAGCGTGAGGGCGGCCGCTGCCATGGCGGCCCGCAGCACGGGGCCGCGATCTGGGGCGTCGTCGCATAGGCCGGCCGGCCGGAACTCGTCCGCGCCGGCGACCCTCGGGGAAGGGGCAGGGCAGGGACAGGGGCAGGGCGACGGCGATCGCCGGCGCCCGGTCCGATGGTCAGAGCAGGGTCTGGATCGTCCGCAGGAGTTCCTGAAGCTCGGGCTCGGCGACGAGGTCCGCCGCCCGATCGGCCGCGTGCCACTCGCGGTGCCGCTGTTCCATCTCCGGCCATTCCTCGGTCAGTTCGTCGACCGGCAGCGGAAACACCACGACGCGGCACGGCACCGCCCCGCCGGGAACGCGCTTGTCGTAGTCGTACTGGCCGATGGGCTTCTTGCCCGGCTTGCCGACGACGCCGGCCTCCTCGAAGGCTTCGATCCCGGCAGCCCGGTGCGGCCGCTTGCCGCGCATCGGCCAGCCTTTCGGGATGACCCAGCGGCCGGTGTCACGCGAGGTGACGAGCAGGACGTCGACGGTTTCCCGGTTCTTCCGGAACGGCAGCGCGCCGAACTGCTGCCGGCGCTTGGTCTTCATGATAAGTCGCTCGAATCAATTGCCGGATGAAGGTTCGCTCATACCACACGGAGCTTGCGCGACAACGTCCAATCGCCTGGGTGACCTCGCAGCAAGCCCTTTCCGGCTGCCGGGTGTGGCGCCCGCTCGCCGGCATCGAGAGGCGCCCCGCCGAGGGCTTCGCGACCGCTCGCCTCCCCGGCGCGTGACGGGGCGCCGGCCGGGCCGGACGGCGGGAGGCGGTCTACACGAAGGTTCAATCTATTCATTGCATTCATAGGGCAGTCTCCGAACGGTCCCTTCCGATGCGCGTCCTGCCTCACTTCACCCTCACCACGTCGATCCTCGCTGCCGTCACCGCCGTGCTCCTCGCCGTCCAGGTGCCGGGCGTCGCCTTCGAGATCGCCGGCCAGCGCAATGCGATCATCCGGGCGGCAGAGGACGAAGCGCAGGCCGCCATCGACATGCTCGAAGCCGTCCACGTCCAGTCGATGCTCAATCGCGGCAGGACCGAGGACGGCGATCCGGCGATCGAGACGCTGAACGGCACCATGGCGCAGTTTTCGGCGGTCACCCGCAATGTCGAGCTCTGGGTCTTCATGGGGCCGAAGGTCGTCAGCTACCAGCTGGCGAACGGCGAGAGCGAGGTCGAGCGTCCGGTCGACGCCGTCGACGGCGAGGTCGTCGCCTCGGGTGCGCCGCTCAGCCGGTTCGCCGACGACCGCTTCCGGCTGTCGCGTCCGGTCGTGCTCGGCAAGGGCCACGCCAGCGACCAGAAATGTGCCGGGTGCCATGCCGGCCTGATGGGGATGCGCCCGGGCGAGGTCATCGGCGGTTACAGCGCCGCGGTGGATCTGACGGCGGCGCTGCAGCAGTGGCGTGCCGGCATACTGGGGCGCGTCGCATGGGCGGCTCTCACGCTCTCGCTGACGCTGGCGGCGATCTATCTGCTGCTGCGGCTGTTCGCCCTGCGCCCGCTGCGCCGGCTGGCGGCGGCGACGGAGCGCCTGGCGGGCGGCGACACGCAGGTCGCACTCGACTTCGCGCAGGGCGGCGACGCGATCGGCACGATGGCGCGCTCGCTGCGGACCTTCCGCGACGGCCTGATCGCCAAGCGCCGGCTGGAAGCCGAGAAGGCGGTCGTCGACAACGAACTGCAGTTTCTGTCCTCCCACGATGCGATGACCGGGCTGGCGAACCGCGCGCAGTTCCACGCCCGGGGCGAGGAGGCCCTCGGCACGATGGACGCAGAGGGCGCGTGCGTCGCCGTGCTGTGCGTCGACGTCGATCACTTCAAGTTCATCAACGACACGATGGGCCACGGCGCCGGCGACCGGATTCTCCAGACCGTCGCCGAACGGCTGCGCAAGGCGGCCGGCGGAACCGGCCTTGCCGCCCGGTTCGGCGGCGACGAATTCGCGGTCCTCATCACCCATCGGCCGGACCGGGAGGCGGTGGAACTCGTCTGCCGCCAGATCGTCGAGGCGTTCGCCGAGCGGGTGGAGATCGACGGACGCGCCTTCTCCGTCACCGTCAGCGTCGGGGTGGCCCTCGCGCCATGGGACGGCGGCAGCGTCGATGAATTGCTCCGCCATGCCGACATGGCACTCTACCAGACCAAGTCGGAGGGCCGGAACGGCTTCCGCTTCTACAGCCGCGAGATCAGCGCTTCCATCGAGGAGAGGCGGCAGCTCGAAAGCGACCTGCACGAGGCCTTCGCCGCCGGCTGCCTGGAGCTTCACTACCAGCCGCTGGTCGACGTCGACAGCAACGCCATCGTCGGGGTCGAGGCGCTGATGCGCTGGAACCATCCGGAGCGGGGATGGGTCAGCCCGGCGGTCTTCATCCCGATCGCCGAGACCTGCGGCCTGATCGTTCCGATGGGCAAGTGGCTGCTCGAGACCGCCTGTGCGCAGGCCGCCCTGTGGCCAGGCGTCACCCTGGCGGTGAACGTCTCTCCGGCCCAGTTCCGCGACGGCGACTTCGCCCGTTTCGTCGGCGAGACGCTGGAAAGCACCGGGCTTGCGCCGTCGCGCCTGGAACTCGAGATCACCGAGGGCATGCTGCTCGACGAAAGCCACAAGCCGCTCGAGACGCTGCAGGCCCTCAAGGCGCACGGTGTCCGGATCGCCATGGACGATTTCGGCACCGGCTATTCCAGCCTCGGCTATCTGCGCAGCTTTCCCTTCGACAAGATCAAGATCGACCGGTCCTTCGTCGGTATCCTCGAAACCGACCCCAACGCCGCGGCGATCGTCCGCTCGGTGGTGGCGCTCGGCCGCAGCCTCGGCATGGTGACGACGGCCGAAGGCGTCGAGACCCGGGAGCAGCTGGCCTTTCTGGCGGACGAGCGATGCGACCAGGCGCAGGGCTACTATCTCGCCCGGCCGCAGGATCCGCTGCGGCTCACCGCCCTGCTCGGAACCTGGCCGTCGCGGCGCGCACCCGGCAGCTTAGGCGCAAACGGGGCGACGGCGTTGCATCTGCAGGCGGCCGGATAAGAGCGAGCCGGCGGGAAGGCGCCGGGCGATCCGGCTCCCGGCTGGCCTGACCTTGTCAGGCGTCAGGCGTCAGGCGGCGGGACGGCTCGCCGCGAGCCGGGCCGCATAGTCCAGCGCGCACAGCATGTTGACGTGGTTGGCGCGGCCGGTGCCGGCGATGTCGAAGGCGGTGCCGTGATCGACGGATGTGCGGTCGATCGGCAGGCCGAGCGAAACGTTCACCGCGCTGTCGAAGGCCACGAGCTTGATCGGGATGTGGCCCTGATCGTGATACTGGGCGACGACGAGATCGAAGGCGCCCTGATAGGCCCGGTAGTAGAGGGTATCCGCCGAGATCGGCCCGACCACGTCGATGCCTTCGGCCCGGGCCATTGCGACGCCGGGCTGCACGTGCCGGTCGTCCTCGTCGCCGAAAAGGCCGTTTTCGCCGCAATGCGGGTTGATTCCGGCGACCGCGATCTTCGGCGCCTCGTAGCCCATCCGCCGCAGATGCGCGTGGCCGGCCCGTATCGTGGCGAGGATCCGCTCGGGCATCGCCCGGTCGATCGCTCCCTTCAGCGAGATGTGGGTGGAGACGTGGATCACCTTCAGCCGCTCGGAGGCGAGCAGCATGAAGGAGGACGGCGCGCCGGTGAGCGCCGCGAGCATTCCGGTGTGGCCGTCATAGTGATGGCCGGCCGAATTCAGCGCCTCCTTGTTGATCGGCGCCGTGACGATGCCGGCCGCGGAGCCGGACTGCGCCATCGCGACGGCGGTGGCGATGTACTGGTAGCACGCTTCGCCGCAGGCGGGATCGAGCACGCCGAAACGGCCGGGAAGACCGGCGACGGGAACATGGGCGAGCGCGATCGAACCGGCGCTCCCGGCCTCTCCGAAGGCGTGGAAGGCGACGTCCGACCCGCTGGTCCCGGCGGCGCGCTCGAGCGTCTCGCGATCGCCGACGACGACGAAGCGGCGCCGGTCCGCCGGGGCGTGCTGGGCGAGCGCCTTGACGATCACTTCCGCTCCGACGCCGGACGGGTCGCCCATGGTGATCGCGATGGGCGGGACTTCGAGGATCGTGTCGCTCATGGTGCTCCTCATGCATCTGGCCGGGTTCTTGACGAGACGCGGATGACTTGTCAATTGATTTTGGCAGTTCGGTCCAGGAGCCGATGCGACGGCTCTCATTCGTCGCCCCTGAAGGCTCAATCTCGGCAGGTCGGCGGAATTTTTCAACATGACATGTCATTCGCTGCCAAGAACGATGAGCCGTCCGGCGCGGGACGAGGGAGAGGCGGCGTGAGCGAGGTTCTGATCATTGCGGACGATCTGACCGGCGCGCTCGATTCGTCCGTCGTCTTCGCCGAACGCGGATTGCGGACCGTGGTGGCGCGGCGCCCCGCCGATCTTGCCGAAGCGCTCGCGGCGGGCGCCGAAGTCGTCGCGGTGAACACGGGCTCCCGGGAAGTCCCCGCCGAAACGGCGCTCGCCCTGCTGGACCAGGTGTTCGAAGCGGCGGCCGCGGCAAAGATCCCGATCCTCTTCAAGAAGGTCGATTCGCGGCTGAAGGGGCATGCGGCGGCCGAGACCGGGCGGCTCGCCCGTCTGAGCGGTCGCGGGACGGTCGTCGTCGCGCCGGCGCTGCCGAGCCTCGGCCGGGTCGTCCGCGCCGGATCGCTGACCGGGCGTGGCCTTCCGGTGCCGGTCGACGTCGCCGCGCTGTTCGACGGTCTGCCCGCAACGATCGTCGTGCCGGATACGGCCTGCGAGACGGATTTCGCCGCACTGACGGCGTGGTGCACGCCCGAGACGCTGTTTGCCGGCGCCCGCTCGCTCGCCGCCGCGCTCGCGAGCCACGTCGCACATTCCCTGCTTTCCCCGGCCGATGGCCGCGTGACACGGCCGCCGACCCTCCGCCTGCCGATGGTGATGGCGGTCGGCTCCCGCGACCCGATCACCCTGGAGCAGCTCGACCGGCTGACCGGGCGCGGCGACATGGCCGAGATCGAAGCGCCGGACGGCAGGCTCCCGGCGGAGGGGTGGGGCGACTCGGCCCTGACGCTCGCACGCATGACGCAGGGCGGGGGCGGCGTCGACGCGGCGGCGGCGGGGGCGGAGTTCGCGTGCCGCGTCTGCGCCCTCGTCGAGGCACGTCGGCCGGCGACGCTCCTTGCCTGCGGCGGCGAGACCGCCGACGCCCTGCTCGGCCGGCTGGGGATCGGCGTGCTTTTTCCGTGCGGCGAGGCGGAGACCGGCGTGCCGGTCTCGACGGTGCGGTTGCCCGGCGGCCGCACGCTGACGCTCGTCACCAAGTCCGGCGGGTTCGGCGATCCGGGCACGCTGCTCCGTCTTGTCGAGGCGCTGCAACCCGTGGACAAGTCGAGCGAGGACCGGTTGCGGGAGGATAAAGGTCATGGATGAGGGAGGCGCGGCCCGCCAGGAGCAGGGCAGGCCCCGGGCGACGTTCGCCGACCGGGTCTACCATCTCCTCTACAGCCGCATCAGCAACGGCGAATATCAGGCGAACCAGAAACTGCCGCCGGAGACCCGGCTCGCCCAAGAATTCGACGTCTCGCGGCCGATCCTGCGGCTGGCGCTGGAACGGCTGCGCTCCGAGGGGCTCGTCTATTCGCGCCAGGGCGCCGGCAGCTACGTGCGGGCGCCGCAGACGCGGGCGCTCGGCTTCGCCCGGGTCGAGACGATCGCCGACATCCAGCGCTGCTACGAATTCCGCCTGACCCTCGAGGTCGACGCGGCCGCGATGGCGGCCGTGCGGCGCAACGATGCCAGCCTGCGGGAGATGGACGAGGCGCTGACGCTGCTCAGCCGCGCGACCGGGTCGCTCACCCACCGCGAGGATGCCGACTACGCCTTTCACCTCGCCGTCACCCGGGCGGCGAACAACCAGTATTACGAGGCCTCGATGCGGGCCCTGCGGGAGCACATCCACGTCGGCATGAAGATGCACGGCCAGTCGCTGATGTCGGGTGGCGCGAAGGGCCTCGAGGAAGTCTTCGCCGAGCACACGGCGATCTTCGCCGCGATCCGCGGCGGGGACGCGGAGGCCGCCCGGCGGGTGATGCGCCAGCACATCACCAATTCGCGCGACCGCCTCTTCGGCGGCGGCCTGATCGACCTGTCGCGTTGACCGGAGCGCGGCCGCGCCGGCTCGTCCCGGGGGCCGCGCCGCGGTCAGAGAGGAGCCGGCAGCTCCACCTTCAGCCGCGCCGCATGCGGGGCGAGGCTCTCGACGATGCCCGGATGCAGCGGCACGCCGTGTTGCAGCGCCTGCCGCCTGCGGTTCAGACCGGCCTCGCCGGGCAGTCGGACCCGCTCGACACCCGGACGCGGCGGATTGTCGTGACAGGCATCGGCCAGCCAGCCGGTCTGCCTCAGGAAGGCCGCACGGCCGCCGAACGCCTCGGGATCGTAGACCTGGATCGTCACGGCGGCATTGGTGCCCTTCGGCGCGTCGGCGCGCCCGTAGCCGGCAAGACCCTGCGTCAGCGCTTCGGCGTGAAGGGCCATGCCGTAACCCTTCTGGCCGTGGTCGTGGCCGCCGGTCGGCAGCAGCGTCCCGCCCTCGGCGATCACCTTTGGATCGCTCGAAGGCCGGCCGGCGCTGTCCATCAGCCAGGCATGCGGAAACTGCCGGCCCTCGCGCATGAGCCGCTGGCTCATGTTGACGGTGGTGATCGAGGCCGAGATGTCGATGAGGATCGGATCGCCGGGCGTCGGGATGCCGTGGGCGACGGGGTCGGGCGTATAGACGCCCTTCAGCCCGCCGAACGGCGCGACCTGCGCTCCGGACGGGCTGGAACTGGCGATCGTCGCCATCATGCCCCGGTCGGTGGCGATCGTCAGATAGGCCGCGAGACAGCCGATGTGATGGCTGTCGCCGATCGCCACCGTCGCCGCGCCGTGGACCATCGCCCGTTCGCAGGCGAGTTCCAGACCCTTCGCGGTCAGCCAGGCCCCGGGCAGGCGCCTGCCGCGCCAGGTGACCACCGCCCCGCGGTCGGCGATCGTCTCGGGTTCCCCCGCCGTCGCCATCACGCCGTCGGCGATGCTGTCGAGATACCAGCCTGCGAGCGCAAGGCCGTGGGTGGAGTGGCCGAGGAGATCCGCCTCGACCAGATAGTGCGCGACGGCGACGGCCTTTTCCCGTTCGAGGCCGGCCGCCACGAACAGCGCCTGCGTCGCGGCGACCAGCGCCTTCGCGTCGTAGCGCGGCGGCGCGGCGTCAGCGTCCATGCCGACCCTCGAAGACTTCCGGATTGAGCACCCGGGCCGGTCTGCCGCCGGCCATCAGTTCCTTGATGTCGGCAATGTTCATGAGACCCATGCGCTCGATGGATTCGGTGGTGTCGGCGCCGGTATGCGGCGTGAACACGACCCTCTCGCAGCGAAAGATCGGATGCGCGACGTCCGGCGGTTCCTGGCTGTAGGCGTCGATCGCCGCTCCGCCCAGACGCCCGGCCGAAATCGCCGCGGCGAGTGCGTCGAGATCGACCACTTCGCCGCGCGCCAGATTGAGGAGACAGGCCGTCGGCTTCATCAGCGCGAGCCGCGCCGCATCGATCAGCGCCGCATTGTCCTTGCCGCCGAAGACGTGCAGCGAGACGTAGTCCGACCGCGCCAGGAGGTCGTCGAGCGGCACGAGCTCGATGGCGTTCTCGCGGGCGAAAGCGGCGTCCGGACGAAGGTCTGTCGCCAGCACCGACAGGCCGAGCGCGCGGGCCTTTTGCGCCAGGATCCGCCCGATGTTTCCGAGCCCGACGACGCCGAGCGTCTTGTCGGCGAGTTCGCTCCCGACCTTTCGGTTCCAGCCGCCGCCGACGACGTCGCGGTGGCCCGAGGCGATGTTGCGGGCGAAGGCGAACATCATGCCGAGGGCGAGCTCGGCCACGGCGTTGGCGTTGGCGCCCGGCGTGTTGAGCACCGGGATGCCGCGGGCGGTGCAGGCGGCGATGTCGATCTTTTCGACCCCGACGCCATGCTTGAGGACCGCCTTGAGGTTCGGCGCCGCATCGAGCGTCGCCTCGGTCACCGCCACGAGACCCGCGACGATGTAGTCGACGCGCGCCAGGTGATCCGACAGGCCGCCGTCGGGACGGGAGGTGTCGACGCAGCGGATGACCTCCCAGCCCGATGCTTCGAGCGCTGCGGGAACGCGGCCGTGCCGGCCGAAGCCCGGCGAGGTGGTGGCAAGGACGGTCATTGCGCGGCCTCGGCGGAGCGGGTGAGGCCGTGCGCCTCGAGGATACGGCCGATCGCGGCATCCTGCTCCGGGGTCGGCAGCAGCGCCGGCTGGCGGCTGGCACCGACGCTCGGGTCCATCAGGTAGAGCGCCCGCTTGACGAGGGCGGGGGGATAACCAAGCGCGTAGAGGTCGGTCCGCAGCGCCGTGAAGCGCTCCTGCTGGCGCGCCGCCTCTTGCGCGTCGCCTTCGTTGTGGGCCCGGCAGATCGCGGCGAGGACCTCCGGCATGACGTTGCCGAGGCCCGAGATGCAGCCCTTGGCGCCGTTCTCGAACGACCAGAGCACGAGGGAGTCGGGGCCGGAATAGACGTCGAACCGGTCGCTCGCGGCCTTCGATACCGCGAGATAGGCTTCCAGCGTCTCTTTGGCGCCGCCGCTGTCCTTGATGCCGGCGATGTTGCCGTGCCGCGCCAGCGTCGCGGCGGTCTTAGGCTCGATGTGGTTCTGCGTGCGGGCCGGGATGTCGTAGAGATAGACCGGGGTCGAGACGCTGTCGGCGACCGTCGAAAAGTGGCGCACCAGCCCGTCCTGGGTACAGGCGATGAAATAGGGGGTGATGACCGCGATGCCGTCGACCCCGATCCGGTCGAATTCCTTCGCGAGCAGCACGGTTTCGTGGGTCGCGGGCATTCCGGCGTTGACGATGACGCGCGCCTTCCCGCCGACCTCGGCGACGACTTCCTCGGTGAGCCGCACCTTCTCGTCGAACGTCAGGGCCGTGAAGTCGCCGTTGGTGCCGGCGCACATGATGTTGTTGCCGGCCTGCACCTGACGCCGGACCTGGCGGCGCGTCGCCTCGTAGTCGATGGCTTCGTCGTCGCGAAAGCAGGTGACCAGGGCGACGAAGGTCTCGCAATCGGCCATGAATTCTCCAATGCTCATTATTGTGCCGGTGTGGCGATGGTGGTCTGGCCGCGGAACTGCCGCAGCAGGGGCAGCAGGATCGACAGTGCGGCGAGGGCGAGGAACAGCAGGCAGATCGGCGTCGAGACGAAGGCGATGACGTCGTCGCCGCTCTGCAGCAGGCCGCGCCGGAGATTGGCTTCGGCCATCGGCCCGAGGATCAGCGCGATGCAGAGCGCCGCCTGCGAGAAGCCGAACTTCTGCATGCCGTAGCCCAGCACCCCGAAACCGACCATCGTGTAGAGGTCGACGACGTTCAGGTTGATCGCGAAGGAGCCGATGAAGCAGAAGGCGACGATCGACATCGTCAGGATGCGCTTCGGGATCATCAGGATGCGCGAGAACAGGCCGATGCCGAGCATGCCGAAGACGAACATGAAGATGGTGGCGACGAAGGTGCCGGCGAACATGCCGACGATGACGTCCGGCCGGCTCTGGAACAGCATCGGCCCGGGCGCCAGCCCCTGGATCATCAGGCCGCCCATCAGAACCGCGGTCACCACGTCGCCCGGCACGCCGAGCGCCAGGAGAGGGATCAGCGCCGCGGCGCAGACGGCGTTGTTGGCGCTTTCGGTCGCCGCGACGCCGGGCATGTGCCCGGTCCCGAACTTTTCCGGGGTCTTCGAGCTTCGGCGCGCCTCGCTGTAGGCGATCCACGAGGCGGTGCCCGAGCCGGTGCCGGGAATGATGCCGATGATGGTTCCGATGATCGAGCCGCGGATCAGCGCCGGCACCGATTCCTTCATGTCGGCAAGGCTCGGCCAGCGGCCGGAGACCTTCATCGCCGGGCCCTCGTCGGCGAAGATCTTCTCCATCTGGACGAAGACTTCCGACAGGGCGAAGAGGCCGATGAGCGCCGGGGTGAAGGCGAAGCCGGAGGCAAATCCCGAGACGCCGAAGGTGTAGCGCAGGGCGCCCGAAATCGGATCGGCGCCGACGGTGGAGATCAGCACGCCGGCGAGGCCGGCGATCGCGCCTTTGAGGACGTCGCCGGAGAGCGAGGCGATGATGGTGAGGCCGAAGAGCGCGAGGGCGAAATATTCGGCCGGGCCGAACTGCAGCGCGAAGGAGGCGAGCTGCGGCGCGAGGGTCGCGAGGACGACGGCCGCGAAGATGCCGCCGATGAAGGAGGCGATCGTCGCCATGCCGAGCGCCTTGCCGGCCTGGCCCTTCTGGGCCAGCGGATAGCCGTCGAGGACCGTCGCGGCCGAGGAAGGCGTGCCGGGCGTGCGCAGCAGGATGGCGGAGATGCAGCCGCCGTAGATGCCGCCGATATAGATGCCGATCAGCATGTTGAGGCCGAGGATCGGCTGCATCCCGAAGGTGAGCGGGATGAGCAGCGCGACCCCCATCGTGGCGGTGAGGCCGGGAAGGGCGCCGATGATCAGGCCGCCGATCGTCCCGAGCGCGATGACCCAGAGGACGTTCGGTGCAAAGACCGGCAGGACGTATTGCAGGGCATCCATGTTGCTGTGCGCCGTTACCGAGAGGATCCTTCGCCGCCGGCCGCCCGCCGATCCGGGGCAGGCGGCCTTTCGCGGCGGCGGCGCCCCGGCGCCCCTTGGGGGCGGGAAGCGCCGACGAATGACCGCCTACTTCGCGTTCATTCCATACATGCCGAGATCGCGGATGACCGCTTCGGCTTCCTTGCTGTCCTTGCGGGCGAGCTTTTCGTAGCCTTCGGCGTCGCGATATTCGACGAACTCGCCCATGTCCTTCATGCGCTTCAGGAATTCGGGGTCGTTGAAGGTTTCCTCAAAGGCCTGCTGCAGGGTCTTCTTGACGTCGTCGGGCATGCCCTTCGGGCCGATGATGCCCTTCCATGAGGACCAGGTGAAGTCGATGCCCTTCTCGACCGCCGTCGGCGTGTCGGGATAGTCGGGGATCCGCTTGTCCTCCATGATGAAGATCGGCGTCACCGCTTTGGCGTCGACCTGGGCCTTCGCCTCGGCCGGCGTCGAGATCGTCGCGTCGATGTGGCCGCCGACGCAGGCGGTCATCGCCTCCGAGGCGCCCCCGAACGGCACGTCCGCGATCTTGATGCCGGCCTTTTCGGCAAAGGCCTGCATGGCGATCTGGTTGGCGCCGCCGGCGCCGGAATTGCCGACCTGGACCTTGCCGGGATTTTCCTTCGCATAGGCGAGGAATTCGTCGAAGTTCTTGAACGGCGCGCCGGAGCAGCCGAGCAGGATCTGCAGGTTGCGGCCCATCAGGGCGATGAATTCGACGTCGTCGAGCTTGTAGTCGGTGCCGCCGTAATGCGGCAGGAGGGCGAGGGGGCCCTGCGACCCGGTGCCGAGCGTGTAGCCGTCGGGCCGGGCATGGAGGACCGCGCTGGTGCCGATGGCGCCGCCGCCGCCCGGCTGGTTGCGGATGATCATCGTGCTGCCGTCGAGATGCTTCTGGAACACCTCGGCCATGATGCGGGCCGACAGGTCGGTGCCGCCGCCGGCCGAATAGGGGACGACGACCTGGATCGGCCGCGCCGGATAGTCCTGTGCCGCGGCCACGCCGGCACCGCCGCACAATGCGGCGGCGATCACTGCTGTCAGAACGAGTTTCATCGCTGTATTCCTCCCTGGAGATGACGAGATCGTGCCGTCAGGGCAGCCACACGCCGAGATAGCGGGTGAAGCCCCAGTAGACGGCTGCGGTGATGATCAGCGGCAGGACGATCAGGCGAATCCAGTTGCGTTCGCCGAGAAGCGCCATGCCGGCAACGAAGACGACGGCGGTGGTCGCCAGATAGCCGACGGGCATGAAGAATGCCGCATAGGCGACGAGCAGGAGCGCGAAGACCGCCATCCGCCGCAGGGTTGTCCCGGACGGTGCCCCGCCCGCCGCGTCGTTGGGATCGGACGGCGTCGTGGCGGCGGCGAGGTCCTGCGGCACCGCCGATCGCTGCGCGACGGCCGAGCGGAGCATCAGCGCCAGGGTGAGGACGACGATCCCGCCGATCATCAGCCACGGCACGAAGTTCGGACCGGCCGAGGTGCCGGTCGCGACCGCCGGAATCCGCAGCGTCCGCCAGCCGGCGAAGGCGCAGAAGGCGAGGATGCCCGCGCCGATCCAGATGTCGGTCCGTCTCGACGGCACGGCTTCCTCCCACTGCTCCGCGGGGCCGGTCCGGACGACCGCCCCGCCGGGCAAGGAATTCCAAATTCGTAATCCTGTCAACAAAGAATCGACCTTTTGCACCAGATATCCCAATCTGAGGCGCCGTCGAAGAAAAAATGACTGTTGAAACAATGCGATAAAAAGGAAAGTCCTGGCATCGAAATCGACGCAGCTGCGCCGTCGTGACCGACATCTCGCCCTCGGACGCCTCCGAAACCGGCAGCTTCTCGGCCTCGGCGGGCGGTTTCGTTGACAAGTGTACGAGCCGCCCCGTAGATAGGCGGACCGCACCGCCGGCACCTTCCCGTCCGTCTTTCGAGAGATGATCGGGCATTGCCGGGAGACCGAAATTGTAAGCTTGTCGCGCCGCGTGGCTGGAGCCCGAGGCGTCGGGAGACACGACCATGACCACGATCGATCGCCCGCTTGAGATGCTCCGGCCCGCCATGCTGCGCTTCGGCGCCGGCCAGGTCTCGACCCTGGCCGACTGGCTGCGCGACGAGGGATGCCGGCGCGCCTTCGTCGTGTCGGACGCCTTCAACGCCGCCCGGATCGACGTTCTCGCCCTGACGGAGCCCGGCATCTTCGGCACCGTGAAGCCCGAGCCGGACGTCCCCAATCTCGAAGCGGCCGTCGCCGCCGCCCGGGCCTTCGGACCGGACGTCGTGATCGGCTTCGGCGGCGGCAGCGCCATGGATCTCGCCAAGCTCGTCGCCGTGCTCCTGGGCAGCGACAGGCGGATCGAGGACATCGTCGGGCCGGGCCGGGCCCCGCGGCGCAATCTGCGGCTCGTCCAGGTGCCGACCACCGCCGGCACGGGAAGCGAGGTCGGCACCCGGGCGCTGGTGACGGATCCGTCGAGCCGCAACAAGCTCGCGGTCGAAAGCCGCCACATGCTGGCCGATCTCGCGATCGTCGATCCCGGCCTGACGATCTCGGTGCCGCCGGCGGTCACCGCCGCGACCGGCGTCGACGCCATGGCGCACTGCGTCGAGGCCTTCACCAGCCGCCGCTCGCATCCGATCGTCGACGCCTATGCGCTTCAGGGGATCGACCTCGTCGGGCGGTATCTCGCCCGCGCCGTGCAAGACGGCTCCGACATCGAAGCCCGGGCCGGCCTGTCGCTCGCCTCCTTCTACGGCGGCGTCTGCCTCGGCCCGGTGAACACCACCGCCGGGCACGCGATCTCCTATCCGCTCGGCACGCGCCACGACATCGCCCACGGCGTCGCGAATGCGCTGATCTTCCCGCACGCGCTCGCGGCCAACGCGTCGAGCGTGCCGGACAAGACCGCGGCGATCGGGCGGTCGCTGGGGTTCGACGCGCGCGACGAAGCGGCGACCCTCGAGGGCGCCTTCGCCTTCTGCCAGGGGCTCGGTCTCGACATGCGGCTCGCCGCCCACGGCGTGCCGCGGGACGATCTCGCCGCGATGGCTGCCGAAGCGCACAAGATCCGCCGTCTGCTCGACCACAATCCGAAGCAGCTGGCGGAAGCCGACATCCTGCGGATCTACGAGGCGGCGTTCTGACCCTGAACGCGGCGCACTAAGCGGCCGCGCATCCGAGGCGTATCAAAAGAGGCCGGGACGTTCGGCGGCCGTCCGGGCCCGGCCGTTGCAGCCGGCGTTGCCGCGCAGCCCCACCGGCCCTCGCGGTGCTGACGTTCCGTCGGCCGGGTGCAGGAAGAAGACTTGCTCTTCCTTGACGAAGAGCCCGCTTCCTGTCGCCAAGCTGTTTCCAGCCGTGTAAGCCTTGCCGACCGTCCGCCAATATTAGTGAAGTTTTGATACCTTCTCTGGAAGAAAGGGTACGCGACCAGTCCTGCCGTTTGCGGCGGTCAAATCCCGAGAGCTTTGCAAGATGAATCTGACGATCCCACGGAAACTCGGCGTCCTGATCGCCGTCGCGGTGCTGACGACGACGGCGGCCATTGCCGGACAACTTCTTTCGCTGCGTTCCCAGATCTGGAACGAGCGCGAGCATCTTCTGGCGTCGCAGGTCGACGTCGTGATGACCATGATCGGTTCGATCTCCGACGAGGTCGACAAGGGGGCGATCAACAAAGAAGAGGGCCAGCGCCGCGCGGCGGACTCGCTGCGCAGCATGCGTTTCGGCAGCGGCAACTACTTCTTCGTGGTGAGCGAGAAGGGCCAGATGCTCGTCCACCCGAAACCCAAGGTCGAAGGGTCGCAAAACTGGGACAACCAGGATTCCGACGGCGTCTACATGACCCGCAAGCAGATCGCCGCCGCGCAGGCCGGCGGTGGCTTCACCGAATACCGGTCGTCGCGGCTCGGCGAGGAGCAGCCGGTCCCGAAACTCTCCTACTCGGCGCTGTTCAAGCCCTGGGGCTGGGTCGTCAGCACCGGCGTCTATGTCGACGACGTCGAGGCGCAGTTCCAGGCCGCGCTTTACAAGTCGCTTCTCTGGCTGGGCGGCATCCTTCTCGTCCTGATCGGCTGCGCCTGGCCGCTCGCCCGGTCGATCTCGCGCCCGATCAAGGCGATGACGGGGGCGATGCGCCGGCTTGCCGCCGGCGAAAAGTCGGTCGAGGTGCCCGCCCGCGGCCGGCGCGACGAGATCGGCGCCATGGCCGAGGCGGTCGAGACCTTCAAGGATCAGGCGGTCGAGCGCGACCGGCTCGCCGGCGAGGCGGAGGCCGCACGCGCCGGCCAGGACGAGGCCAAGCAGCGCCAGGCAGCCCTCGACAATGCCAAGGGCGAGGACCTTCGCGCCTTCGTCGGGATGGTCGAGACCGGCTTCGACCGGCTTTCGGCCGGCGACCTCACCGTCCGCATGACGGGGGCCGTGGCGCCCGAGTTCGAGCCGATCCGGGCAAAGTTCAACAGCTCGGTCGCGGCGCTGGAAGGCGCGATCGGCCAAGTCCTCTCGTCGGTCGGTTCGATCCGCACCGGGCTTTCCGAGATCACCGTCGCCTCCAACGACCTTGCCCAGCGCACCGAGCAGCAGGCGGCGAGCCTCGAAGAGACCGTCGCCGCCCTCGGCGAGGTGACGAGCGCGGTCAACCAGACCGCGGACGGCGCCGGCCATGCGCAGACCGTCGCGACGTCGGCACGCCGCAAGGCGGAAAAGGGCGGCGCGATCGTCGCCGAGGCCGTCGAGGCGATGAGCCAGATCGAGGCATCCTCGCAGCAGATCAACCAGATCATCGGGGTGATCGACGAGATCGCCTTCCAGACCAACCTGCTCGCCCTCAACGCCGGCGTCGAGGCGGCGCGGGCCGGCGAGGCCGGCAAGGGCTTCGCGGTGGTGGCGCAGGAAGTCCGCGCGCTGGCCCAGCGCTCGGCCGAGGCCGCCAAGGAGATCAAGGGTCTGATCCAGACCTCCAGCGAGCAGGTGTCGGCGGGCGTCGACCTCGTCACGGCGTCCGGCAAGTCGCTGGAAGAGATCGTCGCCGAGGTGTCGTCGATGACCGACGTCATCGGACGGATCGCCGATTCGGCCCGCGAACAGGCGACGAGCCTGCGCGAGGTGTCGGGTGCGGCGGATCAGATGGACAAGGTGACCCAGCAGAACGCCGCGATGGTGGAAGAGTCGACCGCGGCGGCCCAGACGCTCGCCAAGGAGACCGAGGAACTCGCCGGCGTGATGGCGCAGTTCAAGACGGCGGCGGAGGCCTCCGCGACGGCATCCGGCAGAATGCCGGCCGGCCGGCCGACGGCAAGGTCCGCCTCCCGCTCCGCATCGGCCCGCGGGACCTCCGGCTCCGTGCCGCAGCTGCGCGCCACGGGTGCCGGCGGGGCAGCCCGCAAGGCCGAGGCCGCCGACGACAACTGGGAAGAATTCTGAGCCCCGGCCAACTCGTATCGACAGTGAGGGAAGGGCCCGTCGCGCAACCGCGGCGGGCCCTTTCTGCGTCTGTTGCCGTGACTGGCCTCGGCCGGGATTTGGGGGCACTGCTGCCGCCGCCGCTCCGGCGTTTTGCGTGCCTCTCGGTCGTTCTGGCGAGAACCGGCTACTGGTCCTGCTTCACCGTCGCAGGCTCGAACGCCTCGAAACGGCTGAGCTCCAGCCCGTTGCCGACCGGCAGGCAGAGGCTCGCCATCTGCGGCAGGGCACGCAGGGCGGCGACGTATTCCGCCGTGTCCGCCCGGCCGGGCCGGACGTTGTCCGTGACGATGATCGCGCCGGGATTGAGCTTGGGGTGGAAGGCGCGCAGGCAGGGCAGATAGAGGTGGTTGGCGAGGTCGACGAGGACGAAGTCGATGCCCGCCGGCATGTCCTCGATCAGCCGGACGGCGTCGCCGACGCGAAAGTCGACGAAATCGGCGAGACCCGCCTTCTCGGCCATCTCGCGGGCGAATGCCGACTTGTAGTCGGCAATCTCCATGGTCACGAGACGGCCGCCCGCCGCGCGCGCGGCCTCCGCCAGCCAGATCCCGGAATAGCCGTAGGAGGTGCCGAGCTCGAGGATCGTCGGCCGCACGAGGCTGCGCGCCAGCGTGTTGACGAAGCGGCCGGTCTCCGCGCCGATGGCGAAGAGGCGGCGATCCCGCTCGCCCTCCTTCGGGCGCGGCAGCCGTCCCTGGTGGCGCGTCCGCTCCTCCCGTTCCTGCCGCATCATCTCGTGATAGGCGTCGAGAACGGACGTGACCTTGCTGTCCATCCGGCGTCTCCGATCTCCGATGGCGGGTTGCGGCCGTCGTCCGGCCGGCGCGGCGCGGAGCGGCGGCCCGCTGCTCAGGCGGCCTTCAGATCCATCTCGGCGCGGTCGAGCACGAAGGCGAAGGCATGCCGGGCGCCGTCGACCACCCGGTCTTCATCGCCTGCGGACAATTCCACGCCGTCGAGGGCATGGGTGAAGGTCCGCCACTGCAGGCCGCGGCCTTCCGGCGCCGCGCGCAGATGCCGCGCGCCCCAGCTTTCGGAGAGCCCCAGAGCGCCGGCCGCCTTCAGAAGGAAGGCTGCGCCGAGGTTGGAGCCTTCGGCGACATAGAGCCAGCCGAGGGCCGGCGCGAGGTCGTGCGCCTCCGGTCCCGCGCGGTCGCTCGGCGGCGGCGGCGCCTCGCCGAGATCCATCAGGTCCGCGGCGACGAGTTCGAGCCGCCGGCGCTGGGCGAGGTCGGGGAAGATGCCGGCGAGGCCGGGATCGCGGTAGAGCGGCGCGACCTCGCGGTGGAACAGATACTGCAGGCGCAGATAGCGGACGTAGCGCTCGCGGCTTGAGAAGGGCGATGCGGCCATCATCTGCCGGTCGAGCCGTTCGTGGATGGCGCCGGTCGCCTGCTTGAGACGTTTCGAGCGGCCGTCGGCGGCTGGAGCGTCGGTGTCCGGATGGGTGGTCGCGATTGTCATGCGTCGGGTCTTCATGGGTTTCGGTTCCCCCGGCTGCCTGGCCGGGTTTTCGTCATTCGGGGCCGGGCAGGCGCGAGGAACGCGGTGAAGGCGGGGGCTGGCACTCGGGCCGCCCCGCCTGCGGTTCGTTCGGCCCCGACCCCGATACGCCTCAGAACTTGTAGGCCGCGGTCAGCTTGAAGGTGCGGCCCGGCTCCGAATAGAACGCATCCGGCTGCGACAGCGAGGTCGACGTCGAAGGGATGTGCAGGGCATTGTAGTAGGTCTGATCGAAGACGTTGTACAAGCCCGCCGTCAGTTTCAGCCCCTCGACCTGTTCCGGCGACCACGATGCCCGAAGGTCGAGCAGGCCGTAGGCGGAGGTGTAGCCCTTGTCGAGGTCGACGTCGTCGCGCTTGCCCGCCAAAGTCCAGGTCATGCCCGCACTCCACGTCTTCGCCTCGTAGGCGAGGTCGAAGATGCCGCGATAGGGCGGGATGGAATCGATGATCTCGTCGGTGTCGGTGTCCTTGCCCTTGATCATCGCCAGCGCCACCGAGGCCGTCCAGCCGGGGTAGAACTGCCAGTGGGCGTTGGCCTCAAGCCCGTAGATCTGGACGTGGGCGCGGTTGATGTATTTGAAGACGCCGTAGGGATAGCCGCTGAGGCCGAGCTCGGCAGCGGTGAAGGTCTCGGTGTCGATGAAGTTCTTGTAGTAGGTGTCGAACACCGCGGCGCCGCCGCCGAGATAGTCGTCGCCGATCTTGGTGCCGATCTCGAAGCCGTTGCTGGTTTCCGGCTCGAGATTCGGATCGCCGAGCGACAGATAGGTGGCGGGCGAGCCGTAGGTGGTGAACAATTCGTCGGAGGTCGGCGCGCGGAAGCCCTGCGCCCACTGTGCGTAGACCCGGCCGCCGTCCCAGTCGTAGGCGGCGCGCAGCTTTCCGGAGACGGCGGAGTCGCTGTTCTCGTCGAAGTCCTGCGCGGCGTCGTTTTCGTCGTAGCTGGCCGTTTCCTGCGGTTCGTGGTCGTACCAGTCGAAGCGCACGCCCGGCGTCAGGCTGAAGCCACCGCCGAGCTGGATGTCGTCCTCGAGGAAGCCGCCGAAGGTGCGGCTGTCGACGTCCGGCTGATAGGACTGGTTCACGTGGTAGAACGAGCACGAATAGCTGTAGACGACGCTGCAGGCATCGTCGCCCATGAGATATTGCGAGCTGGTGCCGACGAAGACGTCCGCGCCGGTCCGGAAGTCGTGGGTGAGACCGAAGAGCGCCACTTCCTTGCGGGCGTCGACATGGCCGCCGAAGCCCTTCTTCTCCAGCGTGTCGAAGCGCTCGTAATCCCCGGCCGGCGTGGTCAGCCGGACCGAGCGGTCGTCGAGGCTCACCTTCGAGTCGAGCCAGTAGCCGAGGACGTGGGCCTCGTCGAGAATGGCCGAAGGGTCGTCCGCCTGATAGTCGTAGGTCAGCGACAGGCGGGTGCGTTCCCGCCGCTCGATCGCTTCGTAGTCGGAATAGGTGCTGCCGATCTCGGTCTCGGCGTCGACGTCGTTCTTGCGCGAATAATGCTCGGCGGTGAAGCCGAAGCGATGGCCGCCGTCGACCTCCTGGTAGATCTTTCCGAGCCAGTTGTCGCGGTGGTAGTCGAGCGGGTTCGGCTCGGTCCGGGTCGCCCCGGTTCCGCCGACGTCGCCCTGGTTGTCGACCTCGTGGCCCCAGCGATAGCCTCCCTGGAACAGCACCGAGGTGCCGCCGCGACGGGCGGCGACGGCCTGGCTGACGTCGACGTCCTCGTCTCTCGAATCGTATGAGAGCGTCGTCAGGCCGCCCCAGTTGCGGCCGGGTTCGATGAGGTCGTCCGGGTCGAGGGTGCGCAGGCCGAGGACGCCGCCGAGTGCGCCGGAACCGTAGCGGCTGGAATCGCCGCCTTTCAGGATGTCGATCTGCGACAGGCTGTCGAAGTCGAAGGTGCTGATGCCGCCCACCGCGCCGTAGACCGGCTCGTTCAGCCAGGGGATCGGCACCCCGTCGATCGTCGTCAGGACACGGGCGGCGTCGAGACCGCGGATGTTGACGCTGTCGTTCGCGGCGTTGAAGTCGACGCTCGGATCGATGCGCTGCCCGAGCTCTTCCAGGCTCTGGACCTGTTTGTCGTCCAGCTCCTTCTTGTCGACCGTGGTGACGGTCGCGCCGGTGATCTTCGCGGGCTTGCCGTTCTTGATGACGACGGTGTCGAGCTGGATCGTCCCGTCCGCGGTCGTCTCCTGGGCGAGCGCCGCCGGCACGAGGACGAATGGAATGACGACGCCCGACGCAAGTCGGGCGAGCAGGCGCCTTTGGCGAGCCATGGTGAACCCCTCGATGTGTGAAGAAGGGACCTGGCTGGCGCCGCGTGCACGCGGTCTGGCTCGCTACCGTCCTTTGCCGCGCCCGACCCCCTCGGTCCGCGCTGCATTGCGATGATCGCTAATGAATATGACTCCGAAAGTCAAATTTTAATTCATTGAAAGCATTGAACTAAATCGACTGATTCTAAACTGTGGCGGAAATGCGAAGACTGCCGGGCCTGTCGTCCGGCCACGCCGCGTTCCGTCCGGTCTCCGGCGATGCCAAGGCGCCGGCGCCCGCCCGGCCCGTGACGTTCGATGACAAAACGACACGCCGGGCATGCAAAGTCCGATCCAAGGACGATCTTCACCGCCTAACACCCCATCGTCGCCCATGGCTGCCGGACGGCCGGTTCCGGCCAGGGTGGCCGCCGTCTCCGGCGCCCGGGGAAACCGGTTCCGTGCCGCCGCCATGCGGGGCCGGGTTGGCCTTCGGGCGCCGGATCGCCGTATTCACCCACCCTCACGACGCCATGCACGAGATGTCCCTTCCTTCCGCCACCGAGCCGCCGTCCCTCAAGCGCCAGGAGAATGTCGAGCCGACATGCCCAGCGGTGCGGGAGGCGGCGGCCGGCGCGCCGGCCTCGCCGTCCGACCGGACCGGGCGGGCCGGCCATGGCTCCGGGCCGAAGGGCACGCTGCTCGTCGGCGGCCGTCCGGCCTCACGCCCCCGCCGCCTGGGACGGGCGGCATCCGTGGCGGTCGCCGGCGTCTGCGTCGCGGCGGCCTTCGTGCTCGGCCTTCGCTATCTGGTACCGCATCCTGCGAAAGGAGAGGTCGTCCACCCCGGCACCCTCGTCGTCGACCGCCGCGGCCCGGGCACGCTCGACGCCATCGACAAGAGCACCGTGGGTGCGACGATCCAGGGCAGGATCGCCGGGATCGGCGTCGATCGCGGCGACAAGGTCGCGAAAGGCGACGTCGTCGCGGAACTCGAAGCCGGCGATCTGAAGAACCAGCTCGCCGTGTCGAAGGCCGCCGCGGCGGCGGCATCGGCGGCGGTCGAAAAGGCGAGGGTCGACCGGCAGCGCCGGCGGGCGACGCTCGACAACGCCCGGCAGACCCATGCGAGGCAGGCGTCTCTCAGGCAAACGGGATCGACGACGCAGGCGAACCTCGATGCGGCGCGGGCGTCGCTGCACGAGGCCGAGGCCGACCTCGCAGCCGCGGGAGCGGCGATCGACCAGGCAGAGGCCCAGCAGCAGTCGGCCGAGGCGACGGTCGCGGTGGACGAGGCGCGGCTCGCCCAGACGGTGATCAGGGCGCCGATGGACGGGATCGTCATCTCCCGGGATCGAAACGTCGGCGACATCGTCACGCCCGGATCGTCGATCATGCAGATCGTCGACCCTTCGACGATCATCCTGACCGCCCGCTTCGACGAGAGCGTCATCTCCTCCGTCGAAGCAGGGCAGGAGGCCGACGTCAGCTTCGCCTCCGAGGGCGACCGTGTCATTGCCGGCAAGGTGCTGCGGATCGGCCGCGAGGTCGATACGGAGACGCGCGAATTCACCGCCGACGTCGTTCCGACGGAGCTGCCGCCGAACTGGGCGATCGGCCAGCGCGGCACCGCGACGATCACGGTGGCGGTCAAGACCGACGTCATCGCCGTCGCCACCGAGGACATCGTGCGAAGGGACGGCGCGGCGGGCCTTTGGGTGGTCGAAGAGGGCCGCGCGTCGTGGCGGCCGGTGACGCTCGGACAGATCGGCGGCGGCAGGGTCGAGATCGAGCACGGACTTTTCGACGGCGACGTGGTGCTCGCGCCGGGCCGGGTCTTCGACTGGATGCGGGTCCGCGAAGCGGAGATCCGACCGTGAACCTCGCCATGAAGGACATCGGCAGCAACCTCTCGCGGTTCCTGTTGACCCTCGTCGGGGTGGGCTTTCTGATCACCGCCGCGATCGGCATGGTCGGGCTCTATCGCGGCATCATCTCCGACGCCCTTCTGATCATCGACAACATCGGCGCCGATTTGTGGGTCGTGCAGGGCGGCCATGCCGGGCCCTTCGCGGAATCCTCGGCGATCTCGCCGACGATGGACCGCCGGGTCGACGGGGTGGCCGGCGTCGCCGGGGCGCGGCGCTTCGTGCAGTCGAGCCAGCAGTTCGAATTCGAGGGGCGCGACGTGAGAGCCTCGGTCACCGGTCTCGACTTTCCCGAGGATGTCGGCGGCTGGCTGCGCGTCGTGCGCGGACGTCATCTGGCGAGCGCGCATTTCGAGGCGATCGCCGATGTCAGCCTCGGTCTCGCCCTCGGCGACGAGATCCGGCTCGGCCGGGACGACTACGCGATCGTCGGCATCACCCGCGGCATGGTCGATGCGCAGGGCGACGGCCTGCTCTTCGTCACGGTCAACGATGCCATGACCATCGCCTCGCGCCGCAACAGCGAGGAAATCCTTCTCGCGCGGAATGGCATGGCCGAAACGGCGGACGCGGCGTCTGCCTCGAATGCCGGCAGGATCGCCGCGGTCGTCGTCGGCCTCGATCCGGCCGCAGATCCGGAACGCGTGCGGGCAGTCATCGGCAGATGGGGCGACGTCGACGTTCTCAGCCGCGATGATCAGCACGCGCTGCTGCTCGACCAGCGCCTGTGGCGCCTGCGCATCCAGATTCTCGCCTTTACCGGCGTGCTGCTCGTCGTCATGGCGATCGTGATCTCGTTGATCATCTACACGATGACCCTCGAGAAGCTGCACCAGATCGCCATGCTGAAGCTCATCGGCGCCCGCAATTCGGTGATCGTCTCGATGATCGTCCAGCAGGCGGCGATGATCGGCCTCGGCGGATTTGCCGTCGGGCTTGGCTTCGCCGAAGCGATCTTCCCGTTGTTTCCGCGCAAGGTGGCGATCCTGCCGGGGGACCTTTTCTCCCTCGTCCTTGCCGTCGTGGTCATTTCGGGCGTCGCCAGCTCCTTCGGCATCGCACGGGCGATGAAGGTGCGGGCGCAGGAGGTCCTGGCGTGACGAGGTCTCCGATCCTTTCGGTCCGCGACGCGGCGAGGCACTATCAGAGCGGCGAGACGGTGATCCGCGCGCTCGACGGCGTGTCGTTCGACGTCTTTCCGGGAGAACTCGTCGGCATCGTCGGACCGAGCGGCTCCGGCAAGAGCACGATGCTCCTGATCGCCGGACTGCTGGAACTGCCGACCGGCGGCTGCGTCGCCTTCGAGGGAGAGATCGTGTCGCGGCCCGGCGGCAGCATTGCGGGGCTTCGGGATTTTCGTCGCCGCAAGATCGGCTTCGTCTTCCAGAAGGCGAATCTGATCCCGTTCCTGACCGCCGCCGAGAACGTCGCGCTGGTCCTTCAGATCGACGACGTCCCGGCGGCAGCGGCGCGGCTTCATGCCGAAAGGCTGCTTGCCGCGCTCGGCCTCGGCGAGAGGCTCGACAACCGCCCGGCACGGCTTTCGGGCGGCGAGCAGCAGCGCGTCGCGATCGCGCGGGCCCTCGCCAACGATCCGCCGCTGCTTCTCGCCGACGAACCGACGGCGGCGCTCGACAGCGTGCGTGGCCGGCAGGTGATGGAACTGTTCCGGACGATCGCCGACGTCCGGCAGGCGGGAATCGTCGTCGTCACCCACGACAATCGGTCGCTCGACCTCTTCGACCGCCTCGTCGAATTTTCCGACGGCAGGATCGTGGCGGTTACCGACAACCGGCCCGCCGCCCGGCCCGCCTCCCGGCCCGGCGCGGCGTGAGCCTCGGCCGAACCGGGGACCGGTCGAAGGCTCTTGCCGGGCGCGGCAGGCCGGGGATGGCGAAGCATCAGGCGGCGACGAAGAGCGGCAGGCGGACGTCGAACCGCGCGCCGCCCGAAGCTGCTGCGCCGACACTGAGAGTGCCGCGATGGGCCTCGACGAGGCCGCGCACCACGGCGAGCCCGAGGCCGGCGCCGCCGGTCGCCCGGCTGCGCGAGGCTTCCATCCGCACGAACGGCTCGAAGATGATGTCGCGGATCGCCTCGGGGACGCCCGGGCCCTCGTCCTCGACTAAAAGCACCAGGAAGCCGGCCTCAACGCCGAGCCCGACATGCGCGGCACCGCCGTATTTGACGGCGTTGTCGACGAGATTGAAGACGATCCGGCGCAGCGCCAGCCGGTCGCCGAGGACAGAGGCATTCCGCGCTTGCGGAGCGACTGCCAGCGTCACGGCGGCACCGTCCGATCGCTTGTGGGCCACCTCGTCCGCGACGATGCTCTCGAAGTCGACGAGTTCCTCGGCGAGTTCCTCGGCGCCGGTCCGGCTGGTCAAGAGCGCGTCGTCGAGCAGGCGGATCATGTCGGCGATGTCGGCGATCGCCCCTTCGCGCTCCGGGCCGGCCGGGATCGCGTCGACGCGCAGCCGCAGCCGCGTCGCGAAGGTGCGCACGTCGTGCGAGATGCCGCCCACCATCGCCATGCGCGCGCGCAGGAGATTGGAAAGCCGGGTCTGAAGCCGGTCGAAGGCGTCGTAGAGCTGGCGGATTTCCGGCGCGCTCGCCCGCGGCGGTACCAGCGCGAGCGGGCGGGCGGACAGGTCCATCCGGTCGGCCGCCGCCGCGAGGCGGCGGATCGGCCGCGTCTCGCGGTGCATGACGAGCAGTGCGGCAAAGGCGATGAGCGTGCCGAGAAGCCCGGCTCCGAAGCCGACCGGCAGGCCGAGCGGCGTCAGAGGGAGGCGCTCCTGCCAGGTAAGGACGAGCGTTTCGCCGGTTTCGAGGCCGATGCGGACGCGCAGGGTGTCGCGGGCGTCGAGAAAGGGGCGCGGAATGGCCCGGGCGCGTCCGGAGCCCGAACTCACCGCCACGGGGCGGGGGGCGAGGCTCGCTTCGAGGTCTTGCCGCAGGCGGGCGGCAGCGGCCGGAAGCCCGGCGTCGCCGGGCGGACCCGGCGCCTCGTCGTCGAGAGCGGCGTCGAGCGCATCGGACCGGACGGCGGCGAGGACCCTCGCGCGGGCTGCGGGACCGCTTGCTTCGAGAAGGGCGACGATCGCGCCGATCCGCGCCGGGTCGAGGCCCGCCAGTTCGCCGTCGCCGGCCCTGCCCGCATAGACCAGACCGAGCGCGCTGAGCCAGACCGCCAGGAGGGCGCTGACGAAGATCAGCGCGATGCGCGTCGCGAGGCTCAGCGGCATCCTCACGTCAGCGGCCGGACATGCGCGGTGAAGAGATAGCCGCCGTTCCGGACGGTGGTGATGAGGTTGCAGCCGGGGCTTGCCGCGTCGAGCTTCTTGCGCAGCCGCGAAACCAGCATGTCGACCGTCCGGTCGAAGGGATCGGCATCCCGGCCGCGGGTGAAGTCGAGAATCTGGTCGCGGGTGAGGACCCGGCGCGGCCGCTGGACGAAGCAGGCCAAGAGGTCGAACTCGCCGGTCGTCAGGGCGACGGGGTCGCCCTCGGTGGTCGCGATCTCGCGGGCGTCGAGATCGGCGACGAAGGCCGCGAAGGCGAAGCGCCGCGACGGCGGCGCCGGCATCTGTCCGCCGCCGCGGCGCAGCACCGCCCGCACCCGCGCCAGGAGTTCCCGCGGGCCGAAGGGTTTGACCAGATAGTCGTCGGCGCCCATCTCGAGGCCGATGACGCGGTCGATCTCGTCGCCCTTGGCGGTCAGCATCAGGATCGGCAGCGTATCCCGGCTGCGGATGCGCCGGCAGATCGACAGCCCGTCCTCGCCCGGCAGCATGAGATCGAGGATGAGCAGGTCGGGCCGGCTGCGGGCGAGCTGGGCGTCCATCGCCGCCGCGTCGGCGACGGCGTCGACGCCGAATCCCTCGCGGGCGAGCATCTCGCTCACGAGCCGCCGGATCTCGTCGTCGTCCTCGACGACGAGGATCTTGCTGGTCGTCAGGCTCATGCGTTTCCTTTCCGCGCGTCCTTTCCGCGCGCGAGGTGCGCCACGCCCGGCGGCCGGCTCCGTCATTCTGCCGGCCGGACGCCCGCAACCCGCGATGGCCCCGCCTATTGCGGCAGGGCGCCCCGGGCGGCTGCCTTGTCCCGCATGGCCTTGGCCCGTTCGAGCGACTGCCCGCAAGCCGGGCTCAGCTGCTTCCGATTCCGGTCGAGGCAGGCGAGGATGCGGCCGCCGCCGGGCGAAACACCGCGGCAGAGCCGATCATAATCGGCCCGGCAGAGACTGACGAGACGGCGGACCTCGTTGCGCATCTCGGGCGAGGCCTCGGCGCGCGCGGTGCCCGGAACCGCTGTCGCGACGACGAGGATGGCGATCGCGGCGATCGTCGATGCCGCAAGAACCGGAACTCGGTTTTCGAGCATGGCTCGTGTTTCCCTGATGAAGAGCGTGTGCGGAAGCCGGACCTGCCGGCCTCCGCGGGACGTCAGCGCCGGATCGTGCCCTGACGGGTGACGGTGGCGCCGCGGGGGCCGGTGGTCGTCCGGCTCGCGCTGCATGCGCCGCCGGCGCAGGAGACGCTTCCCTGTCTCGAAACCGAATTTCCATAAGGGCCGGTGCGGGTGACCTGGCGCGAACAGCTGCCATTGTAGCAGCTGCCGGAGCCGTCGATCGTGGCGGTGCCGCGCGGCCCGGTCACGGTGCCGTGGCGCGTCCAGGCGCCGGCTTCGGCGACGAAGCCGAGCGAAAGGGCGGCCGTCGTCGTGAAGGCCAGGAGCAGTCGGGTCATCAGTCGTCTCCTTGGTTCGGCGGACCTCCCTCGGAGGGCCGTCATGGGCAGGAGACTGCCCGGCCGAGTTGGATGGCGTGTGTGCGGCAGGACGGCGAATGTCTCGGATCGTCACGAGATGTAACGGCGCGGTCCCGCCGGCCCGTCGCCACGATGGTCGCCCCGGGGCTCCGGTCCGTCCCGCGCGTCAGACCTTGAGCCGGCGCAGCCCGGGCGAGAGGAGCGCGAGGGCGACCGCGAAGACGAGGATCGACGCGCCCATCGCGGCATAGGTCGCGCGGATGCCGATCACCGCCGACAGGGCGGCGGCACCGGCCGTGCCGAGGGGCATCAGGCCGCGATTGAGGAACAGGGTGCTCATCACCCGCCCGCGATATTCGTCGCTCACCATCATCTGCATGATCGTGTTCAGCGTCGTGTTGTAGCTGATGTAGGCCGCCCCGGCGAAGATCAGGATCACCGGCGCCGCGAGGTCGACGGTATTGAGGGCGAGCACGATCAGGGCGGTGCCGAACAGGACGAGCAGGAGGAGCAGCACGCGGCCCTGCCGCAGGAGCTCGGTGAAGCCGCCGATGGCGAGCGCCCCGACGACCGAGCCGGCGCCCGCCGCCGAGGTCAGGACGCCGAGGCCGACCGGGCCCCAGTGGAGCGCGTCGTGGGCGAACAGAGCGAGCAGCATGATGAAGGGCTGGCCGAGAAAGACCGGCAGCAGCGACACGAGGACGAGCAGCACGAGCAGCCGGCGCGTCGCGACGTAGCGCAGCCCTGCGGCGATCGAGCCGGCGAGGCTTTCGCTGTGCCGGACCCGGCGCTCGAAGGGCGGCAGGTCCATCGCCGTCAGGGTGAGCAGCACGGCGAGGTAGCTCACCGCGTTGACGGCGAAGCAGGTGGCGAGGCCGAACCGCGCGATCAGGATGCCGGCCAGCATCGGGCCGAGCACCTTGGTCGAATTGATCGTCACCGAATTGAGCGCCACGGCGTTGGGCACGTCCTTCGGCGGCACCAGCGTCGGGATCAGCGAGTGGCGGGCCGGAAGGTTGAAGGCCATGACGCCGCCTCTGCCCGCCGCGAGGAGGCAGAGCGCCCAGACCGGCGTCGTGCCGGCGATCGTCATGGCGGTCAGGACGATCGCCAGGATCATGGCGACGCTCTGCACCCGCAGGAGCAGCCGCCGGCGTTCCGTCCGGTCGGCGATTGCGCCGCCGACCAGCGTCAGGGCGAGGATCGGGACGGCGCGGCTGAGATTGACGAGGGCGAGGTCGAGGGCGGAGCCGGTCTGTGCCACGATCAGCCAGTTGAGCGCCACCTGGTCGAGCCAGTCGCCGCTGTTCGACACCAGCGTCCCGATCCACAGCAGGCGGTAGTTGCGATGCCTGAGGGCGGTGAAGAACCGGCTGCCGCCGGGAGCCAGCTGCTCCCCAACGCTGCTCCCGAAGCGCACGTCGATGACCCCCCGTGTCGTGCGGATCGGCACGATCGTTCCTCGGACGCGCCGAGGCACTGCCTGTTTTTCCGGCCGGTGCCTGCCGGCCGGCAGACGGCGATCCCCGCGCCGCCGGCGGATTCCCGTCAGTCGATCGGCGGCGGCGCGACGGAGGCGGCGATGCTGGCGTCCAGCGCCTCGAAGTCGTGGTAGCCGATGGTCTCGTAGAGCTCGACGCGGGTCTGCATGCGCGGCAGCAGCGACTTCGTGCTGCCTTCCGCGGCGAGGGTGGCGTAGAGCTCCTTCTGCGCCTTGGCGGCGACGCGCAGCGCGCTCACCGGCCAGATCACCATCCTGCAGCCCCAGGAGGAAAACTCCTCGAGGGTGATGTGGGGCGTGCGCCCGAACTCGGTCATGTTGGCGAGGATCGGCGCGTCGACCCGGCTGGCGAATTCGCGGAACATCTCCGCCGAGGTGAGGGCCTCGGGAAAGATCGCGTCGGCGCCGGCCTCGAGATACAGCCTGGCGCGGGCGACGGCGGCGTCCATGCCCTCGTTGGCGACCGCGTCGGTGCGGGCGATGACGTAGAGATGGCGCCGCGCCCGGGCGGCGGCGGCGACCTTCGCGGCCATGTCCTCGGGGCTGGCGAGCCGCTTGCCGTTGAGGTGGCCGCACTTCTTGGGCAGGATCTGGTCCTCGATGTGGACGGCGCCGGCGCCCGCATCCTCGAACGAACGCACCATGTGCATGACGTTGAGCGCTTCGCCGTATCCGGTGTCGCCGTCGACGAGGAGCGGCAGCATCGAGGCCCGCGCCACCTGCCGGATGTAGAAGCTCATGTCCTCGACGGTGAGGATGCCGAGATCGGGAAGGCCCATCGACGCCGAGACGGCGGCCCCCGAGAGATAGAGCGCCTCGAAGCCCGCCTCGCGCGCCTGGAGCGCCGCCATGCCGTTGTGCGCACCGGGTATCGCGAGCGCGCCGGGGCGTTCGACGAGGGCGCGGAAGCGCTTGCCCGCCGGCTCTTCGGGCCAATCGGAGGCAACGAGATAGGTCATGATGGATCAGGCCTGTTCGGTCAGTGGCTTTCTGGCCGGCAGAACATGCAGTTGCCGGACGGCTTGTCCATTCACCTTGCTGCTCGGCGCGATAAGAAATGCTTCACCGGCCCGTGCCGTCGCGCGGTGCCGGGATCCGGGGCTGTGGCCCGATTCTGGGGGCACGGGGCTGGGATCCGGGGCTGGGGCGAGCGGTCAGTTGCAGGTCTGCGCCATCTCTGCCGCCGCCGCCTCCGGCTCGCCCGGCGGCATCGGCTGCGTGCCCGGCGGCCGCGACCTGTCGCGCAGGAGCTCCATGAACCGGGCCTGCGGAGCGGTCGGCACCCAGTTGGCGCGGGCGGTGATCCCGTCGGGCGGGCGGGAGATGCTCAGGCCGTAGTTCAGGGCCTCGAAATCCGCCGTCTGGGGATCGTCGGCGATCTCGCGGGAGGTGAGCAGGGTCAGGCGATCGCTGTTTCGCATCAGGGAGAGCTGGATCGCGATGGAGCTGGCGTTCACGCTGATCTGCGGCTTTTTCGCCGTATTCTCGAAGATCCGGTCGAAGGCGGCCCGCCGCTGCGTGCCGACATGCGGCACGATCCAGTCGAATTCGACGAGATCGGCGGTGGCGATATCGTCACGGCAGGCGAGGGGATGGCCGCACCGCGCCACCACCCGGTAGCAGTCGCGGTAGAGCACCTCCTCGGTGACGTCGTCGATATTCGCCGGACACTTCATCGGCCCGAACATCAGGTCGACCTCGCCGTGCCGCAGCCGGGAGAGCAGGCTGACATAGCTGCCGTCGACGATCTCGACGGTCGCCGCCGGATAGGCGTGGAGAAAGTCGTTGACGGCGAGCGCCAGAACGTGGCCGGCAGCCAGGGGCTGCGAACCGATGACGATGCGCGAGCGGGCCTCGCCTCTGAGGGCGCCGACTTCCTGGACAGCCGCCTCGATCTCCGAAAAGGCCAGCACCAGGCGCCGCGCCAGTTCCCGGCCGGCGGGGTTGGTGGTCATGCCGGCCGCGGTCCGCTCGTAGATCGTCTTGCCGACGATCTTCTCCAGTTCCCGGGCGTTGCGGTGGAGCGCCGTGCGCGAGACCAGCAGCCGCTTGGAGGCTTCGTCGAAGGAGTGCGCCCGCGCGACTTCGATCAGCGAGCGGATCTGCGAGGCCGTCAGCATCGAGGCGATGCGCGGCGCGGCGGACACGTCCCCTCCGAGAGCTGCCACCGACGCGTTCATCTCGGCGAACAGACGCTCGACCCGCCGCAGGACGAGGCGGCCGGCATCCGTCAGGTATGAGCCGGTGGAGCGCCGGTCGAGCAGCGGGCAGCCGAACCAGGCCTCGACCTTGGCGATCGACTGGGTCACCGCCGGCTGCGACACGCAGACGAGCTCGGCGGCCTGACTCACGCTGTTGCACTGCGCAACGGCGTCGAAAGCCCGGAGCCCCCGCAGATTCGGCATGGGCAGCGGCTCAGTCCGTCCCCGTTCCGGCATTTCCGATCCCGCAATACTTATCGCTCTTGGACCGGTTTGAATTTCACCGGCCGGGCGGAATCCTGCACCTTCCACCCAACGAGGGCAACAGGGCAGTGCGGGGGAGAGACCGCGCCCGTCGCCGACGGATCAGGGTGGGAGGAAGCCATGTCTTTGTCGCAAGCTGCGGCGGCACCATGCCGCCGGTGAGCGCTGCCGCTCCCGCGGCTTCGGGCGCCGACGTGCTGCGGGTCGGCTGCTATCCGACCGCCAAGTCGCTGCCGCTGCGGATCGGCATCGAGAAGGGCTTCTTCGCCGCCTGCGGCCTCGACGTGTCGTTGAGCTATGAGAACAATTCCCGCCTCCAGCGCGACCGACTCGCCTCCGGCGACTTCGACGTCATCCACATCGCCGTCGACAATGCGGTCTCGATGCTCGAGGAGGACGGGCTCGACGTCGTCGTCGTGCTGGGCGGCGACAGCGGCATGAACGAATTCTTCGTCCAGCCCGACATCGACGGCTTTGCCGGCATCCGCGGCCGGCGCGTCGTGGTGGACGCCGTCGACACGGCCTATGCGCTGCAGGCGGTCAAGATCCTCGCCGACCACGGGCTCGCCGCCGGCCGCGACTACACGCTCGATCCGGTCGGCCGGGGCGCGCTGCGGCTCGAAGCCATGCAGGCCGACCCCTCCGCTGCGGCCGCCGTGCTCAATCCGCCCTATTCGCTCGAGGCGGAGGATCTCGGCTTCCGCTCGCTCGGCCGCACCGTCGAACTTCTCGGCGGCTATCAGGCCGGCGGCGCCTTCGTGCTGCGTGATTGGGCGCGGGCCAACGAAGACCGGCTGGTGCGCTACCTTGCCGCCTATCTCGAGGCGCTGCGCTGGATGCGGCTGCCCGGCAACCGCGCCCACTGCGTGGGCGTGCTCTGCGAACAGCTGCAGCTTTCGGCCGACGTCGCCGCCCGCTCGCTGGCGCAGCTTCTCGACCCGGACTTCGGCTTCGCCGCCGACGCCGAGATCGACCCGGCGGGCTTCGAAAAGGTTCTCGAGCTGCGCCGAATGACGGCTAGCACGCCGGCACGGACCCCGGCCCGCGCCGCCTCGGGCGACATGATCGATCTCCGCTACTACCGCATGGCTCTCGCGCGCCTTTCGCCGCCGTCGGCCGAGCCAACCACGAACAGGCAGAACGGCATATGAAGACGACGCTGATCGCGGTCGGAGACGTCAACCTGATGGGCGTCACCGACCCGGCGACCCCCTTCCGGAAAGTGATGCCCGAGTTTCAGTCCGCCGATCTGGTGTTCTGCAATCTCGAATGCCTGCTCGCCGGCGGCAGCGGCGGGACCTGGGAGACCGAGGGCTTCTTCGCCGATCCTCACGTGGCGACCGAATGCCTCGCCTCCGCCGGGATCGCCGCCGTCGGGATGGCCAACAACGTCACCTACGGCGCCGAGCCGATCATGGCCTCGCTCGCCCGGCTCGACCGGCAGGGCATCCCCCACACCGGGGCCGGGGCCGACCGCAAGGCCGCGGCGCAGCCGGCGATCGTCGAGCGCAAGGGCGTCCGCTTCGGCTTCCTGCAGCGCAGCTCGGTCTACTGGGCGACCAATCACGAAGCCACCGACACGGCGCCCGGCATCGCCGCCCTGCGGGGCCACACCGCCTATCAGGTGCCGATGTACAAGGTGAAGCGGGAGATCCCGCCGCTCAACCGGCCCGGCATTCCCCCCTACATCGTCACCTGGGCCGACCGCGACTATCTGGCGGCCTTCGAACGGGACGTCGCGGCGCTGCGCGAGCGCGCCGACGTCGTCGTCGCCTCCTTCCATTGGGGCTTCAAGAAGGACGTCCTCGCCTACATGAGCGAGATCGCCCACGCCGCGATCGACGCCGGCGCCGACGCGGTCGTCGGGCACGGGCCGCACTATTCGCTGGGCATCGAGGTCTACAGGGGCAAGCCGATCTTCTACGGCCTCGGCAGCTTCTCCTTCCAGACCGGCCATGGCGGCTTCGTGCACGACGCCTGGGTCGGGATGATGGCGAAGTTCGGTTTCGACGGCACGCGTCTCGACCGGGCCTCCTTCGAATTCGTCCGCCGCAACGCCGAGAACGAGACCTATGTCTGCGAGCTCGACGCCGAGCAGGCGGAACTCGGCGACATCGTCGGCCGCAGCCGCGCCATGGGCGCGGAACTCGTCCGCGACGGCAACGAGATGGTGGTGACGCTGCCATGACGGGGCCGACATTCTCCACCGCGGAGGACGGCCGCAGCGGGGGCGAGAGCGCCGCGCTGGCCCGCTATGCCGCCGGCCTCGGCTTCGACGACCTGCCCGAGGCCGTCGTCGACCGCGCCAAGGAATGCCTCACCGACACGGTCGGCATCGCGCTGCGCGGCCGCGACATGCCGTGGAGCCGGATCGCCCTCGACTTCGTCCGTTCCGAAGCCTCGAAGGGCGGCTCGCGGGTGATCGGCCGGGACGACGTGACGACGGCCCCGCAAGAGGCGGCCTTCGTCAACGGCATCTTCGCCCACGCCCTCGAACTCGACAGCCTCAGGAAGCCCGGTGCGGGCGTCCACCCCGGGGCGATCGTCGCCGCCGCGGCGCTGGCCGCCGCCCAGGATAAAGGAGTCGGCGGGCGCGAGCTTCTCGCCGCGATCGTCGCCGGCTTCGAGGTGCTTCTGCGGATCGGGGTCGCGACGCGGCATTCCGCCGAGCCGCGCGGTTTTCACGCGCCCGGGCTGACGGGACCGTTCGGGGCGGCCGCGGCTGCGGGGCGCATCTACGGGCTTTCGCCGGAGCGCATGACCATGGCCTTCGGCATTGCCGGCTCGACGGCCGGCGGGCTGATGCAGTTTTCGGCCGAGGGCAGGGGCGCGATGGTCAAGCGCTTCCACATCGGAAGGGCCGCTGAGAGCGGCGTCCTCGCGGCGCGTCTCGCCGCGATGGGCTACGAGGGGCCTTCCGAGATTCTGGAAGGCCGGAAGGGGTTCCTCGCCACCTACTGCCAGAGCCACGACGTCGCGGCGCTGACCGACGGCCTCGGGACGCGTTTCGAGACGCTCAATCTCTGCCTCAAGCGCTATCCCTGCCACATCACCGCGCATACGCCGGTCTATGCCGTCGAATGCCTGCGCCGCGAGACGGGGCTGGCGGCCGGGCAGGTCGCCTCCGTCAAGGTGGTCGGGACCGACCGCATGGCCGGCAGCAACGCCGATCAGGCGCCGGGCGATCCGGCCCTTGCCAACTACAGCATCCCGTTCTGCGTCGCCGCAGCCCTGACCGGCGAGCCGGACGATCCGGCGAGCTTCGATGCCGGCCGGCTCGAGGAGCCGGCGCTGCGCGACCTCTGCCGCCGCATCGAGGTGGTCAGCGACGGGCGCAGCAGCCATTCCGACTGGACGACGACGACCATCGTCTCCTGCCGGGACGGTTCGATCCACGAACGCACCGTCGAGGAATTTCCCGGCACCCCCGCTATGCCGCTGAGCGGCGCCGCCCTGAAACGACGCTTCGAGATCATGTCCATCGGCCGGGATCCGCAGACGACGCGCGATCTCTTCGCCCGCCTGTCGACCATCGAAAGGGAAACGTCGGTGGACTGGATCCACTGACGAGACGAGAACCCATGGCGCATTCAAACGACACATCGAACCCCCACACCGCGGCCGTCGCCCGCTTCGTCTCGGACTTTCGCTACGAGATGATCCCGGCCGAGGTCCTGGCGCGCATCAAGCTCCTGGTGCTCGATTCGCTCGGCTGCGCCATCTACGGCGCCGAGCTGCCGTGGAGCCGCATCCTGCGCGAGACCCTCGGCGCGGTCGACACCACCGGCACCGCCTCGGTCTGGGGCACGGCCGAGCGTCTCTCGCCGCCGCATGCGGTGCTGGTCAACGGCGCGCTGGTGCAGAGCTTCGAGCTCGACGACGTCCACCGGGTCGGCGTCCTGCATGTCGGCGCCGTCACCCTGTCGCCGATCTTCGCGGTTCTGGAGCGCAATCCCGAGATCAGCGGCCGCGACTTCCTCGCCGCCGTCGTCGCCGGATACGAGATCGGCCCGCGCGTCGGCATCTGCATGGGCCAGGAGCACATCGGCCAGGGCTGGCACTCGGGGGCGACGCTCGGGGTCTTCTCCGCCGCCGCCGGCGCCGCTGCGGCCCTCAGGCTCGACCACGACAAGACCGTCAACGCGCTCGGCATCGCCGGCACCCAGTCGGCCGGCCTCATGGCCGCCCAGTACGGGGCGATGGTCAAGCGCATGCATGCCGGCCGGGCGGCGCAGAGCGGCTATTACGGCGCGATCCTCGCCGAGCGCGGCTTCACCGGCATCCGCAACGTCTTCGAGAGCGACTATGGCGGCTTCTGCTCGACCTTCTCGCGCTCCCACGACCGCTACGATCTCGCGGCCCTCTCGGACGGTCTCGGCGAGCGCTTCGAGACCATGCAGATCGCGCTGAAATTCTATTCCTGCGTCGGCAGCAACCATACGACGCTGGACGGCATCCGCATGATAAAGGCGCGGCGACCCTTCACCCTCGACGAACTGGAGAAGATCGTCGTCTACGGCTCGCAGGTGACGGTCGATCACGTCGGCTGGCCCTACAGGCCCGAAGGCCTGACTTCGGCGCAGCTGAACCTTCCCTATTGCGTCGCGACGCTGCTTCTGGAAGGCGACGCCTTCGTCGCGCAGTTCACCGAGGACAAGGTGGACGATCCCGAACGCATCGCGCTGTCGCGCCGCGTCGAGGTCATCGAGGATCCCGAGATCACCGCGCTGGGATCGCGCTTCCGGCACAAGGTCCGGGTCGAGGTTCACCTGAAGAACGGCGAGGTCCACGAAGAGACGGTCGAGGCGCCGCGCGGCAGCGAGAAGTTCTTCGCCAGCGAAGCCGACGTCGTCGAGAAATTCCGCAAACTTGCAGGCACCCGCATGACCGGCTCGCAGCTCGAACGTGTGATCGATCTGGTGATGGGTGCCGAGACCATGACCGCGGCGGGCGATCTCGCCAGGGCGCTCTGCGTCTGAGCGGGCAGAAGGAGTACGAACCATGCGTATCTGTCGTTTCGGGGATGATCGGCTCGGCATCGTGATCGACGGTCTCGTCCACGACGTCACGCCGCTGCAGGCCGAGATCAGGGCGTCGGCGTCCTACGTGATGAAGGGCGACGCGGTCGTCGCGGCGCTGCCGGAGTGGCGCGAACGCTTCCTCTCGGAAGCCGGCAAGGTCGCCGGCGTCCCGGTCGAAAGCGTCGATCTCCTCGCGCCCGTCGCGCGTCCGAGCAAGACGATGGCGGCGCCGACCAACTATCCCTCGCACATCGCCGAGATGGCGCCCGCCCGCGAGGCCAACAAGTCCAAGCACAGCGGCGACATCGGCAAGGACGGGATCTTCCTCAAGGCGAACTCGGCGATCGTCGGCCCGTCGGAAGGGGTTCCCCTGCGCTTCCCCGAGCGGCGCACCGACCACGAGCTCGAATTCGTCGTCGTGATCGGCAAGGAAGGCAGCGACATCGCCGAGGCAGACGCGCTCGATCACGTCGCCGGCTACTGCCTCGGCCTCGACATGGTGGTACGCGGCCCCGAGGACCGCAGCTTCCGCAAGTCCTGCGACGGCTACGCGGTGCTCGGGCCGTGGCTGGTGACGGCCGACGAACTCACCGATCCCGGCAAGGTGCCGCTCATGCTGAAGGTCAACGGCGAGGTTCGCCAGGAGACCAACACCGAGCAGCTGGTCTACGGCGTCAGGCGCCTGATCGCCTTCGCCTCGTCCTTCTACACGCTCTATCCGGGCGACGTCTTCTACACGGGCACCTGCGACGGCGTCGCGCGGGTGTTCCCGGGCGACGTCATCACCGTCGAGAGCCCGATGATCGGCACCATGAACGTGCCCGTCCGGGCCCATGCGACCGGGCGTTCCTGACGCCCGACGACCAAGGAAAGGTTTTCAGACATGCTGCTTTGGACCAACGGCCGCAAGATCTATTACGACGTCGTCGGGCCCGCTGACGCGCCGGTCGTCTATTTCGCTCACTCGCTCGCCGCCGACAGCGGCATGTGGTCCGACCAGGTGCCGGCGTTCCTGGCGGCGGGCTACCGCGTGCTGCGGGCCGACATGCGCGGCCACGGCGGCAGCGACGTTGCGCCGGGCAACTACCGCATGGAGCAGCTCATCGCCGACGCCGTGCTGCTGCTCGACCATCTGGAGATCGCGAAGGTCCATTTCTGCGGGCTCTCGATCGGCGGCATGATCGCCCAGGGGCTCGGCATCCTGCATCCCGAACGCGTCGCCTCGCTCGTCCTCTGCGACACGCAATCGCAGTCGCCGGCCGACGCCAGGGAGCGCTGGGGCAAGCGGACGATCGTCATCCAGGACGCCAACTCGATGGCGCCGCTCGCCGAGGCGACGATGGGCCGCTGGCTGAGCGCCGAGTTCAAGCAGCGCCACCCCAATCTCTGGCAGCAGGTCCACGACACCGTCGCGGCGACCCCCGTCCAGGGCTACATCGGCTGCGCGGCGGCGATCCAGGACTTCGACTGGACGCCGCGGCTGCCCGAAATCGCCGCGCCGGCGCTGGTCCTCTACGGCACCGAGGACCCGGCGGCGCATCCGCAGGACAACCAAAAGATCGCCGACGCGCTGCAGAACGGCGAACTCCTTGCACTCGAAGGCGCCCGCCACCTGCCGAACATGGAGGATCCGGACCGCTTCAACCGCATCGTCATCGACTGGTGCAACCGGTGGAGGGGCTAGAGCCATGACGCGAGTGACGCGCATCAGCCACGCCACCTTCACGACGCCCGATCTCGACCGTCTGACCGACTATTACGTCGAGGTTCTCGGGCTCTCCCTCGCCGCGCGCGACAAGGACCGCGCCTTCCTGGCGACGGTCACCGGCCAGCAGGCGCTGGTGCTGGAAAAGGGCGAGGTTCCGTTCTGCACGAAGATCGCCTTCCAGATCGCGCCGGGCCGGGAGCTGGGCGAGGTCGCGAAGGGGCTTGCCGAGCGGCACGGGATCGATGCGGAGCGGCGCAGCGACGCCATGCCCGGCGTTGCCGAGATCCTCTCCTTCGCCGATCCGAAGGGCACGACGATCGAGCTCTTCTCCGACGCCGAGCCGGTGGCGTTCGACCGCACGCCCAAGGGCTTCGTGCCGCTGAAACTCGGCCACATCGCCTTCAAGGCGACCGAGCTCCAGCCTCTCGTGCGCTTCTACGAGGAGGTGCTGGGCTTTAGGGTCTCCGACTGGCGCGAGGACTTCTTCGTCTGGATGCGCTGCGGGCCGGATCACCACACCGCCAATTTCGTGCGCGGCGACAAGCCGAAGATGCATCACGTCGCCTTCGAGCTGAAGGACCAGGCCGAGATCATCCGGGCCTGCGATTTCCTCGGCAAGAACGGGTTCCCGCTGATCTACGGGCCCGGCCGGCACGTGATCGGCGACAACATCTTCACCTATCACCGCAATCCCGACGGCCAGATCGTCGAGCTCTACACCGAGCTCGCCCGGATCGATTCCGAGGAGCTCGGCTATTTCGTGCCGCGGCCGTGGCGGGAAGACCACCCCTACGAGCCGAAGACCTGGGGGCCGGGCACCGTGGGCAATCTGTGGGGACCGTCCGCCCCGCCCGACTTCAGGGACGGATGAGCGACATCGACGCCATGACATCGGCCGGAACCGAACCGGAGGAGAGAACATGAATGCGACGTGCAAATTCGCGATCGTCGGCGGCGGGCTCGCCGGCCTGGCGGCCGCCAACGCCCTGAAGATGGTCGGTCTTCAGGCCGAGGTCTTCGAGACCGCGCCGGAGCTCGGCGAGATCGGCGCCTCGGTCAACATCAGCCCGCAGGCCGTCAAGGCGCTCCGGGCGATCGGCGTCGGCGAGGCGATCGCCGCCGTCGGCCACGAATCGCCGGGGCCCTACACCCGCGCCATGCAGACCGGCGAGTTCCTGCAGGCGACCGACCGGCTGGCGGTCAAGGACAAGTACGGCGCGCCCTACTACTCCTTCCACCGGGCGGACCTGATCGACGCGCTGGCGAAGACGCTCGATCCCGCCCGCATCCATCTCGGCCACCGCCTGTCGGGCCTCGTCGAGGCCGACGATCACGTCACGCTGAATTTCCAGAACGGCGCGAGCGTCGACGCCGACTACGTCATCGGCGCCGACGGCGTGAAGTCGGCGGTCCGCGAAGCGCTCTATGGCGAGGACAGGCCGGCCTATACGGGCCAGATGGTGTGGCGGGCGCTGCTGAAGACCGAGGACGTTCCCGAAGAGGCGATCGAGCCGCGCGGCCACACCCAGTGGGTCGGCCCCGGCAGGCATCTCATCGCCTACAAGATCCGGCAGGGCAAGCTGGTCAACGTCGTCTCCCAGGTCGACACCGACGAATGGGTCGAGGAGGGGTGGTCGATCAAGGGCGATCCCGCCGACATGCGGGCGAGCTTTCCCGGCGCCGAGCCGCGGCTCGCCAAGCTGCTCGACTGCGTGGGCGAGTGCACGAAGTGGGGGCTCTTCACCCGTCCGATCAACGACAACTGGGGGCGCGGCCGCATCCAGATGATCGGCGACGCCGCCCACGCGATGCTGCCGAGCGCCGGGCAGGGCGCCGCCATGGCCTTCGAGGACGCCTACATCCTCGGCCGCTGGCTGGGCGCTGTCGAGGACCCGGTGGAAGCTTTCGCCGAATTCCGGCGGATCCGCATCCCGCGCGTCCACGGCGTGCAGCGCCTGTCGCTCGCCAACAAGGACTTCAAGCACATGAAGGACAGCGCCAGGCAGAAGGAGGCGATCAAGGCGGGCACCGGCAGCGTGCACGGCAAGATCGACTGGGTCTGGGGCTTCGATCCCGCCGCCGAATGGGATCGCATGCCCGACGTGCCGCCCGTCTACGCCGATCCGGCGCCGGCCGCGGCCGCGTCCTGAGCGCACGGGCGGCCATCGGACACCAAGAGAGCAGATGCCAGCAAGCGACCCGAAGGTCGGGTCAAACCAGGGAGGAAAGCATGAAAATCACAACCTCAGCCGCCCGCCGATTGGCGGTCTCGTGCCTCGCCGTCGGCTGTTGGGCCTTCGGCCCCGCGGCCGCGAAGGCCGAGAGCGTCGCCGACTTCTACGACGGCGAGACGGTGACCCTCGTCTCGGGCTTTTCGGCCAGCGGCGAGAACGACACCTACTTCCGCCTGTGGGGCGCCAATCTCGGATCGTTCATTCCGGGCAATCCGACCGTGCTCAACACCAACCTGACCGGCGCCGGCACCCTGATCGCCGCGAACTACATGTACAACCAAGCCGAGGCCGACGGCACCTCGATGGGCATGTTCACCGTCGAGGCAGCCATCGAGCCGCTGCTCGGCAATCAGGCGGCGCAGTTCGACCCGACGAAGTTCAGCTGGATCGGCAGCATCTCCCGCGACGAGCAGTTCTGCGCGGTGAAGGCCGAGGGCGACGGCCCGAAGACCTTCGACGAGATCCTGAAGAACGAGGTGCTGTTCGGCACCAGCGCGCCGGCCTCCGACACCTACCGCCAGACGGCGATCCTCAAGAACGTCCTCGGCGCCAAGATCAAGCTCGTCTCGGGCTATCACGGCATGCCGGGCGTGCTGCTCGCCCTCGAACGGGGTGAGGTGAACGGCGCCTGCGGCATCACCTCGGGGGCGCTGGAGACCAATCTTGCCGCCGAATACAAGGCCGGCAAGCTCAAGCTCGTGCTGCAGACCTCCGGTGACCCGACGAAGGAATTCGGCGACGTGCCGAGCGTCTTCGACTACGCCAAGACCGACGACCAGCGCGAACTATTGAAGTTCTTCTTCAATTCGATGGCGATGGGCCGGCCGATCACGGCGCCGCCGGCAATTCCCGCCGATCGGCTGGAAGCCCTGCGGACGGCCTTCATGAAGAGTGTCCAGGACGAGAAGTTCCTGTCGGACGCCAAGCGCCTCCATGTCGAGGTGAAGCCGCTCTCCGGCGAGCAGATCGAGCAGCGCATGCAGGAGATCGCCAACCACTCGCCGGAGTTCTTCGAGCGGGTGAAGGAAGCCTACAAATAGGCTGGCGCCGCGCTTCGGCGGGTCCGGAGCCGGCCGGGCACGACGTCATCGTGCCCAAGCCAATGATGCCTCCAAGAACAGCGGAACAGAGCCGTGCCAGTTTCTTCTGGCCCGGCCGTTCTGCGGGCGCAGCCCCAGGGCTGCCAAGGATCAGACCATGGACATGAGCATGCTCGACGCGGCGACGACGGCGCTGCTGACGATACTCGATCCGTCGCGGTTGCTGCTTTTGGCCGTCGGTGTCGTCATGGGGCTGTCGCTCGGCGTCTTGCCCGGCATCGGCGGCCTCGCCGCGACCGCGCTGCTTCTGCCGTTCACGTTCACCATGGATCCGCATGCCGCCTTCGCGCTGCTGCTCGGCCTCGGCGCCGCGACGGCGACCGGCGATCCCATCCCGGCCATCCTGTTCGGCGTGCCGGGCGGCGCGGGCTCGGCCGCGACGGTTCTCGACGGCTACCCGATGGCCAAGCGCGGCGAGGCCGGGCGGGCGCTCAGCGCCGCCTACATGTCCTCGATGATCGGCGGCGTCTTCGGCGCCATGTTGATGGGGCTGACGCTGCCGCTGCTGCGGCCGCTGATGCTGTTCATCGGCTCGCCGGAACTTTTGGCATTCTCCTGTCTCGGCCTGTCGATGGTCGCGGTCCTGTCGGGCAACGCGCCGCTGCGCGGGCTGACCGCGGCAGGGCTCGGCCTGATGATCTCGATGATCGGCGCCGATCCGCAGACCGGGACGCTGCGATGGACGATGGGCAGCCTCTATCTCTGGGAAGGCCTGCCGCTGATTCCCGCGATCCTCGGTCTCTTCGCCATTCCGGAACTCGCCGATCTCGCGATTTCCCGCACCTCGATCGCCGGCGGCGCCCCTTTCGACGCCAAGGCCGGCATGCGCGAGGGCGCGATGGACTGCTTCCGGAATTTCTGGCTGGTCGTGCGCTGCAGCTGGATCGGATCGACGCTCGGGGCGGTGCCGGGGATCGGCGGCTCGGTGATCGACTGGGTCGCCTACGGCCATGCGCTGCGCACCGAGAAGGGCGCGGAGCAGACCTTCGGTTCGGGCGACGTGCGCGGCGTCATCGCCTCGGAAGCCTCCAACAACTCGCGCGAGGGCGGCGCGCTGGTGCCCACCGTCGCCTTCGGCATTCCCGGCAGCGCCGGCATGGCGATCCTCCTCGGCGCGTTCCTGATGCACGGCCTGGTGCCGGGGCCCGACATGCTGTCGGTCAATCTCAGCGTCACCTATTCGATGGTCTGGAGCATCGCGATCGCCAACATCCTCGGCGCCGGCATCTGCTATCTCCTCAGCGGCCAGTTCGCCAAGCTCGCGCAGCTGCGCTACACCCTGATCCTGCCGAGCGTCCTCAGCATCATCTTCATCGGCGCCTTCCAGGGGTCGCAGCAGTGGGGCGACCTCTACACGATGATGATCTTCGGCCTCGTCGGCTGGACGATGAAGATGCTGAAATGGCCGCGCCCGCCGCTCATTCTCGGCCTCGTCCTCGGCGCGTCGGTGGAGCGCTACCTCTTCATCTCGATCGAGCGCTACGGCATCGAATGGTTTAGCCGCCCGATCGTGCTCGTGCTCTTCGGCTTCGCCGCCCTCGGCCTGCTCCGGCCGCTGATCCGCGACGCCAGGGCGCACGGCAGCTGGCGGAACATGCTGGCCGACTACGGTCGCCCGGCATTCCGCGCGACGGATCTCTTCAACCTCCTGTTCATCGCCGTGCTGGTCTTGATGCTCTACGAGGCGGCCGGCTGGAACTTCAAAGCCAAGATCATCCCGATGGTGGTCGGCATCTCGGCGCTGATCTTCGCGGTGCTCAGCCTGGTCAATCAGGTCTGCCGCCGGCTGGAACGGGAGCGGCGGCACGGCCTCGCCGACGACGCGAAGGCGAACGTCTCCCGCAAGATCCACATGGATCTCGCCTCTGACACGGCGCATCTCACCAGGAAGCAGGTCTTCACCCGTGCGGCGAGCTTCTTCGGCTGGCTCACCGGCTTCCTGGTCTCGATGTCGATCATCGGCCTCGTCCCGACGGTGCCGCTGTTCATCGCCGGCTACATGCGCACCGAAGCGCGCGAACCCTGGCGGATCGTGCTGCCGATGGCGATCGGCATGACCGTCTTCATCGCCGCACTCTTCAACTACTTCCTGCCGATGGCCTGGCCCCCGACCTTCCTGGGGCACTGGTTCCCGGCGCTGAAGGTCATCCCGTCGGTGTGAGCCGGCGGGACCCTCGGCGGCGGTGGCCGCCGCCGAGGCCGGAGATCAAAATCGAAAGCCGCCCTTCCGGACCGGGAGGGCGGCTTTTCTCTTTTCATGACATGGAAAGGCCGGGCCGGGCGATGTGCCTCGGCCCGGCCGAGCGGGAGACGGAGGTCGAATAGGGCCGGGGAAGTGCCGGGAAAGGGGAAGCGGGGAGCCCCCGCGTCCGAGCCGGCGGGCGGGCCGGTCGGCCGGCCGGCCCGCCCGCCGGTTCAGGCGGTCTTGTTCGGCGCGGTCCAGTCGTCGGTCTCTGCGAGCATCGCGCCGGCTTCCGCGACCATCCAGAAGGTATGGTCGGCCCAGCGCAGGATGGTGTTCTCGAGGCTGCGAGTCAGAAGCTCGCCTTCCGCCGAGTGGGCGGCGGCCATGTGGGCGACCTCCTCCGGCAGGCCGGCGGTCAGGCAGATGTGGATGCCGTAGCCCGGGTGGCGCATCGACGGATAGCCGCTCTTGCGCGGGTTCGCCTTCCAGCGGGCGATGTTGTCCGGATCGAACTCCCAGACCTTGCCGATGTCGTGGCAGAGCGCGCCGGCGATCAGCAGATCCCGGTCGTAGACGAAGTCCGGAAACAGCGTATCCATCTCCTCGGCGATCTTCAGCGCCATCCGCGCCACCGAGCGGATGTGGTCGGCCTGGGTACCGTGGCGCAGCGGCAGGCCGTCGTAGTTGCCGGACGGCTTCATATCGCCGATCCGGGCGAAGCCCGCCGAGGCGACGGCCGCGGCCCAGGCGTCAAGCACCTTGGCGCGAAGCGCCGCGTCGCCGATCCAGGCGATCTCGGGCATCTCGTCCAGGATGGCGGCGCGCATCGTATCGTCGACGGCGATGTCCCTGTCGCGCAGGCGGAGGACGGTGGTGCCGGTCATGGCGAAGCTCCTGTCTTGTTAGTCGCTCAGCGCCGAAGGCAGCCAAAGCGCGATCTGCGGGAAGACGAGTAGAAGGCCGATCATCGCGATCAGGCAGAGCACGAAGGGGGCGACGCCGATCATCACGTCGTCGATCGTCCCGCGCCGGCGCACGCCCTGCACCACGAAGAGGTTCATGCCGATCGGCGGCGTCACCAGCGCCGTCTCGCACAGAAGCACGATCAGGATGCCGAACCAGACCGGGTCGAAACCGGCGTCCTTGACCAGCGGCGCGATGATCGGAACCGTGACGATCATCATCGCCAGCGGGTCCATGAACATGCCGAGGACGAGGTAGAGCGCGATCACCGAGAGGATCAGGCCGGTGGGGCCGAGATCCATGCCGGCGATCGCCCCGTTCATCGCCGAGATCAGGCCGAGCGCCGCGAGCACGAAGTTCAGGAACCAGGCCGTCATGACGATCAGCATGATCATGCCCGTCGAGCGCATCGTGCCGTCGAGGGCGGCGAGGATCATCGGCACCGTCAGCCGCCGGTGCAGCGCCGCGAGGACGAGCGCCGCGACGACGCCGAGCGAGGCGCTTTCCGTCGGGGTCGCGATGCCGGCATAGATCGAGCCGATGACGATGACGAAGATGGCGAAGGGCGGCAGGAGGCCCCAGAGGCTGCGCCAGCGCTCGCCCCAGTCGACCGCGATGCGATGGCCGCCGATCGCGGGCCTGAGGAGGCAGACGAGGAGGATCGTCAGGGAGAAACCGGTTCCGAGCACGAGGCCCGGCAGGAAGCCGGCGAGATAGAGCTTGGGGACCGAGGTCTCGGTGAGCCAGCCGAAGATGATGAGGTTGATCGACGGGGGGATGAGGATGCCCAGCGTGCCGCCGGCGGCGATCGACCCGAAGAACAGCCTCTCGCCGTAGCCGTAGCGCTCGACCATCGGCGCGCCGACGACGCTGATCGTCGCGGCCGTGGCGACGCTGGAGCCGGAGGTGGCGGCGAACGCCATGCTGGCACCGATATTGGCGTGCATCAGCCCGCCCGGCAGCCAGGAGAGCCATCGGCTCATCGCGTCGTAGAGCCGGTCGGCGATGCCGGAGCGGAGCAGGATCTCGCCGAGCAGGATGAACAGCGGCACGCTGACGAGGAGGGCGTTGGAGGAGGAGACCCAGCCGAGTTCGCCCATCGCCAGGCGCAGGTCGACCGGCGAGAAGATCTGGTCGAGCCCCAGCCCGAGCAGCGCCAGCGCGGCGGCGACGGGCAGCCCGATCGCCAGGAACAGGAACAGGAGGCCGATGGCGACGGGGATCATGACTCGGCTTCCATCCTGCTGCGCGCGTCGAGCGCGGCCTCGCTCGCCTCGTCCTCGGCGCTCGGCGGCGCGGCGATGCGGGTGACCTCGGCGAGATCCCGGCGCAGCAGGGCGGCCGCGGCCGTCGCCGTCCGGTAGGCGGCGATGAAGGTGAACCACCCGATACCCGCGACCCACAGCCCCTGCGGGACGGCGAGCGGGGTAGCCAGGGTGGTGTTCGAGTGGGTGTCGAGGGCAAGCGTCGTCGCGAACGTCGTCCAGGCCGCCAGCGTCAAAAGGAAGCCGACGACCGCGAGGCTCGCCATGGCGAGGACGTCGAAGAAGGCGCGGGGCAGGGGCGGCAGGCGCTGGCTGACGACGTCGACCCGGACATGGGCGCGCTCGAAGACGACGTGGGCGAAGGACCAGGCGGCGCCGACCGCCAGCGCGTAGGAGGAGAGCTCCGTGCCGACGCTGAAGATGACGAGCCGCGACATTCTCAGCGACACCTCGACGGCGACGAGGAGGGCCGCGGCGAGGAGCATTCCGCCCCCCAGCCGCGACATGACGAGCGAAATTTGCCGCAGCGTCGTCTCAAGCATCGCCGCTTACTCGACCGGGGCGTCGACGCCGAGCAGCGTGCCCACCTTGGCGTTCCAGTCCTTGGCGCAGTCCGCGCCGCAGCGCGACGCCCAGCCCTTGAGGACCCCCTCCACCAGCTTCTTGGCCAGCGCCTGGTCGGCGTCGGAAAGCTCGACCAGCGTCATCTTCTTGTCGGCCGGGATGCCGTTCTTGCACTCGCCCATGCCGGTGTTGCAGTTGATGCCGTCCTGGATGTCGGCGGCCGCCTGCTTCCATTGACGGTCCTCCATCTTGGCGAACTCGTCGGTGAGGAACGCCTGCACCTTCGGATCGAGGCGGTTCCAGTTGGCGAGGTTGGCGGCGAAGAAGGTCGTCGCCCAGCCCATCGGCACCTTCACCAGCGAATCCGTCACTTCCCACCAGCGGGCGGTGTTGCCGGCGGAGGTGGCGGTGACGGCGCAGTCGGCGACGCCGCGCTGCATCGCCGGCACGACTTCCGCGAAGGGAATGTTGACGGCAGCCGCCCCGGCGGCCTCGACGAGGTCGGACATGCCGCGGTTGTAGGTCCTGACCTTCTTGCCCTTCAGGTCGGCGAGGCCTTTGATGTCGCCCTTGCAGTAGATCACCTGCAGGGCGATCGGCGACATCGACAGCAGCTTCACCTTGAACTTGTCTTCGAGGATCTTCGCCAGCGTCGGACGGTAGGCGTCGGCGACCTTGCGCTGCATGTCGATGTCCGCCGTCAGGCCCGGCAGGTCGAGCGCGTCGAAATGCGCGTCCTCGCCGGCCATGTAGCTGAGCGTGCCCTCGGAGATGTCGAACATGCCGAGCTGCAGCAGGCGGAGCACCTCCGGCCCCTGCAGGCCCAGGTCGTCGAGCGAGCCGAAGGTGGTGGTGACCGCGCCGTTGGAATCCTCGGTGATCTGCTTGGTGAAGAACGGCTCCTGGATGAACTTGAACATGTTCTGGGTGCGGTTGCCGCCCGACACCTTCAGATTCACGTCGGGCAGGTCCTGAGCGGACACGGCTCCCGCAGACAAAGCGATCGCGACCGCGGCCAGAAGGCCGCCGAGCATGGACCTCGACATGATATTCCTCCCATGGTGCGCCGCCGGGAAGCGGGCGCGGATTGGTTCGCCGACCGGCTATCCGGTCGGAGGCCGGTCCTCCCCGACGGATGGCACGCTATTCTCTTTGAATAATCTGAGCAAATTTGATTATCTGAGGGGGATTGATTGGGAATTTCTAAGAATGAGGATCACCCTCGCGCAGATCGAGGCCTTCCACAGCGTCGCCCGGCTCGGCACGGTGCACGAGGCGTCGCGGCAGTTGAACCTCGCCCAGCCGACCGTGTCGCTGCGGCTGCGGGATCTCGAACAGGCGCTCGGCCTGCAGCTTTTCGAGAGGAAGGGACGTGGACTGCAACTGACCCAGGAGGGTCGGGAGATGGTGGAGCACGCCCAGGCGATCCTCGGCGAGATCGGCAAGCTGAAGGGGCGCGTCGACCATCAGGAGATCGGCGGGCTGGTGCGGCTGGGGGTGTCGGAATCCTTCGCCGTCAGCGGGCTGCCGGCATTGCTCAAGCTCGCCTCGCAGGAATATCCGGCCCTGCGCGTCGAACTGGTCATCGGACCGAGCCCCGACCTCGTGGCGGACCTCGCCGACCACCGGCTCGATCTCGCCATCGCCATCAATCCGGCCGACGATCCGCGCCTCCAGATCGTCCCCTTCGGCGTCCAGCCGGCGACGTGGGTCGCCGCTCCGGCCCTGAACCTTCCCGCGCTCGTGCGACCGGCGGACCTGCTGCACCATACCGTGCTCGTCAGCCCCAGCCCGTCGCCGAACTGGCGCCAGACGATGTCCTGGTTCGGCGCGGCCGGGCTCGAGCCGCTGCATCTGTCGAAGTGCCACACCGTGCCGAGCGTGATCGCGCATCTGGTCGAGGCCGGCCTCGGCGTCGCAATCCTGCCGTCGCGCCTGATCGAGGCGTCCGTCCGGATGGGAACGCTGATCGCGCTCGAAAGCCGACCGCAGATCGAGAAGTCCTTCCTCTGCGCCGTGCGCCGGGCCGACGACCGCGATCTCGGCTTGGATGCGCTGATCGCCGTCACGCGGCGGGTCCTTGCCGACCTCGATCTGCTCGAGACGAACTGATTGCCCGAAGGCTGCGCAATGCTATCGATTTGAATTTCCGATCGAAACTCGCTCGAAATCCCAATTAGTCGCGCAAGACGCAATGATTTAGTCTCCACCCGATCCACCTTGGGAAAGCTTCGTGCCTGCCACCGACCGCATCGTCAGCATCGACGGCTTCGAGATCGCCTGCGACCTTCCGGAACCGGCCGGCAACGCGCTTCGCACCTTCACCCGGCGCAGCGCCCTGCTGGTCCGGCTGACGACGGCCGGCGGCCTCGTCGGCTGGGGCGAGACCTGGGCATTCGCGGCACCCGCGTCGGCCTTCATCCGCACCGTCCTGGCGCCGGCGGTGATCGGAGCCGACGTCACGGCGCCGCGTCGGCTCCATGCCGAGGCGATGCGCCGGGTCGTTCCGGACCGCCGCGGCCTCGCCGTCATGGCCGTCAGCGCCATCGACATCGCGGCATGGGACGCCTTCGCGCGCACCGCCGGTGAGCCGTTGTCGCGGGTGCTCGGGGGCGCGCTGCGCGACAGGCTGACGCCTTATGCCAGCGGTCCGCTGCTGCCGCCGGACGGCGATCGCCATCGCGGGCTTGCCGCTGCCGTCGAAAGCTACGCCCGCCAGAACTACCGGGCGGTCAAGCTCAGGGTCGGCATCGGGCCGGCGGCCGACGAGGTGGCCATCCGCCGGGCGCGCGAGATCCTCGGTCCCGATCGCGATCTGATGATCGACCTCAACGAAGCCTCCACCGTCCACGACGCGCTGACGCTCGCCCGCCGGATCGACGATCTCGACCTGCGCTGGATCGAGGAGCCGGTGAGGCACGACGACCTGCCGTCATATCGGGAACTGGCCGCAAGGTTGACGGTGCCGCTGGCGGGCGGCGAATCCTTCTGCGGCCTGCAGGCGTTCCGCGACCCCGTGGCCGAGCGGAGCCTGTCGATCCTCCAGCCGGACATCGCGCTGTGCGGCGGCATCACCGAGACGCTGAAGATCGCGGCGCTTGCCGAGGCGTCCGGTCTCGCGCTGATCCCGCATGTCTGGGGGGCGGCGGTCAACGTGCTGGCGGCGATGCAGGTCGCGGCGGTCCTTCCGGACGCGCCGGGGCGGCCGCTGCCGCAGCTCGAATGCGACATGAGCCACAACCCGATGCGCGACGCGATCTTCGCGCCGCGTCCAGACCCCGACGGCACGCTCGCCGTGCCGGACGGGCCGGGGCTGGGGATCGAGATCGACACGGAGCGTCTCGAGCCCTTCGTCACCGACCACTGGACGGTCGCCTGAGCGCGGCCGGCCCAAAAGACAGACCGAACCACCACAGGGAGGAATGACAATGCTGAGACGGACCATTCTGCGCGCAGGCGTGATGCTGGCGCTGCTGCCGATGCCGGCGCTCGCCCAGGAAACGACGATCAATGTCGGCATGGTCGGCGGCCCGCAGGCGCCCGAAGTCGTCGCCATGGGTCAGTTCGCCGACGAGATCGCCGACAAGACCGGCGGCCGCATCGCCGTCAGGGTCCAGAGCGGCGGCGCGCTCGGCGGCGATCGCGACGTCATCGAGGGCCTGCAGCTCGGCACCGTCGACATGGCCGTGCCGTCGACCTCGGTGGTGGCGAATTTCGACCCGGACCTGAAGATCTTCGACATCCCGTTCCTGTTCCGCGATTTCGACCACGCCGACGCGGTGCTGAACGGGCCGATCGGCCAGAAGCTGCTCGACGAGATGCCCGATCACGGGCTGGTCGGCCTGGCCTTCGGCGGCATGGGCTTTCGCGAGCTGACGAATTCGGTGCGGCCGGTGAAGACGGCGGACGACGTCGCCGGCCTGAAGATCCGCACCCAGCAGAACGACCTGCACATCAGGGTGTGGAGCGCGCTTGGCGTGCTGCCGACGCCGATGGCGATCCCCGAAGTCTACACCGCTCTGCAGCAGGGCGTCGTCGACGGTCAGGAAAATCCGATCGGGGCGATCGTCAACAACCGCTTCGGCGAGGTGCAGAAATACGTCTCGATGACCGATCACGCCTTCACGCCGCTGGTGGTGCTGATTTCGCCGTCGACCTGGGGCAATCTCTCCGACGGTGACAAGGAGATCTTCCGCCAGGCAGCGGCGAACGCCATGAAGCGCAACCGCAAGGAAGCCGAGGCGTCGATCGAGAGCGGCCTGAAGACGCTTCAGGGCCAGGGCGTCACCGTCATCCGCGACGTCGACAAGCAGTCGTTCCGCGACAAGCTGTCGGGCCTCTTCGACCAGCTTTCGGAAGAGTTCGGCGCCGACAAGCTGGCGGCGATCCGCGACACCAAATGAGCTTGTCGCGACCGATCGGCTCGGCCCTGAAAGGGGTCGAGCGCGCCGTGACGGCGGCAGCGGTCTGGGCCGGAAGCCTGATGCTCGTCGTCGCGGTCCTGACCGGCATGTGGCAGGTGATCGCGCGCTTCGTGCTGTTCCAGACCGCCGCCTGGTCCGAACCGCTGATCCAGACCTCGCTGGTCTGGATGGCGTATCTCGCGCTCGCCGGCGCCATGCGGGCGGGCACGCTGATCTCCGTCGACGTGCTCCTCGAAGTGACCCGCGGCCCGGCCCGCCGGGCGTTGCGTCTGGCGGGCGCGGCGGCGGTCTTCGGGCTCCTCGCCGTGCTGGTCTGGTTCGGCGCGGAGCTCTGCTGGCGCGTCAGGTTCCAGACGCTCGCCGGCCTCGGCATTCCCGCAAGCTACGCCTATGCGGCGCTGCCGGTGGGTTCGGCGATCTCCATCCTGGCGCTCGCCGCCCATCTCCTCGATCCGGCACCGCCCGCCGGCGAGGCGCCCGACACCAACGTCTGAGGACCGGACATGCTCGCCGCGATGATCCTGACGATGGTCGTCCTGCTGATCCTGGCCGTGCCGGTGGCAGTGGCGATCGGCCTGGCCGGGCTGCTCGGCACCGCCGCCTTCGCGAATCTGCCGCTGATCGTCGTGCCGCAGCAGGCCTTCATCGCCCTCGACAAGTTCCCGCTCGCGGCGATCCCCTTCTTCATCCTCGCCGGCAACGTCATGGCCGCCGGCGGGATCTCGTCGCGCATCGTCGATCTCGTCGACAGCCTGCTCGGCGGGACGCGGGGCGGGCTGCCGATGTCCTGCGTCGTGGTCTGCATGATCTTCGCCGCGGTCTCCGGTTCCAGTGTCGCGACCACCTATGCGATCGGCGCGATCCTGATCCCGGCGATGGTCCGGCAGGGCTATCCCATAGGCTTCGCGGCGTCGCTGCAGGCGACGTCGGCGGAGCTCGGCGTGCTGATACCGCCCTCGATCCCGATGATCCTCTACGGCGTCTCCGCTTCTGCGCCCGTTGGAGACCTGTTCATCGCCGGCATCGGGCCGGGCCTTCTCGTGGCGGCGGCGCTGATCGTCTATATCGGCGTCTGGAGCCGGATGACCGATACCGGCGGCATGCCGGCGGCCGAGCGCAAGCCGTTCCTTGCCAGCCTGAGACGGGCGGCGCTGGCGCTGCTGATGCCGGTCATCGTGCTCGGCGGCATCTATGGCGGCGTCTTCACCCCGACCGAGGCCTCGGTGGTCGCGGTCGCCTATGCCCTCCTCGTCAGCCTTCTCGTCTACCGCGAACTGTCGCTGCGCGACCTCGCCGAGGTCGTGCGCCGCTCGGCGGTCTCATCGGCGATCATCTTCTTCATCATCTCGATGGCCGGGCTGTTCTCCTTCGTCATCACCCGGGCCGGCATTCCCGCCGACATCGGCGCCTGGATCGCGGAAACCTTCACCGGGCCGATGACCTTCCTCCTTGCCGTCAACGTGCTTCTCTTCGTCATCGGCATGTTCGTCGAGACATCGGCCTCGATCGTCGTCATCGCGCCGATCCTCGCGCCGGTGGCCGCGAGCTACGGCATCCATCCGGTGCATTTCGGCCTGATCATGATCACCAACCTCGCCCTCGGCATGATCACGCCGCCCTTCGGCGTCAACCTGTTCGCCGCCTGCGCGGTGGCCGGCATCGGGCTGGAGCGGATGATCCGCCACCTCTTGCCGCTGGTGGCCGTCATCCTCGTCTGCCTGGCGCTGGTGACCTACGTGCCGTGGATCACCAGCCTGCCGCTGGCGCTGCTCGGGGGCCGGTAGGCGCAGCCACGGTCCGCCGCGCAGCGTGGCGGAGAGAAGGGCCGGCGGGGGAAGGCGGCACGGCAGTCTGCCGTGCGGCGCCCGGGCCGGGCAGCGGCGATCACCGCCCGGACGAGGCGCCGCGACGGCACGGGGCCGAAGCGGCCGGGATCAACCTTCCCGGCCGAACACCCGGCGGAAGATCGTGCCGACATGCTTGACGTGATAGCCGAGATCGAAGCGCCTGCGGATCTCCTCCTCGGAGAGCGCCTTGCGCACATCCGCGTCCTTCAGCAGTTCCTCGAGGAAGTCCACCGTCGCCGAGCCGGCGACGTGATAGCTCTCCCAGACCTTCATGGCGTTGCGCTGGACGAGGCGGTAGGCGTCCTCGCGCGACACGCCGGCCTGGGTGAGGGCGAGGAGGATGCGCTGGGAGTGAACGAGGCCGCCGAGCCGGTCCATGTTGGCGGCCATCCGCTCGGGATAGACGAGCAGCTTGTCGACGACGCCGGTGAGCCTTGCGAGGGCGAAGTCGAGGGTGATCGTCGCGTCCGGCGCGATGTAGCGCTCGACCGAGGAGTGCGAGATGTCCCGCTCGTGCCACAGCGCGACGTTCTCCATCGCGGGAAGGGCATAGGAGCGGACCATGCGGGCGAGGCCCGTGAGGTTCTCCGTCAGCACCGGATTGCGCTTGTGGGGCATCGCCGAGGAGCCCTTCTGGCCCGGCGAGAAATATTCCTCCGCCTCCAGCACCTCGGTGCGCTGCAGGTGGCGGATCTCCGTCGCCAGCCGCTCGACCGACGACGCGACGACGCCGAGGGTGGCGAAGAACATCGCGTGGCGGTCGCGCGGGATCACCTGCGTCGAGACCGGCTCGGGCTTCAGCCCCATGGCCCGGGCGACATGCTCTTCGACATGGGGATCGACGTTGGCGAAGGTGCCGACGGCGCCGGAAATGGCGCAGGTCGCGACCTCGGCCCTCGCCGCGACCAGCCGCTCGCGGCAGCGCTGGAACTCGGCATGGGCGAGTGCCAGCTTGACGCCGAAGGTGGTCGGCTCGGCATGGATCCCGTGCGACCGGCCGATGGTGACGGTGTCGCGGTGTTCGAAGGCGCGGCGCTCCAGCGCGGCCAGAAGGGCGTCGAGATCGGCGAGGAGGAGGTCCGCGGCGCGCGTCAGCTGGACCGCGAGACAGGTGTCGAGGATGTCCGAGGAGGTCATCCCCTGATGGACGAAGCGCGCCTCCGGCCCGACGATCTCCGACAGATGGGTGAGGAAGGCGATGACGTCGTGCTTGGTCTCGCGCTCGATTTCGTCGATGCGCTCGACGTCGAAGCTCGCCGCGCCGCCCTTTTCCCAGATGATCTTCGCGGCTTCCTTCGGGATCACCCCGAGTTCGGCCAGCGCGTCGCAGGCATGCGCCTCGATCTCGAACCAGATGCGGAACTTCGTCTCCGGCGACCAGATGGCGACCATGTCGGGGCGGGCGTAGCGGGGGATCATCGAAAACGGTCCGGGCGTCGATTGCGGGAAGACCGCCGTCTAACAGAGCGGGGGGAAAGCCTCAATCGTTCAGCCCAGGCGGAGAGGGGCCGGCGCGCCGAAGACGCGCGGCGTCGCGCGATCGATCGACCGAGACCTCGTCGTGGCGAGGCGCTTCCTCTCCCGCGCCGTCGTCCTCGGCCTCGCGCCGACAAAATTCACCCGTCCGGCCAGATCCTTCGATGCGGATGCTGACTTGAGCCCGAACGATTGCCAAGACGGACGATATAGGTGCCGATTCCACCACGTCGTCATCCTCGGGCTTGTCCCGAGGATCTACTGCGGGTTGATTGCTGGGCGCTTCGCGGTCGAGAGCCAAACTGCAGGGATTCTGTCGTCGAGCCGGCAGTAGATCCTCGGGACAAGCCCACTGCTGTCCGGTTTAAGCATGGCTGAGATCGAGGGTCATTTGCCTGGGGTCGAAGACAGGCGGTTTATTGGGCGCGCCGAGAGTGTCGATGGGCCGCCTTTGCATGAGGTTGAGGCGGACGAGGCGGCGGAAGGTGCTGGGTTGCGGGATGGCGCGCTGGGCTTCTTGGGCGAGTTTGAGGAGCAGGAAGGCGATCAGGGCGACGAAGATCTGGATGCGCACGGCGTTCTCGCTCTCGCCGAAGAAATGGCCGATCTTCAGGTTCTGCTTGATCCATTTGAAGAAGAGTTCGAT
>NZ_JAFMPY010000032.1 GCF_017353515.1 Jiella sonneratiae
ACCTCGAGCTCGTTCTCGAAAAACGCTGCCGCGAACTCGACCAACAACGCCAAACCGTCGCGGCGCATACAAGCTTTACATGGTGGCCCAAGCCAGTCAGGCCGACCTGATCACCCGAATCTGGTATAACGTCCCTCGCAGGCCGGCGTCCGCATCACCAGCGAGACGGCAGGCGGAAGCGACCGTCGTCGCCGATCCAACGGCCTGTCGATTCGGCGGTCTGCTGGACCGTGCGGGCAACTTCGGCAGGCGCCCCTGCCGCGAGCACCGCGGCGATCCCGGTCTGATCAGCTGCCGCGTTTCGGCGATCTGTTCCCGCCCGGCCGCGCCCTGGCGGCGTTCAGGCGCTTTGCGATACCCAGAAACGCGTCCTTGATCCGCCGTTCGTCGACGGTGTGCGGATCGTAGTCGTCGGCCCATTCGGTTGCGTCGGCATGGTTCGGGTGGCCTGGATCGGCCAGGGCGTCGAGCAGGTCGTAGAAGCCGGGGATGCCGCCGCAATCTTCGGGCGGAGCGTTTCTCTCACCCCCGACGTAGCGCGGATAGGAGGCCGCCGGATCGCTGGCCCTGACGCGGGTCACCGTGAGGCGGTGCTCCCAGCTGTCGCCGAAGTCGTAGAGGTAGTCGATGGTCGTCCGGCGCGGCTTCAGGACATCGCGCAGGCGCACCTTGGATGCCTCTTGGCGCGTCTCGCTCCCCCAATCCTCGTCCATCGGGGGGCCGTAGCCCTGCCTGCCGATGGTGAATTCCCAGAGATGACAGTCGAACCAGCCCATCGCGGTCTGGATGACGTCGTGCAGCGCCGCCAGCGTCATCGCGGTGGGCACCTCGACCTCGCGCCAGATCAGCGGGTCGGTGTCGCGCAGCTCGATGCGGACGGTGGCGATCTCGTCGACGCCCTCGGATGCGGCCGGCTTCGCGGATGGGTTCATGCAGCCAGCCTAACAGATCGCGCCTGCCGGCTCCACTGCCGGAGATCGGTCAAGCACGGCGTCGAACGTCTTCGGCCGCAACGAGACGTTCGCCGCCAAGGGACTGCCCTCCAGCCTCTCTACGGATCGCGGCAGCCATTGTTTCGTGACGACGAAGGCCGGCGGCAGGGCCGATGCGGCCCGCCTCACCCAGGTGGGACGGGCGCTCGGGGTCGAGCGGCTCGGCGTCGAGCACATCCCGCTTCCTCGCCGCAGGCGCGCCGCCGCTCGGAGCGGATGTTCTCGCCCCTGCGAGAACCGCCTGCCCGAGGGACTGGCACTGACCGGGATCGGCGACAGGCAAGCGGTCATCCGGATGGGGCTGACGCCGGGACACGACCTGTCGGTCATCGGCTTTGACGACGTCCATGATGCGGCCGTGGCGCCGCCGCCGCTGACGACCATGGCAATCCACCCGTATCGGCTCGGCCGCCGGCTCGCCCGTGTCACGCTCCGACGCATCCGCGATCCCGACATGTCCGTCGCGCTCTGCGAAGTCTCGGCCGAACTCGTCATCCGCGAAACGACGGGCGCGCCTCCGCAATACCGCTGAAAACGGCGCTGCCGCTTCTCTCGGAGCCGCGGCGTGTCTGCCGATGCGGCCGGCAGTCGGCGCTCGATCACCCCGCTCGGCTGCCTCCCTCCCCGGCCCCTTTCACCGCTATGGACCGTCAAATACCGCTCGGCCGCAATCGGTCGTTTCCGGTCAGGAGAACGGGCGATGATCGAAGCGGCTCTGCATCCGCTCGAAGATGTCGACCCCCATCTGCTTGAGGAGATGCGGGATGTCGAGCGGCACCCAGTTCTCGCGGATCAGGCCTTCGTGGTGGAGATAGAAGTCCATCACCCGCATGGTGACCGGCCGGCCGGTCGGCCCGAGGCCCAGGAAGCCGCCGCCTTGGTGCATGGCGAAGACGCTCGGCCAGCCGCCGGTCACCGAATAGGGGCCGTCGCCGATCCGGATGTAGTGCCCGCCCCCGTGCTGCGCCTTGAGCTCGGCGATCTCGTCCCACTGCCCGCCACCCTTGCGGCCCGGGAAGGCGGTGCGGAACGGCAGCTGATGATAGTCGACGAAGCCCTCAAGGCCCCGCGTCGTACCGATCCCGGCAGGGCCGTACCACATCATCTTCGGATGCCAGTGCAGCCTCTGCGGCATGTCGAGGAGCCCCTGCCGCCCGGCAGTTCCCTGGTCGTCGTAGGCGCCGAGCGTCCCGTGCATGGCGAGCGTCTGGGCAAGGCTCGCCGCCGACTGGGCAGGATCGCTTTCGCCGATGACGATGCCGTCGGCGGTCAGCGGGGCCGGCCACATCCCCTCGGTGCCGAGGCTCGGCGCGATCGGCCAGTGCCCCGCCTGCCGCATCACGTCGAGAATGTCCCACAGACAGCTGCTCTGGACGATCCGGCCATCCTCGACCTGATGCACCTCGCCGTAGCGCAGATAGACCGGACGCCCGGTCGAGGGAATCGACAGCCAGTCCTCGCGGAACGCCCCGCAGTAGTGGCCGACGGCAGCGACGTAGTCGCGCCCCTCGAAGGAGCCGGCGACGAAGATCACGTCGCGGCGCTCGAGATCCGGAAACGCGTGCAGCAGGGGCCGCCATACCGCCGCCTCGATTGCCTCCGGTCCGCGCATCTCGTTCAGCGGATGCGAGCCCCGCCACTCGGCCCGCGGATGGTAGAGCCCGGCCAGCCGTGACCCGACGTCGGCGAGCGAACTTTCGGAGAGCGCTGCGAGGGCGCCCCGAAGCCACCGCTTGTTCTGAAGATGATCGGCCATGCGCCCCCCCTCTCTTCCGGCATTCCAGAAAACCTCGGCGACCCATGCCTCGCACAAAATTGGATACGTATGCAATATCGCTCTTGCAAACGTATGCAAAATTGCTATCGTCGGTAAATCGAGGCTCGAGACGGCCCCGGACAGTCATCGAAGGCAAGCGCTGCGGAGCCCCACCCTTCTGCCCGGGCCATGCGCCGGCAGCGGCAGGATACGGTGCACCCCAAGGCCCGATCGGCACCTCCCCGGATCGGCACCTCCAAGGAGAAGATGATGAAGACCATCTACGGGTTTGCCATGGCGGCGAGCGCGCTGGCGCTCTCGACGGGTTCGGCCTTCGCCGGCTGCGGCATCGACAAGGGGTCGGTCCGCATTCTCTCCAACGACTTCCCGGCGCTGCAGGAAGTCGTCGCGGCTGCCTCAAAATGTGCTGGCGACGGCGTGACCGTCACGAAGAATCTGACGACGGAACACGAGCAGCTGATGGTTCCTGCCCTGTCGGCCAATCCGTCGGAATACACCTCGGTCTTCGTCGCGACGAGTTCGATCCAGCCGCTCGTCGCCAACAGCCTGATCCGCCCGCTCGACGACTACGTCGCGACATACGGCAAAGGCATCGCCGACAAACAGAAGATCTCGATCGGCGGCAAGGTGATGGCGATCGCCTTCGACGCCAACGCCCAGCATCTGTTCTACCGCGCCGACATCCTCGAAGAGGCGGGCGTCGAGCCGCCGAAGACCTACGAGGAGATGCTGGCGGCGGCAGAGGCGATCCGCGGCAAGGGGCTGATGCAGTACCCGATCGCCGGCACATACAAGGCCGGCTGGAACCTCGCCGAGGAATTCGTCAACATGTATATCGGCTTCGGCGGCGCGTTCTTCGAGCCGGGATCGGCGAAGCCGGCGATCGACAACGAGAAGGGGGTCGCCGCGCTCGAGATGATGAAGAAGCTCAGCGCCTACATGAATCCCGACTTCCTCACCTTCGATTCCAACTCGGTGCAGGCCGAGTTCGAGGCCGGCAACGCGGCGCTCTCGAACTTCTGGGGCTCGCGCTACGGCGCGGTGATCGACGACCAGGGATCGACCGAGAAGATCACCAGCGAGATCAAGATCGGCCCGGCGCCGACGGTCGGCGGCGGCAGCATTCCGGCGACGACGCTCTGGTGGGACGGCTTCACCGTCGCCAGGAACATTTCCGACGAGGATGCGGCGGCGACGTTCCAGGCGCTGACCCACGGCGCTTCGGCCGAGATGGCGAACGCCCACACCAACGACGCGGTCTGGCTGATCGACGGTTACGAGCCCGGCGTCGAGGCGGAGGTCGTCCTGAAGACGCTGTCGATGGGCGGCAAGACCTATCCCGCCGGCCCCTATATGGGCCTGATGCACACGGCGCTCGGCAACGAGATCGTCTCCTTCATGCAGGGCAAGGAGAACGCCGAGAAGGCACTTGCCGACACCGAGGCGGCCTATACCGCCGCCGCGAAGGAACAGGGCTACCTCTGAACCGGCCCGCCGCGGGGGCGGCCTGAGTCGCCGCTCCCTGCTTCCAGCAACCGTCGATCGAGGGACCGGAGCGATGCTCCGGACCGGGGATGCCGCACCGCACCTTCATCTGGTTCATCCTGCCGTCGGCCCTGGCGATGCTGATCTTCATCGCCCTGCCGATCGTCTCGATCCTCGTCCAGTCGCTCTTCGTCGAGAACGAGCGGGTGCTGGTCACGGTCGAGAACTGCGGGCCCTTCGGCTGCCAGAAGGAAGTCAGGGTCGACGCGCAGGCGACGGCGGCTTTGCAGCGCGAGCACCCGCTCGGCCGCTTCAACGGCCTCGGCACCTATGGCAACCGCAGCCACCTCGCCTTCTCCGAGATCGCGGCGATCTGGAACGCCCGGCCGACGCTCGCCGGCTTCCTGTCCGAGGTCATGACGCTTCCCTTCTACCGGGCGCTCGCCTTCACCCTCGCCTACACCGCCGTCGTCACCCCCCTGGTCATCGCCCTCGGCTTCTTCATCGCGCTGGCGGTCGACGCCCTGCCGCGCATGGTCAAGGGACCGGTCATCTTCATGTCGCTGCTGCCGATGATGATCACGCCGCTGATCGGCTCGCTGGTCCTGTTCTGGATGATCGATTCCAACGGCATCATCGGCGCCTCCATCCAGGCGCTGGCGAACGACCCGTCGCTGTCGCTGAAAGCCTCGGCGACGCTCGCCTGGATCACCCTCTTCGTCTACGGCATCTGGCATTCGGCGCCCTTCGCCTTCGTGGTCTTCTATGCCGGGCTGCAGACGGTGCCGCAGGATACGATGGAATCGGCGATGATCGACGGCGCCAGCCGCTGGGAACGCGTGCGCTACGTCGTCCTGCCGCATCTCTCGCCGCTCGTCGTCTTCGTCGCCCTGATCCAGCTGATGGATAATTTCCGGGTGTTCGAGCCGATCGTCGGCTTCAGCGCCCAGGCCAACGCCACCTCGCTGTCCTTCAACATCTACAACGACCTGCGCAGCACCGGCACGCCGCTGTTCGGATCGGCCGCAGCGACCTCCGTCCTGACGCTCGCCGGCGTCGCCCTTCTCCTGACGCCCGTCCTCGTGCGGACCTGGCGCGACTTCAAGCGGTCGAGGTAGCGCCATGACCGCCAAGACGCGCCGCCGCCCGCCCGTCCTCGCCGTCCTGTCCACGGCCTTCATCGTCCTGTGGCTGGTGCTGGCGGCCTTCCCGTTCCTCTGGACGCTGTGGGGCTCGTTCAAGGTGCAGGGCGACTTCTTCTCCCGGCAGGACTGGGTCAACGCCCTCACCGGCGTCCACACGATCGCCGAGACCGGCGGCCCGTTCACCGGTCGCGGCTATTACGGCGCATGGGTGACCAAGGAGTTCTGGCGCGCCGCGATCAACACCGGCATCGTCACCGTTTCGGTCGTCCTGATCTCGCTGACCTTCGGCACGCTCGGCGGTTATGCCCTGTCGCGCTCGCCGCACCGCTACGCCTTCTGGATCCTGATCGCCGCACTGATCTTCCGGGCGATGCCGCACATCACGCTGGTCTCAGGCTACCTCCTGCCGTTCTTCCAGCTGAACGTCTGGGGCTACCTGACGACGGCGATCGTCGTCCTCGTGGCAATCAACCAGCCCTTCACGCTGTGGATGCTGCATTCCTTCTTCAAGAGCATCCCGAAGGATCTCGACGAGAGCGCGATGGTCGACGGCTGCTCGCGCTTCCAGGCGTTCCGGATGGTGATCATCCCGGTGATGTGGCCGGGCGTCGTGACCACCGGCCTGTTCTCCTTCCTCCTCGCCTACAACGACTTCGCGGTCACCGCGACGCTGCTCACACAGGACAACCAGACCATGGTGCCGAAGATCGCGAGCTTCCTCGGCACGACGCAGGTCCAGGGCAACGTCATGTACGCCGTCTCGGCCGTCGTCTCGGCGACGGTGCCGCTCTTCCTCCTCGTCCTTTTCTTCCAGCGCCAGATCGTCAGCGGCCTGACCGCCGGCGCCGTCAAGGGTTAGCCCGCCATGGCCGAGATCCAGCTCAAGAACGTCTCGAAGCGCTGGGGCAACTTCGTCGCCGTCGACGCCTTCGACCTTGCCATCGCCGACGAGGAGTTCCTCGTCCTGCTCGGACCCTCCGGCTGCGGCAAGACGACGACCATGCGGATGATCGCCGGGCTGGAGGAGATCACGGACGGCGAGATCTTCATCGGCGAACGGCTGGTCAACCGGCTGGAACCGAAGGACCGCGACATCGCCATGGTGTTCCAGAGCTACGGTCTCTACCCGACCATGAGCGTCTACGAGAACATCCGCTTTCCGCTGAAGGTCCGCCGCGTCGCCAAGGACGAGCACCACGAGCGGGTGATGCGCGCCGCGAAGATGGTGGAGCTCACCGACTTCCTCGAACGGCGGCCGGCGGAACTCTCGGGCGGGCAGCGTCAGCGGGTGGCGCTCGCCCGGGCGATCGTCCGCCAGCCGACGGTCTTCCTGATGGACGAGCCGCTGTCCAATCTCGACGCCAAGCTGCGCGTCTCCACCCGCTCGCAGATCAAGAACCTCCACCACGAGCTGCGCACCACGACGATCTACGTCACCCACGACCAGATCGAGGCGATGACGCTCGCCGACCGTGTGGTGGTGATGAACAAGGGCGTCGTGCAGCAGGTCGGCACGCCGCTCGAAATCTACGACCGCCCGGCCAACACCTTCGTCGCCGGCTTCATCGGCTCGCCGGCGATGAACCTGATCGACGGCACGATCGGGGACGGGGTCTTCACGGGCCAGAACGTCACGATCAAGGGGCTTCCCGCCACGGTGTCCGGCCCGGTCACGCTCGGATTCCGCGCCGAGGACGCGGCGGCGAGGCCAGACGGCGGCGGCGAAATCGCCGCGCCGATCTTCTCGCTGGAACTCCTCGGCGAAGCCTCGATGGTCACCGTGCAGGCCGGCGGGGCGCTCGTCGCGGTCAAGGTGCCGAAGGACTTTGCCGCCGAGATCGGCAGCGCGTTCAGCGCCGCGGTGCCTGCCGGGATCTGCCACCTCTTCGACGCCGAGAGCGGCAAGCGCATCGCAGTCTGACATCCGACGGAGAACACACATGGCCGGCGCAAGACCCGAACAGGCGGTCCTCACCCGCGACACCGACATGACCAAGACCGAGGAGACCCGCCGGGTCGTCGAGGGCATGGTCGACGGGCTGAACGACCACCGCATCGCCGACATCGGCGAGTTCTTCTCCGAGACCTTCCGCTGGATCGGCAACCAGGGCTGCGGGCTGAAGAACGGCGTGCGCGAATTCCAGGACAACTGGCAGCGGCCGTTCCAGGCCGCCTTCTCCGACAAGGTCTGCATCGACGAGGCGCGGCTCTTCATGGGCGAGTGGGCGGCCGCCTTCGGTCGGCAGGAGGCGACGCATTCCGGCCCGTTCATGGGCGTCGCGCCGACCGGCAGGCGGGTCGAGATCCGCTACATGGACTTCTGGAAGGTCGAGGAGGGCAAGATCGTCGACAACTGGGTCAGCGTCGACTTCCCGCACGTCCTGGCGCAGCTCGGCGTCGACGTGTTTTCCGGCGAGGGCTGGGAGGCCTTCGACCGCGGCGAGAAGACGCCGCCCCGCCCGCTGCGTCAGTCACGCTCGTCGATCGGCTAGTGGTCTTTCCATTCCGACATTTGCTTCGCGGTCTCCACAGGAAGGCACCAAATGTCGGAACCAGACCACCAGCGGTCCGCGACAAGTCAACGAGAACAAGAAAAACGACGAGGGATGGAAATGGCCGTCACCGATCTGAAGCGAAGCAAGCCTGGGGCCGGCGGGCCGCAGGGCGCAAAAAGGGCGCGCCCCGTCGGCGTGGCGACGGCGAAGAGCGTCGAGCCCTGCTGCACGAGGATCCTCACCGACGCGGCGGCCGCGCAATGAACGCCGCCGACATCAACACGGCCCAGCGGAACAAGGCGGCGCTCGCACCGCTGCGGGCGGCGATGGCCGACTTCGAGGCGAAGGCCGTGCGCACGGCTGTGGCGGAGCTCCTCGATGCCGGCGCCGTCGTTCATCTCTGCGAGCCTTTCGGCGACTGCACCGGGCCGCAGGCGTTCTACGATCGCGCCTATGCGCCGCTTCTCGCCGCCTTCCCCGACCTCGAACGCCGCGACCTGATCGTCATCGCCGGACGGACGGCCGAGGGCGCCGAGTGGGTGGGCTGCTGCGGCTATTACACCGGAACTTTCGCGCGGGCCTTCCTGGACATTCCGCCCACCGGCCACCAGGCGGCGATGCGCTTTCACGAATTCTTCCGCTTCGCGGCAGGCCGGGTGGTCGAGGTCCAGGCGATCTGGGACGTGCCGGAGCTGATGCTGCAGGCCGGCGCCTGGCCGCTCGCGCCGAGCCTCGGGCGCGAATGGCAGGTGCCGGGCCCGGCGACGCAGGACGGGCTGTTTCCGGGTCCCGGAGCTTCGCCGGCAGACGCCGAACGGGGCGCCGAGACGTGCCGGCTCGTCGTCGACATGCTGGCGCACATGACGCGGCATCCGGCCAAGGGCGGCCCCGAGGTGATGGAACTCGAGCGCTTCTGGCATGAGCGGATGAGTTGGTACGGCCCGGCCGGAATCGGCACTGCCCGCGGCTTGAAGGGCTTCCGCAACTGGCACCAGATCCCGTTCCTGACGGCGATGCCGGATCGCGGCCAGTACCCGGGCGAGACCGCGCACCACTTCTTCGGTGAGCGCAACTATGCGGCGGTGACCGGCTGGCCGAACATGATGCAGACGGTCAGCGGCAGCGGCTGGCTCGGCATCGCGCCGACGGGACGGCGCATCGCCATGCGCAGCCTCGACTTCTGGCGGGTCGAGGGCGGTCTGATCCGCGAGAACTGGGTGCTCGTCGACCTTCTCGACGTCTATCGCCAGCTGGGGCTCGACGTCTTCGCGCGGCTGCGCGAGTTCAACAAAGCGCGGGCCGGCTTCGATTGCGAGACCGGGAGAGTGCTGCCGTGACGCCGCTTCCCACCTCTCCTTCCTTCCGGCTCGAAGGCCGGCGGGCGCTCGTCACCGGGGCCTCCTCCGGCATCGGCCTCGGCTGCGCGGTAGCGCTCGCCGAAGCGGGCGCGGAAGTCGTGCTGGCGGCGCGGCGCATCGAGCGGCTGGACGACGCCGTGGCGGCGCTTCGTGCGAGAGGCTGCCGCGCCGAAGCCCTGCGGCTCGACGTCGCCGAGGTCGAGGCCAGCGCCGATGCCGTCGCGGGCCGCGGCCCTTTCGACATTCTGGTCAACAGCGCCGGGCTCGGCCGCCATGGTCCCGCCGTCGACACGAAGCCGGAGGACTTCGATGCCGTCGCCGCCATCAACCTTCGCGGCGCCTATTTCCTGACGCAGGCCGTGGCGAGGGGGCTGATCGCCGCCAAACGTTCCGGATCGCTGATCAACGTCACCTCGCAGATGGGCCATGTCGGCGGCATCGACCGTGCCGTCTACTGCGCGACCAAGCATGCCGTCGAGGGGTTTACCAAGGCGATGGCGATCGAGTGGGGCCCGCACCGCATCCGGGTCAACACCGTCGCCCCGACCTTCATACGCACGCCGCTGACCGAGGCGACCTTCGCCGGTCCGGAGCGGCGGCGCTGGATCGAGGAGAAGATCAAGCTGCCGCGGGTGGGCGAAGTCTCCGACGTGATGGGCGCGGTCCTCTATCTCGCGAGCGATGCCGCGTCCATGGTGACGGGAACCTCGCTCCTGGTCGACGGCGGCTGGACGGCCGGCTGATGGCACAGGACAAGGTCACCTCGATCGACGTCGCGCGGCTGGCAGGCGTCAGCCAGTCGGCCGTGTCGCGGGTCTTCACGCCGGGCGCCTCCGTGTCGAAGCGCACGGCGCAGAAGGTGCGCGAGGCGGCAGAGGCGCTCGGCTACCGCCCGAACATCCTGGCCCGATCGCTGATCACCGGCCGCAGCCGGATCATCGGCCTCGTGGTCGCCTATCTGGAAAACTACTTCTACCCCGAGGCTTTGGAAAAGCTCTCCAACGCCCTGCAGGCCGAGGGCTACCACGTCCTCGTCTTCATGGCCTCGCAGACCGCCGGCAACATCGACGACGTCCTGACCGAGATCCTCGACTATCAGGTCGACGGCATCATCATGGCCTCCGTCGCGCTGTCGTCCGACCTCTCCTCGCGCTGCCAGGCGGCGGGAGTGCCGGTCGTCCTGTTCAACCGGCATCAGGACGACGACACGCTGACGGCGGTCATTTCCGACAATGCGGGTGGCGCACGGATGCTGGCCAGCTTTCTCGTCGAAGCCGGACACGAGCGGATCGCCCATATCGCCGGCTGGGAAGGCGCCTCCACCCAGCGCGATCGGGAGTCCGGCTTCCGCGATGGCCTTGCGGCCTGCGGCCGGGCGCTGTTCGCCCGCGAGGTCGGGAATTTCGAGCCGGAGACCGCCCGGCAGGCGGCGCGGCGCATGTTCGACCGAGAAGACCGCCCGGACGCCGTCTTCGTCGCGAACGACCACATGGCCTTCTTCGTGATGGACGTCCTGCGCTTCGAGCTCGGCCTGCAGGTTCCGGACGACGTCTCGGTCGTCGGCTTCGACGACGTGCCGCCGGCGGCCTGGCCGGCCTACGGCCTCACCACCGTCCGCCAGCGCGCCAACCGCATGGTGGAAGAGACCGTCAAGGCGCTGCTGGAGCGCATCGAGAACCCGCATGCAGACCCGAAGCGGATCGCGCTCGACGCGCCGCTGATCGTCCGCACGTCGTCACGCACACCGGAAGGATGGGGCCGATGAAGGGCTTCGACGAAAAATTCCGAGACTTTCCCGACTACATCATCGGCATCACCAAGGAGATCTGGGAAGACCGCGGCATCGCGACGCTCACCCGCTATTACGCGCCGGACATCGTGGTGCGTTCGCCCGCCTCGGTGGTCACCGGCAATGCGGGCGTGATCGCCGCGACGCTCGCCACGCTCGCCGAGTTTCCCGACCGCACGCTGCTCGCCGAGGACGTGATCTGGGCCGGCACGCCGGAAGACGGGATGCTGTCCTCGCACCGCATCCTCTCGACCGCGACGCACCTTGCCGACGGCGTCTACGGCAAGGCGAGCGGCAGAAAGCTCTCCTATCGCATCATCGCCGACTGCCACGCCATCGATAACCGGATCGACGACGAGTGGCTGATCCGCGACCAGGGCGCGATCGTGCGCCAGATGGGGCTCGACCCGAAGGACTACGCACGCGACCTGATCGCCCGCGAGGGCGGGCCGGAGGCCTGCGTCCGCCCGCTGACGCCGGAGACCGACCGGCCCGGCCCTTACCAGGGGCGCGGCAACGACGACGCATGGGGCCGGCGCCATGCCGACATCCTCACCCGCATCATGAACGCCGACATGGCGGTCATCCCGGCCGAATACGACCGCGGCTGCCAGCTCGAATATCCGGGCGGCGTCACCGGGCACGGCACCGGCCCCGCCGACCGCTTCTGGATGGGGCTGAGGGCGAGCTTTCCCTCCGCCACCTTTCGCATCGAGCACGTCATCGGCCGCGACGATCCCCTGATGCCGCCGCGCGCGGCGATCCGCTGGAGCCTCACCGGCAGGCACGACGGCTGGGGCGCCTTCGGCCCGCCGACCGGCGCCCAGGTCTACGTCCTCGGCGCATCGCATGCCGAGTTCGGGCCCTGGGGCCTGCGGCGCGAATACACGCTCTACGACGAGACCGCGATCTGGAAGCAGATCGTCCTGAAGACCGGCTAACCGTCCCGCAACCACTGCGGACGAAGGCGACCTTGAGACAAGACGCGAGGAAACTGATGACACTTTCCCGGGAAGACATGGAGCGGCGCATCGTCCGCTACGGCGAACTCCAGCCCTGCCGCACCGCCTTCATCGACGCCCATACGCCGGGCTCGAACCAGAAGGAGAACTTCACCATCATCGGAGGCGGCGTCTCGGAAAGCCCCGACCAGCACGTCCACATCAAGGAGACGCCGGGCTTCAACATCGGCGCCGCCGGCCAGCCGCCGCACTGCCGCAACTCGCTCCACTCGCACCGCACGGCGGAGGTCTTCTTCGTCCTCAAAGGGCGCTGGCGCTTCTTCTGGGGCCGCTTCGGCACCGCCGGCGAGGTGGTGCTCGAAGAGGGCGACATCTTCAACATTCCGACCGGCATCTTCCGCGGCTTCGAGAACGTCGGCACGGACTACGGGATGATCATGGCGATCCTCGGCGGCGACGATGCCGGAGGCGGCGTCGTCTGGGCGCCGCAGGTGATCGAGGACGCGCGGGACCACGGCCTCGTGCTCGGCGAGAACGGCAAGCTCTACGATACCAAGAAGGGCCAGCGCCTGCCGGACGGCGTCCGCCCGATGCCGCTCCTGACGGACGAAGAATTGACGGCGTTCCCGGAGACGCCAGCCGAGGCTGTCGTGCCGTTTCACGTTGCGCGCTACTGGGACCTGATGGCGCTCGCCGGCAAGGCGCCGGCCAGGGTGATCGGCGCCGATGCCCTCCTGAAGGACCGGCCGGGCTTTTCGGTCGAGCTCCTGACCCGGGGCTCGATCCCGGAGGACGCTTACGAGACCCCGCGCCACGAAGTGCTGATGCCGGTGCGCGGCCACTGGCGCCTCGCCTGGGACGGCAACAGCACCGTGCTCGCGCCCGGGGACACCTGCGCCGTGCCTCCGGGTCTTCGCCACGCCCTTGCGCCGTCGATGACCGGCGAGGCGAGCCTCTACCGCATCACCAACACCGACGATCCGGCAGGCGCGACCTGGCGGGCCGAGGCGGCCTGACATGCCGGAGCGCCGACCGCTGCCGCTCGTGCTGATCCCCGGCATGATGTGCGACGCGCGGCTGTTCGGCCCGCAGATCGCAGCATTCTCGGCGGAGCGCGCAACCCATGTCGCGGCGATCCTCGCCAAGGACACGGTGGAGGCAATGGCGGCGGACCTTCTCGTCGGCGCGCCGGCGCGCTTCGCCCTCGCCGGGTTGTCGATGGGCGGCATCGTCGCGATGGAGGTGCTGCGTCAGGCGCCGGAGCGGGTGGAGCGGATCGCCCTCCTCGACACCAATCCCCTCGCCGAGGCGGCGAATGTCCGGGACGGCCGGGAGCCGCAGATCGAAAAGGCCCGGCAGGGCGGCCTGGAGGCGGTGATGCGCGAGGCGATGCTGCCGCGCTACGTCGCCGATCCCGTCGCTGGCGCCGGCATCCTCGATCTCTGCCTCCAGATGGCGCTGGCGCTCGGCCCGGCCGTCTTCGAGCGGCAGTCGCGGGCGCTGCAGACGCGGCCCGACCAGACCGGGACGCTGCGGGCCGCGAAACTCCCGACCCTCATTCTCTGCGGCGAGAACGACGCGCTCTGTCCGGTGGACCGACACCGGCTCATGCATGACCTCATGCCGGGATCGCGGCTGGAGATCCTGCCCGCCACCGGCCACCTGCCGACGCTGGAACGGCCGGAGACGACGACGAAAATCCTTCGCGAATGGCTGGATACGCAATGATCGACGACACGCTGCTTTCACTGCTGCGCCGGGTCGACACCCCGACCGTCTGCAACGCCATCGAGGTGGCGGAGGGCAGGCGCGGCTTTGCCGCTTTCACGCGCGGCACCATGCTCGCCTCGGATCCGACGGCCGGACCGATGGTCGGATACGCCCGGACGGCGAAGATCGCCGCGCTCGCACCGCCTGCCGAGAACGCGGCGATCATCCGGCAGCGGCGGATGGACTACTACCGCCACATGGCCGAGGCGCCCCGGCCGGCCGTTGCCGTCGTCGAGGACGTCGACTTCCCGTCCTGCATCGGCGCCTATTGGGGCGAGATCAACAGCACCGTCCACAAGGGTTTCGGGCTGTCCGGCGCCCTCACCAACGGCGTCATGCGCGATCTCGGCGACCTGCCCGACGGGTTTCCCGTCGTCGCCGGCTCGGTGGGCCCGAGCCACGGCTTCGTGCATGTCCGCGAGATCGGCACGAAGGTGACGATCTTCGGCCTGACGATCGGCGACGGCGATCTCGTCCACGCCGATCGCCATGGCGCCCTCGTCGTCCCGCCGGACACCATGCCGCGTCTCGCCGAGGCCATCGACAAGCTTCTGGCGACCGAGAAGATCGTGCTGGAGCCGGCGCGCCGGGACGGCTTTGATTTCGCGACGTTCGAAAAGGCTTGGGCGGCATTCGAGGCCGCGCGGACATGAGGGTCCAGATTTGCAAGGTGAATCGCACCGACTTTCCCGGAGACCGGTTGGCTCGATGTCACCGGGTCGATTGCGACGGTCTCGCTGGCCTTCAGCCGCACCTCGAGCGGCCTGCTGCGAGCCGTCTCCGGGCTCTCGATCCCCCCTTACCGTCTCGGCGACGTTTGATGGGATGGTCCACCCCGAACGGCCGGTGGGAGGTCTTCGCCGGCGATGAGCGCCGGTTCGGCCCGAAAGCCGGTCACGCGGCGGGTCTCTGCGCCGGTCGGCGAGCGCCGACGGTTCCCGGCCATCATCGCTTCGCCCGGCTCGACGTCACGGCCTTCGTGTCGCCGGCCACAGGCAACGCGAGGCCGCCGCGTGCCGCGGGGAGCCGGAGGGCGCTGGCCGAAGTCGCGGAAAAAGGGATGCCCATAAAGGCAGAGAGCCGCCACGGCCTGGAGGGGGATACGCCGTGACGACTCTCTTGCACTCTCATGACGCCGGTCCTGGAGAGGGGGGGAAGAGGACCGCGGCGTCTCTAATTTCGGCTCTAAAGCGGGGGACGTGCCTTGGCCGAATACGACGCCATGAAGTGCGTCGTCGCTCATGATATTGCGACTCGCGGCGGCCAAAATCAAGCTACGGGCAAGGCTGGCCCTGTCACATCGACGTGAAGGGCGACCGAGCCGACCTGATCACGGATCGGACGGCGTTGCAACGCCCGGATTCCGGGTCTTTCCACGGAAATCCGCCAACGTGACTTTTTCGCAACGTTGGCCGGCGCCGGTGCTTCGATCAGGCCGGACGAGACCGCGCAGCCGGCGGCGGAGCGGTGCTGCCGCCGCCGATGGACAGGACGGCGGGCGCGCGGTACCAGCATGCCCCATGAAAAAGGGCGATCACCTCTTCCTCGTCGACGGCTCGGCCTACATCTTCCGTGCCTATCACGCGCTGCCGCCGCTCACCCGCAAGTCCGACGGCCTGCCGGTCGGCGCCGTCTCGGGCTTCTGCAACATGCTGTGGAAGCTGGTCGAGGAATCGCGCGACACCTCGGTCGGCACGATCCCCACGCATTTCGCGGTGATCTTCGACCATTCCTCGACGACCTTCCGCAATGCGCTCTACGACCAGTACAAGGCCAACCGCACGGCGCCGCCGGAAGACCTCGTGCCGCAGTTCCCGCTGATCCGCGAGGCGGTGCGGGCCTTCGACCTGCCCTGCATCGAGAAACAGGGCTTCGAGGCGGACGACCTCATCGCCACCTATACCCGCCAGGCGGTCGCCGCCGGCGGCGACGTCACCATCGTCTCCTCGGACAAGGACCTGATGCAGCTCGTCGGGCCGGGGGTGATCCTCTACGACCAGATGAAGGACAAGCGCCTCGGCCCGGAAGAGGTGAAGGAGAAGTTCGGCGTCTATCCGGAGAAGATGATCGACCTGCAGGCGCTCGTCGGCGACACCTCCGACAACGTGCCGGGCGTGCCGGGCATCGGCCCGAAGACCGCCGCCCAGCTCCTCGACGAATATGGCGACCTCGAAGCGCTGCTTGAGCGCGCCGGCGAAATCAAGCAGGCGAAGCGGCGGGAAAACCTCATCCAGTTCGCCGAGCAGGCGCGGCTGTCGAAGCGGCTCGTCACCCTCGACTGCGAGACGCCGCTCGACGTCGCCCTCGACGAACTCTTCCTCAACGAGCCGGACGGCGAGAAGCTGATCGCCTTCCTGAAGGCGATGGAATTCACCACCCTCACCCGCCGCGTCGCCGCGACGCTCGCGGTCTCGGCGAGCGAGGTCGAGACCGCGACGATCGCGGTGGACGGGCCGGCCCGCGGTCCCGACCTCGATCCCCCGGCGGCGGACGGCGCGGCGCCCTTGACCGCGGCGAACGGCGCCGGCGGCGCGGCGCGCCTCGCCCTGACGCCGGCAATGCTGGTCGAAGCCCGCCGGGCCGAAGCGGCAGCCGCGACGTTCGACCATGCCGCCTATCTGACGATCCGCGACGAGGCGGCGCTCAAGGCCTTCCTCGCCGAGGCGACCGAGACCGGCATCCTCGCCTTCGACACGGAGACCGACACGCTCTCGGCGATGAACGGCCGGCTCGTCGGCGTCTCCCTCGCCGTCGCGCCCGGCCGCGCCGCCTATGTGCCGCTCGGCCACGTCTCGCCGAACGGCGAGGCCGACCTTCTCTCCGACACCTCGCTCGAGGACGAGATCGGCCCGCAGATCCCGCTCGAGACGGCGCTCTCCGCGATGAAGCCGGTGCTCGAGGACGAGGCGATCCTCAAGGTCGGGCAGAACACCAAATACGACACGCTGGTCATGCTGCGGCACGGCATCGCCGTCGCGCCCTTCGACGACACCATGCTGATCTCCTATGCCCTCGACGCCTCCGCGTCGCTCGCCGGCCACGGCATGGACGAACTGTCGGAGCGCTTCCTCGGCCACAAGCCGATCTCGTTCAAGGATCTCTGCGGCTCGGGCCGCAACGCCCGGCCGATCGCTTCCTGCGAGATCGAGCGGGTGACGCATTACGCCGCCGAGGACGCCGACGTGACGCTGCGGCTCTGGCGGGTGCTGAAGCCGCGGCTCGCGGCGGAAGGCCTCGCCTCGGTCTACGAGCGGCTGGAGAAGCCTCTCGTGCCGGTCCTGGCGCGGATGGAACGGCGCGGCATCATGGTCGACCGGCAGATCCTGTCGCGGCTGTCCGGCCGCTTCGCCCAGAAGCAGGGAGCGCTGGAGGCGGAGATCGCCGATCTCGCCGGCGAGGAGTTCAATCCGGGCTCGCCCAAGCAGCTCGGCGAGATCCTGTTCGGCAAGCTCGGCCTTCCCGGCGGCAAGAAGACCAAGAGCGGCCAGTGGTCGACCGACGTGAAGGTGCTGGAGGATCTCGCCGCCGAGGGCCATGCGCTGCCGGCGAAGATCGTCGAATGGCGCCAGCTGACCAAGCTGAAGGGCACCTATACCGATACCCTGCCGAACCACATGGACGAGCGGGGCCGGATCCACACCTCCTATTCCATGGCCTCGACGACCACCGGCCGGCTCTCCTCCTCCGAGCCGAACCTGCAGAACATTCCGGTGCGCACCGAGGAGGGCCGGGCGATCCGCACCGCCTTCGTGGCGCCCGAAGGCACCCGGCTCGTCTCCGCCGACTACAGCCAGATCGAGCTGCGGATCCTCGCCCACATCGCCGACATCCCGCAGCTCAAGCAGGCCTTCCGGGAAGGACTCGACATCCACGCGATGACCGCCTCGGAGATGTTCGGCCTGCCCGTCGAGGGCATGGACCCGATGGTCCGCCGGCGCGCCAAGGCGATCAATTTCGGCATCATCTACGGCATCTCGGCCTTCGGCCTCGCCAACCAGCTGTCGATCCCGCGCGAGGAGGCCGGCCTCTACATCAAGCGCTATTTCGAGCGCTTCCCTGGTATCCGCGACTACATGGACGAGACCAAGGCCTTCGCGAAGAAGCACGGCTATGTCGAGACGCTGTTCGGCCGGCGGGCGCACTATCCCGACATCTCGGCCTCCAACCCGTCGATGCGCGCCTTCAACGAGCGGGCGGCGATCAACGCGCCGATCCAGGGCACGGCGGCCGACATCATCCGCCGCGCGATGATCCGGATGGACGATGCGCTCGCCAAGGCGGGGCTTGCCGCACGGATGCTTCTCCAGGTGCATGACGAGCTGGTCTTCGAGGTGCCGGAGGACGAGGTGGAGCCGACGCTTCTGCTCGTCTCGGAAGTCATGGCCGAGGCGCCGCTTCCGCGCGTCGATCTCTCCGTGCCGCTGGTGGTCGACGCCAAGGCCGCCGGAAACTGGGAAGCGGCACATTGACGCAGTTTGCAACCGTCTCTTTCGCGGCCGCCATTCGCGCTGCACCGCCGAAGCGAGGCGCCGACCGGTAACGTTAGCCGGAGAGCGATCGCCCATCTTGCAATTGCAACCGAAATGGGGCCGACTTGCCTCATTCCGGGACGCGAGGGCCGTTTCGGGCCGCGCGCCCCGCTTGAAATCTTCGTGTGTGAACCAACTTCTTTGGAAGTCGTCGAAACAATCCCCGCATCGACCCGTCGAAACCCTCGCAGCCCGTTCGAATCCGGGGCGGGCGAGGCTCGGGCAAAGGCGGGTGACACCTCGGCCTCGGCATGGATGCGACGCGCGGCAGGACAACGGTCTAATGGACAAGCGTGAGGATGAAGACCCCGAGACCTTCGGTGTGCCCTCGAACATCACGACGGCGGCCCTCGCCAAGCTTCCGCTCGCCCTGGTTCTGTCCAATCCCCATCTCGACGGCAATCCGATCATCTATGCGAATGCCGCCTTCGCGCGGATCACCGGCTACTCTTCCGCGGCGACGATCGGACGGAACTGCCGCTTCCTGCAGGGCGACGAGACCGATCCGGACCATGCCAGGCAGATCGGCGAGGCGCTCCGGCGCGAGCGCGACATCTCGATCGACATTTTGAACTACCGCGCCGACGGCACCAAGTTCGTCAACCGGCTGATGATCACCCCGCTTTATGACGACAACGACAAACTCCAGTGCTTCCTGGGGGTGCAGCGCGACATGAGCGAGGGGCGCGACGCGGAAAGCGGCACGAAGACCGGCGGCACCGCGTCCCCCGTCGACGCGGCGCTCGGCGAGATCCAGCACCGGGTGAAGAACCATCTGTCGATGATCGTCGGCATGATCCGCATGCAGGCGCGCGCCAAGACCAGCCAGGAGAGCTTCTCGGCGCTGGCGCGACGCATCGAGAGCCTGCAGCTGCTCTATCAGGAAATGACCGAGGCGGGCGTCGCCTCCTCGCGCTCCGAACGCGTGCCGCTCGGCGCCTATGTCAGCCGCGTCGCGGCGACGATCGGCCATCTCGACGGCCGGCGCTCGGTGCGCATCAACGTCGACTGCGACGCCATCGACGTGAAGGTGGACCGGGCGGCACGGATCGGCCTCTTGTTTTCCGAACTGCTGACCAACGCCCTCAAGCACGCCTTCGATGGCCGCGAGGAGGGTCTCGTCGAGGCACGGCTGAAGATGCTGTCTTCCGGCGTCATCCGGCTGACCGTCACCGACGACGGCATCGGCCTGCCCGGCGACAGCACCTGGCCCTACGACAGCCGTCAGCCGAAGCCGTTGAACCGCGGCGAGATCACCCGGATATCCGACGAGGCACGCCGCGCCAGCAAGGCGGCGGAAGTCAACGAGGCGCGGCAGCTCGCCGATTCCATGGGCATGTCGCGCCAGGCCGCCGCGCCGGCGACGCCGGCCGGGGAAGAGCCCGACGTCGGCAGCCTCGTCGCGGAGACCGGCGACCAGGCCGGCCGCCGCCAGAAGGCGCGCGAGAACGAGGGCGGGCTCGGCGGACGCATCACCGTTTCTCTGGTCAGGGGCCTCGACGCCGCGATCGACGTGAACTCCCACACCACCGGCACCACCGTCACGGTCGACATTCCGCCGGAATGATGGAAAGACGGGCGCGGCGGCACCGGACGGCCGCGGCGTGGAGGCTGAGTTGAACACCGTGGCTGCGAGAGACAGGCTGATCGTCGGGCTCGACCTGACCGGCCGGAGCGAGGCGGAGCGCATCGTCGAGACCCTCGGCGAGACGGTGATCTGGTACAAGATCGGCTTCCAGCTCGCCCTCTCCGGCGGCCTGCCGCTGGTTTCGGATCTCGCGCGTGCCGGCAAGCGCGTCTTCCTCGACCTCAAGCTCCTCGACATTTCCAACACCGTCGAAAAGGGCGTCGAAAGCGCGCTCGACCTCGGCGCGTCGATGCTGACCATCCACGCCTATCCCCATGCGATGCGCGCCGCCGTCGCCGCCGCGCGCGGCAGCGACCTCACCCTTCTCGGCGTCACCGTGCTCACCTCCCTCGACGACGCCGACCTCGAAGCGAGCGGCTACCGCTGCGGGGTCGAGGAACTCGTCGCGACCCGCGTGCGCCAGGCCCGCGACGCGGGAATGGGCGGCGTCGTCGCATCGCCGGCGGAGGCCGCGGCGATCCGCGCGGCGGTCGGGCCGGACATGGCGATCGTGACGCCCGGCATCCGTCCGGCCGGCAGCGCGGCCTTCGACCAGAAGCGCATCGCGACGCCGGCCGATGCGCTGTCGGCCGGCGCGTCGCATCTCGTCGTCGCCCGGCCGATCGTCGCGTCCGCCGACCCGAAGGCGGCGGCCGAGGCGATCCTCGCCGAGATGGATGCCGCGGGCGCCTGACCCGCAGCCCCGCGAAAATTGCCGCCGGGCGCGACCGGGACCGCCGGCAGCGGCGAATGTCGAGGCACCGGGAACGACCGGGAGATCGACCGGAAAGGGAGGTAGGAGACATGCCGAAGGGATACTGGATCGCATCGATCGACGTCCGCGACCCGGAGGGCTACAAGGCCTATGTCGCGGCGGCAAAACCCGCCTTCGAGGCGCATGGCGCGAAGTTTCTGGCGCGTGGCGGCACGGTGGAGGCGCTCGAAGGCAAGGCGCGGCCCCGCAACGTCATCATCGAGTTCGACAGCGTCGCGGCGGCGAGGGCCTGCTACGAAAGCCCCGACTACCAGAAGGCCCGGGCGATCCGGCAGAAGGTCGCCGACGGCGACATCCTCATCCTCGAGGGCTATGACGGCTGAGGCGGCCGCCGGGGCTCCCGCCGGGCACGGCGTCGCGGCAGGATCGAAGGCCGGGCGCAAGGCCTTCGGAGGCATCGCCCCGAAAGGCCACCGCATCCGCATGATGGAGCCCGGCGAGGCCGAGGCGCTGCTTTCCCTGCGGCGTGCCGGCCATGCCGACGCCGATGCGCGGCTTTCCAGGCCGGCGGAGACGGCGTCGCCGAGCCTTTGCGACTTCGTCGAATATCTCGTCACGCGGGAAATCTTCGTCTGCGAGGAAAAGAAGAGCGGCGCGATCGCCGCCTATGCCGCCGCGAGCGCGCTGTTCGAGCTCTACCTCGTCGAGGAGATCGTCGTCGGACCGGACCATGCGGGATCGGGAGCCGACGCCGCGCTGATCCGGGCTGTGACCCGAAGGGCACGGTGGTTCCACCACAGGGCCGTGGCGGTGCTCGCCTGGCTCGACTCGCCCAGCGAATCGGCATTCTATGACGAAAATGCGTTCATGAAGGTTTCGCGAAAGCATTTATCGCCTAACTTGCAGGCAGAGCTCGAGACGCGGGCGGGCCGATTCGGAGCGACCGGGCAGCCCGGCCTGCGGCTGCGCTGGCTCTGACCGCGGCAGCGGCCCGCCGGATTTGTGCATTGCAGCAACGATTGCTATGATTGGCCGAAAGGAAGGCTGTTGCGATGTTATACCAGCTCTACGAGTGGAACCACGCCGCGCTGACGCCGTTTCGGGCCGTCGCCGACGCCACGCGGCTGTTCTACCAGAACCCGCTGAACCCGCTCTCCCACACGACGGCCGGCCGCTCGGTGGCGGCGATGGCGGAACTGTTCGAGCGCACGACGCGGATCTACGGCAAGCCGGAATTCGGGCTCGACGAGACGACGATCCGCGGCCAGCGGGTCCCGGTGGTCGACAAGCCGGTCTGGCGCCAGCCGTTCTGCGACCTTCTGCATTTCGAGCGGGCGCTGCCGAAGGGCCACGGCAAGGATCCGCGCATCCTCGTCGTCGCGCCGATGTCCGGCCATTACGCGACGCTGCTGCGCGGCACGGTGGAGGCGCTGCTTCCCTATGCCGACGTCTATATCAGCGACTGGAAGGACGCCCGCACGGTGCCGCTGTCGCGCGGCCGCTTCGACCTCGACGACTACGTCGACTACGTGATCGAGATGCTGCGCTTCCTCGGGCCGGACACCCATGTCATCGGCGTCTGCCAGCCGGCGGTGCCGGTGCTGATGGCGACGGCGGTGATGGAGGCGGCGAAGGACCCCTGCGCCCCCGCCACCATGACCCTGATGGGCGGCCCGATCGACACGCGGGTCAATCCGACGGCGGTCAACAATCTCGCCGAAGAGCGCGGCATCGACTGGTTCCGCGACAACGTCGTGATGGCCGTGCCCTTCCCGCATGGCGGCTTCATGCGCCAGGTCTATCCGGGCTTCCTGCAGCTCACCGGCTTCATGTCGATGAATCTCGACCGGCACTTCATCGCCCACAAGGACTTCTTCTGGCATCTGGTGCGGGACGACGGCGACTCGGCGGAAAAGCACCGCACCTTCTACGACGAATACAACGCCGTGATGGATCTGACCGCCGAGTTCTATCTGCAGACGGTCGAGCAGGTGTTCATCCGGCATTCGCTGCCGAAGGGGGAGATCACCCATCGCGGCGTGCGGGTCGACCTGACGGCGATCCGCAACACCGGGCTTTTGACCGTCGAGGGCGAGAACGACGACATTTCCGGCGTCGGCCAGACCGAGGCCGCCCAGGATCTCTGCGTCAACATTCCGGACGAGAAGCGCGTCCACTACGTCCAGGCGAAGGTCGGCCATTACGGCGTGTTCAACGGCTCGCGCTTCCGCGCCGAAATCGCGCCGCGCATCGTCGACTTCGCCCTGACCCACGGCACCACCCATACAGGCGCCAGCGGCGCCCGGCCCGAGGCGACACACACCACCGGCCCGCGCCGCACCGGCGCCTATGCCGAGCGCATCGCCAAGGCCGGAACGCTCGGCCGGAGCCTGCCGGCGACCGCCGGCGAGAGCGCCTTCGGCGCCGTCGCGGGGATCGGCGGCCTCAATGCGGCGATGGACGTCCTCACCGCGCCGGCAAAGGCGATGATGTCGACGGCGATGGACGCCGCGAAGCTCTCCTTCGGGTCTTTCGCCGGCAGCAACAATGCCGGCTTCTCGGCGCCGCTCGTCTCGCGCGGGCAGGAAACGGCTCCGACAAGGCCCGCCGCCGCGCCGCGGCAGCCGGCTGCCGCGGCGCCGGTCGTCCAGCCTGCCCCAGCGGCAGCTGAAACGGTCCAGCCTTCGCCGGCGGCGGTGGAGACGGCCGTGATCGAGGCCCCCGCCGCTGTCGCGGAAAGTCGGAGCCCCGATCCGACGCCCGCCGCGCATGACGACAGCACCGCCCCGCGAGCCGCCTCGCCCGCGCCGACGGGCATCGAGGAATCCGTCGCGGAAACGGCTTCGCAGCAGGCGACCGGCGGTGAATCGACCGCAGTGACCGCCTCAGAGCCCGCTACCCCGTTCCCGGTCGATGCTCCCGCAGCCGAGACCGACGCGGCCGACACCCAGGCCGCGACCGTAGACGAGGCCGGGCAGGACGCGCCCCGTGCAGGCGGCCCCGGCCCGGATGACTCCCGCCCGGACAGCCCCGTTGGCGAGGCCGACGCGCAGCAGGCCGGGTCGGGCGAGGCCGTGGCGGATAGCGAGCCGGTTGCCGCCATGGCCGTCGACAGTGTCGAGACCGTCCAGACCACCCCGACCGCCCGGATCACGGCGACTGCCGAGACCGACATGCCGCGCCGCCGCGCCGCGTCGGCGGCGGCCGCCCGCGAGGCCGCGACCGACAAGCCGAAGCGGCCGGCCGGCGCCGCAGGCATGGCCCGCAAGTCGCGGGCCCCGGGCGGCAAGAACGCGCCGGGCCGCGGCCGCAAGCACTGAGGCCCGCCGGCCGGCGGGTCTGACCGAGGCGGCCGGGCGCGGCCGTCATCCGTCTTCGGGTGACAGGTCTTTCCAGCCGCGGAAGAGATCCGGCCGGCGTTCGCGGGTCAGCCGCTCGGCCTCGGCGAGGCGCCAGCGTTCCACCGCGGCATGGTCGCCGGAGGCGAGGACCGGCGGGATGCGCCGCCCCTCCCATTCCGCCGGACGCGTATAGTGGGGATGCTCGAGCAGCGGCGTCTCGAAGCTCTCCCTTATCCCCGACTGCTCGTTGCCCATCACCCCCGGCAGCAGCCGGATCACGGCGTCGAGCAGCGCCATCGCCGCGATCTCGCCGCCGGAGAGGACATAATCGCCGATCGACACTTCGGTGAGGCTTCGGCCCGCGATGACCCGCTCGTCGACCCCCTCGAAGCGGCCGCAGACGATCAACGCCCCCTCGCCGCCCGCGAGCTCGCGCACCAAGCCCTGGGTCAGCGGCCGGCCGCGCGGGCTCATCAAAAGCCGCGGCCTGCCGTCGTCGGGCTGAAGCGCCGCGTCGATCGCCTCGGCGAGGACGTCCGCCCTCAGCACCATGCCGGCGCCGCCGCCGGCCGGCGTGTCGTCCACCGCGCGATGCCGGCCCTTGCCGAAGTCGCGGATCTGCCGCGCCTCGACGACCGCGTCGCCGCGGGCGAGCGCCCTGCCGGCGAGCGAGATGCCGAGCGGTCCCGGAAACATCTCCGGATAGAGCGTCAGGACGGTGGCGCGGAACGCCATCAGCCGAGCGGCTCCGCCTTGCCGGCCTCGATGACCTGCAGGTTCCTGCCGAGGACGCTGACCGTGGCAAGGGCCCGATGCCAGGCGGCGACGTGGCCGGACCTGCCGTGCGCGGCGAGCGCCTCGCGGCTCTCCCATTCCTCGTAGATGCGCACCAGCCCCGCCTCGAGCAGATCCTCGGCGAAGCTGTAGGTGATGCAGCCGGCTTCCGCCCGGGTCGCCGTCACCACGGCGGCAGCCGCCACCCTGACGCTCGCGAGGTCGCCGGGGGAAAGGCGCAGCGTGCCGGAAACGATGATCATCGGATGTCCTCCTCCTCTGTGGTTTCTGCCGGCGCGTCGTCCTCGTCCCCGGAAGCTTCGAGACCGGCCGCGACCGGCTCGACGGTGATCGTCGCCGCCTCGACGTCGATTTCGGGCACGGCAGCTTCAGAGAACGGGATCATCACCGTCGGCCCCGCTTCGGGCGCGATCTCCAGAATGTCGCCGGCACCGAAATTGTGGACGGCGACGACCCGGCCGATCGCCTCGCCCGAAACCGAGATGGCCGACAGGCCGATCAGGTCGTCGAGATAGAACTCGTCGGCATCGCCGGTCTCCGGCAGGACGCTCCGATCGACGAAGAGTTCCGTTCCGTTCAGCCGCTCCGCCGCCGTGCGGTCGCCGACCTCGGCGAAGCGGACGAGCAGCACCGACTTCTGCGGCCGCGCGGATTTCACCGTGTAGCGGTTGCCCTTTTCGTCGAAGAGCGGGCCGTAGCGGCCGAGCGCCTCCGGCTCGTCGGTGAAGGATTTCACCCGGCACTCGCCGCGGATGCCGTGGGCGCCGCCGATGACGGCGAGAAGAACGCGGCGGTCGGCTCCGTCCGAACCGTCCTTGCCGGGCGGCGGGGGTGCCTCGCTGGTGGGCGGGTTCGTGTACAAGGGCGCTCCTCGCGTCCGCGTTGCGTCGCTGCGGTCCCCGGAACGCCGCCGGCAGGCCGCCGGCGCGCCGACCGCTGCCGGAGAACCGAGGCGATGCATTAGAGCTTCCCGCCGCCGCCGTCGACGGGCTGGCGAAAAGTTCAGGCGCTGCCGCCGTCCGGCGACGGATCCGCGCGCCGATCCTCAACGGTGCCGTCGTAATGCCTGCGCTTGGCCTCGTACATCCGCCGGTCGGCGCGCTTGACCGTGTCCTCCAGCCGCTCCGTCGCCATCGAGGTGGCAACGCCGAGCGAGAAGGAAAGCGTCGGGCCCGAATAGAACTGGTTGTTGACGTCGACGAGTTCCTCGATCGCCGCGGTCATCTGCTGGCCCTCGGCCTCGTTCGATGCCGGCATCATGACGACGAACTCGTCGCCGCCGATCCGCGCCGCGCAATGCGGCTTCTGCACAGCCTCCTGCAGCACCTCGCCGGCCCGCCGCAACAGCGCGTCGCCGGCGCCGTGGCCGAGCGTGTCGTTGATCGCCTTCAGGCCGTTGAGGTCGGCGACGATGACGGTCACCGGCAGCGGCCCCTTGCGCTCCAGGCGGTTCAATTCGTCGACGAAGAAGGACCGGTTGTAGAGCTTGGTCAGGATGTCGTGCTTGCCGAGGAATTCGAGATAGGCCTCGGCCTTCTTGCGGGCGGTGATGTCGGTGAGCGCCACCTGCACCAGCGACCAGTCCGTGTCGCGGCCGGGAAACACCGAGAACTGCAGATGCACGTGCAGCAGCTCGCCGTCGAGCGAATAGTTCACCACCTCCCGCTGCTGGAACAGCTTGCCGTTCCACAGGTCGATGAGCTGCTCGCGGAAATGCGGCTCCATGTCGTCGCGGAAGACGTCGCCGAGCCGGCTGAGGAGGGTCGGCTTGTCCTCCGCCTTGAAGAGGTCGAGCGTGTGGCGGTTGACGTCGACGACGCGGATCTCGCTCATGCAGCGGCTGACGAATTCCGGATGGACGTCGAGAAAGGTGCGGAAGTCGACGACGCCGCGCCAGCGCACCTCGTCCATCAGGCTCTTGACGACGGAAAAGTCCTCGACCCAGAGCGAGATCGGCGAATGCTCGAACAGTCCCCGGGCAAAGCTCTCGCTGGCGGCGAGCCGCCGCCGGCCTTCCTCGCGCTCGGTCACGTCCTCGGTGGAGACCAGCACCCGCCGCCAGTCCTCCTCGTGTCCCGGCAGGATGCGCGCCTTGAGCTGGACGTCGAGCCGGCGGCCGCCGAGGGTGTAGTTCACCGCGAGGCTGGTGAAGGTCGTCCGCCCCTGCCAAAGCTGCGTCAGCTCGTCGGCATGGCTGTTGAACATGTCGCCGGAAAACACCCGGCCGAGATTGGCGGCAAGGTCCTCGAAGCTCGACGCCTCGAAGAGATCGAGCGTCCGCTGGTTGACCGCGACGACGCGGATCTGCCGCGCCGCCGCCTCGACGACGTCGGGATTATCCGCAAGGTGCCGGCGGATCTCGGTGACGCCAGCGTCCCGCCAGGCGGCGAGCAGCCGCTTCACGCCGCTGAAGTCCTCCAGCCAGAGCGGGACCGGGGCGAGCCCGAAGCTGTCCGTCGCCTCGACCGGCACCGCCTCTTCCGCGGCCGCTACGGATGGAACGCGATTCGACCTCGACATCTAGCAACCCCTGGCAATCAGGCTCTCGGCCCAGCTCTCGGCGGAACGCGGATGCGATCCGCCGATCGCGTCCCGTCCATGGATCTGCCCCGCGAAGGTCCGGGATGCCGTCGATCCCTTCCGCATCGCACGACGACGGCCGGGGTCCGGCGCCGAGACCGGGGGCCGGCGGACCGTCATCGCCGACTCATACAAGTCGTTTCAGAAAGTTAAGCTTATATTGGCATCGCCGGCGGTGGAACGATTTTTCTACCTGGGCGCGGATGAGACCTTCGTCGCGGGTCGCAAAATCCACTCCTGGGTGCATCAAAAGACGGCTGCGTTCGAAAATGCCGTCGCGGCGACAGGCATGCCGCTGGCGGCCGAAACGAAAAAAAGCGGCGCCTTCGGGGGCGCCGCTCGCTGTGACCACGGATGGCCGGCGCGTCGGCCGGCCATGCGTCGTCGATTGCCGGCGCGTCGGCCGGCGGGATGTCATCGCCCTCAGGCGCCGGCTTCCTCGGAGGCTGCCTCGGAGCTGCCGGCCGCAGCGGCCTCGGCGGCAGCGGCCGCGGCGTCTTCCTCGCGCTGCTTGCGCTCGGCCTCGCGCTCCTGCGCCTTCTTGCCGGGCAGGCCCTTGGTCGGGTTCTTGCGCTCCGGGCGGCTGGCGATGCCGGCCTTGTCGAGGAAGCGGAGCACGCGGTCGGTCGGCTGGGCGCCTTCCGACAGCCAGTGCTTGATCCGGTCCTCCTTCAGGGCGACGCGCTCGGCGTCCTTCGGCAGCATCGGGTTCCACGAGCCGATCTGCTCGATGAAGCGGCCGTCGCGCGGCGAACGGGCGTCGGCGACGACGATGTGGTAGTAGGGGCGCTTCTTCGAGCCGGCACGGGCAAGGCGCATCTTCAGGGGCATTGGCTTACGTCCTTTTCTTGGCTTTCGGTGCCGGCCTTCTTGACCGCCGGCATCCATTTCGTTGAATTTCTCGAGATTTCGCGCAGATGCCGTCCGGCACCGCTACTTCTTCTTCCCCGGCATGCCGGGGAGCCCCGGAAAGCCGCCCGGCATGCCGCCGGCGCCGCCGAAGCCGGGGGGCAGACCCTTGGGCATGCCCGGCAGGCCGCCGGACTGCGCCGCGCGGGCCATGGCTTCGAGTTCCTTCGGGTCCATCTTCGAAAGGTCCGGCATGCCGCCCGGCATGCCGCCCCCGGGAAGCCCCATCTTGCCGGCGAGGCCGCCCATCATCTTCTGCATCATGCCGCCCTTGCCGCCCTTGCCCATGGCCTTCATCATATCGGCCATCTGACGGTGCATCTTCAGAAGCTTGTTGATGTCGGCGGCGTTGGTGCCCGAGCCGCTCGCGATGCGCTTCTTGCGGGAATGCTTGAGGAGGTCGGGGTTGGAGCGCTCGGCCGCGGTCATCGAGGAGATGATCGCCAGCTGGCGCTTCAGCATCTTGTCGTCGAGGCCGGCGGCGGCCATCTGGCTCTTCATCTTGCCCATGCCGGGCATCAGGCCCATCATGCCGCCCATTCCGCCCATCTTCTGCATCTGGCGGATCTGGTCGGAAAGGTCGTTCAGGTCGAACTTTCCCGACTGCATCTTCCGGGCCATCGCCGCGGCCTTTTCCGCGTCGATGTTCTCCGCCGCCTTTTCGACGAGCGAGACGATGTCGCCCATGCCGAGGATGCGGTCGGCGATACGGGCCGGGTGGAAGTCCTCCAGCGCGTCCATCTTCTCGCCGACGCCGATCAGCTTGATCGGCTTGCCGGTGACGGCGCGCATCGACAGCGCCGCACCGCCGCGCCCGTCGCCGTCGACGCGGGTGAGCACGATTCCCGTGATCCCCACCCGCTCGTCGAAGGAGCGCGCGAGGTTGACGGCGTCCTGGCCGGTGAGGCTGTCGGCGACGAGCAGGATCTCGTGGGGCTTCGCCCGCCGCTTGATCTCGGCCATCTCGACCATCAGCGGCTCGTCGATATGGGTGCGGCCGGCGGTGTCGAGGATGACGACGTCGTAGCCGCCGAGGCGGGCGGCCTGCTCGGCCCTTCCGGCGATCTCCACCGGGCCCTGGCCGGGAATGATCGGCAGGGTGGCGACGCCGGTCTGCTCGCCGAGGATCTTCAGCTGCTCCTGCGCGGCCGGCCGCCGCGTGTCGAGCGAGGCCATCAGCACCTTCTTCTTCTGGCGCTCGGTCAGCCTCTTCGCGATCTTGCCGGTGGTGGTGGTCTTGCCCGACCCCTGCAGGCCGACCATCATGACGACGACGGGCGCCGGGGCGTTCAGGTCGATCGGGACCTGGGTCTCGCCGAGGGTGGCGATCAGCTCGTCATGGACGATCTTGACGACCATCTGGCCGGGCTTGATCGACTTCAGGATCTCGGCGCCGACGGCCTTTTCGCGCACCCGGTCGGTGAAGCCGCGGACGACCTCCAGGGAAACGTCGGCCTCGAGCAGCGCCCGGCGCACCTCGCGCAGCGCCGCCGACACGTCCTTGTCGGAGAGCGCACCGCGGCCGGTGAGGCCGTTCAGAATGGACCCGAGGCGGTCCTGGAGCGAATCGAACATCGAACTTCCTTCCGTCCTTCCGGCGTGGGCCGGAAGGTTGGGGGCCGTCCTTCCGGCGCGATGCGGGCGGCGGATCGCGGCGCCGCCGGCTCCGGTCTGTCCCGCAAGCTGGCGGCCGGCCCGTTCCGCCGGCATCGCCCCGAGAAGGTGGGGCAGCGACGCGCCGCACGCAAACCCCGATGCTTCGCCCGAACGATGGCACAAAGCATGATCGCATCCCCGGGCGAAACTCGCTGGGGGATGGTGACCTCCGGGCGGCTCGGTGCTCCGTTCAGGGATTTCCTGTCAGGACGAGGGGCCCGGTCGGCGGGTCGCGGACGGCATGTCGCGGATTTGCGGCGGGTTGAAACAGGATGGATGGCGGATGTCAAGTCCGATGACCCAGGGCTATCGCTCGAAGCCGGGGGGAGCACGGGGATTGGCCTGACCGTCCGCCTGCATGGCAGATGGCCCGCTTTGCCAGCGCTCGGGAGCCGCGGCCTCGGACGAGCCGGCGGCGGCGCCCGGCATCGCGCGCCCGCCGTCAGGCCATTGCTCGATCCCGTCTCGACACGGCGAGAATCCCCGTCCATGTTTCTTGGATCGATCCAAACCGATTGCCGTCGCGACGTGGAACTGATCCGGGAGAGATTGCCGTGCCGAAGCGCCCCACCCTGCTCGACGTCGCCGACCGGGCCGGCGTCTCGCGCGCGACGGCCTCGCTGGTCGTGCGCAACAGCCCGCTGGTCTCGGCCTCGACGCGAGAGCGGGTCGAAGCCGCCATGGCGGAACTCGGCTACGTCTACAATGCGGGCGCGGCCCGCATGCGCGCCGCGCAGAGCCGGACCGTCGGCGTCGTCGTCCCCAATCTCACCAACCCGTTCTTCGCCGTGCTCCTCGCCGGCATGGAATCGGTCTTCGAGACGGCGGGGCTCGCCGTCATCTTCGCCAATTCCAACGAATCGCCGGAAAAGCAGGCCGGTCTCTTGAAGCGCATGCGCGAACACGCCGCCGACGGGGTCATCGTCTGTCCCTGCGAGGGCACCGATGCCAGGCTGGTGGAGGACGCGGCGCAGTGGGAGCTGCCGCTCGTCCAGGCGCTGCGCTACGTGCCGGGGACGGCGAGCGACTATGCCGGCATCGACTATCGCGAGGGAATGCGCGACGCGACCGGGCGGCTGATCGCCCTCGGCCACCGGCGGATCCTCTTCGTCAGCGGCAATCGCCGGCACTCGGCACAGGCCGACAGGCTGGAGGGCTTTCGGACGGCGATGCGCGCCCACGGCCTCGGCGACGGGGCGGTGCTGGAGATGGCCCTGACGCACGAGGCCGCGCGGGAGGCCGCCGCCGCCATTGCGGGGCGGCCCGACCGGCCGACGGCCGTCGTCTGCTTCAACGACGTCGTCGCCCTCGGCCTTCACCGCGGCTTCCTCGACCTCGGCCTTCGCCTCGCGGAGGACGTCTCGCTGGTCGGTTTCGACAATGTCGCCGAAGCCGCCCTCGTCCTGCCCGGACTGACCACGGTGGCGACCCGCCCCTTCGCGGTGGGAGAGAACGCCGCGCGCCTGCTGATCCGCCGGATCACCGCACCGGCTCTGCCGGTCGAGCGATCGGTGGTGCCGACGCAATTCGTCGAACGCCAGTCGATCGGGCCGGTTCGGAATGCCCCTTGACCGTCAGCCTCTCGTCCTTTAGATCGATCTAAACGACGTCAAGTCGCTCGAAAATGCCGCATCTTGGGAGATGTCGCGGCTCGGAGGTTTCGGGACTTGAACTACCAACTGAATTTTGCGCCGGTCCTTGCGAATTTCGACCACCTTCTCTCGGGAATGCTGGTCACGCTCGAACTGTCCTTCGGCGCCATGCTGCTCGGCACCGTCGTCGCGATCGTCTGCGCGGCGGGCAAGACCGGCGGCCCGCGGCCGGTGCGCTGGGTCGTCGACGCCTATATCGAGATCATCCGGAACACGCCGTTCCTCATCCAGATCTTCTTCATCTTCTTCGGCCTTCCGGCGCTCGGCATCCGCTTCTCGCCGAACACCGCCGCGCTCGTCGCGCTGACGGTGAATGTCGGCGCCTATGCGACGGAGATCATCCGGGCCGGCATCGAGTCGATCCAGAAGGGTCAGGTCGAGGCCGGCACGGCGCTGGGGCTGCGGCCGGTCCAGATCTTCCGCTACATCGTCGTCAAGCCGGCGCTGCGCACCGTCTATCCGGCCCTGACCTCCCAGTTCATCTATCTGATGCTGACCTCGAGCGTCGTCTCCGTGATCTCGGCGACGGACCTCGCGGCGGCCGGCAACGACATCCAGTCGCAGACCTTCGCCTCCTTCGAGGTCTATCTCGTCATCACCGGCATGTACCTCGTCCTCGCCATCGCCTTCTCCGGGCTGTTCTCGCTCGTCCGGCGCTGGGCCTTCGACTACCCGTTGAGCCGATAGGAGCCGCCGATGATCCGCCCCTTCGGCATCAACGAAGCCCTGTTCATCGTCGAGGCCATCCGCTGGACGCTGGCGCTGTCGGCCGTGGCCTTCGCCGGCGGCGCGATCGGCGGTCTGATCGTGGCGCTCTGCCGGGTCTCGAGCGTCGCCCCGCTGCGCTACCTCGCACTCGGCTATATCCGGCTGTTCCAGGGCACGCCGCTGCTGATGCAGCTCTTTCTCGTCTATTTCGGCCTCAACATCTTCGGTGCCGGCATCAATCCGTGGCTCGCCGCCTCGCTGGCCCTGACGCTGCATGCCAGCGCCTTTCTCGGCGAGATCTGGCGCGGCTGCATCGAGGCGGTGCCCTCCGGCCAGTCGGAAGCGGCCTGGGCGCTGGGCCTTGGCTATGTCGACCGGATGAAGTCGATCGTCCTGCCGCAGGCGGCGAAGATCGCCGTCGCCCCGACGGTCGGCTTCCTGGTGCAGCTGATCAAGGGCACCTCGCTCGCCTCGATCATCGGCTTCGTCGAACTGACCCGGGCGGGCCAGATCATCAACAACGCCACCTTCGTGCCGTTCAAGGTCTTCGGCCTGGTGGCGATACTCTATTTCGTCCTGTGCTGGCCGCTGTCGCTGGTCGCGCGCTGGACCGAACGCCGTTTCGCAGTGGCCACGCAGCGCTGAGCTGCCGGCCCGACAACAGGGAGAGAACGATCATGAATCTCATCAGGAAGGTCGCCGCGCTGGCGGCTGCCGCCGCGGTGTTCGCGGGCCTCGGCACGGCCGCGGTGAAGGCCCAGACGCTGGACGAGGTCAAGTCGCGCGGCACCATCAACGTCGGCATGCTCGTCGACTTCCCGCCCTTCGGCATCCTCGACAACGACGGCAAACCGGACGGCTACGACGCCGACGTCGCCAGGCTGCTCGCCAAGGATCTCGGCGTGAAGCTCAACCTCGTTCCGGTGACCGGGCCGAACCGCATCCCCTATCTCCTCTCCGGCCAGGTCGACGTCCTCGTCGCCTCGCTCGGCATCACCCCGGCGCGCGCCGAGCAGGTCGACTTCTCGCAGCCCTATGCCGGGATCGAGATCTTCGTCTATGGCGACAAGGGCACCGAGGTGAAGTCGGCCGAGGATCTCGCCGGCAAGAGCGTCGGCGTCGCCCGCGCCTCGACGCAGGATACGGCGATCACCAAGGTCGCGCCCGACAGCGCCACCATCCAGCGCTTCGACGACGACGCCTCCGCGGTGCAGGCGCTGCTCTCCGGCCAGGTGCCGCTGATCGGCTGCTCGAACACGGTGGTGGCGCAGGTCGAGAAGGTGCGGCCCGACACCTACGACACCAAGTTCTCGCTCAGCCAGCAGAAGCAGGGCATCGCCACCCGCCCCGGCGCCGACAAGCTGATGGCGGCGGTCAACGACTTCCTGAACAAGGTGAAGACGGACGGCGAGCTCGACAAGCTGCACCAGAAATGGCTGGACGCGCCGCTGCCGGACTTCCTCGCCAAGACCAAGAGCTGAGCGGAAAGAGCGCGGGATGTCAGCGATGAGCACCACCTCGCCCGCCGGGCGCGCGGACGCAGCCGCCGACACGCCCGCGGTCACCATGGAAGGTGTCGAGAAATATTACGGCACCTTCCACGCACTCAAACACATCGACCTGTCGGTCGCACGCGGCGAGAAGATCGTCGTCTGCGGCCCGTCGGGTTCCGGCAAGTCGACGTTGATCCGCTGCGTCAACCAGCTGGAGGCGGTCCAAAAGGGCCGGATCGTCGTCGACGGCATCGAGCTGACCGCCGGGCCGAAGAACGTCGAACAGATCCGCCGCGACGTCGGCATGGTGTTCCAGCAGTTCAACCTGTTTCCGCACATGACGGTGCTTCGCAACTGCATGCTGGCGCCGATGAAGGTGCGCGGCGTTTCGAAGGACGAGGCCGAAGCCACGGCGCGCAAATATCTCGAACGGGTGAAGATCCCCGAACAGGCGGAGAAATATCCGGCACAGCTTTCCGGCGGCCAGCAGCAGCGCGTGGCGATCGCGCGGGCGCTCTGCATGAACCCGAAGATCATGCTGTTCGACGAGCCGACCTCGGCCCTCGACCCGGAAATGGTCAAGGAAGTGCTCGACACGATGATCGATCTCGCCCGCGAGGGCATGACGATGATGGTCGTCACCCACGAGATGGGCTTCGCGCGGCAGGTCGCCGACCGGGTGATCTTCATGGATCGCGGCGAGATCGTCGAGATCGCCGGGCCGAAAGAGTTCTTCGCCAATCCCAAGCACGAACGCACGCGAACCTTCCTCGGCCAGATCACCGGCCACTGAAGACGTCGCGGCGAGGCACGAGGCATCCAGTGAAAAACGACATCCTGCTCGTCGAGCCGATGCTCGCCGAGATCGAGGAACGGCTCGACGCCGCCTACCGGGTCATCCGCCTCTTCGGGCCGGACGGACAGGCGGAGGCAGAGGCGGCCGCGGACAGGATCCGCGCCGTCGTCACCGGCGGCGGCACCGGCCTTTCCCCGGCATGGTTCGCCAGGCTTCCGGCCCTCGGCCTCGTCGCGGTGAACGGCGTCGGCACCGACAAGGTCGACCTCGACCTCGCGCGCCGGCGCGGCATCCACGTCTCGACGACGCCGGGCGTCCTCACCGACGACGTCGCCGATCTCGGCATGGCACTGATTCTCGGCGTCATGCGCCGTCTCGGCGAGGGCGACCGGCTGGTGCGCAGCGGCGGCTGGGCCGCGGGCGGCAGGCTGGCGCTCGGCGCGAGCCTTGCTGGCAAGCGCCTCGGCATCCTCGGCTTCGGCCAGATCGGTCGGGCGCTCGCCCGCCGCGCCGAGGCATTCGGCATGAAAATCGCCATCTGGAACCGCTCGCAGGTCGACGTGCCCGCCGGCTACTTCAGGGCCGGCTCCGCCCTTGCGCTTGCCGAGGGAAGCGACGTCCTCGCCGTCTGCCTCGCCGGCACGGCGGGGACCGAGAAGATGGTCGGGGCCGAGATGCTGGCGGCACTCGGGCCGGACGGCATGATCGTCAACGTCGCGCGCGGCAGCGTCGTCGACGAGGACGCGCTGATCGCGGCGCTTTCCAACGGCACGATCGCCGCGGCCGGGCTCGACGTCTTCGTCGGCGAACCGTCGATCCGCAGCGCGTTCCTGGGGATGGAGAACGTCCTCCTGATGCCGCATCAGGGAAGCGCCACGATCGAGACCCGGCGCGCCATGGGCGATCTCGTGCTCGCCAATCTCGCCGCCTTCTTCAGGGGCGAGGTGCCGCCGACCTCGGTCGTCCGCCTCGATCGGGGAGCCGGCCGATGATCGTCCGCCAGGCCTTCTTCGAGGGCACCGTCCATCCCGGCCGCGAGGCCGAGTTCCGCCAGTTCGTCGAGACCCGCCTCGTCCCGATGTGGCGGCAGTTTCCTGGCGTGCGGGATCTACGCGTGATGTTCGCGCTGTCGCGGGACGACGGCGCCCCGCCCTTCCCGCTGTCGCTGGCGATGCGCTTCGACGACGAGGCGGCGCTCGCCGAGGCGCTGGAGGCGCCGATCCGCTTCGAGAGCCGGGCGGTGACAGGGGAACTCATGGCCATGTTCGACGGCCGGATCCATCATCACGTCTTCGAGGTGGTGGCGTAGAACGCCGGGCTGCCGGTCCTGCCGGCGTCCTCTCCTCGTCCTCCTCCTCCTCCTGCAGCGCCCGCCAGGCGGCGCCGTCGACGTCCTCGTACTGGCCGCTCCTCAGCGCCCAGACGAAGGCGCCGAGGCCGAGCAGCCCGAGGAAGAGCGCGATCGGCACCAGGAAGAGCAGCGCGTTCACGCCGCCCTCCCCTCGGCGAGATCCGGCAGCGCGGGGCCCGTGTCGGGCGTGCCGCCTCGCCGCCCGGGTCCGGAGACGGCCTTACCGCCGCTCTTCCGGTAAAGGTTCCGGCGGTCGCTGCGCGCCAGCCGCAGGCTGTTGGCGACGACGAGGATCGAGGAGGCGGACATCGCGATCGCCGCGACGAGCGGCGTGACGAGGCCGGCCATCGCCAGGGGAACGGCAACGGCGTTGTAGAGGATCGCCAGGCCGAAATTCTGCGCCACCAGCCACCTCGCCCGCCGCGCGACGTCGAGGGTGTAGGGCACGGCGTCGAGGCCCTCGCGGGTGAAGACGAAGTCCGCCGCGAGCCGGCCGGCGTCGCAGGCCGACGCCGGGGCCATCGAGACGTCGCCTGCGGCAAGCGAAGGCGCATCGTTGAGCCCGTCGCCGACCATCAGCACCGGACTGCCGCCGGCCTGGAGCTGGCGAATGCGGGCAAGCTTGTCGCCGGGCCGCGCCCCCGCCGTCCACCGCCCGATCCCGAGGCGTCCGGCGATCCGCGCCACCGGCCGCTCTGCGTCGCCGGAGAGGAGCTCGACCGAAATTCCGGCATCGCGGAGCCCCGCGAGCGCCGGCGCCGCACCCGGACGAAGCGTCTCGTCGAGTTCGAACGTCGCGAGCGGCCCCCCCGACAGGGCGAAGGCGACGCCGCCCGCGGCAGCCTCGCCCCGGCCCGGCGCCATCGCCGCCACGTCCTGCGGCGCGGCGATGGCGGCCACCCAGTCGGGGCGTCCGAGCCGCGCGGTGCGCCCGCCGATCCGCGCCTCGACGCCGCAGCCGGGCCATTCGCGCGCCGCTTCCACCGGCGGTTCGTCTTCGTCGTTTCCGGCGGCGGGAAGGGCGCGGATCGCCCGCGCGGCGGGATGGTGCGAGCGGGCGGCGAGCGCCCGCGCCGCCGCAGCGTCCAGGCCCGCGGCGGGGTTCGTCGCCACGACGCGCGGCTCGCCGGTGGTCAGGGTTCCGGTCTTGTCGAAGACCACCGCCCGGACCCCGGCGAGACGCTCCAGCGCCGAGCCGTCCTTCATCAGGATGCCGGCCTCGAACAGACGCGCTGCGCCGATCACGTGGACCACCGGCACGGCGAGGCCGAGGGCGCAGGGACAGGTGACGATGAGGACGGCGATGGCGACGGTGACGGCGTGATAAACGTCGCCGCCGCCCGCCCAGAGCCAGAAGAGGAAGGTCGCCGCCGCGACGAGGTGGACGGCCGGGGCGTAAAGCCGCGCCATCCGGTCGGCGACGCGCACATAGGCGCCCCGCCCGTTCTCGGCCGCCTGCATCATCGCCGCCATCTCGGCGAGGAAGCTGTCCTTCGCCCCGGACAGCGCCTCGACGTCGAGCGGTCCGGAAAGATTGAGGACGCCCGCCTCGACGCGCATGCCGGGCACCGCCTGCAGCGGTTCGCTCTCGCCGGTGACGAGCGAGCGGTCGAGGTCGCAAGTGCCGTCAAGGACGAGCGCGTCGACCGGCATGCGCTCGCCGGCCATGACGCGCAGCCGCATGCCCGGAACGACCTCGTCGATCGGCACGTAGACCGGCACGCTGCCGTCGATCAGCGTCGCGCCTTTGGCGGCGAGCCTGGCGATGCCGACGACCGCGCTTCGGGCGCGTTCGCGCATGAGCTGGTCGAGATAGCGCCCGACCAGCAGGAAGAAGGTCAGCGTCACCGCCGCGTCGAAATAGGCTTCAGTGCCGCCGGAAAGGCTCTCGTAGAGGCTGAGCCCGAGGGAGAGCAGCAGCGCCAGGGAGATCGGCACGTCCATGTTCAGCCGCCCGGCGCCAAGCGCGCCGATCGCCGAGCGGAAGAACACCTGCCCGGCGACGGCGACGGCCGGCACGGCGATCAGCGCCGAGATCAGGTGGAAGAGATCGCGCGTCGCCGCATCCGCGCCCGACCAGACCGACACCGAGAGCAGCATGACGTTCGCGGCGGCAAAGCCCGCAATGGCGAGCGCCAGCAGCAGCCTGCCGGACTGCCGGTCGCGGGCGAGCTGGTCGAGATCGCCGAGATCGACGGGGGTTCCGGGATAGCCGATGCGCCGCAGCGTCTGCGCGACGGCGAGCGGCGAGGCCGCGGCATCGTCGAGGACGACGGTGACGCGGCGCAGCGTCAGGTTGACCCGCGCCGAGACCATCCCCGGCAGCGGCCGCAGTGCGTCCTCCACCGACGCCATGGCGGCGCCGCCGCGAAGCGCGGGAACCGCGAAGACGAAGGTCACCCTCCCGTCCTGGCCGAGCCGTCCGGCATGGCGGAGTTCCTCGCCGCTGCGGTCGGCCGCAGGAATGCCGGCCTCGGCGGCGGCAATCTCGAGGGACGGGCTGCAGCAGCTCATGGGCCCCGGTCCCCTCAGCGCACCGAGAAGCGCACGGCGCGGTGCCAGGTGGCGAGCCCGGCCCGGTCGACCTCGAGCCGCGCCTCCCAGCGGCCGCGCGTCAGCATGGTCTCCGCATCGTAGGCGCCGCCCGCGGCCGGCGCGAGGGTCAGCGTCCGGTCGAAATTGGCGTTCACCGGATGGCCGATCGTCGCGCGCACCGCCGCGCCCCGCACCGGGCGCCCGGCAGCGTCTTCGAGAACCAGGCGGAAGCGGCCGTCGCGATAGTCGGTGTGCGCCGTCCAGCCGCGGGCGAGCTCGCTCTCCCTCTCCTCGGTATCGGCGTCGAAGGTCTGGCTGGCGACGTAGCTGTTGGCAACGACGAGGCCGCTCCAGGTGCTTTCGGCGAAATAGGCCATGGTGAGGTTGACCGCGATGATCGTGCCGAAGAAGCCGGCCATGACGAGCGCCATGTGCCGGCCGGTGAATTCGCGGGGGGCTCTCGGTTCTGCGCTCATCGACCTTTCTCCGGCGCTTCGAAGGCGGCGTCGTAGACGGCGCTTTCGGAACTGTTCATGTCGCGCAGCACGAAGCGGAAGTCGCTGCTGCCGGGTTCGACCGCATCCTTCGGCTGGGCGACGAAGACCTTCAGCGTCCGCAGCCGGTCGGGATCGACCGTGACGGCGAAGCTGCGGCCCTCGGGCTGCTTCAATTCGTCGGAGAACATCGTCGCCTGCGGCAGGCCTTCGAGGCTCAGCACAAATTCCCGCGGCTCGGGGATCATGTTGAGCAGCTTGACGGTGAAGCCGTTGCGGATCGAGCCGTCGCTGAGCCGCACGTAGACCGGGTTGCGGTCGCGCTGGACGTTCAGCTCGAGGCGTTCGCGCGCGGTCAGGAGGAACAGCATGCCGAGGCCGATCGCCGCCCAGAGGCCGGCATAGATCAGCGTGCGCAGCCGCAGGAAGACGTGCCAGTCGAAATGGCGGACCGCCGGGACGAAGCGCCCGGCGACGTCGCGCACGCGCTCCGGCTCGATGGCGTGGGTGACGGGGCTGGTCGCGAGCGCGACGTTGGAATCGTAGTCCCGCAGCGTCGCATAGGAGATCAGGCCGCGCTCGCGGCCGAGCTTGTCCATCACCCCGTTGCAGGCGTCGATGCACAGTGCGCAGGTGATGCAGGCGAGCTGCTGGCCGTCGCGGATGTCGATGCCGACCGGGCAGACGGCGACGCAGGCGTTGCAGTCGACGCAGTCGCCGACGGAAAGCCCCGCCGTCTTCGCCCGGCGGGCGCCGTGGCTGCGCGGCTCGCCGCGCCAGTCGTTGTAGGTGACGACGAGCGAATCCTCGTCGAGCATCGCCGCCTGGATGCGCGGCCAGGGGCACATGTAGATGCAGACCTGCTCGCGCATGAAGCCGCCGAGGACGTAGGTGGTCGCCGTCAGGATCGCCACCGTCGAATAGGCGACGAAGGGCGCGTCGCCCTCGACGAAGTCCTGCAGGAGGTTCGGTGCGTCGGCGAAATAGAAGATCCAGGCGCCGCCGGTCGCCACCGAGATCAAGAGCCAGGTCGCGTGCTTCATCGCGCGCTTGCGCAGCTTGTCGAAGCTCCAGGGCGCCGCGTCGAGGCGGATGCGCGCGTTCCGGTCGCCCTCGAAGAAGCGCTCGACGACGAGGAAGAGGTCGGTCCAGACGGTCTGCGGGCAGGTGTAGCCGCACCAGGCGCGGCCGACCACGGAGGTGACGAGGAAGAGGCCGACGCCGGCCATGACCAGGAGGCCGGCGACGAAGATGAATTCCTGCGGCCAGATCTCGATGAAGAAGAAGTAGAAGCGCCGGTGGGCGAGATCGATGAGCACCGCCTGGTCCGGGGCGAAGGGTCCGCGGTCCCAGCGCAGCCAGGGGGTCACGTAATAGATGCCGAGCGTCACCGCCATGATGATCCACTTCAGGCGCCGGAAGCTGCCCTCGGCGCGCTTGGGATGGATCTTCTGGCGCTTGGCATAGAGCGGCCGCGTCTGCTGGGCCTCCGGCGAATTCACCGGTGCGACGTCGAACTGGCTGATCTCGGGGCCTTGCAGCATGAACGGGTCTCGGCTTCGCATCGACGTCCCGGGCCGGGAGCGTGGCCGTTGCCCTAGCGGGGCGAGGCCGGCCGGTCCTTGATCTCGGTCAAGCCGGAGCGGCGCCCGGCGTGCCGCGGCGTTCCTCCGCCGGGTTGCGGAGGCGGTGGCGAGAGGCTTAGATCCCCGCCGATCCGGGCGCCGGAGGGGCCGGACGCCGGGTGCGAGGAGGGGCAGGCTTGAAGAGGCGCGACAGAAACACCCGGCCGCGACCCGGTGCCGCACCCGGCCTCGCCGCAGCCTCCGCGGCGTTTCTCGATGCCGCCGCCCGCGGCGATTTCGCGAGCGCCTCGGCCGCGCTCGCGACGCTGGTCGCCGCCGAACCCGAAAACGCCTCGCTGAACTACAACCACGCCCTCGCCCTGCGGCTGTCCGGCAGGCCCGTCGAGGCGCTCGCGGCGGCGCGGCGGGCCCGCGGGCTCGATCCGGCCAATGCCAAGATCCTCTTCGAGATCGCCGCCTCGGCGCTCGAGGCCGGCGAGCCGGCGGCCTCGCTGGAGGCGGGAGCGGCCTATCTCGAACGCCATCCCGGCGATGCCGACGCGGCGCTCAACGCCGCGCGGGCGGCGCTGCTCCTCGACCGGCCAAGCGCGGCGCTTGCGCTGCTCGACACGGTGAGGGAAGGCGACGCCGGCGATCCCCACCTGCTCTGCCGCGGCGAGGCGCTGCGCGATCTCGGCCGGTTCGAGGAGGCCGAAGCCGCCTGGGCGGGGCTGCCTGCCGGCCTCGCCGGGCTCGTCCTGTCGCTGCGCAGCAAGGGGCCGCGCGGCAGGCTGACGCTCACTCTGCCCCGGCCTTCGCCCTGAAGCGCTTGCGGTAGACCCCGGGATCTGCGTCGAGCGCGTCCTGGAGGGCAAGGCTTTCGGCGAGTTCGTCCTCGTCCATCTCGCGGCAGGCGATGGCGATCGCCTCGCGCCGGACGAGCATCGCCTGCGCGACCGGGGTTCCTGCCGGAAGCGTGCCCTCGAATTCCGGATCGGCCCACAGGGCGGGAAAATGGACGAAGCCGCCGGAAAAACCGTCGACGAGGCCGGTCAGCGTGCGGAACGGCAGGTCGAGCCGGTTGTGAGGGTGCGAGAACAGCATCGACCAGCCTTCGGGCATCGCGATCGTCCAGGGGTTGGTGAACTTGACGGCGAAGCGCTCCGGGTCCGCGCCCGGAAAGCCGGTCAGCTGTTCCGGCAGGTGCACCCCGATCGGCGAGCGCGTGAGACGGGCCAGCGGATGGGCCGGCAGGCCGCTGTCCCACGTGAAGCTGCCGCCTTCGACCCTGAGGTCGGCGATCAGCGGAAACAGCAGCCCCGCCCCCATCGCATCGACGAAGGGCGGGCACTGCTTGACGGTGCGGATCTGGCTGCCGAGAAGCTCCGAGACCGCGCCTCTCGGCATCGCCCGCAGCCAGGCGGGCAGGTTCGCCGAGGCGGGCATGGGCTCGGGCACCCGGCCCTTCCAGCCGGGCAGGCAGCGAAATTCGATCTTCATGGAGCAACTCTCGCTCTCCCCGCCCGGCATGGCAAGGCGAAGGGATCGGCGCTCACGAACCGGCCTGCGCGCGCCTTTCGGCCCGCATGCGGCCGATCGCCCAGACCAGCGACGCGGCCACCGTCACCGCGATGAAGATGACGCCGATGGCATTGATCATCGGCGACAGGCCGAAGCGCATGCGGCTCGCGATTTCGGTCACCAGCGTGTAGTCCGGCCCGATCGCGAAGAAGGTCGTCGGGAAGTTCTCGATCGACTGCAGGAAGGCGATGACCGAGGCCATGCCGATGGTCGGCGAAAGGAACGGCAGCGTCACCCGCCGGAAGGTGAAGAAGGGCGTCGCGCCGAGATCGGCGGCGGCCTCTTCCAGGCTGCGGTCCTGGCGCGACAGGCGCGCCATGAACATCAGGAGGCAGTAGGAGGCGATGAAGGCGGTCTGCGCCATCATTGCCGTGAACAGCCCCGCATCGACGCCGAAGGCGTCGCGCCAGAAGATCATCGTGGTGCAGCCGAGGACGATGCCGGGGATCATGATCGGCGCGACGAGCACCGTGTAGAGGATGCCGTTCGCCCGGCTTTCGAGCCGGGTCAGAAGCAATGCCCCGGACAGCCCCAGCGGGATGGCGATGGCGATGACGCCGGCGGCGATCATCAGCGAGTTCAACAGCCCGTTCATGATCCGGGCGTCGTCGACGATCGCCGCGAACCATTTCAGCGTGAAGCCCTGCCAGATGGTGATCGTCGGCGAGGGATAGGCGTTGAAGGCCGCCGCGACCATGAAGACGATCGGGGCGAACAGGACGAAGAAGAACAGGCCGAGATAGGCCTTGATCAGAAGCTCGCCGAAGCTTTGACCGAAGCCCAGCCCGCCGGCGGCGGAGGCGGCGGTGGCATCGAGGGCGGCCGGCCGGCCGATGGTGGTGCTCATCGGGCGATCTCCCGGATCGAGACGCGGAAGACGCCGAGCACCATCAGGATGAAGACGATGCAGCTGAACAGCAGCATCAGCGAATAGGCCGAACCCTGGTTCCAGTTGCCGCTCTCGAAGAACCGCCGGTAGATCACCTGGCTGAACCAGTCCGGATGCAGGCCGCGACCGACGAGATCCGGCACCGTGATGACGCCGGCGGACAGCATGAAGACGACGATCGAACCCATCGCGATCCCGGGCTTGGCGTGCGGCAGGACCACCCGGTAGTGCACCCGCCAGACCGAGGCGCCGAGGTCGCGCGCCGCCTCGACTTGGCTGCGGTCGAGGGTGCCGAGCGTGTTCATCAGCGGGAACATCATGAAGAGGATGTAGGCATAGGCCATCACCAGGAAGACGGCGTTGTTCGAGGCGACCCATTGCGGCGGCTCGCCGCCGACCAGCCCGAGGCCCTCCAGCACGGAATTGAGCACGCCCTCCCGGGCGAGGATCATCACCCAGGCATAGACCCGCAGCAGTTCGTTGATCGAATAGGGGATGACGAGGAGGAGAAGGATCAGCCCGGCGCCGAGCGCGCCCTTCAGGCTCGACGCGTAATAGGCGACCGGATAGCAGACGAGGAAGGCGATCGCCGTCACCAGCGTGGCATAGAGGATCGTCTTCAGGAAGATCTTCAGATGCAGCGGCTCGATGGTCGAGTAGTTGCCGAGCGAATAATGCGGCGCGCCGGCCTGTTCCTCGACGAGGCGCGCCTGCTTTTGCCTGAGCGCGTCCATCTGCGTCTCGTGGGAATTCCGCTTCGCTTCGAGGTCGGAAATTTCCTTTCGAAGGGCCTCGGGCGTCCTATCGTCGGGCGCGGCGCTTCCGAAGGACGGCAGCAGCGGCGCCGACGGAGCGGCCGGCGAAGCCGACGGCTCCTCCGCTCGATCCTGCACCGAGGGAACGCCCAATCCGGGCACGAGCATGCCGCCGCCGCCCGAGCCGCCCGCGGCGTCCGCGCCGCCCTGTTTCGTCAGGTCGGCGAGTTCCTTCTTCCGCGCGTCGATGTCGTAGTCGACGGTCGCGATGTCGCGCGACAGGCGGTTGATGTCGTTCCTGGTCAGGCCGAGCGCATTGCCGCGGTCGACATGGACGAGCGAGCGCTCGCCCATGGTGAGGAGCGGTGCGGCGATCATCCCGCCGATCCACAGCGCGACGAGGACGACGATCAGGCTGGTCAACGGCCAGCCATAGGTGCGCAGCAGCGAGCCCATCGGTCAGGCCTCCGCGGCCGGGGCAGGCCGCGCCTCCGCCGGCATGACGATGGCGTCCTCCGGCCTGAAGCCGATGGTCGCGGCGCCTTCCGTCGGATGCGCCCGTCCGTCGTTGGAAAGATGCAGGACGATCCGCCGGCCGGTGGCATCGCGGGTGACGAGGTTGAGATAGGGCCCTTCAAGCTCCCGCCCCTCGACGCGGGCGCTCAGCCGGTTGACGCCGGCCGCATCGGCGGCGACGAGGCCGGTCCGTTCGGGCCGGACCATCAGCACCGCCTGGTCGCCGGGCGCGATCTCCGGCGTGCGCCTTCCGGTGAAGCTGCCGCCCGGTCCGTCGATGCGGGCGTAGCCGTCCTCCACCGTGGTCACCCGGCCGGTGAAGACGTTCTGCTCGCCGACGAAGCCGGCGACGAAGGCCGTCGCCGGCGCGTCGTAGATGTCGGTCGGCGTGCCGACCTGCTCGATCCTGCCGCGATTCATCACCGAGATGCGGTCCGACATGGTCAGCGCCTCGCCCTGGTCGTGGGTGATGTAGATGAAGGTGACGCCGGTGCGCTTCTGCAGCGCGCGAAGCTCCGAGCGCATGTGCTGGCGCAGCTTCAGGTCGAGGGCCGAGAGCGGCTCGTCGAGGCAGAGCACCGCCGGCTCGACGGCAAGCGCACGGGCGACCGCGACGCGCTGCCGCTGGCCGCCGGAGAGCTGATCGGGCTTCTTGTCGGCGTGGGTCTCGAGCGCGACGAGGGCGAGGAGCTCGTCGGCCCTCGCCAGGCGTTCGCGTTTTGCGACGCCGCGCGCCTCGAGGCCGAAGGCGACGTTTTCGCGCACGCTCATGCGCGGGAAGAGCGCCAGGCTCTGGAAGATCATCGCCGTCGGCCGGCGGTTGGCGGGAAGGTGGTCGACCGCCTCGCCGCCGATCAGGACATGGCCGCCGCTCGGCCGCTGGAAACCGGAGAGGATCCGCAAGAGCGTGGTCTTGCCGCAGCCGGACGGCCCGAGGATCGAATGGAACTCCCCGGCCGGGATGGACAGATCGGTCGGATAAACGGCGGTAAAGCCGTCGAAGACCATGGTCACCCCGACGAGTTCGACGCTCTTGCCATTCATACGCTACCCCATCGTTTCGGCTGCGATCGCCCGCAGCGATTGTCGCCGCAACGCCGGGGCGCTGCAATCCCGCTCAAAGGGCCCGCTCGGAGGGCCCGCTCGCTCGGCCCGCTCAGACGGCCGGCATCGCCCCGCTCTCGGCCGGTCCGTCTTGGAACATGCCGGCGAACGGATCCGGCTCGTCCGCGACGCCGGCGCCTTCGAGCGCGAACACCTGCCGGCGCAGCCACTGCGTCAGGGCCACCGCATCGGCAAAGCCCGCGATCGCCTGCGGCTCGATCGGCCTGCCGATCGTCATCGCGATCTTACCGTCGATCGTCCGCGCCGCCTCGTGGAACAGAAGCGCGTAGCGCAGCGACTGCGACATGTGGCTGGCGATCTGGAAGAGCCGCGAATTCTGGCCCGGCACGTGGATCGGCAGGACCGTCGCCCCCGAACGCATGATCAGCCGCGCGGAGAGCGGCCCCCAGTCGAGCTCGACGGCGCGCCGCGACAGGGGATGCGGCGTCGTCATCACCCCGCCCGCCGGAAACACCATCAGGCAGCCACCGCCCTTCAGATGGGCGAGCGCCCCGGCGCGCGCCCTGATATTGGCGCGCTCGGCCTCCCGCGTCCCGGAAAAGTCGATGGCGAAGAGCTTTTCGGCAAGTTCCGGCACCCGTGCCAGCGCCGAATGGGCGATGATCCTGACGTCGCCGCGCACCCGCCCGAGCAGGCAGCCGAGGGCGATGCCGTCCATCGCCCCGAAAGGATGGTTGGCGACGACGGCGAGCGGACCCGTCCGCGGGATTCGCGACGTGCCGCGCGCGGAAAGGCCGACATTCATGCGGGCGATCGCCTCGGCGAAGAAGTCGCCGCGGGCGGGATCCCGGAGATAGTCGCGATAAAGGCTCTCGAGCCGGCGCCGGCCGCTCAGGGCCTCGAGCCCGAGGCACAGCCCGCGCATCAGGCGGTGATCGATGGTCGCCGCATAGGAGAGGCGCACCTCGCGCCGCGGCCCGTCTGCCGTCTCGTTTCGGCCTTCCTTCTGCTTGCCGTCGTCCACGTCTCGTCACCTTCGAAAAGGGGCCGTCGCGACGGCCCCGGCAGGAAGAGGCCGGTCGTGGCGGCCCCGGATGAATGGCGGCGCGGAGCCCTCGACGCCCGCCCGCCGCCGCCGCGATAGCTCGCCGCGGCGGTCGGGCGCCGCTCCGGCTACGACGCGTTGGTGATCTTCTCGGCATATTCCTGCTGGCCCGCCGCGAAGAACGGCGTGTCGGGCTGCCACCACCAGAGATTGGCGAGGTTGTCCTTGGTGTAGACTTCCTGGAACTGCTTGGCGTAGGTCTCGCCGGCGTGCTGGGCGGCGCCGTCGACGCAGGAATTGTAGCCGGTGTTGGCGCTCATGATGCCGGCCATTTCCGGATCGAGCATGGCGTTCAGGAAGGCGTAGGCCTGCTCGAGGTTCTCCGCGCCGGACGGGATCGCCATGGAGTCCATCCAGGTCATGCCGCCTTCCCGGGGCATGCGGTACTTCAGCGCCGGCTTGTCGCGGTTGAGCAGCAGGCCGGTCGAGTCCCAGGTCTGGCCGGCGACGCAGCCCGACTGCTGGAAGGCGTTGAGCGCCTCGGTGGCGTTGTTCCAGAACGCCCCGAAGTTCTCCTTGTGGTCGACGATATAGGCGGCCACCTTGTCGAAGATCCGGCGCATGTCCGCTTCGCTCTTGTAGACGTCGAGCATGCGGTTCGAGTTGATCTCGCCCTTGGCGTCGAGATAGAGGCCGGTGCCGATGAGCACGGACTTCTGGCGGAAGGCGGCCTTGTTCTTGGCCCGCGGGTCCCACAGCATGCCGTAGGAGACGTCGCCGTCGCCGACGTCCTTGAACACTTCCGCGTCGAAGGTCACCGCCTCGGTGCCCCAGTTGAACGGCACGGCCACCCGCTTGCCGTTCTGGACGGCGCCGAGCTGGATCGAGTCGCGATACATCGACGCGATGACGTTGCCGGTCTTCACCTTCCCTTCGTCGATCGGCTGCAGCAGGAAGGTGTCGCCGTCCTGGTAGTTCGCGACGTTGGTGATCGACGGGAAGATGACGTCGAAGCCCTTGCCGCCGGAAGCCTTCAGCTTCTGCGTGGCCTCGTCGTTGGAACCGTAGGTCGAGAGGTTGAGCTTGATGCCCGTGTCCTTCTCGAACTTCTGGATCATGTTCGGCTGGACGTAGTCGCCCCAGGTGAAGACGTTCACCGTCCCCGAGCTCTGGCCGAAGCCCGGCCGGGTCAGCACCGCCGGTGCCGCGAGGAGCGTGGCGGAAGCCGCGCCGGCCTTCAGCATCGAGCGGCGCGTGATCGAATTGATGAGGGTCATTCGGGAAATCCCATCCGGTAAGAGGTCGGATCTGCCGGCGCCTTTTAGACGCCTCGGATGACGTTTCGTTATCGCGAGGATGACAGAAAGGTGACGACGGAAACCACTCTGTCACAGCGCCGTCATTGTTCAAGCCGAAGGATCGCGAGCGGGAATCAACAGGGGGCGACGCCATGGACGGGCGCGAGGTCTTTTCCACCGAAGGGCAATACTTCCGCGGCAACATCCATACCCATTCGACCCGCTCGGACGGGGCGTATTCGCCCGAGGAGGTCTGCGAGCACTATCGCGCCATGGGCTACGACTTCCTGTGCCTCTCCGACCATTTCCTCGGGGAGTACGGCTTTCCGATCACCGACACGAACGGCCTTCACGGCGGCGGCTTCACGACGATCCTCGGGGCGGAAATTCACGCGCCGAAAAACAGCCAGGGCGAGATCTGGCACGTGCTCGCCTGCGGCCTGCCGGCGGACTTCGACCCGCCCTCCCCCGACGAGCGGATGGAGGCGCTCGCCCGCCGCGCCAGGCAGGCCGGCGCCTTCGTCGGGATCGCCCATCCGCAATGGTCGTCGCTGACCATCGAGGACGGCCGGGCCCTCGCCGGAATCGGACATGCCGTGGAGATCTGGAACACCGGCTGCGCGCTCGAGACCGGCCGCGCCGACGGCACGGCGCTGCTCGACCAGCTGCTCAACGAAGGCCATCGCCACCTCACCGGCTATGCGACCGACGACGCGCATCTGAAGATCCCGGATTCCGGCGGCGGCTGGATGATGGTGAAGGCGGCGGCGAACGAGCCGCAGGCGCTGGTTTCGGCGATGCAGGCCGGGCGCTACTATTCGAGCCAAGGTCCGACGATCGAGGCGGTCGAGACGGCGGGCGACAGGCTGTCCGTCAAAACCTCGCCGGCGCGGATGATCTCGCTCGTCGGGCGGGGCAGCCGGGCCGAGACCGCCTTTTCGGCAGACGGCGCCATGACGGCCGCGGAACTTTCGCTCGAACGCTTCCTCGGCGACTGGTGCCGCCTCGTCGTCAGCGACCGGGACGGACGGCTCGCCTGGTCGAACCCGATCTTTCCCGGCTGACGTGACGTGCTTTCCGGCCGACGGCTCGCAGGTGGGAGGCCGGCCGCCGCCGGCAGTTTTCAGCCGACCTCCGACGCATGGTCGAAGGAGAGTTCGAAGCGGCTGCCGAGAAAGCGCGAGCGGGCATATTGGAGCGGCGCGCCGGCGACGCTCGCGGTGAGGCTCTTCGTCTCGATCAGCGGCGCTCCCGGCGGACAGTGCAGGCATTCGGCATCGCCGGCATCGGCGGCGACGGCCGCGACTTTCGTCCAGAGCCTGCGGTAGTCCGAGTGGCCGAGGCTCGCCAGCGCCTTGGTGATCGACCCGGTTTCGGCATAGGCGGCGACGATCCCCGGCACCGTCGTCTCCTCGAACCACAGCGTCGAGACGATCACCGGCGCGCCGTCTGCGACCCGGACGAGTTCGAGCCGCGTCAGCGGTGTCGCGACCGGACAGCCGAGAAGCGTCGCGAGTTGCGCGGTGGCCGGCTCGCGCGCCGCGCCGATCATCGTGCCGCCGGCCTCGCGCGAACCGGCGCCGACATTTTCGGAAAATCGGCTCTTCGAACCGACGGGATAGACCATCCGGCCCGGCGGCGGCGTGACGAAGGTGCCCTTGCCGCGCGCCGCGGTCAAAAGGCCTTCGCCGGCAAGGACGGCGATCGCCCGGCGCACCGTGTGGCGGTTGGCGGCAAAGCGCGCCGCGAGCTTCGTCTCGCTGGGCAGAGTGCCGGAAAGGCGAGCCTCCGCGATGTCGTGGCGCAGGCTGTCGGCGATCTGCCGCCAGCGCGCGATCCCAGCACCGTCGATGTCCGCCACGTGCCTGCCCCTTCCTCGAAAACCCGAACCGCCCGAACCGCCCGGCGTCGACCCGCCCCTTGGCGGGGGGCCCCGCACGCGCAGTCGACGCGCCGCATCGCGTCTTCGTCATTTCACCGTCATCGAAATCATGCTAAACGGGATATATCGAGTTGTCTATACAAATAGACAAATGACGAAAGCGGAACCGGCATGACGGACGATCCCGGACGACGGGCGGAGGCGGAAAAGCGGGGCGGAGCGCGGCGGCGGACCGTTTCCGCCTTCGCGCAGGCCGGTGCCGGCTTCCTGTCGGAGGCCTGGGATCGGCTCGGGGCCGGCCGAACCGTCGCCGTCATCCGCGGTCCCGAAACCGGCCTCGTCATGGTGCGCGGCCGTGCCGGAGGCGGCGGCGCGCCGTTCAATCTCGGCGAGGCCAGCGTGACGCGGGCGAGCGTCCGGCTCGACGGAGAGACGGTCGGCCATGCGATGGTGCTCGGCCGCGACGGCGAGCGGGCACGGCTCGCCGCGGCCTTCGACGCGCTGTGGCAGGTCGAGGCGGCGAGGGGCGCCGTCGAGCGCGAGGTCGTTGCGGCCGTCGAGGCGGCGATCGCCTCCGCCGACCGCGACCGCCGGGCCGAGACCGAGGCGACGAAGGTCGACTTCTTCACGATGATGCGCGGGGAGGACTGATGCCGGCGAACCGACCGATCGATCTTTCCAGCCGCGCGGTCGAGGGCGGCTTCGCCAATCCGGTGTTCGACGCGCAGGCAGTGTTTGCCGCTGTGCTGCAGGCGATCTCGCGCCCCGGCACCGTCGCCGATTGCGGCTCGCGGGCGGCTCCGCCGGCGCCGCTCTCGCCTGCCCAGGGCGCGATCCTCCTGGCCCTCGCCGATGCGGAGACCGGCCTCTTCGTCGAAGCCGCCGACGCCGCGCTCGAGGCCTGGCTCGGCTTCCAGACCGGCGCGCGCCTGACCGAGGCGGCCGGCGCCGAGATCGCCGTCGCCGGGCGTTTCGACAGGTCGGCGCTCGGACGCTTCCCGCTCGGCACGCTCGCCTATCCCGATCGCTCCGCGACGCTCATTGTCGAAGTGCCGTCCTTCAATGCGGGGCCGCCGCTCCGCCTCTCGGGCCCGGGCGTCAGGGGCAGCGCCGAGATCCGGCCGGCCGGCCTCGGCGAGGGCTTCGTCGCGGCGCGGCGCGCCAACCGGGCGCTCGCGCCCTGCGGGCTCGACCTGCTTCTCACTTGCGGCAGCCGCGTCCTCGCCCTGCCCCGTTCAACCCTCGTCGAGGAGGCGTGAGATGTATGTCGCGGTGAAGGGCGGCGAGGCCGCCATCGCCAATGCCCACCGCCTCCTCGCCGACAGGCGGCGCGGCGACCGCTCCGTTCCCGCACTGACGCTGTCGCAGATCGCCGGACAGCTGGCTCTCGCCGTCGACCGGGTGATGGCGGAGGGCTCGCTCTATGATCCGGAACTGGCGGCGATGGCGGTGCGCCAGTCGCGCGGCGACCTGATCGAGGCGATCTTCCTGATCCGCGCCTATCGCACCACGCTGCCCCGCTTCGCCGCGACGCGGCCGATCGACACGGCTGCGATGGTGATCGAGCGGCGGATCTCGGCGACCTACAAGGACGTTCCGGGCGGCCAGGTGCTCGGGCCGACCTTCGACTACACCCACCGGCTGATCGAACCGGAGATGGCCGAAGACGCGCCGGTCGCCGCGCCGGCGCGGCGCGATCCGCCCGAGGATGCCGGCCATGCACCGCGCGTCACCGACATTCTCGGCGACGAGGCGCTGATCGAGGCGGACGGCGAGGGCAAGGGCGCCGAGCCCGCCGACCTCACCCGCACGCCGCTCGCCTTTCCGGCATCCCGGGACCTCAGGCTGCAGGCGCTCGCGAGAGGCGACGAGGGCTTTCTCCTCGGTCTCGGCTATTCGACCCAGCGCGGCTTCGGCCGCACCCATCCCTTCGTCGGCGAGATCCGCATCGGCGAGGTGGAGGTCGAGGTGGACCTGCCGGAATTCGGCTTTCCGGTCGTCATCGGCCGGGTCCGCGTCACCGAATGCCAGATGGTCTCGCAGTTCACCGGCTCGAAGGCCGTCGCACCGAAATTTTCCCGCGGATACGGTCTCGTCTTCGGACAGCTCGAACGAAAGGCGATGGCGATGAGCCTCGTCGACCGGGCGCTGCGCGCCGACGCGTTCGACGAGGAGCGCAGGGCCCCGGCGCAGGACGAGGAATTCGTCCTCGCCCATTGCGACAACGTCCAGGCGACCGGCTTCGTCGAGCATCTGAAACTGCCGCATTACGTCGACTTCCAGGCCGAACTGGAGCTGCTCCGCAAGATGCGGAAGGCGGCCGGAGCGACGGACGAAACAGTGTCCGGATCCAAGGGCGACGTGGAGGTGGTGCAATGACCTCCACCACTGCCTACAATTTCGCTTATCTCGACGAGCAGACCAAACGGATGATCCGCCGGGCGATCCTGAAGGCCGTCGCGATTCCCGGCTACCAGGTGCCGTTTGCCTCACGCGAGATGCCGATGCCCTACGGCTGGGGCACCGGCGGGGTGCAGGTGACCGCCGCGATCATCGGGCCGGACGACGTCCTGAAGGTCATCGACCAAGGCTCCGACGACACCACCAACGCCGTGTCGATCCGGGCCTTCTTCGCCCGCGTCGCCAATGTCGCGGTGACGACGAAGACCGGCGAGGCGACGATCGTCCAGACACGGCACCGGATCCCCGAGGCGCCGCTTTCCGAAGGCCAGACCATGGTCTACCAGGTGCCGATCCCCGAGCCGCTGCGCTTCCTCGAGCCGCGCGAGACCGAGACGCGGATCATGCATGCGCTCGAGGAATACGGGCTGATGCATGTGAAGCTCTACGAGGACATCGCCCAGCACGGCCACATCGCCACGACCTACGCCTATCCGGTGAAGGTCGAAGGCCGCTACGTGATGGATCCTTCGCCGATCCCGAAATTCGACAATCCGAAGATGGATGACAGCCCGGCGCTCCAGCTCTTCGGCGCCGGCCGCGAGCAGCGCATCTATGCGATCCCGCCCTATACCAGCGTCGAGAGCCTCGACTTCGAGGACCATCCCTTCGCGGTGCAGCGCTTCTCCCAGCCCTGCGGCCTCTGCGGCGCGACGGGCGTCTATCTGGATGAAATCGTCACCGACGACCGCGGCGGCCGGCTCCACGCCTGTTCCGATACGGACTATTGCGAGGAGCGGCGCGCGGCGGGGCATTTCGGGGCGGACGGGGCGCCCGTCCCGGCAGAGGCGCGGCCATGAGCGCTTTCGAAAGCGTGGCGGCGGCCATCCCCCCCTCTGCCTGCCGGCATCTCCCCCGCAAGGGGGGAGATCGAGGCTTCGCCGGCGTCGACTCCGCAGACACCTGTATCGGCAAGCATGATCGTCTCAAAAAAGGGCGAGGCGAAAGCCGCCGCCGATCTCCTCCCTTGCGGGGGAGATGTCCGGCAGGACAGAGGGGGGTGCGACGGCTCGATGACTCGAGCCGGCCAACCGCTTACTCCGCAGGAGCCGCTTCGCGCAGAATGGTATTGATGCGCTCCTGCCAGTCGGAGCTCGCCCGGCGAAACCTGTCGACGACGTCACGGTCGATCAGGACGGTCGTCTGGTTTTCCGGAATGAAATCGAAAGGCCGGTCGAGTGGCACGAGGCGAGCTCCCTCGTCGATGGGCGGATTGTCCGGATCCAGCAATGCATCGGCAGTAATTGCCGCGTCCTCTTCTGGCGTCATTTCCGCCAAAGCCTCTTTAGTCTTCCGACGTACCTCCGCCCAATCCTCAGCGCTGGCTCGCGTCTTCACGGAAACCGTTCGCGTAACGATCATAGATGCCAACCTCTCTGTCATTGGCCTTCCGAAACGAAATGATGCGAACCCGATCACCGCGTTCCGTATAGACGACCACATGGTGGCGCGCGCCAATCATGCCAATGGCGATCTTGCGCACTTCGCCGTAGTTGCGCCGCTCGTCGCGGAAGATTGCCGCCGTGGCGAAGTCGAATTGACGGACATCATCGAAGGCCGGCCGCCCCAGAGCGACGTTGGCGTCGGATTTTGCCTGATCCCATTCAAACTGGACGTCGCCATTCATCAGGGAGCATTAGCGCAGGTTGCATTCGGGCGGCAATCGATCGAGCGAGGAACATTGCTGCCATGACCGACCTCCCACTCCTCTCCGTCCGCTCCATCACCCGCCGCTACGGCCGCCATGTCGGCTGCGAGGATGTCTCCTTCGACCTCTATCCGGGAGAAATCCTCGCCGTCGTCGGCGAATCCGGCTCCGGCAAGACGACGCTTCTGAACTGCATCTCCTGCCGCATGCAGCCGACCGCCGGCACGGTCTCCTACCGGATGCGGGACGGCGAGACCCGCGACCTTGCGGCGTTGACCGAGGCCGAGCGGCGCTTCCTGATGCGCACCGACTGGGGCTTCGTCCACCAGAACCCGGCCGACGGCCTCAGGATGCGGGTCTCGGCCGGCGCCAATATCGGCGAGCGGATGATGGCCGTCGGCGAGCGCCACTACGGCCGCATCCGTGCCAGCGCCGAGGACTGGCTGTCGCGCGTCGAGATCCCCGGCGCGCGGATCGACGACCGGCCGACGGCCTTTTCGGGCGGCATGCGCCAGCGCCTGCAGATCGCCCGCAATCTCGTCACCGGCCCGCGCCTCGTCTTCATGGACGAGCCGACCGGCGGCCTCGACGTCTCGGTCCAGGCGCGGCTCCTCGATCTGTTGCGCTCGCTCGTCGCCGAGATGGGGCTCTCGGCCGTCGTCGTCACCCACGATCTCGCCGTCGCTCGGCTGCTCTCCCACCGCATGATGGTGATGCGGCGGGGCCGGGTCGTCGAGCACGGGCTCACCGACCGGGTGCTCGACGATCCGCAGGACGCCTACACCCAGCTTCTCGTCGCCTCGATCCTGGAGGTCTGATACCGAATTCGGGGGATTGATTCAGAGGATTCCCGCTTGGGCGCGAATTTCATAGGCTTGATGGGAGCGATTTGAAGGAGGCCTTTGATGGCGTTCAGTCCCGAGCCGCTGACGATCGATGAGCTTGAACGGCGATTTCGCGACGCCGCCGACGTCGTCGAGCGCAACCATTTCCAGACGATCCTGCTTCTGGCGAAGGGTCGATCGCGGGCAGAGGTGGCGGAGATCCTGGCCTTTTCGGAACGCTGGGT
>NZ_JAFMPY010000033.1 GCF_017353515.1 Jiella sonneratiae
CGAACCCTCCGCTGATCGCGAGGTGAATCGGACCACAAACCGGCGGAATTGGGAATCCGAAATCGCAAGAAACCCGGTGTCAAAACCCAGCTTTCCTGCAAAATCGAAACCTTGCCGAAGCCAAAAAGCCAAACCCTATCAAGCCGTCAGCGATACTTCACGGATGACGACCCCGCCACCTGGGCCGACCACGTCAGCCGGCTGCTCGAAGACGACGCGCTCTGGACCAAGCTTTCGACCAACGGGCGCGACTTCGTGGCGGAGCATTTTTCGGTGCAGCGCGGCCAGGAACTCATGCGCAAGGCGTTCCACGGGTCTGCTCCGGTATGGGGCCAAATCGTACGCTAAGGGTGAGCGTTTCGGTTTAGGGTTCGATAGACGGTTGGTCGCGAGACCGAGAACAACTCCGCGAGATCGCTGACGCTGTAGTCGCCGGTATCGTACATGCGGCGGAGTTCCCGGTGCTGCCTGTCTGAGAGTTTCGGCTTCTTGCCGCGCAGTTTTCCCTTGGCGCGGGCGATCTTCATGCCTTCGCGGGTCCGCATGCGAATGAGGTCGGATTCGAATTCGGCAAAGGTCGCGAGAATGTTGAAGAACATTCTCCCCATTGGATCGGCAGGATCGTAGACAGCCCCGCCAAGCGCCAGGCTGACGCCACGCGTGACGAGACCGTCAGCGATTTCTCGGGCATCGGGCGCGGAACGAGCCAGCCGATCGAGCTTCGTGACGACGAGAGTATCTCCCGCTCGCACGGCGGCAAGCGCCTGATCGAGACCTGGCCGCGCGCGTGTGCGCCCCGTCAGGCCGTGATCGGTATAGATGCGATCCGGCGCGACACCCAGTTCCAAGAGCGCATCATGCTGAGCGGCAAGGTCCTGCTTGTCAGTAGAACACCGTGCGTAGCCGATCCGGGTGCTTTTCATGGTCGAAGTGTACGATAAGGGTGCCTTCACCGCAAATCATATCGTACCAGTCTTATGATACAGTTCAGGGCGGCTGTTTCCGGGACATGTCCTCCTGTGTTCGATCGTCCGCTGATCGATCCTCTTGCGGACACACTCATCTCCCGGGAAACCCCATGCCCAGACGCCATATTCTGACGGATCGCCAGCGTTCCGCCCTCTTCGACTTGCCGACTGACGAAACAGCTCTCCTGCGACACTACACACTGGCCGACGATGATATCGAACATGTCCAGGCGCGCCGACGGTCGCAGAACAGGCTGGGCTTCGCGCTTCAACTCTGTGCTTTCCGATATCCGGGCCGCCTGCTGCGCGCCGGCGAGGTTATTCCCTCCGGCGTGCTCGATTTCGTCGGTGCTCAAATCGATGTCCAGCCGCACGATCTCGAAGGCTATGCCGTCCGGCGAGAGACGCGGCGGGAACACCTGCAAAGCCTTCGCATGATCTATGGCTACAGGATGTTCGCGGGCCATCGCGCGAGCGAACTGAAGGCATGGCTCGACCGCGAGGCCGAGGCCGCGCAGTCCGGTGAGGATCTGGCCCGGCACTTCGTCGAGGAATGTCGCCGGACGCAGACCATACTGCCCGGCATCTCGCGTATCGAGCGGTTCTGTGCCGATGCATTGGTCACCGCCGAGCGGCGGATCGAGGCGCGCATTGCGGATCGGATCGACAAGGACATGCGCGCATCGCTCGACGCGCTGCTCACCGAGACGGTCGACGGGAAGACGAGCCGGTTCATCTGGCTGCGCCGGTTCGAGGTGGGCAACAATTCCGCCGACATGAGCCGCTTGCTGGATCGGCTGGAAGCCCTGCAACGGATTGATCTCGATGCCGGTTGTCTGGACGGGGTTCCGCCGCACCGGATCACGCGCCTGCGTCGACAGGGCGAGCGGTACTTTACGGACGGATTGCAGGACATCTCCGGCAATCGCCGCCTTGCCATCCTTGCGGTCTGCGCGGTGGAGTGGCGTTCGGCCATCGCGGATGCCGTCGTCGAGACCCACGACCGTATCGTTGGCAAGACATGGCGAGACGCCAGTCGCCTTTGCGACGCACGGATCGTCGACGCCAAGGCGTCCGTTGAGGACACCCTGCGAGCCTTCTTCTCGCTCGGCACCGCGTTGCTGACGGCAAAGAGCGACGACGCGCCGCTTTACGAGACGATCGCGACAAGCTGCGGCTGGGATGGGCTGTAAAAGTTGGTCGCCAGTTCCGCCAGGCTGACGGACACGATAAAAGCCGATCCGCTCGACCATGTCGTTCAAGGGTATCACCGCTTCCGGCGCTATGCGCTGCGGATGCTGAAGGCGCTCGATATCAGCGCCGCGCTGGTCGCGACGCCGCTGATTGCGGCGGCGGAGATCGTCAGGTCTGGAGGATCGGACCGGCCAACCGACTTCCTCGGCCCGCGCTCGAAATGGCTCCGGCACCTGAAGGCACAAGACACGGATGACCATCGGCTTTGGGAGGTCGCGGTGCTGTTTCATCTGCGCGATGCCTTCCGTTCCGGCGATATCTGGCTGGCGCGGTCCCGGCGATATGGCGATCTGAAGAAGGCTCTCGTACCGATCGCGGCAGCGCGGGCAACCACGAAGCTGATCGCACCCTTCGATCCCGCCGAGTGGCTTCAGGATCGCAAGACGCGCATGGTTGATGCGCTTGACCGGTTGGCAAAGGCAGCCCGAACCGGCGCGATACCGGGCGGGTCCATTGTTGACGGAGCCCTAAAGAAAGACGGAGCGGCTGACCGCTACCATTCCTACCGAGGCCGACGAGTTGGTGCTCGATCTCTACCGCCGCCTGCCTGATGTCCGGATCACCGACATCATGCTGGAGGTCGATGCGGCCACCGGCTTCACCGATGCGTTCAGCCATCTGCGCACCGGCGCGCCATGCAAGGATCGGATCGGGCTCTTGAATGTCCTGCTCGCCGAGGGGATCAATCTCGGCCTGAGCAAGATGGCCGAGGCCTCCAACACTCATGATTATTTCCAGCTCTCCCGCCTGTCGCGCTGGCATGTCGAGAGCGAGGCGATCAACCGCGCGCTCGCCATGGTGATCGAAGGACAGGCGGCGCTGCCGATAGCTCGATTCTGGGGCGCAGGCGACACCGCTTCCAGCGACGGCCAGTTCTTCTCCGCCGCCCGGCAGGGCGAGGCGATGAACCTGATCAACGCAAAGTACGGCAGCGAACCGGGGCTGAAAGTCTACACCCATGTGTCCGACGTGTTCGGACCCTTTGCCACTCAAAACATCCCGGCCACTGTGGGCGAGGCGCCCTACATCCTCGATGGTCTGCTTATGAACGAGACCGGCAAAAGGATCAGGGAGCAATACGCCGATACCGGTGGCTTCACCGATCATGTCTTTGCTGTGACCGCACTTCTTGGCTACCGGTTCGTTCCGCGCATCCGCGACCTGCCCTCGAAACGACTTTACGTCTTCGATCCGTACATGGTGCCCAAATCGCTGAAGCCCCTGATCGGCGGCAAGATCAGGGAGGGCACGATCACCGCCAACTGGCCGGATATCCTGCGCAGCGCCGCCACCATGGTCGCCGGGATCATGCCGCCCAGTCAGCTCCTGCGTAAATTCGCCGCCTATCCGCGCCGGCACGATCTGGCCGTGGCCTTACGCGAAATCGGACGGATCGAGCGTACGCTCTTCATTGTCGAATGGTTGCTCGACACCGACATGCAGCGCCGCGCGCAGATCGGCCTGAACAAGGGCGAGGCCCATCATGCGCTCAAGAACGCCCTGCGGATCGGAAGGCAGGGCGAAATCCGCGACCGTACCGCCGAAGGCCAGCATTACCGCATGGCGGGCCTGAACCTTCTCGCAGCCATCGTGATCTACTGGAACACCCTGCATCTCGGCCATGCCGTCGCCGCTCGCCGAAAGGCCGGGTTCGACTGCCCGCCCAATCTCCTCGCCCACATCTCTCCTCTCGGATGGGCACATATCCTCCTCACCGGCGAATATCGATGGCCGGAAAAATGACGAAGCCGCCTAACGTACGATTTGGCCCCCTACCGGAGCAGACCCCTTCCAGGCGGCGGACATCTACTTCACGCTGTAGAGCATATGCCGCCGGGACGACGGTTCTCGGCGGCACCCCCCGGCATGGCATGGGCGGCGGGACCGGCCTGGCAGGCGGACGACTGGTCTCGCTGGCCCGCGGTTTCGGGCCGGAGCTCCAGAAGGGTCGCGGAGCCTCGAGCATGATGCTGAGAAGCCGGAAACCGGCCCTCGGCAAGGATCATGCCTCGACGGGAAGAGCGACGCTCAGTCGATCGCGTATCCCAGCCGCTCGATCAGCGGCGCGAGGATCGGCAGCGCCGGCTCCAGATGGCGGCGGTAGTTGCGGAAACGGTAGCAGGAGCGGTCGTAGAGCTTCTCGGTCACCTGCGCGTAGCTCGCCGTGCGGGCATAGCGGGTGTTTTCCTCAAAGCGCAGCGCCTTTTCCTCGAAGGCGACGCCGATCGCCTCGAACAGGCCGCGCACCGTCCGCTCCTGATCCATGACGACGTCCTCGTAGCGCACCGGCACGTAGCGCAGGTCCATCTCCGTCCTGTAGTGCGCGACGAGGTCGTGGGTGAGGACGAGGTGGGTCGCGGCGGTTTCCAGCTTCGACGCGCAGTAGCCGCCATGGGTGAAGAAGTTCGACATGGCCGACACCATGACGTCGAGCGGATGGCGGATGACGTGGAGCAGCGGCGCGGCGGGAAAGATCAGCCCGATCAGCCCCATATGCACCTCGTTCAGAGGCATCTTGTCGGTGAAGAAACGGGCGCCCTCGCCGCCGAGCCCCATCTGTGCGGCCCTCAGCAGATAGTGGTCCCGCAACGTCTCGAAGCCGTGCCGCCGGTCGCCCAGCCAGACCTCGCTCAGTGCCTCCGGATATGGCAGCGGCGACGCCAGCAGGCGCGGCGCCACGGCGGCGATCTCGCGCAGCAGCGGCAACTCGTCGCCGGCGGCGATGGCGTCGACGCTCGACAGCGTCTGCTCGACGAGCGTCGTGCCGGACCGGGGAAAACCGAGGATGAAGATCGGCTGCGGCACGTCCTGCCGCGCCGGCGCGCGCGGCAGGAGATCGAGACGGCTGCGCCGGAAATACTGGCGAAGCCGCTCGGCGAGTTCCCGCGCCTCGTCGCGAAGATAGGCCGGCGCGCCGAGTTCGAGGGCCCGGGCCTTGCCGGCGGCAAAGTCCGCCCAGGCCTCGTCGTAGCGGCCCATCCGGTCGAGGAGCCGGCCCCGTTCGAGCTGTTCGACCGGCCTCAGCCGCACCGTCTCGTCTCGCCGGGAGCGCTGCAGCGCGCCGAGCGCTTCCTCGTAGCGCCCCTGCCGACCGAGCACCGTCGCGCGGGTGAGCGCCAGGGCCGAGGAGTTCGGCGCCCGGCGTTCGACCTCGTCGAGAACGGCGTGGGCGGCCTCGAACCGGCGGTCCGCCTCTTCGAGCTGCGCGAAGGCGATCCAGGTCCTGACATTGTCGGGCGCCGCCGCGGTCATCTCGCGGTAGAGGCTCCGCGCCTCCTCGACCCGGCCGAGCCGGCGCAGGTTGAGCGCGAGGTTCGACAGCACGATCGGATAGCGCTCGTCGCCGAGTTCCAGCGCCCCGCGGCAGTGATGGACCGCGACGACCGGCTGATGCGCCTCGGTCATCAGCATGGCCATCAGGTTGTGGGCCTGCGGCAGGGTCGGTGCGAGGCGCACGGCGGCCCGCGCATGAATCTCGGCCTTTTCGAGATTTCCCTGGGAAAGTTCCAGCTGGCACAGCCTGTTCATCGCCCAGAGATTCGTCGGATCGCCCTCCAGCAGCCGGGCCAGCAGCGCACGCACCGCCGCCGGCTTGCGTTCCGCCTCGCGGATCCGCGCCAGGAGCTGCAGCATCGCGCCATGCCGCGGCTCGGCCTCCAGCACCTCGACGGCGATGCGCGCGGCGGTGGCCGCATCGGCGCGCTCGAAGGCCGCCAGCGCCTCGCCGATCTTCTGGGCGAACTGCTGGTGGTTCTCGGCCCGTGCGTCGGGATCGACCGGGGGCCGCGGCGTGCGGACCGAGCCCGCCTGCCCGGTTTCCGGCGCCACGCGTGGCGCAAGCGGTTCGATGTCGCAGCATTTGGCCGCTCGCAGGCCGCTGCCACAGCGGCACAGGGCCTGTGCGGAACTTTCCATCGCGGGCTTTTCGTCCTCGTGGCACAGGCGGGGCCGGGCTCGGGCCCGCTCCGCCTGTGCGACATTGGTACCGGGCTCCAGGCTGCCGGGATCAGGCGCTGGCGAGAGCGCGCTCGCGTACCGGCCGGACCGGCTCTTCGGCAACGGCTGCCGGCGCCACCCAGCGACGCGTCTGTCCCGGTAGCAGGTCGAGCGTCAGCGTCACCTCACCGGAGAGCCCCTCCCAGAGCGCGGCAGGCAGCAGCGCCCGGCCGGTGGTCCAGCGCCAGTCGCCCTCGAGCGGGTGGAAGCCCAGCGTCAGCCGCGAGTCGTCCGCCGCGATCCGCTGCGTCGCCCCGGTCTCGTCGGTGAGCGTCAGGCCGCGGAACACCACGCCCAGCGTGCTCTTGTCCGCCGTGCCTCCGTGATGCGCCGGAACCCAGCAGGACGACAGCAGCCAGGCATCGCCGGCATCGGCGGGGAGCGTCAGCCGCAGCGCCTCGTCGGCGGCGAGCGGCAGTGCCAGCATTCCGGCCTCACCCGCCGCGTCGGCCTCGATCTCGACCCTGATTTCCGGGCCAGCCGGCTCCTCGGTCCAGCCGAGGCGGCGCGCCTGCGCCATCAGCCGGGCGCGCACGGCGCCGAGGATCTCCGGATCGGTGGTGAAAGGCAGGCAGAAGGGCAGGTCGTGGGCGTCGACGCGTCCGTCCTCGGGCACGATGTCGGCCCCGAGGAAGAAGCGACGGTTGCCGCAGTCGAGATAGCTTTCCGCCGGCAGACCGTTGGCGAGAAGGACGTCGTGGCCGTCGAGCTCGATATGATAGTAGGCGATCCGGTCGAGCTGGACCTGCCGGATGGTCGAGCCGTTCACCAGGGCGCCGACCGGGACCAGCAGGTCGTCGACCACCGAGACCCTGACGGCATGGGCCGCCGAGAGCCACAGGGCGCACTCTGGAAGGCCGGGCCCTCAAGCCCGATGCGGCGGCGCCCGGTCGATCGCCTCGACGGCCTCGACCGCCTCGCGGACGATCAGGATGTGGTCGCGCATCGCCTTTGCGGCGCGCGCGCCGTCGCCGGCGACGATCGCCGCCACGATCGCCGCATGTTCCCGGTGCGAGGCTTCGGGGCGCTGGTAGCCCTCGAATTGCAGATTGCGGAACGGCGCGAGACGGCGGCGCACGGCGAGCGCCGTCTCCTCCAGGAAGGCGTTGCCCGAGCCGGCATAAATCGCCGCGTGGAAGCGCTCGTTGTGCAGGCGGTACGCGGCGACGTCGTTCTCCCGCGCCGGCCTCGCGCCGCTTTCGTGCAGCGCCTCGAGCGCCGCCAGCGCCCCGCCCGCGAGGACCTCGGCGCAGAGCCGGGCGGACAGCGCCTCGAGCTCGGCCATGACGACGAAGGTCTCGTCGAGCTGCTGCGGCGACAGCTTGGTGACGATTGCGCCGCGATGCGGCCGCGACAGGGCGAGTCCGTTCGCCTCGAGCTGGCGCAGCGCCTCGCGGATGGGGGTGCGCGAGACGCCGAATTCCGCCGCCAGCGAGACCTCGTCGAGAGGCTCCCCCGGTTTCAGATGGCCATGGACGATGCGGTCCGCGACGGCCTCGCGGATTACGTCCACCTGGGTACGCTTCGTCACGCCGCGCCGGTCCTTGCATGCAATCTTTCGTCAGACCGCCTTCTTGCGGGAAGCCAGGAAGTTTTTCCAGCCGGCAAAGCCGGTAATTTCCACCGCGCCGGCAAGGGCCGCGGCTTCGCAGAGAAAGCCCGGGACCGTCGAGCCGTCTTCAAGCGACAGTTTGCCGATGCCGAGCGGCGCGGGGATCGCCGCGACGAAGCTGCCGAAGGCGGCGGGCGCCATCTGCCAGACCTCGACCTCGATGCCCGGACCGGCAAAGCCCGGCTCGCGCAGGAGGCCCGGCTTCGGCGGCTCGGTGTCGAGGGCGAAGAGGCGGTAGTCCGGCCGCGTCGTCGTCTTGCGCAGGAGCCGGGCGCCCCGGCCGGTGAGTTCGTGGTTGAGCGCCATGCCGGTGAGATGCGCCCCGACGACGGCGATCTCGATGGTGTCGGAGCCGCCGCCCCCGCTGCCGGAAACGATGTCGTTAGCCGGCTCACCTGTCGTGCCGGGCGCGAAATCGCGGGCGAGGCCGGCGCCGCATGCGGCAGCCGCGTGCATCGCCGCGGCGAAGGGTGCGAGCGCCTCGTCGCTGTCGCGCGGGGCGACGAGCTGGACGCCGAAGGGAAGTCCGGCCTCGGTGAAACCGGCGGGAACGGCGATCGCCGCGCAGCCGAAGAAATTGGCGAAGTTGGTGAAGCGGCCGAACCGCGCATTGAGGGCGATCGGATCGGCCCGCATCGCCGCGACGGTCGTAATGTCCGGCGAGGTCGGCAGGAGCAGCGCGTCGAGCTTCGCCCATTCGGCTTCCGCCTCGCGGCGCAGCTCTTCGAGCCGATAGGCGCCGCGAAAGGCGTCGGCGGCGCTCATCGCCCGGCCTCCCTCGACGATCCGGCGCACCGTCGGATCGAGGCTGTCCGGGCGCTCGGCGAGGAATTCTTCGATCGCCGCCAGCCGCTCGGCGACCCACGGCCCATCGTAAAGGAGCGCCGCCGCCTCGCGGAACGGCCGGTAGTCGAAGGTGACGACGGCCGCGCCGAGGCTCGAGGCCCGCTCCGCGGCCTTGTCGTAGAGCCGCCGATATGCGTCGTTTCCGAAGAACTCGCATTCGCCGGCTTCGGGAACGCCGATCCGCAGGCGATCCGGCAGGGCCGCATCGCCGAACCGCCTTGCATAGGCGTCGGCCGCGTCGAAGCCTTCCGCCGCCCGGCGGGCGATGATCCCGTCGGCAACGCTTGGCGCGAAGACCGTGACGCAGTCGATCGAGCGGCAGGCCGGCACGACGCCTGCGGTCGAGACGCGGCCGGGCGACGGCTTGATGCCGACGATGTTGTTGAAGGCGGCGGGGACGCGGCCGGAACCTGCCGTGTCGGTGCCGAGCGAAAAGGCGGCGATGCCCGCCGCGACGGCGACCGCCGACCCCGAGGACGAGCCGCCGGAGACATAGGCCGCGTCGAAGACGCAGCGCGGCGCGCCATAGGGCGAGCGGGTGCCGTTGAGACCGGTGGCGAACTGGTCGAGATTGGTCTTGCCGACGAGGATCGCGCCGGCCTCCCGCAGCCTGGCGACGGCCGTCGCGTCCTTTTCGGGCACATAGGCATAGTCGGGGCAGGCGGCGGTGGTCGGCATGCCGGCGACGTCGATATTGTCCTTCACCGCGAAGGGAATGCCCCAGAGCGGCAGCGAATTCGGCGCCGGCGCGCGGGCGGAAAGCGCCGCGGCGTCGGCGCGCAGGTCGGCGCGTGAGCGCTTGAGAATGAAGGCCGCAGGGTCGCAGGTCTCCATCCGCGCCGCGACCATGTCCATGACGTCGGCGGGGCTGGCGCCGGCGGCGTACATCGCCCGCAGGCTGGCGAAATCGAGGATCGTCGGAAGCTCTGTCATCGGTCCCCTCCCGGGGGGCTCAGTTTGTTATGTTCGTTTGCCCAGGCAAGCGCGAAGCGGGGCGAGCTGAACGTGGCGCCCTTCGGGGTGCGACCAGGCGAGCCGTCACCCTTCGTCCTCCAAAATCCGCACCGGCGCGGCCCAGGATATCAGCACCAGGCAGCCCTCGTCGGACCAGACGCGGTGGCGGCTGCCCGGCTCGTTGAGGACGAGGTCGCCGGCCCGGTAGGTGCCGGCATCGTCGCTCTGGGCGCCGGAAAGGACGAGGATCGTCTCGAGCCCGGTGTGTTCGTGCAGCGGGACGCAAGCGCCGGGCGCGTAGCGCAGGAGCGCCGTCTCGCCCTTTTCGCCATCACCGGAAAGCCGGGCGATCTCGACGCCCGCGCGGAACGGCTCGAAGCGGATCGCGGCGGGATCGAGGTCGAGCAGCCGGGGAAGGACGACCGGCATCAGAGCACCGTCCCGAAGCCGATCGGCGTCGCCGAAAGCGGATCTGCCGGGCGCTCGCCCGCTTCCGCCGGCTTCGGCGCCCGCTGTTTCGGCTCGTCCGGTTCATCCGGTTGGCGCGCGGCAAGACCTTCGAGGATCGCCGCGACCGGTGCGGCCCAGCCGACGATCGCCCCCTGCGCGGTGATCATGTCGATCGCGACGCGCTTGAATTCGGCGAAGTAGCTCTCCGTCGCGTCCTCGGCGAGGAGGCACTCGTAGCCGCGGTCGTTCGCCTCGCGCATCGTCGTCTGGACGCAGACTTCCGTGGTCACGCCGGCAAAGACCAGCTGGGTGATGCCGAGGCCCGCCAGATGGTCGGTCAGCCCGGTGGCGTGGAAGGCGCCCTTCCCCGGCTTGTCGATCACCGCTTCGCCGGCTGCCGGACAAAGCGCCGGCACGATCTCCGCCCCCGGCTCGCCGGCGATCAGGATGCGGCCCATCGGCCCCGGATCGCCGATCCGCAGACCCGGCGCGCCGCGCAGGCGCTTGGCCGGCGGACAGTCGGAAAGATCGGGCCGGTGGCACTCGCGGGTGTGGATCACCGGCAGCCTTGCTGCCCGGAAGCCTTCGATCAGCCGGGCCGTCGCCGGCACGATCGCCTGGAGCCGCGAGACGTCGTTGCCGAGGCTCTCGCCGAAGCCGCCGGGCTCCAGGAAATCGCGCTGCATGTCGATGACGATCAGCGCCGCCCGGGCGGGATCGAGCGGGAAATCGAAGGGCCGTGCCGTGACGCTCGCCATCAGTGCGTCCCTCCGGTTTCTGCCGCCGCATGGCCGGCCATGTGGGCGCCGATCTCGCGCGTGTCGGCCTTTTCGCCGCCGGCGCATTCGAAGACGATGCGGCCTTCGAACATCACCGCGATACGGTCCGACAGAGCGACGATCTCGTCGAGGTCCTCGGAGACGAGAAGCACCGCGGCGCCCTCGTTGCGCGCCTTGAGGATCTGCGCCCTGATGTCGGCGACGGCGCCGAAATCCAGGCCGAAGCAAGGGTTTGCGGCGACGAGGAGGTCGGTCTCGCCGGAGAGTTCCCGGGCGAGCACCGCCCGCTGCACGTTGCCGCCGGAGAGCGTCTCGATGCGCGCGGAAGGCGACTGCGTCTTGACCTGATAGGCGGCGATCAGCCGCTCCGCCTCGCGGCGCATGAAGCTTCTGTCGAGGAGGCGCCGCGGCGCCCCGTCCGCGCCCCGGTCGAAGGAGCGGAAGGCGAGGTTTTCGGCAACGCTCATCCGCCCGACGCAGGCGTTGCGCAGCGGCTCTTCCGGCAGGCAGCGGACCTTCATCGCCTGGGCGGCGGCGCGGCTCGCGTCGTAGGGCGCCCCCTTCACGCGGATCTCGCCGGCATCGGGCCGGGCCTGGCCGGAGATCAGCTCGACCAGCCGCGTCTGGCCGTTGCCGGAAATGCCGGCGATGCCGACGATCTCCCCTGCCCGCACGTCCAGCGCCTCGATCGCGACGGAGCCCCGCGTCCCGGCATCGCCGGAGACGAGGTTGCGGGCGAAGAGCACCGACTCGCGCGCGGCGGCGTTGACGACGCGCTCCGGCACCGCGGCGAGTTCGCGTTCGCCGATCATCATGCCGGCCATGTCGGCGGTCGAGAGGGCCGCAACCTTCCCCTCGCCGACCTTGGCGCCCTTGCGCAGCACCGTCACCCGGTCGCAGAAGGCCGTCACCTCGGCGAATTTGTGGGTGATCAGAAGCACCGACATGCCGGTTTCGAGGGCGCGGGCGCGCAAAAAGCCGAGCACCTCGCGCGCCTCGTCCGGCGTCAGCACCGAGGTCGGCTCGTCGAGGACGAGGATGCGGCTGCCGAGATAGAGCTGCTTCAGGATCTCGGTCTTCTGGCGCTCGCCGGAGGAGAGCCGGTCGACCTTGGTGTCGAGCGGCACTTTCAGCGGCATGGTCTGAAGGAAGTCGGAGAGCGCCCTGCGCTCCTTCCTCCAGTCGATGACGCCCGGCACCTCGCTGCGCGACATCACGAGGTTTTCGAGGACGGTCATCGACGGCACCAGGGTGAAATGCTGGTAGACCATGCCGATGCCGAGGCGCCGCGCATCGCGCGGGCTGGCGATCGTCTGTTCCCGCCCGTCGAGGATCACGCCGCCCTCGTCGGGGTGGTAGTAGCCGAGCATGCATTTGACGAGGGTCGACTTGCCGGCGCCGTTCTCGCCGAGCAGCGCGTGGAACTCGCCGGCGGCAAGCGCGATCGAGACGTCGTCGAGGGCGGTGAAGGCCCCGAAGCGCTTGGTGAGGCCGACCGCCTCGAGCAGCGGGCGCTCGGCGCCCCCGATCTCCGAGGCGCCGGCAGGCGTCGCCGCCTCGGGCAGGCTGCGGGCGAGCGCGCTCATCGGATCGCCTCGATGAAGGCGCCGCTCGTCGCCACCGCGCCGAAGACGCCGCCCTGCATCTTCACCATGTCGAGGGCGGCGAGATGGTTCTCCGTCTTGGTGGCGCCGGTGCAGTCGGACAGGATCAGGCACTCGTAGCCGCGGTCGTTGGCGTCGCGCATCGTCGTGTGGACGCAGACGTCGGTGGTGACGCCGCAAAGCACGATGTTGCGGACGCGCCGCGTCTGCAGGACGAGGTCGAAGTCGGTGGCGAGGAACGAGCCCTTGCCCGGCTTGTCGATGATCGGCTCGCCGGCAAGCGGCTGGAGTTCGGGGATGATCTCCCAGCCCGGCTCGCCGCGCACCAGGATGCGGCCGCACGGGCCCTGGTCGCCGATACCGGCGCCGATCCGCTGCGAGCGCCAGCGCTTGTTGGCCGGCAGGTCGGAAAGGTCCGGCTTGTGGCCCTCGCGGGTGTGGATGACGGTGAAATCCGCGGCTCTCGCGACCTCGAGCAGCCGGGCGATCGGCTCGATCGGGGCTCTCGTATTGGAGAGGTCGTAGCCCATGGAATCGACGTAGCCGCCGGGAGCGCAGAAATCGACCTGCATGTCGATGACGACGATGGCGGTGTTTTCGGGCCTCAGGTCGCCGTCGAAGGGCCAGGGATAGGGGTCGGACGCGACCGTCCGCCCGCCCGGCACGAAGGCCGCATCGATGCGTTCGTCGAGGGTGTTCGTCATGGGTGGGGTCCTTGTCGGTTCATGGCGCTTCGGACAGGAGGTCGGCGATTTGCGGGGACCCTCGCCGCGGCGGCGTCCTCGAGCTTGTGCTTCGGCATCGTCCCGGCGTTTCGACGGTGTTGGCTCGGCGTTTCGACGGTGTTGGCTCGGAATAGCTGGCCACGGTTGTCGACGAGGCAGAATGGCTGCGGGCTCCGACGCTTCGTCATCCCGGCCAAGGAGCCGGGATCCATTCCAAACCGTCGATGCTGTCGGGCACTCCGGTAGAGCCGCTTGGAGCTCGACGCAGCGTCATCCTCGGGCTTGTCCCGAGGATCTCCTGCCGCCGGATCGAAGAACCGACCGTCGGCGCTCGGCCATTCGGCAACGCTTCTGGAGCGGAGGGGACGGTAGATCCTCGGGACAAGCCCGAGGATGACGACGTGGCTGGAGTGGCCGAGGTTGTGGCGGGGGCTTGGGGTCGGGCGCGGGCGACCCCCCTCTGTCCTGCCGGACATCTCCCCCGCAAGGGGGGAGATCGGCAGTGGCACGGGCTCCGCCTCTTCCGTGGACCTTTGCGCAGTCTTTCCTGTCGCCAAGTCGCCGCAGGCGTCCGGGCGAGATCGATCTCCCCCCTTGCGGGGGAGATGCCGGCAGGCAGAGGGGGGTGTACCAGCCGCCACGACTGCAAGGGATGACGCCTCCGCCTTGCCGGCGATGCGCCAGGGAACCATCCCCCTCACTCCGCGGCGTCCTTGAAGCGCTCGCCGAAGGCGCGCGTCGGGGCCGGGAAGCCGCACGACGTCCCGTCGGTGACCTTGACCGCGTCTTCCCAGGGCAGCCGGTATTTCCCCGCCACCATGTCGTGCATGAACGTATAGGGACAGTCCTGCGCGCCGCCCTTCACCGCCACGTAGCCGCGGTGGCCGAGCTGGTAGATGTTGTTTTCGACACCCCAGCCGGCGCGCGCCTCGCGCACGAGGTCCGGCCTGACTTCCGCCGTGATGATCTCGTCGGCCCGGCCGGTCGTGCCGTGGGCGATCACCGTGCCGTCGAAGTCGACGATCATCCCCTCGCCCATGGAATCGAAGGAGCCGTCGGAGCCGCACATGCAGACGTTTGCGGTGACCATCAGGTTCTGGAAGGAATTCGCCTGGTTGGTGAAGCGCCAGCTCTGACGGATCGGCGCGGTATAGCCGGCGGTCCTGAGCATGATCTCGGCGCCCTTGTAGGCGCATTCGCGGGCCATCTCGGGGAACATGCCGTCATGGCAGATGATCAGCGCGAGCTTGCAGCCGTTCGGCCCGTCGATCACCGGAATGCCCCTGTCGCCCGGCTCCCACGGCTCGACCGGCACCCAGGGATGAAGCTTGCGGTAGTTGAGGACGATCTCGCCCTTGTCGTCGATGACGAGCCCGGTGTTGTAGGGCATGCCGCCGGGGTTCAGCTCCATGATCGAGAAGCAGCCCCAGATCCCGTTGTCGACGCAGGCCTTTTTGAACGCCGCGACCTCCGGCCCGTCGACCCGGCACATGATCTCCGGATTGGTGTCCATCGACAGGCCGTGCAGCGAATATTCCGGGAAGACGACGAGATCCATCGTCGAAAGGTTTCGCCGGGCCTTGCCGACCATGGCGACGATCTTCTCCGTCTGCGCCGCGAGATCCGCCTTGGTGACGACGGACGGCAATTGCAGCTGGACGCAGCCGATGACGACGCCGTTTTCGGATTTGTTGAGACCGCCCAATCCGTTCATGGTGGCTCCTTTACTTGGTGATCGACAGTTCGCGCGGCGCCCCTTCGAGCGCCCGGCGCGGCGAGGACGTGAGGAAGAGAATGAGCAGCGTCAGCACGTAGGGCGCGGCATAGAACAGATAGTAGCCGGAGGTGACGCCGACCGACTGCAGCGCCGGGCCGAGCGCCCCTGCCCCGCCGAAGATCAGCGCGGCGCCGAGACAGGCGAGCGGGTTCCATCGGGCGAAGATCACCAGCGCGACGGCGATCAGCCCCTGGCCCGACGAGATGTGCTCGTTCCACGAGCCCGGATAATAGAGCGAGAGATAGGCCCCCGCTATGCCGGCCATGAAGCCGCCGAAGGCGGTGGCCGCGACCCGCACCGGGATGATCGGATAGCCCATCGCCCGTGCGGCGTCGGCGCTGTCGCCGACCATTCTGAGGATCAGTCCGACCCGCGTGCGCCTGAAGACGAAGAGCAGGCAGACGGCGATCGCGACGCCGACGAGGAGCAGCGGCGAGACCTCCAGCGCCGAGCGCAGCTGCGGCACGTCCGACCAGCCGCCGAGCGACAGGCCCGGCAGCATCGGCGCCGCCGGCTGGATCAGCGGCTTGCCGAAGAAGAAGGCGAGCCCCGTCCCGAGGATCATCAGCGCGATGCCGACGGCGATGTCGTTGACCTTCGGCAGCGAGCAGAGGCCGGCATGGAGAAGGCCGAAGAGTGTCCCCGCGAGACCGGCGAGAAGAACGCCGGCCCAGGGAGAGCCGGTGAGATAGGAGCCGCCGTAGCCGGCCATGGCGCCGAAAACGAGCGTGCCCTCGAGGCCGAGATTGATGCGGCCCGACTTCTCCGTCACGCATTCGCCGAGGCTGACGAAGAGGAACGGCGTCGAGACCCGCAGCATGCCGCCGAGGACGGCGATCGGCACGGCCCACAGCCCGAGATCGGTGTTCATCGCGCCCTCCCCTCAGCTCTTGGCGTTGCGGCTCGGCAGCAGCCGGCCCGACATGGTTTCGGAGACGAGGATCGCGACGAAGAGAATGCCCTGCAGCACGAGCACCGTCGCGTCGGGAAGCTCCATCCGCCGCTGGATGAAGCCGCCGGCGGCGTCGATGCCGCCGATCAGCAGCGCCATCGGGATGATCGCGACGGGGTTCTGCCGGGCGAGGAAGGCGATGAGGATGCCGGTATAGCCGTAGCCGGCGGCGAGCGAGGCGTTCGCCGAACCCTGCACCGCGGCGACCTGGATCATGCCGGCAAGGCCGGCGGCCGCTCCGGCAAGGCCGGTGAAGGCGAGGATCAGCCGCCCGACGGGAAGCCCCTGCACCGCTGCGGCGCGGGCGTTGCCGCCGGCGATCCGCGCCGCAAAGCCGAAGGTGGTGCGCGACAGGACGAAGCCAGCGGCGAGGCAGGCGAGAATGCCCACCGCAAAGCCCCAGTGGACGTCCATGCCGGGGATCTCGCCGATCCGCATCGCAGGTTCCAGCGGCACGGTGGAGGGCTTGTTGAGGCTTGCCGGGTCCTTCAGCGGCCCCTCGACGAAATGATGCATCAGGGCGATGGCGATATAGGCCATCAGGAGGCTGGAGATCGTCTCGTTGATGCCGCGGTAATGACGCATCGCGCCGACGAGGCCGATCCACAGCCCGCCGGCGCAGATGCCGGCGAGCGCCATCATGAGGATCGCCACCGGGCCGGGCGCGAAGCCGAAGAGCGGGCCGACGACGGCGGCGGCGAGACCGCCGAGCACGAAGGCCCCCTCCCCGCCGATGACGACGAGGCCGAGCTGCGCCGGCAGCGCCACGCAGAGCGCGGTCAGGAGCAGCGGCGCCGCCCGCGTCATGGTGTTCTGAAGCGAGAACCAGGTGCCGAAACCGCCGCGATAGACCAGCCAGTAGAACTCTTCCGGGCTCTTGCCGTTCAGCGCGATGAAGGCGCCGAAGACGAGAAGCCCGGCGAGAAGCGCGATCAGCGGGATGAGCGCGCCTTCCAGCCGCCGCCGCCCGGCCTCGGACAGCTGGAGGCGGGAAGAAAGGCTGGAAAGCCGGGGAGCGTCTCGGGTGATCTCGCTCATCGCCGCCTCACGAGGTCGAGCCGATGACGCCCTCGACGAGGTAGTCCATCTTTTCCAGCTCGATGGCGGACTCCGGATATTCCTGGCCCGCCGCGACGACTTCCTTGCCCTTGTTGTCCTTCAGCGGCCCCTTGATGACGGCAAAGCCGCCCTTCATCACCTCGGCCTTGACCGCGTCCGCCTGGCTCTTGGCGGCGTCGGTGACGGCCGGGCCGTAGGGGCTGATCTTGACGAAGTCCTCGGCGAGGCCGCCGCGCACGAAATTCGGCAGCTCCTCGCCGGCCAGCGCCTTTTCGGCGAACATCTTGTAGACCGTCGCCCAGTGCCATTCGGCGCCGGTGAGATATTTCTCCGGGGCGAGCTTCGCCTGGCTGGTGTGGTAGCCGGTGACGTAGGCGCCGCGGCCCGCCGCGGTCTGGGCGAAGACCTTGGGGCTGTCGACGTGGCAGGTGAGGACGTCGGCGCGCTGGTCGACGAGGGCGTTGACGGCTTCGGCTTCCTTGACCGGCATCGCCCAGTCGCCGGTGAAGATCACCTGGGTGGTGATCTCCGGATCCACCGACTTCGCCCCGAGCGTATAGGCGTTGATGTTGAGGAGGACCTGGGGAATGGGCTTGGCCGCCACGAAGCCGAGACGCTTCGACTTGGTCATGTGGCCGGCGATGATGCCGCAGATGTACTGCGCCGTGCCGATATAGCCGAAATAGGAGCCGGCGTTCTTCGGGTCCTTGTCGGTCCACAGCCCGCCGCAATGGCGGAACTGGACGTCCGGATAGTTCTTCGCCGTGTCGACGACGAAGGGATTGTAATAGCCGAAGGAGGTCGGAAAGAGCAGCGAGGCGCCGTCGAGCTGGATCATCGACTCCATCGTCTTGACCACCGCGTCGCTCTCGGGGACGTTCTCCTCCTCGACGATGGTCAGCCCGTCCATGTCCTTGATCGCCGCGGCGCCTTCGGCATGGGCCTGGTTGTAGCCGTAGTCGTCGCGCGGGCCGACATAGATGAAGCCGGCGGTCAGCGAGGCGGCGAAGGCCGGGTTGATCCGCGAGACGAGCGGGGCGGCCGAAAGGGCGGCGCCGGCCTTCAGCAGGCGGCGGCGGTTGATCTCGAACATGGCTCTTCATCCTCTCCGTTGAACGCGCGTCCCTGCGGGCTGCGGCGGCCCCGCCGGGCTCTCGGCGGTTCCGGAAAGATTGCATGCAATGGCCGTGCCAAGTCTCCATGCCAAGCCGATCAACGGCTTGCACGTCGGCGCGCGGACCGAAAACGTCCATTCTTTGAGCAATCGACCAGATTGCATGCAATTTGCAGAGGCTATGGAGGGGCGTCGGGCATCGGGACGTCCGGCTGGGTGAAGGACGTCCGGAGGAGTGGATCGGAACCGCACATGGCAGGCGCAGGCGTCGCTCGCATCCGGGCGCATGGCGGGCCTGTCGGCGTCTTCCCGCGAGGGGGAGATCAGGCCAATCGCCGGACCTGCGTCGCGGATCGGACCGGGCGCTCAGCCAAGCCGGCGATTGCCGTTGACAGCTGTCAACGGACAACGGTCGGCGCGTCGGGCGCGCACCACGGAGCCCAGCCGCGCGATTGTGTCGGGACGCGGTCCGGCGAGGCGACGAGGCGCAGGCTGCCGTCGAATTCCTGGGTGGAAGTCTGGTAGATGCTGCCGTGCGTGTCGTAGCGCAGCCGCGCCGCGACACCGAAATTCGCGAGATCGCGCGCGAACGGGGCGAGCACGTCGCTGCGCCATGGCGCGGCGGGGGCCGTGCCGCCGAGTGCATATTGGGTCAGCACCCAGTCGTAGGAGCGAGAGTTGCCGCCGCCGTCCGGGTAGGGCGTCTGATAGGCCTGGGCGAGGCCGGAAAGCGCCGGCTCGATTGCCGAAAAATTGGTGAGCGCCCGGTTCCAGCGATGCTGCGTCATGTCGAACGTCGTCGCAAGCAGCGTGCCCGCCTCTTTGCCGAGCGCAACCAGCCGCAGAACGGTCGGCTTCTCCATGTCGAGCTTCATGCCGCCCTCGACGCCGTCGACGAGGCGGACCGTGACGATGCGCTCGGCATAGCCCGGAAGCCGCGATTGCAGCGTATCCTGCCAGTCCTTGGCGACGTTGACGATCCGATAGAAGAAGTCGACGATCCGGCCGATGTCGCGAACCGGAAGTCCGGTCATGGACGTAGTCGGCCCGCCCGGGCTGGGCTGGTCCGGCAGATGCACCCGCTCGGCGGCAAGGTGGTCCTCGTTGCATATTTTCAAGGCTTCGGGGTTGCCCGGCCCGTAGACCACGGTGGTGTGGCGCTTGCAGTCGAATGCGTCGAGCGCGATGCCGAAGGTCGGCCGCGACGGCAGCAGGGCGTCGAAGAAGTGGATCGGAAAGTTCGAGGAGATGCCGCCGTCGGAAAACAGGCAGCGGCGGATGGGCCGGGCAGGCGCCCGCGTCACGCTGTCGTCTTCCCGCCACAGCGGCACGGCCCGGATGAGGATCGGGAAGCTGAGGCTGAGGCGCGCGACGAGGAGCACCGGAAAATCGTCGCCGACCGGGAGCGGGTAGAGGTCGCGCGGCAGATCCGGCGGATCGTCCGGGCGCGGCGTGCGCCGCTCGCCTTTCCGGCAGAGATAGTTGACGACGCGCTGCGGGAACAGCAGTTCGAACTCGCCGCGGCTGAACCAGTGGATCGCGTCCTTCAGCGGCAGCTGGTAGGGCCGGCCCGAGGAGAGGTCGGTGGTCATCGCCGCGACGCGGATGCCCTTACATGGATCCGCTGCGACAGGGATGCTCTCGCAGTCGCCGAACTTGCCGAGGTCGCCGATCGTCAGCGGATCGCAGAAGCCGGTTGCCGGACTTCCCTTGCCGGCGATCGTGTCGATCCGATCGGCGATCCATTCGCAGAAGCCCTGACCGTTGCCTCCCTTCACGTTCAGGCCCGCGCAGAGGCCGAAATCGTTTTTCGGCAGCTCCCAGAAGACGAGATAGGCCAGATAGCCCGTCACCACGCCGAGCGCGACGAGAATGACGAACAACTTCTCGATGACGATCACCCAGAAGAAGCCGTGGGTGAGGCCGTAGGAGGCGACGGCGATGATCGCGACGACCGCCGCGACCCAGACCGGCCAGAAGGCCAGCCCGACCGCCCGGAGGATCGCCGGCCATTTCCCGAAGCGCGGGTGCGGGGTCGCGATGGCTGCCTCGAGGAGCCTGAACAGCGGCTTCAGCGCCGGCGTCGGCTGGAACAGCGCCTTGAGCCCGTCGCCCAGGCTTTTGCCCGCGGCGTCAAGTTCGATGAAACCCGCCATGTCGGCACCACCGTTGGTCTGCCGGCGGTATTCGGCCGCGGCGGCGAAGGTCGCGGCGATCGCGCCGGCGGAGGAGCCGCCGATGTCGCGGAGACGGTATTTCTCGGCAATCGCGAAGATGGCGCCGGGATAGACGACGCCCGAGGTGATGCCGCCTTTCATGATCAGGTCGCATTCGAGCGCGGGTCTCGCTGCAGGCGGGATGGCGGGAGAGCTGTGGGTCGCTCCGGTCTCGGTCTGCTCGTCGTCGGCCACCACAGATCCTCCCTTGTTCTTTGCCACAGCTTAAAGCAGCCGCATTTGACCTGCAACGCAGGGCGTCGGGGTGCGACGACGCTTGTCTTGCGAAAGATGTCCCGAAGATCCTCTGTCGTCTTCGAAAATCCGCCCTTGCGGCATGTCGCATGCCGCCCGATGCTGCGTTGACAGCTGTCAACGGCAATCGCGGTGCTGCCGGGCGCCCGGTCGGGTCCGGCGTTCCGGTGCTCGATCCGTCCTGGTCGTGCGATCACCTTCGCTGCCCAGGCAGCGCCGGATTCTTCGATCTTTTTTCCTATGTGTTCCCGCTCTGGCGGTTCAGGCGCTCCCCGGCGCCCTGCCGCACCCCCATTTTTCCCGAGCCGATCTTCGCTTGAAGAAAGGATCTTTATGGGATTGGTTGTTGGGCGACAGAACTGTCACACCTGCCGGTGCGAGACGATTTCCCGGAAAGGATGCCACGCGCTCCGGGATCGGGAGAGGAAGCCGAGACACGAAGGGCCGGAACGGCAGCCGTCCGTGTTCGGGCGTCTCGCCGAGCCAGGCGGCGAGACCGGACTGTTCGGCAAAGAACGGCAGGACCTTCTCCGTCAGCGTGATCACCAGCCCGGTGTGAAGCCCGCGGGCGCAGGTGCGGATGCGCGTCGCGATATAGCCGAGCCGTTCGAGGTCGAGGAGATAACGGCGGACCGTGCGGGACGAGCGGGACATCGTCGCGGCGAGCGTCGCCTTCGCCGCCTCGGTCACCCGGCCCTTGCCGCAGCGGGCCCTGAGGACGACGAGCAGCGCCTTGGCGCCGGGCGTCAGCCGGTCGTCGCGCATCGCGGTGGTGGCGATATGATTGGCATATTGCCGGGAGGGACGCGGGGCGGGACGCGAGTGCCGGGGCCGGGCGAGGGGAGGGCGGCCCTTCGGCGCCGCGGGAAAGCCGGTCCGCACGTCCGGGGAAGCGGTGTCGCGTTCCGGCGTAGAGACCGCGGCCGAGCGGCGCTCGGCCTCCTTCAGCGAGATCAGGCCGGCGCGGAAATCCGCCCAGATCGCGGCCTTCGCGGTGAAGAGCGGCGAGGGCGCCGCAGCACATGGAGAAGAGGCGACGCCCTCCGCCGGCTCCCGGGAGAAGCGGCCCGGCGTGGGCTCTTTGGGGCGTGACAATTCGAGCCCCGAAGCCGTCTTTCGGCCGGGCGTCTTCCGTGCGCCGGGCGCACGCCATCCTCGTTCCGTCACTCTGGCCTTCCTTGCGCGAGGCAAGAAAAGCCCGTGGCGGGAAACCGCAGCACTGCTTGACGTGTGAGTCGGAAGGTCCTAGATCCGAAGGTGTCTAGTCTTGAAGATCAGGTCCTGTGGCGGCTCCCGCTTCGGGGCCTTTTCTTTTGCCGTTTTCGCGTCTCCGTCCTTGCTGCGGCTGTGTCCCGGACGCATCGCGCGCCGGGACGGTGAAATCACGTTTCGGGCCTCAGGCCCCGGATCTGCGGCGGGTCCTGCCGGCGGCGCCGGCCTCGCCGGACGCATCCGTCTTTTCGGCTTCGACCGGCTCCGCCCCATCGCCGGCTGCCGCCCTGAAACTCTCGTAGAGCTCCGGAAGCTGCGCGGCGACGAAGGCCGAGAACGCCCCGCCGTCTTCCGTGCGGAAGGAGAGCGTCGGGCCGGAACGGGAGCCGTGCCGGACCAGCGCCAGCACCGTGCCGTCTCCGGCGGTGACCGGCTCCGCCTCGGCGGCGTCGTCCTTGCCGGCACCGCGCTGCAGATGCCGGTGGAGCGCCCGAAATCGGGCATCGGTATCCGTCAGCCGCGAAAATTCCGGGCGATGCACGAAAGCCATGGCGCGCTCGCGGTTCGCCTGCCCGGCCATCGCCTCGCCGAGCTCGCTCCAGCGCGGCCGCCCCGCCTTCGGCGCCGGGCCGATGGCGAAGGCGATCGGCCGCGGGATGCGGTGAGCGACCTGCAGCAGCCGGGTGAGCTCGGAATTGAGGACGCCGAGGGCGGCGCGCATCGTTTCGCGGGAAAAGCCGCGCGCCTCGAGACCCTTGGCGAAATAGGCGCGCTCGATGAAGGTGAGGTCGCGTCGCTCGGCGTTTTCCCGCCCCTGGGCGAGCACCAGCTCGTCGTCGGAAAGCGGCCGGACGATCGCCTTGACGGCGATGCCGAGGTCCTTTGCCGCGCGCACCCGGCGATGGCCGTAGGCGGTCTCGAAATAGCCCTCTGCCGCCTTGGCAGGGTCCGAATGCGGGCGCAGCAGCACAGGCACGCTCTGCCCGTCGGCGGCGAGCGAGGCCTTCAGCGCCTCGAAGCCCGGATCGAGCATGCCGTCGCGCGACAGCCGGTCGACGACCGGGGAGGGGAGAATCCGGTCCGGATCGACGAGCACCACATGGCCGCCCGCCCGCGCCGCCTCGCGCAGCTGCCGGGCGGCCTCCGCCTCCTTCTGGAGTTCTCCCCAGGAGGCGCGCATGGCGTTGATCGCGCCGGAGCGGGCATGGTCGCGATGCACCGGCGCCGCTTCTGACGACGCGGACGACAAAGGCGAAGGCGAAGGGGAGGGCGCCGACGCTCCGGACGTGGCGGACGTGGCGGCAGCCTGCGCCGGCCGATCGGGCGCGCCCAGCGAGCCGTCGTCGCCGGTGGTGGTCGTGGCGGTGCTCTTGCTGCTCTCGGGGCTTCCGGAAAGCAGGGCGCGCAGGGCGTCCTTGCGTTTCACCATCGTCTGCCCTTCCGCCTCTCGAACCCTGCCGCCGGGACCGCCGGCTCGCCGCGAAAAGATGAACCGGACTGCGACGGGCGGGGATAAGTTTTCGCCGGCGCGATGCCTTCCGGACCACGGCCGCGACCCGCCTTTCCCCTATAAGACCTTGAACAGAAAAACGATTTGGCCGAAGCGCCGGGTTTGCGCGCGGGGTTTCGGCGAAAACGAGACATCCTCATCTTCCCCGCCCCCAAGAGGCGCGAATCAGCGCCTCGATCTCGCCGTTCACCGCCGTCAGCGATTCCATCGCCCGGTCGTAGGTGCCGCGGGTGAAGTTCTCGCGCCCGACCTCGTAGAGCGTCTGCTTGGTGAGGCCCGCATCCGAGATCGCCGTCGACTTCAGCATGGCGTTGGTGAGGACGCGCTCGCCGAACTGTGCCCGCAGGAAGCCGGCGATCTGCGCCTGCGGCCCGTCATGCGGCTCGTAGCGGGTGACGAGATAGCGCAGGAAGTCGAAGCCGAGCGCGCCGCCGGCCTCGCGCACCACCGCCAGGAGATCGGCGGTCATGAACAGGAACTGGCTCATCGAGGCGACGTCGAGCATCTGCGGATGCACGGTGACGACGACCGAGGTCGCGGCACAGAGCGCCCCGAGGGTCAGGAAGCCGAGCTGCGGCGGGCAATCGATGACGACGACGTCGAAATCGGCCTCCACCTCCTCGATCACCGCGCCGATCCGCGCGAAGAACGGCAGATCGTCGCGCGCCCCGCGCTCGGCGAGCTGGCGTGGCGTCGTGTGTTCGAATTCCTGCAGTTCGAGATTGCCGGGGACCAGCGTCAGCCCGTCGAAATAGGTGGGACGCAGGATCTCGCGCAGCGGTCGGCGCAGCTCGTCGTAGCGGATCGCGCCGTAGAGCGTGTCGTTGCCCTCAAGGTCGAGCTCGGGCTGGTAGCCGAGAAGCGCGGAGAAGGAGGCCTGGGGATCGAGGTCGATCGCCAGAGTGCGATAGCCTTCGAGCGCCAGATACTGGGCGAGATGGGCCGAGGTGGTGGTCTTGCCGGAGCCGCCCTTGAAGTTGGTGACGGCGATCACCTGCAGATGCTCGCCCGGCTCGCGCCATTTCAGATATTGCCGCGCCTTCGGGCTCGCCTTGTCGTGCTGGGCGGCGAGATGGCGGCGCAGCGCGTTGATCGTCTCCAGCGTATAGGAGCGGCGCCCGCCGGCGCCGGTATCCGGCTGCGGCCCCTCGCCGGAGATCGAGAGCTGGCGCAGATAGCCGTCGGAGACGCCGATCAGCTTCGCCGCCTCGCCGGAGGTGAAGGGGCGCAGCGCCTTCTTCGCGGAGGGCGGGAACAGCCGCTCGCGCATCTGGCTGAGCTGGGCCGACAGGAGCTCGGCGTCGCGCGCGATCGCCTCGTCGGCGCGGCCGTCGGCCCGCGTCGTCGTCGCCGCTTCTCGTTCCCTTTCCGCCACGGCCTTCGTCCCGTCTTTCGCTTCGCCGGGCGCATCGCCCCGCTCCGGCCCGTCCGTCGTCACGATCGCGCACCCCACCCCGTCGCCCGGCCCGAGGGGGAAGTGCAACGCTCCCCCGTCGCTCCCGCGCCGCCCGGGCCCCGGCTTTAAGCCCTTGCTGCACCGGCCCGGAACGGCGGAGGCCGATCGACCGGCCGACCTACGAGCGGGCGATGCGGCTGCGCTGCGAATCCCTTGTTACGCTTCGAGGATGGATCGACGCTTGTTTTCCGTTAGCGGGACGATGGGCAAGCCGGTGAGTCGAGTCAAGCGGCGATAGCGGCGGCGCGAGCCTCGCGCAAGCTTGGATCAGGCGCCGCTCAGCTTGCGCCGGCGCTTTCGAGCCGCGCTGCGGCCTGCGGCAGGCGGGTAAGGCTCGCGGCGAGGTGCTCGCGCCAGCGCGGACCGCGGGAAAGCGCGTCCCGGTAGGCGTCGCCGAGATCGTCCGGGCGATCCTCGGCCAGCGCGTCGATCAGGAAGGCCGCCTGGCGCCGGTCCTTCTCGGCCTTGATCCGGTCGTTCCCTTCGCGGCGCGCGGCGACGATCAGCTTGTGGACCGCGAAACGCTCGGGACGCGGGATCTGGACCAGGACCCCGGCGCGATAGGCGAGCGCCGCGGCGATCGGCTCGGCGATGAGATAGTTGAGATGGTTGAGCGCCCGGGCGCTGACGCCGAGCGCCTTCAGGGGCTTCAGCCCCTCCTCGCCGAAGGCCGGCGTCAGGAACTCGACCAGCGCATTGCCCCTGGTCTGGCGCCATCGCCAGGTGGCGTTGCCCTCTAGCGATGGAACCGGGTCGAAATCGAAATCCGCCAGCACCTCGGCGAGCGGCGGCGCCGCCGCGTCGTCGATCGCCAGCGACAGCCGCTCGAAGCTCGCAATGTCGAGGTCGTCGGTGCGGGCGGTGTCGTCGAGCCGGTAGCGGACCCCGAGCTCGCCCTCGTAGAGCCGGAAGGCATTGGTGCCGACGATGGTGCCGCCGAGGCGGAACAGCCCGGCCTTCGCCATCGCCGCGAGGAGGCTGCCGGTGGCGGCGTCGAGGCCCATGAAGCCTTCCGCCCGCAGGATGCGGATCAGCCGCGCCCGCTCGGCCTGGCTCGTGGCGGCTGCGGCCGCGATCGCGGCGTGGCGGGCCAGCCGGTCGGAAAGCGCCGGCGAGTCCTCCCCGACATAGCGCTTCTTGACCTCTGTCCCGACCCTGTAGCTGTCGTACCAGTAGACCTTGCCGGAGCGCTCGACCCGCGTCGGCGTCCCGCGCAGTTCGCCGGCCTCCATGTCGAGCAGCGAACGCAGGAGATCGTGATAGGCGGCGTGGGCGAGGGGGGAGTGACGGTCCATGTTCAACACTTTTCATTTGCGTTGAACATGACCGATCCGGCAGCGCCGGGCAATCCGGTCCTCGGCCCGGCGGTCAGCGGTCGCCAACGCCGCCGGAGGCCATTGCCGGCACGGCGTCGTCGCGGGCGGCCCGCAGCGGCCGCGGCGGTTCCGGCAGGGCGCGACACAGCGCCGCCAGCGGTGCCGAAAGGTCGGCGATGACGTCGCCGGGAAGCGCCGACAGGATATCCTCGTAGACGCGGATCGTCACCACCGGCAACTCTTCCAGCAGCGTTTCGCCCTTTTTCGTCAGCGTCAGGCGCTTGCGGCGCCGGTCGTCGGGATTTTCCGTCCGGTCGACGAGGCCGGCCCTCACCATCTTGTCGACCATGCGGCTTGCCGCCGTCTGGGTCAGCCCCACCTCGGTCGCGATCGCGGCGACGCTCTGCGGCCCGTCGACGAGGATCTTGAACATCGCGACGAGGTGCTGCACCGGCAGTTCCTGGCCCTTGAGGAACCGCGCCAGATGCGGGATCACCTCGGCCATCACCGAGGCGTGCAGGCGATGGAGGGCGTTCACGATTTCGCCAGGAACCGGGCGCGACATCTCGGTGGCCTTGCATTATATGCACTCGTGCATCAGATGTGCGCCTAAATAAAACTGTCAAGCCGGCGCCCCGCCTGCGGCTGGAGAATTCGATGAAATCAGACCTGCGTCCCGGCCGCGTCGGACGAAGCCGGATCCTCGTTGCGGCCTCGGCCCTCGCCCTCGCCCTCGCGCTCGTCGCCGGCTGTTCCGACAGCGGCGGTTCCGGCGGAGCGGAAAAGGCCGGAGCCGGTGCGGGGGGCGGGCAGGCGGCACCGGCCAAGGTCGGGGTCATCACCGCCGAGCCGCAGGAGGTGGTGATCACCGCCCATGTCGCCGGGCGGGTGGTCGCCTTCCAGACCGCCGAGGTCAGGCCCCAGGTCGGCGGCCTGATCAGCCAGAAGAACTTCAAGGACGGCAGCAAGGTCGCCAAGGGCGACGTCCTCTACAAGATCGACGACCGCTCCTATCAGGCGGCGGTCGATTCCGCCGTGGCGACGCTGCAGAAGAACCAGGCGGCGGCGGAATCGGCCAAGCTGCAATACGAGCGCTACCAGAACCTCACGAGTTCCAACGTCGTCTCCAAGCAGGACCGGGACGACGCGCTCTCGACCTACCGCCAGGCCCAGGCCGACATCGCGGCGGCCGAGGCGGCGCTCGAGACCGCCAAGCTCAATCTCGCCTACACCGAGGTCGCGGCGCCGATCTCCGGGCGGATCGGCACCGACACCGTCGATGCCGGCACGCTGGTCACGGCCAGCCAGTCGACGGCGCTCGCGACGATCCGGCAGATCGACCCGGTCTATGTCGACTTCACCGAATCCTCGGGCAACCTCCTCGCCTTCCGCGACCAGATCCGGCGCGGCGGCGTCAAGCCGCTGGTCGGCGCCGAAAGCCCCGGCCCCGCCGAGGTGCACGTGCGGTTCGCCGACGGCTCGGCCTATCCCGAGGCCGGCACCATCGCAGCGGCCGACCAGTTCGTCTCCGAGACCACCTCGAGCTTCACCGTGCGCACGCGCTTTCCCAATCCCGACGCCGTGCTTCTGCCGGGCATGTACGTTAGGGGCACGGTCCGTCTCGCCGTCGACGAGCACGGCTTCCTGGTGCCGCAGCGGGCGGTCTCGCGCAACGCCAAGGGCGAGGCGACGGCGCTCTTCGTCACCGCCGACGGCACCGCCGAGACCCGGGTGATCGAGGTCTCCGCCGACATCGGCAATGAGTGGATGGTGACCAAGGGCGTTGCGGCGGGCGACCGGCTGGTCGTCGACGGCCTGCAGAAGGTCCGCGACGGCGCCAAGGTCGCGGCGGTGCCCGTCACCGTCGACGCCGACGGCCTCGTCCAGCCGGCGGACGGCACCGGCAAGACGCCCGCCGACGACGGCGCGAACACGGCGAAAAAGGGCGCAACGGCCGGGAACGACGCCGCCGATACGCCGGCGGCCGCCGCAAAGGCCGGGGCGAGCGCCGAGGCCGAAGCCGAAGCCGGCTCCGCGGCGGCGGATGCGCCGGCTACCGGCGGCAAGACCGCTGACGGCGCCGACGACGGCGCCGGTCAAGACTCCGGCGACGGGGCCGACGCCGCGACGAGCGGCGCGAAGGAGTAGGGCGGATGGCGCAGTTCTTCATCCATCGCCCGGTCTTCGCCTGGGTGATCGCGATCGGCCTGATGCTGTTCGGCGTCCTCGCGCTCTACCGGCTGCCGATCGCGCAATATCCCGACGTCGCGCCGCCTTCGGTGCAGATCAGCGCCTCCTATCCCGGCGCGAGCGCGGCGACCGTCGAGAATTCGGTGACCAAGATCATCGAGCAGAACATGACCGGCCTCGACGGCCTGCTCTACATCTCCTCCTCCTCGACGAATTCCGGCCAGGCGCAGATCACCCTCACCTTCGAGACCGGCACCGATCCCGACATCGCGCAGGTGCAGGCGCAGAACAAGCTGTCGCTCGTCGAATCGCAGCTCCCCGACGCCGTGCAGAGCCAGGGCGTCACCGTCACCAAGGCGTCCTCGGGCATCCTGATGGTCGCGGCGCTGACCTCCGAGAACGCGAAATACAGCTCCACCGACCTCGCCGACCTGATCTCCACCAATCTCGAGGACACGGTGCGCCGCGTCGAGGGCGTCGGCGACCTCAACGTCTTCGGCTCGGGCTATGCGATGCGCGTCTGGCTCGATCCCGACAAGCTGGCCGAGTTCCAGCTGACGCCGGCGGACGTCACCGGCGCGATCGAGGCCCAGAACGTCCAGGTCTCGGTCGGCCAGCTCGGCGCGCTGCCGCAGACGCCCGGGGCGCAGATGAACTACACCGTCACCTCGCAGAGCCAGCTCGAGACCCCGGCACAGTTCCGCTCGATCATCCTGAAGACCGAGAGCGACGGCTCGCTGGTCACCCTCGGCGACGTCGCGCGGGTCGAGATCGGCGCCGAGAGCTACCAGTCGGAAGCGCGTTACGACGGCCATCCGGCGGCGGGCTTCGGCGTGTCGCTCGCGGCGGGCGCCAACGCCATCGACACCGCCGAAGGCGTGCGCGCCGCCTTGGAAGGCCTGAAGTCGACGCTGCCGTCGGACGTGTCGATCGTCTATCCCTACGACACGACGCCCTTCGTCCAGCTTTCGATCGAGAAGGTCTATCACACGCTGTTCGAGGCGGTCGGCCTCGTCTTCCTGGTGATGCTCGTCTTCCTGCAGAACCTGCGGGCGACGCTGATCCCGACGATCGCCGTGCCGGTGGTCCTGCTCGGCACCTTCGGCGTGCTCTCCGTGGCGGGCTTCTCGATCAACACGCTGACGATGTTCGCGATGGTGCTGGCGATCGGGCTTCTGGTCGACGACGCCATCGTCGTCGTCGAGAACGTCGAGCGCATCATGTCGGAGGAGGGGCTCTCGCCGCTCCGGGCCACCGAGAAGTCGATGGGCGAGATCACCGGCGCCCTCGTCGGCATCGCCCTCGTCCTGTCGGCGGTGTTCCTGCCGATGGCCTTCTTCGGCGGGTCCGTCGGGGTGATCTACCAGCAGTTCTCGATCACCATCGTCTCGGCGATGCTCCTGTCGGTGCTGGTCGCGCTCGTCCTGACCCCGGCGCTCTGCGCGACGATCCTCAAGCCGACCCACGGCAAGCGCAAGAACTTCGTCTTCCGCGGCTTCGACGCCGGCTTCGACCGCGTCAACGACGGCTATGTCGGCGGCGCCGGCAGCCTGTCGCGCCGGCCTCTGCCGGCGCTGGTCGTCTTCGTGCTGCTTGCCGGCGGCGCCTACTATCTCTTCGCCAACCTGCCGAGTTCGTTCCTTCCCGCCGAGGACCAGGGCGTGCTGATGACCATGATCGAGCTGCCGCCGGGCGCCACCAGCGACCGCACGGAAAAGGTCGTCGAACAGGTCGAGCACTATTATCTCGACGCCGAGAAGGACAATGTCGACAGCGTCTTCGCGGCGCTCGGCTTCTCCTTCGCCGGCACCGGCCAGAACAACGCGCTGGTCTTCGTCAAGCTGAAGGACTTCGACGCGCGCGAGGCACCCTCGGCGGGTGCGGCGGCGATCGCGGGCCGGGCGATGGGCGCCTTTTCGCAGATCCGCGACGCCACCGTCATCGCGCTGTCGCCGCCGGCGATCCGCGGCCTCGGCACGGCGGGCGGCTTCGACATGTATCTGAAGGACACCGGCGGCCTCGGCACCGACGGGCTGGAGGCAGCTGCGAGCCAGCTGATCGCCAAGGCCAACGCCGATCCGCAGCTTTCCTCGGTGCGGCGCAACGGCCAGCCGCAGCAGCCGCAGTTCCACGTCGACATCGACAACCGCCTCGCCGGCGCGCTCGGCGTCGGCGTCTCCGACATCAACAGCACCCTCTCGACCGCCTGGGCCGGCAGCTACGTCAACGACTTCATCAACGAGGGGAAGGTCAAGCCGGTCTATGTCCAGGCCGACGCGCCGTTCCGCATGGTGCCGAGCGACATCGACCGCTGGTACGTGCGCAACAGCGCCGGCGAGATGGTGCCCTTCTCGGCCTTCACCAGCACCAGCTGGAGCCAGGGCGCGCCGCGGCTGGAGCGCTACAACGGCGTCGCGGCGGTGGAGATCCAGGGCTCGCCGGCGACCGGCGTCAGCTCCGGCGAGGCGATGAACGAGATGCAGAGCCTCGTCGACGGCCTCGGCCAGGGCCTGTCGCTCGAATGGACCGGGCAGTCCTATCAGGAGCGGCTGTCGGGCTCGCAGTCGACGCTGCTCTACGGCATCTCGACGCTGGTCGTCTTCCTCTGCCTCGCGGCGCTCTACGAGAGCTGGTCGGTACCGTTCTCGGTCATCCTCGTCGTGCCGGTCGGCATCTTCGGCGCGGTGCTCGCCGCAACGCTCACCGGGCAGGACAACGACATCTACTTCAAGGTCGGCCTGCTGACGACGATCGGCCTCGCGGCGAAGAACGCCATCCTGATCGTCGAATTCGCCCAGGAACTGCGGCAGGAGGGCGAAAAGCTGATCGAGGCGACGCTGCATGCCGCACGCATGCGGCTGAGGCCGATCCTGATGACCTCCTTCGCCTTCATCCTCGGCGTCACGCCGCTCGCCATCGCCACCGGTGCCGGCTCCGGCGCCCAGAAGGCGATCGGCATCGGCGTCATGGGCGGCATGATCGCGGCGACGCTGCTCGGGGTGTTCTTCGTGCCGGTGTTCTACGTGGTGATCATCGGTCTCGTCGACTGGACGCGCCGGCGCTTCGGCCACCGCGAGGCCGGCGACGAGCCGGTGGCGGCGGAGTAGGGGGAGGGCGCCTCGGCCACGCCTCGCCGGACCTCCCCCGGGGCCGCGCCCGGGCCGCAGGGCGAAGCTCTCCGGCCGCCGGCGGCACCGGCGACCGGGGGCGCCTATCTCGCGCCGGAGGAGATGCCGAGCGCGACCGTCTTGCCGGGATTCATCACCGCCCGCGGATCGAGCGCGGTCTTGATCGAGCGCATCAGGCTCTGCTCCACCGCCGAGCGGTAGCGGTCGATCTCCTCGACCTTGAGCAGCCCGACGCCGTGCTCGGCCGAGATCGAGCCGTTCAGCCCGGTCGCGATCTCGTGGACGATGTGGTTGACGGCGTCCCAGTGCGCGAGGAATGCCGCCTTGTCCATGCCGTCCGGCTGGGTGAGGTTGTAGTGGACGTTGCCGTCGCCGACATGGCCGAAGGCGCAGACGTGGATCCCCGGCATGTAGGCCTCGACCGCCCGGCTGGCCTCGGCGATGAAGGTCGGGACCGCCGAGACCGGCACCGAGATGTCGTGCTTGATCGATCCGCCGGCGCGCTTCTGCGCTTCCGGAATTCCCTCGCGCAGGCGCCACAGGCGCTGGCCCTGGTCGATGGTTTCGGCGACCACGGCATCCGTCACCAGCCCGGTTTCGAACGCTTCCTCGAGAAGGCCCTCGAAGGTCGGCCGCAGGTCCTCGCCGGGGCGCGAGGTCGAGAGCTCGATCAGCGCGTACCAGGGCGAGGGGTCCGCCAGCGGCCGCTGGCCGCCGGCATGGGCGCAGACGATCGACAGCGAGAATTCCGACATCAGTTCGAAGGCCGTCACCTCGTCTCCGCTCCTCCTGCGCGCCAGCGCCAGGAGTTCCAGCGCCGCCTTTGTGCTGGGGAGGGCGCAATAGGCCGTCTGGATCTGCTCGCGGCGCGGAAACAGCTTCATCACCGCCGCCGTCACGAAGCCGAGCGAGCCCTCGCTGCCGACGAAGAGGTTCTTCAGCGAATAGCCGCTGTTGTCCTTGTGGAGCGGCCGCATGCCGTCCCAGATCCGCCCGTCCGGCAGCACCACTTCGAGGCCGAGCGTCAGGTCGCGCGTGTTGCCGTATTTGAGAACGCCGATGCCGCCGGCATTGCTGGCGATGTTGCCGCCGATGGTGCAGCTGCCCTCGGCGCCGAGGCTCAGGGGAAAGAAGCAGCCCCGCTCGGCCGCCGCCGCCTGGACGTCGGCGAGGATCGCCCCGGCCTCGACGGTGATCGTGAAGTTCGTCGGATCGACCGCCCGGATGCGGTTCATCCGGCGGAAGGAGACGAGCACCTCCGCCTCGGTCGTGACCGACCCGCCGACGAGGCCGGTATTGCCGCCCTGCGGCACCATGCCGACGCCGGCTGCGGCGCAGATCTCGACGGCCTTCGCCAGATCCGCGGCGCTTTCGGGGACGATGACGATCCCCGCCTCGCCGCGGAAGAGGCCCCGCTCCTCGACGAGATAGCGCTCGCGCTCGCCCGCCTCGGTGAGGATGGCGCGCGCCCCGACGGCCTGTTCCAGCCGTATCGCCAGATCCCCGATGGCGCCTCGTTCGCCCTCTGTCATCGTCGATTTCCAGACCCGTTTGCGCCCTGCGGCGCGATGTCGAAGAGTTCACCGGCAGACCAGCCGTCGCCCGTCGCCGCCTCCATGCCGGCGAAGCGCCGGGCCCAGCCGACGAGGCGGTCGGCATCGACCGGGGTGCCGGCGAGCCGCAGGATGTCACGGGTCCGGGCGATCAGCGCCGGCTCGCTCCAGGGCTGCTCCGGATCGCCGTTGCGGAAGGAACGCTCCTCGGTGAACAACGTGCCGTCCGCCGTCTCGACCGTCACCCGGGCCGGTCGCTCCCGCGGGAAGCGGGCGGTGAAGGCGGGTTCGTGGCGAACGCTGGTGCGTTCGGCGAGGGCCCGGATCGAGGGGTCGGCGACGAGATCCGGCGTCAGGCCGCAGAAGTCCGGCGGGCGGCCGCCCACCGTGGCGGCGACGCAGAAGCTCGTGGAGAATTTCGCGTCGCCCACCGTGCCCGGCTCGGTGACCCCGGCGATGTCGAGCGCGGCCTGCGGCACGTCGACGACGATGCGGCGGATCTCGCCCGCACCTTGTTTGCCCTGAGAGCCGAGCCGTGCCGCGATCGCCGCCGCGCAGTCGAGCGCGGTGTGCGTCTGGCCGCAGGTCGGCCAGGCCTTGATGGTGACGTCGAAGATCATCGGCACGTCGGCGGGCAGAAGCCACGAAGGGTCGCAGGCCTCGAGCTTCCAGGCGTTGCGCATGCCGCGCCGCCCTTCGAGGACGCGCGCGGCGCCGGCGATCCCGGCCTTCGCCATGAAGGCCGCGGCGAGCCCGTTGCGCACGGCGGTGGAGGCGTGGAAGGCCTTGGCGGCAAAGGCGCGGTCGTCGAGGATCTGCCACAGGCCGGCGGCCTGGGTGCCGGCATGGCCGAAGGCGGACAGGGTCGTCTGCGCGTCGAGGCCCATGAAGCGCGCGGCGGCGGCGGCCGCGCCGAAGCAGCCGGCGGTGGCGGTGGTGTGGTTGGCGGCGTAATGCGCGGTGCCGAGATGCGAGCCGACGCGCAGCACTGCCTCGAAGCCGGCGACGATCGCCGGGCGCGCGCGCTCCGCCGCATTCTCCGGATAGGCCTCGGCGAGCGCGACGACCGCCGGAATGACGGTGATGCCCGGATGGCTGGTGGAGATGCGATGCGCGTCGTCGACTTCCCAGAAATGCCCGATCGCGGCGTTGGCCGCCGCCGCGCCCGCCAGCGGATGGCGGCCGCCGGTGCCGGCCACCCGGGCCGGGCCGCTTTCGAGCGGCGAGAGCAGCGCCTCGACATAGCGGGCATGATGCTCGTGGCCGATGCCGGCGATCAGCGCCGTCGACCAGTCGAGCATGGTGGCGAAGAGCCGCTCGCGCAGCGCCGGCCCGGCCTCGTCCGGCAGTCCAGCGACCCGGGCGGCGAGCGGCGCGAGTTCGGCGGTCATGTAGGTTTCGGCGTGTTTCGGCAGGGCGCTCATCGCTCTGCCGCTCCGGTGACGACGGGCAATTCGGGGCGCGTCTCCTGGCCCCATTCCGACCAGGAGCCGTCATAGACGGCGAGGGGGCCGAGGCCCGCGACCTCGGCGCCGAGGGCGAGCACCGATGCGGTGACGCCGGAGCCGCAGGAGGCGACGATCGGCGCGCCGGCGTCGACGCCCGCCGCGTCGAACGCCGCGCGGACCTCGTCCGGCGCGCGGTAGCGGCCGTCCGCGAGGATGCGGTCGAAGGGCAGGTTGCGGGCGCCCGGCATGTGGCCGGAGCGAAGGCCCGCCCGCGGCTCCGGCTGGCTGCCTTCGAAACGCGCCGCCGAGCGGGCGTCGACCACCTGGATGGCCTTGGACTGAAGGCCGGACAGGACGGATGCCGCATCGGCGATGCGCGTCTCGTCCGGCCGCGCGACGAAGTCGCCCGGCGCCACCGGCTCCGGCTGTCCGGAAGAGATCTCGCCGCCCGCCGCCCGCCAGGCCGGAAGGCCGCCGTCGAGCACCGCGACGGCGGCGTGGCCCATCGCCTTGAACATCCACCAGGCGCGCGGCGCGGCGAAGATGCCGGCCCCGTCATAGACGACGACGCGGCTGTCGCGGCCGACGCCGATCGCGCGCACCTTCTCTTCGAAGAGCGCCGGGCTCGGCATCATGTGCGGCAGCGGCGAGGAGGTGTCGGCGACGTCGCGGTCGAAGTCGAAGCGCCGGGCGCCGGGAATGTGCGCGGCCGTAAATTCAGCGTCCGGATCGCGCTTTTCCGCCGGCATGTACCAGCTCGCATCGACGAGGACGAGATTGGCGGCGCCGAGCTGGCTCTTCAGCCAGCCGCAGTCGACCAGCGCGGGAAGCGGGGCGGTCATTGGGGTCACTCCATTCAGATGTCAGGCCGGCGCGTCCTCGAACCGGCGGCGCCGGCGCCCGAGAAGCGGCGGCAGGATGATGCTGAGCGCGGCGATCAGGAGAATGCCGCCGGAAACCGGCCGGGTGAGGAACGGCAGGACGGACTCGTTGCCGAAGGCCAGCGCGAGGCTGAGCTGGCGCTCGGCCATCGGCCCGAGGATCAGGCCGAGAATGACCGGCAGGACGGGGACGCGGGCGATGTTGAGGAAATAGCCGAGCAGCCCGAAGCCGAGGAAGCAGTAGACGTCGAACATGCGGTTGTTCAGCGAATAGCAGCCGACCGTGCAGAGGATCAGAAGCACCGGCACGACGAACTGCCGCGGCACGGACACCGCCTTCACCGTCAGCGGAATGAAGAAGTGGTAGAGCACGGTGCAGAAGAAGAAGGCGACGAAGAAGGAGATGAACACCATCCAGATGATGTCGCCGTGGTCGCGGAAGAGCAGCGGCCCCGGGTCGATGCCGTGCAGCATGAAGGCGCCGAGCATCATCAGGGTGGAGGCGTCGCCCGGGATGCCGAGGGTCAGCATCGGGATCAGCGCGCCGCCCATCGAGGCGTTGTTGGCAGCTTCCGGCGAGACGATCGATTCCGGCAGGACGCCCTTGCCGAAGAGCTCCGGCCGCCGCGACGCCCGGTGCGCCTGGCTGTAGGCGACGATGTTCGACAGGCCCGGCCCGACGCCCGGCAGGATGCCGATGATGATTCCGATCACAGTCGAGCGGGCGAGATCGCGCCGGCAGGAGATGACCTCCCGGAACGTCCTGACGAAGGTGCCGAGCTCGTAGCGCACCTTCAGCACCTTGGCCGCCCGGCCGATGTCGTCGGTATCGGCGAGGAGCTGCGGGATGGCGTAGAGGCCGATCAAGGCGGGCAGTTCGTAGAAGCCGGATTCGAGCGCCGTGAAGCCGAAGGTGAGGCGGGTCTGGCCCGAGGCCTCGTCGAGGCCGACGAGCGACAGCAGGATGCCGAGGAATGCGGCCATGAACGCCTTGATCGCGCGGCCCTTCGGCGACATCGCCGAGATGCAGCTGAAGGTGAAGACGACCAGCGAGAAATATTCCCACGGCCCGAAGCTCAGCGCGACGCGGGCGAGCAGCGGCGCGATGAGGACGAGCGCGAGGCCCGACAGCACGCCGCCGATCATCGAGGCGTAGACGCCGAGGCCGAGGGCCCGCACGGCTTCGCCGCGGGCGGCCATGGGATGGCCGTCGAGGCAGGTCGCGGCCGAGGCCGGCGTGCCGGGGATGTTGAGCAGGATCGCGCCGACGAGGCCGCCGGAGATCGCGCCGCAATAGACGCCCATCAGGAGCGGGATCGTCGCCTTGATGTCGAGCGAATAGGTGAGCGGCACCAGGAGCGCGATCGCCATGGTGCTGGTCAGGCCGGGAATCGAGCCGATGACCAGGCCGCCGGCGACGCCGAGCATGACCGCGAGCAGCGTCCAGGGCTGGAAGACCGCGTCCACGCCGGAGAGAAACAGGTCGTACATTGTCGCAATGCCCCTACGGCAGGAACGCCTGAAGATAGACGACGAGCAGAATGTAGATGAAGGCCACCGAGCCGATCGCGAGCGCCGCCGCCGCGGCGACGACCGCGGGCGAGCGTTTCGGCGCGAGCAGCACCACGGTGAGGAAGCAGAACAGGCCCGTCGCCAGGAGAAAGCCGACCGGCTGGATCGCGAAGAGATAGACGACGAACAGGACGAGCAGCAGCATGCGCCGCCGCGCGAAGGCCTGCGCCCAGACCTCGGCGAAGCTTACTCCCGAAGGATCGCCCGCAACGAGGGTCCGGCCGGTCTCGAGCACGCCCATCAACAGGCCGAGCCCGACGACGAGCCAGGGAAACAGCTTCGCCGACACCACCGCCGAGTTGAGATCGGAAAGCGCGAAGAGCTGCGACGCGGCGACGAGGAAAGCGAGGATGAAGACGGCCGAGAAGATCAGATCGGTCTTGCGCATCGCGCCACCCGTGAGCGTTGACCCCGACGGGCCGCGCTGGAAGCGCGCGGCCCGTCGAAGACGTGGAAGGTCTGCGTCATGGAGCCGGCGATCAGGACTGTTCGCCGAGGTTGAACTTCTTCGCCAGGGTCAGGATGCGGTCGTAGCGCTTGGCGAGATCGCGATCGAGTTCCTCGCCCTTCGCCGGCACCGTCGTCATCGAGCGCTTGGCGAGCTCGGCCTGGCAGTCGGGATCGTTCGCCGCCTTGACCCAGGCGTCGGCGAGCGTGTCGATCGCCTCCTTCGGCGTGTTCTTCGGCGCGAAGGTCGTGAAGTACATGGCGAAATGACTGTCGACGCCCTGCGCCTCGGCGGTCTTGGCATCCTTCAGCCGCGGATCGGGCTTGTCGGACTGGATCGCCACCGGCACGACGTCGCCGGATTCGACGTAAGGCGCCGCCGAGCCGACCGCGACCGGCACGAGGGTGAGATTGCCCTGGATCGAGGCGACGATGCGCTCCTTGTCGCCGGACATCGGGATGGTGTGCAGATCGTCGATATTGACGCCCGCGGCATCGAGGAAGTCGAGGACGGCGAAGTGCGAGAAGCCCGCCAGCGCGGTGCCGATCGTGTATTTGCCGGGGTTTTCCTTGACCTTCTCGCGCAGCGTGTCGACGTCCTTGATGCCGCTGCTGGCGCCGGCGAAGACGCCGTAGTTCATGGCGACGGAACTCGCGACCGGGGCGAAGGCGGTGTAGTTGTAGTCGGAGCGGCCGGTGGCGAGGCCCATGTCCATGCCCTGATGCGCCCAGAGCAGCTTGTAGCCGTCGGGTCGGGCGTCCCGCACCTCGACTTCGGCGATCTTGCCTCTGGCGCCGGTGATGTTCTTGATCAGCACCTTCTGGCCGAGGATCGGTTCGACGCACTGGGCGAAGACCCGCGCCGAGACGTCGGAGCCGCCGCCTGGGCTGAACGGCACGACGAGCTCGATCGGCTTGTCCGGAAAGGCCAGGGCCGGCGAGGCGAGCAGCGCGGCCGCGAGGGTGAGAAGCAGTCTCTTCATGGGTTCCTCCCTTTGATGAAGATGGAAGACGGCGGACGCGGCCTCCTCCGCCGCGCCTGCCGCTGCAATGCCGCCTAGACCGCTAAGCAGTCCGGCGGACGGGCGGGCTTGACGCCTGCGGTCCGGCGCCGGCATCGGCCAGCCAGGCGGCATCTTTCTCGCGCGCGACGACCCGGTCGATCGCCTCGCCCACCGTGCCGAGATAGCCGGACGGCTCGGTCAGCTGGTCGATCTCCTCGGCGGTGAAGGCGTCGGCGATGTGCGGATGGGCGGCCAGCGCGTCGCCGAAGCTCGTGCCCTTCTGGATGCCCTGCATCGAGGCCTCGTAGAGCCATTCGTGCGCGGTGTTCTTGCCGACGCGCTCGCCGAGTTCGAGCATCACCTTTTCCGACAGGAGATAGCCCTTCATCAGCGCGACGTTGCGATCCATCGCCTTGCGGTCGATGCGCAGACCCTTCAACAGCGCCTCGGCCTGCATCAGGATGGCGCCGGTGACGAGGCACGCCTCGGGCACGGCCTTCCATTCCGACTTCCAGGCGATGCCGTCTCGCTCGTGCTCCTGGACCATCGCCTCCAGCATCATCGCCGCCGAATAGCGCACGCTGCGCGACAGCATCGCGACGTTCTCCGCCGCGACGGGGTTGCGCTTGTGCGGCATGGTCGACGAGCCGAGCTTGCCCTCGGTGAAGCCCTCCTCGACTTCGGCGAACTCGTTGCGCTGCAGGTTGAACAGCTCGTTGCCGATCTTCCCCAGCGTGCCGGCGATCATCGCGAGGAGCGTGACGTATTCGGCGATCCGGTCGCGCGAGGGCGCCCAGCTGATGTCGGAGGCGCCAAGGCCGAGCCGCTTGGCGGTGCCCGCCTCGATCTCGGCGGCCCGCGGGCCGTAGGAGGCCTGGGTGCCGACGGCGCCGACCAGCATGATGACGAAGACGCGCGGCCCGGCCTGATCGAGCCGCTCGGCATGGCGCGAGAGCTCGTCCAGCCAGATCGCGCATTTGTGGCCGAAGGTGATCGGCAGGGCCTGGACGCCGTGGGTGCGCCCGACCATCACCGTGTCGCGGTGCTCCTCGGCGAGGCGGATCAGTTGCCGCCCGACGGCGCCGAGATCGCGTCGGACCACCCGGTCGAACTCGCGAAGCTGCAGGACGAGGCCGGTGTCCACGACGTCCTGCGTCGTCGCGCCGTAATGCAGATATTCGACGGCATCCCGGGAGAGACCCGCCTGCATGCCCTTCAGCAGCGGCACCAGCGTGTGCTTGATGCGGCGGACCTCGGCGGCGACCGCCTGAAGGTCGATGCGGTCGATGTCGGCGGCGGCGGCGATCTCCTCGGCCGCGGCCTTCGGCACGACGCCGAGCTCGGCCTGGGTCAGGGCGAGCGCCGCCTCGAAGTCCAGCCATTTCTGCAGACGATTGCGCTCGGAGAAGATCTCCCGGACCTCCGGCGTGCTCCAGAGGTGCTGCATGGTCGTCATGTCGAAGACGGATACGTTCATCGGGCCCTCCTGGCCGCAGTCGCGTGACACGGTCGAACCCGCGTCATTCCTCGCCGTAGAACTTCATGGCGAGGCCGCCATGGGCGGCGGCGGCGCCGGCGCAGAGCGCGGCGGAGATCAGCACCGCCTCGGCGACCTCGGCCTTGGTCACGCCGACCGCCTTGCCCTTCGTGACGTGCGATTCGATGCAGTAGGGGCAGCCGGTCGCATGGGCGACGGCGATGGCGATGAGCTCGCGCACCTTCGGCGGGATCTGGCCGTGATCCTTGCCGGGGATCATGTTGAGGTTCATCCAAGCCTTGAAGTCCTCCGGCGCGAGCTTGGACATCTCCATCCGGAATCCCGCGTCCGCAGCGTCGTAATATCGGTCGGCCACTTGTTGCCTCTTGTTTCATTAAATGAAATGTGGTTCATATAATAAAACACTCGCGACGAAGCCCGTCAAGCCGGAAGAAGGCGAACTGATGACCCCACCGAGAGACCTGCCGCCGACCGGGGTGCTGGAACGCGGGCTGCTCCTCCTGTCGCTGTTCACCCAGCAGACGCCGGTTCTGCAGCTGAAGGACCTCTCGGCCGCCTCGGGGCTGGACAAGGCGACCATCCTGCGGGCGCTGAAGACGCTCGTCGCCTGGGGCTATCTGGAGAAGCGGCCCGACGGCTCCTATTCGCCGGGTCCGGCCAATCTCCGCATGGCCGCGATCTACCGCCAGACGTCGAATTTCGTGCGCCGCATCGAGGGCGCGATCGTTTCGATCAGCGACGCGATCGGCCAGACGACGTCGTTCTTCGTCCGCTCGAACGGCGAGCGCGTCTGCCTCGCCCGCGACAACGTCCATCGCGATTTCCGCTATTTCATCGAGGTGGGCGCCACGGTGCCGCTCGCCGACGGCGGCGCGGCGGCGCGGCTGCTCCTCGCCTACACCGATCCCGACAGCCCGGCGCACGCGAAGATAAGGAGCGAGGCGCGCTACATTTCGCGGGGCGAGCGCAACCGCCATCTGGCGTCGGTCGCCGTGCCGGTCTTCGAGGGCGACGGCACGTTTCTCGGCACCCTGACGATCACCGGCATGGCCGCCGATCTCGACGACGAGACGCTGCTGCGCTTCTCGCGGATCGCCGCCGACGAACTCGCCCGGGTCGGACTGTCCGTCGCGGCGTCGCGCTGACAGGCGGGCGGCATCGGCCCGCCGCGCCCGCCATGGAACCGCCCGGCCGAAACCGATCGGTTTCGTCCATCGTGGCTGGGGATGAACGAAACCAGGCCCTGGCGATCTTCGGCCATGGACGATATGCTCGCGGCGTTTGCGTCCATCCGAAAGCCCCGCCTTCGCCGCCATGTCGCGCAGCTTCGCCTATCTGAGGGTCTCGACCCTCGGCCAGACCACCGACAACCAGCTCGGCGAGATCCGCTCCGCCGGCTTCGCCGTCGCGCCGCACCGCGTCGTCGCCGAGACGGTGTCGGGCTCCGTCGCCGCCTTCGAGCGGGAGGGCTTCGCGCGCCTCGTCGACCGGCTCGAGGCCGGCGACGTCCTCGTCGTCACCCGGCTCGACCGGCTCGGCCGCAACGCCATGGACGTGCGTGCCACCGTCGAGGCGCTGGCCGGGCGCGGCGTGCGCACCCATTGCCTGGCGCTCGGCGGCGTCGACCTGTCGAGCGCCGCGGGCCGGATGACCATGGGCGTCATCAATGCCGTCGCCGAGTTCGAACGCGACCTGATGATCGAGCGCACACGCGCCGGTCTCGACCGGGCGCGCGGCGCCGGCAAGCGGCTCGGCCGCCGGCCAAGCCTGTCGGCCCCGGCGCGCCGCGAGGTGACCGAGCGGCTCGCCGCCGGCGCCTCCGTCTCCGAACTCGCCCGGCGCCACGGCGTCAGCCGCACGACCATCCGCCGGATCCGCGAGGCGCTGGCGCCCGCCAACGCCCGGGAGGAGGAGCGCGATGCCGATCCGGCGTGAAGACCGTCATTTCTATCCCATCGACTGGCGCGAACTCTCGGCGTCGATCCGCTTCGGCCGGGCCAAGGGCCGCTGCGAGGGATGCGGCAGGCCGCACGGCGGGCTCGTCTATCACCTCGGCGACGGGCGCTGGTTCGACGAAGCGGCCGGGCGCTGGCGCGACGGCCGGGGGCGGCTGTTGCGGCGCGGCCTGGCGGCGCCCGATCCCGGCCTCGTCTCGCAGCCGGCCCCGGGGGTTCTCTGGGCCGTATCGCGGCCGGCAACGACGCGGGTGCGGCTCGCCTGCGCCCATCTCGACCAGGACACCGCCAACAACGCCGCCACGAACCTCGCGGCGCTCTGCCAGCGCTGCCATCTCAACCACGACCGGCCGTGGAACCTTCGCAAGCGCCGCCTGACGCTGCGCATGCGCCTCGCCCTCGGCGACCTCTTCGACGGGCCCTATCGCCGGTAGCAAGGCCCGGCAGCGCCGGCGTCACAGCGGCTTGCGCATCAGCCTTTCGTCCTCGCCCGGCCGGATCAGGCCGGGAACCCGGCCGATCTCCTCGAAGCCGAAGCGCCGGTAGAAGGCGAAGGCCCGCTCGTTGAAGGCCGAGACCGACACCCAGAGGCCGTTCGCCCCGCTCCGCCGCGCCTCTTCCTCCATGAAGGCGAGCGCCGCCCGGCCGGTGCCGCGCGACTGGCAGCCGGGCCGCACGAAGATCAGCGCCAGATAGGGCCCGTTGAGAAACCGCGGGCGGATCGCCGCCGCCCCCAGCGGTTCCATCTCGCCCACCGGATCGAACAGGCCGAAACCCCGCACCGCATAAGGCGAGGAATCCGCGCCGGGTCCGAGGGTCGCCGCCAGCGACGCCGCGCTTATTCCGAGCCGCGCCCAGGGATCGAGCCCGGCCATCTCCTCGGCGAGGCGACGCGCCTCGGCTGCCGTCAGCGGCGCGATGCGATGGCCCGCGACGTCGTATCGGGGCGCCATGAAGGGATGATGGTCGGCCGCGGCCTGCGGATCGGCGCTCCGTCCCAAGATCCCCACCGCGCGTCTCAGCCCCTGGTCGCGGTCTTGACCGGCCGGTCGCCGGTGCCGCGGCCGAAGATCCGGTCGTAGCGGCCATTGTCGCCGGGCTTCAGCTCGTAGCAGCTCGCCGCAGCGACGGGTCGCCCGGCGGCGAGGAGCGTGCCGACGGTGACGAAACGGTAGCCCTTGGCCTTCAGCGCGGCGACGAGCACCGGCAGCGCCTCGGAGGTGTGCCAGCCGCGGCCGTTGGCATGCATGACGACGATCGAGCCGGGCTTCACCCGGCCCGCCACGGTCGCCTCGATGGCCCTGGCCGAGGTGCCCTTCGCTGGATCGCCGGTGACGACGTCCCATTGCACGGCGGCGAGCCCGGCGGCGTTGACGGCGGAAAGCGACTCGGCGCTGCAGGTCCCGTAGGGATAGCGGAAGGCCGACATACGCAGCGGAATGCGGACGGCTTCGGCGGCGCCCGCCGCCTGGGCGCAGGGCCTTTCGAGAAGCCGCTCCACCGTCAGCTCGTATTCGGCCTGGGTGAAGTCGATCTGGTCCTGCATGTCCTTGCCGGTGAGGACGCGCATGTTGCCGTGGGTCCAGGCGTGATTGCCTGCCTCGAACAGCGGGTCGGCGATGATCTGCATCGCCCGCTCCTGATGCGTCGCCATCCACTTGCCGCCGAGAAAGAAGGTGGCGGCGACGCCGTTCGCCCTGAGATAGTCGACGATCGCCCCGTCATAGCCGGCCTTTTCGCCGTTCTGTTCGCAGACGTCGAAGGTCAGCGCCACGAGCTTCTCGCCGCCGGTGTCGACCCGGCGGATGGAATTGCGCATCACCGCGGGCAGGACGGGGGCGGCGAGCGACGGCCGCTGCCGCGCCGGCGGCCCGAGCCTGACGTCGGCACCGCGGCGGGTGATCGCCTTTTCCGCCGGGCCCCCGGCGGCGAGTTCGGCCGGGCTCCAGCAGGACGACAGGATGGATTGCGAGCCGAAGCTCCGGGCTCCGCCGCCATGCCCCGCCAGCGCCTCGAGCCGGGCGAGAAGCGGGCTCGGCGGATCGCCCGCCTGCTGCGCCCGCGCCGGCGGCGCCGCGAGCGCAAAGGCCAGTGCGAGACCAAGCGCGGGGGCGGTGAAACCGCGGGCGCAGCGGCGACGCGTGAACTGCGGCGTTGCGAAGGGACCGGCCATCGTCGCGATCGTCCGTCGTTGATCCTCTTTTTCGATGGCGCCCGAAAGCCGACGAAATTGCGGTCGCGTGCCATCGTCTGCGCGAAGGCGGCTCCGTGCGACGGCGCACTGTTCAGGCGCCGTTCCCCGCCCCGGCCGGATCGGCACCGCCGCGCGCCTCGGCGATCAGCCAGTCGCGGAACAGGCGGAAGCCGTCATTGTCCGCCCGCTCCGGCGGAAAGATCAGGCCGTAGGGCGAGCCGCCGTCCATGGTGCGCGGCGAGGCCCGGACCAGCGTTCCGGCGGCAAGATCCGGCGCGACGAGGATTTCGGGAACCAGCGCCGCGCCGAGGCCGGCGCGCGCCGCCGCGAGCACCATGCCGAAATGTTCGAAGCGCGGCCCCCTGAGGATGCTCACCGCGTCCATCCGCGCCTCCTGAAAGAAGGCGAGCCACAGGTCCGGCCGCGTCGCCTGTTGCAGCAGCGGCAGCTTGGCGATCGCCGCATCGTCCAGCGCCCCGGCGCCGCCGGCGACCTCAGGGCACGCGACGACGATCAGCGTCTCGTCGAGAAGCGCGATCGCCTCCGCCCCGCGCGAGCGCAGCTCGAGCCGCTGGATCGCCGCGTCGGCGGGATCGCGGGAAAAGTCGACGGGGCCGAGGGCGGAGGTGACGTCGAGGGTGATTTCCGGAGCGATCGCCGCAAAACTCTTCAGCCGCGGGATCAGCCAGGTGCTGGCGAAGGTCGGCAGGACCTTCAGGCGCAGCAGCTTCTCGCGTCCGCCGAAGGACATGACGGTGAGCACGGCGCCGTCGATCTCGGCGAGGATCCGCTCGGCGTCGCGCAGGAAGGCGCGGCCCGCATCCGACAGGCCGAGGCGCTGGCGCACCCGGTGGAACAGCCTGACGCCGAGCCGCTCCTCGAGGCTCTGCAGCGAGCGGCTGACGGCGCTCTGGGTGAGGCCGAGGGTCTGGGCGGCGCTCGTGGCGGAACCTGCCTGGGCGAGCGCCCGGAAGGCCTGCAGCTCGCCGATCGTCGGGGTGTAGGAGCGGCGCATGGGGGATGGCCTCGCAGCGAGGTGGCAGGCCGGGCGCCCTCTCTCCCCCTTGCGGGAGCGAAAGCGACTTCATCGACTAAGTCGCGAAGCGCCTAAACGATGGAAATCGCAAGGGGGGAGAGAGGGCGGCCTATCTGTCAATGACCCGACTTCATGACAAATCCTCATGAGATTGCAAGTCCAATTCGTTTGAAGCCGCACCCGCCGCGGTGCTATCACCGCGACCGACACACAGACATTCGGGAGAAAATCTCATGGCCCTGAAGCCCAAGGACGCACCCGACCTCGGCCGCTTCGACTGGGCGGATCCGTTCCGCCTCGCCGACCAGCTCTCCGAGGAAGAGCGCATGCTCGCGGAGGCGGCGGCGAGCTTCGCCAAGAGCCGCCTCGCCCCTGCCGTCACCGAGGCGGCGCGCGAGGAGACGGTCGACGCCTCGATCTTCCGGGCAATGGGCGAGATGGGCCTCCTCGGCGTGACCATCCCGGAGGAATACGGCGGCATCGGCGCCTCCTACGTCGCCTACGGCCTCGTCGCCCGCGAGATCGAGCGGGTCGATTCCGGCTATCGCTCGATGATGTCGGTGCAGTCGTCGCTGGTGATGTATCCGATCCATGCCTACGGCACCGAGGAGCAGCGCAGGCGTTACCTGCCGAAGCTCGCGAGCGGCGAATTCATCGGCTGCTTCGGCCTCACCGAGCCCGATGCCGGCTCCGACCCCGGCTCGATGAAGACGGTGGCGAAGAAGACCGCCGGCGGCTACGTCCTCTCCGGCTCGAAGATGTGGATCTCCAACGCGCCGATCGCCGACGTCTTCGTGGTCTGGGCGAAGTCCGAAGCGCATGGCGGCAAGATCAAGGGCTTCGTCCTGGAAAAGGGCGCGAAGGGCCTCTCGGCGCCGAAGATCGGCGGCAAGCTGTCCCTGCGGGCGAGCGTCACCGGCGAGATCGTGCTCGACGGCGTCGAGGTCTCCGAAGACGCGCTCTTGCCGAACGTCGAGGGGCTGAAGGGCCCGTTCGGCTGCCTCAACCGGGCGCGTTACGGCATTTCCTGGGGCGTCATGGGCGCCGCCGAGGCCTGCCTCCACGCCGCGCGGCAATACGGCCTCGACCGCAGGCAGTTCGGCCGCCCGCTCGCCCAGACGCAGCTCTACCAGAAGAAGCTCGCCGACATGGCGACCGAGATCGCCCTCGGCCTGCAGGCCTCGCTCAGGGTCGGCCGCCTGATGGACGAGGCGAACGCCGCGCCGGAGATGATCTCGCTCGTCAAGCGCAACAACTGCGGCAAGGCGCTCGACATCGCCCGGCAGGCCCGCGACATGCACGGCGGCAACGGCATCTCGGAGGAGTTCCCGGTAATGCGCCACATGATCAACCTCGAGACCGTCAATACCTACGAGGGCACCCACGACGTCCATGCGCTGATCCTCGGGCGGGCCATCACCGGCCTGCAGGCCTTCTTCTGATGGCGGATGCGCCGCTCAAGGGCCTGAAGGTCGTCGAGCTCGCCCGCATTCTCGCCGGCCCCTGGATCGGCCAGACGCTGGCCGATCTCGGCGCCGAGGTGATCAAGGTGGAGGCGCCGGAAGGCGACGACACAAGGACATGGGGCCCGCCCTTCGTCGAAAAGGAAGGCGGCCGCAGCGCCGCCTATTTCCATGCCGCCAACCGCGGCAAGGAGAGCTTCGTCTGCGACTTCCGCGACGCCGCCGAACTCGAGGCCCTCAAATCCCTGATCGACGGCGCCGACGTCGTCGTCGAGAACTTCAAGGTCGGCGGGCTGAAGCGCTTCGGCCTCGACTACGAGAGCCTTTCGGCCCGCAATCCGCGCCTCGTCTACGCCTCGATCACCGGCTTCGGACAGACCGGGCCGGAGGCGGCGCGCCCCGGCTACGACTTCCTGATCCAGGGCCTCTGCGGGATCATGGATCTGACCGGCGACCCAAAGGGCGAGCCCCAGAAGATCGGCGTCGCCTGGATCGACATCCTCACCGGCCTCTACGGGGTGATCGCCGTTGAGGCGGCGCTCATCGAGCGCCAGCGATCCGGCCTCGGCCAGCATGTCGACCTCGCGCTTCTCGACTGCGGCGTCGCGGCGCTCGCCAACCAGGCGATGAACGCACTGGTCTCCGGCAGGTCGCCGCGCCGGATGGGCAACGCCCATCCGAACATCGTTCCCTATCAGGTCTTCGCCGCGAGCGACGGCCACGTCATCGTCGCCTGCGGCAACGACCGGCAGTTCGCGAGCCTCTGCGGCGTGCTCGATCTCGGCGGGCTGGCGGCCGACCCGGCCTTCGCCACCAATCCCGCCCGCGTCGAGAACCGCGATCGCCTGACCGCGCTGCTCGGCCCGGCGATCGCCCGGCAGAGCCGCGCCGCCTTCATCGCCATGCTGGAAGCGGCAGGCGTTCCGGGCGGGCCGATCAACACCGTCTCAGAAGCGCTCGCCGAGCCGCAGATCGCGGCCCGCGGCCTGAAGATCGAGGCAGGCGGCGTTCCCGGCCTCAGAACGCCGATCGTGTTTTCCCGCAGCGACCTCGACACCCGCACCCCTGCCCCGCCGCTCGACGCGGCAAAGCGCATCGCCGCAGCGCGCTTCGACGGCTGAGCGCCGGCGAAGTCGTCGAGCCCAAAACGTCATCGCCCTCGCGATGGGGGTTCCGAGGGCTTCGAGGGATCGTCGAGATCGCAGATCTCCGCCGCGCCGGGCGCGGCCATTGCCGCGGGAATGCGTCGCCATCTCCGGCAGGCCGGGCAACCCGGCGCAGGCTCCCTCGCCGGGCCCGGCGCGCCGACGTCGTCTGCCGACTTGCGCGACACCCATGGCCTTTTGCCGAATTTCCCGTCACAAAGCTGTTGCTGCGGCCATGGCAACGATGCCATGAAGAACCATGCGAGCCGTCCGGCCGCCATGTTGCTGCCGCATGACGCAGCGGGGGTTTCGAGGAGGACAAGACGATTCTCAGGCGCAGAACCGGCCCTTCGAACATCACGGACGACCGTTATACCAACGGCCCTAATCTCTGACCGCTTGTGCGTATTGCCGATCAGCGATCGATCGGATGCGGTCAGGATCGTTTGCGAAGAAGTTCCAGGCCTCGCAGCAGCGATCGACGATGTCGTCGTAGCTGTCGAAGACACTGATGGCGAGCTTGTTTGCGCGCAGATAGGCCCAGATGTTCTCAGGGCTCCGAATCCATGTTTCATTGCGTCTGATCGAGGAGGCTGGCGAGGTAGTCTGGCGACCATCCGGCGAGTTTTCGGCGTGATTTGAGGGACTTCTTGTCTTTGGCCGTTCGGATGAGATTGAGCGCGAAGTGCCGGACGACAGCCATGTTCCTGGCGCCGTGGCCTTTGCGCAGGCGAGACTGATCGTCCTTGAACAGGACGTCGAGCACCCAGTGAAGCCGGTTCTCGATGCCCCAATGGCCGCGCACGGCTGTGGCCGCCTTTTCGG
>NZ_JAFMPY010000002.1 GCF_017353515.1 Jiella sonneratiae
GGCTCGACGAGTTGCTGCCGTGGAACTGGAAGACAGCGGACGAGCCGCTGGCGCTGGCATCATGAGTGACCGGGACCGCATTGCTCGCCTGAAGATCGAGCTTGACGACTGGCAACCGGCCATCTGGCGCCGCGTCGAGTGCCGCTGACGACGACGCTGAAAGGCGTTCATGACGTCGTCCAGGCAACCATGCCCTTCCAGGACTACCACATGTTCGAGTTCCGCGCCGACAACAGGCGCTACGCGATCCCCAATCCCGAATGGGACTTCAATAATATAAGACCTGGTCAGCCAAGACGACCCGGCTCGCCACCCTTGTCGAGCGGGGCGTGCGCGAACTCGCCTACACCTACGACTTCGGTGACGACTGGCGGCACACGATCCTCATCGAAAGCGTCGATGAAGCCGATCCGGCCGTCGAATACCCGCGCTTCATCGAGGGCCAGCACCGGGTCCCGCCCGAAGACGTCGGCGGCCTTCCAGGCTTCGAACTCTTCCTTGACGCCATCGCCGATCCCAACCACGAAGACCATGACCATTTGATGCGCTGGTCGGGCGGCGCGTTCGATCCCCGAACCATCGACCTGGACGATATCCGGAAACGCGTCGCCAAGCTCGCCCGCCGCCGAACCGTAGGCAAAGCAGCCTTCGCCAAGAGCCAGAATCGGATCAACTGATCGCCGCGGCCCAGGCCGGATGCTTACTCTGGTCAGTCCGGTCGTGGTTGACCAGCTGCATTGCCGTTCAGCTGATGGCACCGGACGCGGGAGATGGAACCGGCCATGAACTCGGAACTTCCGAACCCGGTCGCAGATGAGACAAACGCGACCTCAATCCAAGCAATTTCAGTGGCTTGAATTTCCTCCGTGTCTACATGGACTTACAAGCTATGCACCAAAACGGCGCAGTCATCAGGTCCGGAGAATATCGGCCCTGAGAGACCGCTTTCGGGCCACCTGGCGAGGACGTCAGTGCTCAGCCCCTCCCGCATAACCCTCGAATACAACGGAAAAATCCGGCCGCGGCCGGATCGAGAGAACGCTTTCGCGAGGGCAAGTGGCGGAGAGGAAGGGATTCGAACCCTCGATACCGTCTCCGGTATACTCCCTTAGCAGGGGAGCGCCTTCGACCACTCGGCCACCTCTCCGAAGCCGCTGTCATAGGCCGATCGGCCCGATTTGCGCAACCCCTTCTCCGCGCCTTCGCCGCCCGGGCAAAGGCAAATCGGCAAGGTCCTCAGGGTCGCGGCGCCCGACGCCCGGAATCGTCCGTCGCGATCGGGCATGAGGGGCGAGGCGGCACGGGCGGCCTGCGGCGCTGTGGGGCCGGCGCGAGGCAACGCCGGCGCGTCGCGCTGGCCCGCCGGCGTCGATCCATCGCGGTACCGGGTCGGCGGCTCGGTGCGTTTGTCGCCGGCGGCCGTGCTCGCGGCAGCGAAAGGCCGAGGCGGCGGCGCGGCAGACGGACGGGAATGCCGGCCCCGGCGGCAACGGCCCTTCTACGGGAGCCGGCGACGCGCGAAGCGAGACCCGAAGATGACCGTCTCATACGGCTTCCGGCAGATCACTTCGTGATGCCGGAAACAAAGACGCTCATGCGCCGCGCTGGCTTGATTCGAGCCCGCCCTCATCGAGCGGATCTCGTATCAGCGCTTTTGGCGGATCGAAGGAGGAATTGGTCGGAAGGCGGTGCGCAAAGCATTCGATTTTCCATATGCGATTGCCCTGATCACCATCGGGTCTCGGGGTGCGTGGTCTCAGCCCGGCGACAGGCCGCGCAGCCGTTCCGAGCGGCGGCGCAGGAGTTCGACCGTCGCCAGCAGCGCCACCGAGAAGATCACCAGGATGGTCGCGACGGCGAGGATCGTCGGCGAGATCTGCTCGCGGATGCCGTTCCACATCTGCCGCGGCAGCGTCTGCTGGTCGTAGCCGGCGACGAACAGCACCACCACCACCTCGTCGAAGGAGGTGACGAAGGCGAACAGCGCCCCGGAAATCACGCCGGGCAGGATCAGCGGCAGGATGACCTTGAAGAAGATCAGCGGCGGCGGGGCGCCGAGATTGGCGGCCGCCCGGGTCAGCGAATGGTCGAAGCCGACCAGCGTCGCCGTCACGGTGATGATGACGAAGGGGATGCCCAGCGTCGCATGCGCCATGATGATGCCGAGATAAGTGTGGGCGAGGCCGGTCTCGGAATAGAAGAAGAACAGTCCCGTCGCGGTGATGATCAGCGGCACGATCATCGGCGAGATCAAAAGCCCCATGATCGCCCGGCGGAACGGCATGTCCGGCCGCGACAGGCCGAGCGCCGCGGTGGTGCCGAGGACGGTGGCGAGCAGGGTGGCCGAGACGCCGATGATCACCGAGTTCTGCGCCGCCTCGACCCATTTGGCGTTCTCCCAGACGTCGAGCCACCAGGAGGCGTTCCGCGGCGCGCCGGGCGCGGCCATGCCGAAGGTGAGGATCTGGTCGTACCAGCGCATCGAATAGCCGGCCGGATCGAAGCTCAGCATCTTGCGGGTGAAGGTGAAGTAGGGCTCGGCGTTGAAGGAGAGCGGGATGACGATGAGGATCGGCGCGATCAGGAACAAAAGGATCGCCGCGCAGATCACCAGATAGGTGACGCGCCAGGCCTTCTCGAGCGGCGAGGCGTAGGGCGGCAGCTTCAGGACGCTCATCGTCTCACCCGAGCTTCATGTTGTCGATGCCGACCAGGCGGTCGTAGAGCCAGTAGAGCAGGATCACGCCCGCGAGCAGAAGCGTCGCCAGCGCCGCGGCGAGCGACCAGTTCAGCGACTTCTGCATGTGGAAGGCGATGAGGTTGGAGATCAGCTGGCCGGAGGCGCCGCCGACGAGGGCGGGGGTGATGTAGTAGCCGATGGCGAGGATGAAGACGAGCAGCACGCCGGCGCCGATGCCTGGAACGGTCTGCGGGAAATAGACCTTCCAGAACGCCGTCCAGGGCGTCGCGCCGAGCGACAGCGCGGCGCGGTAGTAGCGCGGCGGGATCGTCTTCATCACCGAGTAGAGTGGCAGGATCATGAAGGGCAGGAGGATGTGCGTCATCGCGATGATCGTGCCGGCCTCGTTGTACATCATCTGGATGCGGCCGCTTTCGCCGACGATGCCGAGCGAGACCAGGATGTCGTTGACGACGCCCTGGCTCTGCAGGAGCACCATCCAGGAGGTCGTGCGCACCAGGAGCGACGTCCAGAACGGCAGCAGCACGAAGATCATCAGGAGGTTGGAGTAGCGCAAAGGCAGCGTCGCGAGGAGATGGGCGACGGGAAATCCGAGCAGCAGGCAGAGGCCGGCGATCAGCCCCGACAGCCACAGGGTGCGGATGAACAGCGGCACGTAGATCCGCCGGTCCTCCGGGGCGCTGACGATCGCGCCGGACTTGTCGTATTGCAGGTCGAGGGCGGCGAGGTAGAAACTCAGCGTGTGCGGCGAGGAGGCACGGCGCATGACGTTCCAGAGCTCGGGATCGCCCCACTGCTTGTCGAGGGCGAGGATCGCCTCCTTGTAGGGCGGTTCGAGCTTCGAGGCCTTGCGGCCGGCCGAGGTGAAGAGGCTGCGGGTTCCCGCGATCTCGTAGTTGATGCGCGTGCCGACCTCGCCGATCGACCGCTCTTCGCGCGAGAGGTCGAGATCCTTGGCGAGGGCGGCGAAGCCTTCTTCGCCGGGCACGCCCTTCGTCTCGTCCGCGGCGAAGAAGGCGACGAGATTCGGCATGTGGGCCGAGAACTGGTCGTTGTGGACGCTGCGATAGAGCATCTGGCCGATCGGCACGGCGAAGGTGACGACGACGAAGACGAGCAGCGGCAGCACCAGGGCGAAGGCCCGCAGGCGGGCGCGCCGCGTGGCCCGCGCCATGGCGAGCTTCAGCGGCGTGCCGTCGGCGGCGGTCAGCTGGTAGCGCGGTATCTCGATCGCTGCGTCGGTCATCGGCGGAGCCCGATCCTCTGAGCGCCGTGCGCCGTCAAAGGACGCACCAGGGACGCTCCAACATGTCGATTTCCCGCGTCGTGCCGATCGAAAGACGATTTCCGGTTCGAGACGACGCGGTCGACGTCGGGGCCGGGCGGAACCCGGCCCCGGCGGCTGTCACGGGGCGGTCAGGAGGCGAGCCAGGCGTTGAAGCGCTCGTTCAGCTCGGTGTCGTGGTCGGCCCAGAACTCGAAGTCGTTGACCAGCGCGTTGTCCATGTGGTCGGGCGCCGTCGGCATGTGCGGCGCCATGTCCGTCTTGCCGTCCTGGAACTTGCCGACGAGGTCGGCCGAGGACTTGCGCGCCGGGCCGTAGGCGATCCACTTGGCCTGGTCGGCGAGGCGCTGGGTGTCGGTCGCAAAGGCGATGAAGTCCTTGGCGAGCTCCTCGTGCGGGGCGCCCTTGGGAATGACGAAGAGGTCGAAGTCGAGGATCTGGCCGTCCCAGACGATCTCGAACGGCTTGTTCTCCTCGATTGCGGCGTTGAAGATGCGGCCGTTATAGGCGGTGGTCATCGCCACCTCGCCGTCGGCGAGGAGCTGCGGCGGCTGGGCGCCGGCCTCCCACCAGACGATGTCGCTCTTGATGGTGTCGAGCTTCTTGAAGGCGCGGTCGACGCCCTCGGGGGTGTTGAGCTCCTCATAGACCTTGTCGGCCGGCACGCCGTCGGCCATCAGCGCCATTTCGAGATTGGCCTTGGCCGCCTTGCGCAGGCCCCGCTTGCCGGGAAACTTCTTGGTGTCGAAGAAGTCGGCCATGGTCTTCGGCGGGGCGTCCGGGAACTTGCTCTTGTCGTAGGCATAGACCGTCGACCAGACGATGCTGGCCACCGCGCAGTCGGTGAGGGCGCCCTTGATGAAATCCTCCTCGGCCGCGGTCCCGTCCGGCGCGGCGGGCAGGGTGGCCGGGTCGATCGGCACGATCAGGCCCTCGTCGCAGAAGCGGACGGCGTCGGAATATTCGACGTCGGCGACGTCGATCGAGACGTTGCCGGCCTCGACCTGCGCCTTGATCGGCGTCGCGGGATTGTCGGCATCGACCGAGTTCACCTTGTTGCCGGTCTTTTCCATCCAGGGCTTCTGGTAGGCCTCGACCTGGCTCTTGGTGTAGGCACCGCCCCAGGAGACGACCGTGATCTCGTCGGCCCGGGCGAGCGTCGCGCCGAAGAGCGAGGCCGCGAGCACGGTCGATGCGGTCAGTCTTGTCATGTTCATTCGTCTTACTCCTGTTTCTGCAAGTGCGCTTGAAAGCCCGCCGGGCGGGTTCACCCCTTGCGGGTGGGGTCGTGTCACGCCGCGATCTCGTCGAGGGCGCGGCAATCCTCCGGGTCCCAGCCGACCGTCGTCTCGTGGCCCGGCTCGAGCGTCCGGCCGACGCGGTTCGGGACCTTGACGACGAAGGCGTCGGTGCCGGCGACGGACATGCGCACGCGCACGTGGTCGCCGAGATAGATGAGTTCCTCGACCCGGCCCGGAATGACCACCGGGAGCGCGCCCTTTGCGGGTGCGAGTTCGATGCGCTCCGGCCGGATCGACAGGGTGGTGCGGGTGCCGCGTCCGCCGGGCACGACCTTGGTCGCCTTGACGGTCGGCCCGCCGTCGACCGAGACCGTGCAGATCGCGTCCGCGACCTCGGTGATCGCGCCGCTGAGCCGGTTGTTCTCGCCGATGAACTGGGCGACGAAGGAATTTTCCGGCTTTTCGTACAGCCGGTCCGGCGTCGAGAGCTGCTGGATGCGCCCGTCGTTGAAGACGGCGATCCGGTCCGACATGGTCAGCGCCTCGGTCTGGTCGTGTGTGACGTAGACGACGGTGACGCCGAGATTTTCGTGGATGTGCTTGATCTCGTACTGCATCTGCTCGCGCAGCTGCTTGTCGAGGGCGCCGAGCGGCTCGTCCATCAGGACGAGGGTCGGTTCGAAGACGAGGGCCCGCGCGACGGCGATCCGCTGCTGCTGGCCGCCCGAGAGCTGTACCGGCCGGCGGCCGCCGAAACTCTCCATCTTCACCATGGCGAGCGCCCGGGCGACCCGCGCCTCGATGTCGCCGCGGCCGAGCTTGCGCACCTTCAGGGGGAAGGCGAGATTTTCCGCAACGCTCATATGCGGAAAGAGCGCGTAGTTCTGGAAGACCATGCCGACGCCGCGCTTGTGCGGCGGCACGTTGTTGATCGGGCTGTCGTTGACGAAGATCTCGCCGTGCGTCGCCGGTTCGAAGCCCGCGAGCATCATCAGGGCGGTGGTCTTGCCGGAGCCCGAGGGGCCGAGCATCGTCAGAAACTCGCCGGAAGCGATGTCGAGATTGAGATCCTTCACGACGAGGATCTCGCCGTCGTAGCTCTTCTGGACGTTCTGGAACCGGACCGACGAGGCGCGACCCTGGCGCTCTCCCCTGACTGGCGACATCGGCGTCATTTCGTTCATTCGCGACCCGTCCGCTGCGTGAGGCCGAGCCCCGCCCGCCTTTTTGACCGCCTCAATGAACGATCTTCGACAGGGCCGGTCAAGCCGCCGTCCACGATTTTTTGCCTAATCGCTGCACATGCGAACACGTTATGCAGATGGGATGGGAGGCTGACGAATTGCTGGGCAGCACCGGGTCGGACGCCCCGTCGGCGCGCCGCTTCGCGCGACCGGGCGAGGTGCGGTCCACTCCCATGTCGAGGCGCGTGGCGCCCGCAAGCGGTTGCCGCGCCGCGAAAGGCGCGGCGTGTCGCCATTCAGGCCAAGACCGGGGCCGCGGCGTCCGGGGCGCCGGCGGAATCGGGGGCGCCGGCATTGACGCGCCGGGAGATGTACTGCGCGAATTCGAAGTTCGGCCGCTCCAGATGCGACAGCGGGCCGGGATCGCCGAGGCGCCCGCAAAGCCCCTTGTAGACGCGCTCGGTGCAGCCGCGGTCCTCGTCGTTGACGTGGTCGAGCAGTCCCTTGAGGGTCGCGAAATGGCGCTCGGCCTCGGGGTCGTTGACGTAATCGGCCGAGAGGCCGCCGCCATAGACGATCTTCACGTGGTCGGGGCCGTCCGGATGCAGGCTGAGATACCAGAAGTAGCCGGGCGTGAGCGTGATGAACAGGGCCGGATAGATCGACAGCAGCCAGGTGATGCGGCGCTGGTCGCCGACGAGCGTCGTGTTCGCCGGATGGGCGAGCGACAGCGGCACCTCGTCGTTCTTGTAGATGAAATGATAGTTGAAGGCGTCGGTGCCGGTCGGACAGGTCATCTTCATCAGGTCGACGGAGCCGCCGATCGTGCCGGAATGGCAGACCGGCAGGTGGTAGCTCTCCATGAAGTTCTCGCCGAGCACCTTCCAGTTGGTGTTCCAGCGGTGCTCCTCGCGAAAGGTCTCGCGATAGCTCGCCATGTCGAGATAGCCGACCAGCGCCTCGACGTCCTTCAGTCCCTCGGCGGGGCTCGGCGCATCCGGATTGAGCGAGACCATGATCCAGCCGAGCCATTCCTCGCAGCGGATCTGCGGCAGGGCGATGTCGCTGCGGCAGAAACTCTCGTTCGCCGCCATCGCCGGCGCACCGCGCAGCGTCCCGTCGAGATTGTAGGTCCAGGCGTGATAGGGGCAGACGATCGAGCGCACCGTCCCGCGCCCCTCGAGCATCGTCGACATCCGGTGGCGGCAGACGTTCGACATCGCCCGCAGCTTGCCCTCGCGGTCGCGCAGAACCACCACCGGCTCGCCGGCGATCTCCATCGTCAGATAGGCGCCGGGCGCCGCCAGGGAATCGGCGCGCCCGGCGCAGAGCCATTCCCTGGCAAAGATGTGCTCGAGCTCGAGCGAAAGGAAATCCGGCGACGTGTAGACCGATTTCGGCATCGCCCGTGCCGCCTCGAAGGGAACGGAGACGTTTTCGGCGAGCTCGTCGGCGGGTGAGCGGGAGAGCTTCGGGTCGTGGATGGTCATGGTCTGTCCTTGCTGTCGGGTCGGCATTCGGCGCCTCGGCCGCCCGGGCGGGCCTGCTTATAACATCGGCAGAATTCCGCGTCGCCGGGAAAAGTCGCATGGAATGCGCTTCTGGCCGTCCGGGCACCGGTGAGGGGGCGAGGCGGCTCGATCCGGGCCCGCCGCCGGCAGGGGTCGTGAGCCCAGAAGGAGGGGGACGGCCTCGTCGGTCGGACCGGCCTCCTTTGATCGTTATCAGAGGCGAGACTTGACAGAAGACGACAGTGGTGGAAAATTTTGCGCACAGTGAAAAATAATCCGCGACGCACCGAGACGCCGCGACGGGAGCGAAACATGGACGCCGAAGCGGGCCAGCCCCGGTTCGAGACCGACGAGGCCAGCCTCTCGGCTCGCGCCGCATGGCTCTACTTCTCCGCCGGCATGACCCAGGGCCAGATCGCCAAGCGTCTCGGCGTGGCCAACACCAAGGCGCACCGGCTGATCGCCCGGGCTTCGCGGGAGGGGCTGATCCGGGTCTTCGTCGAGGCCGAGGTCGCGGCCTGCATCCGCCTCGAGGACGAACTCGCCGACCGCTTCGGCCTGAACTTCTGCAAGGTGGCGCCGGATCTCGCCGAGCCGGGCCTGCCGCTCAAGGCGCTCGGTCTTGCCGGCGCGACCTTCCTGAAGAACGAGATCGAGCGCGGCGAACACGCGCTGATCGGCGTCGGCCACGGCCGGACGCTGGCTGCCGCCGTCGGGGCCATGCCGCAGATCGCCGGCGGCCGGACGCGCTTCGTCTCGGTCCTCGGCGGCTTCAACCGGCGCTTCGCCGCCAATCCCTACGACGTGATCCACCGGCTCGCCGAGCGGACCGGCGCCGAGGCCTACCAGATCCCGCTGCCGCTCTTTGCCAACACCGCCGAGGACAAGGCGGTGCTGCTGTCGCAGCCGGGCGTCGCCGAGGTGTTCGAGCTCGCCTGTTCGGCGAGCCTCGTCGTCGCCGGCATCGGCGGCATGACCGACGACGCCTCGCTGCTCTCCAATCACATGATCGGCCCGGAGGAGATGGCCCTTCTGCGCGGCAGCGGCGCGGTGGGCGAGCTGCTCGGCCACTATTTCGACGCCGCGGGACGGGTGGTTGCCGAAAGCTTCAGCGAACGGGCGCTGGCGCCCGCCATCGCGCATCTGCGCGCCTCGACCGTGGTCGCCATCGCCGGCGGCCGGGAGAAGGTCGAGGCGACGGTCGCCCTGCTGCGGAGCGGGGTGCTGAGCGGCCTCGTCGTCGACGAGACGACGGCCGCCGCGATCCTCGGGGAGGCGACCCCGGACTGATCTTGGCATCGTGGCAGCCGGGCGTGAACGACCCGGCGTAACTGGGAGGAAAGCAGGCCATGTATGAAAAGGAACGGGATCTCATCGCCGCGCTGGCGCGTCGCCAGATCGGCCGCCGCGACTTCCTGCGGCGCAGCGCGAAGCTCGGTCTCAGCACCGCGCTGATGAGCGGCCTCATGGGGCAGTCGCTCACCCATGCGCTCGCCGCCGACTCCGGCATCGACTGGAAGAAGCATCAGGGCACGTCGCTGAAGCTGCTCCTCAACAAGCATCCCTATGCCGACGCGATGATCGCCGATCTCGACGCGTTCAAGCAGCTGACGGGGATGGATGTCACCTATGACGTGTTTCCCGAGGACGTCTATTTCGACAAGGTGACGGCGGCGCTCTCCTCCGGCTCGTCGGAATACGACGCGCTGATGACCGGTGCCTATCAGACCTGGACCTACGGCCCGGCAGGCTGGATCGTCGATCTCAAGGAATACATCAACGACAGCTCCAAGACCGCCGGCGACTGGGACTGGGACGACGTGCTGCCCAACCTTCGGGCCTCGACCTCCTGGTCGGGCGTTCCCGGCGAGGCGCTCGGCGGCGACAACGCCAAGCAGTGGTGCCTGCCCTGGGCCTTCGAGCTGAACTCGATCAGCTACAACAAGCGCGCCTTCGACGAGATGAAGATCGATCCGCCCACCAACCTCGACGACCTGATGGACAAGGCGGCGCAGATCACCAAGTCCGACAAGAACATGTACGGCATCGGGGTGCGCGGCTCGCGCTCCTGGGCGACGATCCACCCGGGCTTCCTGTCGGGCTACGTCAATTTCGGCGCCCAGGATTTCACCGTCGAGGACGGCGTCCTCAAGGCGGCGATGAATTCCGACGCGGCGAAGGCCTTCACCGGTCAATGGGTGAAGATGATCCAGGAGTCCGGGCCGAAGAACTGGTCGACCTACACCTGGTACCAGGTCGGCAACGATCTCGGCGCCGGCGCATCGGGCATGATCTTCGACGCCGACATCCTCGGCTATTTCCAGAACAACGGCGACACCAAGGAGAAGGGCAACATCGGCTTCCACGCCTTTGCTGCCAATCCCGACGCCAAGCAGCCGACGCCGAACGTCTGGATCTGGTCGCTCGCCATGTCGAACTTCTCCGGCAACAAGGACGCGACCTGGTACTTCCTCCAGTGGGCGACCTCGAAGCAGCACGACCTCTTCGGCGCGGTGAAGATGGACATGGTCAATCCGGTGCGCCAGTCGGTCTGGGACGACGAGGACTTCAAGAAGCGGATGGAGCAGAACACCGGCTATCTCGAGCAGTTCACCGCCTCGGCGCCGGGCTCGAAGATCTACTTCACGCCGCAGCCGCTGTTCTTCGACGTGACCACCGCCTGGGCGGCGATGCTGCAGCAGATGGTGGCGAAGGAGGTGCCGGTCGACGAGGGGCTCGACCAGCTGGTCGCCTCGATCAACGACCAGATGCAGCAGGCCGGCCTGCAATAGGCTGCGTCCTCCCGACGGCAGCGCCGCCCCGAAACCGGTGGCGCTGCCGTGACGCACCGGACGCCGCCGGTTCAAGCCGGCGGCGTCCCGGGATCTTCTTCGAGCGCCGTCGGGCCGCCGGCTCGGCGAACCTGCCAAGGATGCGACATGACGTCCGCCGATCATGCCACCGCTGGCCGCGCCGCCGCCGAACGACCGCTGACGCGGCGCCGGCGCCGCAACCTTCTGCCCTATCTCCTCAGCCTGCCGGCGCTGCTGGTCACCGTCTGGATCATCATCCCCTTCGTCACCGCGATCTACTACTCTCTGCTGCGCTACCGGCTGTCGCTGCCGCAGCTGCGCGGCTTCGTCTGGTTCGACAACTATCTGAATTTTCTGACGGACGGACGCTTCTGGTACACCGTCGAGGTGTCGCTGCTCTATACCGTCCTGACGGTCGTCATCGAGCTGGTGCTCGGCCTCGGCATCGCGCTTTTGCTGCAGCGTCCGTCGCGCTTCAACAACCTCGCGGCCATGCTCCTGCTTTTGCCGCTGATGGTCGCGCCGGCGCTGGCTTCCCTGATGTGGAAGCTGATGACCAATCCGAACTTCGGCATCCTCAGCTATCTCGTCGGCCTCGTCGGCGTCACCAACTTCCGCTGGGCCTCCGATCCGTCCTCGGCGCTGTTCACCGTCGTCCTCGTCGACGTCTGGGTCTACACGCCCTTCATCATGGTGCTGCTGCTCGCCGGGCTGCGGTCGCTGCCGAAGCAGCCCTTCGAGGCGGCGGCGCTCGACGGCGTGCCGCGGACCTTCGTCTTCTTCCGCATCACCCTGCCGATGCTGATGCCCTACATCCTCACCGCGTCGCTGTTCCGCATGCTGGAGTCGATCCAGCAGTTCGACATCGTCTACGCCATGACCCAAGGCGGCCCCGGCAACACGCTGACCGTCTTTCAGGTCGAGGCCTATCTGCAATTCTTCCAGTTCACCAATGTCGGCCGCTCGGCGGCGCTCTTGATGGTGCTCTGGGCGATCACCTTCGCGCTGTCCAACGTCTTCGTGAAGAACTGGCTGCGGCTGCGCGAACGCGCCCACGGCGCTGCGGCCTGAGGAGGCGAGCCATGCACCACACATCGACCGGCGAGCGCATCCTTCGCGGCGTGCTCATTTCGCTGGCGCTGATCTTCTTTCTCTTCCCGATCTTCTGGATCCTCCTGATGAGCTTCCAGACCAACGCCCAGATCCTCAGGATCCCGCCGAGCATCGTCTTCACGCCGACCCTCGACAACTACGTCTCGCTGATCACCGGCGAACTGAAGACGGCGAGCGGCGTCCTGAAGCTCGCCTTCATGCAGAACCTCCTGAACAGCCTGATCCTGTCGGTCGCTTCGGTGGCGCTGTCGCTCGTCCTCGCCGTGCCGGCGGCCTACGCCTTCGCCCGCTACAAGTTCCGCTTTTCCGAGGACATCGCCTTCACGCTCCTGTCCTTCAAGTTCGCCCCGCCGCTGCTCGTGCTGCTGCCGCTGACGATCTATTTCCAGCAGATCGGGCTCGCCAACACCTATGTCGGGCTGATCTGGGTGTATCAGCTGATCACTCTGCCGCTGATCCTGTGGATCGTCCGCGGCTATTTCGAGGACATCAGCCCCGACATCGAGCACGCCTACCGCATCGCCGGCCATTCCTGGCTGCGCTCCTTCCTGAAGATCTCGGTTCCCCTGGCCATGCCGGGAATCGCCGCGGCGGCGCTGCTCTCATTCATCTTCGCATGGAACAACTTCGTCTTCGCGCTGGTGCTCGCCTCGGCCGACAAGCAGCCGGTGACGGTCGGTGCGCTGGCCTTCGTCACCGCCTCGGGCATCCAGTACGGCCAGATCGCCGCCGCCGTGGTGATCTCGATCGCCCCGACGCTGGCGCTCGCCCTGTTCGCCCAGCGCTACCTCGTCGAGGGCCTCTCCCTCGGCGCCGTGAAAGGCTGATCGCCATGGCAAGCCTCGCCCTCGACCACGTCACCAAGCGCTACGGCCGGGAGACCGTGCTCGACGACGTCTCGCTCAGCGTCGCCGACGGCGAGATCGTCTCGATCTTCGGGCCGTCGGGGGCGGGCAAGACGGTGCTCCTGCGGCTGATCGCCGGAATGGCCGAACCGGAGGAGGGGGCGATCCTCGTCGACGGCAGCGACGTCATCGACGTCGCGCCGGAGCAGCGCTCCGTCGGCATGGCCTTCCAGAACTTCGCGCTGTTCCCGCACATGTCCGCCTTCGACAACATCGCCAGCCCGCTGGTCGCCCGCCGCCTCGGCCGCGACGGGATCGAGGACGGCGTCCAGAAGATCGCCCGGCTTCTGAAGATCGACCACGTGCTCGGCCACGCGCCGCGCGCATTGTCGAACGGCCAGAAGCAGCGCACGGCGCTCGCCCGGGCGCTGGTCGCGGCACCGAAGATCCTGCTTCTCGACGATCCCCTGCGCAACGTCGACGCCAAGCTGCGCTTCGAGATGCGCCTCGAACTGCCGCGCCTTCTCGAGCGCTTCGGCTCGACCGTGCTCTACGTGACCCAGGACTATCGCGAGGCGATGGCGCTCGGCCGCCGCATCGCGGTCCTCGTCCACGGCCGGATCGCCCAGTTCGGAACGCCGGACGAGATCTACGACCGGCCGGCCAATGTCGAGGTCGCCGAGCTGTTCGGCGATCCCGGCATCAATCTCTTCGAAGGCCATGTCGAGGCGGGCCGCAGCGGCATGGTCGCGGCGGTGGGCGGCATGCGCCTGCCGCTCGCGCCCGGCTTCGAGCGGATCGCCGGCCGCAGCGTCACCATCGGCGTCAGGCCTGAGCATGTCGGCTTTGCCGCGGCGGGAACCGAGGGCGCCGTCGCGGCCCGGGTCGCGGCGCTTCTGCCGCTCAACGACCGGATGGTGCGGCTTCTCGTCACCGAGGACGGCCGCGAGCTCTACACCTCGCGCGAGGCGGGAGGGGCGGCGATGGAGGAGGGGGCGCGGGGCCATGTCGTCGCCGATCCCGCCGCGATCGTCGTCTTCGACCGCGAGACCGGCCGGCGGATTGCGCCGCGATCCGCCGGATTCGCGAGCCCGGCGCTGCAGGAAAACCCGTGAGGATGAGGGATGAAATGATGTTGCCGGCTTCTCCCCTCGCTCTCGCCGCGTCGCACCCCCCTCTGTCCTGCCGGACATCTCCCCCGCAAGGGGGGAGATCGGCAGCTTCAATCTCAAGCATCCGTTCCTCGGCCGTCGTGCGATCTCTTGCGCCTGAAATCTGGCTGGGCGCCGGCGCGAGATCGATCTCCCCCCTGGCGGGGGAGATGTCCGGCAGGGCAGAGGGGGGCAGGCTCGCGCGAACCGACGAACTTAGACCGTTCCAGTCGCCGTCCAGCGCCCGGAGGCACCCCCGATGACCGCCTCCGTCGTCCTCGACAGCGTCAACAAGATCTACGGTGCCAGGAACCCGAGGCCGATCTACGCCGTGCGCGATTTCTCGATCGAGATCGCGCCGGGCGAGATCGTCGCGCTGCTCGGCTCGTCGGGCTGCGGCAAGACCTCGACGCTGCGCATGATCGCCGGCTTCGAGGAGGTGACGAAGGGCGAGATCCGCATCGGCGATCGCCGGATCGACGCGCTGGCGCCGGCGCAGCGGCGGGTCGCCATGGCCTTCGAGGGCTATTCGCTCTATCCGCCGCTCACCCTTCGCGAGAACATCGCCTTCGCCCTCAAGGCCGAGAAGCTGGACAATGCCGAGACCGCCCGGCGCGTCGAGGAGATCGCCCGGCTCCTGGAGCTCGGGCCGTATCTCGACCGCTATCCTTCGACGGTGTCTGCCGGCCAGCAACAGCGCGCCAGCCTCGGCCGGGCGCTGGTGCGCAAGGCCGAACTCTATCTCCTCGACGAGCCGATGGGCCAGCTCGAGCCGCAACTGCGCGCCGTGCTGCGCGGCCGCCTGAAGCGATATCTGCGCGAACACGGGCTGACGGCGATCCTCGTCACCCACGACCAGACCGAGGCGAACGCGCTCGCCGATCGCATCGCCGTCATGGAGGGGGGCGTGCTGCAGCAGTTCGCCTCGCCGGCGGAGCTGAAGCGGGCGCCGGCCAATCTCTTCGTCGGCACCTTCATCGGCGAGCCGCCGATGAACGTCTACCGGGTGAAGCCGACGGTCGCGGACGGGCGGCTGTCGCTCTCCGCCGCAGGGGCGGAACTGTTCGGCTATGCGCCCGGCACGGTCAGCGACGCCGTGCTCGACCGCGTCAGGGGCCGCGAGGAGGTCATCGTCGGGGTGCGGCCGGCGGACGTCAGGGTCGGTGCGAGCGGCGCCCCGGCCGAGGTCGTCTCCAACCAGTGGATCGGCGACCAGACGCATCTGGAATCGACCTTTCCCGGCGGCGTGATCGTCGCGACCATTCAGGACCGCTTCCGGGCGAAGGCCGGCGAGCGCATCCATGTCGACGTGCCGGCCGACAGGCTGCACGTCTTTTCCTCCGAGGGAAGCGCACTGTCGCACGGCCGCGAGCTGGCCGCGCCGCGGCCTGCGGAAAGGGTGGCGGCATGAGCGGGGAGCCGATCCTGATCGGCATCGACGCCGGAACCTCGGTGATCAAGTCCGTCGCCTTCACGGCGGCGGGCGACCAGATCGCCAGCGCGGCGCGGCCGAACGTCTACCGGCAGGTGGAGGGCGGCGGCGTCGAACAGGAGATGGGCCGCACCTGGCTCGATACCGTGGCGACGCTGCGGGAACTCGTCGAGCGCCTCGGCGGCCGCGCCGCGGACATCGCCGCCGTCGCCATCACCGGCCAGGGCGACGGCACCTGGCTCGTCGACGCGGCGGGAGAACCGGTCGCGCCCGCCTGGCTGTGGCTCGACGCCCGCGGTTCGAAGGAGGCGCGGCGCTTTGCCGAGAGCGCCGCGCACGCCGCCCATTACGGCCACACCGGCACCGGCATCAACACCTGTCAGCAGAGCATCCAGCTCCTGGTGATGAAACGCGCCTTCCCGCAGCTCCTCGCCCGGGCCGAGACGGCGATGCACTGCAAGGACTGGCTGTATTTCCGCATGACCGGGATCAGGGCGACCGACGTCTCGGAAGCGCAGTTCACCTTCGGCGACTATCGCAGCAGGGCCTATGACGACGCGGTGATCGACGCTCTCGGACTTGCCGCCGAGCGCCGCCTGCTGCCGCCGATCGTCGACGGCCGCAAGGTCTCGCACCCGCTGCTGAAGGCGGTCGCGGAGGCGACGGGCCTTGCCGCCGGCGTTCCCGTCGTCCTCGGCTATGTCGACATCGTCGCGACGGCGCTCGGCGGCGGCCTCGTCGGGGAGGAGGCCGGTCTCGGCCTGTCGATCCTCGGCTCGACGGGTGTCCACATGCGCCTTGCCGCGGATGCCTCGCAGGTCGTCCCCAATCCGCAGCGCAGCGGCTACGTCATGCCGCTGCCTTCAGACACCGCGCTCACCCAGTTCCAGTCGAACATGGCAGCGACCCTCAACATCGACTGGATCGTCGGTCTCGCCGCGAGCGTCCTGAAGATCGAGGGGCTGGAGCGCGACCCGCGATCGCTGATCGCCCGCCTCGACGAGCGTGTCGCCCGGGCCGAGCCGCTCTCGGCGATCTACCATCCCTACATCTCCGAGGCGGGCGAGCGCGGCCCGTTCATGGATCCGCTGGCGCGGGCCCAGTTCACCGGCCTTCACAGCCGGGCGAATTTCGACGATCTGATGCGCGCCGTGTTCGAGGGCCTCGCCTTCGCCGCGCGCGACTGCTTCGAGGGGGCGGGCGGCCTGCCTGTGGAGTTGCGGGTGTCGGGCGGGGCGGCGCGTTCGAAGACCATGCGGGAAATTCTCGCCTCGGTGCTCGGCTGCCCGGTACGCAATGTCGAGCGCGAAGAGGCCGGGGCGGCGGGCGCCGCGATGATCGCGGCGCTGTCGCTCGGGCTCTACGACGGGATGGAGGCCTGCAGCGCGGTGTGGATCGAGGGCCGCCTGTCGCAGCAGGTGCTGCCGGATCAGGCGCTCGCGCCTTGCTATGACGAGGCTTTCGGCCTCTACCAGGACATCCGGCGCGCGCTGCCGCCCGTCTGGAACAGGCTGGCCGCCCTGCGGGCCGGTGTCGAGAGGAAAGGGGAGGCAGCCTGATGGCCCGGCGCATCGCGATCATCGGCGACAACTTCATGCTGCCGGAAATGTTCGCCGCGGCGATCGAGGCCGCCTGCGGCGACGCGACGCCGGAAATGCAGCGCCACACGCTGCCCTGGCCGGACGAGCCGATGGAACACGGCTACGCCGTCGCCGGCATGGACGGGCTCAAGGAGTATCAGGGCGGCGCCGACGAGACCGTCGCGATGGTCGGCGAGGCGGAAATCCTCGTCACGCATCTCGCGCCGCTGTCGCGTCAGATGTTCGAGCGGTTGCCGCTGCTGAAGTTCGTCGCCGTCTCGCGCGGCGGCCCGGTGAACGTCGACATGCGGGCGGCGCGCGAGCGCGGCGTCACCGTCGTCAACACGCCGGGGCGGAACGCCAGCGCTGTCGCGGAATTCGCCATCGGCGCGATCCTCGCCGAGACCCGCAACATCACCCGCGGCCATGATTCGCTGCGCGGCGGCGACTGGCGCGGCGATCTCTACCGCGCCGACACGACCGGCCGGGAGCTCTCCGAAATGACCGTCGGCGTCGTCGGCTACGGCCAGATCGGTACGCGCGTCGTCAGACTGCTGCGGGCCTTCGGCTGCCGCATCCTCGTCACCGACCCCTATGTCCAGCTGTCGCGCGACGACGCGGAGGCCGGCGTCGAGCACGTCGCGCTCGAGACCCTCCTGGCGCGGTCCGACGTCGTCACGCTGCACCCGCGCGTCACCGCCGAGACGACCGGCATGTTCGACGCCGCCGCCTTCGCCGCGATGAAGGAGGGCGCGAGCTTCGTCAACACGGCGCGCGGGCCGCTGGTCGATTACGAAGCGCTCGCCGACGCGCTGGAAAGCGGGCGCCTGCGCGGCGCGATGCTGGAGACCTTCGCCGTCGAGCCGGTGCCGGCCGACTGGCGCCTCCTTAAGATGGGGAACGTGACGCTGACGCCGCACATCGCCGGCGCGTCGCTGAAGACCGTCAAGATCGCCGCCGACCAGGCGGCGGAGGAGGTGCGCCGCTATCTCGCCGGCGAGCCGCCGGTCAATCCCTGCTGAACCGGCGCGCCAGGTGCCGGACGAGCCAGACGACGTTTCAAGGAGTGACGACAATGACGGGCAAGAGCGAGACCGCGCTGCGCAAGACGATCGTCGAGAAGGCGCGCTGGATGAATGCGAGCGGCCTCAACCAGGGCACCTCGGGCAACATATCGGCGCGCTGCGGCGACCGCATGCTGATCACCCCCTCGGCGACGCCCTACGATTCGATGACGCCGGAGATGATCGCCGCCATGCCGATCGAGGGAGACTACGGCGCCTGGGAGGGGCCTCTCAAACCCTCGACGGAATGGCGCTTCCACCTCGACATCATGAAGGGCCGGCCCGACGTCGGCGGCATCGTCCACACCCACTCGACCTACGCCACGGTGCTCGCCATCGCGCGCAAGCCGATCCCCGCCTGCCACTACATGATGGCGGCCTTCGGCGGCATGGAGATCCGCGTCGCCGACTACGCGACCTTCGGCACCAAGGAGCTTTCGGAAGCCGCGCTGCGGGCGCTGGAGGGCCGCACGGGCTGCCTTCTCGCCAATCACGGGATGATCGCCACCGGCGCCAGTCTCGACAAGGCGATGTGGCTGGCCGTCGAGCTCGAGACGATCGCCAAGCAGTATTATCACAGCCTCTTGATCGGCGGCCCGGTGCTGCTTTCCAAGGAAGCCATCGACGACACCGTGAAGTCCTTCGGCTCCTACGGTCTTCAGGACGGCGACCGGAAGAGTGCGGCCTGAGGGCGGGGCGCACCGGCAGATGCGCGATCTCGGGACGGTCGATCTCCTGGTCATCGGCGGCGGCGTCAACGGCGCGGGGATCGCGCGCGACGCCGCCGGCCGGGGGCTCTCCGTCGTCCTCTGCGAGGCGGCGGATCTCGCCGAAGGCACGAGTTCGCGCTCCGGCAAGCTCGTCCATGGCGGCCTGCGCTATCTCGAATATTACGAGTTCCGGCTGGTCCGCGAAGCGCTGAAGGAACGCGAGGTGCTGCTTCGCGCCGCGCCGCACATCATCTGGCCGATGCGCTTCGTGCTGCCGCATTCGCCCGAGCAGCGGCCGGCCTGGCTGGTCCGGCTCGGGCTGTTCCTCTACGATCATCTGGGCGGCCGGCAGAGGCTGCCCGGCACCCGCTCCCTCGACCTGCGCTCGGCGCCGGAAGGGCGGATCATCGCCGAGCGGTTCACCCGCGCCTTCGAATATTCCGACTGTTGGGTGGACGATTCCCGTCTCGTCGTCCTCAACGCCCTCGACGCCAGGGAGCGCGGCGCGACGATCCTGACGCGCACCGAGGCGGTGGCGGCGACGCGGGCCGGCGACGTCTGGCAGGTGACGCTCAGGGGACGCGGCGCGACGCCGGGCGCCGAGACCCGGGGCCCGGAAACCCGGGGCGCCGAGACCCGGGGTACCGAGACCAGGCTGACGGCGAGGGGCGTCGTCAACGCCGCCGGCCCCTGGGTCGACCGGGTGATCCGCAACGTGACGCGCAGCAATGCGGCGCGGCGCGTGCGGCTGGTGAAGGGCAGCCACATCGTCACGAAGAAGTTCTGGGACGGCCCCCAGGCCTATCTCTTCCAGAACACCGACCGCCGGGTAATCTTCGTCAATCCCTATCTGGACGATCTCGCGCTGATCGGCACGACGGACATTGCCTACGAGGGCGATGCCGGCGCGGTCGCCGTCGACGAGGCGGAGGTCGGCTACCTGCTCGATGCCGTCAACCGCTACGTCAAGACGCCGCTGCGGCCGGACGACGTGCTCCACCGCTTCGCCGGCGTGCGGCCGCTCCTCGAGGACGACGCGGACAATCCGTCGGCGGTCACCCGCGACTACGTCTTCGACATCGACGCGGTGGACGGCAGGGCGCCGCTGATGTCGGTCTTCGGCGGCAAGATCACCACCTTCCGCGAACTCGCCGAGCGCGGCCTCGATCGCCTCCGGCCCTATTATCCGGAGATGCGGCCGGCCTGGACCGCCGGCGTACCGCTGCCGGGGGGCGACATGCCGGGAGCCGATTTCGAGCGGTTCCTCTCGGGCTTCCGGTCCCGGCACCGAAGCCTCCCTGCGGATCTCGCGCGGCATTACGCCCGCCTCTACGGAACCCGGGCCGAGCGTCTCCTCGACGGAGCCGCCAGCGCCGCGGAACTCGGACGGCATTTCGGCGGGCTGCTCTACGAGCGCGAGGTCGCCTATCTGATGGACGAGGAATGGGCGCAGAGCGCCGCCGACGTCCTCGAACGGCGGACCAAGCACGGGCTGAGGCTCGATGCCGCGCAGCGCGCGGCACTTGAGGCCTGGATCGCGGCCCGCAGCGACGCCGGCATTGCGGCCGGGTGACGCCGAACGCTGCAACGCGCCGGGGCGGCCGGGCTCACCAGCGCAGCGCCGCGAGATGATGGTCGACCGAAAGCCGCGTTTTGGAAAGCCGCGCCGAAATCTCCGTCCCGGCGATGCCGTCGAGGATGCCGGTGTGCACCAGGGCCTTCGCCGCGCCGAAACCGGCCGCTCCCGCGATGTCGTGGTCGATGCTGTCGCCGATGCAGAGGATCCGCGACTTGGGAATCTCGGGGACGTATGCCTGCGCCATTTCGTAGATGTCGCGGTAGGGCTTGCCGACGAAGGTGACCTTGCCGCCGAAGGAGGCGTAGAGATCGGCGAGCGCGCCGGCGGCCGGGACGAGGCCGCTCGGCGTCAGCATCTGCCGGTCGGGATTGGTGCAGATGCAAGGGGCGCCGCGCGCGGCCGCCGGGCGCATCAGCGCCTCGTAGTCCGACATCGCGATCCGGTCCGCCTGGCTGCCGGCGATCACCACGACATCCGCCGTCTCGCCGCGGTCGGTGCGGCTGAAGCCCAGCCGGTCGGAGAGGTTGAAGTCGCCGGCGCTCGACAGCGTCAGGCAGGCGAGCGGGCGGCGGCGCGGCAGCGGGATGCGGCCGATTTCCAAAAGCGCGATCGCGACGTCGCCGGAGGTGACGCAGGCGAGATAGTCCTCGCGCGGGATGCCGAAGCGCGCGAGCCGGGCCTCGTTGAAGGCGGCCGGCCGCCCGGAATTGGTGATGAAGACCGTCGCCTTGCCTCGGGCGGCGAGGGCCGCGATCGCTTCCGGCGCGCCCGGATAGGGCTGCGTCCCGTCATGGACGACGCCGAACTGGTCGATGAAGAAGGCGTCGTAACGATCCGCGATCGGGGCGAGACCGTCGAGGATCGCGGAAGGGCCGTTCATGCGCCGATCTCCTGCGGCAGGGCGAGGCGCGCCGTTCCCGCCGCCGCCTCCACCGACCGGGCGGGAAGCAGCGGCACCTTCAGCTGCCCGGCGCGGATCGTCGCCCAGGCGGCATTGGCGGCGCCGCCGCCGACCGTGCGCACCGACCTCAGCGCCGGTGCGCCGAGCTCGGCCAGCCGGCGATAGCCGAGGGCCTCGATCGCCGCAATGCCTTCGAGAAGGCCCTGGAGGAATTGCGCGTCGTCCTCGGGTCGCGGCTCCAGCCGCGGCGCGAGCTGCGGGTCGTTCACGGGGAAGCGCTCGCCGGGTCGGGTGAGCGGATAATAATCGAGGCCGGTCGGCCGGTCCGGGGCAAGCTGCGGCGTCAGGCTCCGGATCGCCGCCTCGTCGAAGAACCGGGCGATCGCCGCGCCGCCGGCATTCGACGCGCCGCCGGCCAGCCAGACGTCGCCGATCCGGTGGCTGTAGATGCCGTAGCGCGGCGCGCTGACCGGGCGGTCGGTGAGGAGCTTCAGGACGAGGGTCGAGCCGAGCGCCGTGACGCCGTCGCCGGGCTCGGACGCGCCGGTGGCGAGGAACGAGGCGCAGCCGTCGGTCGTCCCGGCATAAAGGATCGCGTCGCCCGGAAGCCCCAATGTTTCGGCGAGGGGGCCGAGCCGCGCGACCGGCGTGCCGGGCCGCATCACCGGCGGCAGCAGCGAGACGTCCATGCCGGCCGCGCCGATCCAGTCCGGCCAGGCTTCGGCGACCGGGTCGTAGCCGGTCTTCAGCGCGTTGTTGGCATCGCTGACGCCGTCGATCCCCGCCAGTCTCGCGGCGATAAAGTCCGCCTGATGGAGGACGCGCCCGACACCGGGGCGGCGCTGCAGCACGATCGCCCGCGCCAGCGCCGAGCTGTGGCCGCGTGCGGTGCTGTCCCCGGGAGCCGCAGAGGCAATCGCCGAGAGGATCGACGCGTCGCTGCAGGGATCGTCGTACATGATCGCCGGACCGACCGGCGCTCCCGCCGCATCGAGCCCCAGCATGGTGCCGGAGGTGCCGTCCACCGCAACGCCGGTGACCGACGCGAGCCGTTCCGCCGCGAGCCCTTGCAGGCATGCCGAGACTGCCCGCCACCACGTCTCGGGATCCCGGCGGTCGGCGTCGGGGGGATAGCCGACGCCGTTCGCCGAGACGACCGTGCCGGCGGCATCGACCAGCGCCGCGCGCACGCCGGAGGTCCCGACGTCGATGCCGAGGGCGAGCGGCTGGCGCCGCGGCGGGCTGGTCGTCACGGTCGTTCTCCCGCTGCCGGCCGGTCGAGCGCCTGCCGGTATTTTTCCGCCTCCCAATTCGTGAGGGCGTGACATTCGGATGGCGTCAGGACGCGCAGCCCGTCCTCAGTGTCGAGGCGGCAGGTGACTTCCGCAAGGCAGCGCACCAGAGCCTCGCCGCCCGCCGTCAGGCTCACGTGCACGAGGCAGCCCGCGCCGGGAACGAGGACGAGCCGCGGCAGCGGGCGGCCCTTAGCTTCGTGGCGATGCACGAAGGCGGCGAGGCTCTCGCCCTCCCGCAGTTCGCCCGGCGCCTCGCCGAGAAAGATGACGTGGTCGGGATAGAGCGGTCCGGCGCGGGCGGCGGCGAGGGCGGTCGCGTCGAGCGCCGTGTCGTGGGATTCTGGGTCGGCCGGCAGCCTGTAGACCGTGCCCTCCGCAAGCCTTTGAAGCGCCGCGAGGTCGGCGGCGGGCGGCCGGCGCCGTTCGAGCCGAAGCGCTGCGACCACGCGTTCGAGCCGCGCCGCGGCTTCCTCGACGTCGGCGCCGGCGACGACGAGCCCGTGATTGCCGAGCACCACGACGTCCGGCCTGTCCGGCACCAGCCGCACCATTTCGCGCGCCAGCGGCACGCCGGGGCGGCAGTAGGGAACGAAGCCCAGCCGCTCGGCAAGTCCCGCCGTCCGCAGCCGCTGCCTCACGCGCGTCTCGAAATCCTTGCGAACCGCATGGGCGATGGTGTGGACGCAATGGATGTGGAGGACCACCCCTTGCGGCATGACGGCGTGGACGGCCGTCTCGATCGACGGGCGGAGGCCGCCGGGATTGTCTTCGTCGACGACGAAAGCCGTGGCTTTCTCGGCGCGCTCGTCGCCGTCCCGGAGCGCGGCGAGGAGCGGGTCGGTCCGCACCGGAACGAAGATCGCGCGGCTTTCTGCCTCCGCCAGCCAGGTCCCTGAGGCCTTGACCCACAGGATACCTTCCGCCTTCAGCGAGGTGTTGCCGCCGGCGCCCTGGGTCCGCTCGATGTCCGTGCCGAGCCGGCGGGACAACCGCGCCAAGGGTCCGAGAAAGGCCTGGTTCGTCGAGCGGCTCGGCATCGTCTTCTCCGGTCGTCGGCTTTTCCGGACATCCCGCGGCCCGGCACCCGGCCGTCTCGCCCGGTCGCATCATGCCATTCGCGATGAAAATGCGTCAATCATGAGGTTAACGAATCACCTTGTCGACATTTGACCCGTGAAATGATTTGATTTCGTCGTGAATGATGGTCGTTGGGGCAGGGTGATGGTCGAAAGCGAACGCCAGGAGCGGATCTGCGACGTCCTGCGCGAGCGATCCTTCGCGACGGTGCGCGATCTTCAGGCGATGTTTGGGGTCTCTCCGGCAACCATCCGCCGCGACATCGACAAGCTGAACGAGACCGGCGCGGCGCGGAAGGTGCATGGCGGCGTCTCTGCGGTGGAGACGGTGTCGCAGCGGCTCGCGGCGCGCTCCTACGACGAGAACCGCGACGTGGCGGTGGAGGCCAAGCGGGCGATCGCAAGGGCGGCGGAAGCGCTCGTCGAGGACGGCGACAGCATCATCGTCAATGCCGGCTCGACCTGTTTCGAATTCGGGATCCGCCTCGCCCAGCGAAGTCTCGGCGTCTACACGAACTCCATGCCGCTCGCCGCGGCGCTCGGCCGAAACGCCGTCTGCCAGCTCGTCGTCGCCGGCGGGACGCTCTACCGCGAGCCGGGCATCCTGCACGACGTCAATGCCGGTCCGCCGGCCTTCTTCGCGTCGAAATACTTCCTCGGCGCCCACGGCCTCGGGCCGGGCGGGGTGCTGGAGTCGCATCCGCTGCTGGTCAAGGCGATCGGCGAGCTCGCGAGCCGCGCGGACGAGATCGTCATCCTCGCCGACAGCCGCAAGTTTGCCCTTCGGCCGCGCTTCGCCGTCCTGCCGCTGGAGCGCGTCGGCACGCTCGTCACCGACGACGGACTTTCCGACCGGAACGCCCGGATGCTCGAGGACGAAGGGGTCGCGATCGTCGTCGCCGCGACCGCCAGAGCGGCGGGCCGGTAGCCGCCGCGCTTCCGCGTCTCAACGACGGCGATCCGCCCCCTCAGGCGACGACGAAGCCGTGGGCGAAGGGGTCTCGGTCGTCGATGAAGATGGTGTTGATGCCGGTCTGGCGGGCCCAGCCGGCGACGGAGGGAACGATCGCCGGACGACTTCCGACCGTCGTCGCGGCCTCGACGCGGCCCTTGAACAGCGAGCCGATGATCGATTCGTGCACGAAGTCGTCGCCGACCGACAGGCGCCCCTTGGCGGCGAGCTGCGCCATCCGCGCCGAGGTGCCGGTGCCGCAGGGGCTGCGGTCGATCGCCTTGTCGCCGTAGAACACCGCGTTGCGGCCATGGGCCGCCGGGTCGCGTGGGGCGCCGGTCCACAGGATATGGGAAAGCCCGCGGATCTCGGGATGCTCGGGATGGACGAAGTCGTATTTCGCGTTCAGCGCCGCCCGTAATTTCGGGGAGAGGCCGACGAGCGCGCCGGCGGTGAAATCCGCGATGTCGCGAAACGCCTTCTGCGGCTCGACGATGGCGTAGAAATTGCCCCCATAGGCGACGTCGACGACGATTTCGCCGAGACCGTCGACCTCGGCGGTCAGGCCTTCGGAATGCAGGAAGCCGGGAACGTTGGTCAGCCGCACCTCCTCGACGAAGCGCCCTTCCTGGCGATAGGCGACGTCCACCCTGCCGGCCGGCGCGTCGATCGACAGGCGGCCGGGCTCGCGGGGCGAGACGAGGCCGTTTTCGATGGCCATGGTGACGGTGCCGATGGTGCCGTGGCCGCACATCGGCAGGCAGCCCGAGGTCTCGATGAACAGCACCGCCACGTCGCAGTCGGTCCGGGTCGGCGGATAGAGGATCGACCCCGACATCATGTCGTGGCCGCGCGGCTCGAACATCAGGCCGGTCCTGATCCAGTCGAATTCGCGCAGGAAATGCCCGCGCCGTTCCAGCATGGTCGCGCCTTCGAGCCGCGGGGCGCCGCCCATGACGAGGCGCACCGGATTGCCGCAGGTGTGGCCGTCGAGGCAGGAGAAGATGTGGCTGGCCATGGCGGTTTCCGGAAAGTCGGCTGCCGCTCGCGGCGCGCCCTTCGGGTTTGGGGGAGTGTCGGGCTTTGCGGGCGCGCCCGCCTGCCCGCGACGTCAGGCGATCATGCGCCGGAAACGGCCGGGCGAGAAGGGCGCCAGCGCGATCGGCGGATCGCGGCCGGTGAGGAGATCGGCGACGAGCCGGGCGGTGCCGACGGACTGGGTCAGGCCGAGATGGCCGTGGCCGAAGGCGTGGACGATCTGCCGGCTCGCCCGCGACGGGCCGATGGCGGGCAGGGAGTCCGGCAGCGACGGGCGAAACCCCATCCATTGCCGGCCGTCCCGCGGATCGAGGCCGGGGAGGAACGCAGTCGCCTTCTTCAGCATCGCCTCCGCGCGGCGGAAGTTCGGCGGCCGGTCGAGCCCGGCGAGTTCGACCGCCCCGCCGACGCGGATGCCGCTCGAAAGCCGCGAGACGACGAAGCCGTGGCCGCCGAAGGTGATCTGGACCTTCAGGTCGAAGGCGCCCGGCGGCAGCGTCGTGTTGTAGCCGCGCTCGGTTTCGAGCGGAATCCGCTCGCCGAGGCTGCGGGCGATGCGATGCGAGAACGCGCCGGCCGCGAGGACGACGTGCCGCGCCTGCCGGCTGCCGCCGTCGCTGACGATCTCGACGCCGGTCTCGGTCGGCCGCAGCGCCCGCACCTCGTCCCGCTCGATCCGCCCGCCGAGGGCGCGAAGCCGTTCCGCGAGGGCGAGGACGTAGTCCCTGGGATCGGCGATCGAATACCAGCCCGGCATGAAGGAGCCGTGGGTGAAGCGCGGCGAGAGCCCCGGCTGGAGCTCGGCCATCTCGCCGGCGGAAAGGTGCCGGAAGTCGATGCCGTGCTCGGCCCGTGCCCGCCAGCCGGGCAGCGCGGCGCAAAACTCCGCCTCGCTTTCGTAGACTTCCAGGCAGCCGTCCTTGCGCAGCATGGCGAGCGTGCCGGTCTCGCCGAGAAAGGCTTCGAGCTCGGCTCGCGAAAGGTCGTTCAGCGCTGTCTGGGCGGCAGTCGCCGCCGCGAAGCGCGCCGGCGACGAGGCGCGCCAGAAGCGCAGCATCCACGGTGCGATCCTGTGGGCATAGGCCGGCGGAATGCTGAGCGGCCCGAGCGGATCGGCGAGCCATTTCGGCGCCTTGCGCATGATACCGGGGGAGGCGAGCGGCAGGATCTCGGTGAAGGCGAAGCCGCCGGCATTGCCGGCCGATGCGCCGGCCGCCGGGCCCTCCCGGTCGAGAACCGTCACCGAAAGGCCGCGGAACGTCGCCATCAGGGCGGCCGACAGGCCGATGACGCCTGCGCCGACGACGATGACGTCCGGGACGGACGCGGGCGGCGAGGAACGGTTTTCCGTCATGTCCGGCGGGGCACGGTCAGGAGAGGGCGGATCGTCGGGGGCGGCAGCGGTTCGGCGGGTCGCCGGACCTTACGCCGCGGCCTTCTTGGCGGCGCGGGGCAGCTCGGTGCGGCTCCATTCGGCGTACCAGGCGTCGAACAGCTTCAGCTGCGCCTCGGCGAAGCCGCGCTGGCTCTCCGACAGCGCGTCGGTCTCGTTGAAATTGAGGCGATAGGCCTCGTGTCCGCGCAGCACCATCATGTGCTTGAAGTAGAGGACCAGATCCGGCCCCTCGTCGAAGGAAGAGAGCACCGCCAGCGCCTCGTCGAGCTCCTTCGCCCGGCGGCGGGCGACCACGTCGCCGCTCGCGGCGGCCCGCGAGAGCTCGCACAGCGCGACGACCTCGCGCGGCAGGACGTTGCCGATGCCGGTGATCGCCCCGGTCGCCCCGCAATTGACGAAGCCGTGGTAGACCGCCGTGTCGACGCCGACCATCAGCGAGACGTCGTCGTCGCGGCTGGTGATGTTTTCGGCGGCGTATCTGAGATCCGCCGGGCCGCCGAACTCCTTGAAGCCGACGAGATTGGCATGTCTGGCGCGCAGCTCGAAAAACAGCTCGGCGCGGGTCGCGAAGCCGTAATAGGGGCTGTTGTAGATGACCGCCGGAAGCTCAGGCGCGGCCGAGAGGATCGCCTCGAAATGGGCCTTCTGGGCGGCGGCCGACGGCCCGCGCGACAAGACCCGCGGAATGACCATCAGACCCTTCGCGCCGACCTTTGCGGCGTGCGCCGCATGGGCGACGGACGAGGCGGTGTTGACCGCGCCGGTGCCGACGACGACCGGGATGCCGGCCCCTGTCAGCCGGGCGACGCCTTCCATGCGCTCGGCATCGGTGAGGAGCGGCCAGTCCCCCATCGAGCCGCAATAGACCACCGCCGACATGCCGGCCGACATCAGATCCTCGGCGGTCGAAACGAGGGCGTCGAAATCCGGCGAGCGGTCGGGACGGCAGGGGGTCATCAGCGCCGGGATCACGCCGGAGAAGATCGTGGCCTTCATCGAGATGTCTCCTCTGTCGCCGCCGTGATCGAGCTTGATGCTGCCCGGGCCAGACGCTGGGGTCGCCGGCCCGCCCTCGTCGAGCGAGACCCGTCCCACCTGCGTACGACAGCCGCAGGCCGCGGTAAAGGCGCCGCCGCGGCGGCGGCTCAGCCCGGCTCGTGCGGCTGCGACGTCGGCGCCGAAAGCGGCAGCGGATGCAGACAGGCGGCGCGATGCCCCTTGCCGCGGTCCTTGGCTTCGAGCGGCGGCATCGCGGCGCGGCAGTCGGCCTCGACCCGTGGGCAGCGGGGCGCGAAAGGACAGCCGGGCGGCGGGTCGTATGGGTCGGGCAGTTCGCCCGAGTCGCCCTTTGCGGCGGCGCGCCTGCGGTTCGGCACCGGGGCGGAGCGGATGAGGAGGTCCGTATAGGGGTGCAGCGGTGCACGGAAGAGCTGGCGCGCCGGCGCTTCCTCGACGATCTCGCCGAAATACATCACCGCCACCCGCGTCGCGACGCTCTCGACCACCGCGAGGTCGTGGCTGATGAACACGTAGGTCAGGCCGCGTTCCTGCTTCAGCCGGTCGAGCAGGTTCAGAACCTGCGCCTGCACCGAGACGTCGAGGGCCGAGACCGGCTCGTCGAGGACGACGACGTCGGGTTCGGCCGCGAGTGCCCGGGCGATGCCGATCCGCTGGGCCTGGCCGCCGGAAAATTCGTGCGGATAGCGTTCGAGGAATTCGGGACGGAGATTCACCGCCTCGATCAGCTTTTCGAGTCGCGCCAGTCGCTCCTTCCCGCCGAGACCGAGGAGATGGCGCATCGGCGCTTCGAGAATGGCGCGGATGGTCTGGCGCGGATTGAGCGAGGAAACCGGATCCTGGAAGACGTACTGCACGCGGCGTGCCAGCGCCTTGGTGCCCGATGCCGACAGGTCTTCGCCGTCGAGGCGGATCGCGCCGCGTGTCGGCCTGTCGAGCCCGACCAGCATTCGGGCGAGGGTGGACTTGCCGCAGCCGGATTCGCCGACGATGCCGAGGGTCTCGCCCATTCTGAGATCGAGCGAGACGCCGCGCACGGCGGTCAGTTCCGGCTTCTTCGTGCCGAAGATCGTGCGGCCGCCGCCGAAGGTCCGGGCGAGGTCGCGGATTTCCATGACGTTCGACGGCGCGGTCATGGCCGCGCCTCCCGGGGATCGGCCTCGCCGGAAAGCGCTTCCCCCGGGCCGAGCGGATAAAGGCAGCGGGCTTCGAGGCTGCCGCGCTTCGGTTCCAGTTCGATCTCACCCTCCCGGCAATCCGGCCGGACCCGGGGGCAGCGATCGGCGAATGCGCAGCCGGGCGGCAGCCGGTTCACCGCCGGCGGGCGGCCGGGCACCGCGTCGAGCCGCCGCTCCGGCTCGCCCATCACCGGGACGCAGTCGATCAGCATGCGGGTATAGGGATGCGCCGGCCGGGCGAGGATCTCGGCCGTCTTGCCGGTCTCGACGATGCGGCCGGCATACATCACTGCCACCTTGTCGGCGATTTCGGAGACGACGCCGAAGTCGTGGGTGATGAAGAGGACCGCGGTCCGGCGCTCGCGCCGAAGCTCGTCGAGCAGCCGCAGCACCTCGGCCTGTACGGTCACGTCGAGGGCCGTCGTCGGCTCGTCGGCGATGATCAGGTCCGGATCGTTGGCGAGCGCGATGGCGATCGAGACGCGCTGGCGAAGGCCGCCGGAGAGTTCGTGCGGCAGGGCCTTCATGCGCCGCGCAGCGTTGGGGATGCGGACGAGATCGAGGAGGTCGCGGGCCTTTTCCGCCGCCGCCTTTCTGCCGAGCGGCTGGTGCGCGCGGATCGCCTCGACGACCTGGTCGCCGACGGCAAACAGCGGGTGAAGCGTCGCCAGCGGATCCTGGAAGACGTGGCTGACGGCGCCGCCGCGCAATGCGCGGATGCGCCCGTCCGGCGCGTCGGCGAGGTCTTCGCCCTTGAAGCCGATGCGCCCGCCGGCAATGACCCCCGGCGGCGAGGGAACGAGGCCCATCAGGCTCATCGCCGTCACCGACTTGCCGGAGCCGGACTCGCCGACGAGGCCGAGGCATTCGCCGGGCCGGATCGTCAGATCGACGCCGTTCGAGGCGTGATAGACCGACCGGCCGATGCGGAATTCGGTTTCGAGGCCGCGGACGGCGAGGACGGGGGATACGCTTTTGTCGTCCGGGTTGGTGCCTTGACCCCCCCCTCTGCCCTGCCGGACTCCCGGGCGAGCCACGGGTCTCGCCCGTCCTTCGGACCCCCCACAAGGGGGGAGATCAGCTGCTGCCGACGTCTCCGTTTTATCGATCTCACCCCTTGTGGGGGAGATGCCGGCAGGCAGAGGGGGGTGGCGGTTGCCGCTATCGTCGGCAGGCAGAGGGGAGTGATGGCTGCTGCCACCTTCGAGAGGTTGAGGCTCCTCTCCAATATCCTCCCCCGGCATCCTCCGTCCCTTCGCCACCTTCGTGCGGAATGCCGGCCGCGCCAGCGCGCCCGACCTGAGCCGCGGGTCGAGGGCGTCGCGGATGCCGTCGCCGATCAGGTTGATGCTCATGACGATCAGGAAGATCATCAGCCCCGGCACCAGCGAGATGGTCGGCGCGGTGAACATCACCTTGCGTCCGTCGCCGAGCATCGAGCCGAGATCGGCCTGGGGCGGCTGGGCGCCGAGGCCGAGGAAGGAGAGCCCCGCCGTTTCGAGGATCATCCAGCCGACGGTGGTCGACAGCGTGATGACGATGGTCGGCAGGACGTTGGGCAGGATGTCCGACCCAAGGATCGTCAGCGGCCCCTTGCCGGAGAGCCGGGCGGCGTCGACGAATTCCCGCCTTGCGAGGCCGACGGTGATGCCGCGGATGTTGCGGGCGAAGAACGGCACGTTGACGATGGCGATGGCATAGAGCGCGTTGATCAGCCCCGGCCCGAGGATGGCGACGATGGCGAGCGCCAGCAGGATGTAGGGAAAGGCCATCATCAGATCGATCAGCCGCATCAGGATCTGGTCGGTCCGGCCCCCTGCGTAGCCGGCGACGAGGCCGATGGCCGAGCCGAAGAGGGCGGCGATCAGCGAGGCGGAAAAGCCGACGAGGAGGGAGACGCGCGTCCCCCAGACGAGGCGGGAGAGGATGTCGCGGCCGAGGGCGTCGGTGCCGAAGAGATGGCCGGGCGTCAAAAGCGGGGCAAGGCGGTTCGCAGGGTCGGTGGCGTTCGGGTCGGCGAGCGGCAGGATGGGTGCGGCCAGCGCGGCGAGGACGATGAGGCCAAGGACGACGAGCCCCGCCGCGGCGAGGCGGTTGTTGAGGATCAGCGCGAAGGTCGAGGGCCGCTCGCGGCGCTCTTTACCCGACGTTTGGGCGGCTGTGTCGGAGGTGGTCGCGGCGGCCGTCATTTCAGCCTCGGATCGAGCAGCGTCTGGCAGACGTCGGCGAGAAGGTTGAAGAGCACGTAGGAGGCCGCGACGACGAGGACGCCGCCCTGGACGAGCAGGATGTCGCGCTGGGAGATGGCGTTGACCAGCATCGCGCCGATCCCCGGCCACTGGAACACCGTCTCGACATAGACCGCGCCGCCGAGGACGAATCCGGCCTGGATGCCGATCACCGGAATCACCGAGACCAGCGCCGCCATGAAGGCGTGGCGATAGATCACCCGGCGCTCGGTCAGGCCCTTGGCCCTTGCGGTGCGGATGTAGTCCTGGCGCAGCACCTCCAGCATCGCCGTGCGGGTGAGGCGCGCAATGACGCCGGTGGCGACGAGGGCCAGCGTGATCGCCGGCAGGACGAGATGATGCAGGATGTCGAGCGGCCCGCCGCCGCCGTAGATCGCCACCATGCCGCTTGCCGGGAAGAGCTTGATCTTCACCGCGAAGAACAGGATGAGCAGGAGCCCCAGCCAGAAGGACGGCACCGAAATGCCGACGAGGACGGCCAGCGTGATCGCCTTGTCGGCGAGGCCGAACTGGCGCACCGCCGAGACGATGCCGGCGAAAAGGCCGAAGAACGTGGCGAGGACCAGCGAGGCCCCGGCGAGCAGCAGGGTCGCCGAGAAGCGCTCCATGACGATGTCGATCACCGGCCGGTTGAGCGCGTAGGAGCGGCCGAAATCGCCGGTGAGGACGCCGGAGATCCAGGCGAGATACTGTTGCGGCAGGCTCTTGTCCAAGCCGAGCGCGGCGTTGAGCTTCGCGACGTTCTCCGGCGTCGCGTAGGAGCCGAGGATCGCGGTCGCCGGATCGCCGGGAATGAGGGCGATCATCAGGAAGACGATGATCGAGAGGCCGAACAGGACGGGGATGGCGGCTGCGAGGCGTTTGGAGATGGTGGCGGTCATGGATGGGGCCGCCGGGTGGCTTTCGTCGTGACGGCGACCCCGGCGCAGGCGTCACCCCCAGCCGCGGCGTCATCCTCGGGCTTGTCCCGAGGATCTACTGAGCTCGTCGCCGCAAAATCGTCGGCGGACGGGCGATCGCCGGCACCGCTTCTGTCGCCGAGGTGGCAGTCGAGGCGCGGGCCCCGCCCGCGGGTGGCGCCGCCGCGGTGGGGGGGGGGGGGGCG